>NZ_OZ034786.1:0-1391997 GCF_964028525.1 Wolbachia endosymbiont (group A) of Portevinia maculata
CTATAGCTATCTTCAAAAATATGGTTGAATAATTGTTAATAATAGTGTATAATTATTAATATTTTCAAGCATTTTTGCCATGGCTCTTTCAAAATTTCTCGATCCTCGCAATGATTTGTGTTTCAAAAAAATCTTTGGAACGGAAAAAAATAAGAATATCCTGATCCACTTTTTGAACGATATTTTAGGGTTTACTGAGATAAATGCAATACAAGAAGTTGAGTTTCTTAGCACTATTATGGATCCCGAAGTTGCCTCTGATAAACAAAGTATTGTTGATGTTCTCTGCAAGGATTCTCACGGAAATAGATATATAGCAGAAATGCAGCTCGCTAGAGACAAGGGCTTCGAAAAACGCGCTCAATTATATGCCGCTAAAGCCTACTCAAGACAATTAGATAAATCTGGCAACTACATTGATTTAAAGAAAGTCTTCTTTATTGCTATATCAAATTGTAACTTACTTCCTGAAGAAGTTGGTTATATCTCTACTCACAATATACGTGATATAAAAACTAACGGCCATTACTTAAAAGATTTTCAATTTATCTTTATAGAATTGCCCAAATTTTCAAAAAGTAAAGTAGAGCAGTTAGAAAGTATAGTAGAAAGGTGGTGTTTCTTTTTTAAATACGCAGAAGAAACAACAGAAGAGGACTTAAAAGAGATAGCAGAAAAAGCGCCAATAATAAAGCTAGCATATGATGAATTAGACAAGTTTCGTTGGAACGAAAAAGATTTAGTAGCTTACGAAGAAAGAATAATGGATCTACGGAAAGAAGAAGCCATTCTTGAATACAGACTTGATCTTGCTGAAGAGAAAGGTATACAAAAAGGTATAGAGAAAGGAAAAATTGAAGGGAAAATTGAAGGGAAAATTGAAGTCGCAAAAGCAATGCTGGCTAATAATGTTGATGTCAACACTATTGTCAAGTTTACAGGCCTTTCTATTAGTGAGATTGAAGGGGAGTGTTAAATAAACTGTGTCAAACCGCATTTTTAGTTCAACTCAATTTTCAATCTGCCAGGAAAGAAAACATCAAGTTGAGAGATAGTTAATGCCCAATCATGTACAGGCATCGTCCACTTTTCCTCTGCCTTCTTTATAGCACAATATACCTGCTTATACAAGGCATTTATGCTGGTAAATGAGCCTTTGGTCTTAGTGAATTTCCTAATTTGCCTATGTAGCCCCTCTATGGGATTGGTGGTGTAGATTATCCTCCTAACTGGACCAGAATACTTAAAATAACCAGACAAGTTTTCCCAATTATTCTGCCAAGATTTTATAACCATAGGGTACTTTGTGCCCCATTTTTCATCCAATTCCAACAGATAATTCTCGGCAATTTCCTTGCTTGAAGCTTGATATACCTTCTTTAAATCGCTCAAAAAACTCTTCGCATCTTTACTGGCCACATACTTCAGTGAGTTGCGTATCTGATGCACTATACACATCTGCACTTCCGCATTAGGAAAGACACTGTTTATAGCTGCAGGAAAGCTTTTCAGCCCATCAACGCAGGCAATAAGGATATCTTCTACTTGTATCTTGTCAAAAGCATCTAATGTTTTAAGCTTAAGCATTAGGTGGAGAAGGGAGGAACTCTGTGCTTCTTCTTAGATATAAAATCTGTAGAGGAGATAAGAATTCCCTTCTCAAAAGTATAGGCTGGACGGTATCGTAGAAAGACCTGAATGGTTCTAATTCTGTATTCACAAGACTAGCCTTACTTTTCATTTTTAATGGTAACGTATGGGGTTATATATGATCAACAACTTTTTGGGCATAGATATATCAAAAGATCGCTTTGATGTTTTTCTCTCATTTATAAGCAAAAAAGGAAAGCGTGAAACTAGAAAAAGAAGCTTTAAGAACGATGGTTTCAAAGTCTACTGAATTTTCTACACAAACATAATGTAGAAAAAGTAAAAACCTGCATGGAATCTACTGGTTGTTATAGCGAAGCACTGGCTGAATTTCTACACAATGCTGGACATTTTGTAAGTGTTGTAAATCCTTATTGCATAAAATCTTATGCAAGGAGTAAGCTGATACGACAAAAGAATGATCAGACCGATGCAGAAGTTATTGCTGATTATTGCCAAAGACAGGAACCTTCTAGTTGGACACCACCTTCTCCTGAAATGAAAAAATTAAAACATCTTTATCGTTGCTCAGTTGCGTTAAAAGATGAGTTAACATTAGTAAATAACCACTTAGAAAAAAAAGAGAGACTGCCTAAAGAAGTTGCAAATGCTTGGGAAGACCTTGCAATGAATATAGCTCAAAAAATAGAAACAATAAAAAACTCCGTACGTGAACTATTAAATCAACACAAAGAATTGTTGGAAAATTTTCAACTTCTATTGACTATTCCAGGCATAGGAGAAGAATCAGCAATAGCTATTTTAGCTGAAGTTTCTGATATAGAGGTTTTTAGAGATGCCAGGCAATTGGCAGCATATACAGGAGTTATACCACGAAATATGACGTCAGGTTCCTCTGTATATGCCAAACCCAGATTAAGTAAATCCGGTTCACAAACATTACGTAAGGCACTTTTCTTTCCTGCCATAGTAGCTAAGAATCACAATCCTATCATTATGAGCTTTTGCCAAAGATTAAAGGAAAAGGGTAAGCATAATATGGCCATCGTTGGTGCTGCAATGCGTAAGCTACTCCATATCATTTTCGGTATTCTGACATCCAAAAGTGCTTTTGATCCTAACCATATCAAAAACTACAGGGCTAGGAGGTTGACTGAAGGTTTAGTACTTTAAAATCAAAAATGCTTCCTATCTATCTTATGTAAAGTGGTATCTTACACAAATTTATTGAATGTTGTTGGTTAGTGGATATGTTGATAAGTAAACTTCATCTGTTTTGTGCGTATAAAACTAATTTACTTATCAACATATCCACTAACTATAATCTGTGTACTGTTACACAATTGGAAGTATTTTTTGATTTTATGATGCAACTTGGGAAATTTTTATAATTTTTTTGTTGACTAACAAGACGGTATCTCCTCTTTCTTTGAGGTCATTTAGCACTCCCAACCAGAAGTTAGCTCCTTCACTTTCAGCCAAATAAAAACCTAATACTTCTTTTTTGCCATTTTGATCTATGCCTAATATGTTATACATGCATTTACTTACGCAATGCCCGTCCTCTTTGACTTTAAAAAACCATGAAAACTATCGGATATACAGACTGCAGCAGGCGACTACGCCATTCGTTGATTACTGGTAGCAATTTGTCAGTAATACTTGATATCTCTGCCACCGATATTTTGTGATCATAAATTTCCTCAACATGTGACACTATATCTCTATAGCCCATACCACTGGCAAATGTGCTCAAAATCTTCGTTTCAAGCTCTGGATGTAAGTTTGTTTGCCTTTTTTTGACTATTTGTGGTTCGAAACTTCCTTCCCTATCTCTTGGCGTCAAAAGCTCAAATGACCCTGCGCTTGTACGTAAAGTCTTTGCATTCCTCCCATTTCTTCGATTATTCTCTTCGCTTTCAGCCGACAAGTGGTTTTCTATTTCACCTTCCAGGCTTACCTCCAGCAACTTTTTTATAAACGGTGTTAATGCTCCATCTCTTCCTGTCAACGGTCTTCCTTCTCGTATAGACGACAGGATATTTGTTTCTAATTCTTTATAATCTACCAAACCGGTAGTTCTGTTTACTACTTTCTGACTCATTGTCAAACCTCCATTTTTTTATATCAATTTATTACTTTTTTTTCGGTTTGACACAGTTTATTTAACACTCCCTTTCTATTAATTCTTTCGTCTTGTCAGACTTATGAAAACTCGCATTGTCAAACCTAGCCAGGTTTTAATATTGGCATAAGCCTATTTTCAACATACGCTTCAAAAAGCTCACTGTTGCAATATCCCTCATGGTGCCTCTTCACTTAGGGCTCCAATTATTTCTTCCTTTGTATCCTGGTTTCTCCGCAAATAGCCCTTTTCCTCTTCGAGACCATCCATATTCATAAAATTCGTTGTCTTCTATACCTGATTCATCTATGAATACTAAATTTTCTTCATTTATTTCTGCTACCTTTTGTATGACTTCCTTTCGTTTTCCTTCATCCCTTTCCTGGTAGAGAAAAGTTTTTTTTATACATATAGTTCACTTTTTTAAGGTAGTTATATACTTTGTCTTTGCACATATTGCCAAATTTTTCAATTATCTTTTCAACTCTGATTTTCATCTAGAAATTCGACAAAGCTATCTAAGTCTTTAATTTTATGACTATGCCCCTTTTGATAGCCTGAAGATGGTTTTATGCTTCCTGTTTCTTCTCTTCTTTTCCTCCACCAATATATTGTTTTTCTATCAATTTTGAACATCTTCCTCCATAGTCATTTTTTTCTCGTCTACTACTTTCAAAACACGTTCCCTCAGATCCTCACTTTGGCATCATTCTACCTTATCCAAAGCCATTTTATACCTTTTTATCCCTTCTGAGGTAACCTTTTTTCAGTTAGCTATAGGTATAAAATAATGGAGTATGTCTCTCCATCATTCAACAGCAATCACAGTATGTTTTTACAAATTTGAAAATTAGTGTTAAATAAAAATATAAATGCAAAAGGAAAAGAAATGATTGAACTTAAAGGCCAAGAAATTTGTGCAGGCGGAAATAAGAAAAATTTGATTATTTTTTTACATGGTTGGGGCTCAAGTGGCGATAATTTCATTCACCTTGCTAAAGTTATGAGCAAGTTTTTACCCGAGTCATATTTTGTAGCACCCAATGCTCCGTTTGAAAGAGAAATAGGTGATGGTTATCAGTGGTTCAGCTTGGAAGATCGTAGTGAGGAAGCGCTATATAATGGAGTAAAAAATGCTACATCAATTGTAAATCATTTCATTGATACAAAATTAAAGGAGCTTAATTTAAAAGATACGCAACTTTCTTTGGTTGGATTTTCTCAAGGAGCAATGCTTGCAATACATACAGCTCTCACCCGCTCTCAATCCTGTGCATCAGTTGTTGCATACTCTGGTAGGTTTCTTTCACCTTCAAAAACTGCACCAGAGATCAAGTCAAAACCTAACATATGTGTTATCCATGGTGATGCTGACGACGTGGTACCTTTTTCGTCCCTCGACTTAGCGGTTAAAGCTTTGAAAGAAAATGGAATAAATGTTGAAGGGCACCCAATTCATGCATTAGGGCATATTATTAATGAAGAGGGGATAAAATTAGGAGTAGAATTTATCAAGAAGAATTTTAAAAATTAATTTTCATGCACTTGTTTTGCTTTGGTTATGGATATGTGGCTAAATTTTTATCGAAAAAACTGCTGAACTTAGGTTGGAAAGTCAGTGGCACATCAAGAAGTAAAAATATACAAAATGTAATCCTCTTTAATTATGAGAAAGTTAGTCAAGATCTGCTTAAAAGCGCAACGCACGTTTTAATTTCTATTCCTCCAGATGGTGATGATGTTATGGAGAGATATGGTGATTGCCTGCAAAATGTTAAATGGTTTGGTTATTTGTCTGCAACTAGCGTTTATGGTGATTACTCTGGTAATTGGGTGAATGAGGAATCTGAAACAAAACCTATAGAAATCAGAGGAGAAAAGCGCCTTAGATCTGAAAAGAAGTGGCTGAATAGCAAACTGCCTGTACATATTTTTCGTTTAGCTGGAATATACGGTCCTGGTAGGAACGTGTTAATTGACTTGCAGCTTGGCAAAGCAAAAAATGTGAAAAAAGAAGGGCATTTTTTTTCTCGTATTCACGTTGAAGATATATCGAACATTCTATTTTTTTCCATGCAAAACATAAAACCTGGTGAAGTATACAATTGTGCAGATGATTTACCCACTACACAATCTGAAGTGATAATGTATGCAGCCAAACTCCTCAATGTTAGTCCTCCAGAGCCAATTGAGGTTTCTTCCTTACCAGATTATGCACAGAGTTTTTATTTAGGGTCAAAAAAAGTAAGTAATGTTAAAATTAAAAAAGATCTTAATGTCTCTCTAATTTATCCTAACTATAAGGTGGGATTAGAGAGTTTGCATGTAAAAAAAACTGAAATCACATTAGAATGAAGTAGATAGACCTATTGTTTAGTTGTATCCGTTCAGCAAAGTGGCAAAATAGGTAGGCGAGATAAACCAAAAAATCAAGAAAAAAGTAAGTTTACAACAAATGGTGTCATTCCAGTGCTTGACACTGGAATCCAGCCTTTCCATAATCATCAAAACATTGTATTTTAACGTAAAACAGCTATTTTTATGCTCACCAACTTAATAAAATTCCTGGATCCCAGTGTCTGGGCACTGGGATGACAAAGGAGAGCAGTGTCAAGCACTGATCACTTTTGCTTCAATATTTGCACATTAGCCATGCCTTGAATCAATACGTTTAGTTCTGTAATTGTGTCCGCTCAGACTAATGTTCTCTAGGTAAGATTGTGGAGTATTCGTTGCAGCATTTGGCTGTTCAATTACGCTAGTTGGTATAATACTTCTATTTCTTTCAAAATTTCCATCTCGTATAGCTTCCAGAACGCTTTTTCCTCCTAAAAGACAGTTTTCTCCTAAACTTTTCCCCTTATCTTCTAACTCGTTAAGCCTTGCTTCGCTCTCCTTATCAATCTTTACTTCTATTTCATTACTATTTTCCTTAGGATTTAGATGAATACTGATTTTTCCTGCTTCACTATCAAAAGATAATGTTACACCTTGCTTACAAACATCCAGATAATTTCTTTTTCCGTTGTAGCTTTCAACTCTTACTATACTTTTCCCAATTTGCAGTATACCAACTCTTAAGTTTAAACCTTTATTCTTTTCATTGCTTAGGATTTTTGCAACTTCAACAGTACTATCTTGTGGATATTTTATACAAAAGCACTCATTATCTATCTCTACTTTTAATTCTAATTTGTCCTTTTGAGCTTGCTCATTTTTGTTTACAATACTTTCATATGCTGCATTTTTTAGATCGTTTTCAATTTCCTTACATTGTGCAAAGAGATCATTTACATAATCAGAATCAGAAGTTACATATCCTAGCTCACCACCATCGAAAAGACCTCTTTCTACTTTCCCACCTTTTAACAATAAATCCCTAATGGTGTTTCTTATGATGTCTAAATTACCATCTTCCAGTGCTTCATTCGTGTTGTCATCATCTTGATCTTCATTGTTACAAGAAACATCCTGACCTCTAAATGCATGCGCTTTACTGCTAGGGCATAGGCCTTCATTATTGATAACATCTATTATTTCTTCAAATATCAAATTTGTTACAGTTCTATAACGATCACCATAACATGAATTTAGTCTTATCCCTTTCCCTAAATATTTATTTGTTATGTCTCGAACAAGCCTTAAAGCACTTTCTTTGTTATTTTCTTCTTCCACCTTTTTCATCTCCTTACAAAATTCATCAATCAGCTTCTCTTCATTTTCAGTTAATGGTATTTCTAGATCCATTAAAAGTGAGCCACCTTCCGGAAAATAAGAATAATCTGAACTACAGCTCGAATTTGAGTCCCAATCACTTGGTTCAGTACAAGGCGTCTGATTACCATCAGCAGAACTATCATATGAATCATAATCACTAAAGTTCTGTAGTCGATTATCACTTTCGTGTTCATCTGTTTTGTTTGACAAATCACTGCGAGAGAACTCCATCGGATCTTTTATATTACTTCCAAACTTTGTTGATTATCACTTTCGCCTAACCTAATATCAGTTAGTGTTGGATCATATAATTCTTGGGTATTTTTTGCTTCTGTTTTCCTCGTCTTACGTAATGGATAAGGCTGATAAAATTGAGTTCGTTTCCTTTTTACCTTATTCATGTTGCATAACCGTTATTCAATAATTCTTTAACAAATACCATAATACATAGGCAAGTCAGTAAAAAAATTTGACTTACATTACTCTACCACAATTTTGAGATAGAGTAATGAATTATTTTCGTTTGGCATTTAAACGTTTTGTATCTGCTGTAATGATTTCACTTCCAATTTGCTATTCTTTACATATTGAATTGCAAGCACTAACGCTTTACTCCCAGAAGCTGTGGTGCTATAAGCTATATTTTGCAAAATAGCAGTTCTCCTGATATCTTTGCTATCTGAGACTGATTTCACACCTTTTGAAGTATTGATTACTAGATTTATTTTTCCATCTTTGAGCATATCAACTATGTGGGGTCTGCCTTCTCTCACTTTATTTACAGCTTTTGCAGCAATGCCGTTATTATTCAGATATAAAGCTGTGCCTTTGGTTGCATATATTTCAAAACTCAGTTCTTTCAACATTCGTGCAACAGGCAATATATACTCTTTATCATCATCTTTTACTGAAACCAGAGCTGTTCCTTCTATTGGTAACTTGTATCCTGCAGCCATGTGCGTTTTTGCAAGTGCAGCTTCAAACGATGAGTCAATTCCCATTACTTCTCCTGTTGATTTCATTTCAGGACCAAGTAGAGTGTCAATTCCCGAAAAGCGCGTGAATGGAAAAACAGCAGCTTTAACTGCAAAATGATTGAAAGGCTTGTTTTCCTGATTCAATTTTTTACCCAAAATAACCTGAGTGGCAAGCTTTGCAATAGGAATATTGATTACCTTGGAAATAAAAGGAACGGTTCGACTAGCTCGTAAATTTACTTCAAGTATGTATACATAACTCTCTTGAACAGCAAACTGAATGTTTATCAGACCTTTCACTTCTAGTGCAAGAGCTATTCTTTCAGTTTGGAGCTCGATCTCTTTTATTACTTCGTCACTCAATGTATTTGTCGGTATTGAGCATGTTGAATCGCCAGAGTGGATACCAGCTTCTTCAATATGCTCCATGACCGCTGCAATGAAAACTTTTTTCCCATCACACACAGCATCAACGTCAACCTCAACTGCATTGACTAAAAATTTATCAAGAAGCAGCGATCCGTGTTCAAAAATTTTGGTTTGATTCAAGACATACTCTTTAAAGCTCTGAGTATCGTGTCTAATCGACATAGACTGACCGCCGAGGACATATGATGGCCTGACTACTAGTGGAAACCCCACCTTTTCTGCGTTGGTTAACGCTTCTTTTACTGAATGGCAGATAGAACTTTCAGGTTGTTTTAAATTAAGTTGCAAAGCAAGGTTTTTAAACCTCATGCGATCTTCTGCAAGGTCAATAGAATCAAACGAAGTTCCCAGAATTTTGAAACCTCTCTCGTTAAGCACTTTGGCTAACTTTAAAGGTGTTTGACCACCTATTTGAACTATTACACCAACCAGTGTGCCATTTTCTTGCTCTTTACTTAGTATTTCAAGCACATCCTCTGCAATCAGTGGGGCGAAATATAAACGATCAGTGGTATCATAATCAGTTGAAACGGTTTCTGGATTACAGTTGATCATTATTGTTTCATACCCCATTTCTTTGGCGGCAGAAGCTGCATGTACGCATGCATAATCAAACTCAATACCTTGACCAATGCGATTTGGACCACTTCCTAAAATGACAACCTTTTCTCGGTCAGAAACATCTGCTTCGCACTCCATTCCCTCTGTCATCCGAGTAGCTGACACTGGGATCCATTCTTCCTTATCTCTGGATTCCAGCGTCACGCGCTGGAATGACATCATTGTGTTACCCTCATAACAGCCATACATATAAGCAGTGCTCGATTCAAATTCAGCTGCACAGGTGTCTACACGCTTATAAACTTGTTTAATGCCAAATTTTTTTCTTATTTCTTCAATTTGCTCTACTTTCTTATTGCTTAATTTTGCCAATCTTGCATCTGAAAACCCCATTTTTTTCAGCTCTAACATTTCATATGCAGTCTCAGGAAGGCCGTTTTCCTTGATTTTTTGTTCAGCTAATATAATTTGCTGTATATTCTGCAAAAACCATAAGTCATATCCTGTAATCGAATTTATTTCTTCTATGCTTATTCCATGACGCATTGCGTCAGCAGCAATCAGTAATCTGTTTGGCAGCAATTTTGCTAATTGAGATCTGATGTGATCAATATCAGTATTTTCAGGAAATACTTCATTAAGTCCCGTAAGCCCAGTTTCAAGCGAGCGAAAAGCTTTCTGCAGCGACTCATTAAAAGTGCGGCCGATCGACATCACTTCCCCCACTGATTTCATGGAAGTTGATAGTTCACAATTCGTCCCCTTAAACTTCTCAAATTCAAAACGAGGAATTTTAGTGACGATGTAATCAATCACTGGTTCAAATGCAGCAGGTATAACTGGAGCGCAATCATTACGTATCTCATCGAGTGAATAGCCGATAGCAAGTTTAGTTACAACTTTTGCAATAGGATAACCTGTTGCTTTTGAAGCAAGTGCAGAAGAGCGAGAAACCCTTGGATTCATTTCAATCACAACGAGGCTTCCATCTTCTTTAGGATTCACTGCAAACTGAACATTTGCACCACCGGCACTAATATCAATTTCTCTTAGCACTGCTATAGATGCATTTCTCATCTGTTGGTATTCTACGTCACGCAGAGTCAAAGCAGGAGCAACCGTGATACTATCTCCGGTGTGCACTCCCATTGGATCAATATTTTCTATCGAACAGACTATTATGCAGTTATCTTTACAATCACGGATAACTTCCATTTCATATTCTTTCCAGCCGATAATTGATTCATCTATCTGAACTTCATTTATTGGCGAAATTTTGAGAGCACTTTCTGCAATATTGAAAAACTCCTCTTTATTGTATGCTATGCCGCTACCTGCACCACCAAGGGTGAATGACGAGCGGATGATTGCTGGTAATCCAATGTAATCCAAAGCCTTTCTTATTTGTTCTTGATTTTTTATAATGATACTTTTGGGGTATTTTAGCCCTATTTTATCCATGGACTGACGGAATAACTCTCTATCCTCTGCTTTTTTTATTGCTTCTCTATTTACCCCTATTAATTCTACATTGTATTTGTCTAACACTCCATCATCTGCAAGTTTTATTGCGCAATTGAGTGCTGTTTGCCCGCCCATTGTTGGCAATATTGCATTTGGCATCTCCTTAATTATAATTTTCTCTATGATTTCAGGCAGTACCGGCTCAATATAAGTTGCATCAGAAAACTCAGGATCTGTCATTATAGTTGCGGGGTTGGAGTTAACCAAAATGACTTTATAACCTTCACTTTTTAATACTTTACAGCTTTGCGTTCCGGAATAATCAAACTCGCATGCCTGACCTATAACTATTGGGCCTGCTCCTATTACTAATATAGATTCTATATCTGTGCGTTTTGGCATAATTACAATAACGATTTCTGTTCAAATAATGTTACCAATCTTTCCTGTATATGTGAATTTTTATTAAACCTATTAGCTAACTGTTTTTAGGCTTGACGCATAACTGTACGAACATTGTGATTTGAGTCCACTAGGAGGGCGTCATCCAAGTAGCCTTCTTCTTGTATCTTGTCAAAAGCATCTAATGTTTTAAGCTTAAGCATTAGGTGGAGAAGGGAGGAACTCTGTGCTTCTTCTTAGATATAAAATCTGTAGAGGAGATAAGAATTCCCTTCTCAAAAGTATAGGCTGGACGGTATCGTAGAAAGACCTGAATGGTTCTAATTCTGTATTCACAAGACTAGCCTTACTTTTCATTTTTAATGGTAACGTATGGGGTTATATATGATCAACAACTTTTTGGGCATAGATATATCAAAAGATCGCTTTGATGTTTTTCTCTCATTTATAAGCAAAAAAGGAAAGCGTGAAACTAGAAAAAGAAGCTTTAAGAACGATGGTTTCAAAGTCTACTGAATTTTCTACACAAACATAATGTAGAAAAAGTAAAAACCTGCATGGAATCTACTGGTTGTTATAGCGAAGCACTGGCTGAATTTCTACACAATGCTGGACATTTTGTAAGTGTTGTAAATCCTTATTGCATAAAATCTTATGCAAGGAGTAAGCTGATACGACAAAAGAATGATCAGACCGATGCAGAAGTTATTGCTGATTATTGCCAAAGACAGGAACCTTCTAGTTGGACACCACCTTCTCCTGAAATGAAAAAATTAAAACATCTTTATCGTTGCTCAGTTGCGTTAAAAGATGAGTTAACATTAGTAAATAACCACTTAGAAAAAAAAGAGAGACTGCCTAAAGAAGTTGCAAATGCTTGGGAAGACCTTGCAATGAATATAGCTCAAAAAATAGAAACAATAAAAAACTCCGTACGTGAACTATTAAATCAACACAAAGAATTGTTGGAAAATTTTCAACTTCTATTGACTATTCCAGGCATAGGAGAAGAATCAGCAATAGCTATTTTAGCTGAAGTTTCTGATATAGAGGTTTTTAGAGATGCCAGGCAATTGGCAGCATATACAGGAGTTATACCACGAAATATGACGTCAGGTTCCTCTGTATATGCCAAACCCAGATTAAGTAAATCCGGTTCACAAACATTACGTAAGGCACTTTTCTTTCCTGCCATAGTAGCTAAGAATCACAATCCTATCATTATGAGCTTTTGCCAAAGATTAAAGGAAAAGGGTAAGCATAATATGGCCATCGTTGGTGCTGCAATGCGTAAGCTACTCCATATCATTTTCGGTATTCTGACATCCAAAAGTGCTTTTGATCCTAACCATATCAAAAACTACAGGGCTAGGAGGTTGACTGAAGGTTTAGTACTTTAAAATCAAAAATGCTTCCTATCTATCTTATGTAAAGTGGTATCTTACACAAATTTATTGAATGTTGTTGGTTAGTGGATATGTTGATAAGTAAACTTCATCTGTTTTGTGCGTATAAAACTAATTTACTTATCAACATATCCACTAACTATAATCTGTGTACTGTTACACAATTGGAAGTATTTTTTGATTTTATGATGCAACTTGGGAAATTTTTATAATTTTTTTGTTGACTAACAAGACGGTATCTCCTCTTTCTTTGAGGTCATTTAGCACTCCCAACCAGAAGTTAGCTCCTTCACTTTCAGCCAAATAAAAACCTAATACTTCTTTTTTGCCATTTTGATCTATGCCTAATATGTTATACATGCATTTACTTACGCAATGCCCGTCCTCTTTGACTTTAAAAAACCATGAAAACTATCGGATATACAGACTGCAGCAGGCGACTACGCCATTCGTTGATTACTGGTAGCAATTTGTCAGTAATACTTGATATCTCTGCCACCGATATTTTGTGATCATAAATTTCCTCAACATGTGACACTATATCTCTATAGCCCATACCACTGGCAAATGTGCTCAAAATCTTCGTTTCAAGCTCTGGATGTAAGTTTGTTTGCCTTTTTTTGACTATTTGTGGTTCGAAACTTCCTTCCCTATCTCTTGGCGTCAAAAGCTCAAATGACCCTGCGCTTGTACGTAAAGTCTTTGCATTCCTCCCATTTCTTCGATTATTCTCTTCGCTTTCAGCCGACAAGTGGTTTTCTATTTCACCTTCCAGGCTTACCTCCAGCAACTTTTTTATAAACGGTGTTAATGCTCCATCTCTTCCTGTCAACGGTCTTCCTTCTCGTATAGACGACAGGATATTTGTTTCTAATTCTTTATAATCTACCAAACCGGTAGTTCTGTTTACTACTTTCTGACTCATTGTCAAACCTCCATTTTTTTATATCAATTTATTACTTTTTTTTCGGTTTGACACAGTTTATTTAACACTCCCGATTGAAGAATTAAGTGGAAATCTGTGAACGGTTACCTATATGTTTTTGCTGGCAAAAATTCTCTAATGGTCTTAAATAAAACTTTCAGTGAGTGATTGTCAGACATGTTGTGCTCTGCTGATTTCATCAAGTATACTTCAACATCGGTTGACTTAATTTTTTCAGCTAAATTCAATGAAGTTTGATAAGGAACATCTTTATCATTAATGCTATGCAATAAGCGCACAGGACAGTTTATATCTATTGCTTCTCTGTTTAAAAGAAGGTTCTTTCTGCCATCTTCGATCAAATTTTTAGTTATTTTGTATGTACAATGCTCTGAAGTAAAATCTATTACACCTTTAGAACCTAGTTCTTTTTTTTGCTTGCCTGACAATTGCTTGAATATCAAATCTTCAGTAAAATCAGGAGCAGACGATATGCCGATTAATGCTGCAATTTTTTCTGAAAATTGAAGGGCAATGAGCAGCATCAGCCATCCTCCCATACTTGAACCTATAATTATTTGTTTATCGCTAGTTAATTCACTTATCACTTTAGCACAATTTTCTTGCCAATCACTTATCGTGTAATCAATAAAATCACCACTTGAATGACCGTGACCAAAATAATCAAATAGCACAAGTGCTATATCGTTTTCTTGGCAAAATTTGTAAATAGCAGTTGCTTTAGTTCCATCCATATTAGATGCAAATCCACCGAAAAAAACTACAGAAGCTTTCTTTCCTTGTAGCTTTCGATATGCTATGTGACCATTATTTCCATCATTACAATAATCCATACTACTTTGGCAAAGCAACCGGGTTATCACTCAATTGACGCAAATAACTAACTAGATCTGCAATTTCTTGTGGATTGGAAATACCTGCAAATGCCATACGCGTACCTTTTATATAGGCTTTTGGGTTCTTTAAGAAAGCAAATAGCTCCTCATACCCCCATTTTCCACCTCTTTCAAGCACTGCTTTTGAGTAATTGAATGAGTTACCAAGATGAGCCTTTTTGTTTCCAACTACGTTCCATAAGTTTGGTCCTACTTTATTCATTCCACCTTTCTCAAAACTATGGCAGGCTATACATTTCTTCGCTGCTGACTTGCCTTTTTCAAAGCTAGCATTCTGCATGAGCGCTCCAATATCGAGCGCCACTTGCTCGATTTTTTGCTGGAACTCATTGTTACCAGCAGCTACTATCGTTTGGTGTTCAATCTTATATTCCTCTGGACTATACAGCATATCAACTACGTTGCTGACTATCATAATGATTAGCCCAGAAAGTAAAATCGATGCTGCAATCTTATTAAGCTCCATAGTTAATTTTTATCAATTAATGTTGCTTAAATTATGCAAATATTTTCGCAAATAGCAACCAATTACCTTGAAGCTCGCTAAAGATGAGAGTCTCTAGCTACAAATATTAAGAAATTTACCAAATGGAAAAAAAGGCAAAAGAAGCCCCGTGGTTGGCTAATTACTTACATTATACTTTCAAGTATGGCGTTTTTTTATTCTAAACGCTTAATAACCGCGATTTAGCTGCTTTTTAATGCAACTAACCTTTAGTCATAAATGTTTAAGAAATTTACTAAACAGAAAAAAAGGCAAAAGAAACCCTAGGGTAGCTAATTATTCACTATCCATTTTTTAAGTTGGCGTTTTTTAATGTTTTAAATGCTTTATAAGCGTATTTCAGCTTGTATAGGTAAAAACCTAGAAATTTGATAAAGACATAGAGTGCACATAGTGCAAAAAATTAAACATGAGACGCCAAATACGTTGAGTTTTTTTGTCATTTAATCTGTACAGAGAAGATAAATAAATAGCTTCATTTTCATGATAAGGGGGCTGGCGGAGTTTGTCAAGTGGTTTTTGTAGCTCTCATGGTTTTTGGATTCTAACGTCACACGCTGGCAGTTGTTACTCAAACAACAGTTATGCAAGAGATCTGATTACATCTAAGCTAACAATGGACCACTAGATATATTACTAACTACGTTGACCTGACTCAATATTTTATTAGTGGGATTGAAATAATTTTCTATAAATTCCTTATATATAGCTGTTAATTTATGTATATCATTTACTAATACGCATTCGTTTATCTGATGTGCGGTTTTGTTGATTATACCAAATTCAATCACTGGACAAACATCTTTGATAAACGCAGCGTCAGATGTGCCACCACTTGTGCTCAGCACAGCATCAATACTGGTAACTTTATTTATCGCATCAAGCATAATATCAGTATTTCTATCAGGAGTAGAGAGGAAAACGTCCCTGCTGCTATGCATAGAAAGTTTATAATCGTTAGTTATACTGGAGCATATTTCATCAATCAGCTTATATAAGCCGTCAGGTGTTTGTGTATCGTTATATCGAATGTTAAAACGTGTAGTTGCTGAACTAGGTATTAGATTGCTAGTATTATTTCCAACATCGATAGTAGTAACTTCGCAATGTGAAGGCTGAAAATATTTATTACCATGATCAAAAGTAGTATTTTTTACCTTACTCAATATCGATATTACCTTATATATTGGATTATCTGCTAGGTCTGGGTAGGCAACGTGTCCTTGTTTTCCATGGCAAATTAATTCAAATGTTACAGAACCTCTTCTGCCTATTTTTATGGTATCACCTAATTTCTCACTACTGGTTGGTTCGGCAACTACACAAAAATCTATCTTTTTTTGCTTACTTTTCATCCATTCCAAAACTGCCTTTGTTCCATATTCTTCCGTGCTTTCTTCAGCACTGGTAATCAATGCACTTATCGAACCATTAAATTGAAACTTTTCTGCAATTAAATTTGCCATAGCAGCAATAAATGCAGCTATTCCGCTTTTCATATCAGCTGCTCCTCTTCCATATAGCATTCCATCTCTAACTTCTGGATTAAATGGACCAAATGCCCAATCTTTTAACTGACCCGGTGGTACAACATCAACATGCCCAGCAAAGCACAAATTTGGTACTCCATTTATATATTTCGCATAAAGATTTTTAACTTTAGTTCCATCATCACCAAATTCTAAAATCTCACAGTCAAAGCCACTTTTCTTGAAGATTGTTGCTATATGCTCTATTGCCCCGCCGTCCCTTGGTGTTATACTCTCAAAAGAGATCAATTTCTTAGTTAGCTCTACAGGGTCAATTTTCATGTCAACCTTAAAATAATTATATTGCTATATTGTAAACACTCTATGCACTATTTAAAACAAATATTACATCAAACCGAACAAACTTTTCTAAGAGAAGTAATAACAGATTACCACCTTGCTGATGATATCTATGAAATATGCACACGACACGGAAATGACATCTTTCTAGTTGCAGATGAAAATACAGCAAAACTTTTAAACAAAAACGTATTTAATAAAATTTCTCACTTAATTATCCCGAGCAATACCATTAGGCCTCTTGCAAAACCTCATATCATTTCGGATGCTCCCTACATTTTATCATCCCAGTCCTTCGAGACTGGGATCCAGGAAAAAAAATCAGCGTCACGCGCTGGAATGACACCAACCATGGGTACTAATCTTTCACTTGCCTCTCTTGAAACCATAAATTTAGTTAGAAACAAAGCAAAAGACAGTGACTTAATAGTTGCATTTGGTAGCGGCACCGTTAACGACATCTGCAAATATGCAAGCTACCTCGAGAAAAAAGATTATATATCGTTCCCAACAGCCGCTTCCATGAATGGATATACATCCGCAAATGCTTCAATATTAGTAAATGGATACAAAAAATCGTTCAAAGCACATCTTCCAAGAGCGATATATATAGATATAGACATACTTACCAATGCACCACTGCGCCTCACATTAAGCGGATTTGCAGATTTCATTTGCCGTTCGACAGTTCAGGCTGACTGGCTACTATCTCATTTGTTGCTTGGCACAGAATACAATGAATTACCTTTTACACTTGTTCGCGATTTGGAGCAAATTTTGCTAAGAGAGTATACGGCGCTTACTAAAAGAAGTAGAAAAGTGGTCCTATTACTTATGGAAGTTCTACTAATTTCAGGACTTGGAATGGTAATATCAAAAGGCAGCTATTCTGCAAGCCAAGGAGAGCATATGATAGCTCACGCAATGGAAATGGTAACAAGAGATCATTCCTCACTACATGGCGAAAAAATTGCTGTTACGACGATTACCATGGCTAATTTGCAGGAAAAAATATTATCAATACAAAACCCGATTATCAACCCGACCACTTTAGATGTAAAACATATAACTCAGTGCTTTGATAATATCGAATTTGTAAGAACTTTTGAACAGAAGCAAATTATGCAGCAAAAAATCCAAGAGATTATTTGTAAAGAATGGACTAATATTTCCAATTTAATTAAGCAAAATTTACTACCTGCAAAATACCTGCAAAAAATATTTGAAGATCTATCAATTCCGCACTTACCAGAGCACCTCAGTTGGAATAAAGAACAATATTGTAAAGTGGTCGATCTTGCGTTTGCAACAAGAGATAGATTCACCTTTCTTGACTTAGCTAATTGCATAGAAGAAAGTTAAGTTTTGTAGTGAAATTCTGTCATTTAAAGAGATCATAGGCCAAAAGCTAAACCCTTTTCACAATCTCTTATCCATTTTCCTCTAAACTGTACACCTAAGTGGATATACAACTGAACGTAACCATTCCAAGTAGCTGACACTGGGTCGCACTACTTCACCAATAGCACTATCTTGCTAAACATAGTTTAGTTCGAGTGGCTGAGGAGGGACTTGAACCCCCGACCAAGAGATTATGATCCTCCTGCTCTACCAACTGAGCTACTCAGCCTAATTGAAAACCTTGCTATATATGTGACCTACATGCTTTGTATAATATTTCAAATCAAACAAAGATTCAAGTTTTTCCGAGTTAATAACCTTAAGTAAAGGTTTATCTTGTTTCAATTCGGCCAGAAAATCACTGTTGTTTTGTTTCACTTTCATTGCATTGCTCTGAACAATTTTATACGCCTCTTCCCTCGCCAAACCACTATTTACTAACTCAAGCAATACACGCTGTGAGAAAACTAAACCTTTTGAAGAATTTAAGTTCTTTTCAATGTTTTCCTTATTGATTACCAATTTATCTATCAAATCTGTTAATCGCACTAAAGCAAAATCCATTGTTATACAAGCATCAGGAGCAATGCATCTTTCCACAGACGAGTGTGATATATCACGTTCGTGCCACAATGCAACATTTTCTAACGCAGGAAAAACATAACTGCGTATTAAACGTGAGAGTCCCGTCAGATTTTCACTTAAAATAGGATTACATTTGTGTGGCATAGCAGAGCTTCCCTTCTGCCCAATGGAAAAATGCTCAGAAATTTCGCCGATTTCAGTTCTTTGCAAATGACGAATTTCAATTGCAATATTTTCTATTGAGCTTGCAATCACTCCCAAAACCGAAAAGAACATGGCATGTCTATCACGAGGAATGACTTGAGACGATATGGTTTCAGGTATGAGTCCCATTTCTTTTGCTACATACTCTTCAACAAACGGATCAACATTTGCAAAATTACCTACTGCACCTGATATTTTACAAATTGAGATCTCTTTTTGCGCGCTAATTAATCTCTGATAATTGCGTTTAAATTCAGCATAAAATCTAGCAAATTTTAATCCAAGAGTTGTTGGTTCTGCATGCATTCCATGACTGCGCCCAACACAAACAATATCTTTATAGTCCTCAGCTTTTTTTTTCAATACTGCAAGTAAATTTTTTAGATTCCCGAGTAAAATATCACATGACTCTTTCAACTGCACCGCAAGGCATGTATCCAAAACATCAGAACTTGTCATTCCATAGTGGAGATAACGAACATCAACTCCCGCTTTTTCAGCAACATATGTCAGAAAAGCTATAACATCATGTTTTACAATGGATTCAATTTCGTTGATACGTTCAATATCAAATTCAATAGCACCAGAGAGCTTCTGAGCAACACTATTTGGAATCACTCCTAACTCTGCTTGAGCTTCACACGCTAATTTTTCTATTTTAAGCCATATATTAAATTTATTATTTTCCTCCCAAATGGAAGACATTTCTTTTTGGCTATAGCGCGGGATCATTAAATGACCCCCGTCTTATCTTTGAACATGCTAGATCCCAGTGTCACGCACTGGGATGACAGAAAAAAAAGGCACTGGAATGACAGGAATAGTTGATATATTTTATTCACTGCTATTTGTTATTTGTATCTTCTTGCTCCACTGCTTCACCTTCTTGTTGCTCAGACTTCTGATTTTGCAACTTTACTTGCCTTAATTCATGCGCATCTGTTTCGGATTTCACGACGTATATAGTAATTGGTACTACTACTTCACTATGTAATTCTACGTTTACTTGGTATTCACCCAAGTTTTTGATGCTTATTCCACCAAAAGATAAACTACGATGATCTATCGCATGTCCTTCTTGTAGTAAAACTTTCGCAATTTCACGTGTTGTTACAGAACCAAAAATTTTACCATCCTCTGAAGCTTGCTTTATCAATACCACAAACTTATCATGTAGTGACAATGCAAGCTCTTTTGCTACATTTAATCTTTTTATATTCTCTTCTTCCAGTAATAAACGTTGCTCCTCTAGCTTTGTTAAATTTTCCTTGGTAGCTTTCACCGCTTTTCTTTGTGGAAAAAGAAAATTACGTGCATAACCTGGTTTAACTTTGACAACTTCACCAAGCTTACCTAAAGTCCTTATATTTTCCTTTAAAATTATCAACATAAATTACCTAAACTTTTTTAGTACAGTAAGGAACAAGAGCCAAAAAACGTGCCCTTATGATCGCTAAGCGTAACTTCCTTTGTTTTTTTGCACATACGCCTGTTAACCTTCTAGGTAATATCCTACCATAGTCAGAGGTAAACTTGGATAATAAATCTGTATTCTTATAATCTATGTCTTCATCTTTAGACGTAGCAAGAGGGCAAACTTTAGAACGCCTAAAGCCAGTCCTATTATTTACAGATACGTAAGAATTATTAAAACTATTTCGTCTTTTCATCATTATGCGTTTTGCTCCTCAATTTGTTTATTCATCATATAAGATTTACCTTCAAAAAATTTATCAACCTGCACAGACAAGTGGCGAATAACGTTCTCATTAAGTTTCATTCTACGCACAAATTCATCCAGAATGTTTGCAGTAGAACTTATGCACATTATACAATAATGACCGCTCTTCATCTTATTTATTGGATATGCAAAATCCAAAAGACCCCAATGTTCATACTTGATTAATCCCGATGCTTCAATGTTTTCCAAAAGCATCTCCAATGCTTTGCTCGATTGAGTTGGACCGTTTATTCTAAAATCTTTCAAAATATCTTGAAAAATCTTTATTAGATGTTCTGAAATATTTCTCTTCAAAGCATTTACTGCATTATGGATAAACGCACTTTTAGTAATTTGCTCACTGCCTCCTAGAAATTTTATAAAATCTTGCGTTATTCCTAAATCTTTTAGGTCATCTTTCAACTCTTTATCGATTTTTGACTTCACTTCTTTCAAATTTGAAAGATCTTCTTCCAATTCAACCCATAAAATTTTTGTAAGATCTTCTAAGAAATCAGAGTAAGCAACTAGACCTTCTTTAATGTCTTCAGCACGCGTTTCTAACTCTTGTTTTGTAAGCGTACTATTTTGCCTTTCCATAAGACTCTTGATCTTCTGGAAAATAACATCTGCTTTAATATTTTTCAATGAAACAGCTAGCTCTTGGACCATCTCCTCTACTTCTTGCTGTAATAATCCTTGTTGTGCTATAAAAGTAAATTCATAAAGATTCACTATATCTTCCTTTAATACCGATTAAATATTTCATTATATAAAGCTTTTTTATATAAGCAAGTTATTTGTATTAATTTCTACGCCTTTAATCCAGCTTAAGTTAGATATTTCATAAATAACTTGAGGAGCAATTGAGTATGCACCTGGTAATAAGATGCTCACTTTATGTTTTTCGAGAAGAAGTTTTAGCATTATTTTGGTTCTGCCTTTATCTTTCAATATTGCATTTAATTCCATAGCGGCTTTTTGCGAATCCGTGCACTCAGTGGTGAGAACTAATTCCTTTATTGTAGAAGCGATTCTTTTTGTAAACTCAGATATATCCTTGCCTGCTAATCTTGTCGTATTTTCCGAAGCTTCAAGATCAATTATCACAAATGTTCCTGGTGAAAATAAATCTCTTTTTTCTTCTATTATTTCATTATTATAAAATGCTATTTCAGAAACGTTATGGGGATCAGAAAGTGTGAGTATAACAAACCTTCCACGCTCTGAAGTTCTCATACGTGCATTTAATATTACCCCAGCAGTTTTTGCTGTTCTATTTTCTCCGATAAACCCAATATTTAACTTTTCCAGAAGAATTCTAAATTTTTCAAGTGGATGATTAGTTAAATAAAATCCTAGTGAAAATAACTCATGCTCTAATTTTTCCTCTTCATCAAAATCTTCCACATTCTCAAATTTCGGTTTGAGGACATCAAGACTACCAAACAAAGCAGCTTGACTTGATTCCCTATCCTGTTTGTTTTTATTTGCAAAGTAAATCAGCATGTCCATTGACTCATATAGCTGCTTTCTGTTCTTATGCACGCTATCGAATGCCCCGGATTTAATTAGGCTTTCTAGCGCTCTCTTATTTATTATATGACCTGAATTTTGAATGAATTCCCATATGTCCTTATAAGCGCTTGAACGTGTGTTCACTATTCCTTCTGCTATAGAAAAACCAACATTCCTCAAGGCAGCAATACCATAACGTATGCACTCACCCTCTATTGAGAATTCAGCTTGAGACTTGTTTATATCAGGTGGAAGAACGGTAACGCCACTAAACTTTGCTGCATGATAAAATAAATTCAGTTTATCTCTATCATCAATATTTAGATTCATTAGTGCTGTAAAAAATTCTAATGGATAATTAGCTTTAAGGTAAGCCGTTTGATAAGATATAACCGCATATGCAGCTGCGTGAGATTTATTAAATCCATAACCAGCAAATTTTGCAACAAGGTCAAAGATATAACTTGCCCTGTCATAATCAACGCCATTCTTCGTTGCCCCTTGGATGAAAAGTTCACGTTGTTTATCCATCTCTTCCTTAATTTTCTTACCCATGGCACGTCTCAGCAGATCTGCTTCCGCTAAGCTATACCCGGAAAGAATACGGGCTATTTCCATCACCTGCTCCTGGTAGATTATTACCCCAAATGTTTCTTTTAACACTCCTTCAAGTAACGGATGAATATAATCTGGCTTTTCAAGTCCATGCTTTCTTGCAACATAAGTTGGAATGTTATCCATAGGTCCTGGACGATAAAGGGAAATTAAAGCGATAATATCTTCAATGCAATCTGGCTTTAATTTGATTAAAGCTTCTCTCATTCCCGAACTTTCAAGCTGGAACACTCCAATTGAATCACCGCTAGAGAGCATCTCATAGGTTTTTTGATCATTCAAAGGAACTGAAGAAATATCGATCTTTTTTTCATCACGATTAATTAAACGACATACATGATCTATTAGTGTTAGCGTACCAAGTCCAAGAAAATCAAATTTTATTAACCCAGCTTTCTCCACATATTTCATGCTGTATTGAGTGATTGGCAGAGCCGAATTTGGATCGTAGTACACAGGAACAAAATTTTCCAACTTTTGATCACATATTACAATTCCAGCAGCATGAGTTGAAACGTGACGATATATTCCTTCAAGCTTTAGTGATATATCAAGAAGCTTTGCAATTACCTCATCACTATCCCGTTCTTTCTGCAGGTTTTGATCAAGCTCTATCGCTTGCGATAAAGTTACAGGATTTACTGGATTAAATGGAACCATTTTAGATATTTTATCCACTTGAGAGTAAGGCATTTGCAATACTCTACCAACATCACGCAATACTGCCCTTGCTTGCAATTTTCCAAAAGTGATTATTTGAGCAACATAACCGTACTTTTTCTGAACATAATCAATAACCAGGTCCCTTTTCTCTTGGCAGAAATCGATATCAAAGTCAGGCATTGATACACGATCGGGATTTAAAAACCTTTCAAATATTAGGCCAAACTTTATTGGATCAAGGTCTGTAATCTGTAAGCTCCAAGCAACAATTGATCCAGCACCAGAGCCTCTTCCTGGACCAACTGGAATGCCATTTGCTTTGCTCCAACGAATGAAATCAGAAACTATCAAAAAGTAGCCAGCGTAGTTCATCGAAGTTATTACGCTTAGTTCATAATCTAACCTGTCGTAGTATTGCTTGAAATCGATATCATGTTGTGTGTCATCATCTGGTTTGGTGTCATTCCAGCGCGTGACGCTGGAATCTCTCTGGATCCCAGTATCAAGTACTGGGATGACAGTGGAGGGTGTTCTGGTGACAGAAGAGGATTTTGCAATACGCAGCTTCAATCCTGCAACTGCCTGCTCCCTCAGTTCTTCATTCTCAGTTTTATTTTCTCGACAAGGAAATTTAGGCAAGATAGGCTGCCTGCTTCTTGGCATGTAAGAGCACCGCTTAGCTATCACTAAAGTGTTATGAATTGCTTCGGGAATGTCGCTAAACAGCTCCTCCATTTCTGCCACAGATTTGAAGTAATGCTCGGTAGTTAACTTCTTTCTGTTATTCTCCAGGGCATAACTCCCCTCCGATATGCACGTTAATATGTCATAAGCCTCATAATCAGACCTATTTGGAAAAAACACATCGTTCGTTGCAACCAGTGGTACATTGCGCTGATAAGCAAAATCTATTAAAGCTTCTTCAAGCTCTAGCTCTTTATTCAGCCCATGACGCTGCAATTCAACATATAAATGACCATCGAATGCTGAAAGCAGTTTTTCAACCGTTTCTTTATCTTGCCCCAACAATAGTTGAGCCAAACATCCACCGGTTAAAGCGATCAGACCCATACTTAAATTCAATAGCTCATCAAAATCAACGTAAGGAATATCGCTGTTATTCTTGCGCTTTTTAAAAGACTCACTCACCAAAGTGACTAAATTAGTGTACCCTTGCTCATTTTTTGCAAGCAATAATATAGGTAAATTTTGTTCTGAATGTTTAACTATAATATTGCATCCTATTATTAGCTGTATTCCCCTACTTGCTGCATATTCTGAAAATTCGAGCGAGCCAAACAAGTTGCCTGAATCAGTAATTGCAACCGCTGGCATTTTATTTCGCAAACAAAGGCCTATCAGCTCCTCAATTTTAACCGAGCTTTCAAGCAGCGAATAAACACTATGAACACGTAAGTGTATGAACATAAAAAACTTTAGATCAACAAAAAAGGATAACATTAATTTACCCATGAGAACATAATTTCATGAAAACAAAAGCCTATAAAATTCTAAAATTAAAATACAAAAACTTCCTTGACAAACTCCGCCAGCCCCCTTATTATGATAATAAGGGTATTTATGACTCAAAACTTGTTTTTGATCTGCGCAGGTTCAACAACAAAAATTCAGTAAAAAACTCAGGGTATTTATTGGCGGATTAGATAAAATTATAGCGGCTGCATGTCTTTTTTATTTTTTCTACATTCAGCCAAATCGCGCTTAAACTAAGCGTCAGCACATTATTACAGCGCCACTTACAGTAATATAGAGTCAAAACTCGCTACTCGGGGCTTCTTTTGCCTTTTTTTTCGTTTGGTAAATTTCTTAAATATTTATGGCTAAAGTAATTTAGGCCTACCGACAACCGTCATCCCGCTACGTATTAGCGGCTAAGAGATACCGCGAATGAATCGCGGTATGACGGTTCGCGGTGGCATCTCGTCATCCCGCTACGTGTTAGCGCTTACTATTACCCACAAATAAAGACATGGTATTGTATTTACTCAAATAATTTAATTTTATTAACCTGAAAGCTTATTGGATTAAAATTATTAAATTAAGAGTTATAATTTTAGCAACTAAAAGCTGTAAATTGCACCATATAAACAGTTATTTCAAGCAAAAGTTATGCCATTAAGAGCTATGCAACAAACATTTATATTTGTGGGTAATAGTAAGGTGTTAGCGGGATCTAGAGATACCGCGGCGGTATAATGGTTAAGTAATTCGTCATCCCGCTGCTTGTTAGCGGGATCTATGCTAAGAGATACCGCGGCGGTATGACGGTTAAGTAGGGTGTCATTCCAGTCTGGAATCTAGTTCTTATTGTACATTTACTTGGTGTAGAGTTAAGTTTCCTGGATCCAAGTAGTCTGGGCACTGGGATGACGAGAAAGGAGCACTGCCATTATAGAGTAAAATGAGATCCCAGTGTCAGCTACTCGGATGACAGAAGAGGGGCTACTCGGATGACAAAAAAGGGGCTACTCGGATGACAAAAAAAGGAGCACTAGAATGACAGGAGATACCGTCTTGTTAGTCAACAAAAAAATTATAAAAATTTCCCAAGTTGCATCATAAAATCAAAAAATACTTCCAATTGTGTAACAGTACACAGATTATAGTTAGTGGATATGTTGATAAGTAAATTAGTTTTATACGCACAAAACAGATGAAGTTTACTTATCAACATATCCACTAACCAACAACATTCAATAAATTTGTGTAAGATACCACTTTACATAAGATAGATAGGAAGCATTTTTGATTTTAAAGTACTAAACCTTCAGTCAACCTCCTAGCCCTGTAGTTTTTGATATGGTTAGGATCAAAAGCACTTTTGGATGTCAGAATACCGAAAATGATATGGAGTAGCTTACGCATTGCAGCACCAACGATGGCCATATTATGCTTACCCTTTTCCTTTAATCTTTGGCAAAAGCTCATAATGATAGGATTGTGATTCTTAGCTACTATGGCAGGAAAGAAAAGTGCCTTACGTAATGTTTGTGAACCGGATTTACTTAATCTGGGTTTGGCATATACAGAGGAACCTGACGTCATATTTCGTGGTATAACTCCTGTATATGCTGCCAATTGCCTGGCATCTCTAAAAACCTCTATATCAGAAACTTCAGCTAAAATAGCTATTGCTGATTCTTCTCCTATGCCTGGAATAGTCAATAGAAGTTGAAAATTTTCCAACAATTCTTTGTGTTGATTTAATAGTTCACGTACGGAGTTTTTTATTGTTTCTATTTTTTGAGCTATATTCATTGCAAGGTCTTCCCAAGCATTTGCAACTTCTTTAGGCAGTCTCTCTTTTTTTTCTAAGTGGTTATTTACTAATGTTAACTCATCTTTTAACGCAACTGAGCAACGATAAAGATGTTTTAATTTTTTCATTTCAGGAGAAGGTGGTGTCCAACTAGAAGGTTCCTGTCTTTGGCAATAATCAGCAATAACTTCTGCATCGGTCTGATCATTCTTTTGTCGTATCAGCTTACTCCTTGCATAAGATTTTATGCAATAAGGATTTACAACACTTACAAAATGTCCAGCATTGTGTAGAAATTCAGCCAGTGCTTCGCTATAACAACCAGTAGATTCCATGCAGGTTTTTACTTTTTCTACATTATGTTTGTGTAGAAAATTCAGTAGACTTTGAAACCATCGTTCTTAAAGCTTCTTTTTCTAGTTTCACGCTTTCCTTTTTTGCTTATAAATGAGAGAAAAACATCAAAGCGATCTTTTGATATATCTATGCCCAAAAAGTTGTTGATCATATATAACCCCATACGTTACCATTAAAAATGAAAAGTAAGGCTAACCTTGTGAATACAGAATTAGAACCATTTAGGTCTTTCTACGATACCGTCCAGCCTCTACTTTTGAGGAGGGATTCTTGACTTTACCACAGATTTTATATCTAAGATTATTGACAAAATTTTCCCTTCTCCATCTAATGTTTAAGCTTAAAACACTAGATGCTTTTTTCAAGATACAAGAAGGGGCTACTCGGATGATACTATTATAGAGTGAACCAGTGTCAGCTACTCGGATGACAAAAAAAGGAGCTACTCGGATGACATCATAGGGGCGCTGGAATGACACCATCACAGAGTGAACCAGCGTCATACACACATCCCTTTGGTGACAATGTTTGTTGATGCAAGATTATACCTTGAAAAAATTAAGTTTTAGTGCTATTAAATAGTTGTAAATTTTGTCCCTGTGGTAGCTTTATGAATATTGAAAGTAAGAAAATACATGATACTAAAATAAAATTACCAATATTTCTTGATTATCAATCTACTACTAAAGTGGATCCCCGTGTTTTGGAGGTAATGATACCTTATTTTGGTGAGTTCAGTAATGCACACTCTCGCAGCCATTCATTTGGTTGGACTGCTGAAGAAGCAGTGGAAAAAGCAAGGAAACACATCGCTGATCTGGTGAACGCAGATAGCAAAGAAATTATCTTTACCTCAGGTGCAACTGAGTCAAATAATACAGCAATCAAGGGCATTGCTCACTTTTACAAAAATAAAGGAAATCATATAATAACTGTCTGCACGGAGCATAAGTGTGTTCTGGATTCTTGTCGGCATCTGGAAAATGAAGGCTTTAAAGTTACATATTTGCCTGTTAAGCAAAACGGAATTATAGATTTATCAAAGCTTGAGGAAGCAATTACTGATAAAACAATCCTGGTTTCAGTGATGATGGTAAATAATGAAATCGGAGTAATTCAGCCTGTAAAGGAGATTGGTAAAATATGCAGAAAGCATAATATATTTTTCCATACAGATGCAGCTCAAAGCTTTGGAAAAGTTCCAATTGATGTTAATGAGATGTGCATTGATCTTATGAGTCTCTCTAGCCACAAAATTTATGGACCTATGGGAATAGGCGCATTATATGTCCGTAGAAAGAATCCTCGTGTTAGGCTGATACCATTGATTAGTGGTGGTGGACAAGAAAGAGGTATGCGTTCTGGAACAGTTCCAACACCTCTTGCAGTTGGTTTTGGTGAAGCGGCACGTATCGCTAAAGAAGAAATGGAAACAGAAGCAAGCAAATTGGAAGGACTGAGAGATATTTTGTACAATAAGATAAAAGAAGCATTTCCTGATATCGTTTTAAATGGTGATTATGAAAATAGAATTCCTGGCAACCTAAACTTGAGCTTTCCCTATGTTGAGGGTGAGTCTCTCATCATGGCAATCAAGGATTTAGCAGTAAGTTCTGGTTCTGCGTGCACGTCTGCGTCTCTTGAGCCTTCCTATGTCATACGGTCGCTAAATAATGGCCACGACCTTGAGCATTCATCAATTAGATTTGGCCTAGGCCGATTTACAACTAAAGAAGAAGTTTTGTACGCAGCAGATCTTGTTGCTAAAAATATTGGCCGACTGAGAGAAATGAGCCCACTTTGGGAGATGGTACAAGAAGGAGTAGATTTGAACACCGTGAAATGGGACTTTCATTAAGTATATCCATTCAGCCAGTCCAACTGCAAATGCACTTTGAAATTACTCTGTAACCATTCACACTTAATTCTGCAATTCTTTGATCTCACTCATAGCTGTACGAACATTCGTTTTTGAAGGTAAATTGCACAGCAAATGGTGTCATCCCAGTGCCCAGACACTGGGATCCAGAAATTTTGCTTATAACTGAGCTGATGAGCTAAAGGTAGTTGTCTTACGCTAAAACAAACGTTTTTAATTAAGTTGCATAGAAGCTGGATCCCAGTGTCTGGGCACTGGGATGACACCCATAAGTGTTGAAAGTGCAATCACACAAGGTGATTAATGGTATGTAAATCTCCTCTTGATATCAACCTTCGTTGTTGGGAAAGCAGATAAACCACGTCGAAAATTCGCTTAAACCTTCTAACCACAGGCAAAAAGGCGCTTTTTTAATTTATTTTATTACCATTGAAATTTATGCCGTTAACCACCTTATATAATGCCACTTATAGCACTTTCAACACTTATGGATGACACCCCACTGATGGCCCAAACTACAACGTTCGTACAGTTGTTAGCGCCGCGGCAGTATGACGGTTAAGTACGTGTTAGCGGGATCTAGAGATACCGCGAATGAATCGCGGTATGACGGTTAAGTACGTGTTAGCGGCTAAGAGATACCGTGGCGGCATGACGTAGAGCTCGCATTAGCTATAAGATTAGCTAACATTCTGCACATCCATAAAAAACAAACCTTCTTTTTCGTCTTGAACGCTAATAATAGCGTGAGTGTTAAGAGGTAAAGGGTCATTTGTATGTCCATGGCCTACCCCTTTCATTGTAAATACAGGAAAGTTAACACTTTTTGCAAGCCTTTCTTTTACAACTTCAACAAGATTATCATTATAACAGTTAACGAAATCCCCAAAGATTACTGCATGCACTCCATCAAAAATGTGAGCTTGTTTTAGGTGATCTAAACTGCGCTCTATTGCGTATGGGTAAACTCTTATGTCCTCTAAAAATAGAATTTTACCTTTCGCATTTATTTGCCAAGCGGTTCCTATACTATTTTCAACTAAAGTCATATTACCACCGATGACTTTAGACTCTAATCTGCCATCTTTTAGTCTAATGCCATTGTTTATCATCTTTAGGTTATCAAATCTGATAGAATCCCGCTTGTTAAGAATTAACTCTTTCAATTTTTCAACAGAGCTTTCAGAAACGGAGCTATTTACTATCATTTCCAACATGGTGCCGTGAAGAGTTTGCCAATCATATTTAGCTTGTAGATAGATGTGCAAGGCAGTTATATCGCTATAGCCTATGAGGATTTTTTTGTTTTGAGCAATCCTTTCTTTTTTATCATTGGGTAACTTTTCTAGATAGGGAATTAACCGAGAAGCCCCTTCTCCTCCTCTGATACACCAAATTATTTTACTATCATTAGTTAGTGCACTAACCAAATCATTTGCTCTGAATTCATCAGAGTTGGAATAAAATGGATTGTCATTACTATATATTTTTTCCGAAATATGGGGATTAAAATCCGAAGCTTCTACATATTCTTTTATAGTAGTCAGATCTGATTCTTTTCCCTTGGAAGAAGGAGCAATAATATCAACTCGGTCGATTGCATGAATACCTGTGTTAGCACATAAAGTGAAAATAAAATATAAAAGGTAAATGATCATTAAAATATCTTATAAAACTCTTTTTTTAGTATATCATCCAATTCAGAGAGTGGAACTTTCACTCCTAGTTCTTCCATTGATGTGACGCCATAACCTTGCAGTCCACAAGGAATAATACCCTTATAGTGAGAGAGATCTGGAAAGACGTTAAGCGCTATGCCATGATAAGTTACCCATTTTCTTAAGCGAATACCAAAAGCTGCAATTTTTTTTTCTACTCCATTGTTATTCACCCAAACACCTATTCTATCCTCTTTAAATTCTCCAAGTATATTAAATTGCTTTAAAACATTTATTATCCACTTACTTAGGTCTCTAATATATAGCTTTATGTCACATTTATTTCTTTTTTTAAGGTTTAACATTAAATATATGATGCGCTGTCCTGGACCATGATATGTGTGTTTACCACCCCTTCCTGTTTTATATATAGGAAATAGTTTTTCAACAATATCATCATCTGTTGCACTGATTCCTGCAGTATAAAGTGGAGGGTGCTGGAGTAGCCATACCAATTCGTCTGCTGAATTATTGTAAATTTGTTGAATTTTTTCTTCCATAGATTTTACGGCACAGTTATAATCAATAAGCTGATTAGATATTAGCCATTCTGTCATGTTCAATTTCTTTTCTTTTTAGTATAGCAATGCATTCTTTTCCTGTCATCCAAGTGCCCTCTTCTTGTCATTCCAGTGTGTGACACTGAGCGCAGCCTTTCTTATTCCTAATATACTTAATACTAACTTCTGTGCTATTTCTCCTTAACAAACATAGTACATGACAAATGTTTAATTGTTTGTCAACACAGGTCCTCTTTACGTATAGGCAACTTTTTTTATTGAAAAATTCAGAAAAATGTTGTATAATTATTAGTAGATTTTAGGTAAAATATATGGCAAACTCAAAATTTAGCATAACTTTCAACAACGAAATTTCAGAGTGTCTTGCTGGACTAGCTAAAATAAGAAATAAGTCCATTAAAGAACTAACAGAGAAGCTAATACAAGAAGCAATTGAAAATGAGGAAGATAAAATACTAATTGAGCGTGCTGCTAAACGTAATGTTTCAGGTGTAAAGAAAATTAGAAGTGAGGATGTAGACTGGAATACAATATTATCTTCATAGAAAGCGTTCTTGAGAAAGACCTTCCAGCTCTTCCAAAAACAATAAGATTAAGGATCATAAATGCGATAAATAAGCGCCTTACAATTGATCCCATTAACCTTGGTGAGCCATTATATTACAGATTTAAAGGACAAAGAAGATTAAGGGTAGGTGATTATCGCGTTATCTATTCCGTAAATATTATAAAATATGAAGTGGTTATCACAGAGATAGGACACAGAAAAGATATTTATAAGTAAGTACATCATATAAACATTAAATATATTTTTACTCCTTCCTGATTCATTTTCTACCTTAGGTGGCTTCGCTCAGCTCAAAAAAAAAGCTCATTCTTTTTGCTACCCCTTATTGTGCCTGCCATTTAACTACTGTGTAGAGATTGCTCTCAAACATAATGTTCGTACGTTAGTATATCCTTCCTGTGACACCAATTGATATAATTCTACCACAAATTCAATTTTTTAGGAGGCACATATGAATTTCAACATTTTTCAAAGAAAGAAAAGCAGTGAATATTCTGCTTTGCAGCTAATGATGGAACCAAGTTGGAGTAAGCGTGATTATGTAAGTTTTGCTGAGGAAGGTTACATAAAAAATGTTATTGCCTTTCGAGCAATTAATATGATTGCAAGTGCTGCATCTTCGGTACCTTTTACTCTCTGCCAGCTTACTGAACAGGGAAAATCGCAACTAAAAGCCCATCCATTACTGAAATTACTTTATTCTCCTAATCCAATGACATCAAAATCGGAATTTATTGAGGGGATTGTAACTTATCGGTTAGTTAACGGCAATTCTTATATATTGATGGTTGAGTCGCAGAACAATAGAAAACCACCAACAGAGCTTTATCTTCTGCGCCCTGATAGGGTTGAAATTGTTCCAGGGAGAAATAACGTTCCTTATATCTATCGTTATACCATAAATAACAACGGTTATGACTTTAAAGTTGATAAACTAACCGGATGTTCAGCAGTGTTGCACCTAAAGACCTTTAACCCTTTGAATGATTGGTATGGATTATCACCAATTGAGGCAGCTGCATACAGTATAGATCAGCATAATCAGGCGGGTGCTTGGAATCAAGCGATGTTGCAAAATGGGGCAAGACCAAGTGGTGCAATAGTTGTGAAATCAGCGAAGGACGGGAGTGGTGGAAGTTTAAGTCAAGAGCAGTACCAACGCTTAAAAGAGCAAATAAATGATCATTATTCAGGTTCTGTCAATGCTGGAAGACCGATATTGCTTGAAGGAGGCTTGGAGTGGAAGGAAATGAGCTTATCACCAAGGGATATGGATTTTATTGAGTCCAAACACAGTTCAGCTCGTGATATTGCCCTGGCTTTTGGCGTCCCACCGCAGTTGCTTGGCATACCAGGTGATAACACTTATAGCAATTTAGTCGAAGCACGCTTATCCCTCTGGGAACAGACGGTTTTACCAACGCTAGAAAATATTATCTGTCACCTGAATTCTTGGCTAACACCAAAATTTGGCGAGGATCTGTGCTTGTCGTACGACAAAGATGCAATAGAAATTCTCATGGAAAAGAGGCAAAAGTTGTGGAAATACGTAGAAAACGCAAGCTTTATGACACTCAATGAAAAAAGGGAAGCATTTGGCTTGCCACCACTGCCAGGTGGTGATGAGTTAGGTTAAGTTTGATCCGTTCAGTTGTGCGGCTAAAAGACAACTTAAAAGAGTTTAAGTTTTTGCTTTGTACTTTGTAAAATATTAAAAAAATCAGCCAAATTACACCATATTTAGTCTATTTTATCCTATAGTTTTGGGTTTACCGAGGGTTCGTCATTCTGCTACATGTTAGCGCCGCGGCGGTGTGACGTAGGGTTGCACTAGCTATAGCAACTTTGTCTGCGCAACCATTTTCTACCGCACCATTGAACAGATATGCTTGAAGATATCCGTTCAGATGAGTTTATTGTCTCCTAAACCGTACACGCCTAACAAGCTACCGCTAGAGCTTGTGAAAAATTCTCTATTTTTATTCCCTTTAATTTACTGGATAAGTTGTCTACAAACAAATCTGATTTAGTGCAGATCTGCTCTATTTTTTTAGGAGATAAAGAGGAATCTAATTGATTCGCTATACCAGACACTCCATTTAAAACTACTCCAGCACCATATGGTACATATGACACAGTATATATAGCACCTGACGTAAAATCTAGTAAGTTCTGAGAAGAAGTGGTAATTTTATACCCTACTGTGTTTTTATCTTCTCCTTTGCATTTTTTAAGCACTTTTGATGCACCATGAGGAATATAAGATATACCAGCTATACCATATGAAGCCCCATTTAAGGCGTACGATACAACTACCGTTGTTGCTGATAGCGCTTTAGCTCCATATTTTGCAGTATAAAGCAATGGCTTAAGGGCATAAGAAATAGTTTTACCTTGTGATTCAGATTCAAGCAACGAATTTAGTTCTTCTTGTGTTGCTGCACATTCAAAAAATTCTTTCTCATCAATTTCTGCAAGATCAATCTCTTCAAAACCCTCATCAATATCTACAGGAGTCACTGTTTCTTTTATAGGGCTAACTTCTACATCACTTCCAATAACACTTGAATTATTAGAATTTTTGCCAAAAAGATTCGAAAACATACTAAACATTTTTTTTTACCTACAACTTAACGCTCATATCAATATATTAACCTAATATTAACCAGGTGTCAAGCACATATGACTCTTATAAACAGATGTTAGTAAATTAACTATTCCTCTTGCCAACCAGAGCGATGAAGATTTGGTCTACATCAAAACTCATCTTAGGATGCCAAATAGGGCCATCCAAATGCATATCGATATAGATTGGATTACTATAGTTTGGTGGTATGAAAAAGAACCTGAATATAGAAGCTAAAGCGAAGTTAGATAAGGTTAAATTAGAAGAGATCGACCCTGATGCTTGATCAATCCCGAATTGTAAACTAGTTGAACATATACCACTCTTAATACTTGCTTTTCCGCTAATATTTTCAAAAAATGTACTGCCATTATATATATCAACATAAGCAAATGTGGAAATTTCAGACTTATTCTTACTGCTTAACAAATTAGCGATAAATGAATTGAAATCTACATTAGTAACTTCTATTCCCTGCGCTTGTAAGTTTACATCTCCTGATAAGCTATTAGCCCAATCATGAAAACTTTTTCCTTGAGTTTTGATTGCACCACTTAAGCTTATCTGACCATTTACATTGTCAATTCCTATAACCTTACCAATCTTTTTAGTGTCCAAATTTACAATAGAAAATCTTGTATTCATTGAGTCTGATCTTAAATAACCCTGAAAAAACACTTGCCCGTGTTCTAATACGTAACTTGCCTGCCTGATAGTGATAACGTTGTTTCTCATTACCGCATCCAAATTAAAATCTTTCAAAACATTCTGCTCGGTTTTAAATTCTGCAGTATTGATTTGCACATTTGCATCAAAGCCTTCTTTGTCATCCAAAAAATCAAGCTGCTTTGTTGACCATTGAATTTGATCTATCTCATTTCTTGAATTTCTTTTTACCTCTACTAAATTTGGTAATTTAAAGATATTTCCATTAAATTTATTGCCCGTAAGGTTCACATCTAATAAAGGTTTGGCGTATTTTTGATCTACTAATATTTTTGCATTACCGGTAATATCGAAATCTTCTCCAGATAGTTTTATTTTATCTGCAACTAGCTTACCTTTTTCCATTTTCAGCAAAAAATCCAAATTTTTAATTTTCGTATCATTCAATGTAAGGTTATTAACACTGGCCTTTATATTTGCATCATACTGAAAATTTTTCAGCCGTTGCATTTTAGATAAACTGCTAAATAATGAATGATCATATTTATCTGCATCAAGATTATGCATGCTAAATTTACCATCAACCACACTGCGTTTTTTTGTGTGGCTTACTCTAATTGACCCTTGCAAGGATTCCTTATTATTTAGCAGTCTAATGTCTGAGATAGATAATATTCTTGGTGCAAGGTGCAGTTTAGAACTTAGTGTAAATTGATTTTTCTGGTTTTCTTTCATCTTTATAGAAGGAAAAAAACATGAAATGAATGACTCAAAATCATTTCCTTCTACTAACAAATCACCGTTGAATTCAGATAGGACATTATTGTTTGAGATCTCTCCTGATAAGTAAGATATATTATTGATTCCAGGAAATTTAAGAAGCGTATTAACTTTTACTTTGCCATCAGTGGATTTTAGTACAGCACGGAAATTGTCCAATATTTTGTTTTGATATTGAATGTTAGAAGCTTCCATATTAAAATTTAAGCTCAAGTTCTTTGGCACAACTGCTCTAAAACATTCCAGAAGGTCTTTTATATTCGTTGTTTTTTGTGAATTGTCTTGTATGGAATCTAAGTCAACTTTACTGAAGCTAATATTGAAATTAGTGTGATCGCTTTTTCTATCATTTTGTATTGTACCGCTGGCTTGCATGCTTTTGGAATCAATTTTTAAGTCAGTTGCCGTAAACTCACTTTCATTAAGACTTATATTGGATGATATCTTGATATTTTCGCTAGGAATAACACAAGAGAGAAAGCTAAGATTAATGATTTTTGCTAAATCACCCACAGAACCGGAACTGTTATTAATTGTTAATGTTAAATTACCCTGGAGTTCTTCTTGATTTCTATTACCTGTAAATAGCAAATTTACAAAATTTGATTCAACACTAATGTGTACATTCTTTTTTGTGATATCAACCTTTCCTGAAAAATCGTAATTATTATCACCTACCTTTACTTTACCGGAGAATTGCCTATTTTTTTTTACAGCAACTTCCTTTATATTAACAATGCTGCTATAATTAGCGAAATCATTCTTAAAACTTACTTGGCTGTCTTTTATTACTATATCGACTGTGTTACCACTGGCTTTTGTATTTATAATATTAATTAAATTTTCTTTATTGCTTTTCATGCCAAACAATGTGATTGACTTTGGTTGCAACGAGAATAAAAGCAACGATAGGAACGATGGCCTTATTTCAATTTTTCTTACACTAATTAAATCTGATAGCTTTTGCTCTTTATTTTCGTTGTATTGTATATATACATTATGAATAGTGAGCTTTGGAGTAATGAGTGAAACTTCAACTTTCCCTCCAATATGCACTTTAGCATCATACGTTCTCTCCAACTCTTTTATGATATATTTCCTGTAGCCACTCCAATCCTTAAAAGTTGCAGCAACGTGCATGAGAATTAATAGCAGCGAGATTGATAATATGGCGTATATTGAGAGCTTCATAATATGCCTCTTAATTGCAATGGAGTTACTCTATTTCCTACCTTTGTCATCTCAATGTCTATCTTTGTCATCCCAGCACCCACTCCTGTCATCCCAGTGCTTGACACTGGGATCCATCTTATTTTCATCATGGGCATTATTTCAGCGTATGCTCCTAGAATCTGTTGTCTATTGCATAATTTGCAAATATTTTTATATCTGGATCCCAGTGTCAAGCACTGGGATGACACCGTTTGCTGTTCCTTTAGCAAAAGATCTAGTTTATACATATTTCAAATTATTCAAATTTCCTCTAAACATTAAATAGAGAATACCAAAATAAACAATAACACTCAAAGCTATTAAAGTCGTTAAATAAACAATACGAGCCAATATTTTATCAAAAAATAATCCTGCCAACAAAGAATTAAAAATATAAAGGGCTATTGACATGACTACCGTTGCTACAAAAATTTTCATGATATTTAACAATAACGCTTGGCTAACCTTATATATTTTATTTATTGTTAAATAACTAATTAATAGAATGGAGTTTATCCAAGTGGAAACGGAAGTAGCGATAGCAATCCCCGTGTGCTGATACTCGTTCATTAACAAAAGGTTTAGCACTACATTAATTCCAAGGCACATTAGTGAGAACATAGTTGGTATTTTTAGATTGCCTTTAGCAAAAAACGTGGGTAGCAATACTTTATTTATAATAAATGCAGGTAAAGAAAGAGAAAATGCTATTAACGTGGGAGCAGTTTGCTGCACTGCATAATGATCAAACCGGCCGTAAGAAAAAAGCGTAAGTAAAATTATGTCGGGAATAATAATAAAGGCAGCAGTTGTTGGCATAATTAACATTAATCCTATGTTGAGAGCCTTGTTCTGTATTTTGACTATATTTTCAGTATTATTTACCTGTTTTGAAATTAAAGGAAGAAGCACTGTACCGATTGCAGTACCGATTATTCCCTGCGGTAGTTGATTTAGTCTATCGGCATAATATATATAGGACACCGCATTTGGTATAAAACTCGCCATGATTGTGTCAATCCATACACTTATTTGAGTTACACAATTGTTGATAATTGCAGGTATCACACGCTTAAAAAACAACCTTACTTCATTGCTTAATTCAAGGCTAAAAGAAAAAGCTGCCTTTAACTTGTATGCACTAAATAGTATCAAAAGTAGCTGGAAAATTCCTCCTATAAGGACAGCTATAGAAAGGTTGTGCGCTGGAGTTTTTATGTAAGGCACAAACAAACTGATGATTAAACAGAGATTCAAAACGATTGGTGCAATAGCTGTTGAAGCAAAATGCTGCTTTACTTGCAGCATTCCACCAATAAGTGATGCAATTGAAACAAAGATTATGTAGGGCATCATAATTCTTGATAAAGTAACAGTAAGGGTAAACTTACTTTGGTCAAATCCAGGAGCAAAAATTTGAATCATATAAGGGGAGAAAGTTTGCATGATAAGGCAAAAAATTACTAAGATAATAAACGTAATGGATATTACACTACTTGCAAAATTAAATGCCTTTTTATCATCGTGTGATTCTATTGAATATAACGGTATAAAGGACGTGGTAAATGCTCCCTCTGCAAAAAATGCGCGAAATAGATTGGCAAAACGAAACGAAGAAAAAAATATGTCTGCAAGAGAGTTTGCACCAATAACCGTAGCAATCAATACATCTCTTATTAACCCTGAGATCCTTGAAATAGCCGTAAAAAAACTAAATGTGAAAATACTTTTAAACATACCACTACTTCATTAGTATCAATACAATTAACTATAATAGTAAAAGTATCAATGAAAATATTTATTGGCTAAACTTAAAACCCTCTACAAAAGGAGAGTTAAATAATCAATTGACTATTTGCGCTCGTATGTTAGATATTTTATATCTTGGCGGGCGTAGCTCAGTTGGTAGAGCGTCAGTTTGTGGTACTGAATGTCGCCAGTTCGATCCTGGTCGCTCGCCCCACTAAAATTTTCTGCTTTACAGAAATATGAACAAATGGTAATATATCAATTAATTAGGGAGGTTGTATGGATAAAGGAGATTTAATACTTTTAGGTGTAGCATCAGTAATAGGTGCACTTACAGGTTTGGGATTGAGTTTCACAGCTTTGTCACCTTTGGTTATAGGTGGAATTATTGCTGACGTTCCTGTAATATTATTGACTGCATGTGATATATGCGAAGGAGAATGCTCCAAGAAAGATCTTTTCAATATGGCCGTTTTATGCGTTGCAAGCGCTGCAATTGGAGTTGGCCTTGCTGCAGCCGCAACTGCTATTTTTCCTGGTGCAATGCTTGGAATGGGCTCTGCAGCTTTAACAGGTGCGGCAATAGGAGCCATAGCGCCAATTGCAGGGATATTTGCAATCATAGCTACATCATTTGCTGCTAAAAAAGTGAATGAATATATTATTTCTCCTATAGTTGAGTGTTTTTCTTCAAAAGGGAAGGGGTGCTAATCACTTTAAACCAATTAAGTAAGGTTTCTGCTTTCTGTTATTCTAGTGTGCAGCATATAGCTGTACGAACATTTGTTTGCAAAGGCAGTGTGTTAAGTGTTATAGCCGGTTTTGCCTCAAACACAAAGGCAGTGCCTGGACTCTTGCTTCAATGTTAAACAAAATACCATAGAATTCAAAATGCAAAAAGAAATGTTCAACATTGTATCAGAATGGTGCTATATTGGGCCTTAACTTGACGCGTATGCTTTTTTGAACATTCCCTAACCTCAATTTATATTGAAATACCTTTATTGGTATCTTTTTCTTGTTGTGACTCAGCAATACGTTTAGTCCAATCCAGTGGCCTTTTATTTCTGTTACCTAATGCAATTCTATTGCGATCATAACTATCAGTGTGTTCCGTTAAAGTATCTTTTCTTTCTTCTTCTATTACTCCAATTTTCAGTTGTGCTTCATCTTTCTCTAGTAATTTATATAGATTACTATTTTTATCTACAATTGAATTAGTGTCATTGTTTTCTTGTTCTGCCACTGTTTTTATGTCTGTTGAACTGTCTTTTAACAATCCTGCTGCTAATAAATGTTCTTTGGTTTGTTCACTAATTCCTTTTTGATCCACCGGTTTTAGTGGGAACTTCTGAGTTTCTTTATCCAACTTACTGATAAATTCCGTAAGTAGAGTGTCATCTCTTTGTTCAACATTCATTAGGCTCGCTTTTAACTGTCCAGGATTTACTTGAGATTGTCCATGATTGGCATGAGTTGGAGATGAATAGCCCGAATCGTTTGTTTTTGCATCTGTTGAACTGTCTTTTAGCAACCCATCTTCTTTATCTTGTGACAGTTTATCAGTAGGATCAACTTGCCTTAATCCTCTATTATCTTGCTGTGATCTATCTCTGATTTCTTTAAGAAGATTTTCAGGTGGAGTTTGGTCACTTTGTTCAATGTTCTCTAAGCTCCTCTTTGGCTGCTCAGGATCTACTTGAGGTTGAGCATGAATTTGAGGTGAATAGCCCGAATCGTTTGTTTTTACATCTGTTGAACTGTCTTTTAGCAATCCTGCTGCTAATAAATGTTCTTTGGTTTGTTCACTAATTCCTTTTTGATCCACCGGTTTTAGTGGGAACTTCTGAGTTTCTTTATCCAACTTACTGGTAAATTCCGTAAGTAGAGTGTCATCTCTTTGTTCAACATTCATTAGGCTCGCTTTTAACTGTCCAGGATTTACTTGAGATTGTCCATGATTGGCATGAGTTGGAGATGAATAGCCCGAATCGTTTGTTTTTACATCTGTTGAACTGTCTTTTAGCAATCCTGCTGCTAATAAATGTTCTTTGGTTTGTTCACTAATTCCTTTTTGATCCACCGGTTTTAGTGGGAACTTCTGAGTTTCTTTATCCAACTTACTGGTAAATTCCGTAAGTAGAGTGTCATCTCTTTGTTCAACATTCATTAGGCTCGCTTTTAACTGTCCAGGATTTACTTGAGATTGTCCATGATTGGCATGAGTTGGAGATGAATAGCCCGAATCGTTTGTTTTTACATCTGTTGAACTGTCTTTTAGCAACCCATCTTCTTTATCTTGTGACAGTTTATCAGTAGGATCAACTTGCCTTAATCCTCTATTATCTTGCTGTGATCTATCTCTGATTTCTTTAAGAAGATTTTCAGGTGGAGTTTGGTCACTTTGTTCAATGTTCTCTAAGCTCCTCTTTGGCTGCTCAGGATCTACTTGAGGTTGAGCATGAATTTGAGGTGAATAGCCCGAGTCACTTTTGCTATTGGGTTTTGGAACAGAAAGTGGCTGTTTACTTTCTTCCCACTCAGCATCACTGGCACCACGGTTATCACTGTCATGTTCATGTATATTTGAATAAGGCAAGTAAGGAACTTTGTCCTTTAATGTTTCTAATATAGAAGACGTTGATTCATTTTTCCTGCCTCCTTCCATTGATGCTCCGCTACCATCAACAACACCAGTGCGCCGTAAGCTGTTTCTCTTGAAATTTCTGATGTCTTGTAATAGATCGCCTTTGCTATTTCCTTCTTGTTGCTGGGTTTTAGGTTGTTGCTGATTATTAGGTGTTTGCTCACTTCTATCTGGTTTTTGGCTTCCAGGTACAGCATGTCCAAATGTAGGATTGTCATACCGTTCATCTTTTTGCCTATTATCTTGATTGTGGCTTACAGACTTGGTGAAAGTAGAACTGTCCGAAGGATCAGAAGTTGCACCTTTTTGCTGATTATTAGGTGTTTGCTCACTTCTATCTGGTTTTTGGCTTCCACTCCCTTGCTCATTGAAAACATCTTTTTCAGGTGTAGTTCTAAGTGGTGGCAGCGAAGGGGTCTGAGACCCAATTTCTCGATTCATATGAGTAGCTTGGTGTTTTTGAACAGGTTTTTTGACCTCTTGCTCAATATCTCTACTGTTACTTTTTATTGCGATTTCAGATGATTTGTTAAGGGCTTGATTGTCTTTTCCGTCATGTTGCACCTCATTCACTTTTCCTTTTTCCCTGAATTTTATTTCATGCAAGAATAAACCACCTATTTTTACATCTTGATTCGCTTCTAACCGTTCTAGAGAAAAATCATCACCTTTAACAAGGTCTACACCGTTAGCATCAATCTTAATTTTGATCTTGCATTCTTCCCCTTTCGCATACCATTTCAGAGTCATCTCATATGAATCATCGGTTACGACATAATGTCTTATTTTTTTCCCTCCTTCCTCGGCAACAAAACCATGCATTCCGCTCTTTCCATCACTATGCAACGTTGAAAATCCCGAGATTCCATTCTTCTGACAAAAATCACTGTTTAAAAATTCGCTGATTTTGAACTCTTTCTTGTTATCCTCCAGTGTAATACTGGCATGATTACCGTATATTGAAACTTTTTTATCTTCAACATCATCATTAATATTATTAGCACTAGTAATATATTTATTCAACTCTTCTTTAGCTTTATCTTCAAGCTCTTGTCTAGCTGTCTTGTTGCATTCCTGAAGAATAACTCCACATGCTTTATTTTTGTTTTCATCTTCGTCCCAATTCCAGTCGGCGTGTTCTGTTAAAAACTTTACTGTGTTAAAATCAACTCTAACATTATAAATTAGGTCGTCTTCCTTTTTTATTTCATCAAATAAAGGAAAAAATTCTTGAACGCGCTCATTATAAATGTGTTTTTGTTGTATATTGTTAGTATTCATATACCCCTCACTAATAACCCTCTGCCTTTAGTTCTAGCTAATACTAGCTAATATAATTATCACGAGCATTGGTTGAATTTTTATTAAGGAAGGTTGTGTTGTTACTCAGATGGCAACTTTTAGTTGGCGCCTAATTTTAAATATCTGTTGCTCACAGTAAACACTTCTGGATCTTGAGAAGTTAGCTTGAGTATAGCGAGTATGTTGATAAATAACAAAGCAGCAATCGAGATATCAGCGACATCCCATAGCAATCGGACTTTACCTATTGCACCAAGCGGAATGATCATGGTAAAAATTACAATCCAGATTTTAGTGTATTTATTATCCATAGACACATAGCGTATTGTCTGTTTTGAGCAAAAAAACCAAGTAAAAATAGTAGTAAAGGCAAAACAAAACATTATGGCCATAATTAAATAGTCAATATAGGGCCAATTCATAGCTTTTCTAAAAGCAAATATGCACATGTTAGTACTCTCTAAATCAGTGACCCAAGAATCTGTGACAAGCAGTACCATTGTTGTAATAAACACTATAAATGCAACTATAAAAGGCGATATTATTGTAATTAGACTCTGCTCAATAATAAATTTATTATTATTTTTCTTAGGAACAATTGAAGAATGTACGATTCCTTCGAGGCCAAGCCCTATATCTGTTGCAAAAATACCTCGCAAAGTTCCGACTTGAATAATAGTCAACATTTCTAAAATCAAACCTAGAGATAAACCAGAGTTAAAGCTACTAGCTGTCAAAAAATTGCTTGTTATTAATTTTAGAGAAGGAGGGATATTTTCACTAAACTTAAATAATATGATACCGCAAAGTGTGAGGTAACTTACCGTCATTATCGGTATCATAGCCGATATAAAAATTTTAATTTTTTTTAAGCTGAGAACTGCAACAACAAAAAATATTATGGCCATTACAATGCCACCAATGACTACAGGCACATCTATCATGTTAAGTGGTATTGATAGAGAATTTACCTGAACAAGGTTACCAGCTGTTATTGAAACCATCATCATAACAACCAGAAACACAATTGTAGCTTTTCTAGAATTAAATGCATCAGCCATATAGGCTACAGGGCCACCTATAAACCGTCCGTTCTTTTCCTTTCTGGTTTTTATACTTAGATAACAAGTGACATATTTTATCACAGAAGTGATAACAATAATTATTGCCATCCATAAAATAGAGCCCGGTCCTCCGGTTTTTAGAGCAACAGCAGTTCCTGAAATGTTTCCTACTCCTAAATTTCCCCCTAAGATTGTAAACAGGGCGGCTATAGAAGAAAATTTATTTTCCCCTCTTTTAACTCCAATGAGTGAAAGGGCGTACGGCAATCTAAATATCTGTAGCCATTTTAGTTTAACCGATAGGTAAACACCAGCAACTAGCATGAGTAATATTGTTGGCAGTAATAAAACAAACTTTACTGTATCCATCTGTAAAAGTGAGATTTTTATTTAAGTATACAACAAAAATTGAGAATACCTAACCTATTTTCTATGTATGACTTCGTTTCCGTCATTCTAGAAACCTTTTCTTGTCATCCCAGTGCGTGACACTGGGATCTAAATTTTTTATGCGAAACCATTATGTTTATATACTTGTAGGCCCAAGTTCCTCACATAGTGAACAAAAAAGTAAATGAGATTCCAGTGTCACGCACTGGAATGACACCTACCCCATGAGAACCCTATTTTTCATACCACTCATTTATAAGTTTATTGATATCAGAATCTATAAAATCCTTTAGTGGTTGCCTGGTTTTTATCTCAACATTTTTAGGGATGCACCTATCTTTACATATCGCATAATTTATATGGAAGTTAAGGTCAATATACCCTTGATTTGAAAACACATTCATCTTAAAGGGAAATAATACCATATCCTTATATACGTTACTGATAAATATCTCTCTTCCTACTTTATCTCTATGTTCCTTTGGAGTAGGCCAGTAAATATCTATGTTTAATGTGTTACCCTTACAATCAAAAGAAGTGGGAAGACCGAAATCTCCAGGATCTTTATAATATATGTGCCAGCCTGGTTCTACTGTAACCTTTATTGCACCTTTAAGAGTGAGGTTTGCTTCATTTATCTCGCCAATAAGTAAATCAAATTTTGCAATTTCCTCGTCAGCATATAGTTGGGTGCAAGAAAAAAATAAAAACAATATTAAATATATATGTATTTTCATTAAGGCAAATTTCTCCTTTTATAGAGAAAGTGATTTAGATTTTAAGTGTTATATTTAATAGCATTATATAGATTATTTATTAATATAGCATTATTCTAATATATACAACTGTAATATAAATGGGTGAAAAGAATAAGTCATTGTGGAAAACACATATAGCTAAACTGACTTAGATTTACCGACAATTTGAAAAACAAAAATTCGTCATTCCGCTACTTGTTAGCGGAATCTATGCCGAGATACCGCGAATGAATCACGGTATGACGTAGGATTGCTGTCGTCCTGCTACGTGTTAGCGGATGAGATACCACGAATGAATCGCGGTATGACGGTTCGCGGCAGCATGACAATAAGCTCGTCATCCCGCTACGTGTTAGCGGGATCTATGCCAAGAGATACCGTGAATGAATCGCGGTATGACGTGTTGCTTGGGTCAGCTATAGTATAAATATACTAGGGATTATAGTTTTCTTATGCTGCCTTTTTGTTATTAGACAACCACAATATAAAGGGGTGAAACGGATGCAAACAGTAGTGCCTTTCTGCACCAAACGTATTACCTTTAACGAATAGTAAAATTTGAGATTTTTTGGAACTACCGTGGAGCAATTGCTCCACGGTTTCACTCTACTTAGAATCCACCCATGCCACCCATTTCTCCTGCGCCCATAGGAGATGAAGCATTTTCTTTGCTTGGTACATCAACTATCATAGATTCAGTAGTAATCAGCACACTCGCAACAGATATCGCTGTTTCAAAAGCAATACGCACCACTTTTGCTGGATCAATCACACCAGCTGTAAATGCATTAGCGTAATTCATAGCCTCAACGTTGTATATAAGCTCTTTATCATTCTGCTTAATCAAATAGTCAATGATAACAGCAGATTCAAGACCAGCATTTTTAACTAACCTTCTAATTGGAGCACTGAGAACTTTCTTAATAATGTTTATGCCTATTTGCTCTTCGTCACTTGCACCTTTTAATTTGTCGAGAACAGATGAAGCATAAAGAAGTGCAACTCCACCACCTGGAACTATGCCTTCTTCAATTGCAGCTCTTGTTGCATGCAGCGCATCTTCAACTCTATCTCTACGTTCTTTAACTTCCACTTCAGTTGCTCCACCAACTTTTAGCACAGCAACACCACCTGATAATTTCGCTAAACGTTCTCTTAGCTTTTCTTTATCATAATCAGAAGTTGAAGTTTCAATTTGAGATTTGATCTGCTCGATTCTAGCTTTCACACTGTCAGAATCGCTATTTTCGCTGACAACTGTGGTATTATCTTTAGTAATTTTAACATTTTTAGCAGTACCAAGATCATCAAGTGTCAGATCTTCCATCTTGATTCCAAGTTCATCTTTTATGACGTACTTAGCACCAGTCAAAGTTGCTATATCTTCGAGCATTTCCTTTCTTCTGTCACCAAAACCTGGAGCTTTTACTGCAGCAACTTTTAAACCACCACGCAATTTATTGATAACTAAAGTGCTTAATGCTTCACCTTCGATATCCTCTGCAATAATAACTAAAGGTTTACCAGATTTAACAACAGCTTCAAGAATAGGAAGTAAAGGTTGAATAATATTTAATTTTTTCTCTGTAATTAATAGATAAGGATTATCAAGCTCCACGATCATTTTTTCATTATTTGTAATAAAATACGGAGAAAGATAACCGCGATCAAATTGCATGCCAGTAGTCAGCTCAACTTCTAACTCTTTTGAACCTTTACTCTCTTCAACAGTTATTACACCCTCTTTTCCAACTTTTTTCACGGAATCAGCGATACTGTTACCTATATCCTTATCACCATTTGCAGAGATTATCGCAACTTGCGCTACTTCATCCATTTTCTCTAGAGAAATTGTACGAGACATTGATGCAATTTCCTTTAATATTACATCTTTTGCCTTCTGTATTCCGTTTTTAATACCAACACGATCGTTTCCAGCAGCAATTGATTTTGAAGCTTCCATGATCATGCTGCTAGTTAATATTGAGCACGTTGTTGTACCATCACCAACTTTGTCGTTACATTGAGAACAACTTTGGGCAAAGATGCTTGCTATTGCAGCATTTAGTGGTTTTTCAGGCTTGATACCCTTCATCACCTTATAACCATCTTTTGTAATTTCTGGTGCTCCATAGGGCTTATTAATCCCTACTGTTTTTCCTCTAGGTCCCGCAGTTATTGCTACCGTTGAATCCACTATTGCTGCGACTTCACGAAAGGCTTCTTGTAACTGCTCACCTGATACTACTACATTAGTCATTTTTATCACCTCTTGTTAATAAAAAATTTAGAAAACTATAATAAAACCATTTACAATGCGCCATGTTGCGCTTTGTTTCAATTTAGTAAAATAAAGACTGCTATTTAATGACAGCAAGTATATCGGACTCTTTCATCACGATAAGCTTTTCATCATTATGTTCTATTTCTGTACCAGCCCATTGACGATAGAACACTTTATCACCAGCCTTTACAGTTAAAGCTATGCGTTCGCCATTTGAGTTGCGTGAACCTTCACCAGTTGCTACAATTTCACCTTTAGTAGGTTTCTTTTCAGCACTTGATGGAAGCATAATTCCACCCTGCTTTTCCTCGCTAATAGGCTTGATCAGCACGCTATCATCCAATACATTTAAACTTATACTTGACATTTGCTTTTCCTCTCAACAAATTAACCTATAACTTTATATATATACTCGTAAGTTAGATTTCAAGGGCTGGAGCTTGTAAAATATGCACACCATATAAAATATGCACGCCAAAAGCAGTTTCTAAAAGAGCCTAATGTTATATAATAAAATTTAGGTTTATTTATAGAGATTTCATGAGTTATATACCATTCTTAAGTCGTGGTGTGATAGTGCTATATGGGCCTGACACTAGAGATTTTCTGCAGGGCATTATAACCAATGATATTAATAAGCTAGATAGCCAAAAAGCTATTTACTCTTTATTGCTTAGCCCTCAGGGAAAATACCTATATGATTTTTTTCTTATTGAATATGGTAGATATATTTTCTTAGAGTGCGAAAATGTGCACTTACAGCAAATAATCGAGAAACTAGATTTACTTAAAACTTATTTGAGAGTGAAAATTAAAGACATTAGTGCACTATATAAGGTTGGAGTTTTGTTTGATACTAAGTTGGCGGAGTGTAGTAGTAAGTCACAAGTTATTTTTCAAGATCCAAGGCACAAGCTGCTAGGAATGAGGATCATACATAAAGATGAAATAAAAGAACCGGTTGGAGATTTTATTCAGTATGAAAAAGTTAGAATTAAAAACCTTGTCCCAGATGGAGCAAAAGATATGGTACAAAATTCATCGTTCCCATTGCAATATTTAATCGATAAGGCAAACGGTATAAGCTTTAATAAGGGGTGTTACGTAGGTCAGGAAGTCGTAAATCGAATGAGCAGACAAGAAATATTCAGAAGAAAACTTTATCTTGTTGAGGGGGATAACGCACTTCCAGATATTGGCACTAAAGTGACAAATGAAAATAATGAGGAAATAGGGGAACTGCGCTCTAGTGTAGACAACATTGGACTTGCATTGCTTAATACTCAAAAAAGTCATGCAAATTTATATGTCGATGGGGTTAAGTGCGTTAAGACGTTGTATAATTAAAGTCTTAAGGTAGCGCATATAGAAACGAAAAACTTATTTTATGGCCTAGCGTCACGCACTAGAATGACATCATTTACGATGTAACATTTATTACTTTTGCAGATACAATTTACATGCTATAATTGAATCTTCATAGTTGGTAAATTGGAGTGCAAAGAAGTAAAATTAAAGTAGAAATAAAGAGATTATCACACGGAGAAGACTTGTCTCTTCCATGTTATGCAACTACGCAGAGTGCTGGTATGGATCTTTATGCTGCATTGAATGACTCTGCTGTTTTAAATCCACTTGAGAGATTACTTGTTCCAACTGGAATTGTGATTGCAATACCAAACGGTTTTGAGGGGCAAATCCGCCCACGTTCTGGTCTTGCTGCAAAACATGGAATCACTGTCTTAAATTCTCCGGGCACTATAGACTCTGATTATCGAGGTGAGGTGAAGATTTGCCTAATTAATCTAAGTAATCAGTCGTATGAGATAAAAAGAGGAGATAGAATTGCACAAATCCTTATTTCTCCTGTATCTCAGGTAATTTGGGATGACAGAGAAGAATTCTGCACAGAAGAAACCGGTCGCAATGCAGGGGGCTTTGGCTCAAGTGGCAGGTAATTTGCGAAAAAGCTTGACTATGACAGTTCTTTTATATACAATTTAAGCATATTAATATTTTATTAAATGAGGTCGTTTATGCTAACTTTCAAAAATCATCGAGGTCAGTTCCACAAAACAAACACTGCACTTGTTGCACTTACTTCTTTGTATGTCATAGGCGCAGCAGTAGCACTTTCAGCACCATATTGGGTGTCTTCAACTTCCATGCTAGCTCCACTTGCAGCTTTTGCAGCTACACCACTTGGAATGGGTGTTTTAGCATTTGTTGCTGTTGCACTGATTTGTTTAGCAGTATATGCCATCAGCAAAAATAACGAAATATCTGAGTTGAAAGCTCCGAAGATTGTTGTTGATGATAAACAAGCAGCATTGCTAGTAACAAAAGAGGTGTATGAGGAAATAAAAAAGAATAACCAAGTTAAAGATGAAAAAGATAAGATGAAAGGTAAATGTTATATAGACTTCAGCTTAGAAGGCAAGAACTACCGTATTATTGTTGGGTCTTTCAGTTCAGCAGGCAATACTTTATTATTAAGTATAAGTTCACTAGAAGTGAAAAACAAAGAAGGTGAGTTCGAGGCAGTAAATAAAACAGAGTGGAATAAAACATTAGGTTTAGACAAAGATGATGCTAAAGAGGTTAACACTTATTTAGGCTCACTTATTGTTGAACAAGTTGCTTCTGAAGAAAAAGCAAAAAGCTAGACAGCTAAGTATAAAAGAGGTAGATTAAGTCTGCCTCTTTATTTTTTAGTGTCAGTTACTTAAATTTATTATGGAAATTGCCTTAACTTTTATATAGTTGTGAGAAGCTGCTAAGGATTTTTATTTAATTTAACTGCATCTTTTGCCTTATCCAATAACCCATTAATAAAACCAATTTCGCTTGGTTTATCAAGTAAATCAGATGCAATGTTAGTATATTCATTAATGACAACTGGAACTGGCGTATCACAATTAGCTAACTCACATATTGCAACACGCAAGATAGATAAGCTTATAAGATTTAAACGTGAGAGGGACCAGCTTGGATGTAAATAAGACTCTATTATTTTATCATATTCTTCACTGCTTTTTATAACCTTATATAACAAGTTTTCTAAGAACTGATGTTCAAATTCTTCACATTCAAATATATCTTTCAACTTACTTATGTAGTTCTTAAGCTCACAATTTTCCAGTTTAAAAGTGCTTTTGTTGTAACCTACGAAAATATTTGAATAAGCAATTTGTACAGCAAGAAATCTTGCCGTACTTCTTTTTATGCGCCACTTTTTATCTACTGGTTTTTCCTCCATTATTTTAATTTATTGTGTAAATCTATCATATGCAAAACAGTTGAGGCTGCATGGCCACCAACGTTCTTTTTGTTTTTGTCAGCTCTAACTAGTGCTTTATCTTTGCTGTCAGCGGTAATTACGCCCATACCAAAGGGTATTGCATAATGCATAACAACCTCATTTAAACCTTCGATTACCCCTTTACAAACGTATTGATAATGATCAGTTTCACCGCGAATCACGCACCCAAGAGCTAAATAACCGTCATAATTAGCATTCTTGCTTTTTACTGCAAAGAGAATTGTAGCTGGTATCTCAAATGCACCAGGAACTTCAATTATGTCATAGCTTGCATGACTTTCTTTTAATCTATCGACTGCACCTTCAAGCAAAAGGTTTGCTATTTCAGCATAATAAATTGAATTAACTATTAGTATTTTCGACATTTACTACCACTTTTTTCGTTAAAAACAACTTTATTAATGATTGTTGAATTAAAGTTATAATATTACTAAATATCCAATATATTACCAGGCCGGCAGGAAAAGAAGAAAAAATAAAGACAGAAATGTAAGGTAAAAACTTCATAACATTTACTTGAATATCATCTTTATTGGTTTGATCTTTCTCACTTAGCTTCTGCTGAATTATCATGGTGGCACCGAAAATTATAGGTAAAATGCCTATAGAAATAGGAAAGTTATAATTAAACAACCCAAATAATGTAAAGATGTTCGTTGGGTCAGGAGCTGAAAGATCCTTAATCCATAAAAAAAAAGGAGCATGTCTCATCTCTATAGTAACAAATAATACTTTATATAGAGCAAAAAATACCGGTATTTGTATTAGCATGGGAAAAATGCTCGACATTGGGTTTACATTGTTTCTCTTGAACAACGCAATTGTCTCTTTGTGCTGCTTTAAGCTGTCATTTTTATACAACTCTTTTATACGAGTTAATTCAGGCTGCAGGCTTTTCACCTTGAACATCGAAATATATGATCTATTAGATAAGGGAAGCATCAAAAGTTTGATTACTAAAGTCAGCAATAATATTGCTAAGCCAAAATTTTTTAAAACGAAGTTAAAATATTCAAGCAGTAAAAACACTGGCTTGGTTATAAAATAAAGAACACCAAAATCTACAGCTTTATCAAACAAAGGTATATTGAGAGTATCCTTATAAGAATCCAGTAAATTCAACTTTTTTGCTCCAGCAAAAAAATAATTCACATTAGAAACACTTGCGCCAGGAAGTATGCTCTTATAAGGTTTGACAAAATCTACTTGAAATTTATCAATATCATTAGCGTTAGTATGCTTAATGCTTACATTTATTTTATCGGATTTCTCAGGTATGATGGCTGTAAGCCAGTATTTATCAGCAAAACCAAACCAATTTTTTTCACTCGTGCTTGCTTTTATTAAATGTTTTTTGGAAATATCCTTATATGTCCACTCCTCTAGTTTATTATCAAATGCACCCAGTACTCCTTCATGGGATATCCAATAAGATTCGTTGATATTGTCACGTTTACGGTTAATTCTACCATAAGGAACCAAAACTACATTATCTTTTGTATTGTTTTCAATAATTTGCTCAACTTTAAACATGTAGTTATCGTCAAGGCTAATTTTCATTCTAAATAAAATGCCATTTTCATTATCCCAAAATAAATTGACCTCTTTTTGATTGAGTTTATCTGCTTGCCAGACTGCCTTAGAATCTGGAACTTTAATCTTTTCATTCGGATCGAGCCACCCAAATTCTGCGAAATATACATCTTTTGATTCTGCAGGTGACAGTAACACCACTTGTGGAGAAGAAGAACTCGGTTCTAAGTGGTAGTTAGTTAAGATTAAGTCATCAAACCTTGCACCTTTCAAAGAAATTGATCCTTTAATCATGTTATTGGTTAAACTAACCCTCTGTTCTCGAGTGGAATTAATAATTTCAGAACGATTTTGGTGTATTATAGGAGCAAGGTCGTTAAAAGATTCGATATGTTCAATATTTTCAATCAATGGCTGGTTGTGGTTTGCACTAAAAAAATTATCATAAATAATGCGCCAAGATACCATGATCAACATGGAAAGGATAGCTGCTAAAATTAAACTTTTTGCTTCTGACATGAAATTAAATCAAACATATCTTCTTAAAGTGTATATTAAATATTGTACTAAAACAATGAAATTTACTTATTTTTAATAATAACTTTTAACGCTAATCTTTAAAATTTATTTTAATAGCTTCAAATTTTAACAATATGAACGCGGTGAAAAATCTAGTTATTTGGTTACTAATAATAGCTGCCACTTCAATGCTTATTGATTCACAAAGGGACAAACTAAGCGACAGATTTCTCAGTACTTTTTTACCATATAAAGGGAGAATTCAGAATAGTGGTCAGAATAGTGGAAGTATCGAATTTACGAAATCATACGATGGACACTTTTATATTCAGGCTCAGGTCAATGATCGCAATATAACGTTTTTGCTTGATACCGGAGCAACCGATATTGTTCTATCACAAAAAGACGCATTACATGTTGGTATTAACTTACAAAACGTTCAGGATTTTAAAATATATGAAACTGCTAAAGGTCAAATAAAAGCTGGTGTTGTTCACATCCCTCAGGTTAAAATAGGGAATTTTTTAGTTAATGATGTACAGGCGAGCGTTAACACTCATTCTATGTCTCATTCACTACTTGGAATGAGCTTTTTAAGGTATTTTCATTTCACTATAAGAGATAATAAGTTGATATTATACCGCGACTAAACACTTCTACAATCTACTTATCAAAGCTCTGTAGGTTAATATAGGAGCAGAAATAAATATTGCAGAACAAGTGCCAATCAAAATACCAAAAAAAATGATCAAGCTGAAGTCTCTCACTGCATCTGTGCAGATTAATGTCAAAGGAAGAGCAGCAAGAAGGGTTGTACCCGAGGTTAATATAGTGCGAAATAATGTAGCGTTGATACTTGCATCTACTATCTCACTCATCCGCCCACTTTTACCACTCTTGCAATACTCTCGAATCCGATCGTATATAATTACTGAGTTATTGATTGAATAACCAATGACAGTGAGGAGAGCTGCAACTGATGAAATATTAAACTCAATGCCAGTTAGGCTAATAAAACCAACAGTTAAAATCACGTCATGAATCAGTGCTGTTATTCCACTGAATCCACATTGCCAATTAAATCTAAACCAAACGTAAAAAAATATTCCAACAATTGCGATCAACATGGATAACATTCCTTCAAATATTTGTGTTGAGCTTATTTGTGGGCCAACATAGTCTATTTTACGATAGCTTATTGAGCTACCTAGCTTTTCTTCTAGTATGCTTTTTATCTTTTTGATTTTATCTTCATCTCCTTCATCTTTAAAACGCATGACTAAATTATCACCCGCTTTTGAACTCTGCACTGTAAAACCATTTTCTTTTAATGCATCGAGAATAGAGTGATTCTCATCTGAAGATTTTATCTCTATCAAAATTCCGCCTGCAAAGTCTATGCCTAAGTTCACTCCACGCAGCACAACAGTGAGCATTGAAAAGATGATAAAAATAATGCTAACGAGTGCAGTCAAATCCCTATATTTACTAAACTTGATATTGAGGTTATCTGGAATGAGTCTAAGTGCCATGCTATTTACTTAAAATAATCACTTGAATTTTATATACTTTTCAAAAAATTCACTAGTTTATTCTGTGATTGGACTTCTCTGTCATCCGAGTAGCTGACACTGGTTCACTCTATAATGGTATCACAGCAGTCCTACGTCATACCGCTGCGGTATCTCTAGATCCCGCTAACAAGCAGCGGGATGACGGTTGTCAGGCTAGTACCCCTATGATGTCATCCCAGTGCTTGACACTGGGATCCAGAAGAAAGAATGGTGTCATGAAAGTAGCTGAGGTTTCCATCCAAAAGGGTGTCGTCCCAGTGCCCAGACTACTTGGATCCAGGAAACTTAACTCTACACTAAGTAAATGTACAATAAGAACTAGATTCCAGACTGGAATGACAGCGGTCCTACGTCATACCGCCGCGGATAGATCCCGCTAACAAGTAGCGGGATGACGAATTACTATACCGCCGCGAACCGTCATACCGCCACGAACCGTCATACCGCCGCGGTATCTCTAGATCCCGCTAACAAGCAGCGGGATGACGGTTGTCGTTTAGCTATAAATATTAAGGAATTTACCAAACAAAAAAAAGGCAAAAGAAGCCCTAGTCATTGTCTATTTTCAGTATTTGGCGTTTTTTAAGTCTTAAACACTGCAATTTAGCTGCTTTTAAGTGCAACTAACTTAAGCTATAAATGTTTAAGAAATTCACTAAGCAGAAAAAAAGGCAAAAGAAACCCCGCGTTAGCTAGTTGTCACTCTCTAATCCTGCAAATTGGCGTACTATACTGTCTTAAACGACTTATAAGCGCGTTTCAGCTTGTGTAGGTAAAAACCTAGAAATATTGTGAAGACATAAGGTGCACATAGTGCAAAAAATTAAAAATAAGACGCCAATTACGTTGTTTTCTTGCTGTTTAATCTGCACAGATGAAGATAACTGAATACCTTCAATACCATGATAAGGGCGCTGGCGGAGTTTGTCAAGGAAGTTTTTTCGTTATAGTATAAAGGAGTCCTATTAAAATCTTCTCAATAAAGGAAAAGCAGCAAGGAGCGAACCAAAAGCGATGAGGAAGGATCCAAGCCAGATTATAGACATTCCAGGTTTATAGTGCACTTTAGCTGCGATTTTGCTCTTACTCTTATCAATCTCACCGATTACAACATAAATATCAGAAAGCAAATTGTGGTAGATACTGCTTTCAACATTTTTCTGACCTTCCACAAGGTAAAATCTATATTCAGGGGTTATCTCACCCAATATCTTATTATTCAGCAAATTCCTGATATCCATTGTACCTCTCACTGCATGGAAATTTTTTTCTTTTATTAGCTCAATATTTCGTAAAGTAACTTTAAATTTATTGACTGTTATGCTATCCCCTATTTTTAAGTAATTTTCTTTTTTCTCCTGCCAACCAACTGAATAAGCTATACCAAGCACTAAAATTGCCACTCCAGCATGAGCTGCCATCATTGCATAGTAGGATTTAGAAACTTTTCTTGCTAATAAAATTGATTCACCAAATGCTACCTTAAATAAACAAATTCTTTTACTATATGCTTCTAAAACAAAGATTAATAATGCTATGGAGATAGTAATTGATAGCACAATTATTAGCTCCATGTGAAAGATAAACGGCAAAATAGCTGCAGCACTACAGAATGAAAATCTGTATTCACGAAATATTGGCAATAGACTATTTCCCTGCCAACGGCAGTATTGCCCGATCATGGTGAGCACTAGAATAGCTAGTGCAATAGGATTAAATAAAGAATTGTAATATGGTGCTCCAACTGAAATTAATTCACCGGTTAAATACTCAAGCACTGTAGGGTATAAAGTGCCAACGAACACGATGAAAAAGGCAGTAATAAATAATAAATTGTTCATCAGCATCATCGTAAGGCGTGAAAAGAATCTTCTACCCTCTGTCACTTGAGTAGCAGATTTCTTTCTGGATTCCAATGTCGAGCACTGGAAAGATGTGCGATTTTTTCTCGTAAACACTACAAATATTACTAAGCTACTGACTGTAATTACACCAAGTAGAGCTAATATATACAGTCCATACCTTGAGTCATCTGCAAACGTGTGCACTGAGGTGAGTATTCCTGAGCGGACTAGAAATGTTCCAGTTACACTCAATATAAAAGTTGTAAGCGTAAGTAAAATAGCGAAATTCCTTAAAGTATTGAAATTTCGTACAACGAGCAACAAATGTGTCAGCGCCACTGCAATTAGCCACGGTATCAAAGAAACGTTTTCCACTGGATCCCAAAACCAAAATCCACCCCACCCAAGTTCGCGATATGCCCACCAGCTACCCAAGCTGATGCCCAAAGTGAGCAGCGACCAAGAAATAAGTACCCAAGGCCTGACAATTTTAGCCCAAACATTTCCTTCAGTATTTGCAATTAATCCAGCTATAGAGAGCGAAAAAGGAACGCTAAATCCAAGGTACCCCAAATATAATATCGGTGGATGAATAGCAAGGCCTATATCTTGCAATATCGGATTAAAACCCAATCCATCTTTTTCAACGCTTGGCATTTTAGTGAAGGGGCTGGATTCAAGTAAAGTGAACAGTAAAAAACAAAAGCAAATCAAGCCTTGGGTGATCAAGGATACTTTCTTCAATTTACTGTCGTTATCAGTAAAAATACCCATCAGAAATAGGTAAAAGGTAAGCACTAATGTCCAAAGCAACATAGACCCTTCTTTATTTCCCCAAACTCCACAAATCTTATAGATCAAAGGTTTTGTTGTGTGTGAGTGGTAATATACGTTTTCGAGTGAGAAATCATTTGTAATGTGGCAGTAGATCAAAATAGCCATTGATGTTGATACACAAAAAAATATGGCAGTGGTAATAAACCGACAAGAACTAAGCGGTAAAAACAAATATGTCAAAGACAATAAGCAGGCTATGAGTAGCAATATATTCCCAAGTTCAGGCATAAAAAATTATAGTTTTTATATAAACAATATTACTGATGACAAGTTAGAAGTTAAAGTGTTAATTGACGCTTGCTATTGATGCTAGCATAATGCCCCCGTAGTTAGCTGTGCTAGTATTAATTAAAAATTAAATATTAAATCTTTATACTTTTATAGATAGCGTTAATATTGAGGTAACATTGTGGGTACAACTAAGATTAGTAAATTTCCATTCAATATAAAAGGTAAAGTGGCAAAACAACATGCCGAACCAATAGTTGAAAAAAATCTCTATACTATTTTAGGATTCAAAAGTAGAGAAGATTTTGAAAATAAGACAAGTAAGCTTGTTAATAAAAAAGTTTGGCAATCATTTGTTGACTGCTTTGCAAAAGAAATAGATTATGCAGCAACTGAAAAAGTTGTAAAAAACATCGTTTGTAACATTGCAAAGAGTGATCAAGGTAATGCTTTTACCAAAACTGAACATCTGATATTAAATGAAAAGCAAGATAATAAAAAGAGAGAAAAAGCGATTAGAAAAACTGTTGGTATTTTGAGAAAAATCAATCCAGAAAAAGCCTTCAATGAACTTTCAGTAATAAAAAAACAAGCTGAAGATTTTTTACAAACCGATTTTTATAAAGCTCAGAGTAAACCACTTCAAGGATTTGCTCCATCTGGTGGACAGCTCTTTGCGGAAGTTCTGAAATATATAGAAACACTAGAAAAATTAGCTGAAGTTAAAAAGGAAGAGCTAGTTAAAGATTTCTTGTTAAATCATGTTAGTTCATTGAATAAAAAGTATCCTAAATCACAAGGCAAAAGGGAAGATGCTATAACAATACTATCAAGTAATGAGTTGAAGAATTTTTACAATAAAGGTGTAGAAGAAGGAATATTACAACCAATGGTATCTTACAAAGAATGCAGAAACCTGTATGACAAAATGAACCAAATGAAAAATGAATCCAAAAGTATAATTAAAAGAGAAGGACGGGAAGAAAATTTGAAGAAAATAGATAAGTCGATAGTCAGTGCAATTAATGACATAAAAAAACATAGAGAAGCAATCCTTAACTGTAAAGACTTTCAAAGTTCTTACATAAAAGAGAAAAAAGAACATCCATTTAGAGGCAACGCATGTCAAAAAATAATTGATATATATCAAGAGAGAATTGCTGGATATCAGGAGAAAATTCGTCAAAATTTAAACCAAATAAAAGCGATATTAAAAAGTGCGCCGCAAGAAATGGATGATGTGGAAGAATTAGAGGAAATAATCGATGGTATGCATGAAGCGAAGCAGTGTGATGAAAATTTTGACTCAGCTTTGATTTGTTTATCGAACATACAGAATGAGCTAGATATTCAACTGGAAAATCCTTCAACAGAGCTAAGAGTTTTTCATATTAACGTTAAAACTGAAGTAACTCGGTTATAAGAGCCAAATTTTTGGGACAATTTTAATTCAAGACAGCTCTCGCAACTTTAGTCTGCGTTTTTATTTGGTTGTATTTTGTTAAAAAAACTTTAGATTTATTTTATAATCGATACTCAAATATAATGACTCAAACTTGGAATTTGCTGCAAACAGGGCAAAAGGAAGGCTATAAAATTGCATATATTAATGCTCGTGTTATCGATCCCGAAACTAAGCTTGATATAAAAGGTTCATTATTGACTGAAGGGGATAAAATTGTTGACTTTGGTGAATCATTATTTTCAACAAGTGGGATCGATGAAACAATAGACTGTAAAGGGCTTGTTCTAATGCCAGGCCTTATTGACATTCACGTACATTTTCGTGAACCAGGCCAAGAACATAAAGAAACTATATATACAGGCAGCAAATCTGCAGCTGCGGGAGGCGTTACAACTGTAGTTTGTCAGCCGAACACTGTTCCAGCAATTGATAGCGTTGTTTTGGCTAAATATTTGAAATATAGAGCACTTGAAACTTCACATGTAAACGTTGAATTTTACGCTAAAATTACCACTTCGGAAGAAAAGTTGACTGAAATGGCACTTTTAAAGGAAGCAGGTGCGGTTGGGTTCACTGATGATGGCATGCCAGTTATGAACCCAATGATTATGAGACAGGCGCTGCTTTATTCAAGTATGCTGGGTGTTCCTATTGCTCAACATGCAGAAGATTTAAATTTATCAGCAGGTGGTGCAATCAACGAAGGTAAAATTTCTGAAGAATTGGGAGTAAAGGGAATCTTGAGTGCGTCAGAATCGGTTATGGTAAATCGTGATATACTGCTCATGAAAGATATGGAAAATGTGCACTACCATATTCTACATGTCTCTTCAAAAGATTCACTTGATGCTATTAAACGTGCGAAAGATTTGGGATTAAATGTTACATGTGAAGTAACCCCTCATCACTTCACTTTGACTGAAAATATAGTAAAACAACATGGAGCAATTGCAAAAATGAACCCTCCGCTTCGCACTGAAGAAGATCGTTTAGCTATGGTTGAAGGTTTAAAGACAGGTGTGATTGATTGCATTGCAACCGATCACGCTCCGCATGATCGTAATTCTAAAGATCTTCCACTTGAAAATGCTGCATTTGGTATTGTTGGCCTTGAAACAATGCTGCCCCTTTCACTTGAACTTTACCACAGTGGGCAAATGGGTCTACTTGATGTGCTTGCAAAATTGACATATAAGCCTGCAGATATAATACACGTATCACGTGGTCGTATACAAAAAAACCTTGCTGCAGACTTAATTTTAGTTGACCTCAATCATGAATGGGAAATTAAAACTGACAACTTTGCTAGTAAATCAAAGAATTCCCCTTTCGATGGGCGCAAAGTAAAAGGGCACGTGGTACGTACTGTTGTGTCTGGCAAAACTATATACTCACAGAAAAGTTAGTTATCATACCTTATCTGTTCCAATTTGTTATCACCAGAATGGGCTAAGTGCACCTGAATTTAAATTAAGAAATATTAGCCAATTCCACTAGACTTCTTGCATAACCATATAATAAACTTTTATTGGGAATAGAAACGAAAAACTTCCTTGACAAACTCCGCCAGCTCCCTTATCATGAAACTGAAGCTAATTATTTACCTTCGCAATCTCTGCAGTGGATTAATAACAAAAAAACTTAATGTATTTGGCGTAAATCATGCTTAATTTTTTGCACTATGTGCACCTCATGTTTTTATAAAACTTTTAGGTTTCTACCTATACAAGCCGAAACGCGCTTATAAAGCGTTTAAGACAGCAAAAGACGTCAAATAGACAAGGGAGAATTTGAATACTAGCTACCTTAGGGTTTCTTTGCCTTTTTTTCCACTTAGTAAATTTCTTAATGTTTGTAATTTAGGTTAGTCGCATTTAAAAGCGGCTGAATCGCGGTTATTAAGCGTTTAGAAAAAAAACGCCAATATTTTGAAGTACATATAAATAACTAGTTAACCATGGGGCTTCTTTTGCCTTTTTTTTATTCGGTAAATTTCTTAATATTTATGGCTAAATGACAATCGTCATCCCGCTGCTTGTTAGCGGGATCTATGTTAAGAGATACCGCGAATGAATCGCGGTATGACGGTTAAGTAGGGTGTCATCCCAGTGCCCAGACATTGGGATCCAGGAAAGTTTGCTTGCTCACAAGCAAACTAGCATAGAAAAACGTTTTCGATGAGATTGCAGAAAGGCTGGATTCCAGTATCTGGGCACTGCCGTCATAAAGGAACCAGTGTCAACTACTCGGATGATACCTTTTTCTACTTAGTTTGGGTTATGCAAGAAGTCTACTGTCTCCGAATAAACGCATCCTCTTATCTTTTCCTAATTTGTAAAGTTATTTTGTCTATCAATCTGATTCCAAAACAGCAAAATTGTTGTATAATGTTACTTTGAAGTTTTATTTTCAATGCACAAGTTTGCAATACTCTTTTCTATACTGTTTGCAATAGTTGCTTACTATTTAAACAGTGAGATTATATTTGAAATAGCAAAGCTGTTTAGTGACATATTTGTTAGTTTGTTGAAATTAATAAGTTTACCTTTAGTTTTTCTATCAATAGTTTCCACAATTTCAGGACTTAAAGACTCAATCGAAATTAAAACCTTAGTTAAGAAAACACTATTTTATACGCTGCTTACAACTATTATAGCTGCGTTTGTTGCATTATTGTTTTACCTGCTAATAGACCCAGTGAAAAAAAATTTCATATGTAACACGATAGGAAGTTTGGATAATAACAATTACAGTTACTTTTCATACTTAAAATCACTCATTCCTTCGAATTTTGTGCAAGTTTTTCTTGAAAATAACGTTATTGGTAGCATATTGATCGCTTTTTTGATGGGTGGAGCTATTGTTTCACTTTCAAAAGAAAAGCAGGACATATTACATCAAATATTCTCTGCACTTTTCGATACGTTACTTAAAATTGCTCAGGGGTTACTAAAGCTTGTTCCACTTGCTGTGTGGTCTTTTATTACATGTTTTTTGCACGAATTAAAAGGTGGTAGCGAGTTCTACAGTCTTTTATGGTATTTTGTTTGCATAATGTCTGCAAATTTTGTGCAGGCATTTCTGATTTTACCGCTACTTATGTGGTATAAAGGCATATCACCAATTCAAACGCTGAAAGGGGTTATGCCGGCACTCACACTTGCGTTTTTTTCTAAATCATCCAGTGCAACATTGCCAACAACTATAGACTGTGTGCAAAATAAGCTAAAGGTGCCAAAGAAATTGTCGTCCTTTATTTTACCAATATGCACAACAATTAATATGAATGCATGTGCTGCATTTATACTAATCACTGTAATGTTTGTTGCAGAGATGAATGGATGCGCATTTTCCTTAAGCGAAATGTTTATATGGATTTTTTTAGCAACTAGTGCAGCAATTGGTAACGCTGGAGTGCCGATGGGGTGCTATTTTATGGCAACCAGTTATCTCATGTCGATGAATGTTCCTCTGCATATTATGGGACTGATTTTGCCTATTTATACAATCATCGATATGTTTGAAACTGCAATAAACGTGTGGTCTGATATTTGTATCACTCAGATAATTAATAAAGAATGTAATAGTGAAACTTAAAAAATGATATTAGACGAAAACAACCTAATAATAAAAGAATTTAAAGAAGCAGAAGCAATTTTGCATGGGCATTTTGTTTTATCTTCTGGATTGCATAGCAATACATATATACAATGCGCTAAAATTTTTGAAAATCCAAGCAGAGCCATGAAAGTTTGCGCATTACTGGCAGATAAAATAAAAAAAGAATTAAATAGCTCCATAGATTTAATATTATCTCCTGCAATTGGCGGAATAGTTGTAGGTTATGAGATTGGCAGGCAGCTTGGAATAAAGACAATGTTTTGCGAGCGCGTTAATGGCAAGTTTGAATTACGCCGTGGATTTAAGATCAAAAAGGGTGAGAAAATATTACTTATCGAGGATGTGATAACCACAGGCAAATCTTCACTTGAAGCAGTGAAATGTGCAGAAGGGGAGGGAGGTAAAGTCATTGCTGAAGCTTCTCTAATAAAGAGGAATAGTGAAACGAAACTGCCTTTTCCTGTCATATCTTTGATTGAACTGAACATCCAAAACTACAGCGAGGAAGAACTTCCAAGTGAATTAAAACAACTACCCATAACAAAACCTGGGAGTAGAGAATATTTAACAAAGTAATCCTATAATATCTTGGAAACACAGCACTTATACACAGCTTTAGTTATTTACTCCAAGTGTATTTTATGTATACTTATTACTAAATTAATTTTGAAATGATAGAAAATGAACGAATTTAAATCGATCCGTAATATAGCAATAATCGCACACGTTGACCACGGTAAAACTACTTTGCTTGATAACATGTTAAAACAAAGTGGCACGTTCCGTGAGAATCAAGAAGTTCAAGAGCGAGTTATGGATAGTGGCGACCAAGAACGTGAGCGCGGAATTACAATACTTGCAAAATGCACATCAATAATGTGGGGTGATGAAAAAATCAATATTATTGATACGCCAGGGCACGCAGACTTTGGTGGAGAAGTAGAAAGGGTATTGTGCATGGCAGATGGTGTGTTGCTGCTGGTTGACGCTGCGGAAGGTCCCATGCCACAAACTAAATTTGTGTTGTCAAAAGCACTAAAAGCAAATTTGAAGCCAATTGTGATAATCAATAAGGTCGACCGACCAGACAGCAGAATTGATGAAGTATTAAATGAAATATATGAGTTATTTTTTAACCTTGATGCAACCAACGAGCAGCTAGATTTTCCAGTGTTGTATGCTTCAGGTAGAAATGGTTGGTGTGCTAAGGAGCTTTCTGATGAAAGAAAAGATTTAAGCCCATTATTTTCAACGGTTATAGATTATATAAAACCTTCTGTTTATGATCAAAATGCCCCTTTTGCTATGTTGGTCACTCTACTTGAGTCTGATAAGTTTCTTGGCAGAATATTGACAGGAAAGGTTTATCAGGGCGTTGCAAAAGTCAATTCAGATCTTAAGGTACTTGATCTGGACGGTAAAGTAATTGAACGAGGGAGATTAACTAAGTTGCTCTCATTTTCTGGCTTGAAACGTATTCCAGTAGAACAAGCTGTGGCGGGAGACATAATTGCAATTGCAGGACTTGAGAAAGCTTCAGTTTCTGACACTATAGCAGTACCAGAGGTTACAACTGCAGTAAGCTCAACTCCAGTTGATCCGCCGACGATGGCGATTACTCTGAGTGTTAATGATTCACCTTTTGCCGGACAAGAGGGAACAAAGCTTACCTCAACCGTTATAAAGGATCGTTTATATGCAGAAGCAGAAACAAATGTTGCAATTACCGTAACTTTGGCATCAAGTGGTGAAGCGTTTGAAGTAGGTGGACGTGGTGAGCTACAGCTTGGAGTGTTAATTGAAAATATGAGGAGAGAAGGTTTTGAGCTTTCAGTATCACGCCCTCGCGTGCTATTTAAGGAAGAAGATGGCAAAAAACTTGAACCTATAGAGGAAGTAGTAATTGATGTAGATGATGAATATAGTGGAATCATCATGGAAAAACTCAGCTTCCGAAAAGGTGAAGTGACTGACATGAGACCTTCTGGTAATGGTAGGACAAGATTAACGTTTTTAGTGCCATCAAGAGGATTAATTGGTTATCAAGGAGAGTTTTTAACTGATTCTCGGGGCACAGGCATAATTAACCGTTTATTTCATAGTTATGCTCCACATAAAGGTCCAATTTCTGGAAGGCGCAATGGAGTTTTAATTTCTACAGATAAGGGTGAGGCTGTGGCGTATGCAATTTTCAATTTGCAAGACAGGGGAATTATGTTTATCAAGCCACAGGATAAGGTATATTGTGGCATGATTGTCGGCCAGCATAGCCGTGACAATGATTTGGAGATAAACGTGCTAAAAGGTAAGCAATTAACAAACGTAAGAGCTTCAGGTAGTGATGAAGCCATAAAACTCACTCCTCCAAAGATAATGACACTGGAGGATATGATAGCGTATATAGATGATGATGAATTGGTGGAAGTAACTCCAAAATCTATACGTTTACGCAAGAAATTCCTTGATCCAAATGAACGTAAGCGTGCAGGAAGGGCAAAGAATAAGGAGTAGAGGTTTCTTTTTGCAGGTAATTTTCGTAGCAGCGTACTATCTCGCTTGTCAAGCGTTTAAAACATAAAAAACGCCAATATTTTAAAGCGGATAATAACCACGGGGCTTCTTTTGCCTTTTTTTTCATTTGGTAAATTTCTTAATGTTTGTAGCTAAAGTAACTTAGGTTCACCGACAACCGTCATCCCACTACGTGTTAGCGGGATCTATGTTAAGAGATACCGCGAATGAATCGCGGTATGACGGTTCGTGGCGGTATGACGGTTCGTGGCGGTATATTCGTCATCCCGCTACGTGTTAGCGGGATCTATGTTAAGAGATACCGCGAATGAATCGCGGTATGACGTGGGACTGCTGTCATTCCAGTGCTCCTTTTTTTGTCATCCCAGTGCGTGACACTGGGATCTAGAAAAAAAGAACCAGTGTCAGCTACTTTCATGACATCATCATAAAGTAAACCAGTGTCAAGCTACTTGGATGACAGGAGAAGGGGCTACTTGGATGACAAGAAAGAGGCTACTTTCATGATACTGTCATAAAGTGAACCAGTACTTGGCTTGTGTTCTAGGCAAAACCTGCTATAACATTTAACATACTGTTTCCGAAACAAATGTTCCGCACTGGGATCTGCTATGTAAGAGGTCTAATGATCAACGAAGAAATTGTAAGAGAGAACTTAAAAAAAGTCATAGAGCAAAAAAGCGGTAAAGATGTGATCGCTCTTGGCATAATATCCTCAATCATTATTAAAGGCGGGGACATTGGTTTTGCGCTTGAAGTTGCCGGTAACACGCAAGCAAACGAAGAATTAAGAAGAAATTGTGAGCAAGCTGTTAAAGCTATACCGGGGGTGACAAAAGTGATCGTGGTTGCTACTTGTCAAAAACAAACTGGGCAACAAAAAGCTAAATTACATATCGAAGGAGTGAAAAATATAATCGTTGTGGCCTCTGGTAAAGGCGGTGTGGGCAAGTCCACAGTTGCGCTAAATCTTGCTCTCTCATTAGCAAAGTTGAAACATAAAGTTGCGCTGGTTGATGCAGATATATATGGTCCTTCAATTCCTAAAATGCTTAGCACTGAAAAATTAAAGCCAGAAATACAGGGTGGAAAAGCAATACCTATAGAAAGGTATGGACTGCATACTATTTCAATCGGCTATTTTGTTGACAAGGATCGTGCAGCAATATGGCGCGGACCTATGATCACAAAAGCACTTTATAATCTGCTCATGGGAACAAAGTGGTCCGATATAGAGTATTTGATAGTTGATACACCACCTGGAACTGGCGATGTGCATTTAAGTCTTATGGAAAATTTTAACTTAACCGGGGCGATAATAGTTTCAACTCCACAGGAGCTCTCTTTAATCGATGCTCGCAAAATTTATGATATGCTTAAAAAGCTCAGTATACCGATTATTGGCATTGTGGAAAATATGAGTTATTTCATTCAAAATGACTCAGAAATATACATATTTGGAAAAGACGGCGCAAAAAGAATGTCTGAGGAGCTGGGCATCAAACTATTAGGCAGGATTCCTCTGGATCCACAAATATGTCATGCTTCTGATTGTGGAAATCCTTTAATGCTAAGTGAAGATTTGGCAGAGATTTATGAAGACATTGCTAAAGATGTTATAGCTAAAGTGGATTAGGTTTACCTATAATTTGAAAAACCGTCATTCCGCTACTAGTTAGCGGAATTTATACCGCGAATGAATCCACAACTGTACGAACATTGTCTACCAGAAGGGTGTCATCCCAGTCTGGGATCCAGGAATTTTATTAAGTATAAAAATAGCTGTTTTATGTTAAAATACAACGTTTTGATGATTATGGAAAGGCTGGATTCCAGACTGGAATGACATCATCCTTTTTTCTGAATTCCAGTGTCAGCTACTTCCATGACATCATTATAAAGTAAAATGAGATCCCAGTGTCACGCACTGGGATGACAAGAAAGGGCTACTGGGATGACAGGGGAGTTGCCTTTTTTCTACTTAGTTTGGGTTATGCAAGAAATCTAATATGATTACTTCTATGCTTAGCCATTTTCAAGACAGGTTCTAAGAGACTTAATTTGTATATAAGAAAACCTTAAAGTCTTTTACTCATAGTATACAAAGTTTGTTTAAACTATTTTCAAAATAGATAAAATATAATTTTACAATTAGCGTGAATAAAATGAATTATGATGTAATCATTTCAGGTGGTGGGTTACTTGGTCTTATTACTGCAATTGGCCTCAGTTGTGACTCTGTGTCTGTAGCTGTGATTGAAAAAAATAGTCTACCACGTGTAGTAGATGACAACCGAGCATTTGCTATTTCTCAAGGCTCGAAAAAAATATTGGAAAAATTAGGGATTTGGCAGTTTATAGAAAGCGAAGCTGAGCCAATACTTGATATATGCATATTAGATGCGGTTACTGTGCATTACAATCATAAAATGGTTGATGAAGAACCAATGGGTTATGTTATTAACAATGCTACTATATGGAATGCAATCAACAATAATTTTCTGAATAAACTAAATATATACTCTCCACATTCCTATAAAACAATTGCTTGTGATTCAGGATATGTGGAAGTTATTCTTGATAATAACCAGGAATTAATATCATCGCTACTTATCTGCGCTGAAGGCAAAAACTCTAAACTACCAGAGTTATTTTCTATACCGACAGTGAAATTTGATTATAAACAAAGTAGCATAGTATTTAATGTAAAGCATGAACTGCATCACCAAAACTTAGCTGTAGAGCGTTTTTTTCCTGGCGGTCCATTTGCAATTCTACCGATGAAGGGTGGCTATACTTCTTCGATAGTTTGGACAGAAAAATCTGGAATTTCAAAAATGCTAATGGATCTGTCTGAAGAAGAATTTATTATAGAGCTCAAAAAAAGATTTGGTTCTTATTTAGGAGAGATAAAATTAGAGGGTGAAAGAAAACTTTATCCTTTAAGTTTTGTTTTCGCAAAAAAGTTATATAAGGGTAGAGTTTTGCTTATCGGCGATGCAGCACATTCAATTCATCCAGTTGCAGGTCAAGGGCTTAATCTTGGAATTAGAGATGTAGAAAGTGTTATAAAGCACATAGTTGCTGCAAAAGCATCTGGTATTGATGTTGGCAGTAGTTATTTATTAAAGAAAATTTCACGTAACAGATACTTTGATAATTTTACAATGGCGCTTGCAACTGATGGATTAAATAGGATGTTCTCCAACAGAATATTCTGCGCTAAAGCACTAAGAAATCTTGGCTTGATTGCAGTTGAAAATTCAAATTTTCTCAAAAAAAGCTTCATTCGGCATGCTATGGGATTTATATAAACTACTATTTTATAGCTAATGCAAGTCATACCGCCGCGGTATCTCTAGATCCCGCTAACAAGCAGCGGGATGACGAATTTGTCGTTTATCAAATCGTTGGTAAATCTAAAGCTATAGCCATTAAGCACGATAAAGAAAATCATTTATAATCGCTATAGCAACTAGTGTAGACACTTGACGTTCCTTGTGATGTGATAAATAGAGGTTTTTATCTGATTTTACAACAAGAGCTTCTGGATGACATTGAAAGTAAATATTACCGTGCTTATCTTCAATAGCCTCTATTACCCCATCACTGGAAAATGCTGCAACTTTATATCCAAGTAACTCCAATTTTCTTCTATTTTCTGGTGTATTACTTACTGCCCCTGAATGAGCATCTGGAAAATATGTTGAAAACCAGCCATTTTCATTAGGTATTAAGAATTTAGCTACTAATTCCGCTAAACGACTGTTTGGAACGATCTTTATCTGCTGGAGAGGTGCATCCTCTTTATGTGGATTAGATGCTGATTTTAAATGAGATCTTCGCTTCTCTTCATCACTCACAACACTCACTACTTCAATTCCCTTTGCATTCATTATGCCTTCACATATGCCAAGTAAATGAATTGCAGGGTTATCATCCACTATTTTTGCAATTGCTTCAGTAACAAGCTGGCGACAAGGAGTGGGTGCTGAGTGTAAATTATCCGGAATAAATATTCTATTTATTTTGTGCTCTTTAATAAACTTTGCAACTTCAATTTTTATTCGGTCTAATGTAAGCTTCTTTGCCAATGTTTCATCTTGTTTTGCGAGATTAAGTGACTCTGTCTGAATTTTTTTAAGGCTAATTATCTTATTATAATCAATCAGTACAGTCTTAACCCCAAAGTTATTAAACATCTCGTAGATATTTTGAGATAGCCCAAGCTCATGTGCTTCTTCCGTTTTCAACAAACCAACAACTATGTCATTATTTACTGTATTTTCTGCCGTCAAGGCAGTTGACGCTGGTTCTTCTTTTCTGGTTACATGTTGAGATGCCGGTTTTTCACTAACGCCAGCATAAGTAATATTGCTTAATAATAGAACTATAATTAATAAGATCTTAAATACTTTATTGTAATATTTATACACCATAACTTGCCTCTCTAATATTTATATTACGATATAGAGTATTTTATAACAAAAAGGCAAATTTGCCAAGAAAGAGAAGGTGGCCTGAGCAGGAATCGAACCAGCGACACAAGGATTTTCAGTCCTTTGCTCTACCAACTGAGCTATCAGGCCAACTGTATACTTTCATTTTTAGATAAAAAATGTTATTATGTCTATCAAAAGTTTTTAAAGTAGTTTATATAAAAATAAAGGATGAACATTAATAACAGAATAGGAATCTACCCTGGCACATTTGACCCTATAACTTTTGGGCATATTGACATAATCAAAAGAGCGTGTAAACTAGTCGATAAATTAATAATAGGAGTTGCAGAAAACGTTAATAAGCATGTTGCCTTTGACACAAAGCTACGCACAAGCATGGCTGAAAGTGAAATCAAAGGGCTAGGAATTGATGCAGATGTTATATCTTTTAATGGGTTGCTAGTGAAGTTTGCCAAAGAGCAGAATGCTTCTGTTATTATTAGAGGATTAAGAGCAGTATCGGATTTTGATTACGAGTTTCAAATGAGTTGGGTAAATTATAAACTTCTTCCTGAAATCGAAACCATATTTCTTCCTGCTTCTGAAGATACTCAATTTATCTCATCAAGTTTTGTAAAGGAAATAGCAAGATTAGGAGAAGATGTTAGCAAATTTGTATCAAAAGGCGTTCAAAACGAATTGATTAACCTGAATAGGATAAAAAATGGAGAATAGTGCTTGTTGTTTTTTATTTCTGAATGGGTATATTCAATATATAAAATGTTATAAGCTAAAGGAGTAGCATGTCAAAAGTGAGGGTTAATAATAGAAAAGTTTGTTGTCATGGTGATGAGAATAATGAGGGTTCCGGCCATCCATTAATATATTTAGATATGGGAGAAGAAGAGGAAATAGCCTGCCCTTATTGTGAAAAGACGTTTGTCCATGACTGTACTGTAGAAGCGGTTGGGGAGCTGACTAGGGATGACCTCTAATGGCACTTTGTTTCTTCTGCAGACTTAGCTTATGTAAATAGCAAGAAGAGGGGCAGTAAAAATGAAACTATCCATACGATCGAGCACTCCTCCATGGCCAGGTATCATACTTCCACTATCTTTAACACCGTAAGCTCTTTTAACAAGCGACTCAGTGAAATCGCCAAGTTGCGCTAGAATAGCGATTGCAAGGCCAATGATTGGAGAATAAAAAATTGAAAATAGACCAAAAAATATTGATCCAAAAATTGTGCACACTACTCCAGCTAAAATCGCACCAAGAAGTCCTGTCCAAGTTTTTCCAGGGCTAAGAATTGGGCAAATTTTAGCTCCACCAAAATTCTTACCAAATAGGTAGGCAGTAATGTCAATTCCCCAAATGGTTAAGACGAACCATACTAATGCGTATTTTCCCTGTGGTAGATTATATAAATATATTAATGAGGCGCTTGGTAGTGCAATCAATAATAATGCGAAAACGTATAAAATTTTGTTTCCTTGGGTTAGATTATACCATTCAAAAGAAGATAAAACTGCTATTGAAAAAATCAATAGGTAAAACGATAAATCACTGAAATATGTAGCAAAGGAAAATATGAATAATATTACTATTGAGGACAACATTCTAATTATAAAATTATTATCTACCATATTTTTTCTCTCTTTTTGTATAATCTTCTAATGCTTTACTCAAATCTTGACAAGAAAAATCAGGCCATAAAGTATCACAAAAATACAATTCAGCATAAGCTGCTTGCCATAATAAAAAGTTGCTTAATCTTTTTTCGCCGCCAGTGCGAATTAATAAATCCAATTTTGGCAGATCTTTAGTATACAGAAATTTTTCAAATTCCTCTTCTGATACATAAGCAATATTTTCTTTTATAATATTGCTTATAGCTTGTGTAATTTCTTGCTTTGCTCCGTAACTGACTGCCACAGTGAGTAATAAACCATCGTTCTTATGTGTCATTTCTTCTGCTTTTTTAATTTGATCCAATATTTTACTGGATAACAGACTTAAATTGCCAATAAAATTCAACTTAATGTTACAGTTGCAAATGAAATTGACTTTATCTTCATTAGTTAAAACGGAGTAAAATAAATCAAATAGACAGTCAGTTTCGTTTTTGGGTCTAAGCCAATTCTCCATAGAGAATGCATACAAAGTTAAGTAGGGTATGGTTAGGTCCGTACAATACTTGGCAATATCGTATGCAACTTCACTGCCCTTTTTATAACCATCAATTTTTACCTTTCCTTGATTGTTCGCCCATCTACCATTACCATCCATAATAATTGCTAAATGTTTCGGTAAAGATTCTTGATTCAACATTTAAAGTTCACCTAAACCACCCGATATCATCTGAGTGCTTAACATATCACTGTACAAAAATAGTGATTTAGTAGCAATCTCTACTTGAAAGGTGTCATCCCAGTAGCCCTTTTTCCTGTCATCCCAGTGCGTGACACTGGGATCTAAGTATAAAAATATTTGCAAATTATGCAATGAACAACAGATTCTTGGGGCATATAATGTCCATGATGAAAATAAGATGTATCCCAGTGTCACGCACTGGGATGACAGGAAAGAGGGAAATGGATAACAGATTCTTAGAGCATATAATGTCCATGATGAAAATAAGATGTATCCCAGTGTTACGCACTGGGATGACAGGGAAAAAAGGCACTGGGATGACAAAAAAGAGGACACTGGAATGACATCATTTACTGTATAATACTGTGCAATATTGCAACGTTCATACAGTTGTGTGTCGACTACCTCCATGACACCTTTGCATATAATTTTTTCTTTTTCACTACTGAAGGTTTCTTTCATATTACCTTAGTGATGCAATATATCCTTTTCTTTGATGGACAATTCACCATCAATCTTTTTTATATTATCATCAGTAATATTTTGTATTTCCTTCTTAGCACCATGAAAATCATCTTCTGAGATCTCCTTATTTCCCTTCATTTTCTCTATTTCTTCCATAACATCTCTGCGTATATTTCTGATGGCAATCCGCGCATTTTCAGAAAACTGATGCAATAATTTTACTAATTTTTCACGGGTTTCTTGTGTTAAATCCGGAAGAGCTATACGTATGGTATTGCCCTCAACAACAGGATTTAAATTCAAGTTGGCATTTAATATAGCATTTTTCACTTCACCTACAACATTAATATCCCAAACTTTAATTGATAGGGTTTTGTTATCTATAACTGAAACGCCTGCAACCTGATTTAACTTTTGATGTCCACCATAGATATTTACAACTATACCATCAAGCAACGATGCGCTAGCTCTACCAGTGCGTACGCCTTTAATATCATCATGAAAGGACTGAATAGTTTTTAGCATTCTTTCTTTTGTTTTAGCTTTTATTTCATTTAACATAAATTACCTACTGTTTACAATCTGAAACTATAGTATAAGTACCTTGACCCTTAATAATATTGACTATTTTTTCTCCCTTCAAAGAAAAAACTATAATTGGAATAGAATTCTCACGAGCAAGTGAAATTGCTGATGCATCCATAACTTTTAAATCACGAGTCAATAAATCCGTGTAAGAAAGCCTATCATACATTACAGCATCCTCATTTTTTTTCGGATCAGCGGAGTATACACCATTTACTTGTGTACCCTTTAGAATAACATCACAATTCATTTCAACAGCACGTAAGGCTGCAGCTGTATCTGTAGTAAAAAATGGGTTGCCTGTGCCTGCTGCAAAAATTACCACTCTACCTTTTTCTAAATGACGAATAGCTTTCCTTCTTATGTAAGGTTCACATACAGTGGCCATGGGTATTGCAGATAATACCCTAGAAGCTACTAAATTTTTTTCTAAAAAGTTTTGTAAAATTAAAGCATTGATTATAGTTGCAAGCATTCCAATATAATCACTGCTTGCTCTTTCACAGCCACTTAAAGACGCAGATGCGCCACGAAAGATATTACCACCACCAACAACAATACATACCTGAACTCCAAGCCTGTTAACATCAGCTATATCTTTGCATAATTGGCTTATTATTCCCATATCATGGCCAAAAGACTGTGACCCCATCAAAGCTTCACCAGAGATCTTCAATAACACTCTAGAGTATTTTACTTTATCTGCTAAGGAAGACATTTCTTGCCATTTAGTTTGCACTGCCCAAAACAAGTAACTTGTAATCAGATAATTTAATAGCACTCACCTCGCTTGATTTTATAAAATCAGAAACCTTCATTTTATCATCTTTTATGAACTTTTGTTCTAGTAAAACAACTTCTTCATAGTACTTAGCCATTCGTCCATCTACTATTTTTTTTGCTACTTCTTCAGGTTTATTTAAGCTCCTTACTTGCTCTTCAATTATAGAACGTTCATTTTTCAACTTCATTTGATCTAAATCATCTATAGACAAAGCTTCAGGCTTCATAGCAACTATGTGCATCGCTATTTGTTTTCCAATTTCCTGTAACTTTGCCTTATCACCGGGTGATTGCAATGCAACTAAAGCGCCAGTTTTACCTAAACCACGTACATCACCGTGTACATAACCAGCAACAACTCCATCCTTAGCCTCTAGGTAACAAAGCTTGCTCAACTCTAACTTTTCACCAAGAACTGACGTACCATTCATAATAGCTTCCTGCACTGTGCCAATGCTTTCATACTTGGCATTTTTTAACTCATCAACGCTGATACAGCGTTCTTGATGAGCAATTGATGCTAAATTTGAAACTAACTCTATAAATTTCTCATTCCTTGCAACAAAATCGGTTTCGCAATTGAGTTCAACCAATGCACCATAATTTTCAGTCAAACACATAGCAACGAGCCCATCTGAAGCTACTCTATCAGATTTTTTGTCAGCTTTAGCAAGACCTATTGTACGCAACTTATCAACGGCTTTCTTGATGTCACCATCACATTCTTCTAATGCTTTTTTACAGTCACTTAAGCCAAGCCCTGTCCTATCACGTAATTCCCTTATATTATCTGGATTCATCTTCATTTGTTACTACCTCCCTTTCTTCTTCTTTGTAAACTTTACTACGTTTCCTTTTAGTTTGCACAATACTATCTTCTTTTTCTTGAATAAACTCATCACCTTTTATATTATCAATCTTAACTCCAGATCTTGCTAGACTAGACTCTATTCCAGCTAATATAGAGTCGGTAGCTAATTTACAATAGAGCTCTATTGATTTTCTTGAGTCATCATTTCCAGGTATTAGATAAGTAATATCATCTGGATCAGAATTAGTATCAAGTATTGCAACTATTGGAATTCCTAACTTTTTAGCCTCCTTAACCGCAATATGCTCTTTATTAGTATCAATGATGAATAAGATATCAGGAATTGCTCCCATTTCTCTAATACCACCAAGCGCCTTATCAAGCTTTTGCTTTTTCTTTTCAATGTTCCCCAATTCTTTCTTTGTTAAAATGCTATCCTCGTCATTTAATATTTTCTCATATTGTATCAAGGTTTTTATCGAAGAAGAAACAGTGCCCCAATTAGTAAGCATACCACCAAGCCATCGATGATTCACATAATATTGACCACAACGAATCGCTTCACTTGCAATAATATCAAAAGCTTGAAACTTTGTACCAACAAATAGAATGCGACCACCTTGAGATGCAACGTCATATAAAGCCTTCATGGCCACCTGTAGCAATGGTAATGTTTTTCGCAAGTCAATTATATGTATACGATTTTCTTGATGCACTCCATATATGTATGGAGCCATTTTTGCGTTCCAGCGACTAATTTTGTGACCAAAATGTACACCAGATTCGGCTAAATCACGCACAGTGACTTCAGGCAAATTTGTCATATATCATTCCTCCAAATAGTTTATCTTCCATGGCATAACCCTAATGGGACTACTTGTACAAGCCATGTGTGAAATTAAATTATTTACATAGTAATAGAAAAGACAGCAAAGCGCAAACAAAAAATATTGACAAAGGGCAACATGTTTATTAGCTTTAAAGTCGAAGCCTGAAAACGCTAAAAAGAAATTAGGGGGGGTGTAGCTCAGTTGGTTAGAGCGCATGCCTGTCACGCATGAGGTCGTGAGTTCAAGTCTCATCACTCCCGCCATAGTGGTTTTAGCATAATCTAAAATCCGCAATATTATTGCCGGTATTTAGAAACGTTTTCACCAGACATGGCATGGTATTGTAATTAATACTTAAATAGGTTTGTTTTTATCATTAACAATTAGGATTAAATATGCTCATTTCTGAAGTTTTTGCAGCAGATGCAACTAGCAATGCATCAAGTATCGGCGCATCTTTTGCTAGTTTTATTCCATTGATTTTAATATTTGTGGTATTTTATTTTCTTATTATTCGCCCAAACCACAAAAAACTAAAAGAACATAGAAAAATTATAGATCAAATAAAACGTGGTGATACAGTCATTACTTCTGGCGGGATAATAGGTGAAGTTAATAAAGTTGATGAGGCAAATGCACAATTTATAATAGAAATAGCACCAAAAATTGAGGTGAAAGTCCTAAAGTCCGCTATATCTGAAGTTTTAAACAAAGAAACTCAAAAAGTGGCAGCTAAACCAATTGAAAAAGGCAAAATCGAAAAGAGTGATAAAAAGAATAAAAATCAACCACCAGAGGAAAGTAAAAAGGGAAAAGATGATAAAGGCAAAAATGCTGCATAACTTTAAAAGAAAGTTCATTTGGTGATCCATTTGTGTGCGGAATATTTGGTGTAGTAAGTAGCGGTGATTCAGTAATACCAACTTTACTAACTGGGTTGCAAAAATTGGAATATAGGGGATATGATTCCTCAGGTATAGCAATCATAAATAACGAAGGCGAGATAGAAGTCAAAAAATCAGAAGGTAAAGTTAAAAGATTGTATGAAGTTGTTGATGAAAGCAAGATGTCTCACAGTACAGTTGGTATAGCACATACTCGCTGGGCTACACATGGAGTTCCAGGCCTTAAAAATGCTCATCCCATTCATACAAATAATGTTGTTGTTGCTCATAACGGCATAATTGAGAATTACAATCTGCTAAAAAAGGGTCTAGAAGAAAGGGGAATGTTATTCCATACTGATACTGACACAGAGATCATACCAAATATGCTAACCTTATATCTTGATGAAGGATTGTCGCCAGTTGATTCTCTATTTAAGTGTTTAAACAACTTACATGGCTCATTTGCCTTGGTCTTATTATTTGCAGAATATCCAGATGCCTTATTTGTTGCGAAGAGAAATTTGCCTTTAGCAATAGGCTATAACTGTAACACAGTGTTTGCTGCATCTGACTCTAATGCTTTAAGTGCATTTGTGGAAAGAATATCGTATTTGGAAGATGGTGACATTGCAGTGATAAAATCTAGTGGAGTTAGTATATACAACAATGGTACACAAGTTAAACGTAGTATAGAAAATAGTAGTCCAAGTGATTTTCTAATTAGCAAAAATGGGTATCCTAGCTTCATGTTAAAAGAGATTTTTGAGCAACCGCGTGCATTAAACAAAACAATAAATCAATTTTACAAGCAATATAAAGAGGTCAACAAAAAATTGTTTTCTGAGCGGAGTTACATTACTATAGTTGGATGCGGGTCATCTTATTTTGCCGGGCTAATAGCAAAATATTGGCTGGAAAGTGTCGCTCAAGTTCGAGTATATCTAGAAATCTCATCAGAATTTAGGTATAGCAACGTCAAGCTAGAAGAAGGCAGCATTGGGTTATTCATCTCTCAATCTGGCGAAACTGCAGATACCATAGAAGCGCTGCGTTATGCGAAATCACAGAAGCAAACAATCATTAGTATAACTAACACATTTAACAGCAGCATTGAAAAGATCTCAGATATTGTGTTACATACTCTTGCTGGGCCAGAAATTGGTGTTGCTTCAACAAAAACCTTTTCTGCGCAACTTGCAACTTTAGCATGCTTTGCCGTGGAGCTTGGAAAAATAAAAGGTATACTGGGTGGAGAGAGAATAAAACAGCTAAGCAGTGCTATCAATTCTATTCCCGAGTATGTTGAGCACGTTTTGAATGTGATGCAAATACAACATATATCAGGTAGTATATTAGAGCACAATAACGTTATTTTAATTGGCAGAGGAAGTTCATACGGAGTTGCAATGGAAGGTGCATTGAAGATAAAAGAGCTTTCATACATCAATACAATTGGTATTGCAGCGGGAGAAATGAAGCACGGTTCTATTGCTTTAATAGACTCTACTGTGCTTGTTATAGCAATTATCCCTTATGATAGTTTATTCTTTAAAACGCTATCTAATATACAAGAGATTATTGCAAGAAAAGGCAAAGTAATTGCCTTCAGTGATAAGCAAGGAGCGCCATTCCTAAGGGGAGTTTGCGCAGATGTGGTGCAACTTCCAGACACTGATAATTTTATCTCTCCTATCATCTATAGTGTTGCTATGCAATTCCTTGCTTACTATACTGCAGCAAAAAAAGGGTTAGATGCCGATTGTCCAAGAAATTTAGCTAAGTCTGTCACGGTTGAGTAGTCCATTTAAAGTTAAAGCTAGACTTCTAATTAAGGTAACCGTTCACTCAATGGCGTCAACTTAAGGAAAAATGTCTGCGATTGTGTGTAAAATTTCTCTCTAAAATTTTTACCATTAAATTACCCAAAAGCTGCAATAAACAGCACTTTTGTTTCTGTTTTATTTCAACAAAGAAGTCTAAAATGTGTCCTTTTTAGGTGAAACATGCAAAAAGGGAAAAATCTTATTTTACAAATTAAAAATACAATATACTCGAAAACTTTTCAGAAGATCCATTTTGTTGGAAAAAAAGTTTCACACGCACAAGAAAACTTCCTTTTACGACAGTATTAGACTTCCTGCATAACCAATAACGAACTTTTATTGGGAATAGAGACGAAAAAACCTACTTGACAAACTCCGCCAGCCCCCCTTATCATGGTATTGAAGGTATTCATTTATCTTCAATCTGTGCAGATTAAACGACAACAGACTCTTGTTTCAATGTTAAACAAAATACCATAGAACTCAAGAAGACAATTCCTAGAAAATTTCTACATCCAAAAAAAGGCAAATCGTCTTAATGCTGTTTCAATGTAAAAGATAAGCTAAATTTTTACAAGGAAAACATTTCAAGCAGCAAGACACCTTTGATTGAAAAAGAGCACCAAATTTATGGAGCGAGCAACTGCAACTACTACAACTAAATCAATAAATCTTAATAGGGGAAAAACATTATGAAAACGTCAAAACTGACATTAGTATGTGATATATATGAGTTAACAAATAAAGATGGAAAGAATATTCAAAAGCTAGCAAGAGAAATAGAGGAAGGGAAAGGTATTGCTGGAAGGTTCAGAAATGGAATATTTAAAAAATCCAGCTATAACGTAAGCACGATTCTTTTAGCAAAAATAACTTACAAGTATCAGGGTAGAGAGGAGACATTATCACTACTACATTATGCTATAAGTCATAAAAATAATCAAGCTGTAAAAGATCTTTTAGAAGAAGCCAAAAAACAAAAACTATTAAAGGAAGTTCTGAATGAAGAGATGACCACAAAACATTCAGATGGTCGGGAAGAAATTCATACAATACTTACAGATGCTATATCACGTAGAGACAATGACATGATTAGAGCAGTGTTAAAGATCTCTGAGGAAAATGGTATCTTGAAAGAGATTGTCAAAAAAAGAATAACGATAAAACATTCAAATGGTGAGGAAATGACTTACACCCCATTTACCTATGCTGAAGCACGTAAAAATAGTGAGGCTGTAGAAGAAATCTTAAAATTCTCCGGAGAACTTTTTAATAAGAGAGCAACCCAGAAGCCCACTGTTGTAACAGCCAAAACTACTACAGCTAAAGATGAAAATAGTAAGGAAGTGCATGAAGTATGTAAATATAGTGTAATAAATATAGAGCATAAAGATGCTACTCACGTAATTGATAAAGCTACAGAAACTGACACTAAATTATGTAATATAAATAGTGAAGATCTTCAACCTATATGTGAAAGCAGCGAAGAAGTGCAAAATGATTCAACTACTGTAGAGCCAACTTCCGTTGATAGAGCTGACAGCCCATCTTTCGCTGAGCCATGTAGTGGATCTGGCAACACTGTGACCCTCAACACGGCAAAGACAGGCAATCGTAGCAGGTATTGTTGGCACAGCGTTATTGGTGAGCGGTGTTGTATTTTATGTTTTGAAAATCGATGTCACAGTAGCAGTAGCTGTGGGAGTAGTTGGATTGGTGTGTATGAGCTTTGCGCTGTACAATATCATAAACCCCAACACCAAGCTCGAGAAAGTGGAAGATATAGAACAGCTAATTGTTGAGTCTTCTTTGAATCCAACATAAAAGTGTATATTCAAAAAATCATAATCATCAAGAAAATAATTTCTTAAGAAGAATCTCTAAATTATTAACTCAATATTTATTTCCCTGCTATTTCTCCTTACCTTGAGCGTATGAGGTTTTGAATAGCTCCCAAAAATCACTTCTGCAACCTAGTATTGCCACTACAGGTAGAAACTCCTTCAAGACTAGAGTTAGGAGTAGGTAATAGTACATTAAAAAATTCTATAATATCTTGCTTGTTTTGTGCAATAGCTAAACCCATAGGGGTATTTTTATAATTATCTTCAACATTAATATTAGCCCCTTTTTCCACAAGAAACTTGGCTGTATCTAAGTGACCATAAGAAGCAGCAAAGTGCAAAGGTGTTGCACCATTCTGGGCTTGAGCATGAATGTTGGCCTCCTCAGTTTATCTCTTCTCCTTTTAAGCCAGCTATAGATATGAAGCATTCCCAACCTTCTAAAGCTATTACAGCTCAAGGTATTGATACAAATGGTACACTTCTTTTATTAGATGTATTTATAAGAAAAGTTACAGGCCAAAAGTATATTTCTAACGATATAAGGAGTATTTCTGAACAGGAAGCGCAAATTTATGCATTACCTATTGCAAAAGAATTTGAACAAGCATTAGAGGGTGCTGCTATTGAGTCAGGAATACCAGTTACAAATCTAAAATTTAATCCTGTAGAAGTATTCTTAAAGGTGGCCGGGCAAATAAGAAGTGGTAAATTCTCTGAAATATCAAAAACCTTATACTCATCTGCAAAAGAAGCTTGTCCAGAGTTTGAACAAACTGGTGAGTTTCTAGTTCATGTGAAAAGCCATCTAGAAGAGTTTTTAGCTAAAAAGGAAACTGTATTTCTACAACAAAAGCAGACTGCAGATCAGCCAACATCTAGTGTTTCAAGGAAAGTAGTTGCAATGGAGCCATCTAAAAAGCCTGATACCTTCTTAAGCGATACATCAGTAGTTAAAGGCATAAAGCATGTTTTAGGGCTATGAAATCCCTCTTTTGTGAAGAGCTTAACAAAAATGGTTAAAAAGTATTTTCTTCCTGAAGTTGTTTTATTTCAGCTTTAGGAAGACCGGTCGCTTGGGAGATGGTATCAATGGAAACGCCAGCCTTAAGTAGGTTTTTTGCGACTTCAATATCCCTATCTTTTCTGCCCTCTTCCCTACCTTCCGCTCTGCCTTTTTCAGTAGCATCATCAATTTTTTGAGCGAGGACAGCCTGTTCATCAAGAATACGTTTTATTTCCTGTTCGTAGGCAATAAATTCTTTCTCTGACCAATTGAATCTATTTAGCTCTTCATAGGCCTTTTTAATTATTACATCACTACCTATTATTTTTTCCAGCTCTTCTTCACTAGTCTCATCTGCATATTTAAAGAAGTATATCCATTTTTCAACTATATTTTCTAACTGATCTTCTTTTGTTTTCGGAAATTTTGGCAATTCAATAAATATAAAATAAAAATCTTTTAGATCGTGTTCATTAGTGTCTTCATCTCGAATAGTATGCTTTGATTTGTACTCAGATTTATTAGGAAACAGTACACAATCTGCTATAGCAATGAAGATAATTTCCTTAAGGTCATGGTATTGATCGCCCTTGTCAGCCTGTCTTGAATAGGCTTTGGCAGCATAGTATTGGGCGCGTTTTTCAAAGCCTTTAGTTTTAGCGACCTGGTTAGGTAAGGAAGTAGTATTACTACTACTCCCTCCCTTAGAAACGCAGCATGCAGGTTTCCCAGCACTGCGCTTGAGCCCCTTATCTAAGTTCTTCTTTTCTCGAACCGGCTTGTCTTTCATGATTCCTCGGAAAACAGCATCTTTAGTGGTGACACTAACAGTAGAGAACCTTCTCTTGAGAAAGAGCTTGCTAACATTCTTGTTCGTTTCACTCTTTTATCAAAATACTTTTTCCATTTTAAGTCAAGTGGATTTGCATCCGCCCTGATTTTAATATGACGTCTAATAGGAATATCGCTTAGTTTGAGTAAGCTCATAAACCTTATTTCCTTTGGTTTGTTCTTGCATACAGAAATAGCAAAGACCCATTGACGATGATTCGTTACTTTGAAGTAGCGATTCTTTATCCAACGTAACCCTTTACGGGGATGTCTTTTCTTTGCCCATTTCCATAAACTATGCCAAATTTCATTGTCGATCTTACTAAACGCTTTTTTAGCACACACATGACGGTAATAGTTTCCCCATCCTCTTAGTAGAGGATTGAGTGATTTAATTACTACAGCTTGTGAACTACCTATATTTGCTTTTATTAATGCACGCGCTTTTTAAGAAACCTCTTAACACTTTCCTTCGAAGGCGTAATAATTAATCTCTTGCTGTATCTACGTACATTACAACCGAGAAAATCGAACCCTTTTGTAATAAATGTAATCTTTGTCTTTTCTTCTGACAGAGCTAGACCTCTCTCACAAAGGAAGGATGATACTAATGGCTTGACTTCATCTTCCAGTACTTCACATGTGTTTCCTGAGATGATAAAGTCATCTGCGTATCTGATTAAATTTACTCCACTTCTGATTTTTTCTCTTCTTTTGCTACCTAGTTTACCAAAACGACTTTCTAATAATTTTTCAAGACCATCTAAGGTAAAGTTAGCTAGTACTGGAGAGATTATACCTCCTTGCGGGGTACCAGCAGTTGTGGGGTACAAGGTTTTTGATTCTAGGAAACCAGCCTTTAACCAACTATGGAGAATTTTTCTCTCCATAGGAATGTGCTTCATAAGCCATTCATGGTTAATGTTGTCAAAGCACCCTTTGATATCACCTTCTAGTATCCATTGTGGTCGATTGCGCCTTGCCAGTAATAAGTGACAAGCAACAATAGCATCCGCGCAGGATCTTTTAGATCTAAAGCCATAAGAGTGACGATCACTGATTGTTTCAGCTATCGGTTCCAGAGCAAACAAATATAATGCTTGCATGGCTCTATCTTTTATCGTGGGTATTCCAAGAGGTCTTCTTTTGCCATTAGATTTACTGATATAAATTCGTTTTAGCGGAGAAGGTTTATACCCTCTTTGTTTTAACTGCTTTATTCCTTGAAATTTAGCATTGTAAGTTGACCATAGTTGACGATCTACACCTGCTGTGTTTTTCCTTGGTTTTCAGTTACTCTTTTAATGGCTAAAGCTTTTCCACTAAAAGAGCGTGTTAAGAGATGTTGTAAAGATTTTACCTTACTCCATCTTCCTTCTTGAACAGCCTTAACAATACGCCTTTGTAGCCTCATAACAACCTTTTGGCATTTCTTCCATGGCAACTGGTTCCATGCTTCGGAGCTGTTGGTAGGTGCACTTACAGTTTTACTTGTAATCATCTGCTTTCCTACCTTAAGTGGTTGACAAAGTTTCTTGTCACGAGGGACCAAATGGAAGTCTGCTCGTTTTCACGCGAATTAATGTTACAAATTCTATCCATTTCGTTACAAAATGGCATTCGCTTTCTCCATTTTCCTTTACCTGCATTTTCATCAGCGTTCCTTGCGGTTTGCTTGCCATATAGGCGGAAATACAGGCTTACCCTGTTCCTTCTGTCATACAACAGTGGGTTAGGTGACTTCTCTATACCGGTGGAGTTATTATTTGCGTACATCTAGAGATGAAAAATGTAACTTATCCACATTACCTTTTGGTCAGAGCTTATCAGCATCTTTAGCTCTTCAATTTTTACGATACTTACGAAGCTTCACTTACGTTCACCATACCACTAGCCTAGCCCTCCAACCACATGATGCTTGTAGTTTATGCTCCTCTTACGATTACGCATCTTCTTTTTTCAAGAGGAGGTTCATTGTCCGCATCGCTCGGCACCAACCGGTTACCCGATTCGCACTGATGCGTAGACTCAGATGGCAAAACATCTGGTTTAATAAGTTTTAGAATTCTTTCAGTTTCTTTCTGAAGGAATTCCTCTCCCTTTAAACAATATGACCGAAGACTTTCAGGTCGCACCATCTCGCAAATGTATTGAGCACCTGTAGAATCTCTACAGAGAACATCAACAATACTTTGCTTTTTAGCGGCGATATCAGGGTCTTGAATAGTACTTAAAAACTCTATATCCTGTATTGCATTTTTGCCAGCAAAACCCAGAATATCATTGAGGAAGTGAATGAGGATATCTTTATTCTTTTCAGTACCAAAGATACGGCGAAAGGCGAGGAGAGTAGACCAGGAAAACTTCCTTCCTGGCCCCTCGCAGAACCCTACGTGAGGTAGAGTGGGCAGCCAGCGAGTTACTTGTTAAGTACTTTTCCAACAACCCCTCTCCGAACCACGCATGATCGTTTCCGTATCACGTGGCTCTCCAATAATCTAACGTTTTAAGGAGTCACCATCATATTTTCCATATTGGATTTTCTTATGGCATTCATGACAAACAACAAGAGTCTTCCTCTGTCGTTCAATCATTCTCTTTTTCCATTTCGGTAGCTCAGTATTACGTTTACCTAGCAAATCAGCAAGTTTACGTACGTGATGTACTTCAATCTGCTCTTGTGATTTACATAATTCACAAGTTTGTGCCAATAGTCTTTGCTCTATTTCACTACGCTTATTCCATATTGGTATAAGGTTATCACTTATACTTACCCATTTATTCCATTTTAGTGACACAGCACCAAAGTGTGTAATTAATGGTATCTTTGATGGTAAACGATCTACTCTGACTTGGATGACTTTTCGTTTTTCACCTTCGTCGTTTTCAATCATTGCACCAAATTTTCTATAAATTTTCCTGCAAGTTGTTTTGTATTTAGATGCTAAAGTCTTTACTAATGATACTTCCATCACATACTTCAAATAACTTAGTGTGTGAAGGTTGTAGGCCATTTTGTAATATTGTACAATTCCTCGATATTCAGTTTGATACTGAGCAACAATACTGTAAGCTGTATCAAGTGTACGTTGAGGTAAATGTATAGGCTTTCCACAACGCATATATTCAGAACACTTTTTCTGCTTTATATGATGTGGTACACGTAACCCAATACTACCGTTAATACATCGTTGTGTCCGATGATCATGTTTATCATCTGCATGCAAGACGTGTATTTTATAACCTAAAAAATTGGCTTTGCTATCACACGCGTGTGTAATAAGCGTTTTATCTTCATTAAGCATAAGTTTGAGCTCCTCATTGAGGAATTTAGCAATCTCATTTTTAATTTGTTCAGCTTCATTTTTTGGTCCTGCAAACCCTACCAGAATATCATCAGCATACCTAACATACCAAAGACGTCGATAATTTAGATCACAAGAATCCTTAGATGGCATACCCTGCACTAATTGACGCAGTTGTTTTGCTTGATCCCAGTTCCCTTGTTTTCTCATCATCGATACTTGCATGGTTAACCTTAAATATTTTGGATTTGTCTTTCTTCGCTTACCTCGGTTATTTGCTGGTATTAGTATATGTTCCACATGTTTATCTAACCGATCGAGTAATATGTTACTCAAAATTGGACCAATAATAGAACCTTGTGGTACCCCACTATGACTCTTATTGTACTTCCAATTTTCCATATATCCTGCTTTTAGCAGTCGATTGATTAGCTGAATAAAACGGTTATCTTGGAAGCTTTCACTCAGTATTTTCAACAACATAGTATGATCAATTGAGTCATAACATGCACTGAGATCTCCCTCTATAAACCATTTTGTACCTCTGCCTTTTTGCATTACTGCTCTTAATGCAGTGTGGCATCCACGCTTTGGTCGAAATCCATGTGAACATTCACTAAATTTAGGCTCATAGTAGGCTTCCAATATTAATCGGATTACTTCTTGAAGTAACTTATTTGACCATGTTGGCAATCCTAACGGCCTGCGTTTACCACTCTTCTTTAAAATATAGATACGTTTTACTGGTGTCCACCGATATCGCTCATAGCGTAAATCCTCTATGATTTTATCGATTTTCTCCAAAGACATACCATCAACTGTTTCAGTTGTCACACCTTCTGTCATAGCACCTTTATTACGACAAAGTTTGCCATACGCTCGAAGGTAAAGATCACGCTGATAAAGTAGGCGATATACGTTTTTAACCGGCAAATTTCTTTGTCCACGTTCACGTATAATGTTAAGTATTGTTTCAGCTTTCCGCATCTTGCGTACCTCCCAATTTCAACATTCAATTATCTGTCACCCTTTGCCCTGTATGTGGCTTTCCCACGCTCCCCGGTGATTCGTTACTTTCACGACTACTACGATGACTCCGTAACCATAGAACTCGCGTTCCTTAGGTCATCCCATGTTCCGTCACTAAGAACTGTTCTAGATCAACTTAGGTTTTCCATTCATCCTCTTAAATAAGTTCACTACTTATCGTTCTACAGCCAGAATGTCACACAAACGAAAGTTTAATCTGTGCTTACCGTAGACATGGGGTTTTAAATGCGATACCCATGGATGTGAAGTCCCACCCCTGAAGATTAGAATTCAAGCAGTTTAGCTTTAACCATATTGATCAGGTGTTGCAAGCCGTTATCTTACACATCTTCAGATAACTCTCGCTTTACATACATGCTCTTGTCCTCCTTCCCTTTCGGGTTAAAGTTAGTTGTTCACCTCGAGGCCATTTATTCTGAATCCCGCTTAGCTCTGCTAAGTATTTCTTAATGCGTACCACGGCGCACACTCGCGTCTCATAAAGCTCCCACTAGTCATTGCCCTAACCCTATACTTAATTTCCAGTGCACAAAAAGATTTGGTCTACTCTTTGCGATTCTTTCTAGTAACTTAGCTGCTTTGGTTTTATGCCTACTCAGCTTCTTGTACTTTGTCTGAAACCACTTTCTGAGTTTCCTATTAAACATTCTTATTATGTCCTCTAGCGCAGTTATGTGATACTTCCCGTAATAGTTAAACCAACCCCTTAGAATTGGATTACATATTCGTGATATATCTTCTATTTCCAAGTTTGTTCTTCTAGCAAATTTCCAGCCTCTAATTTCTTTCTTCATCTTTCTCAGACTTTCTTTACTTACGGTTGGAGTAAAACTTACAAATAGACTACCATCTTTATCTATTTCTTACAAGCCTTTTGCGAAATTCATATCCTAGGAATGTAAATGACACATTCTCATGACTATCCTTTCGTTTTCCATCTTGACAGTAGATGATTTTGGTCTTTGTATGTTTTATTTCCAGCTTGCAAGTCTTCAGTCTCTGCTCAAGTTGACTTAAAATTAGTTGTGCTTGGATCTTGCTTACACAATGTATAACACCATCATCAGCATATCTTGCCCACTTTACACTTGGATATTTTCTTCTCATCCACACATCAAAGCTGTAGTGCATGAATAGGTTACTTAAGATAGGACTAACTACACCTCCCTGCGGCACTCCGCTGAGACGCTTTATCTTTGTTCCATCTTCAAGTTGTATATCTGCACTTAGCCATCTTTGTATGTATAAGAGAACCCATTTGTTTGTAGTGTGCTTTCTGACTGCTTTCATCAGTAGATTGTGGTCTATGTTATCATACATTCCCTTGATGTCAAACTCTATTAACCAATTTTGGTCGAAGCATCGCTTCCTGGTTTGTCCTATGGCATCTAATGCTGATTTATTTGGCCTATAACCATATGAATCCTCATCAAATACCTTCTCAAGTTCTGGTTCTAAAACACTTCTTACAACTTCCTGTGCTATACGATCCGAGACAGTTGGTATTCCAAGTGTCCTTGTCCCTCCATCTGCCTTGGTTATATCACAAGCCTTAACTGCAGGTGGAAAATAACTACCAGATGATAGCCTATTCCATAGCCTGTAAAGGTTCTTGCTTAAGTCTTGATCAAACTTTTCAATTGTTAGATCATCAATACCTGCTCCTCCTCTGTTTTCTTTAACTCTTTTATAAGCCATAAACACTAGAGATTTCGGTATATCAAAAGGCTTTGTTCGTTCAATCATTTTCATCCTCCTTCAAGTTGAATGATTTACTAAAGTCGACTAGTTCAACCCCTTCGCTCCATGGTCATTACAACCACTTCTTCACTACTACGAGTTGATCCGCCCCAGTGATTTGTATCGCTACTCTAAAGCTTGAGGATTTGCCTCTTGCTTGTCTCGCTTTGCATCAAATCGACTGGTTCCTGCAGTTCCTTATTAAAGCCCAGATCAGACTCACGCCACCTTTATGCCGAACACCGCCTACACAGTAATCAGGTTCCCTGTACGCTTTTAAGAGGAGAACAACTCACTCCTCCTTTCGATGTTCACTTCCCTTTTCGACACGTTCATCAGTGGTTCACTTACGTTCGCCTTTCTGATCCACACCTTCCAGCTCTTACGCTGATTTTTCCTTAACGCTTATGACCCTATCTCTTAAATAGAGCCACTTAAGGTGGTTTGAAACCTGCTCCTGAAAACCGATTTCGAAGGACCTTCCTTCATCTTCAATAAAGCTTCTCACAAACATTACCCTGTTTGTTGCTGCAGCACACCATCATTCTTTGGATCGAGAAACTTCGAAAGAGCCATAACGAACTAACCTAAAAAGCATTAATAATTATACACAATTCTGAAAAAATATTCAACTTCTTTATTTTTAGTTTATTTTTTTAAGTTTTGAATGCGTTGATGAAAAAAATGTCTCCCATAGGTGGCTTTAGAATACTACTACGCACCTTAGAGGTCCTTTTGTAGATCTTTTTATACCCCCCTCATAAAGCGCCTAAAAACCCCGGCAAATGAATTCATGGATTTAGTAGCTATAAAGAGCTTTAAAAATACTTATTTTTGGTGTGAGAGCCTAATAAAATACGAGCCAAAAGCTCAAACCTACCATCGAGCTCTCACATCTTTCATAATAAAGAGCTTGAAGTTTAACGTCAACATTTTCATAGTAAATTTATGCTAACCTGTGTAATAATGTGTAGTTTATTTCTGTTAGCGGCATGGCAAAACGTACTACTATCTCCATAAGGTACAAAATAGCACAAAATATAAGAAGCTGGATATTAAAGCGAAAATATACCCAAAAAGATTTAGCAAATAAAACAGGTATAGAATACTATACGCTGCTAAGGTATGTAAAAGGAAAATGTGGCATTCCAACTGAAAAGTTAAAACGTATAGCAAAGGCATTGTCAGTTCCTATTAGTAATCTACTTCCTCCACCAAGAGAAGACAGTTGTTTTGATAAAGATAAGGCGCAAGAGACGTACGATTTCATGGGAAAATACATGAAAACAAAGGGGAGAGAACCGCGCAAGGCAATTAATCCATTAACCAAATTTATTCGAGCTCAAGAGGAAAGTGATGTAAAAGCAGCAAGAATAAGAATGGCAAAAAATATGCTCAAGTTAGAATTTGATGCTGATATTATCTACCGAGCAACAGGCTTATCAACAAATGAATATAATAATAAAGAGCTAGTTGTCTGTAAGCGTTACAAGGAAGGACAAGAGATGAAGAAATGGAGGATAATAAGAGAATATACTCAAGAGGAATTGGCAAAAGAGCTAGGTGTAGCACGTTCACAAATACATAACTATGAACAAGGGAAGAGTACCTTTTTAAGCGAGGTGGCGTGTAAAGTTGCAGAAATATTATCAGTGGATGCTGAAGATCTAATAACGGAAGAAGATTACTATGAAGGTGAAGACGAGGAAGCGGAAAATGAGCTATTAAGTTTGACGAGAGAATTCAAAAGAATTGATAATCAGGAATCAAGAGATGAACTGAACATACTAATAGAATTTTTGTCCGAAAGAAGGCAAATCTACAGAGAAAAGATCGACAAAGCAGAAGGGATAAAAGTAGCAAATAATCTACTTATACTAGGTATTTCTGTTGATGCTATTTCTTCAATAACTGGCTTATCTAGAAAACCCATATATACCTCCTAGTCTAAAAAGTACAATATATGAAAACAATATGGTAAAAATACAAACATTATTTCGTATGTCAAGTTTTTTTTACTTCAGAATATCAGAACCAATCATAAGTTATTCCTAATCTTAAAAAGCAACTAGAAATGGGAATTAATTTGGGAAAGTGTTGAAAAAAAAAGTACATAAATCTTCAAAGAAATGTATCTTTAGGTACTACATGCTTGTTTGACTGCTTTAATTCTTTCTAAAAACGCGAAACTATCATTGCTAGTATGTGTCTAAATAGGATGAAAATAGGCCAACATATTGGACTTTAGGTTACTTAAAGCTTGTGCATATGCTGATAATTTGAATCAAGATTTAAGAATACACTGGCGATTTATTGTGCCCAGTAGTCCATACACTAGAAAGGACGCTCTTAACAGCATCACACGTACCTATATCGGGATCTTCTTGCTTTTCCTCACTAACTCTCTCGCAAAACTTTCCAACACCATAACCTACTAATGCACCAATTACTGCAGCTACAAGAAACACCGCAACAGCACCAACAGGAGTTAAAGTAGCAGCTCCTGCAAGATATGCTATGCTCAAACCTAAAAACAAACCAATTGCTATACCGCCACAAACATAGTATTTGTTGTTGTTTTTAGATTTTATTTGTAATTTAGGGTGTCTTTTAAAACCTATCCCGCAATGTATAAGATTAGCTAACTCATTTGCACCTTCATCACCAATGTTGTTATCAGATAATTCAAGTTTAGTAAGATTCGTAAGACTAGCTAAAGCTTTTGCACCTTCATCACCAATATTGTTATATTTCAAATCAAGTTTAGTAAGATTCGTAAGACTAGCTAAAGCTTTTGCACCTTCATCACCAATATTGTTACATGTCAAATCAAGTGTAGTAAGGTTTGTAAGACTAGCTAAAGCTTTTGCACCTTCATCACCAATATTGTTATCAGATAATTCAAGTTTAGTAAGGTTTGTAAGACTAGCTAAAGCTTTTGCACCTTCATTGCCAATATTGTTATATTTCAAATCAAGTGTAGTAAGATTTGTAAGATTAGCTAAAGCTTTTGCAACTTCATTGCCAATTTCTGCTCTGTGCAAACTAAGTTTTGTAACGTCTGTTCTATTTTGTAAAAAGCTTACTAGTTCACTTACGTTTACGGCGCAATGACAATAAAGGACACCGTACTTAACATGTTCATTAAAATCCATTTCTTCTCCTTACTAAAATTATCATATAAATATTTTAGCCAGTATTTCAGTGATTGTCAATTTTGTTAACAAATTACGTGAAAATTTGTAGAAAATACCAGACTCTGTAGCGTCACAAAAAATTTGTTCATTTACTTTTTCTAAAACCGCAAAAAAGTACGTATCTTTGTGAGAGCTTGTTTGGTAAAAATAAGGTTGTGAAAATAGAAGGTTGAAATTGTTGCAACGAAGTTAAGCAAATTGGTTCGTATATAAATATGGTAAAAGTAGGCCAATATAGCTAGTTTTGTGGTATAGTAAAATTATTATAAGAAAAGTTCGAACGTGTCATTTGGAAAAGAAGATCATTAGAGGGAAAAGAGGAGCTTGATGATTTGGAAGAGAGCTTAATTGATGAAAGATAGCGCTATGTGTTTCCAAAATTGTGCATAAAAGTAAAACAAAACGAAGGTTAACAGTTGCGTCTTTTTCGCAAGAATAGCTGATAAATGGATTTATGGAAAAAAGGAGTGCCTGAACTATGAAAACATTTACAGGAGAAACTATGAGAAAAAGAACATTAACTGTTACCTGTCGATATGAGCCTGATGAGTTAGCAGATAAACGCTTATCGGATGTATACGGGCAACTGATAGAGAGATTGATAAAGAGAAAAAAAGAAAATAGAGAGAAAGAAACAAATGAAAGTAGTGAGTTTATATGCGAGAGTGTCATCGTGCAAAAAATTAAGCATAGTACGACAAATACAAGTTTTCTTGTCGTTTTAATCTGCACAGATTGCGAAGTTAAATGAAATAGCTTCAGTTTCATGATAAGGGGGCTGACGAAACTTGTCAAGTAAGTTTTTTCGTTTCTGCGGGCTACTTCTTGACACCAGTGGTGTTAAGTATTCGTACAGTTATTGGTATTATTAAGATACTCCCTAATCTTCTTTAAATCCTCCCAGGCTAAACGTTTTTGCATTGGCTGACGCAGTAGGTAAGCTGGGTGAAATATAGCAGCTGTAGTGATTGAGTGAGATAAATATTGGTTAGTGTACGTATGAAATCTACCACGCAAATTCGATATAGTTTTTGTGCTGTCAAGAAGGCTATAACACGCAATTCCCCCGACCAAAATTAGAATTTGCGGTGAAACCAGTGCAACATGCTTCTCAACAAATGGTCTGCACATATCAAGCTCTAGGTCGGTTGGCTTTCTATTGCCAGGTGGGCGCCAAAATACGGTATTGCTTATGTATACCTTAGTGCGATCAAGATTGATTGCATTTAACATTTTATCGAGCAACATTCCACTTGCACCACAAAATGGTATGCCTTGAAGGTCTTCATTTGCTCCTGGAGCTTCACCAACGAGCATAATTTTTGTGTTTGGATTACCATCGGAAAAAACAGTATTAGTTGCAGTTTTTTTTATCTCACAACCTTCAAATGATTCAACTGCACTTCTTAGTTCATCCACACTACTACATTTACTTGCAAGTTTCCTTGCTTCAATTATCCAATCACTTGGAAACATGTCTTTTCCATCTTTAGTGTCACCCCAGCGCGTATCTGCATCTTTCTTCTGGGTCCCAGTTTGGATAACAGAGGGTTGCACACCCTCTTTGCTCTCCAACTTTTTTTCCTCTTCACCCTCTGTTAGTGTGCAATCAACGCCCACTTCATGGTAAAATTTTAATAATTCTAGGTCTTCATTGCTCATAATGCTTTTTAACCTTTTGTGCTTTTTTCATGGCCATATCATACTTTAATTTAGATAAATGTCTAATATATAATATGCCATTTAAGTGATCTAGCTCATGCTGAATACACCTTGCGAGCCAGCCGCAAGCTTTTAGCGTCTGTTCCTCATTATTTAAATCCTTATATTTCACAGTCAAATATTTTGGACGCTTAATTTCATAGCTTTGCTCTGGAATTGAAAGGCACCCTTCTTTGAGAATTACTTGTTCATCGGATAATTCCGTAATTTCAGGGTTAATCATGTAAAATTTGCCAGTCGATTCATACCCTACTGGCTCGTCTTCAGCTCGAGAGAGCTGAATGTCCATAACAAAAACTCTCCTCAGCACTCCAACTTGCACTGCAGCAAGGCCAAGACCTTCTGCATCGTACACAGTTTCGAACATGTCGTTTACTAATTCTTTAATTTTATCGTTTATATCTGTTACTTCACTGGCACGTGTGATTAGTCTTTCATCAGGGGCAATTACAATTGGTAATATGGACATAAAAATTATAATTCTATGTTTTGCTTTTCCTTTTGTCCAGAATTTAGTGTATATTAAAATGTTGCTATATCTATAATAGAAATATAAATTATTAAAGAAAGCTACAATTTAAATGAAATTGCGTAATAAGGTTAACTAATGTACTCTGCAGTAATAGCAAAACCAAAGAGAAACGTTTTTGCTGTTTTAGACATAGGTACAACAAAGATTATTTGTCTAATCGTTAAAATAAATGGCAACTTCAGCTATAAAGTGACAGGAACGGGCTATAAGATTGCAGAAGGTGTAAACGGTGGGTCGATAACTAATGTAAAACACGCAAATTACTCCATCTCATCAACTATAGGTTTAGCTGAGCAAGTGTCAGAGGAAACTATAGACCAGATATATGTGAACATTGCTGGATGTGGCATCTCATCTTTTAATGTACATAATGAAATTATTGCAGCTAATCATGAAATTTCTGACCGGGATATAAAACGTGTAGTTTTTCAGACGTTTGAGAAATATATTGAAGAAAATGTTATCATTCACAATATACCACTGAAATATCACTTAGATGACATGACTGACATAAAAGAAGTTGGTGGATTGTACGGAAAAAGACTATCTGCTGATGTTAATGTTGTCACTGCTTCGCGTCCAGCGCTTACCAATATTGAAAACTGTATTACCAATAATGGTGGATTAAATATGGCAGGTTGTATTGCTTCTGCATATTCTGCAGGTCTTGCCTGTCTGAGTGAAGATGAAAAAGAGCTCGGGACTGCTATTGTTGATATAGGCGGTGGGTGCACTGCAATTGGAATTTTCAAAAGAGGGAAACTTGTGTATGCAAGCAGCGTTCCAATTGGTGGCGTTCATATCACTCGAGATATTGCTTACGGGCTATGCACAAGCATAGAACGTGCAGAGTATATAAAAATACTGTATGGTAGCACTATCGTAACTTCAATAGATGAGAACGAATATATTACAGTCCAAAATAGTGAAAATGATGAACCTACTCAAGTATTCAAATCTGAGCTTATTAACATCATAAGACCAAGAGTTGAAGAAATACTTGAAATGGTAAGAGAGCAATTTCAAGAGCAGAAAGATCCAATTAATAAAGTAGTGATCACAGGTGGAACTAGTCAACTCACAAGCATGAAGGAAATTGCAGGCTATATATTCAATAAGCAAGTTCGAATTGGGTGCCCTGAGTCTTGTAGCGGTCTTGATGGCGAATATGATAAAAATCCTGTATTTTCTGCTGCTATAGGTTCTATAAAGCTAATAGTTGAAACTTTTTATAAGAATAACTCTGGAATGCTCGGTCAAGATGGTAAAATAAGTAAGTTGTACCATTGGGTTAAATCAAAAGTTACAGTTTAATTTTACTGAATGAAATTCTTATATCTGTCAAAGGAAACATTATGAATAAAAAACATTGTTTCAAAATTAATAAACTTGTTCGTGATCATACAACTGAAATTATACGTTCCCATGGAATTATTGTTTATGAGAGGGTGATGGAAAAAGATGAATACATTGAACGTCTCAAAGATAAACTTTTAGAAGAAGTAAAGGAAGTTATTGCCTCTAAAACCTCAGATGAAAACCTTGAAGAGTTAGCTGATTTACTTGAGGTCATACATGCATTAGGCAAAGAAAGTGGACTATCTATAGAACAAATTGAAGAAAAGCGTATCTCTAAAAAACAAGAGAGAGGTGGTTTTGAGAATCGTATCTACAATACTTACATTGAGGTGAATTCTAATAGCATCGATTACTATCACAAAAAACCTTCAGATTATCCTGAGATAGTAGTTGTATAGTTCAGATTATTAAATAGACTTCTTGCTTGACCACCTTTCATACAAATGACTTGACACTAGGATCCATAGGGCTTATTTTCATAATACGTAAAGTTATTACATTTATGTACTTGCAAGTAAGCGTACCAATTACAATAAGACATGGAAAATATGAACATAACTATACACTCACAAGAAGATTTTGAATTTATGCGCAAGGCTGGCAGGCTTGCTGCTGAAACTCTTGATTTCATTGCACCGTACGTAAAGGTAGGGGTGACAGCTAATGAGTTAAATGATCTATGTCATGATTTTATAATTAATGCAGGTGCAATTCCAGCACCACTAAACTATAGGGGGTATCCAAAATCGATTTGCACTTCAAAAAATGCAGTTGTGTGCCATGGTGTTCCCGATGATAAAACGCTTAAAGATGGAGATATTTTAAATATTGATGTCACGGTGATTTTAAATGGTTGGCATGGTGATACAAGTCGCATGTTTTGGGTTGGCAAGCCATCAATAAAAGCAAAACGTTTGTGTGACGCTACTTATCATGCATTGATGGAAGCAATTAAACAAGTTAAACCCGGCAATAAGTTAAATGAAATAGGGCTTGCTATAGAGAAATATATTAGAGATTTTGGATATTCTATCGTACGCAGCTACTGCGGACATGGTATAGGAAAAGTCTTTCATGCTCCACCAAATGTAGTGCATTTCTATGATCAAGATGAAAATCTCATCTTGAAGGAAGGTATGTTTTTTACAATAGAGCCAATGATTAATGCTGGAAAACATGAGACTCTGCTCAGTAAAATCGATGACTGGACAGTGACAACACGCGATCTTTCACTTTCTGCTCAATTTGAACATACGCTCGGAGTAACTAAAGATGGTGCTGAAATATTCACATTATCACCTAAAAATTGGCACTTCCCACCATATAATTAGATTTTTTTAAACTCTGCTATACTGCAACTATACTTGGATCTTGAAGAAAGCTAATCCTTAATTTGCGATATAGCAACTAGCCCAATTAATGCACAGAAAATCATGTAAAAACTAGCTGAAGTCTCTTGTCCTGTAACTTTGATAATTGTTGTGCATATAAATGGTGCAAGGCCACCAAAAAATCCAGCAGCTATATTTCTTGACAAGCCAAATCCGCTGTACCGAACCTTTGTTGGAAATAATTCACACATAAATGCACTGACAGGACCAAGCGATGCAGCTATTGGAATTATAAAAAGAATATGTGCCGTAAAAGTGAGTAAGTAATTGCCACTACATAACATTGAGAAAACTGGATAACTCACTATTACAAAAGCTATAAATGAAAATTTCATAACTTTTTCTCTTCCTACCTTATCAGAAAGTATTGCAAACAATATTGTCAATCCTCCGAGCGCAATTTGACTCAGTATTTCTACCATATGGTTAAAATGAGTATTTATTGTTGATGTAAGCACATTGAAAAATACCAGATATATGTAAAGAGATGAGTTTTCAACTATATCAACCCCAACTGATATCAGAAAAGGTTTTTTATAGCTATTCAATAACTCTTTTAATGGCAGTTTAGATGGATTTTTCTGTCTTTTATACTCTGGGCTTTCATCAAGTATATATCTCATATATATGCTGATTAATCCCATTGCTAAACTGAAAATGAAAGGTAATCTCCACCCCCAAGATTCAAAATCAGATACTTTTTTGCATATGAGTACTGCTATCAGGCTTAATACTGAACCAAAAATTGCGCTTAATACTTCAATGCTGCCAAAAAATCCTTTTTTGTTTTTAGGAGCGTGTTCTATTAAAAATGGTGCATTTCCTGCTTCTCCTCCAAGGGATATACCCTGCAATAATCTTAAACAAACTACCAGCATTGACGCTAGTATTCCAATGCTTTGATAACCTGGAACAAAAGCAATTAATACGGTTGATAAAGTCATTAATATAATCGAGAGCAATAAGGCAACTCTTCTGCCATGCTTATCACCAATGTGACCAAATATAGCAGCGCCGACTGGTCTCATTAAGAAACCCACTGCAAACACTCCAAAAGCCTTCAATACGCTGGTTAGTTGATCATCCGATGGAAAAAACACACCACCTATTATGTTTATTAAGTGGCCAAAAAGCATGTGGTCATACCACAATAAAGTGTTACAAATCAAACTTGAAAATATTACTTTTGTTATTTGCTGCATAATTTTCTATAGTTTGTTTAGTATTTAGTAATATACATTACTTTTTTTTATATAATAGAAAAATTTGAACATTATATTAATAATAGTATCTTATTAAATCTTAATATTTTTATATCATTGACTATATTCAAGTATTTTTATATTATTGCCTATATATTTCCATATGTTTTAGTGGGAAGCTATTTTTATTTGTATGCACAGAGTCTTTTGATGGAGCACTATGACACACACTCCAGTTTTGTTAAAAGAGATGCTATCACTACTATCACCGCAGGATGGTGGTATATACGTGGACGCCACATTTGGAGCTGGAGGGTATAGCAAAGCAATATTGGAGTCAGCTGATTGCAAGGTATATGCAATTGATAGAGATGAAACGGTAACTAAGTTTTATGATGATTTAAGCGTTAGATATCCCGATAGAATAAAACTATTCATTGAGAAGTTTAGTAATATTAAAAGTATACTAAGCAGCGTTGAGCCATCTCCTGTCATCCCAGTACTTGATACTGGAAAAAATAACTGGTCACGCGCTGGAATGAAATCAAACGGAGTGGATGGGGTGGTTTTTGACATCGGAGTTTCATCTATGCAGCTTGATAACGGAGATAGAGGGTTCTCATTTTTACATGATGGTCCACTCGATATGAGCATGGATAACTCTTCTTATATAAACGCTTCAACGTTTGTTAACGCTTTACGCGAAGAAGAAATTGCAAATACTATATATAACTACGGAGGAGAGCATCATTCTCGCAAAATCGCAAGAGCAATAGTAAGTGCACGGAAGAAGAAAACTATCAAAACTACATTTGAGCTTGCGAACATTGTACGTTCTGTGGTGTTCCGTGGAAAAAGCAAAATTGATCCTGCAACCAGAACATTTCAGGCAATCAGAATATGGGTAAACGATGAGCTGGGAGAACTTGAGAGGGGCATTAAAGCTGCATCTGAAATTTTAAATGAGAATGGCAAATTAATTGTTGTCACCTTTCATTCTTTGGAAGATCGTATAGTCAAAACTTTTTTTAAAGATCTATGTGAGCCAAGATCTACTGATTGTAAGACATTCTCTCTTCTAAATAAAAAAGTGATCAAAGCAAGTATAGAAGAAGTAAGTGCAAATCCGCGTTCACGCTCAGCAAAACTAAGAGCTATACAGAAGTTGTCATGAGAACTTTCTGCATCATCTCAATAGTTATGTTTTTTCTTAGCATTGTAGGACTATTTAAGATAAAACTACATGTTCAGTCATTAAATAGAGAGCTAATAAAAATAAAAAGTGAAATTAGTTTAGTACAAAGTGATATAAAAGTTTTACAAGCAGAGTGGAGCTATTTGAATAATCCAAAAAGACTTGCAAGCCTTGTAAAGAAATACCTAAAAAATAACTCTTTAATACTGGCTAGCCAGGTTAAAAATCTTGACTCTTTAAATGGCCGCAGTGTGTTAGCACAACTTAAAATCCATGATCAACAGTGAGATTAAGTCTTATTTTTTACAGATGAGCACATCACAATAAAACTTACTTTGTATCCGTTCAGGATAGCGGCAAGGTAGTATAACCATAGAGTAAAAGTGAGTTTACAACAAATGGTGTCATCCCAGTGCTTGACACTGGGATCCAGCCTTTCCATAATCATCAAAAACATTGTATTTTAACGTAAAACAGCTATTTTTATGCTTACCAACTTAATAAAATTCCTGGATCCCAGTGTCTGGGCACTGGGATGACAGCAGTCCTACGTCATACCGCGATTCATTCGCGGTATCTCTTAACATAGATCCCGCTAACAAGCAGCGGGATGACGGTTGTCAGGGTGTCATCCAAGTAGCCCCTTTTTTCTGGATTCCAGACTGGAATGACAGCAGTCCTACGTCATACCGTTACGGTATCTCTAGATCCCGCTAACAAGCAGCAGGATGACGGTTGTCAGGGTGTCAGCTACTTAGATGAAACCCTTTTCCGGTGGAGATCACTATCAAATCACATAAGAGAAAATTAAGACCAATCACATTTTTTATCTTGCGGTTTTATTTGCAATATTGCTACCACACTGATCAACAAGCAGAAGACTATATAAAGCCCAGCAGCAAGGTTTGTTTGAGGAAATGTTACAGTCAACCAAATACAAACCATAGGAGTAAATCCTCCATGTAACGCATAAGAGATGTTGCGTGATAAGCTCACACCACTAAATCTAACATTGGTGGGAAAGAGTTCAGATGCAACTATTCCTATGGGAACTATACCTCTTTCTATTATAGAAAGAGCCATTACACTAAGCATAATTATAAGGTAATTTTTGTAGTAATATGCAATAGATAACGCAGGACAACATAGTGCCATTGTAATTGCTATAAATAAGATTGCAGTGCGCTCTTTTCCAACTTTATCAGCCAACATTCCAAACGCTATTGAAGATATCGGCATTAATACACTGGTTATAATGAGCACAATTTCGTTGATATATGTCGTTACATACACATCCACTGATGCTATTTCCTTTGCGAGTGTTCGAAGAAATATGGTAAATCCGACAGCAACATTAACAGGTACAGATATTAAAATAGCAAGTATAAGAGCTCTCTTGTGGCGCTTTATAAGCTCTATTATTGGCAAATCAGGTAAATTTCTTTGTTTTCGATTTTTTTCATATGCTGGAGTTTCTCCCAATGTGTATATGCTATACGCGCTAATTAATCCTAAAATAGCTGAGAAAACAAATGGCAATCTCCAACCCCAGGTACAAAAATCAGTAGTTTTTTTGCAGATAATTACTATCACCGCAGAAAGCAAGACACCAATGGAGCGACCACAGCCCATTATTCCAAAATACATTCCTAAGTTCTCTTTCCTACTGGATAAATGTTCTATAAGATAAACAGAACTTCCCTGTTCACCACCAAGTGCAATTCCTTGTGTCACATGGATTGCAAGAAGCAATATAGTAGAAATTATACCTACTTGATTGTGACTTGGAATAAATGCAATGAGACTTGATGGTATCGATATTAGCAAGATAGTAATTATTAATGCTATCCTTCTTCCATACCTGTCACCAATGTGACCAAATATGAATGCACCAAGTGGCCTTACAATTGCACCTAGCCCTACAATTCCAAATAATTGCAGTATGTTACTGTAGACATCTTTTGCAAAACAAAACTCTCTGCTAATTATGTTAATCAAATCAGTGAAGAGCATGTAGTCATACCATATTGCGATTCTGCAGAGTATGGTTGATATCAATACCCTTATTTGGTGATTATCCACTAAATTTAATTCGTAAATGTTTGCTTATTCTATTCTGGCTGCTTTTTGGGATTTTGCAACCTAAGCATGTGAAGTTGACTGTTTTATTATGGTGTGTGATAATTGAGATTGTTAAAATTTAGGTATTCACTGACCGTTCTTGTTATAAACACCAGAATAATAAGCTACTGATATTCTCCATCTTTTTTATCTTTAATCCATCATAGCTAGCGATGCAACAAAGCCATTCCAGTGTCCGCTACTCAAATGACATGGTGAGGCGTCATCCTGCTGCTCCTTTCTTGTCATCCCGCGCAGAATAATTAATCGTCATCCCGCTAACAAGTAGCGGTATGACGATTGTCAGGATGTCATCCTAGTAGTGTGACACTGGTTCACTCTATAATGATTTCATCCCAGCGCCCTCTTCTTGTCATCCAAGTAGCTGACGCTGGTTCCTTTATGACGGTTTCAGCCCAGTGCCTTTGTTACTTCTTTTTCCCATTCTCATTTACTTCTTGTGCTTTCGCTCCATCTACTTGAGTACTAGGTAATGCTACATATGTAATACTACCAGCTACGAGTGCAGATGCTACTGCTATACCAATCATTACTAACATCTCTAACCTAACTGTACGTTCAAGTGCAGTAAATGCTATCAGTCCAGCAGCAAGACCCATACCAACAGTAGCGGTGTACCGTGCTCCATTGCCTTGTTTTGGTTGCTCAGTTGTTTTGTTTTTAGCTTCTAGTGCTTGTTTTTCTTGATCGAATTTAGCTTGTAATTCTGTTTTTTCCTGCTCAGCTTTCAGCTTTTCAGCTTCTAATTCTTCGCCTTTCTTACTTAATTGTTTTTCTAATTCTGTTTTTTGCGTATTAGCTGCACCCAATTGAGTTTGTAAGTCTGTTTTTTCCTTCTCTATCTGCTCAAGTTTATTTACTTTTTCTTGCATTTCATTTGATAGTTCATTTTTAGCTTCAGTTTTTAGCTTTTCGGTTTTTAGTTCAGCTTTTGCAGCCGTTATTGTTGCTTGATCAGCTTTGAGTTCAGCTTTTGCAGCCGTTATTGTTGCTTGGTCAGTTTTCAGTTCATCTTTTGCAGCCGTTATTGTTGCTTGATCAGCTTTAAGTTCATCTTTAGCTTCAGTTTTTATTGCCTCATCAGCTTTAAGTTCATCTTTAGCTTCTGTTTTTATTGCCTCATCAGCTTTAAGTTCATCTTTAGCTTCTGTTTTTAGTTTCTCTCTGAATGCACTTACTATGTTTTCTGAAGTTTCTTCCTCTTTACCTTCCAACACTCCTTTAAGGAAAACTCTCAGCTCTTCTTTTTTTTGTAGCATCCAGATTATGACCATTCTTATCTAAAGCACCCAAAATCCCTGCTAATCTTTCAAATCCTATCATAACGAACCTCAATATATATAATTAACATTACATAATACCTTTAGAACCTAAGGTCAAGTAATATTTTTATCATAGCATAGAAAATTTATGTTCGTAAACAAAAAATTTTGGCGTAAAATTGCCGTATTTACTTAATTGTGCTATAGCTAAAGTAATTTAGGTTTATCGACAATCGTCATCCCGCTGCTTGTTAGCGGGATCTAGAGATACCGCGAATGAATCGCGGTATGACGGTTCGTGGCGGTATGACGGTTAAGTATCCTGCTACGTGTTAGCGGCTTAGATACCGCGAATGAATCGCGGTATGACGGTTCGTGGTGGTATGACGATAACCTCGTCATCCCGCTACTTGTTAGCGGGATCTATGCTAAGAGATACCGCGGCGGTATGACGGTTAAGTATCCTGCTACGTGTTAGCGGCTTAGATACCGCGAATGAATCGCGGTATGACGGTTCGTGGTGGTATGACGATAACCTCGTCATCCCGCTACTTGTTAGCGGGATCTATGCTAAGAGATACCGCGGCGGTATGACGGTTAAGTATCTTGCTACGTGTTAGCGGCTGAGATACCGCGAATGAATCGCGGTATGACGTTGCTAGCTTAAGGTTTAAAATTGAGAAATATTTATGTTAAAAGAAAAATACGGCTTTAAAGAAGTTGAAGACAAATGCAACATATTATGGGAAGGTAGTAAAGTTTATAAATGGAATGGTGAAAAGGATAACACTTTCACTATAGACACACCTCCACCAACAATATCGGGTAAATTGCATATCGGCCATATATTTAGCTATTGCCACACAGACTTTATTGCAAGGTTTCAGCGCATGCTGGGAAAAGATGTGTTTTATCCAATTGGGTTTGATGATAATGGGCTCCCCACTGAAAGATTGGTTGAACAAACCTATAAAACCCGTGCAAAAGAAGTTGGCAGAGAAAAATTTATAGAGATGTGCCATGAAGTTATTGAAAAATCAAAGCAAGAATTTAAGGAACTATTTAAATCGGTCGGCATTAGTTATGACTGGAGTTTGGAATATCACACGATCAGCAAGGAAACTGTGACACTTTCTCAAATGTCGTTTATCGATCTATATAATAAAGGGTATGCATATAGAAAAATGCAACCTATTCTTTGGGATCCGGTTGATAAAACCGCAATTGCGCAAGCAGAAATAGAAGATAAAGTTTTTGAGTCATCCTTAAACACGATAGTTTTCTCTACTCACGAAAATGAGCAGATCAATATTGCAACTACGCGACCTGAGTTACTTCCCGCATGCGTTGCAGTTTTTTGCCACCCAGAGGATGCACGCTATACCCATCTGATTGGCAAAACAGCCGTAGCGCCAATAACAAAGGAAAAAGTTCCAATAATAGCTGATGATAAGGTTAAAGTAGATAAAGGCACTGGGCTTGTTATGTGTTGTACATTCGGTGATGAGCTCGACATATATTGGCAGCAAAAGCATAATCTGCCGATGAAAATTATCATCGATCAGGATGGGAGGATGAACCTGCATCCACCACATGGTCAGAAGGAAAGAGCATGGATCCCAGTGTCTGGGCACTGGGATGACACCATAGGGGCTACTCGGATGACAGGAGAAAGGGCTACTCAGATGACAAAAGAAGACGTCATTCCACCACACCCCGGCGTCATTCCAGCGCGTGACGCTGGAATCTACAATGAAATCAATGGATTGAAAGTTACAGCAGCAAGAAAGAGGATGATCGAAATCCTAACTGAGAAGGAGTTACTAATAGAAAGCACTAGCATTTCTCATTCTGTTAAGTGCGCAGAAAGGTCTGGTGCACCACTTGAGATATTGCCTACTTATCAATGGTTTATCAAGACCTTAGAGCAAAAAGCTCAAGTATTAGATAAAGTAAAAGAATGCAATTGGCATCCAAGCAATATGCGTAAACGCATGGAAGTGTGGATAGAAGGGCTAAATTGGGACTGGTGCATCTCAAGGCAGCGCTATTTTGGTGTGCCATTTCCAGCGTGGTATTCCAAACGTAAGGGAGAAGAAGGTAAAATTATTCTAGCTGAGATAAAGGACCTACCTATAGATCCACTCAAAGATTTGCCAAAAGGGTATAGCAAAGAAGAGGTTATCCCAGATCAAGATGTAATGGATACCTGGGCCACAAGTTCAATTACTCCTCAACTAAGTGCACTGGCAGTAAACAGTGAGTTTAGCTTACCAAATCATCGCTATAATACAATATTTCCTGCAGATCTGCGCAGCCAGAGCCATGAGATAATAAGAACTTGGGCTTTTTATACTATTTTAAAGGCACATTATCATGCAGATTCTTTACCTTGGAAAAACATTATGATCAGTGGTTGGTGTTTAGCCGATGATAAGAAAAAGATGAGTAAATCAAAAGGTAACATCATCACTCCTCATGTAATACTTGAAACTTATGGAGCTGATGTAGTACGCTATTGGGCAGCGAACTCAAGGCTTGGAGTTGATACAGTCTACTCTGAAAATATATTTAAAATTGGCAAGCGCCTAGTTACAAAACTTTGGAACGCTAGCAAGTTTGTTTCCATGTTCATGGAAAAGCATCAAGTAATGAGCATAAATTCTGCTCACGAGACAATAGATAAGTGGATATTGTCTAAGTTATACAAAGTTATAGAAAGAGCAACGAATAACCTATTACAGTTTGAATACTGCGAAGCTTTGGGCGTAATAGAGGAATTTTTTTGGAAGGATTTTTGTGATAACTACTTGGAATTAGTAAAAAAACGCGCGTACGGAAGCAGTGAAGCAACCTTAAGTGCAAAACAAAGCTTGGCGTATGTGTTAAATGTTATTTTGCGGTTATTTGCACCTTTTTTGCCTTACATTACAGAAGAGATATACCACCAGTTGTATAGTTATAATTCTGTACACAATCAAAGTAATTGGCCAAAATTAGAAGAGCTTATCTACGATAAATATTCAGAGGAAATGGGAGACAATTGCGTGCAGATATTAAACATTATCAGAAAGATAAAAGCAGATAATAATGTATCAGTTAAGCATTTGATAAAGAAATTAGTGATAAAAGCAGATCTACGAGAGGACAAATTGAATCAATCCGCGCAGAATGACCTACAAGCAGTTTGCAATGCGGAAATGATAGAGTGGATGCAGTCTGAGCTTGAAACTGAAGACGGGAAATACATAGTGAATATAGACTTATACTGATTTGTATAGCTTTACTTCCCTTGACATTTATGCTATTATAATACTTTAGTTGTGAGGGAATAATAATGGGGGATTTATATAATAAAGCCAATGCACCATATCTTATAGCTGGTGCTTTTGCTACTTTGGTATTGCTTGCATCTGGGACACTTGCTGTTGCCCCTTATATTGAGTTCTTGTCTTCAGTTGCAGTCTTTAATGTAGCTCTTCCTGTTGCCTTGAGTTTATCTATACTATCTACTTTGATACTCGCACTTTCATGCAAGATGATTAGTAATAATAAGAAAATAGAGGTTGAGAAAAATAAATTTGCTGAAAAAGAGCAAGAGTTAGAAAGCGTAAAACAACAATTTGAGAGTAAGGTACAAGAGTTAGAAAATAACTCTAGAAAAAGAAGCTAAAGAAGCTGCAAGCAAAGAAGTGGAGGAATTGAATAATCAACTAAATAGATTAACTCGAGAAAAGCAAGGTTTAGATGAGAGAATAAAAAAATTGAATAAGAAAGTAAGTCAGTTAGAATGTGAAAAGAAAAATTCTCTTGATTTTACTAAAGAGTTACGTGATGAAAATACGAAACTAAATGAAAAAAAAGGTAATTTACAAGGTGAATTATGTGAGATGAAGAACAAACTGAGCAACTTAGAACATGAATACAATGACTTACCTTGTAAATTAAAAGAGAAGGTTTCTTCTCTAAATCATCAATTAACTATGTTAGAAAAAGAAAAGATACAATTAGAAACAGAATTAAGAAAAGAAGTAGAAGAATTAGTAGTGCAGTTAAGAATAAAAAGTGATGAAGCTTCCTCTCTGAAGGAGGAATTAAAGAAAAGAGAAAAAGAATTAAGTAACGACATAAAAGAATTAGAGAAGAAGTTATACCAGTTGGAAAGGGAAAAGAAAAGATTAGAAGGTGAAGTTAGTTATGAGCGTCAAGAGCACACTCGTTTTAAAAATGAAGTTGACAAATTAAGTACAAAGGAGAAAAAGCACTTATCTAAAATTGAGGAGCTGGAAAAGGAATTATTATCTTTAAAAGCAGACGAGGAAGAACTTATTAATCAATCAATAAACGTTAAGGATGATTACAAGAAAAATGTAAATAAATTTGAAGAAAAAAAGAGAGAATATGTAACGAAAACAGTATTTACTGTACTCAGTGTAGTGAAAGAAAGAGTAGAGCAAGGACTTTTTAATTTAGAAGAACAAGACATGCAAGATACAGACCGTATACAAGAAGCAGTTGATGAATTTATGCAACCTATATATGAAAAGTTAGGTATAAATAATCAACTAGATATAAGCAGTGAACATTCATCAGAATTTGAAGGAACAGGTGAAAATAAGCTTGCTAATGGACTAACTTTCCCGAAACCACTTTCTCCTCGCACATCCACACCAAGAAGATATTCTAGAAAATCTCTATCTCCTAAAAAGGAAGATGAGGATGAGAATAAAGAAAATTCAGAGCAACTAAATCACGAAAATCCTAATACAAGTACCGGCAGCCCTAATTTATCGCTTTTTAGAGATGCAACAAATAATTCCTATCACACCCTTAACGATGTAAGTGCAGGGACCTCCACAGATAAGAGAATCTTAACAAATATATACAAGACTGCTGAAGTTTTGTTCATGAGGGAAGGGGAGTAATGAGCAATTTGTTTAACAAAGCTAACACATTTTATTTTGTAGCTAGTTCCTTAGCTACTCTTACGTTACTTACATCTTTAGCGCTTACTGTAACTTCTAATGTGCCTCTTCCTCTAATTCTTGCTTTAGCTGCATTATCTGTTTTGGTGCTTGCACTTTCGTATAAAATAATTAGTAATAATAAGAAACTGGAAGTTGAGAGAAATAAATTCGCTCAGAAAGAGCAAGAGTTAGAAAATAAAATAACTCTAGGAAAGGAAGCTGAAGAAGCTGCAAACAAAGAAGTGAAGAATCAATTAAATAAATTAACTCGAGAAAAGCAGGGTTTAGAAAGCGAAATTGAAAGGCTAAATGAGGAAATAGAGTGGTTAAAGAAACAGTTAGAATCACAAGAAGAACTATATGATGAATCAGGAGAAGAACTGTATGATGAATCAGAAGGAAAAGGGGGAGATGAAAATAAAAATGAGGAGTTAGAAAAAAAGATAACAAAAGAAATAGAGGATCTAAAGGCATCCCTCAATATGACAAGTAGAAATATTGGTTTACATAAACAAAACAAAAAGCACTCATCTGAAAATTCTAATATTGATAAAACTCTTTTTAATAAAGCTCTAAAAGCGGAAAAGAAGTTCAACGAAAATATTAACAAGTACGAGGAAACGCTAAGCATGCTGGAACGAATTTCATTACAAGAAAATGCAGTACAAGAAGCAACTAATTCGGGAGTGTTAAATAAACTGTGTCAAACCGCATTTTTAGTTCAACTCAATTTTCAATCTGCCAGGAAAGAAAACATCAAGTTGAGAGATAGTTAATGCCCAATCATGTACAGGCATCGTCCACTTTTCCTCTGCCTTCTTTATAGCACAATATACCTGCTTATACAAGGCATTTATGCTGGTAAATGAGCCTTTGGTCTTAGTGAATTTCCTAATTTGCCTATGTAGCCCCTCTATGGGATTGGTGGTGTAGATTATCCTCCTAACTGGACCAGAATACTTAAAATAACCAGACAAGTTTTCCCAATTATTCTGCCAAGATTTTATAACCATAGGGTACTTTGTGCCCCATTTTTCATCCAATTCCAACAGATAATTCTCGGCAATTTCCTTGCTTGAAGCTTGATATACCTTCTTTAAATCGCTCAAAAAACTCTTCGCATCTTTACTGGCCACATACTTCAGTGAGTTGCGTATCTGATGCACTATACACATCTGCACTTCCGCATTAGGAAAGACACTGTTTATAGCTGCAGGAAAGCTTTTCAGCCCATCAACGCAGGCAATAAGGATATCTTCTACTCCTCTTTCTTTGAGGTCATTTAGCACTCCCAACCAGAAGTTAGCTCCTTCACTTTCAGCCAAATAAAAACCTAATACTTCTTTTTTGCCATTTTGATCTATGCCTAATATGTTATACATGCATTTACTTACGCAATGCCCGTCCTCTTTGACTTTAAAAAACCATGAAAACTATCGGATATACAGACTGCAGCAGGCGACTACGCCATTCGTTGATTACTGGTAGCAATTTGTCAGTAATACTTGATATCTCTGCCACCGATATTTTGTGATCATAAATTTCCTCAACATGTGACACTATATCTCTATAGCCCATACCACTGGCAAATGTGCTCAAAATCTTCGTTTCAAGCTCTGGATGTAAGTTTGTTTGCCTTTTTTTGACTATTTGTGGTTCGAAACTTCCTTCCCTATCTCTTGGCGTCAAAAGCTCAAATGACCCTGCGCTTGTACGTAAAGTCTTTGCATTCCTCCCATTTCTTCGATTATTCTCTTCGCTTTCAGCCGACAAGTGGTTTTCTATTTCACCTTCCAGGCTTACCTCCAGCAACTTTTTTATAAACGGTGTTAATGCTCCATCTCTTCCTGTCAACGGTCTTCCTTCTCGTATAGACGACAGGATATTTGTTTCTAATTCTTTATAATCTACCAAACCGGTAGTTCTGTTTACTACTTTCTGACTCATTGTCAAACCTCCATTTTTTTATATCAATTTATTACTTTTTTTTCGGTTTGACACAGTTTATTTAACACTCCCACTAATTCACTGGAAATGATAAAGGATCTGATACCAAATTCCATTACTAATCGAACAAATAAGAAACATTACAAACTCGTTTAATAGTAGTGCTGGAAATACTGACAATAAAATTACACAGAACATCTTCAAGTAAGCCTATGGTATCGTAGACTCTGTTGCGTAAAGTATTGTGTTTGATATATTGCCACAGCCTCTCAACAGGATTCAGTTCCGGTGAATAAGGAGGCAAGTATATAATGGTAATGTTTTCCTGAAATTTCAAACTTTTTGATCTATGCCAACCTGCACAATCCATTACAAGAAAGACTTTTTTCGTGCCTAAATCTTTCGACATCTGCTCCAGAAATATATTCATACAATCAGTGTTTACATATGGAGCAAGTAGGCTAATTTTCTTACCACTTCTTGGATTTACTGCACTGTAGATATAGAAATTTTGTCTACCAATTTTCATTTTAACCTGCGTTCTGACCCCTTTTTTAAACCATCCGTGTCCGATTTTTGAATGAGTTCCAAATCGTGATTCATCAAAAAAATACCTCCTTTTCAGGGTGGGAATTGACTATTTTATTGAAGTATTTTTTAAACTCTTCTTGCTTTTTTTTATCTTGTTTATGGTGAATTGGCCTCGGTGTTATGTAAGAAAATTTCATCCTTTGTATCTCACGGTGCACTGTTGATTTGCTAATGTTTAGGCCAAATTCCTCTGAGATTTTTATTTGCACTTCCTTAATAGTAATATTTGGATTTCTTTCTACCCATATTTCAATTTGCTCACGTTGATTTTTGTTTAATTTGCTTTTCCTTCGCCGTTGAGACGGGGCAAATAATCTTTCTACTCTACCAAATTTTAGATGCTTTATCCATTCAGTCAAAGCAGTCCTTGAAATTTTACATATTCTTGCCACAGCGCTTATACTACTTTCTTTTCCTACTATCACCGCTTGTAACTTTTTTGAAACATATGCGTTATTTCTGACCTTTTTTAACATTTCTTTCGCCAAATTTACAACTTTTTCGTCTAATAGTTTTGACCTTAATGCCATTTATACCTCTCTATTTTATCTACTTTAGTATCACTTCTTTCCCATTATTGTCTATCTGTTCTTTACATAGTGGGAATTGGTATGAGTAGTAAACATTCATCAGAATTTGAAGGAACAGGTGAAAATAAGCTTGCTAATGGACTAACTTTCCCGAAACCACTTTCTCCTCGCACATCCACACCAAGAAGATATTCTAGAAAATCTCTATCTCCTAAAAAGGAAGATGAGGATGAGAATAAAGAAAATTCAGAGCAACTAAATCACGAAAATCCTAATACAAGTACCGGCAGCCCTAATTTATCGCTTTTAGAGATGCAACAAATAATTCCTATCACACCTTAACGATGTAAGTGCAGGGACCTCCACAGATAAGAGAATTTTAATAAATATATACAAGACTGCTGAAGTTTTGTTCATGAGGGGAGGGGAGTAATGAGCAATTTGTTTAACAAAGCTAACACATTTTATTTTGTAGCTAGTTCCTTAGCTACTCTTACGTTACTTACATCTTTAGCGCTTACTGTAACTTCTAATGTGCCTCTTCCTCTAATTCTTGCTTTAGCTGCATTATCTGTTTTGGTGCTTGCACTTTCGTATAAAATGATTAGTAATAATAAAAAAATAGAGGTTGAGAGAAGTAAATTCGCTCAGAAAGAGCAAGAGTTAGAAAATAAAATAACTCTAGGAAAGGAAGCTGAAAAAGCTGCAAACAAAGAAGTGGAAAAATTAAAACATGAATTAACTCGAGAAAAGCAAAATTTAGACAAGAGAGCAAAAAAATTGGATCAGAAAGTAAATGAGTCAGAAGTTGAGAGAGAATCTCTTCTTGAAGAAAAAAAATCTTTAGAGAAAAGATTAGAAACAGCAAAGAATCGTACGTTTGAAATAGACAATGAATTGGACAAAACAAAAGAGGAAATAGATAAGCTTGTTGCACGAGAAGAAGAATTGCATCTTAAAATCTCGCGTTTACGTGAACAGTTACAAGAAAAAGAAGGTAATCTAGCTGAAAAAGAAAAACGCATGACGGAATTGAAAAGGAAAATAGACAATAATAAACATGCAGAATTAAAAAATGAAGAATTATATAAGGAAATAGAAAAATTATCTAAAGAAAAAGAGGAATTGTGTAAGGAAATAGAAAAATTGTGTAAGGAAAAACATATATTATGTGAAAAAAAAGAAGAATTACATAAAAGACAAGAAGAACTTTGTGTAGAATTAGATGAATTACAATGTAAATTTAAAGAAATTAATCAGAAAAATAAAAACTTATCTCAAGAATTAAAAAGGAAATTTGAAGAGCTATATAAAGCAGATGATTTAATTAAAAATCAATCTTTTGAGTTAGATGGGATAAGAAAAGATTGTAATAACGAAGTGAAAAGTTTAAGAAATTCACTTTTAGAACGAGACAGTCAAATAGAAGATTTTTTGAAAGAGAAAGAAAAACAAGTGAATTTTGTGCAACTGTTGATAAGATGCGTAACAGACAATATAGAAGAACCTATAAGAAATAATGATGGAAAAGCAATATTAAATACGATTCAAATATTAAAGTTTGCGTTACAAGAAGAATTTGCACGGCTTTTGCCAGACAAAATGCCTTCTTCTTCGCTGGAAGATCTTGTATATGCATCATCGCCAGACGAAACATCTGTTCCTTTACATGCAGGAGATCCTGGATATGGATCCGAGGAAGATTCTGGATATAACAGTCGCTCATCCACCCCGATCAAATTGCCAAATTCACTATTGACAGAATCTTATGAACGTAATCAGAGTGAAGGTATTTGCAAAACATAATAATTAGCTTTATTATAAAAAAAATTATGCAAGATAATGAACCCAATAATATGCGCACTGGATACACAAGACTTAAATAAGGCTATTTCTCTAGCTAATGCTCTGCGTGGTAAAGTTGGCATGGTAAAGCTGGGATTAGAATTTTTTGCTGCTCATGGTCTCTCTGGAGTGCAAGAAGTTGCAAAATGCAATGTACCAATTTTTTTAGATCTGAAATTGTATGATATTCCGAGCACTGTGGCTAAAACAGTTGAAGTAATAAAAGTTCTAAGTGTTGAAATGTTAACTCTGCACATCAGTGGCGGAACAAAAATGCTTGAAGAAGCGCTAAGTGTGGTGCAAGGCACAAAAATAAAGCTGATTGGAGTGACAGTGCTAACTAGTATGAGCAATGAGGATTTAAACGAGCTTGGAGTAGCAAGAGAGGTAAAATCACAGGTAATTTTGCTTGCAAAGCTTGCAAAAAAGATTGGACTCCATGGAATAGTCTGTTCTGCACTAGAAGCTCAAGAAGTGCGCCGAGAATGCGGTGAAGACTTTAAAATTATTACTCCAGGAATTCGTATAGATCCAGGTCATGACGACCAAAAAAGAACAGCAACACCAAGAGAAGCAATAAATTTAGGAGCTGATTATATCGTCATTGGCAGACCCATTACAAAAACTGCAAGTAGTGCAGAATTAATATTGAAATCCCTTATCTAATCGAAGCAGATAAAAAAAAGTTTGAAGCAGATAAAAAAAGTGCTTGACATAAAAAAACGAACATTATATATTGTTGTTGTCTTTTGTTTTACCTCGCTTAATTTAATTACTGGATTAAGCTTACATCACTAAGCGTGGTACAAAGTGCCACGCTATTTTCCGATTTACATTTTCAACAGATAAACAAATGATGTCATGCCAGTGTCTGGGCACATAACTGTACGAATATTCATTTTTGAAGATAAATTGCACAACAGATGATGTCATTCCAGTCTGGAATCCAGAAATTTTGCTTATAACTGAGCTGATGAGCTAAAGGTAGTTGTCTTACGCTAAAACAAACGTTTTTAATTAAGTTGCATAGAAGCTGGATCCCAGTGTCTGGGCACTGGGATGACACCCCACTGGTAGGGAATTGCTCCCAAACTACAATGTTCGTACAGTTATGTGCCCAGACACTGGAATGACATCGTTTACTATGTACCATATTGCAATATTCGTACAACTGTGGGAAACATCTATGGGTGCCATTCCTATTACCTTATTTCCATTCTAATTTTATTTTCAAAGGAGGCTATTATGTCACTTACCGATATCGCTCACCGTATCAATGAACTCGCTTCATCATGGGAGCAATTTAAATTAATAAATGATCGCAAATTAAAAGAAATTGAGAGCAAAGGGCGTGCTGATTCTGCAACGATTGAGCAGCTATGCAAGGTAAATAATGCCATTGATAGTTGCAAAGAGCGTTTAGACTTGATCGAAACTGCAGCTCAACGTCCAGAAGTAAATACAGATTTTAGCACAAGTGATAAATATTTTTCTGATTATATCCGCAAGGGAATGGAAAGCGGTTTATCACACAAAACCCTCAGTGGAGATGATAATGATATCGGAGGGTATCTAGTTACTCCGCATATTGTAAAACGCATAAACAAGCGCGTAACTGATTCGTCCCCAATGCGACAAATATGCTCCAGTCAAAGAATCTCTACTGAAACATTGGATTACATTATAGAAGATTTTGACCGTGCCGGTGCAGGTTGGAGCAGTGAAACAGTAGATGATGAGGACGGTGGCAATAAATCTAAGTATGATTTTGCAAAAGATACGGACACGCCTAAAATCCAAAAGATTTCTATCACGACTTACGAGTTATATGCTCAACCACAGATATCACAAAAGTTACTCGATGATGCGTTTGTCGATGTTGAGAGTTGGCTGGTGGAAAAGATTGCCGAGACTTTTAGTAAGAAAGAAAACGAAGCCTTCATTAAGGGTGATGGCACTTTTCAACCCAAAGGAATTTTAGCTTATGATGATGGAAAGGGCTACAATAAAATAGAGCAAGTTAAAACTGAAAAATTGGATAGCGATTCAATAATGATATTGTATTACTCTCTGGATGAATATTATTCCAAAAATGCATCATTTTTGATGAACAGGAGTACGTTGAAGAATGTTAGGCTACTAAAAGCTCAAACAGGTCAATATCTTTGGCAACCAAGTTTGTCGCTTGAAGCTCCAGATACCTTAATGGGAATACCAGTATATCAATCTGCCGATATGCCACCGGTGCCAAACAATCAGCTACCGGTAATTGCGATGGCAGATTTCAAACAAGCTTATAAGATTGTAGATAACAGAGGAATGAGAATATTACGAGACCCTTATACGAATAAACCTTATGTGAGGTTTTTTGTCACTAAGCGTGTCGGCGGAGAGGTTGTAAACACCAGTGCTATTAAATTGTTGAAAGTTGCGAGCAAGTACTAAAAACTTCTATAGCATCATCTTTAGAGCCGTTTTACTTCTTTTTGTATAGCTCCGCTCCTGTCATCCCATGCCCTCTTCTTGTCATTCCAGTCTGGAATCCAGCCTTTTCATAATCATCAAAACGTTGTATTTTAACATAAAACGGCTACTTTTATGCTTACCAACTTAATAAAATTCCTGGATCCCAGTGTCAAGCACTGGGATGACACCCTCCTGGTAGACAATGTTCATACATCTGTGGGCTTGACCATAAGATCCAGTCTAAAAAATTTGGATCCCAGTGTCACGCACTGGGATGACATCAGCGGTTAATATTTTATATACATTTTATAACTAAACTAGACATTCGTACAGTTGTGTGCGGTATGACGTTGTTACTTATAGCTATACACACAAAAATCATATAGAATTGTAAACGCAGTTTTTTTATTCTGATGCTTTTCAATTCTATAGCTCTGGTTGTCTCTCTATTACTATTTTTCTACATTATTGTAAAAAAACTGAGCGAAAAGAAAGCAAACCTTGAGGGTAATTTATGTAAATTAGAGCGTGAGCTTCAAGAAACAAAGCAAACTTTACTTACAAAGAATGAAGAAATAGTTGATTTAAGGGTCAAAAGAGCAAAGCTTGAAGTAACTCTGCAAAAAGAACGTGAGGAAAAGAAAAAGGAAATAGAGTTACTAACAAAAGCAGAGGAGAGATTAACAAACACTTTTAAAGCGCTCTCTCTTGATGCTTTGCAGACAAATAACAATAATTTTCTGAACTTAGCAAAGGAAGTAATCGATAGTAAATTAAAAGAAACAGAAAGCGATTTCAAAAAAAGACAAGCAACGATCAACGAAGTTGTAACGCCAATAAAAGAAAAATTAGAAAAATTCGATAACGAAATACGTGAGCTAGAAAAGGAGAGGGTAGGGGCCTATGAAGGTTTAAAGGAGCAAATTGGAGCGCTGATGAACCAAACTTCTAGCCTTGCTAATGCCTTGAGAAAGCCCCACATTAGAGGAAAATGGGGTGAAATGCAGTTAAAGAGAGTGGTAGAAATGGCGGGAATGATTGAATATTGCGATTTTTTTACTCAGCCGTCAGTGGTTGATAAAAACGAGGATAATTTATTGCGTCCTGATTTAATAATCAAAATGCCATCTGGAAAGCAAATAATAATAGATGCTAAAGTGCCGCTTGATTCTTACATGGATGCTATATCACAAAATGATTTGCAAATACAAAAGGAGAAATTAAAGAATCATTCCCTGGCAATAAAAAAACACATAAATGACTTGGGTAAAAAAGAGTATTGGAATCAATTTGAAAATACGCCAGAACTTGTGGTGCTTTTCTTAACAGGGGAGGGGGTTTTTAGCGCAGCACTGGAATATGAGCCTGCTTTGATAGAGATTGGAGTGGAAAAAAAAGTGATCATTGCAACACCGATCACTCTAATTGCATTGCTGAGAGCAATAGCATATGGATGGAAGCAAGAGATGATAGCTGAAAATGCAAAGAAAATCAGTGAACTAGGTCATATTTTATATGAGCGCATTTGCACAATGGGCGAAAACTTTGATAATTTGCGCAGGAGCTTAAAAAGTGCTGTCGATCATTATAATAAAACTGCTGGTTCGCTTGAAGCAAGGGTGTTTCCTGCTGCCCGAGAATTCAATAAGCTTGGTATACATGCAAAAAATAAAAGTTTAAGTGCTGCAAAGGAATTAGAATCTTTACCACGCAATTTACATACTGAGGAACTGAAAGTGGATTAGACTTCTTACATAACTATTCAAGAGCCAGACCATAGGCGTTTTCCTGCGCTAACATGGAAGTTCTTCTGCTCCACAAACAAATAGTATTGTGCTCAATGCTGCAAATGAAATAGCTATTTATTAATATATTAAGGAAAAAGTTGACTTTTTGTCTAAGATAATATAAAATAAAATAATAGTTGGTGAGGTAAAAATGTCAGTATCAAAAGAGCGTAAGGAATATTTACTAGAAAAGTTTAAATATGCTGCCAAAGAATTTGGCAAATCTGGTACAAAGTCCAATCATAAAACAGTACCAAAAGAACAGCAACTCTCTATTGATTTAGGTAACAAAAAAGTTTTTGGTATTATAAACAGAATTTTACACTGGATAGAAAGTAAATTTACATATTTTTTTCCACGCTATAATTTATTTTCAGAAGTTGGAGTTAAAGGAAGAAAAATTCCTAGAACTAATACAAAGGTTAAGTATTTTAACTCTGATGAACAGTTTGATCAAAGCAAATTTATTGGTGAGGAAGATGGGGAACTAAGGTTATACGACTTAGAAGGCAAGCTATATGATACAACTGATAAAATTAGTAAGGGTAAAAAAGGTTGTGTAGCTTATGTGATCACGCTTGATGGCAGATTGGTAACTCATGAACATATTAATGTTAATAAAAACGAGTGGGCTTATCGTCATTCAACTCTTGCAGGTGGTAGGCCAGTTTTATGTTCTGGTTTAATAAAAGTGGTAAATGGTAAAATAACTTATATAGACAATAATAGTGAGCATTATAAACCAGAATCAGCAAACTTATACAATGCAGTGAAAAAATTAGAAGGTCTATTTTCGAAAGATGCAAAAGTTGTCTGCTTACCATATTGGGTTGGCTTGCAAAAACAAATTCCGTTTATACGCAAAATTATTCCAGCTAAACAAGAGCCAGCAGAGGAATTCTTGAAAAGGATGGAGAAAAAAGGAAAAGATGGATTGACTCAATATGAAAGACATTTTAAAGGGGTAAAAGAATATAATGAACAGTATGAACAAAAGTTGCTTCTTGCAAGCTATAAGTCACCTACAAATGAACTGCCCTGCAAACCAACTATACATAAAAAACACAGGTTGAAATACTCTGAATATATTAACTTACACCTTAATTTTTTGAAAGAGTTCGATGAAAATCCCAAAGTGCAAAAAATGGCAATAGAACACTCAATAAGAAGGATTATTGGAGCAAATTATGGCCATAAACCTACAGTTGCGCTTGCTAAGGCACAGATAGCTAAAGATGGAAAGTTGCAAGAAACGGACGAAATAGTAGGTATAAATGTAACCTTTCACCATGAGAACGATTGTAATAGCTTTGCTAAATTTCTGAATCTCAAAAAGCATAGCTATAATTGCACATCTCATCTGAAGGACAAAGAAATTGATGAGCTTCTTAAATATACATATGACGAAAAAGATAGAGCCACTATAGAAAAATTAATGCCCAATAAACATACAGTTTTTATGAGTACAGACCAGGCTGATAAGTTTATAAAGGACACTTTACAAATTGAAATAGACAGTGTTGAACAATTGGGTATCCGTTTAGTGGAGCGTTAAAACAGATAAACAAAGCAAGACAAAAAGGTAATCAGAGAGTAAATGTGAGAGAACTCTGCAAAAATTTACAGTAAAAAATAGAAAAGTTAGAAGCAAAAAGAATGAAGTGGTATTTTTTGAATGATCCAACCGCTACCATGCTGAATGACAAATACGGCATACGGATACATTTTTTAAAGTAGCCAAGCTACTTTGATGACAGAAACCTAATGATCCAGGATATACTCCTTTGTTAAGGGAGATTGAGCATTTTCGAATATTTCTTGAGTGCTTCCAGACTCAACAATTCTGCCATTATGAAAGAAAATTACACTATCAGATAACTTTTTAGCTTGCTTCATTGAATGAGTTACCATAATTATAGTAAACCTTAATTTCAGCTCTTGTATAAGATTTTCGATTGCATTGGTTGCCATTGGATCAAGAGCGGAGCACGGTTCATCCATTAATAAAATAGTTGGCTTCACTGCAATTGCGCGAGCGATGCATAGCCTCTGTTGTTGGCCACCGGATAAATCGAGTGCACTATCTTGCAATCTGTCTTTTAATTCTTCCCATAAGCCAACTTTAGTTAAACTATTTTCCACCATCTCATTCAATTTTTGCTTATCCTTCACCATACCATGCAGTTTTGGCCCATAAGCAACATTGTCATATATTGATTTTGGAAAAGGATTTGGCTTTTGAAATACCATGCCAACTTTTGCTCTGAGTAGCACAACATCCATATCGCGTGAATATATATCACCCAGCCCATCGATATCTAATTCACCAACAGTTTTGCATCCAGGTACATAGTCATTCATACGATTAAAACAACGCAAAAATGTTGATTTACCGCACCCGGATGGTCCGATAAAAGTAGTAACTTTTCTTTTATAAATATTCAAATTTATATCGAATAAAACTTGCTTAGAGCCATACCAGAGATTTAAATCTTTAACAGAGGCACGTGTATTGCTCATATCACATCCTGCATTGAATAGAGCCCCGGAATTTCTCTTTTATTTTCATATAGCCATACTGCTGCTTGAACAGCTCCTCTAGCAAATGTTGTGCGATCAATTGCTTTGTGGTTTAGTTCTATCCGTTCATCAGAATTAACAAACATCACGCTGTGATCTCCTATTACTCCACCTCCACGAGATACTGCAAAACCTATTCCCCCCTTTTTTCTTATGTTTGAACCACTATGTAAATATTGATTGGACTGAAAATCCACTTTTGAAGCGTTAGCAATTGTTTTGCCAAGTTCTATAGCTGTTCCAGATGGTGAATCCTTTTTTAAGTTATGATGCATTTCCCAAATCTCAACGTCATATTCATTACCTAAAAGCTCAGCAGCTTTTTTTACCAATTTCAGCAACACATTAACCCCAACACTCATATTTGCTGACCATAATATTGGAACTTCAGCAGCATATTCTTTCAAATCGACACCTTCTATTCCAGTTGTGCCACTAACTAGCGGTGTTTTAAATTTTACAGCTGCTTTAAGGCAGTCTAACATACATTCTTTAGTTGTAAAATCTATTACAACGTCGGATAACTCAAATATGCCACTAATAGAACTTGTAACCTTGATTCCTAGATTGGCTATAATTGGTCCAATATCTGAATCTATGTACTTACTGCCTGAACGGGCAACAGCACCTGCTATTTCCACTTCGGCATTTGTAATTAATTCATTGAGTATTTTCTTGCCCATTCTGCCTAAGCAGCCTATTACTCCAACTCTGATTTTCATAAAGCTTTTTACGTTTATTAAGAATGTTATGCCTTTTTTTAAGCTCTGTCACTTCTGATCTATATTCTATAGCTGACCCAAGCAACACGTCATGCCGTTGCGGATAGATTCCGCTAACTAGTAGCGGAATGACGATTGTCGGTGAACCTAAGTTACTTTAGCTATAGCTGACCCAAGCAACACGTCATACCGCCGCGGCGCTAACTAGTAGCGGAATGACGGTTTTTCAAATTGTCGGTAAATCTAAGTCAGTTTAGCTATATATGACTCATTTCTTTACTGTAACTTAACAAGAACTGGTCTGTAGCTAATAGTTATTGACAATAAGGGTAATTAACTTTGATAAGAATCTTTTCTGTGTTCAATTGAAGTCTATATGTTCTGGAATATCTATATAGTAAATTATGCGGTAATCGTAGACTACGCTGCCCACTTAAATTATGCCACAAAGGTTTTCCAAGTGTAACCGTTCACAGATTTCCACTTAATTCTTCAATCTCACTAATAGAAAGGCCAGTAAACTTGACAATAGTGTTGACATCAACATTATTAGCCAGCATTGCTTTTGCGACTTCAATTTTCCCTTCAATTTTCCCTTCAATTTTTCCTTTCTCTATACCTTTTTGTATACCTTTCTCTTCAGCAAGATCAAGTCTGTATTCAAGAATGGCTTCTTCTTTCCGTAGATCCATTATTCTTTCTTCGTAAGCTACTAAATCTTTTTCGTTCCAACGAAACTTGTCTAATTCATCATATGCTAGCTTTATTATTGGCGCTTTTTCTGCTATCTCTTTTAAGTCCTCTTCTGTTGTTTCTTCTGCGTATTTAAAAAAGAAACACCACCTTTCTACTATACTTTCTAACTGCTCTACTTTACTTTTTGAAAATTTGGGCAATTCTATAAAGATAAATTGAAAATCTTTTAAGTAATGGCCGTTAGTTTTTATATCACGTATATTGTGAGTAGAAATATAATCAACTTCTTCAGGAAGTAAGTTACAATTTGATATAGCAATAAAGAAGACTTTCTTTAAATCAATGTAGTTGCCAGATTTATCTAATTGTCTTGAGTAGGCTTTAGCGGCATATAATTGAGCGCGTTTTTCGAAGCCCTTGTCTCTAGCGAGCTGCATTTCTGCTATATATCTATTTCCGTGAGAATCCTTGCAGAGAACATCAACAATACTTTGTTTATCAGAGGCAACTTCGGGATCCATAATAGTGCTAAGAAACTCAACTTCTTGTATTGCATTTATCTCAGTAAACCCTAAAATATCGTTCAAAAAGTGGATCAGGATATTCTTATTTTTTTCCGTTTCAAAGATTTTTTTGAAACACAAATCATTGCGAGGATCGAGAAATTTTGAAAGAGCCATGGCAAAAATGCTTGAAAATATTAATAATTATACACTATTATTAACAATTATTCAACCATATTTTTGAAGATAGCTATAGCTATGCTGCCGCGGTATCTCTTAGCATAGATCCCGCTAACAAGTAGCGGGATGACGAGGATGCCGCCGCGAACCGTCATAGCGCCGCGGCGCTAACTAGTAGCGGAATGACGGTTTTTCAAATTGTCGGTAAATCTAAGTCAGTTTAGCTATAGGCAGCAATTTTCTGTATTTATTTTAAATTGAAGAAAGCTCAAATGAAAGATCATGTTTTGCTAAAAATCACAGAATGCAGTCTGGTTACACCTTATTTTTGTTAGCTATAGCAAGTAATTGTATTTGTAATATGACAAATCACCTGCTGAAAAATCATTTTATGATCTAAATCAGTTTTTTTACAGGTAACTTCTAAGCTTATCAATTCTTCCAAAATCTTTTTAAGTTCTGAAAGTTGCAAACTTTTCAAATGAGATTTAAAGCTCTGCAATTGTTTAAAAAACAATGGAGGGCTTAGCTGATCAATCGCAGCCTGCTCACTCATTCCACCTTGCACTGACAGCAAAACGTTTTCAAGGCGTAGGAAATAATTTGATATAATGCGAATTAGCGCTATCGGTGAAAAATTTTCTTGCGATATCAATGCATCAGAAATTCTAATGAAGCGCGACATATCTTTACTTGCTATGGCAGAGCATAGATCATCAAGTGTAGCATAGTCGTTGCCGGAAGTTGAAAAGCATAATTCTATATCAGTAAGTTTTAGGTCTTTTCTCTCCCCTAAGTACAAAACTAACTTCTCAAGTTCTGAACATATAGGCAGCTTGCTATGATTAAAGTAAGATTGCAAATGGTAGATTATCTCATTTGTGCATTTTATATCATTTTGTTTTAAGTAACTTGATATAATGTCATAAAGATTGCTGTTGCTGTCCTTATAGCAAGCAATCACACCAAAAATTTTTGAACTCTCCATATAACTTTTAGTCGCAGAATTATATGGAAGATCACTTGCTACCATCATTACATAGTGACCACTTGCGTTATAATCCAATACGTTTTTTAACTCTTTGGATATACCTCCACTCACATTTATCAGCTTAATTAATTTTTTGCTGGTAAACATCGAAATGTTTGCCAATTCAGAAAACAGTAAACCGGGTGACTTATTCACTATTGCAAAATCCATCACCTGAACTGAATACTCATCCAAATTGGCAATTATTTCTTGTACATAAAAACCAACCCTACTGTTATCACTTCCATGAATTAACACACCACTTAAAGCATCAGGTTTCTCTAGGAATTTTTTAACTTTGGATGGTATGACCCTCATGCCATCTATATGATATCATTCTCATTTGATTGTACATGAGTATCCAAAGACTCTGAGTTTTCTTGCGCAATATTGTGCACATCATCTGCCGTACTCTGCACATTATCCGACTCTTCTGTTTTTCCTGTAATATAATTATAAAATTTTTTCACAGGTTGAGATATATATTTGGAAAAAAATCCTTCTTCGCTCATATTGCTTACTCCATAAAATTAACAGCTTATCATTAGCACATAAACAATAATATAGCAAAGACTATTTTGTGCTAAGATAGTGATGTTTTATAATGAGTATATTACAAAATTATTAACATTTGAGACTAAAATCAAGCCAACCTGCTTAATACTAACCTTATAAAATAAGCGATAATTAAATATACGGCTGCAACAAGTATAATTGCAGGTCCAGTTAACAAATCAAAACTTGCAGATAACATCAGACCTGATATCCCAGAAATCACAGAAAAAACTGTTGCAACAATAATCATCTGCATTGGAGTTTTCGAAATGAGCCTTGCAGATGCTGCTGGTATTAGCAAAAATGCAGCAATGAGTAATATTCCTATTAATTGGGCAGCAATTGCTATAAATATAGCAAGAGTGATTAAAAATTCTAGTCTAACAAAATTAACATTAATCTTCTCAACTACTGCTAAATCTTGATTAATTGAAATCATTAACCAATAACGCCATCTAAATATTAATATCAAAGTAACTATTACAGAGATTAAAAAAATCAATATTATATCACTTTGATCGAGCGTTAATATATCACCAAACAGTGAGCTAATAATACTATTATTGCCCGATGGAAGAAAAGACATAAGTATTAAACTCGATGATAAAACTACATTGGTAACAATGTTCAATATCGTATCAGCAGAATATAATCTGTTAAAATTAAGAGAAAGTAGTATAGCAAATGTAATTGCAATGAGCATTATGCTAAGCGATGGGCTAATCTTAAAGATTAAAGCAAGTGCAACACCAAGCAACGAAGAATGGGACAAACTATCACCAAGATAAGATAACCTTTGCCATATCATAAACGATCCTAAAGCGCCTGTTACTAGGCTAATTACGACTACTGCAACTAGACTATTGATGAAAAAGTCCTGGGTAAACATTTCAAGCATGCTATATGGCTATTAGATAACTGACAACAAATCTATCTTCGGATATTAAAACGTTATGGGTTCTGCATGCTGCACCGGTTGTCATAAATTCAAAATTTAAACCTTTTTGTTCCATAAGATAGGACTTCACTGAAGAACTTGGTATATTGCGTATTTTACCAGTACCTATTATCAAAATTTCTATTTCCTCTGTTAAAAAAGATTTAAAATGTTCCTTGCTATTTATATCACTTTCTTTCAATTTAATCACCTTTTCAGGAAAAACTATAATTGAGCCGCAATATTCTCTATTATTCACCAAAAATTTTCCTTCCCTGTAACCATTTATAAGATTTTTATTCTCGGAAATTAAGGGCATAAAGTCAAACTATTAATTGAGTGTCACATACCCACCATTCTGGTTGCTTTTCTCTGATATTAACTGCAGCAGCTTTTGCATTTTCCTCACTATCGAATATTCCAAAGCATGATACACCACTGCCTGACATGCGAGAAAGTATAGAGCCTTCTTGTGACTCAAGTGTTGATATCACATCCTGAATTTCAGGTACAAGGCTTATTGCTATTTCTTGAAGATCGTTTCTCGTCTCTTTAAGAAACTTCAACAAATCCTTTTCAGCGTCATCGCTCCATTTAATTGGCTCAGAAAATTCTCCTTCATGTTTGGAAAATACCTCTAGTGTGCTCAAAAACTTTTTTTTCGGCTTCACCAGTACTATATTTGTGGGTAGAGAGAATTTTTTTATGGGACACAATTCTTCACCAATACCTCTAACAAAAACTGGCTTGCTATCTATACTCGCAGGAACATCAGCACCAACGCTTAAAGCTATTTCATTTAAAATCGTCCTATCAATCTTCCACAGCTTCCCTAGTATGCGTACCACAGCTCCAGCATCTGAGGAGCCACTGCCCAAACCCGCAGCAATTGGTATATTTTTCACAACCTTTACAATGACTTTAGTTCGCGCAGGAGCATATCTAAGCAATAGATTAACTGCTCTCATTACGGTGTTGTACCTGTTATTAATTCTAAGTTCGGAATTTACAAATTCAACTGTAGAGTTATCGTATCTAGAATCCTTCTCACCTACTTTTATTTCCAAAAAATTAGAGAGATTAGCAAAGACAAATAAACCTTCAATCAAGTGATACCCTGTTTCTTTTTTGTCTACAACATGCAAAAAAAGATTGATTTTTGCAGGCGCCTTTACACAAAAACTTTTCATTATATATCTTCACTAAGATTATTTTTACATTATATGTATAATGCTATTTTAGTCAACTTCTATAAGGTTTTCGCACTTCTGATGAGATCAAATGCCATAAATCCCAATTTCTCTGTATGGGTAAATGCGTCCGCTGGTACAGGCAAAACAAAAATCTTAATAGACAGAGTATTGAGACTTTTATTAGAAAACAAAAGAAATATTCTCTGCTTAACGTTCACCAACGCTGCAGCAAACGAGATGGAGAATCGCATTCACAGCATACTCAGTAAGTGGGCAATATGCTCAGAAAGTGAATTAATAATGGATCTGGAACAACTAGACCTATTGCAAATCAGAAAAAAAGAAACCTGGATCCCAGTGTCAGCTACTTGGATGACAGGGGATGACGCAGAAATAACGGAGAATGATGCTGAGGTGATAGCACCACATAATCACGATTTAAGTGAAAATCCAGTAGCTCACCCTTCGACGTCATCCCAGCACCCCTATTTGTCATCCCAGCACCCCTACTTGTCATCCCAGTGCGTGACACTGGGATCCAGAAAAAATAAAGATTATTTAACAAGAGCAAGAAGGCTTTTCTCTGAATTGGAAAATCTTGGTCTAACTATACAAACCATACACGCTTTCTGTTACAAACTAATTTCCAACTTTCCCATAGAAGCTGGCATCGCCCCAAATTGTACGCTGAGTGAATGTAAAGAATTACATTCCATCATATTAAATAAAGTGCTTCATAACGAAACTGTGCAGGATGATATCAATCTTATTGCGGCTGAATTTGATGAAAATAAGCTACGCGATTTGCTTTATACTTTATGTATAAAAAGATCGATATCAGAAAATGATTCAGAATATATCAAAGATAAACTCAGTGCTCCAGATGAAATTCATGACTTACAGAGTGAAACGACTGAGCACATAAAAAGATTAGCCGAGATATTAAGTGAAGGCAGTAAAAGAGATCAGAGTTATAGTGAAATACTTTATTCTACTGTCATCCCAGTGCTTGACACTGGGATCCAGAAGAAAAGAAGTGTAGATTCCAGCGTCACGCGCTGGAATGACACCAAAATAGAAAACCTAGCCAAGGTATTTCTCAAATCAGAATCGCACGAAAAAAAGAGCATATCATCCATTGCAACAAAAAGTACTTTGGAAAAATTTAGAGATGCAGAGCAAATAATAGAGAGCGTTCAGAATGTAGTGTTTACTCATATAAAAGACATGAACTCTTATCAAATATTCAAGAGAACCAGTAGCTTACTTGGTATATTTAAAGTATATGTTGATCTATACAGTAGCGAAAAATCAAAAAACGCACTGCTTGACTACAATGATATAATTGGCTTAGCAACAAATCTTCTCAGCAATCCAAACTACAAAGATTGGATATTGTTTAACTTGGATCAAAAAATAGATCACATCCTTGTTGACGAGGCACAAGACAATAGCATCAGCCAATGGAAAATTATAACAAATCTCTGCGATGAATTTTTTGCCGGTAATGATGAAAAGCGAACCTTATTTGTAGTTGGTGACGTAAAACAATCCATATACAGATTTCAAGGAGCAAATCCCCATCTATTCAACTACATGCAACAATACTTTCATACGAAAACTGGTGGCAGAGATTGGATATCATGCCAACTTGAAAAGTCATTTCGTTCAACTCCAGAAGTTTTAATGCTTGTAGATAGAATATTTAATAACTTCCGCGCAGAAATATCTTTTGTTGATAATGAAATAAAACATGTTCCACATAGAGAGAATGACCAAGGATATATTGAAATTTGGCCAGCGTTACCAAAGTGTAAAGAGAAAGAACAGCGAGCTTTACAAATTCCTCTGACATGCAGGGAAAATTATATAATAACAGATCGATTACTTGCTCAAACAATAGCCAACAGAATTCACAATTGGTTAAACGAAGGGCGGATTTTAGTCGCTAAAGATCGCCATATAGAGCCAAGGGACATTGTGATTCTGGTACGGCAACGAAACGTGTTAGTTGATTACATAATAAGCGAACTTAAAAAAGCAAACGTGCCAGTTGTAGGCCGAGATTATTTTAGAATTATGGACTATATAGCCGTGCAGGACTTAATAGCTTTGGCCGAATTTTTACTCCTCCAGGCAAATGATTTAGCTCTTGCAAATGCTTTAAAATCACCGTTATTCAATTTTACCGAGGATGATTTATTTAACATTGCATATGACCGTAAAGAGCATTCACTATGGGAAAGAATTCGGGATTATTCTGTGGTTATCTATAGTGAATTAAACTATCTCATTAACTTATCTCACATAGAGTCTCCTCTTGCACTATTTACACATATATTGCGTACAGGTAAGAAGAAATTTGCTGCAAGGCTAGGTCTTGAGTGCTTCGAGGTTCTAGACGAATTTATGAACCTTGTGTTGCAATTTGAAAACCCATCTCTTCAAGCGTTTGTTCAGTGGATCAAGGAGAATAACCCGGAGATTAAGAATGATATGCAATCAGAACGCAATGCTGTGCGAATAATGACAATTCACAAATCAAAAGGTCTGCAAGCTCCCATAGTATTTTTGGTTGATACAAACACAGTGCCAAGAAACAGTGAAAGCATTATCTTTGATGGAACGGAAGTGCCATTTTGGTGTGGAAAAAACAATAACGCTTATTGTGATCAAGTAAAAAGAGAGAAAAAACTAGAGGATTATAACGAATATTTGCGTTTATTATACGTAGCACTCACACGTGCTGAAGATGAGTTATACATCTTAAGTAAAGAGCCAGTGCAAAAGGGCTCTTGGTATGATCTAATCACTCAGTATGGAGAACCATATGAAAAGAAACAAGCATATTTACAGCCAATATTTAAAGAAAAAGTTGAAGTGCTATGTGTGAACGCAAACTACCCTTACATTTATAAAAAACGTGATTATTTTGACGTTCCAGTCATTTCCCTTCCGCCAAACCTATCAATGTCATTCCAGCGCCCTCTTTCGTCATTCCAACATCCTTCCTTGTCATCCCAGCGTCCTCCCCTGTCATCCCAGTGCTTGACACTGGGATCCAGTAAAAAAGAAGGAAAATCAGCATCAGCTACTTGGATGACAGATGGTTATACAAGAGGCTTAATAATCCACAGCATATTACAATATATGCCCAAGATAGAAAAAGAAAGGAGAAAAAACTGGGTCAGAAAATATCTTGACAATATAAACACCAGTGAAGATAAGGATGAAATTTACAGTAAAATATTGGCCTTTAATGAAAAATATGGCTATTTGTTTGACTTAGAAGGCAAATCAGAGATTACACTGAGTGGAATAATCGATGGCGAACCAGTATTAGTACGACTAGATAGGCTATGCATAACGCAAGATAAAGCGATCATAATTGACTACAAATCACACCGTAACGTTTCTGTTTCCTTATTAAATGAAATAAAAAAGCAAATGCTGACCTATAAAACCTTAGTACAAGAAATATATCCAAACAAGCAAGTAGAGTGTGTGGTTATTTGGGTGGAAGATTTAACCATTCAATCTGACCTTTAACGAAACTTGATTACAAGAAATAGCTACTACGTCATACCCCGCGGTATCTCTTAGCATAGATCCCTTACTTAACCGTCATACCGCGATTCATTCGCGGTATCTCTAGATCCCGCTAACAAGTAGCGGTATGACGAATTAATTAACTGTCATGCCACCACGAACCGTCATACCGCGATTCATTCGCGGTATCTCATCAGCTAACAAGCAGCGGGATGACGAGGCTTATCGTCATGCCGCCGCGAACCGTCATACCGCGATTCATTCGCGGTATCTCATCAGCTAACAAGCAGCGGGATGACAGCAGTCCTACGTCATACCGCTGCGGATAGATCCCGCTAACAAGTAGCGGGATGACGAATTAATTAACTGTCATGCCGCCGCGAACCGTCATACCGCCACTCCTTTCTCGTCATGCCACCACGAACCGTCATACCGCGATTCATTCGCGGTATCTCATCAGCTAACAAGCAGCGGGATGACAGCAGTCCTACGTCATACCGCTGCGGATAGATCCCGCTAACAAGTAGCGGGATGACGAATTAATTAACTGTCATGCCGCCGCGAACCGTCATACCGCCACTCCTTTCTCGTCATGCCACCACGAACCGTCATACCGCGATTCATTCGCGGTATCTCATCAGCTAACAAGCAGCGGGATGACAGCAGTCCTACGTCATACCGCTGCGGATAGATCCCGCTAACAAGTAGCGGGATGACGAATTACTTAACTGTCATACCACCGCGAACCGTCATACCGCCACTCCTTTCTCGTCATGCCACCACGAACCGTCATACCGCGATTCATTCGCGGTATCTCATCAGCTAACAAGCAGCGGGATGACAGCAGTCCTACGTCATACCGCTGCGGATAGATCCCGCTAACAAGTAGCGGGATGACGAATTAATTAACTGTCATGCCGCCGCGAACCGTCATACCGCCACTCCTTTCTCGTCATGCCACCACGAACCGTCATACCGCGATTCATTCGCGGTATCTCAGCAGATCCCGCTAACAAGTAGCGGGATGACGAATTACTTAACTGTCATACCACCGCAAACCGTCATACCGCGATTCATTCGCGGTATCTCATCCGCTAACACGTAGCGGAATGACGAATTACTTAACCGTTATCCTGCTGCTCCTTTCTCGTCATCCCGCTACTCCTTTCCCGTCATACCGCTACTCCTTTCCCGTCATACCGCTACTCCTTTCTCGTCATCCCGCTACGTGTTAGCGGGATCTCAGCATAGCTATCTTAAAGCTAAGTAATATAAGTCAACCCAGCTAGGATTCTTTTGATTGATCAAATTAATTTTCCACTGCCTTGGCCATTCTTTCAGGCGCCTTTCTCTTGCAATAGCTAAACTTATATCTTCAAACTCTTCAAAATATACAAGTTTATTTACATTATATCTTGATGTAAAACCTGAAACAATTTTGTTTTTGTGTTCCCAAATCCTCTTGATCAAATTTGCAGTTACACCAATATATAATGTGCTATTAGCTTTATTTGTAAGTATATAGATATATGATAACTTCATCTTAATCGTTTATAGCTAAAGTAACTGAGGTTTACCAACATTATACTACACCATCGTGCCACAATAAAACTTACCGTCATCCCGCCGCGCCGCTAACACGTAGCGGGATGACGAGCTTATCGTCATGCCGCCGCGAACCGTCATCCCGTCACGGTATCTCTTAGCCGCTAACACGTAGCGGAATGACGATTGTCGGTAAATCTAAGTTACTGTAGCTATAAAAGCTTTCACAACAACCTATTTTCCTTGAAACTAAAATAGCTACTGAATGTAATAATAATGTGGTCTATTAATTCTATTCCTATACTTTGGCAAGCTTCTGCTAGTTGCCTAGTGAGAGATATATCGCTATTTGAAGGTTGTGTATCTCCGCTTGGATGATTGTGATACCAATTCCCACTATGTAAAGAACAGATAGACAATAATGGGAAAGAAGTGATACTAAAGTAGATAAAATAGAGAGGTATAAATGGCATTAAGGTCAAAACTATTAGACGAAAAAGTTGTAAATTTGGCGAAAGAAATGTTAAAAAAGGTCAGAAATAACGCATATGTTTCAAAAAAGTTACAAGCGGTGATAGTAGGAAAAGAAAGTAGTATAAGCGCTGTGGCAAGAATATGTAAAATTTCAAGGACTGCTTTGACTGAATGGATAAAGCATCTAAAATTTGGTAGAGTAGAAAGATTATTTGCCCCGTCTCAACGGCGAAGGAAAAGCAAATTAAACAAAAATCAACGTGAGCAAATTGAAATATGGGTAGAAAGAAATCCAAATATTACTATTAAGGAAGTGCAAATAAAAATCTCAGAGGAATTTGGCCTAAACATTAGCAAATCAACAGTGCACCGTGAGATACAAAGGATGAAATTTTCTTACATAACACCGAGGCCAATTCACCATAAACAAGATAAAAAAAAGCAAGAAGAGTTTAAAAAATACTTCAATAAAATAGTCAATTCCCACCCTGAAAAGGAGGTATTTTTTTGATGAATCACGATTTGGAACTCATTCAAAAATCGGACACGGATGGTTTAAAAAAGGGGTCAGAACGCAGGTTAAAATGAAAATTGGTAGACAAAATTTCTATATCTACAGTGCAGTAAATCCAAGAAGTGGTAAGAAAATTAGCCTACTTGCTCCATATGTAAACACTGATTGTATGAATATATTTCTGGAGCAGATGTCGAAAGATTTAGGCACGAAAAAAGTCTTTCTTGTAATGGATTGTGCAGGTTGGCATAGATCAAAAAGTTTGAAATTTCAGGAAAACATTACCATTATATACTTGCCTCCTTATTCACCGGAACTGAATCCTGTTGAGAGGCTGTGGCAATATATCAAACACAATACTTTACGCAACAGAGTCTACGATACCATAGGCTTACTTGAAGATGTTCTGTGTAATTTTATTGTCAGTATTTCCAGCACTACTATTAAACGAGTTTGTAATGTTTCTTATTTGTTCGATTAGTAATGGAATTTGGTATGAGATATTACAATGGATGTTGAACCAATCAAAAGTGCGCGCTTGATGATCTCTCTGACATAAAGAGGAGTTTGATCTACTGTACCAACGTTTTGCAGGTCTTCCGCTATTAGACGATACTTTTTATTCATATAGATGACGCGAAAATTTTCCTTATTGAGGCTTCCTATGCTTATTCTTAAATAATCAAGCAATTTTTCCCAGTTATCGATTATAGGCAGGTCTTTTATTTCTTCTCTTGCAGAACGAACAAAGGCTTGTTTCACACAAAAGATGGCAGATATTGCTGCATTGCTGACACCATCAACATTTTGCAGTGCTTCCAGGTCAGCATTAAAAACTTTATTCAAACTGCCAAAATTTTCTATCAAACTCTTTGCTATCGGCTTTACATCAATTCTACTGTATGCTGAATATAAAATGTGCTCTAAAACTTCATAATCAAGTAATGATTGTCCATTATCTAAAATAATTTTCTCTCTTAGGTGCTTTCTATGCCCCTTTTCGTAATTTTTCATCATTAGTGAATTGCTTATCTCTTGTATAATAAGAAGTTAGATTTTTAAGTAAAATATTTAATAAAGCGCATGACGCACAATTGTAAGAACATTCATTTTTAAAGACAGTAAATTGTGTCATCAAAGTAGCTGACGCGAGCTCTACGTCATACCGCAATTCATTCGCGGTATCTCAGCAGATCCCGCTAACAAGTAGCGGGATGACGAAGTTATCGTCATGCCACCGCGAACCGTCATACCGCCGCGGTATCTCTAGATCCCGCTAACAAGCAGCGGGATGACGAAGTTATCGTCATGCCACCGCGAACCGTCATATCGCCGCAGACCGTCATACCGCCGCGGTATCTCTAGATCCCGCTAACACGTAGCGGGATGACGAAGTTATCGTCATGCCACCGCGAACCGTCATATCGCCGCAGACCGTCATACCGCCGCGGTATCTCTAGATCCCGCTAACAAGCAGCGGGATGACGAAGTTATCGTCATGCCACCGCGAACCGTCATATCGCCGCAGACCGTCATACCGCGATTCATTCGCGGTATCTCAGCCGCTAACAAGAGATCCCGCTAACACGTAGCGGGATGACGGTTGTCGTTTAGCCATAAATATTTAAGAAATTTACCAAACGAAAAAAAAGGCAAAAGAAGCCCTAGTCATTGTCTACTTTCAGTATTGGCGTTTTTTAAGTCTTAAACACTGCAATTTAGCTGCTTTTAAATGCAACTCACCTTTGTTTAAATGTTTAAGAAATTTACTAAGCAGAAAAAAAGGCAAAAGAAACCCCGTGTTAGCTAGTTGTCACTCTCTAATCCTGCAAATTGGCGTACTATACTGTCTTAAACGACTTATAAGCGCGTTTCAGCTTATATAGGTAAAAACCCAGAAATGTTGTGAAGACATAAGGTGCACATAGTGCAAAAAATTAAAAATAAGACGCCAACTACGTTGTTTTCTTGCTGTTTAATCTGCACAGATGAAGATAACTGAATACCTTCACTATCATAATAAGGGGGCTGGCGGAGTTTGTCAAGCAAGTTTTATGCAAGAGATCTATTGAAATGCCCCTGTAAAATTATACTATTAATTAGTGCACTGTAAATTTAAAATTATAGATATGTTAAGCAGATTGGTAATTTTGCTATTAGTTTTTATACTTCCTTTTTCTTCATACTCATACCAGTTTAGAACCAAAGCAAAGCAAGCAGTAGTCTTAGATTTAGCTTCAGATTCATTCATTTTTGACCATAATTCTGATGAAAAAATGGCCCCATCTTCAATGAGCAAGCTAATGACTTTATATATAGCCTTCGATTATCTAAAAGCTGGAATAATACACATGGAGGATAAATTTCGAGTAAGCAGAAAAGCGTGGGAAAGAAAAGGCTCTTCTATGTTTTTGAAAGAAGGTCAATCCGTTACGGTGAGGGAATTACTCGAAGGAATTACAATAGTCTCAGGTAATGATGCCTGCATAACACTAGCCGAGGGTATTGCAGGATCAGAAGAGAATTTTGTGGCTGAAATGAATGAGGTTGCACAAAATTTGAACCTGAATGACAGTCATTTTGTCAACTCAAGCGGGTGGCCAGATGGAGATCATTTTATGAGCGCAAAAGACTTGGTAATGCTGGCAAAAAGGATTTTCACTGATTTTCCTGAATATTACGATTTATTTTCTGAACAATATTTGACATATAACGAAATTGCACAAAAGAGTAAAAATCTTCTACTTTTTCACGACATTGGGGTTGACGGTTTAAAAACCGGTTATACAAATGCTGGTGGTTATGGCATTGTAGCATCTGCAAAACGAAATGATAGGAGAATTTTTGCTGTCGTAAATGGTTTAAACACTGAGAAAGAGCGAATAGAAGAAGCAAAAAGACTGATACAATACTCCTTAAAACATTTTAATACTAAGAAAATATTTGCTAAAGACAGTGTAGTTGAGGAAGTAAATGTTCTCTATGGAAAAGATAAAAAAGTGCCTATTACAGTTGCAAACGATGTTACCATAACTTACAACCGCAAATTGCATGACCAAATTAAGGTGCGTATTGAATATAAAGATATGATACCTGCACCCATTAAAAAAGGTCAAGAAGTGGGCAAAGTTTTTGTAGAAATACCAGGTGTTGAGCAACAAACTACGCCTCTTTATGCAGCAAATGACGTACAGGAATTGAATTTCGTAGAAAAGTTTTTTAGAATGTTATTTTAAGTTTAATATATTGGCTTTCAAAGCAATTTCGAAAGAGAGATCTATTGCACTTTAGTGTAGTTTTAACTAACAATTTCTGTTACAATACAAGATTGAAATGTTACGAAAATGTGCTGGTTATATTTGTTGCTGTCTAGTATCCTAGAGATACTGTGGGCTGTAACGTTAAAGTTTAGTAACAGTTTTACTAAAGTTGTGCCTTCGATTGCAACATTGGTAATTATGATCATTAGCATTTACTTTTTATCTCTTGCAGCATGCTTTCTACCTATTAGAGTATGCTATGCAGTTTCCTCTGGAATATGCACAATTGGAATAACTATAATTGGTGCAACCGCTTTCACAGAGAATATTAATTTATCTCAAGTTTTATGTATCATTTTAATTGTAATAGGAACCATAGGGCTAAAGCTCTCTATTTAAACCTAAAAATTTATGCATGAATTGGATATATTTACTCTTATCGTCACTAATTGAAGTGTTCTGGGTCATAACACTTAAGCATAGTTGTGGATTTACTCATCTCGTACCATCAATAATTAGCATACTCTCCATGGCTCTTAGTACGTATTTACTTTCGCTCGCTATACGTTCTATACCTATCGGAGTATGCTATGCAATTTGGACTGGAGTAGGTGCTATAGGAGCTTCGATACTTGGAGTTTACCTATTTAATGAACCAGTTAATTTATTCGAAGTAATATGCTTTATTTTAGTTACATTCGGGATTATAGGATTAAAATTGTTTGATACTGCAAAACAAACTGTTGATAAAATGGAATAAGAGATCCCACAATTGGAATTATATTAAGGAAATACTTCCTGCACATTCCCATTTACGTTTTGCGCTTCTTTCGTTTCATCCATTTTAGTACTAGGTTCTAACATTCTAACTGTAGTATAAGCTACCGCTAATGCTGCTGCTACAACTGTAACTACTGCTCCTATTACAGGATATAGCCCAGCTGTAATTGTTCCAATTGCAAAAAGTGTTATCGTTATAGCAGTACCAAACAATATTGTTAAACTGAAAGCAACAAGAGATATTTTACCCTGTTGGTCATGTCGTTTCATTCTTTCTTCAGATAAAAGAAAATTCACATGCCGAACTATATAATGATTTTTGTCAAAATCGCTCGGAATTTTATTATCATTATTCTTTGACAAAAGATCTGCTCTTTTGCCTATTAAAGTCTCAATTACCTCTTTGCAACCACGTCGAGCAGCCATATGTAAGGGAGTGCATTTATCTTTATCTACTGCATTAACCTTTGCTCCTGCTCCTATTAGAGCTTTTGCTGTCTCTTCATTCTTGGCATTATGCAAGGGAGTGCGTTTATCTTTATCTAATGCGTTAACATTTGCTCCCGCTCCTATTAGAGTTTTTACTGTCTCTGCATCTTCAGCAAAATGTAAAGGAGTACATCCATATTTATCTGCTGCATTAACATTTGCTCTTGCTTCTACTAGAATTTTTACTATCTCTTTACGGCAAAATTGAGTAGCTATATGCAAGGGAGTGCGTTTATCTTCATCTGCTGCATTAACATTTGCTCCTGCTCCTATTAGAGTTTTTACTGTTTCTTTACAACCATATTGAATAGCCAAATGTAAGGAAGTGCGTCCATCTCTATCTATTGCATCAACATTTGCTCCTGCTTCTATTAGAGTTTTTACTATCTCTATGCGACCTTTTTTAGCAGCCAAATGTAAAGGAGTATTCCTATATTTATCTACCGCTTTGACATCTCCTTCTCCTTCTATTAGAGTTTTTACTATCTCTATGTAACCTTTTTCAGTAGCCAAATGTAAAGGAGTATACCCATCTTTACTTATTGCATTAACATCTATATCTTCTCTTTTCAATAGGAGATTTACTACTTCTGTTTGACCATTTTCACAAGCCAAATGCAAAGGAGTACATTCATGATTATCTTTTTCATTAACATCTGCTCCGTTGTCTATTAGAGCTCTTATTGTTTTAGTGCAGCCACGGCGAGCAGCCTTACATAAAGGAGTGTCTCCATATCCATTTTTTGCATTAGCATTGATTCCTTCTACTCCCAATAGAGCATTCACCACATTTTCTAAATTATTGTGGATAGCTAAATGCAATAATCCATATTCTACTGCAAATAAGTGGTTTACACCAAAACCAGCTCCTTCCCACTCTTTATATTCATCTGAATATTGTGATAATTTCTCTTTTATCTTTCCAATTACGTTATCTTTACTTAAATTTTTGTCAGCATCAATTGCACTTAGCATTCTTTCCCACTGCTCGTGTTCAATTGTCATAACTTTACTCCTACTTTAACAATATTTTAATTATCATATATTATGACAAGAAAGTTAACCCTACCTAATTTTGCTTAGTAAGCACACTAACTATGAAACAATCTATATTACCATCAAAAACAGAATTTATATTACCCACTTCATGTCCAGTTCTTAAATCCTTCACCATTTGATATGGATGCATAACGTACGATCTGATCTGATTGCCCCAGCCTATATCGCATTTTTTACCATATTCTTCAGCCATCTTTTGTTCTTTTTTTTCCAGTTCAATTTGGTACAAACGTCCTTTAAGTAATTTTAACGCCTCATCCTTATTTCTGTGTTGAGAACGACCATTTTGGCATTGAACTACAACACCAGTTGGAATATGCGTAATGCGTACCGCACTTTCAGTCTTGTTCACGTGCTGACCGCCTGCTCCGGAAGCACGGTAGGTGTCGATCTTTAGATCCTTTTCATCCACAGCAATATCAATTGAATCTTCTATCACTGGAGTTACTCCTACACTTGCAAAACTGGTATGACGTTTACCATTTGCATCAAACGGCGATATTCTAACCAGCCTGTGAATTCCACTTTCACTTTTTGCCCACCCATAAGCTTTTTCTCCAACGATTTTTATCATTGCAGACTTTATACCAACCGACTCTCCTTCTAATTTTTCTACAACTTCAACTTTAAAGTTGTGATAAATTTCTGCCCATCTTACATACATGCGCATCAGCATTTCAGCCCAATCATTGCTCTCTGTTCCACCAGCTCCTGAGTGGATTTCTAAAAAGCAGTTATTGTTATCTGCTTCACCAGTAAATAAGGATTCTGTCTCTTTAAGTTTGATTAATTTCTCTAGCTTAGCTAATTCACTTTCAACTTCAGAGAAAAATTCTTCATCATTCTCATCAATAGCAGACTTCATTAAGCTAATGGCATCGTTGTAATCGCTTTCCAACTTTAAAAACAACTCTACGTCATGCTTAATTTTAGAACGTTCTTTTAAAATTTCTTGTGCCTTTTGATTGTCTTGCCACAGATTATCATTCGACGCTTGGGAATCCAGCTCTTCAAGACGCAACTTTAATTTTTCTATGTCAAAGACACCTCCTGATAAGAGAAATACTTTTATTTAAGCCTTGAAAGTATTCGAAAATTTCTGAATAAGTTTTCATTATACTTTAGATTTTAATATATTTACTATTACTAACAATAACAGCAAACAAAATAGAAATTTAACCATATGATAGTTAATTCAAAATAATTTCATTATACTTTAATGTTTAAGGAAATCAAGTGTGTATATTTATTAAAAAATAAGGTAAAGTAATGAATATTAAAATAAGTTCTCATTATGGTTTAGACAAAAAGGCTATTGATGACTTAATAGAGTCACTTGATAACGAGGAGCTAGAAAATGTTTGTAATATTGTAAAAACGATAGATAGCGTTCAGTTAGCTTATTTTTTATCTACTTCAATCAGTGATCACAGGGAGAAATTAGTTAATATCCTCGATCAACATTTGTTAAGTGATGCCCTAGTGCATGTAGTGCCAGATTTACAAAGAGAGATCATAGAAACATTGGGAATAGAAAATACAGCAAAGTTACTAATGCTCCTTGATGTAGAAGATATAGTAACCATAGTGAAAGATTTGGATAGAAAGTCTATAGAAAACATACTTAACTACTTACCCAATGCAACTCAAAAATTAGTAGAGGAGTTGTTATCATACCCAGAAGAAAGTGCAGGAAGGTTGATACATAAAAATATGGTTATAGCTCCATATTATTGGACGATAAATCAGCTAATGGAATTCTTGCGCAACTATAAAAAAATACCAGAAAGATTTCACCAGATATTCATTATCAACTCAAAATTAGAGCCTATAGGCAGTGTTAATTTAAATAAGGTAATATCTCACTCAGGAGACACAATAATAAAAGAGATAATGGATCATGACATAAAAATCATTAAAACTGGAGTAGACCAAGAGGAAGTAGCAAGAATATTTAAAGATTACTCTCTATTATCGGCTCCGGTAGTAAATAAGAATGGTAAAATTATTGGTGTGATCTTAATTGAAGATGTGATAAAAGTTGTTCAACAAGAAACAGAAGAGGATGTACTCAAAATAAGCGGTGTATCTTCTAAAGCCGATATAAATGCCCCTATACATAAAACTATAATTAAAAGGCTACCTTGGTTACTGTTTAACCTCTTAGCTGCAACAATGTGTTCCATAGTAGTTGGCTTTTTCGATGATGTAATAAAAAGTTTTATAGTACTGCCAATAATCATGCCGATAATTGCATCAATGAGCGGAAATGCAGGATCCCAAACAGTAACGCTAACCATCCGGGCAATCGCAACAAAATATCTAACTGAGCAAAATGCAAAAAGAGTACTGATGAAAGAATTTTTAATAGGTCTTATAAACGGGGTAATTTTATCTACCATTTCACTCGTAGTATTAGCAATAAGATTTCACAATTTCAAAGTGGAGATGATTTTTGTGGTCTCCATGATTATGATGTCAATTATTGCAACGTTCATCGGAACTTTCATTCCTATAATGCTTCACCGTTTAAAGTCTGACCCTGCAGTTTCTTCTTCAATCCTAACATCGGCAACAACTGATATTCTCTCAGCTCTTATGTTTCTTGGTTTAGCTACGATCTTTTTATTAAACAGCTGATACTATCTATAGCTATACCGCGATTTATTCCATAGCTGTACGAACATTCATTTTTAAAGGTAAACTGTACAGCGAATGGTGTCATTCCAGTGCTTGACACTGGAATCTAGCCTTTTCATAATCATCAAAATGTTGTATTTTTACATAAAATGGCTACTTTTATGCTTACCAACTTAATAAAATTCCTGGATCCCAGTGTCTGGGCACTGGGATGACACCCTCCTGATAGACAATGTTCGTACATCTGTAGATTTATTCGCGGTATAGATTCTGCTAACAAGTAGCGGAATGACGGTTTTTCAAATTGTCGTAAGTCAGTTTAGCTATAATATCAAGTTTCACAACTTTACCAACTATTTCTTTCTATTAAATAAGAATAAATTACCTATACAAAAATAGATTGGCAATATTTCAAGTCTACCAAGCAGCATCAAAAACGACAAAAATAATTTTACTTCATTACTGAAAGAAGAATAGTTACCTGAAGGGCCTATTAAATTACTAAATCCCGGGCCAGAATTTGTAAGCGTTGCAGAGACTGAACTGATGCTAGTTATAAAGTCTGCATTGCTTAAGTAAGACATCACTATTGATGAAATGGTAAACGTTAACATGAAAATTGCAAAAAATATAAAGACAGAGTGAACTTCATCATTCTCCAGGGTTTTTCCGTTGAATTTTACCCTATTACCTGCACCTGGGTTTAATAAAAGGCGAAAGTGATTTCCTATAGACTTTAGAAAAATGATCAAACGAAAGATTTTGATGCCACCACTTGAAGAACCACTACATCCACCAACAAAGGTTAGAAAAAAAGCTAAGACTGAAATGAAGCTCCAATCTATATGATTATAGATTGCATAACCAGTTGACGTAATTAAAGAGGTGATGGTAAACGTGCTGTATCTAAATGATAATGACACTCCTAAATCAACATTTTGATACAACCAAAAACAAGCAAATAAAGATGAAACAATAGCTATCTTAACAAAGTAAGAGACCTGTTCATCATAGCAAATGTCTAACCGTCTTATGATTTTTAAATAGCTAAAAAAAGGCAGAGAACCCAAAATCATAAAAATGATCGTTATGACTTCTAACATAGGGTTATTGTAGTGCCCTATAGAATCATTATAGTTAGCAAATCCACCAGTTGATACAGCGGACATTCCGTGACATATTGCGTCAAATAGTGGCATGCCAGCCAGATAATAGGAAAATATACATAACAAAATTAGGCCATAATATATTGCTGTAATATGAATTACTACGCTTCGCGTGTTCGGCAACTTCCTTTTTGTAGCATCTGAATATTCAGAATAAAGTAAATTATTTAGGCTGAGAATCTTAAACATAGGAAAAACTGCAATTCCTAAAGTGATTACACCAAAACCCCCCATGCCATGTAGCATTGCTCTCCATAGCAGTATTCCTGGAGATTGTTTTTCAATATCATTAAATATAGTTGCCCCTGTGGTTGTGATGCCAGATATCGTTTCAAATAATGCATCAACATAGCTCAGATTGTCAAAATAGAAAGGAATAGCTGCAAACAAAGACAAGGCAATCCAGGTGCAACTAGTAATTGCAAAAATTGCCGGCATGCCATTTAATTTACCGAGTAAAATAAAAATTACGCCAGATGTGCAGGTAATTATGAATCCAGCGAGAAAATTTTCCATTCGTAGCTGAGACATTTATTAGTAATAGCAGGAATAAGCATTGCTAAGCTAAATAACAATAGGAATATTCCCACAATAAATACAATTGAACGTAAAGTTTGTAAACGTTGATGATTTTTCATAGAGTTATTTCCTCGCTATACAAAGCCATAAAAGCTACTCTAACGTCAAGCATTTTGTTGGCCTTTATTAACAGTTATTAACAATATACTTGACTTACTTGTAAATATATATGATAATTAAACTTTATAGAAAATAGAGGTAAAATATGACTGAATTAACTGACATACAACAAAAAATTCAAACTTCATTAATTACAGCAATCAGCGAGAACAACCTTAAAATGGTCCAGGAAATATTCAACAGTAATGAAAATGATGATATACAAGCAGCTTTGAGACACGAGGGAGCTCCGACTAGTGAAAAAGATATCATTTTATATTTTGCTATTACTCGCCTTAACGATATAGTTGAAGATAAAGAAAAATTTGAAAAAAGCGTAAAGATCATTGAACTAATTTGGCAGAAAACTAATCAAAAAATTCGTGATTCTGTGTGTGATCATGCAATAGAGAGTTTTGAAAACTCTCTAAGAGAAACTGTCCTTAGTGACATACCTGCTCTTGAAACAGTTATTCAAGAAATGGAAGAGCACAAGAGGGTAATGGATCTTAGTTCAATACTAAGAGATGCAATAAAAAGTCTTAATGTTAATCAAGTTGAAGCAGCATTAGAGAATTGTGGTGAAAATGTACAAAGTGTTTTAGATCGAATAGTATATTGGGTTGATGGAGACGTAGATGCCTTTTTAGTTTATCTTCTGGAAGTTAAATATAGTAAAGAATTGAACCAAGAAGATGTGGAAAAGATAAAAGAAATCTTTGAATTAATGTTTAATGCTGCTTCTCCACAGCTCCTTGGGTATGAGCACCGTGGAAATAACTATGTAATGAGTAAACTTGTAAAGGCACAAAAACGTTTTGCTAAAATACCTGGAGTAGGTGAGCAATGCTTTCAAGATTTGATTCAAAAATTTGAGGAAAAACTTAGTAAAGATACACTAGATAATGCCAAGGCTGATGATCAGATAGCATGGGATAAAGAGTATGCGACTCGATTTTCACAAGAAATCAATCATGATCTGTTTGAGAATGATGAACTTAATGCTTGTATAGATGACACTGATCTAGGTCAAAACCCAGTAATTAACACCGCAAACCCTGAATTAACAAATGAAGCAGATAACAAAACCCCAGAAAAGAACGATACAAACTTCTGGAGTGAACACAAAGGGAAGATTGCTCTAGGTGTTACTGGACTATGCGTAGCTGGTGCTGTTGCAGCCTATGTGCTAGCGTATCCTGTAGTTGCACTGGCTTTAACAGTTTTGGCAGCAGTTATATTAATGGGTGCTGGTATTGCTAAGTTTTGTGAGAAATCAGAAAGCCCAAATACGAAAAGCTCGGACCCAGATCTTTCTCAGTGTTGCAACAAAACAAGAACTGCCTAATTAGTAATCCATTGTCATCCCAGCGCGCTGCGCTGGGGTCTGACTACGCTAGACAAAGAATATGTATCCGTTCAGGAAAGCGACAAAATAAGGTAGACAAGGTAGTATAAAAAGATAACCATAAAAGTGAGTTTACAACAAATGGTGTCATGCCAGTGCGTGACACTGGCATCCAGTTGAGCTATTTCAACAAAAATACTGCATTTGAGGTGAACTTTTTTCTCACCAGGACCATTATCTATTACACTTATTTACGAGTATAATAATTAAAGTCTGGATCCCAGTGTCACGCACTGGGATGACAAAAAAAGGAGGCTGCTTGGATGACAGGAGAAGGAAGTGTTGCCGTCACGTTATATCATAAACCTTTGCTGAAGCTTTCTTTATATATTCACTTGAAAGTGGGATTAGACCAAGCCTAGATAGGTACCCATCTTCAATGCCGATCGAATCTATAATTTCTTTTATGAATTCTCTTAATCCATCAACAGTATCCAGGTGTTCTTTCTTTATATAAAGGTATAGAGGTCTTGCTAATATATATTTTCCCGATGATATATTTTCGTAAGTTGGCTCAATTCCTGCAATTGTGCTCCCTTGTATTTTATCTTGATTCCTCATTAAAAAGCTAAAACTAAATATCCCTAAAGCGTTCTTGTTACTTTTCAATTTTTGTATTATTATGTTTTCATTAATTCCAACTTCTATATACCTTCCGTCATCCCTTATATTACCACATGCTTTCTTTCTTTCTTCCTGATCTTTATAATTCTCTTTGAAAATTCTCGAGTTCATGCATGAATATTGATTGAACATAATAGAATTAACCAAAGTTTCGTATGTGCCTGTATTTTGATGTGGACCATAAATTTCAATTTCTGTTTTTGGTAAGGCTTGATTTACATCAGACCAAAACTTCTTATTATTTTTTACTAATTTATCATTTTCTTGAGAATATGCAGATAAAGTTTCAAATAAGTCCTTTTTTGTGAAATCAAATCTATGGCTTTGATTTGAATTTGCAATGACAATTCCATCATAGCCAATGATAATCTCTATCACTTCATTAATTTTATTTCTTTTACATAGTTCTCTTTCTACTTCCTTCATAGGGCGAGATGAAGTGGTGATGTCTGGCGTGTCTTCCCCTATTCCTGAGCAAAACATTTTGAACCCTGATCCACTTCCTATCGATTCCACAACTGGAGTCTTAAAAGAGAATACACGATTGAACTCCTCGGCTACAAATGAGATAAAAGGAAAAACGGTTGAAGATCCAACAATTCTGATGTATTTCCTGGCATCAGCATTTGACAGCGGCGTGAATAATACGAATACAAAAATCAGGAGAAAGTTTCTAAGCATTATTTTTAGTTAAGAACATAAATCTAATTATTGTAATAAAAAATCAAACTGAAAAGCTTTAATTTTCTCTTGTGATTGACCTATAGCTAATCCAATTGACCGCTATTTCAATTGCATGAACATTGTAACAATGGTGTCTGCAAGCAGCTTACTGTACGAACATTGTGATTTGAGAGCAATTTCCACTAGGAGGATGTCATCCCAGTGCCCAGACACTGGGATCCAGTTCTTATTACCTGGTGTAAAGTTAAGTTTTCTGGATTCCAGACTGGAATGACATCATTTACCATGTACAATTTGTTAGTTAATAATCCATTGTCATCCCAGCGTCATGCGCATAATTGTATGAACATTGTGATTTGATACAAGCTACTTGCATGACAAAAGCTACAGTTTACATTTAAATTTTATTTTATATTATTGTAAGTATTACACAACTTTAAGGGGCAATTATGGCAGTTATGCCAGATAAATGGATCAGAGAAAAAGCTGAAAATTTTGGAATGATAGAGCCTTTTGTGGATCACAAAAGCAGCAAAGGTGTTATATCTTTCGGACTATCGTCTTATGGGTATGATGCAAGAGTGGATAATAAATTTAAAATTTTTACTAACGTTAATTCAGCCATCGTGGACCCTAAAAATTTCTCTGAGAATAGTTTTATAGATAAAGAAACAGACGTATGCATAATTCCACCAAATAGCTTTGTGCTTGCAAGCACAGTGGAATATTTTCGTATACCAAGAAATGTACTGGTCATTTGTGTTGGTAAATCAACTTACGCAAGGTGTGGAATTATAGTAAACGTTACTCCCTTAGAACCTGGATGGGAAGGTCATGTCACACTCGAATTCTCAAACACCACCCCACTTCCTGCAAAAATTTACGCTAATGAAGGCGCATGCCAATTCGTATTTTTAAGCGGCGAAAGTGAGTGTGAAAAATCATATGATGATATGAAAGGAAAATATATGAATCAGCATGGTATCACTTTGCCGCTGGTAAAGTGATTACTTTAGGTAAAGCAAGATATTGTGCTATTGTACTGAAGATTACTAAGATAAGTTTTAACTAATTTGTCGCATTCTTTATCACCTAAAACTGCACGTGCAGAGTGGTTTTTAAATGACTCTACATAGCTTGAAAAGAAATTTGTAGAAGGATTACTTAAAGCTTCTGCAACTTCTTTTTTTTCTTTATCATTGGAAAGCTGATTAAATAGTTCTTCTCCCTTTTTTTGCAGCTCATTTTCAAATTCCTGCTTTATAGTATTCTTATCTGCTTTTTGCAAGAAGGAAAACTCTTCAAAAATGTACAAGGAAGAGACAATACTGTTGAAGGTACCAGTAAAACATGCACTTGAACCACGACCACCACGCACTCCGTATTCTGTTTGCGATTCTACTAAATGTTTAACCAGTTGATATTTTCTCTGTGATATGCGGGTATTAATATCTATATTATGATCAGCATTTGCTCTAGTTTGATCGTTGCAAGCCTTCCAAGCTAAATTTAAAACTTGCTTCAATGTTAACCCGCTTCCACTATGTGTATCAGGGTTATTTTTTATACGCTCCAAGCACTCAAGTGCATGTTTTTTCTCATCTTCTCTAAGTTGATCTTTATCTGCAGCTTTTGTGTGCCATTTGCTATGCACTCTAACTGATCAATAAATCCTTCTATTTCCTCTATAAACTTATCATCAACATCAGGCTCGCCATAGTTTTCTTTTAGCTTTTGAACGTTAATATTAATTGCATCATTTACATTAGTATCATGCGTTGTTTGTGGGATACGTGCTGCCTCCATAAATGCTTCAGTTCTTTTGCCTCCTGCAAAAAGATATAGCTTACTCAATACCTTGGCGATTAAGAAAAACACCAGGGGAGGAATAAAAAATATTATAAAAAGTACTACAAATAAACCTGTGATTAGCCACCTTACAGGAGCTAGCAGAATTTCTTTTGCTTTTTTTAATTTTGACGGTCTTTGTATGTTGTCTGGTGTATTTACTACTGCTGGCATAATTAGTTTAAGTTAGTATCAATATTTTTAATATACTATATTTTTTCTTATTTTGTCAACTCAAATTTCTACTTCCGCACTTTTTCATTGTTGCTTACAATAATTATAGCTACACGATTTACTCATGTGCTTTTCTTAATTAAAAACTTCAACTATTCATTGTAAGCTATTGAATTTCCTACTATTTAGTGGCAAATTGTCATCCAAGTGGCTGTAAAACGACAAATTCGTCATTCCGCTACTAGTTAGTGGAATCTATACCGCGAATGAATCGCGGTATGAAGGTTCGCGGCGGCATAACGATAAGCTCGTCATCCCGCTACTAGTTAGCGGAATCTATGCTAAGAGATACCGCGAATGAATCGCGGTATGACGGTTCGTGGCGGCATGACGTAGAGCCTACATTAACTATAGAAACAAAAAGGAGGATTATCATGTCTACAATAGTTTTATCATCAATTTTTGGTCAAGCAGGCAGCATTTTTGGTCCAATTGGCCAGATTATCGGCTCAGAACTCGGTGCTCTTCTTGGTGCGCAGCTTGATGGTGCGATGTTTAGCCTTGATGCTGAGCAGAAAGTAACGCATGGTGCGAGACTAAAAAATCTGCAAGTTCAAACCTCAACCTATGGAAGGACGATACCAATTATCTATGGCACTGCTCGCATTGCAGGGAACATTATTTGGTCACAGCCAATAAAAGAAGAGGCGATAACCACCAAAAGCAAAATTGGAAGAGGTATGAATGTTGAGTATAATTACTATGCAACGCTTGCAATTGCGATCTGCAAGGGGAAAGTAGAAAAATTAAACAGAATCTGGGCAGATACAACGTCACTTAGCTTTGATGAAATAGATTATACTTTTTACCGCGGTACAGAAGACCAAAATCCTGATCCATTTATGTCGTCAATCGAAGGTGTGCCGGCTTATAGGGGAATATCTTACATAGTCATCAAGAATTTTCCTTTAGCAGACTATAATAACCGCGTTCCGGTATTCACATTTGAAGTGCAGACTATATTAAAGCCTAGCGGATTTTCAGTAGTAGAAAATATTCAGAATATCAATATAATACCAGGCTCAGGAGAGTTTGTATATGATACAAAAATACAGAAGAAAATCGCGCAAGAGAAAATAAGCAGCAACCAATATATCCCATATGGGCTGGCACAAAGGGTAAATCATAACAACCACACTAAAAAGAGCGATGCAGTGCTTTCTTTGGATCAATTAAAGGGAGATTTACCAAATGTTGAGTGGGTATCGGTAGTAGTCAATTGGTTTGTGAATGATCTGTGAACATTAAAGATTGTAAAATATACCCTGCAGTTGAATTTCAAGATGATTCCGCAATATTACCTGATGATTGGCAAGTAGGAAGTAGTACCAGAGATGATGCTCAGCTAATTTCAAAAGACGATAATGGAAACCCAAGATATGGTGGCACAGTTAGTGATTCAGCGCTAATAAGATATATAGAAGAGCTACACAGCAGAGGCTACAAGGTGATGCTCTATCCGATGCCCTTACTTGATACAAAGAACAAAGAGTGGCGAGGAAGATTGAGCGGGACTCCTGGGGATATAAGTGATTTTTTTAAGAATCAGTACAACAAATTTATAGAGCATTATGCAAGCATTGCCAAACAAACTAAAGTGGAAGGGTTTATCATTGGTTCTGAATTTGTTGAACTTACCAAAATCAGAGATGAAAAAGGTAATTACCCTGCAGTGGCAGAGCTAGTTAAGCTTGCAAAGCAGATAAAACTTGATCTTGGAAAAGAAGTAACAGTAACTTACGCTGCGGATTGGAGCGAATACCACTCATATGATGGTTGGTATAATATGGATGAACTGTGGTCTTCACAGTACATCGACGTTGTTGGCATAGATGCTTATTTTCCACTGACTGATGGTCCAGAGCCTCCTTTTGGCTATTCTGCGGAAGATGTAATGGGTGGTTGGAGCAGTGGAGTGGGGTATGATTATTTCTATGATTACTCAAAAAGTGAGCCTGAAAAAGTAAAGTATAACGACAGCAGGTATGCGTGGAAAAATATAGAGAAATGGTGGAGTGAAACTCACATAAACCCCGGTGGTAGTAAAACAAAATGGCAACCAAAAATGAAAAAAATATGGTTTACTGAATATGGATTTCCCAGTATGAACGGCTGCACTAATGAGCCAAATGTGTTTGTTGACAAAGGCAGCATAGAGAGCAAATATCCACGATATTCAAACGGAGAGGTGAGCTTTCTTTCACAAAAAATTGCAATTGAAGGAACGCTAAAGAAGTGGCAAAGCTCAGAAATGGTAGAAAAAATGTTTCTCTGGGCATGGGATGCAAGGCCATTTCCTTACTTTCCCAATTTGTGTGATGTGTGGACTGACTGCCATAATTGGCAGACAGGACATTGGATTCAGGGAAAGCTTTCACAGCTTAATATTTCCGATGTTTTATTGGATCTGTTACAAAAAACAGGTTTAAAAAGCAATCAGTTCGATACAGGTGGCGTCAAAGGGTTATTGTCTGGATATGTAATAAATGACCAGCAACCCGTACGTTCAATTATTAAAATGCTGCAAAGTTGCTATTTTTTTGATGTGGTTGAGCAGGGCTCTAAACTGAAATTTGTCCAAAAGGGCAGGGGAGTTACAACTGTAATGCCAATTGGTGAAACGGTTTTCAGTAACAATTCAAAACTTGTTAATATTAGTCAACTGGATTTAAACAATAAAGTTAACGTCGTTTATTTTAATCGCAATTTTGGCTATCCAATTGATGTTAAATATGCTGAGTTGCCAAAGCAAGGCACTGCTGCAACAGTTGAAATACCGCTCATTATGGAGGAGGGAGAGGCGCAAAATATAGCTGAGGTTTTACTTTATTCTTCATGGCAAGAGAGAAATATATACAATTTCAAGCTGCCGATAAAATATGCGTGGCTTGCGCCAAGTGATGTCATAACGATTTTAGACGGTGAGAAAAAGCATACGGTGAGAATTATAAAAACAAAATTTGAAAGCATGTCCATTCAAGTAAGTGGTGTTGGTTATGACAGCTCCATATATAAGCTTTCTTTTCCTTCAACAAGGTCTCTTATGCTGAAGGAATACCCTCCTTCTCATATCAGCAAAACCATCGTAGAAATGATAGATTTACCGCATGTTAAAGGTAATATTGCAAGCTTTACTTTAATTGGTGAGGAAAGGAATTGGAAGGGAGCAACGCTCTTTATTTCGTACAACGATAAGGATTATAAGCCTATCGCAAGCACAAATAAACAGTCTACTTACGGATATGTAATGGAATCTACCGATGAGGGGCTTGTAATAGTATTACGTTTTGGTAAGCTGCTAGGAATTATCGATTCAAATTCAGCATTAATCGGAAAAGAGATAGTGAAATTCCAGAGTACTAAACTCATAGATAAAAATAAATATAAGCTTAGCAACCTAATTAGAGGGCAAGAAGGTACTAAAGAGTATGAGCATACAGGAGGTGAGAAATTTACCTTACTTGATGATTCAATAATTTCTTTTGAAGTGCAATCAGGGAGAAAATTTTACCTCAAAGCAGTGACTTATGGTGATTCGTTGGATAACACGGAAGCAAAGGTCCTGAACAATTGATGCTCAGTATTTAAACTTAAACCTGAATAATTGAAGATAAGATATTGAAATTCAGGCTTTTTATGATTTTAGCTTAAGATTCCAGTGTCAAAGCACATAACTGTACGAACATTGTGATTTGAATCCACTAGGAGGGTGTCATTCCAGTCTGGAATCCAGCTTTTTCATAATCATCAAAACGTTGTATAAAACGGCTACTTTTATGCTTACCAACTTAATAAAATTCCTGGATCCAAGTAGTCAAGGCACTGGGATGACAAAGGAGGACAGTGTCCGCTACTCGAATGACATCGTTTACTATGTAACATTGTACTTATACTAATGAAAAAAATATATTATAATCAAGTATATTTAATCCAGTAAATCATTAAGTGAAAACAGCTCTTTCGCAAAATATCATCTCTCTTATTATGATATTGTCTGTAGCAATTGTCGATATGGCAACTGACCTATACTCAGTTGCACTACCAAGCATTGCCAATTATTTTAAAGTAGAAGGCAGTGTAGTGCAGCTTACAATTAGCTTGAATCTAGTTGGATTTGCAGTATCTGGATTAATTTATGGTCCATTATCGGACCATTATGGTAGGCGTCCAATGATGCTGATTGGTATGACAATTTTTACTTTAGCAAGTATCATGTGTTATATAGCCGACAGTATTGCGCTCTTGATACTAATTCGCTTCATACAAGGAGCAGGGGCAGGTGTTGCAGGTGTTGTTGGGTATGCAGCAATAAGGGATATGTACTCGGGTAGTGAATACTCGAGAGTAATTTCAAAGTTAAATATGGTAGTGGCACTCTCACCTGGAATAGCTCCAGTGGTGGGCGGTTATATAATTTCACATGGGTATAGTTGGAAATTTTTGTTTTTTATTATATCACTTGCGGCAATTGCTATGCTTATTTTTATTTACTTTAAGTTACAAGAAACACTCATTGTGAATAAAAATGAAACCAGTATAACTAACATAACTACTAATATCTTCAAGCAATACATATCAATATTTAGAAATTATCGTTTCCTTGGGTTTTCAGCCATTCATGGATTAACTTTCATGTGGCTTTGGGCATATGTTGCTAACTACCCGTTCATATTTGAATCAATGGGCATTGAAGTACAGTATTTTGGCTACCTCATATCGATCATAGTCATATTTTACATAATTGGAACTTTAATTAATAGAAGGTATGTACCAAAAGTAGGGGTTAGCAAAATGCTAATAATAGGTTTGGTGTTACCGATAATATCCGATAGTTTATTGGTATATTTTTATTTCGCGGACAAGTTAAATATATTAATTCTTCAAGTTGCCTGGATTCCAGCCAATATTGGGCTTGCATTAGTAATCAGCAATAACGTAACTTCTGCTTTAGAAACGATCAAAGGTATAGGGCTTGGTAGTGCAGTCCTCTCATTCTGCAATATGATGTTTGGGGCTATTGGAATATATATAGTAGGAAAATTTTTTCGCTATGGCATTTTACCAAATTTACTATTAACAATAATATGCTCTACAATTGCAATTCTTATGTACAGCCTGCTCAAATATACTGAAAAACATGGGCATTATTTGCGTGATCCAGGAACATAAAGGTCATAGATTATTAACGGCTTTGCCGTGATAATATAATTTTACAGGAGGTGTGGGATGAGTGATGTAAATGAAGATATAGTAACAGATAATTTTGGAAATACTCCTTTACATTGGTCTGCTCTAAATGGCGAAAAAGATGTAGTAAAAGCCCTATTGGATAAAGGGGCAAATGTTAATGCAAAAAATAATAGTGGATGTACTCCTTTACATTGGGCTGCTGAATATGGCAAAAAAGATGTAGTAAAAGCCCTATTGGATGAAGGGGCAAATGTTAATGCAAAAGATAATTCTGGAAAAACTCCTTTACATGAGGCTGCTCTAACTGGCAAAAAAGATGTAGTAAAAGCCCTATTGGATAAAGGGGCAAATGTTAATGCACAAAATGATGAAGGAAAGACTCCTTCCAATTTAGCCACTGATGAAGGAATACAAGATCTATTGCAAAGCGTAAAAAAGGCCAATGATAAACTGCTTAAGGCTGCTGAAAACGGTAATATTGATGATGTAAAAAATCTGTTGGGTAAAGAAGGAAAAGCACAGGTTAATGCAACAGATGATTCTGAAAATACTCCTTTACATTTGGCTGTTGAAAAGAATGACAAAGAGGTAGTAGAAGCCCTACTGAAAGTAAATGGGATCAATGTTAATGCACAAAATAAGGGTGGATGGACTCCTTTACATTTTGCCGTTTTCAATGGCCATCAAGAGGTAGTAGCAGCCCTACTGAAAGTAAATGGGATCAATGTTAATGCACAAAATAAGGGTGGACGGACTCCTTTACATTTTGCTGCTCTAAATGGCTATAAAGATGTAGTAAAAGCCCTATTGGATGAAGGGGCAAATGTTGATGCACAAAATAAGTATGGATGGACTCCTTTACATTTTGCCGTTTTCAATGGCTATAAAGAGGTAGTAGAAGCCCTACTGAAAGTAAATGGGATCAATGTTAATGCACAAAATAAGGGTGGATGGACTCCTTTACATTTTGCTGCTGGAAATGGCGAAAAAGATGTAGTAAAAGCCCTATTGGATAAAGGGGCAAATGTTAATGCACAAAATGATAAAGAAGAGACTCCTTTACATTTTGCTGCTCGAAATAACAACAAAGAGGTAGTAGACGCTCTAATAAAAGCAGGAGCAAATATTAATGTAAAAGATAAAGATGAAAAAACTCCTTTCGATTTAACTACTAACGAAGAAATAAAAACTCTATTTCAAAAAGCCGCAGAAAGCCCTGATGCTGGTTTAATTGATGAGCCATCGACGGATAGTAAAGGGGTTCAAGAAGAAGATGCTGGTACAGAAAAGAAAGAAAAGCAAGAAGGTGATGCTAAATCAGAATCAGACATTGCAGAAAAAGGAACTGGTGTAAGCAACGGTAGTCAACCTACAGGACCTACACAAAATAATGGAGGACAACCCACCACCAGTGCAGGACAAGGAACTGGTGTAAGCAACGGTAGTCAACCTACAGGACCTACACAAAATAATGGAGGACAACCCGCCACCAGTGCAGAAAAAGGAACTGATGTAGCAACCGGAAGTGCACAGCCTATTGCTCCCATAGAACCTGCACAAACAGAAGAACAGCCGAGCTCTTTTTTTGGTAGTTTGTTTAGTATACTTATGAAGCCTTTTTCATTAATTGCATCATTTTTTGGTGGGGTTTTTTCATGGTTGTTTGGGTCTGATGAGCCAATACAATCATCATCTGAATCTGACCAACCAGTTGTGTTAGAACCACCGAATAGTTCAGGAGACCATGACATAATATAGCTAAAGGTTTACTAGATTCCAGCGTCACGCGCTGGAATGACATGGTGGGATGCATCCAAGTAGCTGACACTGGTTTCCATCCAAGAGGGCAGTGCCCAGGCACTGGTTCCTTTATGACGGTGTCATCCCAGTACCTTCTCCTGTCATCCCAGTGCGTGACACTGGGATCTCATTTTACTTTATGATGATGTCATGAAAGTAGCTGGCACTGGAATGACAGCAGTCCTACGTCATACCGCCGCGGTATCTCTTAGCATAGATCCCGCTAACAAGTAGCAGGATGACGGTTGTCGGTGAACCTAAGTTACTTTAGCTACAAACGTTAAGAAATTTACCAAACGAAAAAAAAGGCAAAAGAAGCCCTAGTCATTGTCTACTTTCAGTATTGGCGTTTTTTAAGTCTTAAACACTGCAATTTAGCTGCTTTTAAATGCAACTCACCTTTGTTTAAATGTTTAAGAAATTTACTAAGCAGAAAAAAAGGCAAAGAAATCCCGTGTTAGCTAGTTGTCACTCTCTAATCCTGCAAATTGGCGTACTATACTGTCTTAAACGACTTATAAGCGCGTTTCAGCTTGTGTAGGTAAAAACCTAGAAATGTTGTGAAGACATAAGGTGCACATAGTGCAAAAAATTAAAAATAAGACGCCAACTACGTTGTTTTCTTGCTGTTTAATCTGCACAGATGAAGATAACTGAATACCTTCAGTTTCATGATAAAGGGGCTGGCAGAGTTTGTCAAGTGGTTTCTATTGAATATATACAGTGGAATGATAAAATTCACACACACATTTTACTACGTGATCAGCGCTGATATTAAAATGCTCATAAAGTGTTTTATAAGGTGCTGATTCTCCAAAGCTTTTCATGCCAATAAATATACCGTTTGAACCTATATATTTATGCCAACCCATTTCACTTCCAGCTTCAATTGCAACTTTGATGCTGTCATTATTTAATATTGCCGCTTTATATTCATCACTTTGCTCATCAAAAAGTCTCCAGCATGGCATAGAAACAACCCTTGTACCTATACCCTTTTCCTGCAATTTCTCCCTTGCTTCAACTGCAATTTCAACCTCGGACCCCGTAGCAAATATTGTCACTTTTAATTCTTTTGAACATTCACACAAAACATATGCACCAAACTTCGATAGATTAGCAGATTGATCGATATCAAAATAGAATTTGCGCATGTAACTTACGTTTTGCCTTGAGAGCGCAAACAGTGCAGGTGATTCTTTTTTTTCGAGTGCAATGCTAACACACTCTAGAGTTTCAACTGCATCGGCTGGCCTAAAAACATATAGATTTGGTATAGCACGAAGAGAGGCTAAATGCTCTATTGGTTGGTGAGTTGGGCCATCTTCTCCCACTCCAATTGAGTCATGAGTCATCACATAGATAACCTGCTGTTTCATCAAAGCTGAAAGACGTATAGCAGGACGACAGTAGTCGGAAAATACCAAAAAAGTGCCACCATAAGGAAGAATCGCGCCGTGAAGTGCCATACCATTCATACATGCTGCCATAGCGTGTTCTCTCACTCCATAGTGGACATAAGAACCACTATAATTATTACTATCTATTACCTGCATGTGCTTATATTTAGTGCAATTTGACCCAGTAAGATCAGCAGAACCGCCGATTAATTCCGGCATATGTTGTGTTAAAAGTTCCATTACCATGCCGAAAGAAGAACGTGTAGCTTCGTTTGGCATTGTCTCGTGTATTTGTTTCTTCAAGTTAGCCAAAACATTATCGATATTGTCTGGTAGACGTTTATCTAGCCGTCTTTGAAGTTCTTTATTTTCACTGGATTCCAGTGTCAAGCACTGGAATGACACCGAATTGCTGTTATCTGGCAGACGCTCATCTAGTCGCCTTTGAAGTTCTGCATGATATCCTGTCATCCCAGCATTCTCTTCTGTCATCCCAGTGCTTGACACTGGGATCCATTCTTTTTCTTCTTCACTGGTCACATGCTGGAATGACAATGAATTGTAATTTTGCCTTGCTCTCTCAACAGTTTTCTTCCAGGCGTTTTTCACATCTTCTGGCACATGGAATGGCTCGTAATTCCAGTTTAATTTCTCTCTCATCTGTTTGATTTCTTCCTCCGAAAAAGCACCACTGTGAGCAGAGGATGTGCCAGCACGGCTTGAAAATTTTCCGATAATAGTTTTGCAGCAGATCATTGTAGGTTTATCAGACTTTTTTGCTTGCTCTATTGCAAGGGATATGGCATCAAAATCATGGCCATCAATTTTGTCAACATTCCATCCATACGCTAAGAAGCGTTTCTCTACATCATCAGAGCAGGAAAGGCAAGTAGCGCCATCTATAGAGATATCATTATCATCAAAAAGGGCTATTAATTTATTCAATTTAAGATGCCCAGCAAGTGATGCTGCTTCATGGCTTATTCCTTCCATAAGACAGCCATCCCCTAGCATTACGTAAGTGTAGTGATTGATTCTGAATTGCTTTTTAAGGATTGATTCAGCAAGTGCCATGCCAACAGCAGCGGCAAACCCCTGACCGAGCGGGCCTGTTGTTGCCTCTACCCCGGAAGTCAAGCCAAACTCTGGATGACCTGGGGTCTTGGATCCCATTTGCCTAAAGTTTTTTAGCTCATCTATGCTAGTATAACCTGTCAAATATAATATTGAGTATAGTAACATTGACCCATGACCGTTTGATAAAACAAAGCGATCTCTATTGAACCATTTAGAATCATCAGGATTATGATTCAGATATTTAGCAAACAAAACAGTTGCAACATCTGCCATGCCAAGTGGCATACCTGGGTGTCCAGAGTTTGCTTTTTGTACTGCATCAATTGATAAAAAACGGATGGCGTTTGCCATAGATTCCAAATGTGAATGATTCATGTGTTAATAGAAAAACTTAAAAATGAAGTATAAAAGATTATATCAGCAAAAACAAGTTGACACTGAATGCTAAAATCCTTAATAATCTAAAGTTAAATCGTGAGAGTTTTTATATGACAACTGTTATCACTAGAAAGTATAGGATTAGCCGTAGACTTGGTGTAAATTTATGGGGTAGAGCTAAAGACCCAGTAAACAAAAGGAAATACCCTCCAGGTCAACATGGTATTCTTGGATTCAAGAAGTTATCCGACTTTGGTAAGCAGTTTGCTGCGCATAAGAAATTTAAGTTTTACTATGCGATTTCAAGTAAGCAGCTCAGACGTACATTTTTAGATGCTTATAACAGAAGGGGTTATACGGCTGATAATTTTATCGGTATTTTAGAATCAAGGCTCAGTTCTGTTTTATACCACTCTGGTCTTGTGCCAACAATTTATGCAGCGAAGCAGCTCATATCTCATAAGCACGTTACAGTTAATGATAAGGTGGTCAACATATCGAGTTATCGAGTGAAACCAGGTGATATAATAAAAATAAGAGAAAGGGCAGCAAAAATCCCTGTAGTAGTAGAGGCTGAACAAAAACAAGAGCGCAAGGCTCTGGATTATTTAGAGACAGATAGTAAAGAGCATTCAGTGAAGTATTTGAGGTCACCTCAATATTCTGAGGTTCCTTATTCAGCAGACATGGAAGTCAATTTAGTAGTAGAGTTTTACTCTAGATAGATAAAAAAAAGCCCGTGTGGCGGAATCGGTAGACGCAGCGGACTTAAAATCCGTGGGTTTTGCGACCTTGGGAGTTCAAGTCTCCCCATGGGCACCAATTTAACTTAGCAGATAAATACAAAAAAGTATGAAATGGCTTGATATAGAAGATATTGTAGAAGCTCTAGAGGAAAAATTTCCAGATGAGAATATAATTAATATCAGATTCACTGAGCTTAAAAAAAAGGTCTTGAGTTTAGAGGAATTTGATGATGATGAAAAACGCTGTAACGAGAAAATACTCGAAGCCATTCAAGCAGCTTGGATTGAGGAAAGATCTTAACAAATAAGAAATAACTATCGCTATTAAAAGTTAGCGCGTGACGCTGGAATCCAGAAAAAAAAGAAAAATGGATCCCAGTATCAAGTACTGGGATGACAACAAAAAAGAAGGAGTCTAAAATTCGGACACCGTATATCATTCATTTTAGACAATACTGTACTTTTTAAATCTAATTTAAAATTCACTCAGGTTAATAATAATTTAACTAATTACAATTAAAACAGCTAGAAGGTTAATTATGAGGCAAAGATGGCAGCACAAAAATTTTTGGATGGAACGTGATTACGACTTGCCTGACAAGTGCTACGTTGAGATAAATTTTACATAAAAATACTGCTTTTTACGGTGTGAGGCTAGAGGTTTGTAAAGTAGTTAGAAGGTTGTCATCCCAGTGTTAGCTACTTGGATTTGGCACTGAGGAAATCCAATGTAGTAGTAAACCTTACTTATTTAGTTATACTAGAAACAAAACAGAAAAATGCTCAAACGTAGCGGTCCAAAAAAATTAAAGTCTATAATTGAAAATTACGCATTAAAATGCATGAAAAATAAGATTAGCAAAAATGAAATACGTCTGATTTTAAACTGGCGAAATATAGTAGGGAAAGAAATAGCAGAGTGTACAAAACCGAAAAAGATCTCATATGCACAGAATGTAAATTCTGGTGTATTGCATCTAGTAGTAACAAATGGCAGTAAAGCATTAGAAATTCAGCATATGATTTCTCTTATAATAGAAAAAATTACGATATTTTTTGGCTACAAAGCAGTATATGGTATAAAAATTAAGCAAGAGAGTATTGACTATTTGACTATATAAGGTAATCTAAGTACATAGAATAATTTGGTATATTGAAGTGAGTAGAGTTTGTGAATTAACAAATAGAAAAAAATCTTTTGGTAATAAGGTATCACATTCGAATCGTAAAACAAAGCGTACCTTTCTTTTAAATTTACATAAGGTTACGTTGACAAGTGATATATTGAATAAAAAGTTTAGATTTCGTGTGGCAACAAGAACTTTGAGAACTATAGATTACAAAGGTGATTTAGATGCTTTTTTGCTCAACACAAGAACGATTAAACTAAGTGAAAAAGCGCAGAAGATAAAAAGAAGGTTGAAAAAAGTTTTAGTAAAGCAAGAGGTAGAGTTAGCCGTTTCAGATGCATAGCAAACCTCAATGGCTCAGAGCAAAAGCTCCGACCGGTGAAGTATTCAATGAAACTTTAAACATCGTTAAACTGCATAACTTACATACGGTATGTGAAGAAGCTGCATGTCCAAATATTGGTGAATGTTGGAATAAACGTCATGCTACTGTGATGATTCTTGGTTCTGTTTGTACTCGTGCTTGTGCATTTTGCAACGTTGCAACTGGCATTCCTGATAAACTAGACCCTCATGAGCCAGAAAATTTAGCAAAAGCGATAAAAAAGTTAAACTTAAAACATGTTGTCATTACCTCTGTTGATCGTGATGATTTACCAGATGGTGGCGCAAATCAGTTTATACAGTGCATAGAAGAAATTAGAAAGATAACTTCAGAAACAACAATAGAGATTTTAACTCCTGATTTTTTAAATAAGAAAGGAGCATTTGAAGCAATTGCTGTTGCATCACCTGATGTCTATAACCATAATATTGAAACAGTGCCGAGATTGTATGCAAAAATAAGACCACGAGCTCGCTATTTTCATTCACTATATTTGTTGAAGATGGTAAAGCAGATTAATCCTAAAGTTTTCACAAAGTCAGGGCTTATGGTTGGTCTTGGAGAAACAAAAGAGGAAATACTTCAGGTTATGGAAGATTTGCGCAGTGCTGAGGTTGATTTTATTACAATTGGTCAATATCTACAACCAACTCCAAAACATGCAAAACTTGATAGGTATGTTACCCCAGAGGAATTTGAGCATTATAAATACGTTGCTTACTCCAAAGGTTTCTTAGTGGTTGCATCAAGCCCACTAACTCGGTCATCATACCACGCTGAAGAAGATTTCAACAGGCTCAAGGCCTGTCGTTGACATTTGTGTTAATTCAAATTAATTTTTACTAATTATAAAGGAGTTGAGCGACTTTACGTAATGTCTACTATAAAAATCGAGAAGAAATCACAATTAGTTAAAGAGGTATTCGATTCCGTGGCAAGTCGCTACGACACCATGAATGATATAATGAGCCTCGGAATGCACAGATTATGGAAAGATAAGATGGTAAATAGTGTGCATTTTACAAAAAACTCTAAGATTTTAGATATTGCTGGAGGAACTGGAGATATAGCAATAAGAATAGTAAGAAAAGAGCCAAGTGCTAAGGTTACAGTATGTGACATAAATCAAAATATGCTAAGCAGAGGACGTGATAAAGCTATAAATTCAAACCAAATTAATTTTGATTGGGTATGTGCGAATGCAGAAAGTTTACCATTTGAAGACTCCGAATTTGATTATTGCACAATAGCTTTTGGCATTCGAAATGTTTCTGACCGCAAGAAGGCTTTAAATGAGGCGCACAGGGTATTAAAACCACATGGAAAATTTATCTGCTTAGAATTTGCCCCTATGCACTATCAAAATGAGATATTTACCAAACTTTATGACTTATATTCATTTAAAGTAATTCCTAAAATTGGCAGCATAGTTGCTAAAGACAGGAGTTCTTATGAATATTTAGTGAAGAGCATTAGAGAGTTTCCAACTCAGGCTGATTTTAAAATGGAAATTGAAGAGGTAGGCTTTAAGAATGTTGAGTTTCATAATATGAGCTATGGAATAGTGGCATTACACATTGGAACAAAATGAATATTAAATTCTGGTATAGAACGCTGGATTATTATCTCATCCTTCCAGTGTTTTTTTTGCTCACTATAAGCTTCATTCTTGTTTATTCAGCAAGCCCTGTAATTGCGCAGCGTCTTTCTTTACCACAAGATTATTTTATACGGCGCCATACAATTTATATAGTCCTGTCACTAATTACCCTGGTGACATTTTCTTTTCTCAACACAAGAACTATACTTAACCTCTCATTCGCAGGTTTCATTTTATTTACTATTTTAGTGGCAGTTGCGATAATACTTGGTATAGAGGTAAAAGGTGCGAAACGATGGTTACATATTGTCAAAATTTCAGTTCAACCATCTGAGTTCGTAAGGCCATTTTTTTCTGTTGTTATAGCTAGTATCTTAGCCAGCGGAATGAAGTTTAAAATGCACATATCAATCATAATATTTCTGTTAGTTTTTGTGTTGTTACTTTTGCAACCTGATTTCAGTATGTCCATGCTTTTAACATATTCTTTTATTGGTCAAATGTTTATTGCATGTATACCACTTTTATACTTTCTATGCATAATAGGAATGGCCACAACTGGAACTACAATAGCTTACTTATGCCTCCCACATATAAAGCAAAGGATTTACAATTTTGTCTTTTTTACGCAACGCGATAACTTTCAAGTCACAAAATCATTAGAAGCATTCAAAAGAGGTCAATTAACTGGAGTTGGACCTGGTGAAGGTAGCGTAAAAACCTCTCTTCCTGATTGTCATACAGATTTTGTGTTTTCTGTTTTAGCAGAAGAATTTGGTTTGATTACGTGCTTAGCCACATTGATGTTATTTGGCATCATTTCCGCCCGCTTGCTTTACGTTGCATATAGAGAAAATGAATTATTCAATCTATTGGTGATTCTTGGTATCTCAATTCAATTCATCACACAATTCATAATAAACACAGGGGTAACATTGAGTGTTTTTCCCACCACCGGCATAACCCTGCCACTACTTAGCTATGGTGGTTCTTCTCTTTTATCTTCGAGCATCGCACTTGGCATAATGCTGTCTTTCAGTAGAAATCAAGCTATCGCATTAAAGTTTCGTGAGCGTGTTATGCTTGTGGACTAGTGGTCACCCGCTCACAACTATTATTGGTATCCCTCCAAAATGGGTATCTGTTCAGATGAGTGGCAAGAGATATTATGAAATCTGAAAGAGTTATGCATAGCTGTACAAACATTCATTTTTGAAGACAGCAAATGGTGTCATTCCAGTCTGGAATCCAGAAATTTTGCTTATAACTGAGCTGATGAGCTAAAGGTAGTTGTCTTACGCTAAAACAAACGTTTTTAATTAAGTTGCATAGAACCAGTGTCTGGGCACTGCCCACTGGTGGCCCAAACTACAACGTTCGTACAGTTGTGCGTGGCGCTAACACGTAGCGGGATGACAGCAGTCCTACGTCATACCGTCACGGTATCTCTAGATCCCGCTAACACGTAGCGGGATGAAGGTTGTCAGGGTGTCATCCAAGTAGCCTCTTTCTTGTCATCCCAGTGCCCAGACACTGGGATCCAGGAAACTTAATTGCAAGTAATGCATTGGGTTTGGTGAGTATGGGTTTTGCGTTATAGAATGAAGCACTTTTGGTGAATTTGTAAAGAAAACTGGATTCCAGACTAGAATGACACCTACAGACACTCCACTTGTTATTCTAACGCGTGACACTGGAATCTAGATAACAATTAGACCATATTGTCAAGCAATAGGATTACATAAAATACCCTGCATATATTTTCTGCTCATTTGGTGGGCCTTGTTCTTCTTTCACTTCTTCTACTTTAGTACTAGGTTTTAACATCATATATGTGATACCACCAACTGCTAGTGCTGCTGCTGCAATTGCAACCACTGCTGTTACTATAGGTATTAACTCAACTGCAACCGTTCCGGTTACAAAAAGTGCCACTGCTACAGCAGTGCCTAATACTGCGACTGCACCACCTGCAAAAACACCTTTTTTAATCGCTGATGTAGGTTGTTTTTTTTCTGTTTCTTCCAGAAGAGGTGTTGTATCCTTATTATCATCCTTATCTTGCGGTAAATCGTTTTTTTCTTCGTTTAGTTTTTTTAGCTGTTTTTCTTCTTCTTCCAGAAGCTTCTTTATATCACCAGTTCTAGCTAAATCTCTTGGAGTTTTTCCAGAATTATTCTTTAATAAAAGATCTGCTCCTTTTTTTAATAGAACTTTTACTATATCTATATGACACTTGTAAGCAGCCAAATGTAAAGGAGTCCATCCATCTTGATCTTTTGCATTAACATCTGTTCCTTTTGCTATTAGAACTTTCACTGTGTCTACATGACCATTTCTAGCAGCCAAATGTAAAGGAGTGTATCCATCTATATCTTTTGCATTAACATCTGCTCTTTTTGCTATTAGAACTTTTACTGTATCTATATGACCATTTCTAGCAGCATTATGTAGAGGAGTACTTTTAAAATTATCTTCTGCATTAATATCTGTTCCTTTTGCTATTAGAACTTTCACTGTGTCTACATGACCATTTCTAGCAGCCAAATGTAAAGGAGTGTATCCATCTATATCTTTTGCATTAACATCTGCTCTTTTTGCTATTAGAACTTTTACTGTATCTATATGACCATTTCTAGCAGCATTATGTAGAGGAGTACTTTTAAAATTATCTTCTGCATTAACATTTGCTCCGTTTTGTATTAGAGCATTTACTATCTCTATATAACCTTTGTTAGCAGCATCATATAGAGGAGTACTTTTAAAATTATCTTCTGCATTAACATTTGCTCCGTTTTGTATTAGAGCATTTACTACATCTGCATGACCATTTTTAGCAGCTGAATGCAATAACATAAATCGATCATATGCTATTAATGTATCATCTAATGTATCATCTTCAATTTCAAATAGGTAATCTACATCAAAACCAGCTTCTTCCCATTTCTTATATTCTTCTGGATATTTCTTTAATTCCTCTTTTATTTTGTCAATTACGTTGTCTTTACTTAAGCCTTCCTCCTTATCAACTGCGCTTAACATTCTTTTCCACTGCTCATAGTTCATTGTCATAATTTTACCCCTACTTCAATAATATTTTAATTATCATGTATTATGGCAAAAAAATCAACTCATTTCTTCCAAAGGCTCTATATTGAAGATAGAAAGTCCAGAAGCGATGACGTGTGCTAAGGCTTGTACAAGGAACATTCTTGCAGCGGTGAGGTTTAAGTTGTCTTCCAGTATGAACCGCATGTTTAAATCACTCTTGCCATACCCCCATAAAACGTGAAACGCTTCTGCAACTTCAAGTAAGTAGAAAGTAATTCTGTGTGGCTCATAAAGCCTTGCCGCTGTTTCTATCACATTTGGCCACTTTGCTAAGGTTTTTATGAGGAAGAGCTCCCCATCTGTCTTTAAAAGTGAAGGGTCTGCTGTTGGGAGCTCTTTTGGAGCATTACGCATTAACGAATGAGCACGAGCATGCGCATATTGCACGTAAAAAATAGGATTGTCTTTTGACTGTTCTTTAACTTTAGCAAAATCAAAGTCCAAGACCATATCATTCTTGCGTGTTAACATTATAAAACGAGTTATGTCCCTGCCAACTTCTTCCACTACATCTCTTGCTGTGAGGAAGTTTCCTGATCTTTTGGACATCTTAACAGGTTTGCCATTCTCGAAAAAATTCACAATATTATGCAGTTTTACCTCTATTTTTGCTTGATCATCACTTAGTGCAGAAACAACTGCTTTTAGCCTTTTGATATAACCACTATGATCACTACCGACTGCTACTATCATATTATTAAAACCACGTGATATCTTATCAAAATGGTAAGCGATATCTGAGGCAAAATAAGTCCAACTGCCGTCCTCTTTCTTCAATGCGCGGTCAACGTCATCACCAAATTTTGTAGAGCGAAATAACATTTCTTTTCTGGAAGTCCAGTTTTCACTTTCTTTGCCTTTTGGTTTCTCCAGGTACCCTTCATGCACCAAACCCTTGTCAGACAATATCTTTATACTCTCTTCAATTTTGCCACTTTTTTGTAGCTCATACTCTGAAGTAAAAACATCATGACTTACCCCAAGTAAGTTCATGTCTTCCTTTATGATTTCTAAGATAGAACTTAAAGTATATTCCCTAATCACCTGATTATCTTGCTTTTCTAGAAGCTCCTTGCCATATTTTTTGGCCAGCCCATTCCCTATCGGTTTTAAATATTCACCTGGGTATAAACCTTTTTCAATGCTGATTTTTTCTCCCAGAGCTTCCTTATACCGCAAATATACTGACTTTATTAGTGTATCTATCTGCGCTCCAGCATCATTAATATAGTATTCCTTAGTAACTTTATAACCAACTTTTTTCAATAAATTTGCCAAAACGTCACCAAATACTGCTCCTCTTGCATGACCAATATGCAGTGGACCAGTTGGATTTGCCGATACAAATTCAACATTGATGGCCTGATTGTTCCCTATATCTAGGGTGCCAAACTCTGTTTTTAGCTCATTTATTTGTTTTAAAATTCCATGCCATACTTCTATTTTTAAGTGCATGTTGATGAAACCAGGGCCTGCTATTTCCACTTTTGCAACTTCATCAAAAGGTTTAAATTCTCTTGCTAAGATCCCTGCAATCTCAACTGAATTCCTCTTTTCATGCTTTGCAAGCACCATGGCAACGTTTGTGTAAATATCTCCATGCGCTCTATTGCTTGGAGGCTCTACAATAAAATTTGCCGCACTTGTATTTATGACACCCCTTTGCTTCAACTCATTTAATTTGCTGGAAATTAGAGAGGAAACCTGTTTGAAAATGTTCATTAACTAAAAAGCTATAAGACTTGTAGCAGTATAGTGGATAAATGGAAGGAGTTGAAGGGTTATCTGATGTAATCTATAGCTAAAGTGACTTAGGTTTACCGACAATTTGAAGAACTGTCATTCCGCTACCCGTTAGCGGCCGCGGTGGTATGACGTGTTGCTCCGTGTCAGCTACTTGGATGACACCTATAGCCCTGTCATTCCAACGTGTAACGCTGGAATGACAAAGAAGAATGGGCTATTGGTTTTTCATATGGTTATGCAAAAGCCTAATCTTGCAGTCTTTTCTTTAATGGCACATGTATCAAAATCGTATAAGCTTATACCATTCCCTGTTCAAAATATCATTTATATAAAAAACACTGGCACTACCTCCGAAGAATCCCAAATTACTTCTTTGCACAATTCACAATCTCTGCCACCTTCTGTACAATCAGTTATTCTTTCCTTCTGATCAAAAAATGCTCTGCATTCATCAAAAGTTTTATTACTTATTGTTCCATCTTTTCTTACAAGTCTATCTGTTTTCTTGTCAGCAATCATCAGTGATTGACTTTGAGAGAGCACCACCACTGGCTTGCCTCTGTCAATACTGTCAGGGTAGTAATATGCTCTTGTGTTAACTAAATAACTATTGTCAGAAAACATGTCATTCTTACAAGATGCATACCAATCAGGCCAATGATCTTTGTTACCAACTTGGCGTATATTATAAGATTCTTTGCAAGTACTATTCGAAGGAATAGTAACGCACCATGAATTCATAGTTCCTCTCCAAGTGATAAAAGGGTATTCCATGCCATTCTTATTGCAGTCAGTTGCCGTTATACCAAATTGTTTTACATAATAATCATTAGTTTTAATCTTGTCAATAATGTCTGCACTTAAGTCAGGGTATAATTTATTTATTGCCTCTCTTATATAAAGCTTACCATCGTTACTTACGTCAATATAGTTACCATCTTTTTTGCTGTTTTCACATCCTTTTCGGTTACACCCACCATCATCAATTATTTCTTTAGTTTTCTCTTCAAGGTTACACGTTTTTAATATGTCACAATTTAACTTTACCTTTAATTCTTTGTCTATTTTTTTTTCTACTTCCTTTATCAATTCACCCTTAGTCTTATCATCAATCTCACAATTAAGATCTTTCTCTAGTTCATTTTTAATCTTTTCTTTTATTTCATCCTTAGTCTTATCATCAATCTCACAATTAAGATCTTCCTCTAGTTCATTTTTAATCTTTTCTTTTATTTCATCCTTAGTCTTATCATCAATCTCAAATTTAAGATCTTTCTCTAGTTCATTTTTAATCTTTTCTTTTATTTCATCCTTAGTCTTATCATCAATCTCACAATTAAGATCTTCCTCTAGTTCATTTTTAATCTTTTCTTTCAGTTCATTCTTAGTCTTATCATCAATCTCAAATTTAAGATCTTTCTCTAGTTCATTTTTAATCTTTTCTTTCAGTTCATTCTTAGTCTTATCATCAATCTCAAATTTAAGATCTTTCTCTAGTTCATTTTTAATCTTTTCTTTCAGTTCATTCTTAGTCTTATCATCAATCTCAAACTTAAGATCTTTCTCTAGTTCATTTTTAATCTTTTCTTTCAGTTCATTCTTAGTCTTATCATCAATCTCGGACTTAGGGTCTTTACAATCATCTAGCTTTGTATGTAAATTAATTTTTAACATACGTGGCAGTTGACGTACATGACTTGCATGCTTATAATTTGAATAAGGAAAAGTGTTTTTTAACATAAAATAGCTCCATTAATAAATAAGAATTAACATAAAATGGGAGTGTGTACTAACAATGTACACACCTTGGTTGCCTTTATATAATATGAACAGTATCTTCTGGTACTGACATTTTTTCAGAAAAAAATGCTGGTTCTTTGCGTGAGTCTATTATAGAAGCATTTATCGCATCCACACAAGCTTTGCATTCAGAATTGCTATCACATCCTCCTTTGAGACGATTGTCTGGATCAATTTCAAGGTTGTTGTCAGTTTTATCTATAATTTCTTTACAGTCTGCAAATTTTAAGCCACTAGTTTTCTTAGTAATGGCATCTTTAATCTCTCCAGAAGTTGCGTCAACTGCTATTGTAAGTTTTGAAAAGTCAATTGGTTTTTTAGGTTCTGGACAAACAGGACACTCAGGACAAGGAGGTATTTTTATATCAGGAAGCTGTATATTTAATTCGAGTCTATCATAACACGGATCAAAGTGGTCATGGCAATGTGGGTTAAAGTGGTTATGACAATGTGGATCAAAATTATGATGGTACCGTGGGTCAGTTGTGCAAGCTGTGCGCGTAGGAATACATGAACCAACACGTGGAGATGAGGAAAAATTATAATTCATAAGAATCCTTTAAAAAATAACTATTAGATTATTATAGGATAAAAAAGTTAATGATTTAATAATTTTGAGGCTAAAATTAGCATATACAAACTTACAGTACATTTCAAAATACGACTTTAATGTAGCAGATATTAGAGTTAAAAGTTTTACTATGGTAGAATAATGATAAGATTCCAAGAAGAAGCTGTCAGTAGTCAAATTAGTCGTGTTGCTGAAATAAATTGTAATATATGGTTACTGTGAATAACAAGTAAGCACCTGTTTATTATATTTTCAAGCAAAATGTGAAGCACATGGGAAACCATGTGCTCTTGGAAGCACGTATAGCTAGACGTGCGTTTATGAGTTGTTTAAAAACAATCTTCTAATAAAGAAACCCAAATTCATCACAAGGATTATAACATGTGTCATAATAGTTATGATATGAGTTAAAATGATTGTGGCACGAATTAGTAGCACAAGGTGCGTATGCAGGTGCACAAGCTTGTGCACAGTTCGATACTGGTGCTGGTAAAGCTGGCAAATTATAACCCGTACATGGTAGTTTTGGTAAATTACTGTAATGATAAGTCATAATGATCCTTAAAAAAATACTATAAGATTATTATAAATTAAAATGATTAAAAATTTAATAACTTTAATTATAAATCTAGCATATCAACTAACGATATGATGTAAATTTTCTTTCAATTCCACTGTATCTTCGCCAGTTTTGCATACAACCCGTCTTTACTTATTAGGGAGTCATGAGTCCCTACTTCTTCTACTTTTCCGTGATTAATTACTATAATCTTGTCAGTTTTAAGTGCAGTTGATAGTCTGTGTGTAATTACGATCGTTGTTCTGTTTTGCATTAACTTGCTTAATGCTTTTTGCACGAGGTTCTCACTTTTATAATCAAGGGCAGAGGTTGCTTCATCCAGTATTAAAACCTGAGGGTTTTTGAGTATGGCTCTTGCTATTATAATACGTTGTTTTTGTCCTTCAGAAAGTTTTAATCCTCTTTTTCCTACAAATGTATCAAATTTATCAGGCAGCTTATCAATAAATTCCATCGCATAAGCGCTGATAGCTGCTTGCTTCACTTCTTCATATTCAGCACCAGGTTTACCATATAGTATATTTTCCATTATTGAGCAAGAAAATATTATGTTATCTTGTGGCACTAAGCCAAACAACAATCTGAGGTCATTTAACGCAATTGACTTAATATTGTGCCCATCGATAGTAATGCTGCCTCTGCTTGGATCATGAAAACGGAGCAGAAGTTTTAAAATGGTGCTTTTACCACTGCCAGATGGTCCAACAATTGATACTACTTGACCTGCCTTTATAGAAAATGATATGTTATTTAACGCTGGCTTATCAGACTGAGATTCATAAAAAAATGTCACGCCATTAAACGAAATTCCTTTTTGAACACTACAAATTTTTATAGGATCATTGGCATCTGCTATAGAGCTTTTCATATTTTTAAATTCAAATAAACGCTCTACTATTCCAAGACCTCGTTGTAAATCACTGATATTATCGCTCAAATTATTTATAGCTCCTGCCGCAAGCGCTGAATAAAACACAAATGAGGAGAGTTCTCCAATAGTTATATTATTGCTTAAGACTTCTTTAATACCAAAAAAGAGCAAAACAACTAGTGAACCTATCACACACGTGATAACTAGAGTTACTAAAATAGCACGCAAGAGTACTAATTTTACGTATGATTTTGATACTGAGTTTAAATACTCTTGAAAACGGATTTTTTCATTTTCTTCGAGTACAAACGACTTGATAGTCACTATAGATCGAAAGTTTTCCTCACTAAATGACGCAAGCTCACTTAATTTATCCTGGGCAAAGCGTGCATAGCTACGCACTTTTTTTCCAAGTGAGGTCATGATAATGAGTAGTATAGGTACTATTGCGGCTGCATACGCAGTTAGGTGCAGATTTGTATATAATAACATGGCAACACTGCCAATTAATATTACAAAATTTCGCAATATGGTGAGTAGGCTGCTATTTATTATTGATTGCAGCGCAGAGGTATCAGTAATGAGTGCTGAGATAACATCTTGTACGCCTGTGTTCTCAAAGAAACTTGGTTGCAAGTCAGTGATACTGCTATATAAGTCATATCTGATTCTTGCGATAACTTTCTCGCTGCCAATGCCAATGAAATATAACCGAGTAAATGCAGTGAGAGAAATGGCTAAAACTATAAGTATTGCAACTAATAGTTTGGTAGTAAAATCGTGCTCTGTGCCAGAATCAATTATGTTGCTTAAGCCTCTGCCAAAGAGGAGGATCGTTAAGGCTGAAAATAAAACTGCAATAAAAGCTATGATGAAATAAGATAGATTAGGCTTTATATAGCAAAATAACTCTCTAATATTAGATCGCATCGTATTTTGAAGTTTCTAAAGTTAAGTATATAGATTTTAGTTTCAGGGGAAAGGGGAAAGGTGTAGCACAATAGCTAACGTCATACCGTGTACAAACGTTGCAATTTTTAAGCAAAGTGATGTTGTTCAAGTAGCTGACACTTGGGGTCTATGTTTTTTCTGGTCACACGCTGGAATGACAAAGTGAGCGTGCGTAGGTGTCATCCCAGTACTCCTTTCTCGTCATCCCAGTGCCTATTTCTTTGTCATCCGAGTAGCCCCTTTTTTGTCATCCCAGTGCCCAGACACTGGGATCCAGAAAAGTTTGCTTGTAAGCAAGCAAACTAGCATAGAAAGTGGTTACAACATTTTCGATGAGATTATATGGAAAACTGGATCCCAGTGTCTGGGCACTGGGATGACAGCAGTCCTACGTCATACCGCGATTCATTCGCGGTATCTCTTAACATAGATCCCGCTAACAAGCAGCGGGATGACACCTCTCTTGGGCTCTTTTAGCTACAAACATTAAGAAATTTACCAAATGAAAAAAAAGGCAAAGAACTCCCGTGGTGCGAGTTTTGACTCTATATTACTGTAAGTGGCGCTGTAATAATGTGCTGACGCTTAGTTTAAGCGCGTTTTGGCTGAATGTAGAAAAAATTTAAAAGACATGCAGCCGCTATAATTTTATGTAATCCGTCAAAAAATACCCTAAGTTTTTTACTGAATTTTGTCATTGAGCCTGCAGGTCAAAAACAAGTTTTGAGTCATAAATACCCTTATTGTCATAATAAGGGGGCCGGCGGAGTTTGTCAAGTAAGTTTTTTCGTTTCTATTCCCAAGAAAAGTTCGTCATATGGTTATGCAAGAAGTCTATTCGTGTAGTTGTCTAGTTATAAATCACTCACAATTGATATGCTTGAATTATTCTCAGTAAATAAATCAAGCATAATGTTAGGTATTCTACCATCAACTATGTGAACAACTCCAGCACATTCCTCTACCATTTTAGTATATGCCATAAGCCTTCTAATAAATTTTTCTCCTTGAATTTTGCCACAATCAATCGATGCATTTAAATTTTTAACAGATATCTTCCTGCCACCAATTTTATCTATTTCTTCACCTGTATCGCTAAAGGTTATCATTTTAGATGCAGAAACTGCAATTGCAATTGTGCTTGCAGTGCTATCGGCATCAATATGATATGTTTCCCCATTTTTTCCATGACCAATTGGTGCAATAACTGGTATAAAATCTGATTCTTCAATAAAAAATAATATATCAGGATTGATTTCAGTGGGCCTACCGATGAATCCCATGTCTAGTATTTTTTCGATGTTATTTGATCTGTCTTCCTTAAGCGTAGCGCTTATCTTTTCAGCTTTTATTAAGTTGCCGTCTTTTCCACATAATCCAATAGCTGAACCACCAGCAGAATTTATATGCTGAACAATTTTTTTATTAACTGAACCACACAGTGCCATTTCAATGATTTTTATAGTGTCTTTGTCTGTAAGTCTGATACCATTCACAAACTTACTGTCCATACCCAGCATTTTTAACACTGAGTTAATTTCATATTCTCCGTCATGAACTATCACCGGATTTATACCAAGCTGCTTTAATAAGACAACATTATGCACAAAAGTATAGAATAGTGTTTCATCTGAGATCGTTACGCTGCCACATTTAATGACAAAAGTTTCACCCACAAAGCTAGGTATGTTAGATAACACTTCAAGTAATATTTCTGCTTTTTGTTCAAATGATACTTCACCCTTTAAAAATTCACTACTCTTCATTTTTTTATCTTGTAAACTTGAAAAACTCATCTCTTACCTTGGTTATTTTATGCTTAATACGGATGCTTATTTGATGAATTGACACATTCTCATTATTAATCCATTTTTGAGTATCTTCTAGAATGGCATCTAGGCTTTTTTGACTCACTTTATCTATTTTTGTTAGCACAACGTTAAAGTTAATATTATTATATATTAACCAATAAATGAAGTCTTTGTCTATTTCTTTTAATCCTACCTTGCTATCTATCAACACAAACACTCTTCTTAGATTTTTTCTTTGAATTAGATAATACTCAATTAAGTTTAAATATTGTATAATTTCCTCCTTACCTGCATGAGAATAACCATACCCTGGTAGGTCAACAAGTCTGAATTTATCATTGTACATAGAGTAAAAATTTATTTGTCTAGTACATCCAGGTTTAGAGGAAACTCTGGCAGCTTTTTTGCTGTTTATCAGTAAGTTGATCAGACTGGATTTTCCTACATTTGATCTACCAGCAAACGCAATCTCTGGAGCCGACTCATCTGGTAATGATTTCATGTCCGAAGCTCCAAATATGAAATTGCAGCTTGATGTTATCTGTCTTGCCATTATATTCAAGTAGAAGGTAGTAGATATATTATAGTGTTATTGCTTGATATAAGAAATTTTTTATTTCAGTATATATTACTTAGTTAAAATACTAGATCTGTGCTATATGAATATAGAGAATAATTTACAAGACTTAAAGAAAAAATTTAGTGATATAGAAAGGAACTTGGAAAACCCTGCCAATTTAAGTCAAAAAGAATTCATTACTCTTTCAAAGGAATACTCTGAGCTCAGGCCAATAATCAAGATAATTGATGAATATAACACGCTGAAAGAGGAAATTTCAGACTTAGAGGAAATAATGAAAGATGAAAACAGCGAAGGTGATATAAAAGAGTTAGCAAAAGAAGAATTTTTCGAAAAGCACAAGGTATTATTACCAAAAGTAAAAGCAAAACTAAAGTTAGCATTATTGCCTAAAGATGAAGATGACTTAAGAAATGCAATATTGGAAATCAGAGCAGGTACAGGAGGAGAAGAAGCAGCATTATTTGCAGCAATGTTATTTCGTATGTATCAAAAATATGCAGAAAGAAGAAATTGGAAGTTCGAGCCAATAAGCATTTCTAATACAGGTATAGGTGGCTATAAGGAAGCTTCTGCACTCATTAATGGAACAGAAGTTTTTGCAAGGTTGAAATTTGAATCAGGAGCACACAGAGTACAGAGAGTGCCAGAAACTGAATCCTCAGGAAGGTTACATACCTCTGCCGCTACTGTTGCGATATTACCTGAAGTAGAAGAAGTTGACTTTAAAATAGAAGAAAAAGACTTACGAATAGATGTTTATAGATCCAGTGGTCCTGGAGGGCAATCAGTGAATACAACTGACAGCGCAGTAAGGGTCACCCACTTGCCAACAGGGATAATTGTAATACAGCAAGATGAAAAATCGCAGCACAAAAATAAAGCTAAAGCGCTTAAAGTATTGAGGGCAAGGCTATATGAAATTGAAAGACAAAAAAAAGAAATGGAAAGGTCAACAATGAGAAAAAGTCAGATTGGCTCTGGTGATCGTTCCGAGCGCATAAGAACATATAATTTTCCACAATCAAGAATAACAGACCACAGAATTAATCTAACTTCACATCGGCTAGAGCAGATTATAAAAGAAGGTGAACTAGATGAATTTATTGAGGCATTAATTTCACGTAATGAAGCAGAAAGATTGGCCGGGGAAAGTTAATTGCTCACATCTGTAAAAAGATCATTAATTATACCGGATCTTTTAAAAACAATAAACAGGCAGTAAAAACAAGTTCTAGTACTATCGCGGATAGAACAAGAACAGCTACACTAATTGCTTGACCGTTGTAAACGTAGCTTGTTAAGCCGATAAAAATAGCCATGATAAAAGCTCTAATGAACGAGACTGCAGAAGAAGCTGTGCCTTTAATTTCAGGGAAAACATTTATTGATGCATTAAAAATCACTGGCTGGCAAATTGCACAACCGATAGAAAAAATAATCATAGACAGTGTTACTAAGTAGAAAGAGTGGGGTACAATTATACTGAATATTACAAGCAATAGAGACCCAATAGCACCCACGCTCGTACCAGAAATTACACACCATATTGCTCCAAGTTTCTGTAAGATTTTGCCAGCAAATAGACTAATGAGTGAGAAGCACCCAACTATTGCACCTTGATGTAGTGCATAAATAGTGCTAGATAAACCAAAAGTCTCCATATACAAAAAAGGTCCACAAGTAATGAATGACATATACGCAGCAGAAAAGAGGCTTGACATTAAAGACAACGTAACAAACCTCGGACTAGATAGTAGTTTTCTGTAATCTTTCATTATTTTTTTCAAACTGAAAGCATCGCGATCCTTTTTTGTTTCTGGTAACAGAAAAAGCAGCAAAACCCAAGAGATCAAACAAAGTATTGCAACAGTTGCATAATTACCACGCCATCCTACAATTTCATTAATGAAACTGCCTAACACTGGTGCAATTGCCATGACAACTGTAAGAACAGAATTCATGATTCCAATAAATTTCACCGCTTCGTCGCCTTTGTAGCTGTCTGCAACGATTGCAAACACAACTACAGATGTGCTAACACCAATGCCCTGAACAAAGCGAGAAATTAAAAGCCAAAAAATCGACGGTGCAAAAACACAACCAACAGCGCCGATTAATAACAAAGTGTTACCTATGATCATAATCCTTCTTCTGCCATAGCATTCAGACAATGGACCAAAAAACAACCCTCCTATGCAAAAGCCTAGGAAATTATAAGCAATAGTTAATTGAATTGTGCCTTCTGATACGTTAAAATAGTGCACCATATCAGGAAAACTAGGTACGGAAATGTCAATTTCAATGAACTTAGCAATTAGAGACAGGATTAATAGAAAGGGTAGTAACATTTGAAATTTTTAATTAATGAATAAAAATATCACATTTAAAGCGTTGAAAGAAGAACATTTTTTACTGTTATTAAAATGGTTAGAAACACCTCATGTGAAGCTATGGTGGGTAAATTGGACACTAGGGTTAATTAAAGAAAAATATGACAACTATGTTAAAGCCCTTACTCTCTGTCCTAACTTTACTTATTTCCTCTTACTTTTTCAACAGTCCGTCTTATATGTTAAAAACAAGTTCATAAATATTACAAAGTGGTAATATTAAGAACATGCAGAGAAGAGGAACCGTAGATCGCCTTGGTCATAAAGGACCGTAATTTAGCAAGGTTCTCTTCCCTGATTATTTACTGAAAAGTTCCGAACAACTGATTGAGCTTTTAGGCTCGTATATAAGTGTGGAAAATGCAGTATTACATGTTATTCTATGGAGGAATTATGAATTTATCAAATATCATTGCTGGCATTGATGTTAGCAAAAATAAACTAGATATCCACATTCATCCACTTGGACATTATAAAGTATTTGAAAATAACGTTCAAGCTATTGATCAAATACTCGACTTTTTGCATTTACATAATGTAATCAAAGTTGGACTTGAAGCAACTGGTGGGTACGAAAAATTATGCGCTTATACTTTACTAAGCCATGGTTTCGAAGTATATGTAATTCAACCTAGATGGGTGAGAGACTATGCAAAAAGCCTTGGTATTGCTACTAAAACTGATAAAATAGACTGCAGCATTATCTCACGTTATATTAATAATACAGATATGCGCGTTACTCCTTTAAAAGTTAGTAATGTTGACTTCTTGAGGCAAAAGCTATCTCGTAGAAATCAACTAGTAGAAATGGCAAAAATACAAAAAACTCAAGCTCATCAAGTAACTGATATATCCATAATCAAACAAATGGAAGAGCTACTTGTCATATTACAGAATCAAATTCAAGTTTTAGAAGATGAGATGATTGAGTTGATTGAACAAAGTCAAGAGCTTAAAAAAAAATACATATCAATAACTAGTATACCAGGTGTAAGTAAAATCACAGCTATTACTATTATTTGTTATCTGCCAGAATTAGGAACTCTTCAAAGAAAGCAAATATCTAGCATTGCCGGAGTTGCACCTTTTAATCGAGACAGTGGTTTTAATAAAGGAAAAAGGTGCATTCAAGGCGGTAGGTCACAAATTAGAACAGTCTTGTATATGTGTATTCTTAGTGCGCGGAAATGGAATTCTTTCATAAAAACTTTTTTTGATAGGTTACATAATCAATATAAAAAACCATATAAAGTTGCTTCCACTGCTGCTATGAGAAAGTTACTTTTACTTGCTAACTCTTTAGTAAGAGATGACAGGGTTTTTACTGAGGAATACAGCCCTAAGTCTGCTTAGATCCAACACTAGCAGATTAGTGTGGATGTGGATAAGTGCGCTTACACAGACTGAAAGCACTTATCCACATCCACACTTTTTAAAAGAATTTAAATCAAATATTACAACTTATTTTTCCAACAGTTGCTGGTGCTCCTGGAACTTGAGTTGGAAGTAGTGCTAAAAAACCGTTTTGTTCTTCAATGGCAATATGGCGAAACCTTACTGATTTACTCGGAAAAAGTTTTAAACTTTCAGTTCGACCAAAACTAATTGGTAAAATATTAATAGCTCCAGTTAATGCTGTCATATTGAATGCTGGATTTGAAAGTGGATTTTGCATAATGTTTAGCTCCTATTAAAAATTAATATAAAATTCAGATTCCTTTACGGACAATAATACCCCTCTCTTCAAGTTGTTTTATTGCTGCTGTTTTTTGCTCTTCAGTTATATTTGCTGGCCAGACAATTGCATGATCAGCAAGTAAAGCTACGCGAGTAATGATTACTGCTTTAATATCTGCATCTTTACTATTTACATCGTTTATAATCACACCTATTGCTGTTTGAGTACCATCTGTGCCTAGCGGATTTAGAGCTCTTATAAAGCCCCCATCATCTGTCTTTTTGCTAACCACTGCTCCAAGCTTTAGGTTTTGTCCCTTAGCAACAGTAATTTGGTCACGTGAGTATAGATTTGATGCCTCATATTTTAAGAGGTCACCAAGATTATTTGGTTCAGTTATACAAGACATGTTTTTCTCCTGGAAATTTTGGCTGATAAAGTTATTAATTTTGTTTTTTCCGCTGAATTTGTAGTTGCTATAGTCCGCGGAATAGCTTTAGCTTTGTAGGTTTATATATTTTGTCGTGCCTTGGCTGCCTGCATCAATAAATCCTCCGAAATTACGTAAAATATGTTAAAAGCATCTTTGGCTTTATAGCCCACCAAGTAAAAATTATTTTTCAGTATTTTTCATTTCTCTATTGACTTTTAACACAACTGCTATATGAAATGTTTTTGCAGCTTATAGCAAGAAACAGAAATTTGTCCACGGAAAGAATCAAATCAACGGAAGCAGGGCTATATTTTGGTGAGAGAGCAATAGAAATAGGTCTTGCTGATGGAATCACAACGTTTTCTGAATTTATAGATAATTATAGGAGAAATAATATGACTAAAACTGAGATAAAAGAACAAGCAATAGATATTGATGATCTAATTGAGCAAGGAAGATGTTTAGGGTACGAGAGCTGCCGCACGGAAGTATTAGAGGTAATACGATTATGTAATTTATCAAAGATGCCAGAGAAGATAGGAGAATTTATTGAGCAGAATGTAAATGCGAAACAAGCGCAAGAGATATTAATGTCGATACTAGCAGAGCGTACGAAGAAGACAGAGATTTTGAGTACAATACCGCAAAGTACACCGGAAGACTTGATGATGCAGGTAGCGAAAAGTCGGGGCATTTGATGGTCTTAACCGCGGTATATAATGCTAACATACGCCGCGGTAAAATAAAGTTGATCATCTTATAACCGCGGTATATAATGCTAACATACGCCGCGGTAAATTGTATGAGTGAACCAATAATTGGTAGAGAAAAAGAAATAGCCATCCTAGAAAATAAGCTTCTTTCCCAATCAGCCGAGTTTATCGCAGTGTATGGTCGACGTCGTGTAGGAAAAACATATTTAATAAAACAATTTTTCAACAAACGTGATGTAATCCTATTTGAGCAGACAGGTCTCAACAAAGGTGCTTTGAAGGAGCAGCTTGAGATCTTTGCAGAATCATTATCTAGATCTTTTTACAATGGTGTAAGAATGGCTTTGCCTAAAAACTGGATGGATGCATTGCATCAATTAACTCTTTCGATTGATATTCATAGAAATGAGCAGGTTGTTTTATTTTTTGATGAGTTGCCATGGCTTGCTGCAAGAAAATCTGGATTTTTAGTAGCACTGGAACACTACTGGAATGTATATTGGACATATCGAAAAAGGCTTATATTGATCGTGTGTGGTTCAGCATCATCATGGATGTTAGAAAATTTAATCTATAATAAAGGAGGATTACATAACCGTATTACTGCAAGAATACCTTTGCAGCCTTTTAACTTAAGTGAAACTAAAGAGTATCTAAGGTATTCAGGAGTCAATCTTAATCACCAGCAGATATTACAGATCTATATGGACATGGGAGGGATACCACACTACCTTAAGGAAGTAAGTCAAGGATTATCAGCAGCACAAAATATTAATGCGATCTGTTTTCAGAAGGAAGGTTTGTTATTTGATGAATTTGATATGTTGTTCCACTCGTTGTATGAAGAACCAGAAATATATATAAATATTATTCGTGCGATTGCAAGAAAGCCAAAAGGAATCAGCAGGAAAGAACTTATAAAAGCAACTAAAATCACTGAAGGTGGGTACTTAACTACTAAACTAAGGAGCTTAGAAGCAGCAGGATTTATTGGAGGTTTTTTACCACTGAATAAGGCAAAGAGAGGAGTATATTACAGGGTAATGGACGAATATGTGTTATTTTATCTAACGTGGATTGAACCATTCAGAGAAGTAATGAAAAAGGCAATAACAAGTGATGTTCATTATTGGGAGTTAGCAATAAAAAAACCAGCTTGGCTAACATGGACAGGACAAGCATTTGAAGCAGTGTGTTTTAAACATGCCAATACGATTAAAAGAAAACTAGAGATGGAACATATACTAACTGTATGTGGTGAGTGGCAATATCACCCAGAGAAAGACAGCGAAGAAAGTGGTGCTCAGATAGACTTGGTGTTTGATCGAGAGGATGGATGTACGACACTTTGTGAAATAAAATACAGTGATAAGCCTTATACGATAACAAAAGAATATATAGAACAGTTAAGAAAAAAAGAGGCAATTTATAAAGAGAAAACTAGGTCAAAGAAACAAATATTTTGGGTACTTATTGCTGCAAACGGAGCGACTGAAAACCAGCACTTGAAAGATATAATCAACAAAGTGATTACGTTAGAAGATTTATTTTAACTTAACATCAAAATTTTAGAAAAACTTAAGCAGTTTTTTTAAGTAACAAATATAGGAGAAAAAACATGACAAGTATAACTGAAACAAATAATTTAGCAGTTGTGTTAAAAGTCAATAGAGAAATGAAAAATACTGAAAAATAATTTTTACTTGGTGGGCTATAAAGCCAAAGATGCTTTTAACATATTTTACGTAATTTCGGAGGATTTATTGATGCAGGCAGCCAAGGCACGACAAAATATATAAACCTACAAAGCTAAAGCTATTCCGCGGACTATAGCAACTACAAATTCAGCGGAAAAAACAAAATTAATAACTTTATCAGCCAAAATTTCCAGGAGAAAAACATGTCTTGTATAACTGAACCAAATAATCTTGGTGACCTCTTAAAATATGAGGCATCAAATCTATACTCACGTGACCAAATTACTGTTGCTAAGGGACAAAACCTAAAGCTTGGAGCAGTGGTTAGCAAAAAGACAGATGATGGGGGCTTTATAAGAGCTCTAAATCCGCTAGGCACAGATGGTACTCAAACAGCAATAGGTGTGATTATAAACGATGTAAATAGTAAAGATGCAGATATTAAAGCAGTAATCATTACTCGCGTAGCTTTACTTGCTGATCATGCAATTGTCTGGCCAGCAAATATAACTGAAGAGCAAAAAACAGCAGCAATAAAACAACTTGAAGAGAGGGGTATTATTGTCCGTAAAGGAATCTGAATTTTATATTAATTTTTAATAGGAGCTAAACATTATGCAAAATCCACTTTCAAATCCAGCATTCAATATGACAGCATTAACTGGAGCTATTAATATTTTACCAATTAGTTTTGGTCGAACTGAAAGTTTAAAACTTTTTCCGAGTAAATCAGTAAGGTTTCGCCATATTGCCATTGAAGAACAAAACGGTTTTTTAGCACTACTTCCAACTCAAGTTCCAGGAGCACCAGCAACTGTTGGAAAAATAAGTTGTAATATTTGATTTAAATTCTTTTAAAAAGTGTGGATGTGGATAAGTGCTTTCAGTCTGTGTAAGCGCACTTATCCACATCCACACTAATCTGCTAGTGTTGGATCTAAGCAGACTTAGGGCTGTATTCCTCAGTAAAAACCCTGTCATCTCTTACTAAAGAGTTAGCAAGTAAAAGTAACTTTCTCATAGCAGCAGTGGAAGCAACTTTATATGGTTTTTTATATTGATTATGTAACCTATCAAAAAAAGTTTTTATGAAAGAATTCCATTTCCGCGCACTAAGAATACACATATACAAGACTGTTCTAATTTGTGACCTACCGCCTTGAATGCACCTTTTTCCTTTATTAAAACCACTGTCTCGATTAAAAGGTGCAACTCCGGCAATGCTAGATATTTGCTTTCTTTGAAGAGTTCCTAATTCTGGCAGATAACAAATAATAGTAATAGCTGTGATTTTACTTACACCTGGTATACTAGTTATTGATATGTATTTTTTTTTAAGCTCTTGACTTTGTTCAATCAACTCAATCATCTCATCTTCTAAAACTTGAATTTGATTCTGTAATATGACAAGTAGCTCTTCCATTTGTTTGATTATGGATATATCAGTTACTTGATGAGCTTGAGTTTTTTGTATTTTTGCCATTTCTACTAGTTGATTTCTACGAGATAGCTTTTGCCTCAAGAAGTCAACATTACTAACTTTTAAAGGAGTAACGCGCATATCTGTATTATTAATATAACGTGAGATAATGCTGCAGTCTATTTTATCAGTTTTAGTAGCAATACCAAGGCTTTTTGCATAGTCTCTCACCCATCTAGGTTGAATTACATATACTTCGAAACCATGGCTTAGTAAAGTATAAGCGCATAATTTTTCGTACCCACCAGTTGCTTCAAGTCCAACTTTGATTACATTATGTAAATGCAAAAAGTCGAGTATTTGATCAATAGCTTGAACGTTATTTTCAAATACTTTATAATGTCCAAGTGGATGAATGTGGATATCTAGTTTATTTTTGCTAACATCAATGCCAGCAATGATATTTGATAAATTCATAATTCCTCCATAGAATAACATGTAATACTGCATTTTCCACACTTATATACGAGCCTAAAAGCTCAATCAGTTGTTCGGAACTTTTCAGTAAATAATCAGGGAAGAGAACCTTGCTAAATTACGGTCCTTTATGACCAAGGCGATCTACGGTTCCTCTTCTCTGCATGTTCTTAATATTACCACTTTGTAATATTTATGAACTTGTTTTTAACATATAAGGTGATCTTCTGAAATATGAAGTATATAGAGATTATACAAGAGAGGAAATAACCGTAGTCAAAGGACAAAACCTCAAACTTGGAACAGTTGTTGGCTATGATAAAGATAACATGATTAAGATAATAAATCCGACAGCCACAGATGGCACACAAACAGCAATAGGTGTAATAACAAGTGATGTAAACGCAACGGAAACCACCAAAGCAGTAATCATTACTCGTATAGCAATGCTAGCAGATCATGCGGTTGTGTGGCCAGCAAATATAACAGAAGAGCAGAAAGCTGCAGCAATAAAGCAACTTGAAGCACGAGGCGTTATCATCCGCAAGGGAGTTTAACGAGCTACCAGACTCAGCAACTTACATAGAAACAACTTAAAACACACAGCATTAAAGGGAAAGGGGGAAAGAATGCAAAATCCATTTACAAATCCAGCATTTAGTATGACGGAATTAACTAAAGCAATAAACATATTGCCGATAAATTATGGTCGAACAGAAAGCTTAAATTTATTTCCAAGTAGATCGGTAAGATTTCGACATATTACGATAGAAGAACACCACGGAGTTTTAACTTTATTACCAACACAAGTCCCAGGAGCACCAGCAACAGTAGGGAAAAGAGGAAAAAGGAAAATAAGGACGTTTACGATACCACATATTCCCCATGATGACGTAGTATTGCCTGAAGAAGTACAAGGAATAAGGGCATTTGGGTCAGAGAGTGAACTAAAAGCACTTGCAGATGTAATAACCGATCATTTGCAATTGATGAGAAACAAACACGCAATAACGTTAGAACATTTGCGGATGGGGGCGTTAAAAGGGATTATTCTGGATGCTGATGGCAGTGAGTTATTAAACCTTTACAACGAATTTGAAATTACGCCAAAAGTAGTAAATTTTGCGCTGGGAACAGCAACCACCGATGTCAAGCGTAAGTGTCTGGAAGTATTGAGGCATGTTGAGGACAACTTAAGTGGTGAATATATGACCGGGATTCATGCGCTGGTAAGCCCAGAGTTTTTTGACGCTTTAACTTCTCATACCAAGGTAAAAGAAGCATACGAGAGATGGCAAGAAGGAGCAGCACTCCGGAACGACATGAGATCAGGATTTACGTTCTGTGGAATAACATTTGAGGAGTACAGAGGACAAGCAACTGACCCTGAAGGAAATGTGAGAAGGTTTATAGAAAAAGATACGGGGCACTGTTTTCCACTTGGTACAGCAAACACATTTACTACTTACTTTGCGCCAGCGGACTTCAATGAAACAGTAAATACACTAGGACAGCCGCTCTATGCAAAACAAGAGCCAAGAAGATTTGATAGAGGAACTGACCTTCATACCCAATCAAACCCTTTGCCGATGTGCCACCGTCCGGGGATATTAGTAAAAATCGTTGCAGCATAGAGGAGCCAAAAAGGAGAGAATGACTTTAATCAAACTCTCCTACCAATGTAGCCACTTTCTTAGCGTGCTTCTTAAATTACTATATAAAGGTAAGATGTGCAAATGGTTTTTGTAGGCAGAGCAACTACAAGAAAAGAGGTACGAAAAAGCTACCTACACAAGCTTTAGAAGTTTAGTAAGTATAAAGGAAGAATGCAAGGAAATATTAAGAGATTATTTAAAGATTGTTTTGCACATCTGGGAGAGCAAGCGTTGTATGAGTCAAAGGATAAGTCATACAAGGTACAGATATTAAAGCAACAGCCAGATAAATTATACGGGATTGGTGAAGGACAATTTGTAGGAGAAATTTTGACTTTAGAAGTAAGTGTGTTTGATGTATTAAAGCCAATGGTGGGAGATACTTTTTCCATAGGTAGTTGTAGATACAGAGTACACTCACCGCCGCTTAGGGATAATTCAGGAATAATCTGGAAAATTCAAGCGTCAGGGGTGTAAATGCGTATTAACGTTGAAGTTACCGGTAGTATTGAAAAGGTAATACAAAGTATAGATGCTGAAAGGAAAAAAGTGGAAAAAGCGACGGTGAGGGCATTAAACAAAACAGCACTATGGGTAAGATCGCAAACTGTCAAACAAGTTAGCGAAGAAAAACAAATACCAAAAAAAGCAATGAGAAAAAAGTTAAGTGTGGATAAAGCAAATAGAAAGCGTTTATGGTCAGTAGTGAAGCTGAGTTCGCAGTGGATAGGAGTAGCAAAACTTGGGAGTATAAAACAGACAAAGATAGGAGCAAAAGTAGGAAGCCGTATGTATGAAGGAGCATTTATAGCAACAATGAAAAATGGTCATATAGAAAAGAAGGTACATACCAATAGATGAAATTAAAGTAAACACGCAAGCTCGGGAAATAATGAAAGAGTTAGTTGATAATGAAGTAGAGAGAGTATTTGAGAAGTATTTTGATCAGCAAATGAGTTATATGAAATAATGTTCTGGGGAAATTTACATCAGGCAATTTGTAAAACGCTAAAAGAAGAAATCCCAGCAATACAAACGTGCGAAATGTATAGAGCAGAACGTCGGGAAATAATAGCGCCAGCAGTGTTTGTAGAGCTTGCAAGTTTAGAACCAGGAAAAGATCCGGGGACTGAGGAATTAGCGTTGAGGGCAAGATTTGAGGCAAGAGTAGTAGTTGATGGAACAGTCGAGGATTCTCAGGTAGTGGTAAGGTCACTGGCAGCGGAAGTTGCAAGGGTTGTAAGTAAAAATACTTGGAACGTGGAAAATGTTTCGCCAGGAGAATTTATATCTGCGGAAATTGACGGATTTAGGCCAGAGTTGGATGCGTATTTAGTGTGGTTAGTTGAATGGGTTCACGAGCTGCATTTGGGAGAATCAGTCTGGTTAGAGGGAAAAATTAAGCCACATACCATAAACGTGGGAAATATAAATGTTAGACCATAATTTTGCCATTGCAGAGCTAAATAGAAGGCTAGCGAATATTATTCGTATAGGTCTAGTGAAAGAAATCGACTATGAAAAAGCAAGAGTAAGGGTCAAAGTAGGAGAATTTTTAACAGATTGGTTACCATGGATTACTTGCCGAGCTGAAAGCTGGTCACCACCGAATATTGATGAGCAAGTGGTAGTGTTATCACCATTTGGGGAATTATCATTAGGAGTGGTGTTACCGGCAATATATCAGGAGAAATATCCGCCTCCGGAGAATAAAAAGGAAATAAATAGTGTAAAATTTCAAGATGGAACAAAATTATCGTACGACAAGGAGAATCATCATCTTGAGATTGAAGTAGTAGATAAAATAACGTTGAAAGTAGAAGGATCAAGCGTAGAGATGACAAAGGATGGAATAAAACTTAAGGCACAAAGAATAAATCTAAATTAGGAAAAGGAATGAATAAATCAGTTATATGCCTAGGAGATCACTGCGGGGAAGCGTTGCCGCATTTTTGTATAAGTGGAAGCAGAGATATATTTGTAAACGGAAGACCAGTTTGTCGGCAAGGAGATAGTTTTACAGAAGGTAAGGTAATGGCACAAGGGTCAAAAACAGTGTTTGCAAATGGTCATGGTATAGGAAGAGTTGGGGATTCAGTATCTTGTGGTTTTAAGGTAATAAGTGGAAGTAGTAATGTTTTTTCAGAATAAAAATAAACCATGTGCTATACTTACCAAAAGTAAAATTATGAACATGGATATAACTACTAGCCTATTAGGAGACGTTAGTAATTTAATAGATAGAGCAAAGAATCATCTTTCTGTTCAATTCAATTCTACTCTAGTATTGTTAAACTGGGAAATTGGCTCCAGAATTGATCAAGATATCCTAAAGCACAAACGTGCAGATTATGGGAAGCAAATCATCTCCCAACTTGCAAAAGAACTTCAGATGAAATATGGACGTGGATTTGATAGAGCTTCATTGTTTCGGATGGTGCAATTTTCCAAATTCTTTCCCGATCAAGAAATTGTCGCGACACTGTCACAACAATTGAGTTGGTCACATTTTGTAGAAATTATTGCAATTTCTGATGAGCTGAAGCGTAATTATTATATAGAAATGTGTCGTATTGAAAGATGGAGTGTTAGAGCACTACGTAGTAGAATCGATACCATGTTGTATGAACGTACAGCACTAGCAAAAAAGCCTGAGGACTTCATAAGACAAAGCATCAAACAGTTACGTGAAGAAAATACGTTAGCCCCCGAATTCATTTTTCACGATCCATACTTCCTTAACTTTGTGGAATTGCCATCAAGTCATAGTGAGACTGATCTAGAAAATACGATTTTGGATGAATTGGTAAAATTTTTACAAGAGTTTGGTAATGATTTTTGTTTTGTGACACGTCAAAAAAGGATGAGTACCGAAAGAATTGATAGGTATTTAGACTTGCTATTTTTTCATAGGGGATTAAGGCGCCTTATTGCAATAGAACTAAAAATTGGTCGATTTGAATCAGCTTATAAAGGACAGATGGAATGGTACTTAAATTGGTTAGATAAAAATGAACGAAAACCAGATGAAGAAAAACCCCTAGGGATTATTTTGTGTGCTGATAAGGATCAAGAAGATATAGAATACCTGGAGCTTGAAGGATCTAATATTCATGTTGCACAGTATTTAAGACAGTTGCCTCCTAAGGAAATCCTTGAGGAGAAGTTGAGAAAAGCTATCTCTATAGCTCGTGAAAAATACGCAAGTACTAAGAAGAAAATGATTAAACAGATATAACACAAAAGGCAACGTGTTTATGCGAGGAATGGACGTTAATACTGGAAAAGAGTTAGAAGGAATAGAACATTTAAAGCAATCAATAGTTAATATTTTAACTACTCTTATTAACAGCAGAATAATGCGCAGGAACTATGGGTCAAGATTACTTGAGTTAGTTGACCGGCCAATCAATCGTGATTTTACGTTAGAAATTTACGCAGCAACAGCAGAAGCACTACAAAAGTGGGAAAAGAGATTTAAGTTAGAAAAAGTAAAAATAACAGAAGTGAAAGAAGGAAAAGTAACGCTTGACCTAGAAGGATTGTACTTACCAATGGGGGAAAAGATTCGCTTTGATGGAGTTGTGGTATAAAGATGGAGCAGCCTAACATTATTGAGCCACTGAACTTCGAAGAAATCTTTTCACGTATGAAGGAGGAGTTGATACGTCGAGACTCAAGTTTTACAGCATTAGTAGAAAGTGACCCAGCAATAAAGATTTTAGAGGTAGCAGCATGGCAAGAACTTTTGCTGAGAGAAAGAATAAACGAAGCAGCAAGGGGCAACTTACTTAAGTTTGCAAGGGGAGAAGAACTTGATGATTTAGCTGAATTTTACGGAGTGGAAAGGGAGAACGGGGAAAAGGATGAACGATTTAGAAAAAGAATCAAGGCAAGAATAGTTGGCTCAAGCACAGGAGGAAATTATCGGTATTATGCATTATCAGCAGATACGAGAGTAAAAGATGCATTAGTAGAATCACCTGTACCAGGAAAAGTACAAGTTTCAATCTTATCCACAGAATTATCCACACTGCCAGAAGAATTACTAGAAATTGTCAGAAATCAGCTAAACAGGGAGGATGTGAGGATTTTAACAGATACAATAGAAGTGGTAAGTTCAATATTATAGAAATAGATATCCACAGTAAAATTAGCATTAAAAGACCAGATATTATTGAAACGGTGAAGAAGCAATTTATAGAAAAATTTGAAACAACGAAAAGATTAGGATGGAAAGTAACGAAATCATGGATTATAGCCAACCTGTTTGTGGATGGGGTAGAAAACGTAGAATTAATCGAGCCAAGAGAGGATGTTGTGGTACTGGGGAATGAGTGTGCTGCCTTAAGAAGTTTAAATGTTGAGTTGAATTAATGCTATTACCACCAAACGCAACAAAGCAAGAAAAAGCGCTGATTGATGCAATCGATTACAAAGTAGACCCAAGCTGTGTAAAAGGATTTAAATTTAGCCTAGGGGAAAAAATATTGCCGTGGTTGGTTGAAGAATATGGATTGGGGGAAATTCTACGCTGGGTAAAAGACAAAAGAAAGGCGATAAAAGAAGGAATAAAATTTCAGCGTTTGAGAGGAACACCAGCATCGCTGAAAATAGCACTGAAGTGGGCAAATATAGAAGATATTACAATTATTGAAGAGCCACCCGGAGAACACTTTTTTGAATTACAGATAGGGATAAAAGATGTTCCGAACGACTTCTTCGTTGATGCAGTAGTAGAATTAGCAAAACTATCATTGCCAGCAAGATCACGGCTAATGAGGATTTTTAACGATTATTATAATGCGCAGAGATTTATATTGGATGAGAGTTTATTTGGAGATCTTCTTTCTGACTATTCGGGGGTAAAAATAGAAAAAGATGGACCAGTGTTATCATTTGGGAGAGTAAATTTTTTCAGGTCTAGTGGTCCAGTTATTAGGATTATAGAAAACTATCTACGCGATCATTATGAGCAGGCATTAAGTAATGATCTGTATAGGCTAGATGTAGCAATACTTGGAGAAACCGAGCCTCACACAAAGAATTATAACGGTATTTATGAAAGAAGTCATCAGTGGAATAATTTAAAAACGTTATATCCGCTACCACAGAGCTTATTACCTGAGATTAAGTTTGCTAAAGCGCAGATAGTATTATCGGACAGTTGGAGTTTAGGAGAAATAAACGCATGTTTTCCAGTAAGTAGTATAGAAGAGAGGGGAAAAAGGTTTTTACTAGGAAGTGATAAGCTATCTGAACAACTGTGGAATTTAAAATACAAGCCAATTTTAGAAAGGTTTAGCGTTACCTATCATTACAAAGTAGAAAACTCTACCGATCAAAAAGTTATAAGATTTGGTTTAGCAAAGCACTATGTTCATTTTGAAAGCGAATTAAATTCAGAGCAAAAGGATGCAATACAGGAGTTAGAAAATTACATTTTAGTATTTTACCCAGGTGTATTAACTTGGCATGAACATCGACATTTGAACAGGTCCTGGGAAGAAAAACAACCTATATGCTTAATGAATTAAATACATATATTTATATCTTCATATACTATATTAACATTCGGTAAAAATGTGTGTTTTTTGAAAAAAAGAAGTTGCTTTTCCATGCCAAAACAGCTATAAATTAGGTAGGTGTAGGTAAACATAAGAAATTGATCTTGCACTGAAGTGAGCCAAATTGGCGACTTTATGTATGTTTTTATAGTGAGGTAACTAAAATGTTCAATTTAAATAAAAGACTGGAAAAATTAAAGGAGAATTCATTTCGTGGAATAAATGAAAAAGACGCAGCAGGTTGCACAATATTGCACCGAGCAGCACAAGTGTCAAATCCAGAAGTAATAAAGTTATTAATAGAAAAAGGTGCAGGTACAAACGATAGAAACAATAGAGGCGAGACACCATTGCACCTAGCGGCATTCTATGGAAAGGTAGAGAATGTAAAAGCACTGATAGAAGGAGGAGCAAATGTAAATGCTATAGATGATGGAGGATATACGGCATTACATAGTGCGAGCTTAATGAGTTGTGAAAAGACAGTAAGGGAGCTAATAAAAGCAGGGTCGAATGTTAATACTGGGAACTACATAGGAAGGACCCCCCTACATGAAGCAGTATTTATGAGGGAAATAGTGAACGTGAGGGCAATATTAGAAGCGGGAGGTGACGTAAATGCGAAAGACCAAAAAGGATATACACCACTACATATAGCATGCAAGACAGGAGAAACAAAAGAGATAATAAAAGAGCTAGTAAAAGCTGGAGCAAATGTAGAGCAAAAGGATAAATTTGGCAAAACAGCAATGTATTATGCGAGAACTGAAGAGTTGCTAGAAAAACTAAGGGAGTTGTCGGAGCGGACAGTAGATGCGATATTTAGCCTAGATTTAAAAGAAAAAGGAGAAAGAAGGTTTGAAGAAATAAGGGAAAAGTTAGAAGAAGCGCCATTGGTCAAGAAGGCACTGATGGAAGTGGAAAAAGAGCTAGAAGATATGGATGAGAAGATAAAAGGGCTATAAAAAGAGCTTTCTGTAAGAGAAGGGAGTAAAAGGGTTGGCTACAAGATAATAGGAAAAATAGGAAGCCTAAATTTAAAAGAAAAAGCTGACAACAGCAGGAGAGGAACCGCTTATTATTTAACAGATTAAGTATATAGATTTATATCTTAATCTAATATGCGAAAAAAATGTGTATATTTTGTAAAAAAAACTTGCTTTTTATGCCAAAACAGCCCTAAGTGAAAAAGTAGCTAGTAAATAAACAAGATTTGCTAAGCGCTAAAGTGAGCCAAATTGGAGGCACTTTAAATTGCATTAATAGCTGAGGAACATTATGGTAAAATTTAGTAAGAAAGAAAGAGAAGAGTTTAATAAGTCGTGGAAAGAAGTATTAGATAACTCAATAGAAAATATTAATAAAAAAGACACAAAAGGAAGGACGATATTGCATTACGCGGTGGGAATGCCAGATCCAAAAAAAGTGAGGTTATTAATCAAAAAAGGAGCAGATATAAATGTGGCAGATGCGGGACAATATAGACCATTGCACTTAGCAGTAATGGGACAACGTGTAGAAAATACAAAGGAGCTGATAAAGGCAGGAGTAGAGGTAAACGCAGTGGAACGAAGTAGCAAATTTGCCGCGTTACACCTGGCATGCATGGTAAGTGAGGTAAAAATAGTAGAAGAGCTAGTAAAAGCGGGAGCAAATGTAGAGCAAAAGGATAAATTTGGCAAAACGGCAATGGATTATGCGAGAAATAATAAAGAGATAAAAGAAGTGTTAGAGAACGTAAAAATCGCAAATAAGCAGAGAGAGTTCATAGAAAAATAAGGGTCGTATCAGCAGCAGGTGTGATAGTGGCAAAAGAAGAGCTTGTGAAAATTTAGAAGGGCTGTGGCTAAGAAAGAGGTGATTATGGAAAAAGGGAAATTTTATCATTAGAGGGAAAAAAGAAGCTTGATGATTTGGGAGAGTGCTCAATTGATGAAAGATAGCGTATGTGTTTCTAAAATTTTGCATAAAAGCTGAGAGAAATAAAGGTTAACAGTTGCGTCTTTTTCGCAAGAGTAATGGATTTATGGAAAAAGGGAGTGCCTGAACTATGAAAACATTTACAGGAGAAATTATGAGAAAGAGAACGTTAACTGTGACCTGTCGATATGAGCCTGATGAGTTAGCAGATAAACATTTATCAGAAGCTTACGAGCAGTTACTAAAGTATTCAGTAAAAAGAAACAACGAAAAGGAGGTAGAAAAAGATGATAACGGTGGCCTTGTATGCAAGAGTTTCATCAGACCGACAAGTGCGGGATCATACAATAGAGATCCAAATTGCAGAGCTTAAGCGTAGAATTGCTGTAGATGGACATGAGTTATTGGAAGAATATGTATTCACTGACGATGGCCGTAGAGGGTCAAATTTAGAGCGTGAAGGTTTAAAGAAATTACGTGATAAAGTAGCAGAAGGAAAAATTAATAAGATTTATATCTATTCACTAGATCGGTTGTCACGTGATCCTGTAGATCAAAGAGATGTAATAGATGAATTTAAGAGAGCAAGAGTAGAAATAATCTTTTCAAATCATAAGGTTGATGATACACCAGAGTCCGATTTAATGACAGATGTGCAAGGAGCAGTAGGAAGGTTTGAACTGAGACAAATCTTGATACGAAGCATGAGGGGAAAACTGCATGCAGCAAGAGAAGGTTGTGTGAGTGTAATAAGCAATGCACCTTATGGTTATCGATATATAAGAAAGCATGTAAAAGGAGGAGAAAACAAATTTGAAATTAATGAAGAGGAAGCAAAAGTAGTGAGAGAGGTGTTCATGTGGATTGGAGAGGAAAGGATAAGTATTAGAGAAGCGGTAAAGAGACTAAGAGAAGCTTCTGTTAGAACACAAACAGGAAAAGAGGTGTGGCATTCAAGCACCATCCATAAGATGTTAAAAAATCCAGCATACAAGGGGCTAGCAGCATATGGTAAAACAAAGGCGGGCCCAGTAATGCTAGAAGTCAAACCAAAAAAAAGCAACAGCCGGCGAACTCACTCTATTTACAGTACAGATGAGGAGAATTGGATTCATATACCGGTGCCGAAAATAGTTGACGAGGATTTGTTTAATGTAGTACAAGAACAATTGATTGAGAATAAACAGAGAGCAAGAGTGCAGCAAAGAAAAGAGACATATCTGTTGCAAAAGCTAGTTGTGTGTAAGTGTTGTGGACGTGCTTACTGCGGAAGGCGAAATTACAGCAAAGAAAAAAAGATTGTGTATACTTATTACACTTGCCTGGGTACAAGAAATTTTTACGGTAATAAGGTATGCACTAACGGATCTATTCGTGGAGAAGTGTTAGAAACAGGTGTGTGGGAAGAAGTAAAAAGTGTATTAAAAAATCCAGATAGGATGGTAAAGGAGTACCAATGTAGAATTTCAGAACATAAGAATGAATTATTAGATGAAAGGTTTGCAAGACGTGAGAGTCAATTAAAACAAAATATTAAAGAACTTATCAATGATTATTATATTCAAGAGAATACAAGTGAGGAAAAATATATAAGTAAGGAAGACTTTAAGCAGGCAATGAAAAAAATGAAGGAACGTTTAAAAGAGATTGAAGGAGAGAAGAAAAAGGTGATTGATCAAAAGGGACTACAGCAGAAAATGAATCTTATTACAAATAGCATAAAGGGCTTTTATTCTAGTGTTAAATCGGAATTGGAACACCTAGATTGGCAAGCTAAACGTAGTCTTATTAGGACATTAGTAAAAGAAGTCAACATTGATCTTGATGAAGTAAATGTAGTATTTAAGATCAGAGAACTCAACAATCCCGCCCAGAATGGACAAAATCAGAAGTTGGCAGATTGTCTAAGGTGTCTGGGCACTGGGATGACAAAGGAGAGCAGTGTCAGCTACTTGCATAACACCATTTGTTGTGGGAGTGTTAAATAAACTGTGTCAAACCGCATTTTTAGTTCAACTCAATTTTCAATCTGCCAGGAAAGAAAACATTAAGTTGAGAGATAGTTAATGCCCAATCATGTACAGGCATCGTCCACTTTTCCTCTGCCTTCTTTATAGCACAATATACCTGCTTATACAAGGCATTTATGCTGGTAAATGAGCCTTTGGTCTTAGTGAATTTCCTAATTTGCCTATGTAGCCCCTCTATGGGATTGGTGGTGTAGATTATCCTCCTAACTGGACCAGAATACTTAAAATAACCAGACAAGTTTTCCCAATTATTCTGCCAAGATTTTATAACCATAGGGTACTTTGTGCCCCATTTTTCATCCAATTCCAACAGATAATTCTCGGCAATTTCCTTGCTTGAAGCTTGATATACCTTCTTTAAATCGCTCAAAAAACTCTTCGCATCTTTACTGGCCACATACTTCAGTGAGTTGCGTATCTGATGCACTATACACATCTGCACTTCCGCATTAGGAAAGACACTGTTTATAGCTGCAGGAAAGCTTTTCAGCCCATCAACGCAGGCAATAAGGATATCTTCTACTCCTCTTTCTTTGAGGTCATTTAGCACTCCCAACCAGAAGTTAGCTCCTTCACTTTCAGCCAAATAAAAACCTAATACTTCTTTTTTGCCATTTTGATCTATGCCTAATATGTTATACATGCATTTACTTACGCAATGCCCGTCCTCTTTGACTTTAAAAAACCATGAAAACTATCGGATATACAGACTGCAGCGGGCGACTACGCCATTCGTTGATTACTGGTAGCAATTTGTCAGTAATACTTGATATCTCTGCCACCGATATTTTGTGATCATAAATTTCCTCAACATGTGACACTATATCTCTATAGCCCATACCACTGGCAAATGTGCTCAAAATCTTCGTTTCAAGCTCTGGATGTAAGTTTGTTTGCCTTTTTTTGACTATTTGTGGTTCGAAACTTCCTTCCCTATCTCTTGGCGTCAAAAGCTCAAATGACCCTGCGCTTGTACGTAAAGTCTTTGCATTCCTCCCATTTCTTCGATTATTCTCTTCGCTTTCAGCCGACAAGTGGTTTTCTATTTCACCTTCCAGGCTTACCTCCAGCAACTTTTTTATAAACGGTGTTAATGCTCCATCTCTTCCTGTCAACGGTCTTCCTTCTCGTATAGACGACAGGATATTTGTTTCTAATTCTTTATAATCTACCAAACCGGTAGTTCTGTTTACTACTTTCTGACTCATTGTCAAACCTCCATTTTTTTATATCAATTTATTACTTTTTTTTCGGTTTGACACAGTTTATTTAACACTCCCTTTGTTGTGCAACTTACTTTAGTATGAAATTGCTTGCGTAAGATTTTGGCAGCCTCTTAACATTTTTTGGCATTTCAATTACGTATTTAACGTTGCGTTTTTTTGCGTAGAATACTGCTTTTTCAAGAGAATCAAACTTTAATACAATCTGTTTTTTTGGATCTTTTGAGCCAACCCACCCCATTAAAGGTTCAATGTAGTAAGAACCAGATTCAATTTTTAGGTGCCAGAGATTTGTATTACCTAAACCAGATTGTGTTGCAGTTTTTGTTGGTTTATAAATCCTAAAAACTACTTTATCATCAATGCCCATAGTTCTTGTTAAATAAGCTTAAATATACATCTAAATAAATCCTTTCACAAACAATTAGTATGAAAGAATGAAGTTTGAAATAAATATTTTTATGTTATATTATTATTAAATTATATTAAAAGGATTAGCTGAATAGGAGTAATCGATGACGCAACAAGAAATAGTAACAATTAATGCAGAGTTACGTGATATAACAAAAACAAAAGCGATGCATTCTCTAAGGAAGAAAGGAAACATCCCTGGAATCATATATGGAAAGGGTCATGATAATGTAAATTTAACATTGTCTGCAAAGGAATTCACGAAGCAATATAAATCAGGCTCTCTTTCTGCACATTTGATAGAGCTGAATATTTCGGGCAAAAAGGAATATGCTCTTGTTCGCGATATCCAATTGCATGTAGTAAAGGATACTGTGCAACATGTTGATTTTCAATTTGTTGATAAAGGCAGCGAAATTAAAATAGACATACCTCTATCATTTGTGAATGAAAGTAAAGCTCCAGGGATCAAGTTAGGTGGAGTGCTTAATGTTTTGTGTCGTTCTATTGCTGTTAAATGCTCTCCTGATAAAATACCTCAGGTTATTGAAGTTGATTTATCCGGTAAAATGATTGGCCAGTCTATACATATTAATGATGTAAAATTACCAGAAGGTGTTAAGTTTGTAGCTCATGAAGAAGAAAATTTTACTATTGTTACAATTTCTGCTGCCGATAGTGACGTTGAAGAACCTCAAGCAGAAACAGAGTAATAGTGCATCTGATAGTTGGACTTGGTAACCCTGGTGGTCAATATGAGTTAACTCATCATAATATCGGCTTCATCGTAGTTGATAAAATTTACAAATATTGGAATTTCCAGTCGTTTTCTAAAAAAGCCGATTATCTAATAACCTCTGGCATAATTAATGATAATAAAATCATGTTAATAAAGCCTTATTCATTTATGAATAATTCAGGCATCCCTGTTGCAAAAATACGAAACTTTTACAAATTATCGCTAGATAATATCGTTGTCATACACGATGACGCTGATTTGGAAATTGGAAGAATAAAAATAAAGAAAGGTGGTAGCTCTGCTGGACATAATGGACTTAAATCCATAGATAGTTTTATTGGTAATGATTATTGGCGCTTGAGATTTGGAGTGGGTAGACCTGAAGATGAAAAAAGCTTAGCAGATTATGTATTATCAAAATTTTCAAATTTTGATAACGTTACTCCCTTAGTGGAAAAAATAGCAAAAAATATACACTTAATGCTGCAAGGAGATAATACAGCTTTTATCAATTTGATTGTATAATATTATGAAACACAAAACTAAATTTCACACAATTAAAATAACAGATTTCTTGTACTACCTCCCAAGCCACAACTGTCATTCAGTGGAAACAAAAAACTTCCTTGACAAACTCCGCCAGCCCCCTTATTATGACAATAAGGGTATTTATGACTCAAAACTTGTTTTTGACCTGCAGGCTCAATGACAAAATTCAGTAAAAAACTTAGGGTATTTTTTGGCGGATTACATAAAATTATAGCGGCTGCATGTCTTTTAAATTTTTTCTACATTCAGCCAAATCGCGCTTATTTTAAGCGTTAGCACATTATTACAGCGCCAGTTTAAATTATTATAGGGTCAAAACTCGCACCACGGGAGTTCTTTGCCTTTTTTTTCGTTTGGTAAATTTCTTAATATTTATGGCTTGGGTTAGTTACAAATTAAGAGCAATATTCACTAGGGAGGATGTCATCCGAGTAGCTTGACTACTTGGATCCAGGAAAGTTTGCTTGTGAGCAAGCAAACTATAGCTAACCCAAGTAAGGTTTCCCCGAGTGCTAAAATCAATAGCCGAATTGATATCGGGCCAAAAGTTCTGCAGAGCTTTTCTTATGGCATGCTTGATGGCAAACCATAACTTTTCAATTGGATTTAAATCCGGCGAGTATCTTTGTCTTTGCACATATTGCCAAATTTTTCAATTATCTTTTCTCTTGATTATCTTCTCCATAGTCATTTTTTTCTCGTCTACTACTTTCAAAACACGTTCCCTCAGATCCTCACTTTGGCATCATTCTACCTTATCTAAAGCCATTTTATACCTTTTTATCCCTTCTGGGGTAACCTTTTTTCAGTTAGCTATATAACCCTAATTATGAATTAACAGACAGTAGAATCGAAAGATTATTACAAGGAAAAGTCTACACAGATCGACCTTTTTGTGAATCTGCGTTTCTGCTTTCTTCAACTTGTTTTGCAAAAGATGTTTCCTGTTTGCTGATATGCTGAAGTGGCTTAGCAATTTCGCGCACAACGGCAGTAACTGCTGTTAAAAATGTTTTTAACAATGCACCTAAAGCTCCACCAACTGCTTCCCTGCCATATATATGAGCTTGCTTTTCGTTATCGTCAGCAGTTTCTCCTGCTCTCCTTCTTGGATCCATCCTATGAGCAATCACCGAAAACAACACTCCCCTGATTGAAGACTTCACTCGTTTTTTTGCTTCATCATCATGTGCTGTTTCATGTCCATGACTTAAGTGTTTAGCGTTCATTAGCTCCTTTTGTTGCTGGGCAAACATGCTACTTAATACTTCTTCTATTGCTTGCTTCCTTCTTTTCTCTCTAACCCTTTTCATAGATTCTGATTTATCGCGAGTATGCTTTGTGGTTTCAAATTCTGCATCAATATCTTCAGACGCAGCCTGACTATATAAAGTCTCTATGAGCCTGTCTATGCTTCGCTTTATTTGCATAGTCCTTTCGTAACTATCCAAATTATCAATTCCTTCGTCGATCTGATTTAGAATATCCTCAAAAACTTTTAAATAGTCTTGAATATACTGTATTATGTATTGCTTATCTTCCTCTTTGTATTGTTCTTCTTGATTTTCATTTTCTAAACTTCTCTCTCTTCTGTCATTGTTATTTTCTTCAATATTACCACCGTCTTCCTCGAAAAGGTTTTCGTCGTTCATGATTTTTTTTAATTTAGTTAAAATTCTCACCAGTTACTATTGTATATGAAAAAATTAAATTAACATTAATGAAAAGCGTTTACAACTTCAGCACTCGCTAAAATTACAGTAAAACTGTCAAAAGCAGCGGGGTCATAATATCTCTCATACAGTTCAACTGAACACCGTAATCTGATCTTTTCCTTAGTGTTAAAATTAATTTCATAATCATTATTAGAGTTTAATATAGCAGAATTACGTAATAATTCATCAGCTAATACAGAGTCTAAAATTCCATTAATTTTTATCGTAATGTGTCTGCTTCCAGCACAATCGAGCACTTTTCTCCAGCCAAAAGAAGAAATATCTTTCACCTCTTCTCTGTTATTACGCAAAGTAAACCTTAGGTTTCGTATATTATTTAACACAATAAAATTATTGTCATGATCTTTAATTTTTAGCTGTAATTTGCTCATTATCGCCTCCTTTCATTAAAATATCAAAATTAATTGTTGAATGTAAAATTTCATCGTGCTGACTAATAGCACAATTACTTTCCAAAATAGTTTCATTATCAGAATATTTAATACTCTTAAGTATCAAGTTAATATGCCTTATAATGGCAAACATACTGCCTATATGATGGGTATATATGTCGCATGAAAATCTTGCCTTTGTAGCAAAATTGGACAGCATGTGCAGATTATTATAATTCACTACATGCAATCTCAGGTAAGGAATGGTGACCTGTTTAGGTAAGTAGTCATAAATGTTAGTAACATATTTCCTTAAATCAGAGTTTGCTTTTAGTGCTGCATAAATACTATTGTACAACTCGTTTATAGCTTGAATTTTTTCCATGATTAATCCTCGAAAGATATATAGCTAAAACATAAGCAGCGTTTCCCGATACAAACTCGTCATCCCGCTGCTTGTTAGCGGGATCTATGTGAGATACCGTGACGGTATGACGTAGGACTGCTGTCATTCCGCTACGTGTTAGCGGCTGAGATACCGCGGCGGTATGACGGTATTTATCTCGTCATCCCGCTGCTTGTTAGCAGCCGAGATACCGTGACTGACGTAGGACTGCTGTCATTCCGCTACGTGTTAGCGGCTGAGATACCGCGAATGAATCGCGGTATGACGGTATTTATCTCGTCATCCCGCTGCTTGTTAGCGGGATCTATGTGAGATACCGTGACGGTATGACGTAGGTAGCCCAGTTTGGATGACAAGAAAGAGCTACAAAACAACCTTTGGTTCGCGAAATGGAGAATACACCTTCTTCACTTCAGACAAATGGCTACTTACCCCCGATTCACGATCTTTGTAAATAGCAGAAACATGCCGCATAATACCTAGTTTTATCTGCTCAGGAACATTGTCATAGCCAGCCTCGTATACAACATCAACTCTTATTGCATTCAAATAATTGAAAAACTCAACGTAGCCCCCTACATCACTAAAATAATACTTAAGTGTTCTCTTCTCTTGACCTTTAGACATCATTGCAGTAGCCAATACTATCTTACTCACAGGGCCATAGCTTAAATAGATCCTACGAGGTACATAATCTTCATATGAAACTTGCCATGTTTGTTTCACCAGTGACTTTTCCATATGCCACTCAGCATAATCAGTTGCCATAAAAATTAGATCTGAAATCAACTTATCATCTTGATCGTTCTCAATGCGTAAAAAAGATTTAACCTCTTCTAAAGTAACTGGAAAAGATTCAGGCTTAGATTTACGTTGCACATGTATTCTTGGTGAAGTAGATCTTGTTGACATGATAACCCTCCTTATAAATATATTTTTGTCATTCTAACGCTCCTTATTTTGTCATCCCAGCACCTTCTTCTGTCATCCCAGTGTCACGCACTGGGATGACAAAAAAAGGAGCACTGGTTCCTTTATGACGGTGTCATCCAAGTGGCTGACACTGGTTTCTTTATGATGGCAGTGCTTGACACTGGAATCCAGCCTTTCACTGTCAAAGATGTTATTTTTAATATAAGGTTAGTCACTTTCGTGCTCACCAACTTAATCTCTAATCAAAATTTCTGGATCCAAGTAGTCATGGCACTGGGATGACATCTTTGTGTTTGAGGCAAAACCGGCTATAATATTTCTTCGCAAACAAATGTTCGTACAGAGCTACTTTCATGACACCACGATTATGCTATAAATTCTTTATCGTATGAATATATTAAGAAGAGAACGTATTAAAGCTGTTTCTCCTTTTTTATTGATAAAATTTGAACTTATAGCATATTCAACTAGGCTGGATTTTAGTAGATTAACATTTTGAGAATGAATATTATTGAAGATGGAGTTTAACTCTTTAGCAAGCAGACTGCGAAATTTTTGCACACTGTCATATGCGATATTTTCAAGTTCATGTGCAAATTTATCTTGAGCTATAGTTGTTATATCTTCAATTTCCTTATTAAACTCCTCTAGCTTTTTTTCGTTATTTTTAAAATTTTTCGTAAAAGTTTTCATATCAATTAAACTCAACTACTATTATGATTATAATGATAATGAAAAACTACCGAAGTAAAAAATTCACACTACTGTGTAACTTGCAAATACTTTTTACTAGATTCCAGCGTCATGCGCTGGAATGACATGGTATCCTGCTGCTCCTTTCTTGTCATCCCGCGCGGAACAATTAACCGTCATACCGTCACGGTATCTCTAGATCCCGCTAACAAGTAGCGGGATGACGATTGCCAGGGTGTCATGCAAGTAGCTGACACATAACTGTACGAACATTACCTCCTGGGACAATGTTCGTACAGATGTAGGTGCTAAGTTTTACAAACACTGTCGTGCTGAACCTTGAATATCCACTTCTTTCAATTCAGTGTCAGGAGCGATGGGTTTTGATATTGTGTATGTAATGCCACCGGCTATCAGTGCAGATACCACAGAAGCTGCAACTATTAATAGAGCAGACAATCCAGAAGCAATACTAAGAGCAGCACCTACTACTAACATAGCTGCAAGGCTCGCATAGACAACTTTTGGGGAAAATTGTCTTTTTCCTACTTTTTCTAGCGACACTTCATTTGTTTTAGTTTTGCCTAATTCACCCTTAAGTGGTGTGTTTTCATTTTTCAGATTTTTTATTTCTTGTTTTAGTAATTCATTCTCTTTATTGAGTTGTTTCAACTTAGTCTCATGTCCAGCTATGCAACTTTTTGATTCTTCTAGTTCCTTTTGCGTTTTTTCTAACAACGCTTCTGCTTTAGAATACTGACTTTCTGTTTTGTCTAATTTATCCTTAAGCGTTGCGTTTTCATTTCCTAGCTCTTGTATTTTTTGTTTTAGTGATTGATTCTCTTCGTCGAGTTTATTAAGTGTTTTCAGCCTAGCCTCATGTCCAGCTACGTCATCCTTTAGTTCTGCTAGTACTTTGTGCGCTTTTTCTAGTGACACTTCATTTGTTTTAGTTTTTGTTTTTTCTAATTCACTATTAAGCGTTGCGTTTTCATTTCCTAGCTCTTGTATTTTTTGTTTTAGTGATTGATTCTCTTCCTTTAGCTGAGCACATAATTTTTTTAATTTAACTTTACGTTTTTTAACCTTTTCTGTTTCTTCTGGAGTTTCCGTTGCATTGTGTGTTTTGGAATGGGAAGAAGTACCAGATACAACCTCAGATAGCTGACCACACATACTGTTTAGTCTATCTATTATTAGGCCTTCATCCTTTATCAATGAGCGATCTGCTCCATGTTTTATCAAAAGTTTTGCTAATTCTTTATTGTCATTTGCAAGAGCGTAATATAATGGAGTATACTCAGCTTTATCTTGTGCATCAACATCTGCTCCTTTATCTATTAGATATTCTGCAATCTCCACATAACCAAGTGCAGCAGCATAGTGTAAAGGGGTATGGCCATCTTTACTCTGTACATCAACTTTTGCTCCATATTCTAACAAAAGTTTCACTGATTCTTTATTATTGTTTCCAGCAGCACGATGTAAAAGAGTCAATCCATTTTCATCCTGTGTATTGTGTTTTTCTAACTCTTTACCGATGTCTTCTGTGGAAGTATTTATTCCACTGTCACTACTATTACTTTCATCAATAGTCGAATCTAAAGAGATCTGTTCCCCATTATGTATAGTATACTGCTGTTCTGTGTGTTGATTGTGCAAATAAGTTTGTTCTATGCGCTTCTGATTATTGGCAAGTCGTTGTTCTGCCTCTTGCAACTTTTGCGCCACAGCATCTCTTTTAGCCTGTTCTCTTTCTAATGTATCACCTACTTTGTCTGTATTGTTTTCATTAATGATTGAGTTTGAAGAAGTCTGTTCATTCTCATTTTGTACATAGATTTTTCTGTTGTTTGGTGTAGTTCCATTGTTCTCTCCCTGACCTTTTGCATTCCATGCTTGCACTGCAGCAGTTATTTTATTTCCGCCCACAGCTAAATTTCCTGGAGTTTTATTATTAGGCTGCGGTAAAGTGCCTTGTCCATAAGTTAGTCTTTTCTTTCTTGCCTCAGCATAACGTTGTTCTCCTTCCTTTAACATTTCTACTATGATATCCTTATTTGGTATATTGCTAACCATATCTCTTGGAGTTCGGCCTTGACTATCTTTTAGTAAAGGATTTGCGTTAGCATCTAATAAAAGCTGAACCATCTCTTGATGACCATGCAAAGCAGCAATGTGCAAAGCAGTGAATTTAGAATTAAAATCACCCGATATTTGTTCATCAACTTTTACTTTCTTTTCTAGTAGGAGTTTTACTATTGGTACACTGTTACATTCCACAGCAAGATGTAACAATGTGTAACTTGCAATTTTATCTAAATCTTGTATCATGAATAGCTTATCTATCTTCAAATTGTTATAAGTGCTATATGCTTCTGGGTTTACACCTTTTAGCTTACTCCCTATCCTTTCAAGCAAATTATCCTTATTCAAACCTTTACTCTCACTCACATTGCGTATTATTTCAAAAAACTTTTCCTTTTCTATTGCCACAACCTTTCCTCTCAATTTATTTATTATTGCTGAATAGTCTCACAAAAAAGTTAAGTTTGTCGAAATTCGATGTTTGATCTAAAAATTAGTCATAAACATTTTCTTCCAATTCGTTGTCATTCAACTCCCCTGTCATCCCAGCACCTTCTTCTGTCATCCCAGTGCGTGACACTGGGATCTCATTTTACTTTATGATGATGTCATGAAAGTAGCTGACACTGGAATCCAGAAGACAACCAAATAATAAAGGCTAGATCCCAGTGTCACGCACTGGGATGACAAAAAAAGGAGCACTGGAATGACACCCTACTTAACCCGTCATACCGCCGCGGTATCTCCTTAGAATAGATCCCGCTAACAAGCAGCGGGATGACGATTGTCGTTTAGCTACAAACATTAAGAAATTTACCAAGTAGAAAAAAAGGCAAAAGAAGCCCCATGGTTGGCTAATTACTTACATTATACTTTCAAGTATGGCGTTTTTTTATTCTAAACGTTTAATAACCGCGATTCAGTTGCTTTTAAGCCGCAACTAATCTAAATTATAAACATTAAGAAATTTACTAAACAGAAAAAAAGGCAAAAGAAACCCTAGGGTAGCTAATTATTCACTATCCATTTTTTAAGTTGGCGTTTTTTGATGTTTTAAATAGCGTATTTCAGCTTGTATAGGTAAAAACCTAGAAATTTGATAAAGACATAGAGTGCACATAGTGCAAAAAATTAAACATGAGACGCCAGATACGTGAGTTTTTTTGTCATTTAATCTGTACAGAGAAGATAAATAAATAGCTTCAGTTTCATGATAAGGGGGCTGGCGGAGTTTGTCAAGGAAGTTTTTTCACTTCTGCGGGCTACCTGGGTTAATATTATATAGGAGGTCTGCTGCCAATAAAGCCTAAACTTACCAAATACATTTCTGTAGATTCAGATCTACTTGACTTTGGTTTAAAATATTTTACTGTTTTAAACATTTTTTTTAGCTTGTTACAAAAATCTTTATCAGATTCTCCTTGGAAAATTTTTACTACAAACGTGCCACCATGGCTCAAGAAATGCTTTGCAAAATTGAGCGCTGCCTCACATAAAAGCATAATTCTGATATGATCCAACGATTTTAAACCACAAGATTCGGGCGCCATGTCAGATAAAATTACATCAAATTTTTGATCCTTGAATTTTTCTCTTAAAATTTCAAGCCCATTGATAATATCACATTGTATAAACTCTACTCCATTAATTGCGTTCATTGGTTTCATGTCAAGAGCAACTACATTTGCACCTTTCTGAGACGCGACTTGTGACCATCCACCAGGAGAAGCACCAAGATCAATAATTTTTTGCCCTTCTTGGAATAATTTAAATTTATTATCCATTTCTACCAGCTTATATGCTGAGCGTGACCTATAACCATCCTTGCTAGTTTTTCGCACATACTGATCATTCAAATGACGATGTAGCCACCTTGTTGAAGATAGTTTTCTGCCTCTAGCCGTCTTTACTCTAGTTTTTATTGCTAATACCCTACTTATTATTGATTATATCTTTGAGCTCTTTTTCAACTACTTCTTTTACCAGTGCATGTAGATATTTATTCAGCCATTCTGAGAGCTGAGGTTTTAAAAGAGATGTAACTAATTCTTCAACAGTAAGATTCGCTCTTTTTTGTTGTTTATGCTGCAATTCGTTTTGCATTTTTCCAAGCAGCGCTTTGATCTCTTCCATATTCTCTTTTAAAATTAGATGATCATTATTTTGCGCTTGTAAGCCGCTATTACTCGCTTTGTTATTACTCATTTGGATATTATCGTACAAATCAATGTCTTTTTTTTCTTCTGAATTGTAGCTATGGCCATTAAATTGGTTGTTGTTGCAAGCCATTTCCTCACTTTGGTCATCATTATCAATGTTCTCTTCTTTACCATTTTCTTTTTTGCCATCTTCTTCCATGTCTTCTGGATACTCTTCTTCAAGGCATAGCACATCATCATTTTCATCCTTTATTTCTGCTTTATCGTTACTTGCGTTTTTACCCGATATAGCTTTTTTTATATCTTCTAGAATATCTTTTACAGATTGATTGCCTTGTTCATCATGCATAGTGCTAATACCATTAAATTTAGAGATTTATACTATTTATTATAAAAAGCAAATTATAAACACTAGTTACATAATTGCTTTTTGCTTCAACTAAGTCTGAACGTGCTTTAAATAATGCATCTTCAGTGTCCAAAAGGTCAGATGTACTCTTTAAACTTAAGTTTACCTCTTGCTCAACTCCTTCCAATGCTAAAGCTGCTGCTTTTTCCGCTTCTTGACTTGCTTTAATAATGGCTTTTGCTGTTAGCACATTATTCCAAGCATTTACAACTTCTTGTTCTATATTTTTTACCGTTTCATAATAATCGTAGGTAGATTTTTTTGCATCCATTTTAGCTTTACTGACACCAAAAGCATTCGCTCCTTTTTTAAAGATTGGAACATCAAGAGTAAAAACTATATGAACATTTTCTAATAGCTTGTCTAATTTTACACCATCCTTCCCAAAATTTTTGCTTGCGCTTAGATTTAAAGAAGGAAGCCACTTGGAGCTTTCAGCGATCACTTCCATTCCGGCTGCTCTTTTTTGATAAACTGCTGCTTTTAGAGATAAATTATTGGTTTTTGCTAATTGTAAACATTCATTTAGCTCTGGGACAGAAGGTAGTTTATCATTAGCTTCAGAAAGGTCATCAGCATCTTCGCCAATCAAATGATAATAAGCAATATTTGCCAATTTTAATTTACCTTCAGCATCAACTCTTTCGGATATAGAAGACGAAAATTTTGCTTTTGCTAGCAAAACTTCAGCGTTAGTAACTTCTCCAAGGGAAAAGCGTTTTTTCATAGCTGACAAATGTTCCAAAGAAACGCGTTCTTTATGTTCTCTGAGCTTTAATATTTCTGTCTTTTGTAAAACACCAACATATGCTTTCACAGCATTAAGTGCAACCTCTTGTTTTAATTGCTGAAATCGCATTTTTTCTGCTTTGAGAAGATGACTTGATCGACTGAATGTGGCAAAGGTGCCACCTCCATCTATTATCCTTTGGCTTAATATCAGACGTTTTCCAGGTAAATTAGGTTGATTATAAAGATTAAAATTACTATCAAAATTGTACTGCAAACTAATGTCAGGTAAAAATCCAGCTAACCCAGAAGACTTAAGCTGTTTTTCTGCGCTTTTATATTGGTAAAATTGAGACTTTATTTTTGAGCTATTTTTGATCGCTTTGCTTATAACTTCTCCCACATCGGTTGCATAGCAACTTATAGTACCAAAAATTATCGCAAGTGTAATAATCAATCGAAACATTCTACTTCCTGTGCATATTGGTTGCGCAGCTCAATTACTAACATAAATTACTTTAATAATCAATAACTAATATTGTTGACACTATTGAGAAATTAAGTATATAGTAGCTTACTATTGTTTAGTTAAATTACAATGAAAACTTTTTTCTTAAAAGAGAAACAAATCGACAAAAAATGGTTTGTCATAGATGCAGAAGGATTAGTGGTAGGAAGGCTTGCAGCATTTGTAGCGACACTATTGCGTGGAAAGCATAAACCTGAGTATACACCTCATATGGATTGTGGCGATAATGTAATTATTATCAACGCAGAAAAGGTGCATTTTACCGGGAAGAAGCTTAAAGATAAAATTTACTATAAGCATACAGGTTATTCTGGTGGTTTGAAGAAAACTACTCCAGATAATATTTTAAATGGCAAATTTCCTGAGCGTGTAATAAAAATGGCAGTGAAAAGGATGCTTGATGATGGCCCTATGGCGCGTAGACGCTTTGAAAATTTGTATGTTTATTCTGGTTCAGAGCATAAGCATCAAGGGCAGCAACCTGAAAAGATAGATTTTGCCTCTTTGAATCGTAAAAATAAAAAGTAATGGAGTAAAAATGAAGAGTTTTACAATAAATAATAATGATTGGTCAGAAAAGACAATTAAATCAGCAGTTGATTCGCTTGGTCGTTTATATGCTACAGGCCGAAGAAAAGAATCTGCAGCAAGAGTATGGATAAAGCCGGGAAGTGGAAAATTTAGTGTTAACAAAAAAGGCGATCTAATTTCTTATTTTAAAAGAGAGTCAGTGTGCCAAATAGTGAAAATGCCATTTGTAGCAACTTCTACGTTAGACAAATATGATGTATTCGCAACTGTAAAAGGTGGAGGGCTATCTGGTCAAGCAGGTGCTCTAGCTCATGGAATAAGCAGAGCTTTAAGTAGTGTAAGCCAAGATTTGCATTCTATATTACGTAATGGTGAGTTCTTAACTAGAGATTCGCGTGTTGTTGAACGTAAGAAATATGGTCAACATAAAGCTCGGAAAAAGTGTCAATTTTCTAAGAGATAGTTATTTCATAGTGGTGTTTTTTTGTAAGTATTATACAAATATTTGCAAAAGTGTATAATATCCTCTATTTTTGTGATGAATTTAGTTGACTATCGGTGTCAACATAATATGCTATTTGTGTGATTTTTCAATATTAAGGTAATTTATGAGTAAAGAAGATATAATAAAACAATTAAAGGAAGATTGTTCTGGTCAGAATATAGATATAACAAAATCTGATTTGAGCAAGATTCATGATGCGTTTATTAAAATAATAAAGGATGAGCTGCATGGGAAAGGTGAAATACGTTTGCATGGAATAGGAACATTTTCTACTGCTATAAGTCAGGAGAAACAATGTCGTAACCCCCAAAATGGTGAGATCATGACTGTTCCTGAAAAGACAAGGGTAAAATTTAAAGCAAGCCAAACTCTTTTAAGTATTTTAAATGAGAAGGAAAAAGCAGCAGTTAGTTAGACATTATCATTTTCATTGTTTTTACTACGCTGTGTAAGCCATAAAATACAGCTTCGCTAATTAAATAGTGGCCTATGTTAAGAGCTGAGATGTGAGGTATTCTTGTCATCTTCTTAGCGTGTTTATAAGTTATGCCATGTCCTGCGTGGCATTCTATTCCTAATTTATTGACGTACTCTGCAGCATTAGTAATTAACTGTAACTTTTTCTCTGATGGATTATCACAGTAATCCCCTGTATGAATTTCTATTATGTCAGGTTTTATCTCTAGCTTCTCAAGATATTTTAGTTGATTAATATTTGGATCGATAAACAGTGAGACTTTTATGCTAGAGCTATGCATTTCCTCTATTATACCAGAAAGTTTGCTGTGCATATTAATGATATCCAGGCCACCTTCGGTTGTTAATTCTTCTCTTTTTTCTGGTACTATACTAATCGAATAGGGTTTTACCTTTTTTGCTATTTTAAGCATTTCTTCCGTGGCTGCAATTTCAAGATTTAGCTCAGTGCTAATGCTTTTTTTTAGGTTAAATACGTCTTCATCTCTAATATGCCTTCTATCTTCTCGTAAGTGTACAGTAATAAAGTCTGCTCCAGCGTCAATGGCTATTTCTGCTGCTTTCAATAGATCTGGGTAGGAAGTTCCGCGTGCGTTGCGGAGGGTTGCAACGTGATCAATATTAACACCTAGTTTCACAATCTACCTCAAAAATTATTTATGGATTATACATGTTATTAGGTCTTTTGCATAGTCATTGTTTGATTAGCAATACCATAGCCGAGAGACGGGGTTGGCGAAATGTGTCAAGATGGCCTAGCATCACGCGCTGGAATGACATTTGGGAGTATATTATCCGTTTGTCACTTCTAAATGATAAAAGCCTCAATGAATTTATTAGTTTATTACATGTCTCTTTTCATGTATAAATCTATAGAAAGTTTTATACGGAAGTTGTTTTATGAGCAAAATTATAGAAATCAGAGCGCCAAAAACTCTTGGTGGTGAGTCAGTTACGGAAGGTATAGTAAAAATAAAGAAAAATATTGGAGAAGCAGTAAAAGTAGATGACTTGATCTTTGAAATTGAGACTGACAAAACAGCACTCGAATTAACTGCAGAAGCTTCAGGGCAAATAACTGAATTTCTCGTAAAGGAAGATGATGTAATAAGTCCTGATCAATTGTTAGCGAAGTTTTCCGTGGGGGAAGTAAAAGAGGAAGCGAGAAAAGAAGATAAAAGCGAAAGTTTTGCCAAAAAAGATGCTCCGTCAGCTCGTAAAATTATGGAGGAAAATGCAATCAGCGCAGAAAGTGTCAAAGGAACTGGCATGGGAGATAGGATAACAAAAGCAGATGTAATAGGCCATATAAACAAAACAGAACAGCCTGCAATAAAACAATATGAATTGCCAAAAAGTGTAGTAAGTGGAGAGCAAAGAGAGGAACGAGTAAAAATGAGTAAAATAAGGCAAGTAATTGCCGCTCGTTTGAAAGCATCGCAAAATACTGCTGCAATACTGACCACGTTCAATGAAATTGACATGAAAAATGTCATGGATCTAAGAGCAAAATATAAGGATGCCTTTGAAAAAAAATATGGAATAAAACTTGGTTTCATGTCGTTTTTTATAAAGGCAGCAGTGCAAGCACTGAAAGAGATCCCTGAAATTAACGCTGAAATCTCAGGCGATGAAATCATATATAAACATTACTATGACATAGGTGTTGCTGTTGGCACTGACAAAGGCCTTGTTGTACCTGTTATTCGGAGTGCTGATCAGATGTCATTTGCAGAAATTGAGTTGACTTTAGTTGCTCTTGGCAAAAAAGCACGAGAAGGCAAATTACAAGTATCAGAAATGGAAGGTGCAACATTTACTATTTCAAACGGTGGAGTATACGGTTCACTTCTTTCCACTCCGATAATAAACCCTCCGCAATCTGGAATACTTGGAATGCATTCGATACAAAACAGGCCAGTTGCTGTTGGTAATGCAGTAGAAATCAGACCGATGATGTACATTGCTCTCTCTTACGACCACAGAATAGTTGATGGCAAAGGAGCAGTTACTTTCCTTGTCAAAATAAAAAATTATATAGAAGATCCAAATAGATTAGTTTTGGAAGTGTAAATTGGTATTAACTTAAACAATGTCAGCAATTAAAAATGACAAGCAAGTTTTTCTAGAATCAGAAGGTTTCTAAGGCAGATGGTAAAATAGGAAAAATCGGCAAATGGCATCAAAAATTGATAGTCGCTCTTGGTTATTACTTGTTACCGAACTTGTTGCACAGCAATTTCCAAAGTGGGCTCACTTAGAGATCAAATCTGTTGAACTCAGTGGTATAGACAATAGAACTTTTCGCTTGGGTGAAGAGATGTTGATCAGGCTACCAAGCGCAGAAGATTATGCGCTACAAGTTCTAAAGGAGCAAAAATGGCTTGAGATACTTGCACCACATTTGTCATTTTCTATTCCTAAGCCACTTGCAATGGGACAACCATCAAAGCATTATCCCTGGAATTGGTCAATATATAAGTGGATCGAAGGGGAAAGCATAAATGCATTGTCTATAGATGATCTGGATTTACAGATTATTGCTTCTCAGCTTGCACAATTTTTGAATGAGTTACATAAAATTGATGTTAAAGGAGGCCCTAATCCTGGACTCCATAACTTCTGGCGCGGCGATCACGTATCAGTCTATGACACAGAGGTAAGATCGGCCATTAAGGAATTGCAAGGTTTTATTGATGCTAGAACTATAATGTCCTTTTGGGAAAAAGCTATAAGCTCAAGATGGAACAAGAATCCAGTATGGATTCATGGTGACTTTGCAAGCGGGAATATCCTAGCGAAAGATGGATGTGTAGCTGCTGTAATCGATTTTGGATGTGTGGGTGTCGGCGATCCAGCCTGTGACTTGGTAATTGCCTGGACACTTTTGAACAACGAAAATCGGAGAATCTTCAAGTCACATCTATGTTTAGATCCAGACACGTGGGCCAGAGCAAGCGGCTGGGCTTTATGGAAGGCACTAATTACAATGCGCGACTGGAAGACAACAGAAGTTATGAAACAACAGAAAATTATTAATGAAATTCTAAATGAAGAAGCTTAGTTTAACCAAAGATTTTCAGTCCTATTTTTGCATACCTACCTTTCTTTGCTGTTCTCAAGTGAATTACTCTTAATCTAGCATAACTAACAACTTAAACGAACAACTATTTTCAGCAAACTAAACAATGCCTGTGATAGGTTCTTAATTTGAAAAGACTCCCCGAATCTAATATGTCATTGCTGTAGGCTGCATTTAGTAATATAATCTCATATTAAATAAGACGTTACTTAAGTTTATGCTAGATTCTCCGCTAATTTTGACAGCCATTCTTATATTTTTCATTTTTACGTTGTCATTCTTTTTTATAAGAAAGATATTTGGGTCAACAAACAAGAAGATAATAAAATCCTTTAGGAAAATTGTTCAGCAAATAAATGCATTAGAAACAGAAATGCAGAGCTTATCTGATGAGGAGCTTGCTGGTAAAACTCAAGAATTCAAACAGGAATTGAAAAATGGGAAAACGTTAAATGATCTTCTCGTACCTGCATTTGCAGTTGTGCGTGAAGCCTCTCGCAGGTTTCTTAACATGAGGCACTTTGATGTTCAGTTGATTGGTGGAATGGTGCTCCATAACGGCATGATATCAGAAATGAAAACAGGAGAGGGAAAGACACTCGTTGCAACTTTAGCTGCATACCTTAATTCTTTAGAAGGGAAAGGCGTGCACGTCGTAACTGTTAACGACTACCTTGCGAAACGAGACACAGAGTGGATGAGCAAATTATATAATTCTCTTGGGGTTTCTGTTGCGTTTATCACGAATAACTTGACAGACGAAGAGAGAAAAGAGGCTTACAGTGCAGATATCGTGTATTCCACAAATAACGAGCTTGCCTTTGATTACCTGCGAGACAATATGAAATTTTCTCAAGAAGACATGGTTCAGAGAGGCTTTCACTACGGAATAGTTGATGAAGTAGACTCAATACTCATTGATGAAGCTCGCACTCCGCTTATTATTTCTGGCCAGATTGAGGAAAACAATCAGATATATAAGCATATCAATAAAATAGTAACCAAATTAGTTGACTCTGATTATGAGGTGGATGAAAAGGGTAGGGCAGTGTTCCTTACTGAAGATGGTATTTCACGAGTGGAAGAACTACTCAGGTCATACAATCTCATTCCTGAAAATTCCTCGCTCTATGATACTGACAGCATGATAATGACTCATTATATAGACCAAGCATTACGTGCACATAAGCTGTTTACTGCTGATAAAGATTATATAGTAAAGGATGGCAAGGTAGTGATTATTGATGAATTTACTGGGCGTATGATGGAGGGCAGGAGATATTCCGATGGTCTTCATCAGGCACTTGAAGCGAAGGAGAATCTTGAAATTCAGCATGAAAACCAAACTTTAGCATCGGTCACATTTCAGAATTACTTTCGTATGTACAATAAACTTTCCGGAATGACTGGAACAGCAGCAACAGAGGCAGAAGAGTTTCGTGATATATACAGACTAAATGTAGTAAAAATTCCAACCAATGTACCTGTAAAAAGAGTTGATATTGATGATGAAATTTATGGCACAGGAAAAGAAAAATTTAATGCTGTGTTGAAGTTTATAGAAGAATGCCACAAACGCCTTCAACCGGTCCTTGTTGGCACGGTAAGCATCGAAAACTCTGAGAAGCTTTCTGCGCTTTTGCAAAGCCATTCTCTTAAGCATTCAGTATTGAATGCTCGTTATCATGAACAAGAGGCGTACATAATAGCACAAGCTGGAGTGCCAGGTAGTATCACTATAGCAACTAACATGGCAGGACGTGGAACTGATATTCAACTCGGTGGAAACGCTGAAATGATTGCAAAGGTAGAGCTAAAGAAGATAAAAAATGCTGATGAAAGAGAAAAAAAATACCAAGAAATAGTCGAAAGAGTAAAAAAAGATAAGGAAATTGCTATAAAAGCTGGTGGTTTATGCGTGGTTGGAACCGAAAGACATGAAAGCAGGAGAATAGATGATCAATTACGCGGCCGTTCTGGTCGTCAGGGGGATCCTGGACTTTCTAAGTTCTTTTTATCGCTTGAAGATGACCTAATGAGAATATTTGGTTCTGATAGAATGAGAAGCTTTTTACAAAAAGTAGGGTTAAAGAATAACGAAGCTATTCATCATCCATGGATCAATAAGGCACTTGAGAAGGCGCAGAAGAAAGTTGAAGCTAGAAACTATGATGTGCGGAAGTCTTTGCTTAAGTTTGATGACGTAATCAACAACCAACGTAAAGTTATTTTTAAGCAGAGAAACAATATCTTAGGCAACGAAATTAATGATTTACTTGAAGTATATAGCGAAGTAAATGAGAGCATAGTAGAAGGTATAATCCAAAGTGGCTATTATGAGGATTATATTGAAGATATAGTCAGAGAATTCCATACAAAGTATGGAATAACGCTTGATAAAGAAGATTTAGCAAAGTTTTTAAACAAACAAGAAGCTTTGAATTATATAAATGATAAGATACAAGAATTTTTTACTGAGAAAGAAAAATATTTCAACAGTCAGCACACTACAGATTTGTGGAATACGATCGTGAAGCAAATGATGATAATGACACTTGATCATTTATGGAGGGAACACCTTTCAACTTTAGAAAGCTTAAGACAAAGCATAAGCTTACGTGCCATGGGGCAGAAAGATCCACTGAATGAATTTAAACGCGAAGCTTTCTTGATGTTTGAGTCAATGCTTGAAAAATGGAAGGAACTCACCATTCATCGCTTAGCACACTTTAAGTTGGCAGACAACCAAGAGATAGGCAATAGGTTACATTCTGCTAGAAATAGCAGACTTTCCAAAGTCTCAAGAAACGACAAATGTCCTTGCAACTCCGGAAAGAAATACAAGCACTGCCACGGCGCGGTTACTGTGGTAAATTAGTAACTATGGTTGTACAGTTTGTTTATTTCCATCAACATTACTGCAGCTAACCTCACTTAGCTTACTGTTTAATGAATGCTCTGATGACTTATACGCAACCCCATAGGAAATTCCACCAACGATCAGTGCAGATGCCACAGTAATTCCAACTATTGCTAGTGCAGATAATGCAGTAGCGTAAACGAGTCCTAATGGAACTACAACAGCAGATATAACAACCCCAACGGCTCCTGCTTTTGTAGCTTTAGGCCTATGTATACATGATGGGTCTGCACCATAATTTAGCAGAAGTTTTGCCATTTCTGGATATTTACTATGCCAAGCACAACTCAAAGGGGTATATCTATTTTTATTTTGTAGATTGATATTAGCTCCATTTTTTAGTAGAAGTTTCACTGTCTTTATATGCCCGTGCTCAGCAGCATAATGCAAAGGAGTTCTTCCACCTTCATCTTGTAGATTGATATTAGCTCCATTTTTTAGTAGAAGTTTCACTGTCTTTATATGCCCGTGCTCAGCAGCATAATGCAAAGGAGTTCTTTCACCTTCATCTTGTAGATTGATATTAGCTCCATTTTTTAGTAGAAGTTTCACTGTCTTTGTATGCCCGTGTTTGGCAGCATAATGCAAAGGAGTCCCTTTATCTTCATCTTGTGCATTAACGCCTGCTCCTTCTTCTAGCAAAACTTCTACTACTTGTGTATGCCCATGCTGAGCAGAATAATGTAAGGAGGTTTTTTCCCATTCATCTTGTACATTAACATTAGCTCCGTTTTTTGTTAAGTATCTTACTACTTTTTCATAGCCATTTTCAGCTGCTATAAGTAATAAATTGCACTTGAGTATTATAAACGTGTAATTTATATCAAATTCGCTTTTTTTCCACTCATCATATATAAGTTGATTTTCCTGCTGCAGCTTATCTTTAATTCTATCAATTAAATTTTCCTTACTCAGATCTGGACTACTGTTGACTTCTTGTAGTATTAACCTTAATGTCATTTCCTTCTCCAAGATATAAAATTTTATTATGGCATATGAAGTGGATTATGTCAATGAAGAACTAAGAAACTGGTTCTTCTTTTTTTCTATAGCTTTAGGTTTACCTACAATTTGAAAAACAACAAATTCGTCATTCCGCCGCAGTATCTCTAGATCCCGCTAACACGTAGCGGGATGACGAGTTACTTAACGTCATACCGTGATTTATTCACGGTATCTCAACCGCTAACAAAGCGGGATGACTAGACTTTTTGATTTACTCCCACTCAATGGTTGCTGGTGGTTTAGAAGTTAAGTCATAGACAACTCTATTTACTCCGGAAACGTTATTAACAATTATACTGCCAACATTCTGTAAAAAGTCCCAAAACACTAGCGAATGCTGATCCTTATCTTCAAATGGAAATGCATCAGCCGTCATACCATCGGACGATGTTACAGCCCTTAAAGCACAAACATATCCGTATATACGACCATCTCCCATGACGCCTACAGTTTTTATTGGTAATAATACAGCAAAAGCTTGCCATATCTTATCGTATAGATCGTAATTTTTCATCGTATTAATATATATTTCATCTACTTCTTGCAATATTCGCACCTTTTCTTCATCGACTTCACTTATAATCCTCACTGCAAGTCCGGGTCCAGGAAATGGATGTTGAAATATTATCTCGTCTGAAAGCCCAATTTCTTTTCCAAGTAGCCTTACCTCATCTTTAAAGAGGTAGCGTAAAGGCTCTACTAGCTTCAGGTTCATCTTTTCTGGCAACCCACCAACATTATGGTGAGACTTAATTGTACTAGTGTTGTCTGAGGCATGCCCTGACTCAACTACATCAGAGTAGATGGTACCTTGCATCAAAAAATCCACATCACCTATTTTTTTTGCTTCTTCTTCAAACACTTCAATGAAAGCGTTACCGATAATTTTTCGCTTTTTTTCTGGATCAGTTATTCCCTTTAACCTACTCAAAAATAAATTTGATTTATCAACGTAGTTTATCGGAATTTCTTTCAACATAGCAATGGTCTGGTTCTTGCGTAACAACCCAGTATCGATAAAAATACAGTTCAATTGTTTTCCTATAGCTTTATGTGTGAGAGCCGCTGCAACACTTGAATCAACCCCACCACTTACTGCAGCGATTACTTTTTTCTCTCCTACTACATTTTTGATTTTTTCCTTCTGCTTTTCAATAAACGATTTCATTGTCCAGTCTCTCTCGCAATTTGCAATATCCAAGAAGTTAGAGAGCAATTTACTGCCATTTGTTGTGGGCCTCACTTCAGGATGGAACTGAGTACAGTAAATCTTCCGCTGTTCGTTGACAATTATTGCAATTGTTTGATTTATCACACCTGATGCGATAACAGTAAATCCCTGTGGTATAGTATCAACACTGTCCGCATGGTTCATTAATACATCCACTTCAGAATTAACATCCCAGGTATCCTTTATAATGGGGGATTCTTTTAGTATCTTGATTTTAGTTCTGCCAAACTCCTGTTTGAAACTCTCTTTTACTTTTGCTCCAAAATAATGACAAATGAGTTGCTGTCCATAGCATATTCCAAGTATAGGAACGTTTGTTGCCTTATTAAGTTTTATAATTTCATGTACTACTCTACTTGTTTCAGAACAATCATCATTTACAGATTGTGGTCCTCCAGAGAGAATAAACCCATTGAATTTTGATATTGTTTCAAAACTGATGTTGCTTGGAAATATTTCGCAATACACACCCATTTCCCTGACTTGTCTTGCGATAAGCTGTGTAAATTGTGAACCAAAATCAATAATGGCAATTGCTGACAATTTGCTCCTCCATATTATTTAAAAGTGATATCTGATAATAAAGAAAATAAAGAAGTAAGTAAACTAAGACCTCTTAAAAGCTTTGATGTATGACTTAAACGTTAGCTATGATTTATTTTGAGTTGACAGAAACTTTGCACGGCGGTGACTCAGAGTCCTCAGTTTTTCTTTGGGGTCAAGGCATACTTTAAAAAAATCCCAACCGTTGCAACTTTTACCGGTAATTCTTGTGCCAGCCGTAGAAGGAGCACTATATTCTTCCCCATTGTAAATAAACTTTCCCTCATTACTGACTGTAACTTCATACATTTTCTTTTTATATTCTCCAACAAGTGTTCTACCTATAAAAAGAGCTTTAATAACTTTTTGATTTTGCGTTAAGCCATCATCATCAACTTGCACAATTTCTTTAGGTTTATCTATTTTGAGCTCATTTAGTGGCTCATTACCCACCATATTGTTTAATACTTTATTTATTATATATGTTACTGCCTCATCTTTGACTTCTTCTACCCTTTTATCTACATATTTTTCTACTTCACTACGCACATGCCTTTTCAAACTTTCAAGCAAATCCTGTAAGTCGAGTAAAGTTAATTCAGATGTTTCCATAAAAACCCCTAGTTTTATTATCACGTATCAATAATACATCTAGTATACTTAAAATATCTTTAAGAAAGGCGACTCTGACCCTCAGGTAGCTAATGTTAACTACCGATATCGTACGTGAACCAAAATCAATGATGGCAATTGCTGACAACTTACCCCTCCATATTATTTAAAGCAATATCTGATAATAAAGAAAATCATGGGGCAAGTAAACTATAGCTAAAGTGGCTTAGGTTTACCTACAATTTGAAAAACAACAAATTCGTTATTCCGCTACTTGTTAGCGCCGCGGCGGTATGACGTAGGGAAACCTTCTTGGGTTAGCTATATCTGTTTTGCCACTCTGCTGAACGGATACTTTGAAAGTAGATCTATTATAGAATTGATATGAGCCTTATTTTACCCTAATCGTTTATAACCTTTGGCACTACGAAATACTCATGCTCAGGTTTTGTATTGGACAATATCTCTTCTTTAATGTTTTGAGAATTTATAACATCATCGCGTACATGAATGTCCTTGTCTATACTGCCATAACGCATAGGAGAAACACCTTCAGTATTAACTTGTAATAAAGTATCATGTATCCAATCCAGCATTGTCAGTTCTTTGGAGTAGTGATCAATCTCGTCATTTGATAACTTAATCCTTACAAGCTGTGCAATTTTAAGCATTTCTTCCTTGGTAATTGTTATTTTTCTCTTATTTGCAAATTCTATTAGTGAAGTAATAACGTCTTCTGTTGACTTAGCTGGCATCTTTACCTCCTTGGATGAAGTGAGTTAAAATATCTACGACCGAAACAACTTCTATTTTACCAGTTTTTTCAAGTTTGTGAAGTATAGTATCCGTAATCACTAATTTATCTAAAGAAGAGGAAGAAATTTTTTCAACTGCACTTCCTGAAAGCACGCCATGTGTGATGCATGAAATTACGGACTTTGCTCCGCAATTTTTTAAAGCAAGGGCTGCATTACACAATGTTCCACCAGAGTCAACTATATCATCAACAATGACACAATTTTTATTCGCAACTTCTCCTATTATGTTCATTACTTGAGATGTGCCTGCTTTCTCCCTATATTTATCTACTACAATAATCTTATCACTTAACCCTATCTTGTACTTTTCCTCTAAAGTCTTTGCAAAAGCACGTGCTCTGCCAATTGCTCCAACATCAGGTGCAACAATTGCCAAATTTTCCGTGTGTATACAGTCAACAAATGCTTCAAAGCAGTTCAAATTAGTTATCGGTACATCAAAGAATCCTTCAATTTGACTTGAGTGCAAATCAATCACTGCAACACTACTTGCACCTGCAGTTTGAATAAGATTTGCAACTAATTTGGCATTTAAAGCAGATTGCATATCATTGTTCTTGATAATTCTATCTTGTCTGCTATATCCATAATAAGGAATAATTACTACTATCCTTTTGGCTCCTAATCTATTTACTGCATCAATTATAAGCAGAAGCTCCATAAGGTTATCATTCACAGGGGGAGAAAGAGATTGTACTATGTATACTTCTTGATTATATAGATCATTTGCTACTTCTACATTTACCTCGCCATCGGTAAACTTTGATATCCAAGCAGAGGATGGTTGAACATCTAGCCGGTTAACTACTGATTCCCCTAATTCTTTACTAGCATTACCTATTACTATCTTCATAATATACCAATTGAGCTTGTAAGATTATACAGAAATTATGAAATAATTGAAATGTAAGTTTCTTTATCTAGCATTCTTGTCGGCAAATTAGGTACCTCTTGTACAATGACCTGTCATTTTCACGCATTGTTTCAATATACAGACCCAAATTGAAACAACTATACAAAATCCTGCTTATGTTTCAAGATAAATGACTTTAATGAAATATAATTTACCTTACCACTTCGTTTTGATTCTCCAGTTCAACATAGGATAAATTACTCATACATTCTCCTAGTATTTCCTCCTTTTTATCATTATCTAGTCCACTGCTAAACCCCTGACACTTTTTCTCAAGAGCTAAGCGTGTAGCTATCTTACTGTTTCAGACGATAATTCCGGCAACTCATTACGAATCTTTTCCTGCTCTTCCTCAGAGAAATTGCCAAGGTTTTCCCTGGCCATTTCAGAAAATTTTTGAGTAATCGTTTCTTTTATCATTCCATCAACTTCCTGTTTATTTAGTGTAATAACTACCGATGGATGCAAGCCAGATAAAGACTCAACCATTTTATTGTATGTTCCACCTGAAGTAAGTAAAATAGCGAGGTTTAAATGGCATTAAGATCAAAATTATTGGATGAAAAAGTGGTTCACTAATAATGAGAATTGGTATTAGCTATAGAAAACTTGTATAGATTTTTTCTACTTCTGTGATATCATAAGCCTGTAATGATAAAATAAGCAAATATGGATAAGTCAGCGTATGAGATCATAGAACATGAGTATGATGTGGTAGTAGTGGGTGCAGGTGGAGCAGGGCTCAGAGCAACGCTTGGGATGGCTGCAACTAATTTTTCAGTTGCCTGCATTTCTAAAATTTTCCCTACACGAAGTCATACAGTTGCAGCACAAGGCGGAATTAGTGCAGCTTTAGGTAATATTGGTGAAGACGATTGGCGCTGGCATGCATATGACACAATAAAAGGTTCAGACTGGCTTGGTGATCAAGATGCAATAGAATATATGTGTAAAAACGCTGCTAAAGCTGTTATTGAACTTGAAAATTTTGGTGTACCTTTTTCTCGTACAGAAGATGGCAAAATATACCAGCGCTCTTTTGGTGGAATGACAACTCACTTTGGTAAAGGAAAATCAGCGCAGCGCACTTGTGCAGCGGCAGATAAAACTGGGCACGCAATCCTTCACACTCTATATCAGCAGTGTCTTAAATTCAACGCTGAATTTTTTGTTGAATACTTTGTGATTGATTTAATTATGGATAGCGAAACCGGAGCATGCTGCGGAGTTCTTGCTTGGTCGCTATGCGACGGCACATTACATAGATTTCGCGCACATTCGGTGGTGCTAGCAACAGGTGGATATGGACGTGTTTATTTCTCTGCAACAAGTGCGCATACCTGCACAGGTGATGGTAATGGCATGGTGGTGAGAGCTGGGTTACCACTTGAAGATATGGAATTTGTACAATTTCATCCAACAGGAATATATGGCTCAGGGTGCTTGATGACAGAAGGGTGCCGTGGAGAAGGGGGGTACCTCGTTAATTCTCAGGGCGAAAAGTTTATGGAACGTTACGCACCAAAAGCAAAAGATTTAGCTTCCCGTGATGTGGTAAGTCGTGCAATAACAATTGAAATTAGAGAGGGAAGGGGAGTTGGACCGAAAAAAGATCACATGTATTTAACTATAGCGCATCTTGATCCGGAAGTAATAAAACTCAGATTGCCGGGCATCAGCGAAACCGCAAGAACTTTTGCTGGAGTTGATGTCACTAAAGATCCAATACCTGTTATTCCAACTGTTCACTACAACATGGGCGGCATTCCAACCAATTATCATGGAGAAGTGATCACGCTGAAGCAAGGTAAGGAAGAAGTGGTAGATGGACTATTTGCAATTGGAGAAGCTGCATGTGTCTCTGTGCACGGTGCAAATCGACTTGGTTCTAACTCACTTCTTGATCTTGTGGTTTTTGGTAGAGCTGCAGCGCTCAGAGCAAAAGAGAAACTAAAATCCGGTACACCACATAAAAAATTGAGCTCAGATTGTACAGATTGGATAATAGATAGGTTTAATAAAATGCGATTTGCTTCTGGGAAGCTCAAAGTAGCAAAAATACGCAGCGAAATGCAGAACACTATGCAAAAGTACGCATCAGTGTTCCGTGTTGCTGAAGTTTTAAAAGAAGGTAAAAAAGCTATAAAAAAGGTAGCAAAAATGATGCCTGATGTTTCACTTGAGGATCGCAGTATGATATGGAACAGTGATTTAGTTGAAGCACTGGAGCTTGCTAACATGATCCCACAAGCGGTTATTACCATGGAATGCGCAGCCAATCGAGGGGAGAGTAGAGGTGCTCATGCTCGTGAAGATTTTCCTGAGCGTGATGATAAAAACTGGATGAAACACACCATAGCGTGGCTTGAAGAAAAGAAAGGTCAAATTAACGTAAAAATTGATTATAAAAAAGTGGCTGAAAAAACTCTGAGCGATGAAATTGACTTCATCGCTCCGGAAAAGAGGGTATACTAGTTATATTGTTAACCCATCTGCGGGAGATTTTGTTGATGTATCTTTCATTTCACTTTTTGGATTTCTTGCACGCTTTGTCTGTCGGTCATTGTCAGTAGAGTTCTTTGTTTTATTAGTTAGTTTTTCAAAACATTTCTTAACACCACTAAACCCTAAAGTGAGAGCAAGACATGTAGCTATAGCAATAGCTGCGAGGAATAAAGCGGCAAGGGCCCCAATGTAACCCTGAGAGACACCATATGCTACAGCTGAAATGAAAATAACCGTTGTTATGGATATTAATGTTTGACGGGTTCTCTTTGCTGGATCTATGTACTTTCCAGCAGCAGATACTGCTTTTCCTGTAGTAGATGCTGTTTTTTCTATAAAAGAACCTGCTTTTTCAATGCCAGACTGACATTTTTTTGAAGCAGTTTTACAGTGGTATTTTTCCTCGAGTTTCTCCTTTAGCTCTCTAACCTTTTTTTGTGCTTCTTGTGTAATTCTTGGATATTCTTTTAAATTAAGTAAAGTTAGATAATACTTTTTAGTATCAAATGTTTGACCTTCCAACTCTAGAGAACAGGGATCAGCGCTCATTTCTAGCAGCATTGCACAAAACTTTGTTGTATTGCTACAACTAACTGTTGAATCAAAAATTGTTCCTTGCTTTAGATATTCAATTTTTTCTTTCCTTGCTTTTGTTTTTAGCACCGCTTGTAGAGGCGTGTCTTCTTTCTGGTTGGTAGCATTCATAGCTTCTCTCAATTTATCTTGAGATATCACTTCTTTTTCTACTAAATTCAAAATCAACTCCAAATATGCAACTTTTTGCTCTCCTTTAAGTAAAGCAATATGATGTAAAGCATTGTTGCCATTTGTGTCTTTCAGGCTAATATCCGCCCCTTTCTGTAGTAACTCCTCAAAAAGTTTTTTATCATTATTTTCAATTGCTGAATGTAATGGATTACTATCTGGAGTATTTATGGTATACCCTATAATTTCTTTAATTTTTGTTTCTGTATTGGTTTTTATTTCTGGTTCTAATTCAGACTTCTTTACTGACTCTGCCAATTTTTCTAAGAAGTTAAGATAATATATTTTTTGTTTTTCGCTTAACTCCTGTAATTCTTCTTTAGACAACTGCAAATCATCAATATTTGCTCCTAATTTGAGCAATTGTATAGCAGATACTATTGTATTGTCGTAGTGTGGTATAAGTTTTTTAAAAGGTGTTAAAGTTTTTCTAGGTGTAGTCTCAAAACTATGTTTTTCTTTTGTTACTTTACTAAGTAACAATGCTTGCAGTGGTGTTTGACCGTTGCCATTTTTATCGTTTACAGCTTTTTCAAGTTGTGCTTTAAGTTGCTCTTTTCCTTCCTCTTTTCCTTCCTTCTTACTCACATCTAGTACTGTATTTAAAAAATCAAACTTTTGTTTTTTCTCTAATTGTGTAACTATTAGGTGTAAAATATTATTTTCCTTTTCATCTTTTGCACTGCTAATATCCTTACAACCTTTCAGATATTCTTCAAATTTCTTGCGATTTCCATTTTTAATTGCTTTGAATATTGGCTGTTCCTCATCAGTATATTGAACATTGCTGTTCGTTATCCCGTTGGTTTTCTCCACTTCTTGGTTTTCATTTGCTGTGTAGGAAATTGGTATACCCGAAATGTGGTCTTTCTCATCAGCAGGATCATCTTCAGCATCGCTACTGTTGCCGCTTTCGGTTTCACTCTCCATACTCCCTCTACGACCAATTTCATTTTGATCAACGTTATCAGGATGATCTTTTTTGCTGCTCTTGTTAATAGCTTCTGAAATTACTTGTTCTATTTCCTCTTTTTTTGTTGGGTCTAGTTTTTTTGACTGTTTGATTTCTTTTTTCAATGCTGGAAGGAAGTGTTGAGTATAATACTTATAATATTTTTCTTGTTCTTCAGGTGATTCTCCTAATTTGGTTAACACTTCGGTTAATATCTTAGGACTAGCCCCTTCCTTGAACAATCCCTTGCATTTGTTGAGAGTCTTGTCTTTCCCAACTTCTGGGTGTAGGTGTTTGTGCTTTCCTTTTGTTACTTTTTTCGTTATAATGCTCAATAATTCATTGTTGTGTACTAACTCACTAGATGTAGAATTTTCTTTTGTCATACCAAAGCCTCACTAAAAACTAACTATTTGTGTATCTTTGTAGTTGTAAGTGTCAACAATTTGAGATTGAGAACTAACAACTAAAAAGCTAGATTTAAATTTTAAAATGTTGTATATGTAATTGAAATACAGGCAGAAGAGCGTTTCTGCTAGTATCATAGTTAAACCTCACTTCAACGATTATCTACTATTTTAAATGTTTAGTTTTAAGAAAGGATAAATATTGGTATATAGCTAAAGTGAACAGGTGCAAAATGTGCTATACCGCGGCGCTAACGAGTAGCGGAATGACGGCATATCAAATTGTAGCTAGCTATAGAACGTTCCCTACTAGCTTATTCATGAATTGACGTAGTATTGATACATCGCTCATTTTAGTAGCTGGGTTTTCTGTATATTCTGATTGACTTGATGATTTTTGTACCTCTTGCTCTTCTAAATCGTTGGACTTATTTTCTATATCCTTAACAGAGTTATTGCATTGTGTATCATTTTTTGGTGCGTTATCTTGAAGTGTAAGTTGCTTTTCTTCAGTAAACTTTCCTTTAATTTTTCCAAATCCTTCATAAATATTTTCTAAATTCAAGTAAATAAGATAACAAACTCCAATAACTGCTATAATAGATGAGGCAGTTGCAATTGTAATACTTCCTTGAGAAGCGCTGAATATTACCGCACAGGCTAAAGCAGTAAATACAAGCGTTGTCACTACTTTACAAACAACATTATTGACATACTTCACAATATCGCGTGCTTTTAACTTCTTGCCAAAATTGCACTTCAGTTCAGTTCTCATATCATCTGGAATAAGCGCTCTACCCATTGATTTCTCTATTCCTTTTATAATTTTATAATACTCTTTGCTCCATAATCTTTCGGGTAGTATTAACTGCTTTGGGTCAACACCATTTTGCACTAATTTTACACAAAACTTGATCGTGTTATCACGGCTCTTAGGATTGACCAAATTATGTTTATCTTTTGTCGTCTTAGTAATTAGCGCTACTTGTAGTGGTGTGCGTTCTTTTTCGTTAGTGGCGTTTGCAGCTTTACTAAATTTCTCTTTTTCCACCGAATTTAAAATCAACTCTAAACATGTAACTTTTTGTTCTCCTTTGAATGAAGCAATATAGTGCAGAGCATTTTTTTCATCTTTATCTTGCACGGTAATATCTGCACCGTTTTGTAAAAATAACTCTAAGGCTTTATATCTATTTGTTTTTTCAAATTTCTTAAGTGATCGGTTCTCACTCTTCTCTTGTATGCGCTGGAGTACCAGATGGAGCGGTGTTTGCCCTTCTTTTTTATCATTTACAGCTTTTATAAATTGTTCTTTTTGGCTTGCTTCCAGCAATATATGGAGAAGTTTAAGTTTTTGTTTTGTTTCAGGTTTAACAATCAAGTGTAAAGCATTATTATCATCTGTGTCTTTAAGGCTAATATCTGCCCCTTTTTGCAATAGTTCTTTAAAAAGTTCTTTATCATTATTTTTAATTGCTAAATGTAATTGATAATTATCATTACTATCTGGAGTATTTATGGTACGTGGTATAATTTCTTTAATTTTTGCTTCTGTATTGATTTTTATTTCTGGCTTTAATTTAGATTTCTTTCCTTGCTCTGCTAATTTTTCTAAGAAATTACGATAGTATGTCTTTTGCTCTTCTTTTAAGCCTTGTAATTCTTTTGTAGATAATCCTAAATTATCAGAGCTGGCTCCATGCTCTAACAATTTTGTAAGAAACTTAAGTGTGTTATCATTATTTTGGATCGTATGAGACTCATGTTTTTCTTTTGTTATCTTGTTAATTAGTGCCACCTGAAGAGCGTCCTGATTTTCACTATTAATGAGTTGTGCTAAATCTTCCTTGGTGACCGTTTTTATTAGGATACCCAGAAACTTGCATTTCTGTTTCTTTTCGAGCGATGCAATAAGGTGTAAAATATTATTTCCTTTTTCATCTTTTATGCTGCTAATATCCGTACAATCTTTTAGATATTTTCTAAATTTCCTGTTATTTCCATTTTTGATCGCTTTTAGTAATTGAACATTATTATTCGTTATTCCGTTGCTTATTTCTACTTCATGATCATCTTCAACATCGCTACCGTAGCCACTCTCTGTTTCACTGTCCCTACGATCATTTTGGTTGTGGGTAAAACAATATTTGCTATTATAAGTAATTTCTGAAATTGCTTGCTTTACTCGCTCTTTTGTTTCATTTGGTGTTTTTTTCGATCGTTCTATTACTTCATCTAGCACTGGAAGGAAGCATTGGACATAATACCTATAATATTTTTCTTGTTCTCTAAGTGATTCTTCTAATTTAGTTAATACTTCAGAGCTAGCACCTTCCTCAAATAACCTTTTGCACTTCTTGAGGGTTCCATCTTGACCTCTTGGTTTTTCACGCTTGTGTTTTTCTTTTTTTACCTTTCTCTCTATAGTGCCATACAATTGCTCGTCTTTTCTATCCTGCTCTCGCTTTTTATTTTTATCTATGCATTCGTCTAACTTATCTGCATTAGTAGCTAGTGCGCTTAGATCTATACCCATACTAAAACCCCAATATTAAAAGCTATTTAAGTTGTCAGCACTAAACTAACAACCAAGAAGTTTGACTTTTAAATTGAGCTAAACGTTGTATATGTGATCAAAATATAGGTGGAAAGGCAGAAAACTAGTTTCTATTAGAAAATCTGTTATCATAGTCAAATCCTCACTTGAACAGTTGTCTACTATTTTAACCATTTAATCTTAAAAAATAATAAATATAGCTAAAGTGAGTAACTGCAAAACGTGCTACTGGCTAAAATATAGCTAAACTGACTTACGACAATTTGAAAAACCGTCATTCCGCTACTCGTTAGCGCCGCGGCGGTATGACGGTCCGCTACGTGTTAGCGGAATCTATGCTGAGATACCGCGGCGGTATGACGGTTCGCGGCGGTATAGCTATAGGATAAGAAACTATAGCTGCAGATCGATGCTTTTATAAATCTTCCAGACTTGGTTTTTCTTTTAGTTTTTTAAGTCTTTCTTTATTTAGTATGGAGCTTATCTCTTCTACACTTTTATCAATATCATCATTGATTATTACATAATCATATTTATCACGTTTGCTTATCTCTTTTTGAGCTTCGGCTAATCTGCGCTCTATTTCATCCGCACTGTTGCTATTACGCTTTTGCAGGCGTAACCTCAGCTCTTCCATTGAAGGGGGAAGTATAAAAACACTTACAACTTTTTTTCTCATGAGCTTGAATAAGTGAAATGCCCCTTGCCAGTCTATGCTTAGTAAAACGCTTATTCCACTGCTTAAGTTTTGCTCTATAAAATCTCTTGGTATACCATAAAAATTCTCAAAAACTTTGGCGTATTCAAGCATCTGACCAGCTTCGCATAACTCGTGAAATTTTTCTTCGGTAACGAAAAAATAGTCTTTTCCATTTATTTCGCCAGAGCGAGGCTTGCGCGTAGTCGTAGAAACAGACCTAACTAAATTAGTTGATCGCTCAAGTAATTTTTCTGATATAGTAGTTTTTCCAGCTCCAGAAGGAGAGGATAGAACCAATAATATGCCCTCACTTTTTATGGTCATTTTTCTTTGCATTTTTTAACATGGCGCTTTTTGGATCAGAGTTTAAAAAGCTAGAACCTTCTAAATTAGAATTTGATAAGTTGGTGCCAATGAGAGAAGAGTTATCAAAGACAGTATAGCGCAAATCGGTTTTTTCAAGATTTGCCTTATTCAAATTAACGTTTACAAACTTTGCTCTACTCAATGTTGAATTAGAAAAATCAGCATTTTCTAAATTCATATTCTTAAATTCAAAGTAAGAATAATTTACATTAAATTTTTCACCCTGTGATATTTTCTCTTGCAAATCTCCAATTGAAGTTATAGCATTTTCTAACCCTGCAAGTTTTTTCTGCCCTTGATTGTCAATCAAAATTGAATTATCAAACTTGCAATCTGTTAAATGAGCATCAGCAACTGAACTTTTATATATGCTTGAAGAGTGAAAAGACATATCACTAATTGTTGAATTGCTCAAATTGCTAAGAAAAAAGCTAGTTTTCCTAAAGGCATTAGCGTGAAGCAAAGAAGATCTGAAATCGCTTTCAATAAAATTTGAATTAGTTACTTTTAAATTGGACCAGCTCGAATTATCAGCTAATAAATTAAAGAATGTTGAATTTTCTATTTCACTGGAATCAATATTATGGTGAAAAAGTGTACTGTTATAAACTTGAGAGTCTTGGATTTTTATCTTATACATTGAAGTTGTAGAAAGGTCTGAATCTTCTATCTTCGCAGAGGTGAATAGTGAATGGTCAAAAAATGAGCCATTCATGTTAGAATTCGCAACTTTAGTATTATGAAACTTTCCGTGACGAATGTCAGCATTAGAGACATTAACTTGATGCAGTTCACTAAAACTAAAATCAATATTGGATAAATCAGCATCCTGAAGACTTGCTCCAGAAACATATACATGTTTTATCTTGGAACCATTTAGTATAGATTGAACAAAACTTGAATTATCGTCATTCACATAGGAAATTTGTGTGTTGCTTAAATTAGCTTCGTCGAAGTTACTGTTAATTATGATAGAAGAATTAAGGCAGGCATCGGAAAGATTGCTACCTGTAAAGTCTGATTCTTTTAACTCTGCACCATATATGTTAGCATTTTTTAATGAAGAAAATTGTATCTTTAATTTATATGCATCCACTCCAAAGAAACTTGCATTATCAAGGTTATTTTTCTGCATAACAGTATCGTTTATTTCACTATCATTAAAATTTACGTAGCTAACATTCGAGTTTGATAAGTTGGAGAGATTCATTTGCACATTCGAGAAATTAGTATGCAAACCAATTACGTTGTGCATACTTACTTTTTTGAGATCGGAACTGATAAAATCAGCATAACTAACATGAGACTGATCAAATACGATATCTGTTAAGTTTGCAGAAACAAATTTTGTAAAACTCAAATTTGTACCTTTTATTTTAATGCCACGTAAATTAGCATTGGAGAAATTAGCACCACGTAAATCAACATCAATGAAAGACACGTCGGATAAATCGGTGTTAGAAAAATCAGCACCAATCAGACTTACTCCATCAAAAACAGATCCACTTAGGTACAATTGGCTAAAATTAGCTCCATTTAAGTTAGAGCCAAAACCTTTCTTAAAATCTTCTGGCACGCCCTCTTTGTGGCACTGCACCAAAAATTCAGCAAAGTCTTTTTTACTGTAAGATACGTATTTTGCATCATGTAGAGCGTTTAAAAAATCACTAATCTGATTTTTTTCATCATTTGTTTCGTTTCCATAACATAAATGACCAACTAAAATTAATATCAAAAATCTAATCATCTTGCTTATCGCACTGCGACTCATTGTTTTCTTTCGTTTTCACAGCCCAATCGTAAATTGCTGAGCTTTCTTTATTGTCTATTTTTCTATCCTCCAAAAGGTGTGGCATCATTTCGGCAATCGCATTTATTATATTGATCTGCTTTTTTTCGATTGCTATATCAATTGGGGATTGAAAATTATTATTAACTACTCTAAGATCAGCGCCTTGTAATAAGAGAAAGCGCACTATGTCTACCTCACCTTGTTTAACTGAATAAATGAGAGGAGTATCACCCAATTTATTTCTAAACCTTAGTATCTCTTGAGTTGTTAATCCAATTTTTTCTAGCTTACTCATTATTCCTCTTAAGCAAGGTAAGTTATTTTTCTTAATACAGTAAAAAAATTGCTTACTGTAATCATCAATAAATACAGTTGTAGGAAGATGCTCATTAAGGCTATCATATTGTCGTTTATATATTGACTTGCTTTGTATATCTTTATGACCCCATTCTTTTATTGGTTCTCTGTTTAGCTTTGTCCATTTTTGTAAATTTTTCTTTTCACTTTGCTCTTCTTCATCTTTTTTAGTTATAGGTTTTACTCTATTGCGGTCCTTAGAATTATTGTTTGTTTCTTTCACTTTTTTTTCTTCAAACTGATTCTCTACTTTTTCTTTTTTTCCCTCTAATAATTGACTCGCATCACTTTTTGAAAGTTCATTATCTTTTATATCAATCTTCTGATCAGCTTGTAGATTTTTTTGCGGGTCAGTTGTATTCTCATTTAAATCAGCACTTAAAGGCAAAGGCTCTGGTTTCAAATCTTTATTCACTTCTTTATTGGCCACATTTGGTAAATTTCGAGCAAATTCGCCTGTACTTTCTTCTAGCTGGTCATTTGGCAAACCTTTATCAATCCTTTCACCTTCACTTATAGTTTTTTCAACCACAGAAGCTTTATTCTCGTTGTGTTGCAGCTTCTCTTTATCGGTTACTCTTTTGCTCTCAGCCTCTTGTGTTTGTTTAGCATCGACGTTGCTTTTCAACTCATCTTTTTGATTTGTCCTATCTTGCTTCCTTACACCTACATTTTCGTTTTTATGAACTGATTCAATTTTCTTTTCTTCAAATTGCTCTACAGCAAATAGGCTCAGTGATCCAAATACAACAACTAATAATACAAAGTATAAAATACTCTTCATAAATATTCCAAGCATAAGCTTAATTAAGATGATACTATAATCAAATGATTAATCTACAGTAAAAAATGCCTTAGGATTTAATTTATAAAAAAACAATAGATTTTTTGTATCTGTTCAGGGGCATCGCAAATATTGAAGCAAAGTGGTCAGTGCTTACTGTACGAACATTGTGATTTGAGAGCAATCTCCGCTAGGGAGGATGTCATCCCAGTGCCCTGACTACTTGGATCCAGGAATTTTGATTAGAGATTAAGTTGGTGAGTATAAAAGTAGCTAACCTTATGTTAAAACACAATATTTTTGGTGAGGGGTTGTATTAAAAGCTGGATTCCAGTGTCGAGCACTGCCGTCATAAAGGAACCAGTGTCAGCTACTTGCATGACACCCTGACAACCGTCATCCCGCTACTTGTTAGCGGGATCTATGCTAAGAGATACCGCGAATGAATCGCGGTATGACGTAGGACTGCTGTCATTCCAGTCTGGAATCTAGTCTTTACTGGAGAGAAGAAACTCTCCTTCTACAGTGTATCCGTTTAGGGGAGGTATCTGTTCAGATGCATGGCTAATGTACAAATATTGAAACAAAAATTCCAGTGCTCCCTTTCTTGTCATCCCAGTGCCCAGACACTGGGATCCAGAAAACTTAACTTTAAATAAGTGGCTGCATAATAAACTACACATTAAACCTAAAGTGCATTATATCACCATCTTGTACGATATAATCTCTGCCTTCAAAGCGAATTTTTCCTGCGTCTTTGCAAGCTGATTCACTTCCATACTTTATGTAGTCTGCAAAGCTTATAGTTTCTGCTTTTATGAAGCCTTTCTCAAAATCAGTGTGGATTACACCTGCTGCCTTATCAGCTGTTGATCCTATTTTTACTGGCCATGCCCGTGCTTCTTTGGGGCCCACAGTAAAGAAAGTTATCATACTCAGCACTTCATACATAATACGCGCTACCCCATCAAGGCCTGATTCTTGTAAGCCAAATTCTGATAAAAAACTCTGTTTTTCCTCTTCACTATCAAGATTTGCAATATCTGCTTCAAGTTTTGCTGAAATGCAATAAAATTTGCTTTTATTTTCCTCCGCCATTCTCTCTACCTTTCTAGATAATTCATTGCCAGTTATAACATTTGTATCTTCAACATTGCAAACGTACATAACGGGCTTTGTTGTGAGCAATTGAAGCGACTTCATCTCGGCTTCGTCCATGTTTTCCAAACTTCTTGCAGGTTTACCGAGTTTTAAAGTAGCTAATACCTCTTGCATTAATTCAAGTTGTCTCTTTAGCTCTTTATCACCTTGTTTTGCTTTCTTTTCCAATTGAGGAAGCCTTTTTTCTATGCTGTCAATATCAGCTAGGATTAATTCCATTTCCACCACTTCAGCATCTGATATTGGATCTATTTTACTGTGTACATGGCTGATATCGTCATCCGTAAAGCACCTGAGCAGATGCACGATGGCATCAACTTCTCTGATATGGCTTAAAAATTTATTGCCGAGTCCTTCACCTTTGCTTGCGCCCTTTACAAGACCTGCAATATCCACAACTTCTAATTGATTATAAATTATCTTCTCTGAACCGGCAATTGCTGCGATTTGTTTCAAACGCTGATCTTTTATCGAAATCTTGCCTATATTTGGCTCGATTGTGCAAAAAGGATAATTTGCAGCTTCGGCTGCACTTGACTCTGTAAGTGCATTAAATAAGGTTGATTTTCCTATGTTTGGTAACCCAACTATACCACAGTTAAAGCTCATATTTGCTATTTAAAGCCATAATTATTGCACAATTTAAGAATTTCTGCTATACTTAATTAGTTACTTATTGACAGTTTTGTTGGTATAGTAATATATAGCTTAAATTAAGGTAAAAATTATGCTTCAATCTAGGGAACGGAAATTACCAACTAATAGCCAAGTAGTTAAGTATAATACTGCGGGCGATGGCAATTGTTTTTTTCATGCTGTGTTTGGTGATAATAGCTCTGGTCCATATAAAGCTGAAAGAGCGCAAGATATGAGAATGGAATGGCACAAATTTTTAAGTCAGTTTGAGTCATTGGATGATGCAAGTATGCCAGCTCCTTTAAGAGATCATCTAGAAAATGTTTTTAATATGTTTTTAAACAAGCCAGGGGATTTAACTGGTAAGTCTGATAGAATAAAGGAGTTGGTTGAGCAAACAAATAGGAAAATTAAAAATGCTGAAGGTAATGTGAAGAGGTTAGTAAGTAAAGCTGTTAGCAAATTTAATATATCGCATGATCAAGCTATGCGTGATTTAAGAGAATATGCAGAGGCCCTTGGTGAAAATGAGTACGATGTCCAATATAACAGTGAATTTATTACACGCTCATTTCTTGACAAACCTGAACTCTATCAAGCTTATCTAGAAGCAATAGAAAGTAAAAGTTATTTTCCTTTCATTGGAGAAATTAGTATGTTAGCTTCTTTAGCTAACATTGAAATTAATGTCTACTACAAAGATAATAATAGCGAGGAGCAAAAAAAGTTTGAGCCAGATCCACAAATGATAAATAATGATGATCAGTTAAATCAGGTATTTAATCGTGAGAGTTATAAATTAAATGACGAGTTATGGGGTAGTAAAGAGCGAGAAACAATATATCTTGGAGGGAATCATTACTCTAGAGCTGAAATTGTAACTCAAGAATTAATAAGACAGCAGCAAGAGCAAGAAGACTTTCTATTAGCAAAAAAACTTCAGGTAGATGAGATCTTGGAATATTGTAACGTTTCAAAGGATATCTCTGAGAGAGCAAAGGTTGAGAAGAGATTTGATGAGTTATTGGCAGAAAATGCTGATAGAAAAATTGATGTTGTTGTAGGGCAGTGCGTTAGTGATATAAAGCAATACATAGAGCGCTCTGAAGAGCAAGACTCTTTGAACCCATCGTGTGGTATTGAAGAAACAAGGGTGGAAAAAGCATTTCATCATCAGCAACCAATACTTGTAAAGTAAATTTTCATAGCCCTGTATATTTTTATATAGGGCTTTTGCAAGCATTTCATATAATATGAACTTGCAGTACATACTAACCTAAATGCAAGTTGACCATGAAACTAGTTTAATCATCGATGCCATAGAGAAATTTGGTGGTGAGGCTAGGCTTGTCGGCGGGTGTGTGAGAGACTCAATTTTGCAGCGTGATGTCCATGATATTGATCTCGCTACCAATTTGCTTCCTGATCAGGTGATGAAAGCGCTAAAACTCCGTAATATAAAAACTATTCCAACTGGCTTAAAACATGGAACTATAACTGCGATCTTAAATCAGAGGTCTTTTGAAATTACAACATTAAGGCATGATGTGAAATGTGATGGCAGGCATGCGAAAGTAGAATTTACTAATAATTGGCAAGCTGATGCTTCAAGGCGTGACTTTACATTTAACGCTCTATATGCAGATAAGCATGGCCATATATATGATTACTTTGGTGGTATAGAGGACTTAAAGGCGCGAAGGTTAAACTTTATAGGCAACGCTGAAGATAGAATTGAAGAAGACTATCTACGTATTTTAAGAGCATTTCGTTTTCATGCAAAAATATGTGTCGGAGATTTGAGTGATGAAATACTAAGCGTATGCAAAAAGCATTCGCATATGATCCAAAACCTCTCTGGAGAGAGAATAAGAGATGAAATACTTAAATTGCTGGAGTGCAATGATCCTTTTCCAACACTTAAGAGCATGCAAGAATCTGATGTTTTGCAAAAGATTATCCCAAAAGAAGTAAAATGCGAAATTCTGTCTTCGTCACTTCTTTTCGGCACTGATGCACTAGTAAAATTAGCGTTACTCCTTAGGACCACCAAAAATGACAGGCTAAGTCTTGGAGAATATGTAAGCAAATTTTTACGTCTTTCAAACAAGCAAAAGAAAAAGCTGCTATTTTTACTATCCAACGATATCAAAACAGAACTTTCAGAAAAAGAGCAAAAAAAATACATATCTTTATTTGGTAGAGAATTATATTGTGATTTAGTAAAAATTTGTGGTGTTGAGTCTGGAGAAAATGTTGATAAATACATTTCGTTTGCTAATACATTCAATATTCCAAAATTTCCTTTATCTGGCGATGATTTAATAAGTATAGGTCACCAGCCAGGAAAAAGTTTAGGTAGGAGCTTGGAATTGCTAAAACAACATTGGGAAGACAGCTCCTACACTTTAACAAAAGAGGAGCTGGTGCTTTATGCTAAGAGCCTACTCTAACTGCTTTCCAACTGTTCAATGAATGTATGCTTGCAATATTAGTGTGACTCATCGAGGAATTAGGTGTGTATTCTTTTTTAGCTTTTTCTGTTAATTGGTATTCGTTTACTCCTCCTTGAGTTTGATTACACATTTTCTGATCTGGAGATAAAAATTTATCTCTTATACTTGGTGTCAGTTGTAACTCTTGAATCTTATTTGAAAAACATTTCATTTTAGCCTCTGTTAATTTTCCTGTAACAATTTCTTTAAGTAATTCTCCTGAGTCGTTATTATTATTATTCTTGCTATTAAAGCTGTGCAAGATAGAGTCTACAATCTTATTTACCCCTTCTTGTTTGTTAAATTCTAATTTTTTTACACATTTTACAACAGAAGATGACAACTTGGCTTTTAACGTGCCATCTCGTGGTTCTTTACCTACATTTTCTCCAATGTTACAATGTTTGTTGACAACTTCTTTAACCTTGGCTTCTATGATCTCCCTTGCGGATTGTTTTAAATTACTTTCTAATAATTTAAGTAATTCTTTACTTTCAAATTTTCCACTATTTTTATTTGATAGAGATTTTATGGTTTCATCAAGCACGTTATGGCAAAAGTGCTTTTCTTTAAATTCAGGAAAACCTTTTTTTAACTCCTCGTTTTTCCTAGATAAAAAGTCATCAAGATTCTTATCCCTAAAAAGCTTATAGAAAACCTTTGAAACGTTTGACTGAGTTGATTTCATAGAATAATTAGGGAGTGTTAAATAAACTGTGTCAAACCGAAAAAAAAGTAATAAATTGATATAAAAAAATGGAGGTTTGACAATGAGTCAGAAAGTAGTAAACAGAACTACCGGTTTGGTAGATTATAAAGAATTAGAAACAAATATCCTGTCGTCTATACGAGAAGGAAGACCGTTGACAGGAAGAGATGGAGCATTAACACCGTTTATAAAAAAGTTGCTGGAGGTAAGCCTGGAAGGTGAAATAGAAAACCACTTGTCGGCTGAAAGCGAAGAGAATAATCGAAGAAATGGGAGGAATGCAAAGACTTTACGTACAAGCGCAGGGTCATTTGAGCTTTTGACGCCAAGAGATAGGGAAGGAAGTTTCGAACCACAAATAGTCAAAAAAAGGCAAACAAACTTACATCCAGAGCTTGAAACGAAGATTTTGAGCACATTTGCCAGTGGTATGGGCTATAGAGATATAGTGTCACATGTTGAGGAAATTTATGATCACAAAATATCGGTGGCAGAGATATCAAGTATTACTGACAAATTGCTACCAGTAATCAACGAATGGCGTAGTCGCCTGCTGCAGTCTGTATATCCGATAGTTTTCATGGTTTTTTAAAGTCAAAGAGGACGGGCATTGCGTAAGTAAATGCATGTATAACATATTAGGCATAGATCAAAATGGCAAAAAAGAAGTATTAGGTTTTTATTTGGCTGAAAGTGAAGGAGCTAACTTCTGGTTGGGAGTGCTAAATGACCTCAAAGAAAGAGGAGTAGAAGATATCCTTATTGCCTGCGTTGATGGGCTGAAAAGCTTTCCTGCAGCTATAAACAGTGTCTTTCCTAATGCGGAAGTGCAGATGTGTATAGTGCATCAGATACGCAACTCACTGAAGTATGTGGCCAGTAAAGATGCGAAGAGTTTTTTGAGCGATTTAAAGAAGGTATATCAAGCTTCAAGCAAGGAAATTGCCGAGAATTATCTGTTGGAATTGGATGAAAAATGGGGCACAAAGTACCCTATGGTTATAAAATCTTGGCAGAATAATTGGGAAAACTTGTCTGGTTATTTTAAGTATTCTGGTCCAGTTAGGAGGATAATCTACACCACCAATCCCATAGAGGGGCTACATAGGCAAATTAGGAAATTCACTAAGACCAAAGGCTCATTTACCAGCATAAATGCCTTGTATAAGCAGGTATATTGTGCTATAAAGAAGGCAGAGGAAAAGTGGACGATGCCTGTACATGATTGGGCATTAACTATCTCTCAATTTGATGTTTTCTTTCCTGGCAGATTGAAAATTGAGTTGAACTAAAAATGCGGTTTGACACAGTTTATTTAACACTCCCAATAATTAAGTGATTTTTTAGTAGATGCTGGCTTTAAGCTTATTATACTTGATCCTTGAGCTTTTGTCTGTTCTTGTGTATCTTTCTCTGTTAACTTCCCATTTTGTTGTTCATCTTCAGCTGTTGAATTTTCAACTTGCTGTATTTTCAACTCGTAATTTTCTCCAAGTGTGTCTGTATGCGCTTTAACAGATGATATTGCAACACTTCTTACTTTTTCTAATTCTACATTCAGATGTTCAACTTGCTCTTGTAACTTTTTATTATCCCCTTGTGAAGACTCTAATTTTCTCTCCAATTCTGCCTTTAGTCTTTCTATTTCTTCAGCTTTATTTCCTTCTAAGATCTGCTTTTCTTCTTCAGTAGCGTTTAGCTGACTGATTAAAATTTTTAATTTATCTTCTAAGTCAACTTTTTTTCCCTGTAGTTGTTGCTCTTGATTATTTAGTGGTAGTTGCTGCGCTAACAATTCCATCACGCTCAAAGAAGTTTTATTTAAGGTATCACCTATTCCAGCTAACTCCCATTCTTTACTTCCTTCTAAGATCTGCACTTGTTCTTGCAACCTAGCAATCTCATTTTCTGAGCTCTTTTTCTCTACTTCAGCAGTTCTTAATTGACTTCCCAAGCTCTCTAATTTGCGTTCTAACTCACGCTGACTTTCCTCATGCATTTTGCGTTCTTCTTTCATAGCTTTTAACTGCTCCTCTTTTTCACTATTTAAAGCATTAATTCTGTCTTTTAATTCAACATCTTCCTTTCTTTCTTGCTTCAATTCTGTTTCTTTTTGCTGTAGACAATTTATCTTCTCCAATTGTTCTGTTGACTCCTTCTCTTTTACAGATAAATTTTCCTTGAGTTTTGTTACTTGCGCTTGCAAATCTTCATTGTCTTTCTTAACAGCCTCATTTATATCTTTATTTTTATCGATAAGTGATTTAATGAAAGCTTCTTGCTCTCTTATTCTTTTCTCTTGATCAGATATAGTGCGCTGTTGTTCGTTATTTTTAGCATCCATTTCCTTTTTATCTTCATCTAATCCTTCATTTAACCGCATTAAACTATTTATTTTCGTGTCTTTTTCTTTCACCTCTACCAACTCTTCTTTGCATTCTGCAAGTTTAGATTCCAAATCCTCATTTTCCTTTTTTAAGAAGGCATTTTGTAAACGCTCAAGTTCTAGTTCCTGACTTACACCTTCCTCCTCTATGCTTACTTCTTCCATACTATCGTATTCTTCATCAATGAATTCATCATTTACTATAGTATCAAAACAACTCTCATCAGTGAACTCACTATTTTCTTCAGTTTGAACCTCTCCATCCTTACTTATTACTTCACTCTGGCTCCCTTTTTCTGCAACCTCAGGTTTTAAGTCAGCTCCAATATTTTTATCCGTTGTTTCAACACATTCGGTCTGCATTGTCGTATCTTGAAATGTTACTTTATTAGATAGAATATTTTCCGCCCATTTGTTCCATTTCTTTGGTAGTATTCGTCCAATCGTTTTTAAGTACAACCAAGCAAATACAGTAGACCAACTGTATTTTTTTTCCTTTCGTTTAACATTAATTTCATAATTAACCGTATTGTTAGTATTTAGCATAAAATTACCTTATTTTTTAACTTCGATTTACAGAAAATTTTAACAGTAGTAAAGTTATATATATTAGTATAAATGTTAAATAAATACTAACGCAGGTATCAAATTATGGTAAAGTCTTTGCCCGCCTAATACACTTTAAGCAGAAATGTACATGTCTGTAAGTACAGCATTTGCTTTTTCTATCGCTCTTGCTAACATTTCCTGTTCATTGTTCTGATTTTTCACATTGATTACCTGAGCAGCTAAGTTTGCAGGAAAAGTGACCAAACTGACTTCCCATAATTCCACTTGTTTTAACACTCTAGCTCCGCTTTTATGATCAACATCATACTCTATAGGTATATAGCCGATGGAAAGTCCATTGATTACTCCAGTTTTGAGCATTAAGTACGCTTCCTTTGCTTTTTGGATGCCCAAAAGTAAGTGTGCGGTTATATACAGGCCAACATCATTTTCGCAAATATCTATAATATTACCTATAGGTTCACCTGGATTGTGCTGCCAAAGGAGTTTTATTTTATTTCTGTTTAAATTTTCCTTAAATGCTCCGGGTAAGATCAGGTCATTTTGTTTATCAACTATATTAAAAACGCTAGCATAACCAGAAAATACACCGTTTTCTCCTATGCTTTTTATTGACAATGGTGAATAGAGAAATTTCTTATTCATAAAGCCTCCTGTAGTATTGGGAATTTTGTTTGCACAATGCACTGCAATGTCAAATCTATTATATGCAGTTCTCTAAAAAGGGGAAGCACTTTTCTTAGTTACTAAAAACGCTAACTGGAATCCAGATTGGACACTGGGTTATAAAAGTATAGCTTCTACATCATACCGCCGCGGTATCTCTAGATCCCGCTAACAAGCAGCGGGATGACGGTTGTCAGGGTGTCATCCCAGTGCCCAGACTGCAGTTCTCTAAAAAGGGGAAGCACTTTTCTTAGTTACTAAAAACGCTAACTGGAATCCAGATTGGACACTGGGTTATAAAAGTATAGCTTCTACGTCATACCGCCGCGGTATCTCTAGATCCCGCTAACAAGCAGCGGGATAACGAGATGCCACCGCGAACCGTCATACTGCCGCGGTATCTCTAGATCCCGCTAACAAGCAGCGGGATAACGAGATGCCACCGCGAACCGTCATACTGCCGCGGTATCTCTAGATCCCGCTAACAAGCAGCGGGATGACGATTGTCAGGGTAGCTGTCATCCCAGTGCCTCTCTATAATGTCATCCCAGTAGCCCCTATAATGTCATCCCAGTGCGTGACACTGGGATCTCATTTTACTTTATGACGGTGTCATCCTAATACCTTCCCCTGTCATCCAAGTAGCTAACACTGGGATCTCATTTTACTTTATGATGATGTTATGAAAGTAGCTGACACTGGGATCCAGAAGACTTAATTTCAACCAAATAATAAAGGCTAGATTCCAGACTGGAATGACATCATAGGGGCACTGGGATGACAGCAGTCCTACGTCATACCGCGATTCATTCGCGGTATCTCTTAACATAGATCCCGCTAACAAGCAGCGGGATGACACCTCTCTTGGGCTCTTTTAGCTACAAACGTTAAGAAATTTACCAAACGAAAAAAAAGGCAAAAGAAGCCCTAGTCATTGTCTATTTTCTGTATTGGCGTTTTTTAAGTCTTAAACACTGCAATTTAGCTGCTTTTAAGTGCAACTAACCTTAACTAAAATGTTTAAGAAATTTACTAAGCAGAAAAAAAGGCAAAAGAAACCCCGTGGTAATTAGTGTTCACTCTCTAATCCTGCAAATTGGCGTACTATACTGTCTTAAACGACTTATAAGCGCGTTTCAGCTTGTGTGGGTAAAAACCCAGAAATGTTGTGAAGACATAAGGTGCACATAGTGCAAAAAATTAAAAATAAGACGCCAACTACGTTGTTTTCTTGCTGTTTAATCTGCACAGATGAAGATAACTGAATACCTTCACTATCATGATAAGGGGGCTGGCGGAGTTTGTAAAGCAATTTTTTAGCCCTGTCTCCTTGCTATAATGTTCATATCGATAGAAAAGCAAAAGAATAGAATGAAATATCAAGTGATATCCTCTATAATTAAATTTTTTGAATGAAGAGATGACGATTCGTGTAGGAATTAATGGTCTGGGTAGAATAGGCAGAGGCGTATTGCGTGCTATTTTCGAAATAGAAGAATATAGCAAACAAATAGAAGTTGTAGCTGTGAATGGATCGCTCAGTGCAAAGCAGCATGCACATTTGATTAAATATGATTCTGTTCATGGCAAATTCAGTGGTGATATTGACTTTAATGAGTCTCAAAATTGGCTATCTATAAATGGCAGAAAATTTTCTTTATATAGAGAACGGAGCCCTGAAAATATTCCTTGGAATGTTGATGTAATACTTGAATGTACTGGTGCATTTAACAAGCGTGAAGAAGCAATAAGGCACAATGCAGAGAAAGTGATTGTCTCTGCTCCAGTTCTAGATGCTGATGTAACTATAGTTTATGGTGTGAATAATGATATGCTCAAAAAAGAGCATAAAGTAATATCAGCAGGTTCTTGCACTACAAATTGCCTTGCTCCGATTGTGAAAGTCCTACACTCTAATCTAGGTATAAAAAGTGGCTTTATGACTACTATACATGCCTATACGAATGATCAAAATGTTCTTGATGGCAATCATAGAGACTTATGCAGAGCAAGGGCTTGCGGATTATCTATGGTGCCAACTACAACCGGGGCAGCAAAAACAATCGGTTCTGTAATTCCTGAATTAAAGGGAAAGCTAGATGGCACTGCCGTCAGAGTTCCAGTTAGCAATGTTTCTATGGTTGATTTTAAATTTACGACTGATAAGAAAGCGACCGTTAAAGAAATAAATGAAATGTTTAAGGATGCAGCTCTCTCCTCTACGTCATTCCAGCGCGTGACGCTGGAATCTAATTTCTGGATCCCAGTGTCAGCTACTCGGATGACATCAGAGGGTACTAGGATGACAGAGGGTTCTCCAATGTCAAATGTACTTTCTATATGCACGGAACCTTTAGTTTCAATAGACTTTGTGCATAACCCTTATAGCGCAATTGTGGATTCAACTGGTACATATGTTACAGGCGACATCTGTAGAGTTGCAGCGTGGTATGACAATGAGTGGGCTTTTTCGCTGAGAATGTTAGACATAGCATTATTGAGCCATAGTAAAGTATGAATGGAAACCCAAACAAATATGCTTCATTTTGTGAGCACTTTGCGGAACTCAGAAAAAGAGTTATCTTTTGCTTTCTATTTTTTTGCGTTACTTTTGGTTTTTGTTACTACTTTAAGGAAAATATATACCGTTTTTTACTTGCACCTTTAATAGAAGCAACAAAAGATAGCGAAGGTTTTTCTTTAATTTACACAGACTTAACAGAGGCATTTTTTGTGTATCTTAGAGTCGCAATAATGAGCGCACTTTTGTTTTCTTTTCCTGTGTTTGCATGGCAATTCTATATGTTCTTAGCACCTGGGTTATATAAAAGTGAAAGGGCAGTGTTGTTGCCATACTTAATTGCAACCCCGGTTTTATTTGTAACGGGAGCTACTGTAGTCTATTACTATATATTTCCTTTAGCCTGGAAGTTTTTTATCAACTTCGAACACAGTGGTAAATCCTTCGATATACCGATAGAGTTTATGCCATCAGTTAGCGAATATTTAGACCTCGTTCTCCAATTTATGTTTGCATTTGGCACTGCATTTCAAATTCCAGTAATACTCACATTGATGGTGAGAGTAGGGTTACTCACTACACAAAGTTTGTCAAATAAACGCAGAATCGCGATAGTGGTAATTTTTATTATCGCTGCAATCTTAACTCCACCTGATGTATTAAGCCAAGTAGGGCTTGCAATACCAATGCTGATTCTATATGAATTGTCCATTTTGATATGTAGGTATATTGAGAAGAAGGCAAAGGTTTGAATAAATATGTATTTGTAACGTTCTTTTTCGAGCACAAGCACCTTTCTCTTGTTTGAGTGTGTGTGATAATTCCTAATAAGACTTTTTGTATTTGATTTTTTACATAAAACATGCAATAATTAAACTTAGTAGACTTATGGGAGTAATTGTATGTTTGGTTTAACAGAAGAACAAAGGAAATTATATGATCGGTTACAGAACGCAATAAAAGATCATGGTAACGTTGCTGAAATTCTACAAGGAGTTTCAAAAGATGATTTACTAGCAGTTCTTAGTGCTCGTGGTACAACCATAGAGTTCAAAAATGGTGAAAGATATACTAAAAAACTATTTTACTATAGTAGAGTTATTAAGAATCAAGAAGGCTTGAAAGTTATTTCTGATGAGATGACAAAGAAAGATATATCACTTGATGAAATATTAAATGCTGAGATTATAAATATTGAATTCCCCAACGTTGTAAAATTTGATGGGACGCCGCCTGAAGACAAGCAAATGCTTTTTGATGAACTTGGGGATTTTGTCGAGAGTTTTGTCGAGAGTTTTGCCAAGGGTTTTGCCAAAGGTTTTAATGATAAAATGAAAGAGAAACATGAGATAGAAACTAAACAAGTAACTAATAAAGCAATAGGAATTGGTATCACTTGTGGTGTTATAGCTGCATTGGCAGTCGGTGTTGGATGTGGTGTTGCCGGTGTTCAATTATCAGTATTAGCTATAGTTGGCATAGCTGTAGCTGCTGCGCTGGCAGTCGGGATTGTTGCTGGCCGTTATTACATATGCAGTATTAAAACCTAGTGGTAGACTAGAAGAAGCTCACGCACAAGAAGAAAAAGAAAAGGTACCTGCTTAGAAATTCGCCATATAGTTAAGTTAAAAACAGTAGAAGGAAGAAGCCTTCTTCCTTGTCTTTTACCGAAATACCAATTTTCTTATTTAAGCATATATTGAGGTTATTCACGGCATTGTGAATAACTTGGTTGATAACCCAGTGGAATACATAGTTTACGCGTTATGAGTACTTTGGAGATCTATAATAAGTATGATCTCCAAATACTAATATATAATACTTAAAGAGATACTTTAACACTTTCTCTTAAGTACTAATCTGGAGGTTCGACAAGTTGCTGTTTAAAAGGTTGGGAAGTAGTTTTATTAGCATTGAAAATTACATAATATACATTATGGAAAATAAAATCACATAATATAAGAAGCAACGCTAAAAATAAAATCACATAATATAGCGAACTATAGCTAACCTAAGAAAGGTTTTCCTACGTCATACCGCCGCGGTATCTCTCAGCCGCTAACAAGTAGCGGGATGACGAGCTTATCGTCATACCGCCGCGAACCGTCATACCGCGATTCATTCGCGGTATCTCGGCATAGATTCCGCTAACTAGTAGCGGGATGACGAATTTGTCGTTTTTCAAATTGTCGGTAAATCTAAGTCAGTTTAGCTATATAAAACATAGTATAAAAAGAGCTATTTCAGCAAAATTTTAAACAAATAAAGTTCATTAGCTTCACAATTGGCACTTTATGAGAAAAGTACATTTGATATACAGATTTAAAATACAAGTTAACGAATTATTATGATTTTTACCAAGATAATAATATAGTAAGGTTTGGTAGTGATACCAAATTCCATTACTAATCGAACAAATAAGAAACATTACAAACTCGTTTAATAGTAGTGCTGGAAATACTGACAATAAAATTACACAGAACATCTTCAAGTAAGCCTATGGTATCGTAGACTCTGTTGCGTAAAGTATTGTGTTTGATATATTGCCACAGCCTCTCAACAGGATTCAGTTCCGGTGAATAAGGAGGCAAGTATATAATGGTAATGTTTTCCTGAAATTTCAAACTTTTTGATCTATGCCAACCTGCACAATCCATTACAAGAAAGACTTTTTTCGTGCCTAAATCTTTCGACATCTGCTCCAGAAATATATTCATACAATCAGTGTTTACATATGGAGCAAGTAGGCTAATTTTCTTACCACTTCTTGGATTTACTGCACTGTAGATATAGAAATTTTGTCTACCAATTTTCATTTTAACCTGCGTTCTGACCCCTTTTTTAAACCATCCGTGTCCGATTTTTGAATGAGTTCCAAATCGTGATTCATCAAAAAAATACCTCCTTTTCAGGGTGGGAATTGACTATTTTATTGAAGTATTTTTTAAACTCTTCTTGCTTTTTTTTATCTTGTTTATGGTGAATTGGCCTCGGTGTTATGTAAGAAAATTTCATCCTTTGTATCTCACGGTGCACTGTTGATTTGCTAATGTTTAGGCCAAATTCCTCTGAGATTTTTATTTGCACTTCCTTAATAGTAATATTTGGATTTCTTTCTACCCATATTTCAATTTGCTCACGTTGATTTTTGTTTAATTTGCTTTTCCTTCGCCGTTGAGACGGGGCAAATAATCTTTCTACTCTACCAAATTTTAGATGCTTTATCCATTCAGTCAAAGCAGTCCTTGAAATTTTACATATTCTTGCCACAGCGCTTATACTACTTTCTTTTCCTACTATCACCGCTTGTAACTTTTTTGAAACATATGCGTTATTTCTGACCTTTTTTAACATTTCTTTCGCCAAATTTACAACTTTTTCGTCTAATAGTTTTGACCTTAATGCCATTTATACCTCTCTATTTTATCTACTTTAGTATCACTTCTTTCCCATTATTGTCTATCTGTTCTTTACATAGTGGGAATTGGTATGAGGTATCAAAATGGGAAAATACACTAACGCATGGTTTTATAAGAAAGATAATCACGATTGTGCAAACGATGGTACTTGCGGGCAATCTATAACGGATTTTAGGATTGGTGATTCTAAAATTTCTTTCCACGATAACCATGGAAGAACGATTGCACAAATACCTAAGTTGCCTAACGGAAACTCTTTTACATACTATAATAATTTATATAAAACTGCACAATCAAGAAACTTTGGTGAGAATACAAAATACGTAGGAGTACAAGATGTGCTGCCTAATCAATTTAATTTTGAATACGGAAAGTTGAATTGCGTAATACATTATGACAATGTATCGCAACAAGAACAGGAGCAAATGAAGCTCGATATTAAAAATGCTTATGAAGCATATAAAGCAAAGTTTTGTATTGCTAGTAATATTCAAGTTACTGTGCATACCTATATTTTTAATAATGGAGATGATTATAGGAGATATGGCACTTTGGTTCCTGAGTTTTCACGGAGTCAATCTTCGCTCAATATTTCTGGTGGGATGACGAACGGAGAAAGCGTATTGCTCTATAAAGACGCTTATACGGACAACGTTTTAGCCCATGAATTCGGTCATGTGTTTCAATTTAAGCTTTCCGAAGCAAAAGTAGAGGAGTTAGACCGTATAAATAATCAGCTGATGGCAAATGCAATTGGACTTGAAGTAGAAGAAAAAAATTATAAAGCTATTTGCAAGCAGATGGGTGTAGATGAATATAAAGACCATGGATCGATGTTTCAATTTAAATATAAAGATACAACTGGTAGTATATACCGCAAGGATCTTTCAGAAGAAGAGAAATTTCAAATTATACAACGTGTCAAGAATTCTGGACTAGATGAATATGAAGACCGTGGATCGATGTTTCAATTTAAATATAAAGGTACACTTTATAAATATCACAAGAACCTTTCAGAAGAAGAAAAATTTAAAGCTATACAAAATGTCAAGAATATTCATGAACTAGTAGATGAATATAAAGACCATGGATCGATGTTTAGTTTTAAATACAAAGGCACCACTTATAACGTAAAATGCGAGTACTTTTCAGAAAAAGAAAAACTTCAATTTATCAAAGACATTAAGAACTCTCATGAATCGCTCATTAGTGAATGTGATGGATTAAATGAGGGGCCATTAAGTCAGAATGCAACTGTAGTAATTTCTATTGATGAAAATAAGGAGATAAGTCGAATGTATTTTCATAATCCAGACAAGAATATGTCCGAATGGTTAGATAAGACACTTATAAGCAGAAGTAAGTCTGAAGAAGATGTGGATGACACAGATCCAAAACCAGGAAAAGAGCCTGAACCAGAATCAGGAAAAGAATCCAAAGAGGATATAAGCAGAAGTAAACCTGAACAAGAGGTGGAAAAATCAAATGAAGTAGAGCAAAGTAATGTAGATGTAGAAGAGGAAAAAAGTAACCAGCAAGACACTCAGCAACCCAGTAATTTCTTAGGGAGTGTTAAATAAACTGTGTCAAACCGCATTTTTAGTTCAACTCAATTTTCAATCTGCCAGGAAAGAAAACATCAAATTGAGAGATAGTTAATGCCCAATCATGTACAGGCATCGTCCACTTTTCCTCTGCCTTCTTTATAGCACAATATACCTGCTTATACAAGGCATTTATGCTGGTAAATGAGCCTTTGGTCTTAGTGAATTTCCTAATTTGCCTATGTAGCCCCTCTATGGGATTGGTGGTGTAGATTATCCTCCTAACTGGACCAGAATACTTAAAATAACCAGACAAGTTTTCCCAATTATTCTGCCAAGATTTTATAACCATAGGGTACTTTGTGCCCCATTTTTCATCCAATTCCAACAGATAATTCTCGGCAATTTCCTTGCTTGAAGCTTGATATACCTTCTTTAAATCGCTCAAAAAACTCTTCGCATCTTTACTGGCCACATACTTCAGTGAGTTGCGTATCTGATGCACTATACACATCTGCACTTCCGCATGGCTTTGTTGCATCGCTACTTATGAAAGGCTAACTATAGCTAGGATTATAAGCAACCTATTGAAAATCTTGTTTTTTTGCAATCAATCTGATCAAATTTAAGAATAGTAATTTATTATTTATATTAATAAACTTAATTCTATTGAAAATAGCTAAAGCATTGAAATTCTTGAATTTTAGCCGGATTAGTGAGTGGTAGTGAAATTTCTTTTACTCAAATTTAGGTATTCACTGACCGTTCTTGTTATAAATACCAGAATAATAAGCTACTGATATTCTCCATCTTTTTTATCTTTAATCCATCATAGCTAGCGATGCAACAAAGCCCTTCCGCATTAGGAAAGACACTGTTTATAGCTGCAGGAAAGCTTTTCAGCCCATCAACGCAGGCAATAAGGATATCTTCTACTCCTCTTTCTTTGAGGTCATTTAGCACTCCCAACCAGAAGTTAGCTCCTTCACTTTCAGCCAAATAAAAACCTAATACTTCTTTTTTGCCATTTTGATCTATGCCTAATATGTTATACATGCATTTACTTACGCAATGCCCGTCCTCTTTGACTTTAAAAAACCATGAAAACTATCGGATATACAGACTGCAGCAGGCGACTACGCCATTCGTTGATTACTGGTAGCAATTTGTCAGTAATACTTGATATCTCTGCCACCGATATTTTGTGATCATAAATTTCCTCAACATGTGACACTATATCTCTATAGCCCATACCACTGGCAAATGTGCTCAAAATCTTCGTTTCAAGCTCTGGATGTAAGTTTGTTTGCCTTTTTTTGACTATTTGTGGTTCGAAACTTCCTTCCCTATCTCTTGGCGTCAAAAGCTCAAATGACCCTGCGCTTGTACGTAAAGTCTTTGCATTCCTCCCATTTCTTCGATTATTCTCTTCGCTTTCAGCCGACAAGTGGTTTTCTATTTCACCTTCCAGGCTTACCTCCAGCAACTTTTTTATAAACGGTGTTAATGCTCCATCTCTTCCTGTCAACGGTCTTCCTTCTCGTATAGACGACAGGATATTTGTTTCTAATTCTTTATAATCTACCAAACCGGTAGTTCTGTTTACTACTTTCTGACTCATTGTCAAACCTCCATTTTTTTATATCAATTTATTACTTTTTTTTCGGTTTGACACAGTTTATTTAACACTCCCATTTCTTATCCAATATTTTTCCAGCAATTAAATCCGTTATTGATTCTATCTCATCATTCTTTTCATGGTTATTTGGGTCTAAAGAGGAAGAACAATCTGATAACAATCTTTCTTTGCTTAACTTATCAGAAGAACAATCCGATGATAATCTTTCTTTGCTTAAACCTGATGTTAATCACGATGCTGACGAAAATTACGTAGGCAATTACTCAGATTATCACCAACATGATGACCTAATATAGTGAAATAACGAACTTTTATCCCCTACCCTTCTAGTTGTATTTATAACTTTGCAGATATGGGAGGCGATAAAGGGAACTTAAACAACTAGATAAAAAACTAGGTGGATCATTCGGAAATTCTTGCATTTTTTGTCTATAATTTTGTAAAGAAATAACTTTTACTTTATCATAATCAAGTTTCCAGAAAGAGAGTGGTATTGCTTAAATAATTAGATAAAAAACCAGGTGGATCATTCGGAAATTCTTGCATTTTTATCCATAATTTTGTTAAACAACTTCCCTTTTGGTCATGTCGAACCAAATTTCTTTTTCACACCACCTTTTAAGCCACCGATGACAGCTTCGTTAGTTTTTGTCATAATGCGATCAAACACTCCCAATAACCTCTTTAATAGGTTTGGAGTTAGCGAAGAGATAAGATCAACAGATACGTTATTGTTTTTGTCATCACCACTTGCTTTATAGTCTATTGAAACGATTCCCCTACTTTTCCCGCCAGTAAGAAGTTTCCCAATTATAGGAATTTTTAACAAAGATTTATTAATTGAATATGCTAGTATTACCTGTCCTTCAACTTGGAATTTATAATTTCTAATGTCGAGCTTACCGCTAGTGCTAATGCCTAATTCCGCCCCTTCAAGCCAAGATTCTTCAATTTCGACAGAGCCATCTTTGTATGAGAAAGGTACATTACATTTATAAAAGTATACACCTTCATCCTTTATAGCATTTACAATACCAGGAAGCGAAGACATCGATAATAAAGTAGTGAGTAGTGGAGCATCTTTGATATAAAAATTACTAATAGATAACATGCCATAATGTTCTTCATTTTCTCTTTGAGGAGATAGATAAAGAGAAAGTTTACCATTTTTGACTGATTTACTAATGCCTAAGGAACGCGAAAGTATACCTGCATTATCCGCATATATTTCGAGCCCTATTCCACTGTATTCCGCTAGTATGTTGCTGCTATCTTCTAGAAACTGTCCTGTAAATTGACTTCCATTGCAATTACCTTTAGTACAGGTTACATTCAGCTTAGCATTTTTGATAACGACGCCTTCTTTCATAATTACATTGTCAACATTCATACTAATTTCTATATCTTTGTTTAATCCATTATTGTTTTTGCCAAGCAAGCCTAAAATATCACTCAAATTGATTTTCTCACCATAAATAGTTATGGCATTTTTTTCCTTACCTGATTCAATTTCTATACTAAAATCATTATCAGGCAATTTAAAACTACTAGAATTTAAATATAAATTTCCATTTCCTACTCTTCCGCTGAATTTTATATCTAGGTCATTTCCTATAACATCTAATTTGTCTACTAACAATTCATCGGCACCTTTTAATTTTACAGAGAACAAAACTTTATTGTGATCTTCAAAACGATTTTTCCACCCAAAATAACTTGAACGTGATTCAAGCTCTGATAAATCCATATTACCATTAACATGTCCCGTCTTATCTTGATTTATCACCGATTCTATATTTGTATTGACATAGCCACCTATATTTTCATCAAAATCAAGTATTTGAGCGGGTAAATCTCCGGTCAAATTCCAGGCAAAACTTTCATTCCTATTGCTACTTTTCAGGTCAAATAATAGCTGTGTGTTATTCACCATACCACTACCATTTAAATCTATAAAGTCACTGCCAAAACTAAGCTTAATGTCATATTTACCAAGACTTGCATTATAGACGGCCAAATTATCAATTTCAAAATGAAAATTTGCTGAGAAGTCTACTTTTTTGTCATCATCATTTAGATTAAAAATGCGAAAATTAAATACAGATTTTGCCATTCCACTTACTTTATCCCTTTCAACCTTCACCACATCATCCAGCTTAAATCTTATAGGCTCATATAAACCATACGCATCACTTACAGCTTGGCCATTAATGGTTAGAACTGAATTTTCCTTATTGAGAGATTTCATTTCAATATCACCACCATTAATAGTGAAATTCTGAAACTTAGCGCTATTTGCAGTAATTTTGAGATCGTTATTCTTGATGATCAAATCACCCTTTAATTCCTTTACTTGCTCAAAATCTTCATCAAATTTTACGCTACCATTTTCTATATCAGCAACAATTACAATGTCTGACAGATCGTCATCAACCAAATTGTTAATTTTGCCATTGAAACTTACAATGGTATTTAAAACATCCCCATTAATATTATCACAATACCAGCTTCTAAATTTACTATTCACTACACCATCTGGTACATAAGTACATAAATCCTTTGCAGCAAACTTGCTAATATTAATTCTAAGCAAAGCATGACTTGTACTAAAGTTCATCTTGCCTATTAAAGAGAGATACGTGTCATTTAACTTAAAATGGAAGTTTTTTACACTAATAATTCCATCACTATATGTTAAATTTATATTTACATTAGTTAAGGCCAAATTTTTGTTCAAATAATTTTCTGTATTCAATACGTATATATTTCCATCTACAATTTCATCCTTTTTATTAATTTTCACTGAGAAGCTTCCTTTGAATCCTATATTTTTGTCCAAATTGTAGCTTTTAACTAATGTAGAAAACTCGCTCAATAGTCCCAATTTTAGATTATAAAATGTCCCGTATACATTTAGCAAATTGTTGCGATTTTTTATTGTAATTGATAAATCATCCAAAAATCCCTTTCCATCTTTTGTATTCACATGAATATCTAAAACATTAAAATCTTCCCCCTTCCCTATATATAATTTATCAATAAAAAATTCATCTTCTGTGCTTTTATCAATAGCGATGTTAGTAAATTCAATTTTTGAATCCGCATTTAAGTCAAAAAAAAATTCCCTTATTGTTTTTAATAGATTTTTTGCACTGCTTTCTGTCATCTTGAAATTCTTCCCTGTCATTCCAGCACTCGTCCTTGTCATCCAAGTAGCTTGACTACTTGTTTCTTTTTTTCTAGATTCCAGCGTCACGCGCTGGAATGACACCGAAGGAAGGCGGTTACTATTTAAATAATGATTATCCAAAAGGTCTAATGAGTTTTGCGGATTAACATTAGTTTCTTCTCTCTTGATACATACATGCACATTATCAGCTGAAACCTGAGAGAGATTTGTGCTAGCTTTAAATAAGGAACTTAACTTAAAATGTACAAAAAGCTCAGGAACTTTTATAGTAAAATTAGGGTTTGCTATTGCCAAATCTGTAATGACTAAATACGGATCTTTGCCATCTTTCTGCCAAACAACTGAGGTATTCTCCATATTAACGCTTGAGCCAACAAATATTTTTGATATTTTATGTTTAACATAAAAATTAATATAATTAATATTGATTTCTAAAGGCTTTAAAAAAATAAAGAAGCACAATATGAACAATAAAGCTACGGAAAATAATATAGTAATTTTTTTAAGCATCGATTATTGCTTTTCTTGCTAAAATATCAGCCTCCTCATTATATTTATTGCCACTGTGTGCTTTAACCCACTTCCAATCAATTTCGTGTTGTGAAGCAACGTTGTCTAGCTCTTTCCACAATTCCATATTTTTTACTGATTTTTTATTACTTGTTTTCCAGCCATTCATTTTCCACTTATTTATCCACTCTGTTATGCCATGCTTAATATAAAGACTATCCGTATATAAATTAATATTACAAGAAAATTTCAATACTTTTAGCCCATTGATCACCGCTGTTAACTCCATTTTATTGTTTGTGGTATTTTCTTCTCTACCATAAATGTCTTTTCTATAATCTTGAAATAATATGATAGCTGCCCATCCTCCCGCTCCAGGATTACCAGAACACGCCCCATCCGTGTATATTGTCACTTCTTTCTTACTCATCTTTGTTTATATCGGTTAACAAAGTATATAGTTGCTTTTATGAAAGCACAATTTCTAAAGGTAGTTTAAGCTGCACCTTTAAATTTTATTATAGAAACAAAAAAAAGTGTGACAACGAGCATTACCAAAAGGAAAAGTAAAAAATAGTTTTTATGCTTCTGCCGTTCTTTCATAACTAAAATAAATCAATAGAACAAAAAATAATACTGGCGAATAGGGAAAATAGATAAGAAATTGAATAAGAAAACATTTGTTTCTGTGAGTTGTGGTTCTTGAATCTGAGAATTGATATAGCGTACCAAATAAAGATGCAACCTGCAAAAATTGCCATGCTTAGATAAAGTAAAGCCTTTTTCAAAAATAGAGCTGGAAGCAAGCTGGTTAATACCAGCAACACACTATAAATTAATATATATTTTCTTGTTTTTTCCGGACCATAAACAATATTGAACATAGGAATCGATGCTCTTGCATAGTCTTCAGACTTATTTAAAGATAGGGCCCAAAAGTGTGGTGGAGTCCACATAAAAATTACTAAAAATAAAATGAAACTTTCCCAACTGACAGAATTAGTCACAGCTGCCCAGCCAATCATTGGAGGAAAAGCACCTGCTGCACCACCGATAACGATATTCTGTGGAGTACGCCTTTTTAGCCAAATTGTATATACGAAAACGTAAAATAATATGCTAACTGCAAGCAAAGCAGCAGAAATATAGTTTACTGCTATTGCCATGATAAATACTGACAATATTCCAAGAGTTATACCAAATTCAAGCGCACTTTCTGCAAGAATTCTTCCTGAGGGTATAGGGCGGTTTTTTGTCCTTTCCATGAGCAGATCTATGTCTCTGTCATACCACATATTTATAGCACCTGCAGATCCTGAGCCAAGAGCAACACATATAAGAGATATTAGTGCTAGGAAAGGGTGCATACTACCTGGTGCAGTAACCATACCAGCAACTGCAGTAAATACCACAAGATACATTATCCTTGGCTTCAGCAAACGCCAAAAATCCAGTATTGTTGATTCAACATTTAGCAAAACACTTGTGTACATTCTATTTTACCACTGGTGGCTTTTCGAAAGTATGAAAAGGCGGTGGTGAAGATACTGTCCATTCCAAGGTGTCACCTTCCCAAGGATTATCTCCAGCTTTTTTGCCCCATTTAAAGAGATGTATAACTATAAACACAAAAAACATAACTGAAACAAAGGACATATATGAGCCAATTGAGGATATATAATTCCAAGGAATAAACGCATCAGGATAATCAGGTATACGCCTTGGCATGCCAGCTAATCCTAAGAAATGTTGAGGTAAAAAAGTGATATTGGTACTAATAAAAGTAAGCCAAAAGTGGATTTGACCTAAGCGCTCATTATATTGTTTACCCGACATTTTACCAATCCAATAATAAAAGCCAGCAAAAGCTCCAAATAATGCAGCAAGTGACATGACATAATGGAAGTGAGCAACAACATAGTAGGTATCATGCAGAAGCTTATCTATTCCACCATGAGAAAGAATTATTCCCGTTATGCCACCGCCAACAAACATGAAAATAAAACCTAGTGCAAATAGCATAGGGGTCTTAAACTCAATTGCTCCACCCCACATAGTTGCAATCCAGCTAAAGACTTTTACACCAGTTATAACACCGATAAAAATTGTGGTAGTGCTAAAAAATACAGCAGCGTCAGCACTAAGCCCAACAGTGAACATATGATGAGCCCACACCATAAAGCCAAATACTGCTATACCTATCATAGCATAAACCATCCCTATGTAACCAAATACAGGTCTGTGAGAAAAAGTTGATACAACCTGACTTATGATGCCAAATGCAGGAAAAATAATTACGTAAACTTCTGGATGACCAAAAAACCAAAATAGATGTTGAAATAACACAGGATCTCCGCCACCGGCAGGATCAAAAAAGGAAGTACCAACATTGCGATCAGTAAGAAGCATAGTTATAGCACCGGCAAGCACTGGTAAGGCAACAATCAACATAAATGCTGTTAGCAAGACAGACCAAACAAACAGTGGCATCTTAGTTAATGACATTCCTTTTGTGCGCATGTTAAATATAGTAACTATAAAGTTGATCGCCCCAACAATTGACGACATACCAGCAACATGAAGTGCAAGTATAGCAATGTCAACTCCTGCACTTGGATGGGACATTACCTGTGATAAAGGTGGATATAAAGTCCAACCTGTACCTGGACCTTCACCAATAAACACTGAGAGAATGAGCAAAATAAAAGATGACACTAATAACCAAAAACTTAAATTATTCATACGAGGAAATGCCATATCTGGTGCGCCAATCATGAGAGGTACAAACCAGTTACCAAATCCTCCCATGAGGGCTGGCATTATCATAAAAAACACCATTATCAACGCATGCCCTGTAACCATTACGTTATATAATTGATAATTATTGTTAAGTATATTAATGTGCATTAGCTGAGTGCGAATAATCACCGATAATAATCCACCAATAATTCCAGCTAATATGGAAAAAATAATGTACAGTGTCCCTATGTCTTTATGATTAGTGGAAAACAACCAACGCTTTATGCCCTTTGGTACGTCACTCATATCTATACTCCAAATTTAACTCACTAATTTTCTATTTTCAATCCACTTATTAAAATCTTCTTTGCTTACTGCTTCAACAACAATTGGCATAAATCCATGGCCTTGACCACACAATTCATAGCACTGCCCGTAATAAACACCAGACTTTTTGATATTAAACCACGCCTCATTCAGCCTACCTGGTATCGCATCAATTTTTACACCGAAAGCCGGTACTCCCCAGCTGTGTATCACATCTCCTGCTGTAACTTGTAAACGAACGTTAGTATTAATGGGTAAAACGATGTTGTTATCAACAGAGAATAGCTTTAAATCTCCTTCGATAAAGTCTTCTTTTCCCTTAATATAACTATCAAATGACACACCTTGATATTCTGGATATTGGTAACTCCAATACCATTGATGGCCAATAACTTTCAGTGTTATATCAGCTTTCGGTATTTCTTCCTGTAGCTTCAGTAATTTAGCGTTTTCAAAGGCTAATATACCAACAATAATCGTTGGTATAACAAACCAAACAATTTCTAAAAGGACATTGTGGTTAGTTTGGCTTACGTTTGCCACTTTGCTTTTACGAAAGCGAAATACTACATAAGCAAGCAGCGCCCACACAAAAAGCATTATTGCAACCATCACAACCATTACAAACGAATGTGACCTAACTACAGCCTCCATTACTTCAGTTGCAGGAGCAGGAAATCCAAATTGCCAGGAAGTAGGAGCAGAGGCAACAGATATATTTGAGTAAAATATTATCAATAGTGCAAATAACTTCACCATATCTTTTGTTTGTTTGCTATAAAACTAAATGATATACTGTATAATAGTATATATAAACTTACTATGCAAATAGAGATTAGTGATGGTTAATAATTTTTTAGCATTCAATAAGTATAATAGTACAATACTAATTTGAGGAAAAAAGCATTTACATAAATCTATTGTAAGGAAAAATATTATAATATTTTAAATTAAGTATTTACTTTAAGTAAATTCTATAATAAGTTTAATAGTGTCTGTTACTGCTAATAACCCTCTAGCCTCACACCTAAAAGCAGTAACAGACACTATTAAACTTTATGACAAGTTTATAATTTGCAAGATCAAAATCTTACAAGTTCCTTTATTTTATTATACATTGCAGTTTGTTAATTAACTTTTAATGCCTATGGTAGCATTTACAGCTTGGACCAAAGATTTACGCATTATAGAAAATAATTATAAAAAAACACACTATATTTGTATACCATACAAACTTTTTTCATTCTGCATAGCTGAGTTACTAGATTCTGTAAACGAAATCTTTAGAGAAGCCAAATAGAGCTACCTTTCTATAAAAGACCTATCGACTGTTGCAATTATAGGTGTAAACAAGAATGATAAAAGAGTACGGGATTGAGTAACTATGTACACTTCTGCTGGCATACCAGGGTATAGGTATACATTTTTAAATTGAGCAAGCTCTGACTTTGGTATCACCACGCGCACTGAATAATAACGCCCTAGTCTTGGATCATCAAGAGCATCAGGAGAAATATGGCTTACTATACCACTAATTAAACTTAAACGACGTGCACTGTAAGCACTCAGCCGGACTTTAACCTTTAGCCCTTCTAGCCCATCAATAGAGACTATGTTGCTATCTTTCTTTTGTGCTGACAGTACCTCTTCTATGTTTCTGGTCTGAATTTTAGCATCTATTATTAGGTCATCATCCGATGGCACTACGCTCATGATTGGAACTCCAGATTGTATAACACCACCTTCAGTATGGTATCTTATATCTGTGACTATCCCATCTTGAGGGGATTTAATTATTGTACGTGCTAATGAATCTTCAGCAACCATCAGCCTCTCTTTCAAGTCTGCAATAGACGTACTAACTTCCTTAAGTTCAGCGTTTGCTCTTTCTTGAGAATCATTTCTCACGTTTATAATTTCTAATTCATTCTCTCCAATTTTTTGCTGCACTTGAGATATTGCAGAACGGTAATGTCCAACTCTGCCTTCAATTTCAGCAAACTGTTTTTCTAAAGCTAAAATGTGTGGTTTGCTTATATGGCCACTATCAAGTAATTGTCTTTTTGTTTCCAACTCCTCAGTTATCAAGTCATATTGCTTATGAGCTGCATTTAGTTGAAAGTTTAGCCCAGCTAATTCATCATTTAACTGCTTTATACGTTGTTGCAGTATGTCTGTTTTTCCCAATATGCTCTTTCTCTGAGAGTTGAACAACTTTACTTGATTCTTTATCGCTTTATTTACAAGTTCATCGTGAGATAATTTTTTAACCTCATCAGGAAACTCGAGCGTGTCTAAATCTCCTCTGATTGCAATAAGCCTTGCTTCTGTTGCTAAAAATGATAAGAGCTTCTCTTTGATAATACTTAAATTCGCCTTCTCGTTAACATCACTCAACAAAACTAGAGGCTCATCTTTTTTAACTGCTTGGCTCTCTTTGACTAAAATTTTGCTTATTATTCCTCCGCCCAAGTGTTGAACTATTTTCCTATTTGAAGATACAATAACTTCTCCACTTGCATGCACCGCACCGTCAATTGGAGCTATAGCCGACCAAATACCACCTATCCCAAAAAAGATGAGTATTACTACCAGACCAAAAAATAGTGGTCCCCATGTTACTCTCAGAACTTCATTTACGTTATTACTTTCGCGTTTTAAAATAAAATTTATCACTGCATCAATCAATGCAAACGTCTTATCCAAAAATTTTGGGTACTTCTTCTTTTTTTTTTTTGCTCCTTGCATATTTATATTATCACTATGGCCAATCAGGCCTGTCAAAGAAAATCCAGCGCTAAGCTTTTTTAACTTACTTATCATAATACTACTGTGAATTTGTGTTAACTCAAGATAACACACAAAAACAAAGAATCTATAATTTAGGCATTCCATTTAGACTGCAGAGCACCAGAATAAACTATTTAGTAAAAATTCCTGCATCAACTATGTTTTTAAAATTTTTTGACGTTTAACTTTATTATAACTTTTCCTTTATTTTGTGAATATCTGAGTTACTTATATTATGTAAGAAATCTATTGCCAACCAGTCGATATTCTGTTAGGAATTAAGATAATATAAAGTTATTATGTTTAGATTGGAAAGTAGAAAGTTCCTGATCACTGGCGCATCAGGCGGAATAGGGCAAGCAATTGTAAAAATTATGCACAAAGCCGGAGCAACTTTATGTATTTCTGGCACAAAAAAAGAAGTGCTCGAAGAAGTTGCTAAACAATATGAAAAAAATATGCACATACTCCCTTGTGACTTATCAAATGCTGAGGAAGTAAATCAACTAGTAAATAGAGCAAGTGAGTTGATGGAAGGCTTTGACGGGCTTATATGCAATGCGGGCATTACGCGAGACAGTTTATTATTGAGAATGACAGATGAAGCATGGCAAAAAGTAATTGATATTAACTTGAGCTCTACATTTAAGCTGAGTAGAGAAGCATGTAAGAGACTAATTAAGAATAATTGGGGAAGAATTATAAATATTTCCTCAATAATAGGGCTGACAGGAAACGCCGGGCAAGCAAATTATGCAGCGTCTAAAGCTGGAATAATAGCTATGAGCAAATCTATAGCAAAAGAAGTTGCAAGTCGTAATATAACAGTAAATTGTATTGCTCCTGGGTTTATAGATACTAAAATGACTGAAGTTTTAAATGAAGGACAAAAGGGAAAAATATTAGATAATATTCCAATGAAAAGAATGGGAACAGGGGAAGAAATAGCAGCAGGGGTCTTATTTTTAGCAAGTGATGAAGCAAAATATATAACAGGGCATGTGCTTAACATTAATGGTGGGTTATTTATGTAGCAACACTTATGTATAGACAAATTATAATTTTTACTTTAAAATAAAAATATGTGTAGGTTTGCGTTTGCGTTAATTTATTATTTAAAGGCAAGAAAATGAGCTCTATAATAAAAAGATTTTTTAGTGTTTTTTGTGTAGTATTACTTTTCTCTTTCTCAGGTTATGCAGCTACCACTGATTCTGATATGGATGACACAACTAAAGTAATATGCAATATTATTGGTTACGTTTGGGGAATAGGCGGTCCACTTATGACGGTAGTAATAATTGGTGCAGCTTTGCTTGCAATATTTGGCAGGATGCCGTGGCCAGCCCTCTTTGCTCTAGGCATGTTCTGTGGTGTATTTTTTGGCGCTAAAACTATCATAACGAAAATTATGCCCAACGTAAGTGATGAAGCAAAAGCTATGTTGGAAAAGTGTGGAAAATAACCCATAAAAGTGCAGAAATGCTTTTTTGTTATCCATTAAATCGCTTCATATCTTCAACTTGCAACAAATAAGGACTATCTTTTGGTAGAGTTTTAACAGCTAGCTCAGCATATTTTGTAAATTGCTTTAAATCACCTTCAATACAAGCCTTTTTTGTCAAGGCAAAATAATGCATTGCCGTATCAGCTTCACATTTATATGCAATGCTTAAATATTTCCAGACAAAAGCGTTATTTGGTTCTACATTCAAAATCTGCTCCAGGTAAAAAATCGCCTTTTTTGCATCACCGTGTAATAATAAAGTATGAGATAATGCAAGTTTCACTAAATAACTGTTTTTCTCAGATAAATACCTAAGCGATTCCTCATACATTTTTATTGCTTCACTTAAATTTCCGGCCTTGTATAGCATTTCTGCTTTTAATTCATATAGGTATGGGTCATTGCGTGACTCTTGAATCAATGAATTAACTTTAGCAATAGCCTCTTCTATCTTTCCTTGCCTATAGCAAACTATAGCATTTACATACTCAGAATTATTTTCATATTTATTAGATAACACATGAATAGGAACAAAGAAAGAGTCTAACTTTGCAACCACACGCTCAAACTTTAGTAACTTATCCGCAAAAATTGGTTTTACGTTGTTTTTGACCTTATAATTTTGTACAGCAAATATGCGTTTCTCACTAAGTGGGTGAGTGCGGAAATATTCCTCGGTGTTCTCATGCTCAATACTTTTAAAATAATCAAAAATCTCTTTCATACCTGAATTATCATAGCCAGATTCATCAAGGTACCTTAAAGCATAGCTATCTGCTACACTTTCTTGCTCTTGAGAATAGTTAAAAAATAGCCCTGAACTGAGTGCTACACCACTAAGCAAAATTGCACCAGCAACCTGAGGGTTAATGATAATACTAGAAACTAATCCTACCATATAACTAATCATTGCTATCGATTGAAAATAACCCATAGCACTACTCATTTGCAATATATGACCAGCAGATATGTGAGCAATCTCATGTGCTAATATACCAAGCAGGACATAAGGTTTAGCCGAGTATTGTAAAAGTCCTAAATGAATGAAGATACTGTTGTTGTTAATTACAAAAGCATTAATCGAATTATCATTAATTATAAAAACTTTCATTCGGTCACTATCAATGTTTGCAGCGAAAAATAAAGGTTGCGCTAGCTCTTTCACTATTGCTTCCACTTCACTATCTCTAATAATGTTAATAGAGTAAGCATTATTATAATATGCAAAAAAGAACAATAAGGTCAAAAACTTAGCAATTCTAAACATGGAAATTCTGTGCTTGTATAATTTATAGGAATTCTATATTTTAACACTTAAATTATACAAATTTATAAACGCTAGTTTAATTTTTTAACGTAACTGATAAGTTTGTCGATGGTAGTTAACTTAATTTTATGTTGTTCAGCAAATTTAAGTAACTGAGGTAAGCGCATCATAGAGCCATCATCATTCACTAATTCACAAATAACTGCTGAATGATCAAACCCTACTAACTTCGCCATTTCAACACTCGCTTCAGTATGACCAGCACGTTGTGCCACCCCACCTTTATGTGCAATTACAGGAAAAACATGACCTGGAGTTATGATGTCATCCTGAGTGCCATCCTTGTTGATAGCAGCATGTATAGTTTTCGTTCTATCCTCTGCTGAAACACCGGTTGTAATGCCATAACGTGCATCAATTGATGTAGTAAATGCGGTATGATTTTCACCAATATTTTTCTTTTCCATGAAATTAAGGCCCAACCTCTTCATGTGAAATTTAGTCATTGCTAAGCACACAACCCCTGTACCGTACCTAACCATAAAAGCCATATGTTCTGGTTTTACTTTTTCAGCTAAGACAACCAAATCACCTTCATTCTCTCTACTTTCATCATCAACTAAAATGAATAATTTACCGGAACGAGCATCCTCTAATACATCTTCCACAGAAGAAATACCGGGTAGACTCATTGAAGCATAAGTGGCCTGTACCATAATAATTTACTTAAATTCAATCTTAACTATTTTATACAATTTCTCTCCATTTGGCACTGTCACTTCCACATACTCACCGACTTTTTTGCCGATTAAGGCACTCCCAAGTGGTGAACTAGTAGATATTAACTGCTTTGAAACATCAGCTTCATATTCGCCTACAACCTTATAAACATATTCCACTTCACCGTTATTATCACTTAACATGCTTAATGTCACAGTTGCACCAAACATTACTGAATCACCAGACAAATTTTTTACTTCTATTACTTCCGCATGTGAGAGCTTACTTTCTATCTCCATTATACGGCCTTCAATAAAACCTAACCTTTCCCGTGCTGCATGATACTCTGCATTTTCAGACAAATCACCTTGATCACGAGCATCAGAAATAGCCTGTATCACAGAAGGTTTTTCTTCCTTTAATTTTTCAAGTTCGGCTTGCATATTCTCAAAACCTTCCCTCGTCATAGGAAATTTATTAATAATGGATGAAGCCATAATCACCACCTAAACGCAATTAAATTGAGTAACGAAATTACTCACAATGTTAAAAATATCACCTTTTATATCATCACTCATGTCATTTGACAACTTTTTTAAAACCCCAGGGTGTACAGTATGAAAATAATTAATAAGATCATGTTCAAATTTATTAATGTAACTTATTTGTATTTTACTTAACTGATTATATAGGTTAGAAAAAATATACATCAGCACTACTTGCTCTTCTATTGACATAGGTAAATGTTGTTTTTGCTTTAATAACTCGACAAGATATTTACCCTTATTCAAGGATAATTGAACACTAGCATCAAGATCAGAACCAAATTTTGCAAAATCTTCTAATTCTCTATACTGAGCTAAGCTTAGCTTTATAGAACTAGCAACTTTCTTCACAGACTTTAGTTGTGCAGCAGAACCAACCCGTGAAACTGACAAACCTATATTTACTGCAGGTCGAAATCCTTTATAAAATAATTCAGACTCAAGAAAGATCTGCCCATCGGTAATTGAAATAACATTTGTTGGCACATATGCAGATACATCACCAGCTTGAGTTTCGACAATCGGCAAAGCAGTTAAAGACCCCTGCCCTTTTTTATCAGACATTTTAGCAGCTCTTTCAAGCAAGCGAGAATGTACATAGAATATATCTCCAGGGTAAGCTTCACGACCAGGAGGACGTCTGAGCAATAAAGACATCTGCCTATATGCCACAGCATGCTTAGATAAATCATCATATATAATCAAACAATGCATTCCATTGTCACGGAAAAATTCCCCAATAGTGCAACCAGCATAAGGTGCTAAAAATTGCATAGGCGCGCAGTCAGATGCACTAGCCACAACTACAGTTGTATACTCTAATGCTCCGCTTTCTTTCAGCTTATTTACCACTTTTGCTACTGTTGAAATTTTTTGTCCAATAGCAACATAAACACAGTAAATTTTTTGATTTTCGTTTACCTCATCGTTAATCTTCTTCTGATTGATAATAGTATCAAGCGCAATAGTAGTTTTACCAATTTGTCTATCGCCAATAATCAATTCACGCTGCCCTCTACCTATTGGAATTAGCAAATCTATAATTTTAATTCCTGTTTGTAGTGGCTCATGCACAGACTTACGATCAATAATGCCTGGCGCTTTAGATTCTATATCCATTCTGTTTTTGGCTCTAATTTCCCCACCGTCGTCTATAGGATGGCCCAACGCATTTACAACTCTCCCTAACAATTCATGCCCTATAGGCACCTGCACAACATCACCACTACATTTTACAACGTCCCCTTCTTTCACATCACGGTCATTACCAAGCACAACTATTCCAGCCGTATCATGATCTAAATCAAGAACTATTCCTTCTACACCGCTTGCAAAAAATACCTTTTCACCGAATTTTGCTTTTTCCAGCCCATAAACCAATGCGATACCATCTGTTACTGAAATTACTTCACCTATATTTTCCCGCTTTATAGGATTATCAAACGTCTCAACTTTTTCCCTTATTACACTTGCTATCTCAGAAACATTCATACTGTTCTTCATACAAAATTCCTTACTTTTAATATTTCCATTTTACTTAAGTCAACTAACCTATCTAAGTAACTTTTTAGCGAAGCATCGATCAAATTAAAACCATACCTAACTACGAAGCCACCTAGTATAGAAGGGTCAACCACATTGCTTACTTTTATTATTTTACCAAGAAAGCTCAAAGATTCAGTAATTATTTTTATATCAGATTCCTTTAAAGCTTCTGCTGACTTTATAGTAATTTCGAATTCATTTTCATTTTCTTTTGCAAGACTTAAGAATTTTTCTAATATAAGGATCAATAAACTAGAGCGTTTGTTTGCAAATATAACCATAATAAATTTTACTAAATTTTCACTCAAGTGCTCATTTATAGAAAGCATCACTTCTTTTTTGTGTGCAAAAGAAATCATAGGATGAGATAGGTACACAAAAACATCACGTTGATCCTTAAAAAAAGCCAATAAAAATTCTACTTCTTTCCTTATAATACCTAACCTGCTTCCTGAGACATGAAACAGCACTCTAGCGTAAGATGAAACTAAATTATTGTATTGGGTCTTTTTCATATTAAATCCAGTAAATCTAAATTAATTCAGCTACAAACCTTCCATTCTTCAATCCAAGCATTTTTTATATAAACAGGTCCTCTCTTTAAGGAAAGAAAACATAAATCATATCTGACTGAATAATCTAAAAAACTAAGGTTTGTACTTAAGAAATACTTAGAAGAATTTATAATAGACTGACATTGAAGATGAGATATCGGTATTTCTTTTCCAAGTAAACTTGTTTTAACTTCTATAAAAATCAGCTCCTTTTTTTTAGATACAATTAAGTCAATTTCACCGAACTTACAACGGTAACGGCGTTTTATAACATTATACCATTTCAGCTTTAAATATGCCAAAACTAACAATTCGCCAAAGTAACCTACAAAGTAGCGTAACCTACTTACCATAAGAAGAACAATTATGATAATAATTAACTTTGTGTAACTACTTTGCCTCCTTCTCTATTTTTACTATAAACCTTACCTCTTGCTGCAATATCCCTATTAACCAGTTCTATCACTGCCATTGAAGCGCAATCACCCTTTCGAGTGCTAAATTTTATTATTCTAGAATACCCACCTTTACGATCTTGATAACGGCTGGCTAAGACGTTTAATAACTTATCAACTGCTAACTTACTATTATGAAGGCGTGAAAGCAAAAGTCTTCTACCATGTAAAGTATTCTTATTCTTAGCAATTGTAATAAACTTTTCGACATATGGACGAAGTTCCTTAGCTTTTGGTAAAGTAGTTACAATCTGCTCATGGTTAATTAATGAGATAGATAGATTCTTTAACGTCGATAATCTATGTTCAGTGCAACGAGATAGTTTACGTTTTTTTATTCCATGTTTCATATATCACCTAATCTTCATCAGTATGTTGTTTAGCCAACTCATCTATATCCTTAGGCGGCCAGTTTAGCACATTCATACCCAAAGACAAGCCAAAATTAGCCAAAACTGCCTTAATCTCATTCAAAGACTTCCTGCCAAAATTAGCAGTTCTTAACATTTCACCTTCTGTCTTTTGCACAAGATCACCTATATAAGTGATGTTTTCGTTTTTCAGACAGTTATGAGACCTGACAGATAATTCCATTTCATCTACCTTACGCAATAAGACAGGGTCATAACCCAAATCTTTAGCACCACTAGACGAAGAAACCTGCGATTTTTTATAACTTACATCAGAACTAATAAAGGGCTGAAGTTGCTCCTGTAATATTCTTGCAGCAGAGTCAACAGCTTGACTTGGAGAGATTGTACCATCAGTTTCAATTGACAATATCAGCTTATCCTTATCAGTCACTTGGCCAACACGACTATTCTCTACCCTGTACGAAACCCTGTTGACAGGGCTATACAAAGCATTAACTGGAATAAAACCAATTAAATCCTGTTCACTCATAAGCTTCAAAAGTTCATTTTCTTTATACTTAGTTACAGGAAGATAACCTTTTCCGCTAGCCACATATATGGTCATATTAAGCTCTACATTTTGCCCCAGCGTACATATTAACAAATCTTTATTAACAATAGAGCATTGATCATCAGTTTCTATCATCCCAGCTAATACCTGGCAAGGCCCTTTAGCGTTTAAATTTAAGCATTTATTAGAAGCACCATTTAATTTACAACTCAACATGCCCATATTTAATACTATATCAGTTACGTCTTCTCTTACCCCTTGAATTGAAGTAAACTCATGAGTTATACCTTCAATTTTTATTCCATAAACAGCACTACCTTTAAGAGAAGATAACATTACACGTCTTAATGCATTACCTAATGTTAAAGCAAAACCACTTTCCAACGGTTCTAGGACTATATCACCTTTTTCACTTGAATCATCTGATATTACCTTAACTGAACTAGGTTTAATCAATTTATCTAAATTGCTACAGAGAGAAACATTATTATTATAATACATAAAACAACCTTTTCAAATATCCTATACTCTTCTTTTTTTTCTTAACCTGCATCCATTATGAGGAATTGCGGTTTTATCTGCAATTGAAGTCACAGTCAACCCACAGCTCTGAAGTGCTTTAACCGCAGCTTCGGTACCAAAGCCAGGACCACGAATTATTACAGAGACAACCTTCATACCAAATCTCTCCATTGCATTCTTCGCAGCAGCCTCCGCAGCCTTACCTGCAGCATAAGGTGTGGATTTTCTCGAACCTGAAAAACCACATGCACCCACAGAAGTTTGACATAGCGTATTACCATGAACATCAGTTACATTTACAAAAGTATTATTAAAAGTTGCACGAATATGAACAACACCAGTAATAAACTCCTTTGTACTCTTACCAACCGTTTTGACTTTTTTCATTAAAACTCACAATAATAATAAATTTTATTTTTTCCCAGCAATAGGCAACCGAGATCTACCTTTACGAGTCTTAGCATTAGTATGAGTCCTTTGCCCTCTCACAGGTAAACCTTTTCTATGTCTCACTCCTCTATAGCATCCCATTTCCACTAAAGATTTTATGTTCATAGCCACTTCTTTTCTGAGCTCACCTTCTATAACATAATTTTGTCTAATGAAACTGCTGATCTTTTCTATATCTTCATCTCGTAATTCTGAAACACGTTTGCGCTTATCAACTTCACAAGCGTGACAAATTACATTCGCAGTAGCAATACCTATACCATATATATAAGTTAATGCAAAAGGAACACATTTCCTCACTGGAATATTTATGCCTGCAATACGTGCCACTGGTACCTCGATACTTTATTAATAACAACTCTTAATTTATACCATAAAACAACTCAGAGTCAAACCAAATTACAAGAAATTTTACTTTCAATCTCTTGCGTTACCTCATCAACACTCAAATTAGCGTCAATTGTTAATAATTTGCCTTTATAATACTCGCGTAAACCTTTCATTTGAAGGTGATATTCACTTATTCTCTTATTAATTGCAGACATATCAGCATCATCAATTCTTTTCTCTAACCTCGTACTTTTACATTTAGCACAAGTAGTACTCTTAAAAGAAGATACACTATATATGCTTTTACAGTCCAAACACGCGAGACGATTTTTTAATCTATCGATTGCAATATTATCGTCAAGCTGCAGTTCAATTACAATATCAACATCCCTATTATATTTTTCTTGCAAAACTTGAGTCAAAAAATGAGCCTGGTTTAAATTTCTCGGAAAACCATCTAATAAGCAATTATCATCCATTAATGCAAGCTGGTCATGCAATAATCCACATATAATTTCATCTTGAATTAAATTACCAGATTCCACGGTACCCTTTATTTTTTTACCTAACTCACTGCCATTAGATATAATATTCCTTAATAAATCCCCCACTGAAATTAATTTTAAATTATATTTTGCTATTAACAAGCTTGACTGAGTACCTTTACCAGAACCTGGAGGACCAAAAATCGTAATGATCATCTTACTTTCCTCGTTTTAGACTCATATTTCTTTATCCAGCTATCGTACCTATTCGAAAAAATATAAGATTGTATTTGCATAATAGTATCAGTAATAACGTTCACTATAATCAGTAGACTCGTCCCACCAAAAATAAATGGTATATCATAATAATATCTCATAACTTCAGGTACAGTACATATGACTACCAAATACGCAGAGCCAATGAATGTCAACTTAAAAACTATATCTTGAAGGTAATCAGAAGTATGTTTCCCAGGCCTTCTACCAGGTATAAAACCACCATTTTTTTTAAGAAAATCTGCGTTTTCCTCTGGATTAAATATAAAATTGGTATAGAAAAAATTAAAAAATACTATCAGCACCAAATAGGCTACAATATATACTACTTTATTTGCCATAAAGTAATTTAAAATAAAATCAGAAAAAGCGTGCCCCTTATAGAAATTTGCAATTGAAATAGGTGTCAATAAAATTGCATTAGCAAAAATGGTTGGTACTACACCAGATAAATTAATCTTCAATGGAATATAAGTAAAATCGTCATTATGTAATCTTTTAAATTGCTTTTTAGGATGTTGAACAATAACTTTTCTATAAGAAGACTCTACAAAAATGACTAAGACTAGCAGCAAAAAAAACAATACCAAAACAAAAAGGATAATAAATAACGATACGCTACCGTTTTTATTTAACGTTAACAGAGATGACAAAGCGCTGTGTAACTCTGATATTATGCCCGTGAAAATGATTAATGAGATACCATTGCCTATACCGCTAGCACTGATTCGTTCACCAAGCCATATTAAAAGCATAGTTCCACCTAAAAGGCTGAAAACACCTATTGTACGAAACATAACACCAGGTTCGATTACAACCAATACCCCTTCCCTATTCATCCCTTCCAATCCAACCAAAATTGGAATTGATTGAAATACACAAATTACTATGGTCAGGTAGCGTATATAAGAATTCATCTTTCTACGGCCTGACTCTCCATCATTCTTAACTTCCTTCATTCCTTTAATCGCAGAAGAAAGCAACTGAATAATGATAGAAGCCATTATATATGGCATAACATTCAATGCTAGAATTGTCATTCTAGCCAATGCACCACCAGAAAATAAATTAAATACTCCAAAAACACCTGAGCCCTCTTTGGGAAATATATCATTAATTACATCAAGATTAATTCCAGGAATAGGCACATAAGTACCCAAGCGATAGCAAATTAAAGCTATTAGCGTAAAAAATATACGTTTTAATAAATCGCCTTTATATAACAACGTAGGATCCAAGCTATTAAATGCGGATTTATTGCCCATGATTTACGATAGTATTTCCACACTACCACCAACTGAAGCTACAGATTTTTTTGCAGCTTCTGACGCAAAATCAACATGAAACACAAATTTTTCGCTCAACTTACCTTTATTAAGAAGTTTAATTTTATCCTTAATAGACTTTATAAAACCTAATCTATACAGCCTCTCCTTATCTATAACAGAGTCTTTCACTATTTTTTTAGCTTCCATTAAGCGCTGTATATCGCCAACATTAATTATAGAATATATGTTCCTACGTATAGGCTTAAAACCTCTTTTAGGCAAACGAGTATATATAGACTGTTGTCCACCCTCAAAACCATTTATGGAAACTCCACTTCTAGCCTTTTGCCCTTTATGCCCTCTACCGGATGTTTTACCTTTACCACAACCGATACCTCTACCCAGCAACTTAGGCTTCTTTTTCTTAGATAACTTAGTAAATATAGAGTTTAATTTTACAGCATTATTCATACTTTACCTGTTTCCAACTATCTCGCTAATCTTTTTGCCTCTTTTGCTTGCTACCTGACGAGGAGATAACATACTATCAAAAGCCTTAAATACCGCACATATAACATTATGAGGATTATTTGATCTAGTGGATTTAGCTACCACATCCTTTATACCTAACACCTCAAAAACTGATCTAATCGCTCCACCAGCAATAATACCTGTTCCGGCTCTTGCGGTTCTTAAAACTATCTCACCAGAACAAAATTTAGCTTTAATATCATGATGCAAAGTTCTACCTTCACGCAAGTACACTCTAATCATCGATTTCTTTGCAGCATTTACAGCTTTGACTCTTGCTTCAGCAACTTCTGCGTGCTTACCTATTCCACATCCTACCCTACCCTTCCCATCACCAACAACAACCAAAATTGAAAATGAAAATCTTCTGCCACCTTTGGTAACCGTTGTTACTCTTCGTACCGAAACTAAAAGCTCTGATAAATCATTATTATTTTGTAAATTCTTTATAGCCATATTCAAAACCTTCTAAAACTCAAATCCAGAACTTCTTAAAGCCTCAGCAAATTGAGAAACTAATCCTGTATATTTATACGCTCCACGATCAAATACTAGCTTTTGTTCTAATTTCAGACCAGATAAGCGCTCAATCATTAAAGAAGAAACCTGTTTTATAGTTTCAGCATTGACTTTTCCTTTACATACATCCTTAATTTTAGCATCCAAAGTAGAAGCTGAAGTGAGAGTTACTCCTTTTACATCATTAATTAACTGGACATAAAAATGCCTATTAGATTTAAATATGGATATACGCAAACGTTCAGCGCTCTTATCAAGCTTCGCTCTATTACGCAACTTCCTTTTTTCATAGTTACTTAAAAAATTATATAACCTTCTCATCTTAATTACTTCTTTTTACTTACAACTTTACGCAACATAAATTTACCCTTTATTACAATACCCTTACCTTTATAAGGATCGTACTTCCTAATCCTGCATATATCAGATGCCACCATATAGACTTTTTGCTTATCCATACCACTAACTACTAAGTGAGTTGGCTTTATGCACTTAATCTCAACATCTTTAGGCACTTTATATTTAACATTATGGCTATAACCAAGATACAAAGTCAAATACTTACCATCACACTCTGCCTTATATCCAACACCATTAATCTCAAGATTAACAGAAAAACCATCAACCATGCCGTTAATAATATTATTAATATTACTCCTATAAGTGCCCCACATAGGCTTTATTTCATCATAATCATCTTTATCTTGATCCACAGAAAGGAGTAGCTGATTATCAACAATCCGGCACACAACATCACTGATTAAGCTAAGCTCTTTTTCAGCCTTAGCACTCTTTATTAACATCCTACCATTATTATATTCAACTGAAATACCAGCAGGAATATTGATAGGAGCAGCACCTATACGAGACATGAATTTCTCCTATTATTTAAAACACACGACACAAAACTTCTCCACCAACCTTTAACTTATGTGCATTATAATCAGTCATCACTCCTTTGGGTGTCGATATAATAAAAATACCAAGACCATTATATGCTTTAGAAATGTCCTTATACTTAGAATAACAACGACAACCAGGCTTTGACACCCTAACTATGTCACTAATTACAGGTGACTTCTCATAATACTTCAATTTTACAATGAAAGAAGGTAAATTATCTACAACTTGCTTTTCATAATCAAGGATATACCCTTCATCTTTTAAAATCTTCAGTATAGAAGAATTCACTTTAGAAAACAACACTCTTGTTGTTCTATGCATTGCCAATTGAGCATTACGTATCCTTGTTAAAAAATCACCAATACTATCAGATAACGCCACAATATACTCCTTATATTATATTTACCAACTAGACTTTGTAACTCCTGGAACTTGCCCAAAAGAACATAAATCACGCAAAACAATTCTACATAAACCAAATTTTCTATATACTCCTCTTGGTCTCCCAGTTAAAGCACACCTATTTCTAATTTTGGTTTTAGAAGAATTTCTAGGCAATTTTTTAATTAATTTATTTTGAGCTGTAAACCTTTCTACAATAGACAAATTCTTATTATTTATTATAGATTTCAATTTCTCTCTTTTTTCTTTATATTGATTGCACAGCTTTATTCTGCGAAGATTTCTTTCTATCATAGATTTTTTTGCCATATATTTCTCCTCTCAATTAATCAAAAAAAGGAAATTTAAGAGCCAGTAATAATTCCTTTGCTTCCTTATCACTAACTGCACTTGTTATAATATTAATATCCATACCTCTAATTTTACTTATTTTATCATAGTCTATTTCTAAAAACGAGATATGTTCCTTTATACCAAAGGAAAAATTACCATTACCGTCAAATTGCTTCACACTAAATCCTCTAAAATCTTTTTCCCTTGGCAAAGCAATATATATCAATCTTTCTAAAAACTCATACATTTTATCTCTACGCAAAGTTACTTTGCAACCTACTGTAGCACCTTTTCTGATCTTGAAGCCAGAAATAGATTTTTTTGCAAAAGTTGATAAAGGCTTCTGCCCAGCAATCAAATATAGGCTATCAAGTGGTTCATTTATTGCTTTACTATCTGTAGCAGCATCTCCAACGCCCATATTGATACACACCTTGACAAGTTTAGGCACTTGCATGATATTGCCGTAATTAAACTTATCCTTTAAGGACTTTACTATGCTATCTTTATACAATTCTTTAAACATATCAACCTAATCTATCACTTCTCCAGAAACTTTTGCAAAACGCACTTTTCTACCGCCTATAACCTTAAACCCCACTCTAGTTGGAGTTTTATATTTAGGGTCTAATGTTGCAACGTTGGATATATCAATAGCTAACTCTTTATTTAATATACCACCACTACTACCAGCTTTTGGTTTAGTGTGTCTCTTATGTACATTTACCCCAGAAACAATTACTTTCTTTTTAGCATCACATGCCACAACTTTAATCACTTTACCAATTTTTCCCTTATCTCTACCAGTTAAAACTATAACGTCGTCACCACTTTTTATTTTAGCACTCATTATAAAACCTCAACAGCTAATGACATTATCTTCATAAAAGAACCAGATGATAACTTTTTTACCGGACCAAATACCCGAGTGCCAAGTGGTTCACCTTGATCGTTAATCAAAACTACAGCATTGCTAGAAAAACGAATTACAGAACCATCAGATTTTCTAATAGGGCTTTTCACCCTCACCACAACTGCTCTATATACTTTTCCCTTCTCAACCTTCCCTCTTGGAGTAATAGATTTAGTAGATACAATAACTGTGTCACCTATAGATGCAGACTTTCTACCACCCAATAAACCAATACAAAGCACTGCACGCGCACCAGAATTATCAGCTACTTCCAACAATGTATTTTTTTGAATCATATAAATATCCTATTCAATGTGAGCTATTAACAACAACCCATTTTTTAGTAGTAGAAATAGGCTTGTGTTCTTGTATTAAAACCTTGTCCCCTTCTTTACAACTATTATTCTCATCATGTGCTGTATACTTCTTGTATTTTTTTATAACCTTTTTATACAGCTGATCCTTATACACTTGTAATACCGAAACCTTTACAGTCTTATCACACTTAGCCTTAGTTACAGTACCACAAAAAACCTTTTTAGGCATTCTTTTCCTCTCTTCTTCTTTTATTTAATGTAGTTAGAATACGAGCTATGCTCTTTCTTATTAAGCTAAAACGCGAAATATTGTTGCACTGCCCCAACTTCTTTTGAAAAACCAAATTAACAAACTCTTTTCTCAAATTTACAAGAATTTCATGCAATTCTTGTGAAGACCTCGATTCAATGTCAGCTATATCCATTGCAACTCCATTTAATTATGATTAGATACAAATTTACACTTCATAGGAAGCTTAGCGGTTGCCTTTTCAAGCGCCAATCTTGCTAAATGCATGGGAACATCACTGCTAATCTCAAACAACATTCTACCGGGCTTAGCTTTAAACACCCAAAATTCAACACTACCTTTTCCCTTACCCATACGTACATCTGCCGGCTTTTTACTAACAGGGGTATCAGGAAAAATTCTTATCCACACTTTACCAGAGCGTTTTAATGTTCTAGATATTACACGCCTTGCAGTTTCAATATGCTTAGACTGAATCCTACCTGCTTCTACAGCTTTTAAGCCATAATCTCCAAAAGATAATGTGCTACCACCTTTTGTATTACCCTTAATTCGCCCCTTAAATACCTTCTTATATTTACTCTTTTTGGGAACAAACATCTCAATATACCTTAATTACCAATATAAACCCAAACCTTAACTCCTATAATACCATATATAGTTTTTGCTTCACAAAAAGCATAATCTATATTAGCACGTAAAGTGTGTAAAGGCAAACGACCTTCTTTATACCATTCAGTACGAGCTATCTCAGCTCCGCCAAGGCGCCCAGAACAACTTACTTTAATACCTCTAGCACCCATCCTCAAACAACTTTGAATAGCTTTTTTCATCGCTCTTCTAAATGAAACCCTTTTTTCTAACTGTTGTGCAATGCTGCTTGATATTAAAACTGCATCTATTTCAGACCTTTTAACTCCTACTACATTCACTTCCACATTATTTTTTACTTTTTCAGCTATTTTTTGCTTTATCTTCTCAATATCTGAGCCTTTCTTACCTATTATCACTCCAGGTCTAGAAGAATGTATTATTACAGACACCAAATCGATTGTACGCTCTATAATTACTTTAGAAACACCAGCATGCTTAAAAGATTCATTTATATAACTGCGAATAGATAAATCTTGATGCAACCCTTGTTTATAACCCTTCTCAGCATACCAAACAGATGACCAAGTATTAATTATTTTTAACCTAAATCCTTTAGGATTAACGTTTCCCATACTTTTGCACTTTCCTTATTAATTTTCTATTTTTATGAATCATATAATTTCTCCCAATTTTACAGTTATATTACTATAACGTTTACTAACTCTATTAGCTCTACCCATAGCTTTTGGACATACCCTACGCAAAGTAAGAGACTTACCTATTGAAATTTCTTTTATATATAAATTATCGATATCCAATCCATAATTATATTGAGCATTAGCAATCGCAGAATTTAATACCTTCCTTATAAGACCCGCAGCTTTCTTTTCACAAAATCTTAATTGCACAGTGGCAAAAGAAACTTTTTTATTACGTACTAAACCAGCAACCAAATTCAATTTACGAGGAGTTGATTTTAAAACCCTAGAACCAGCTTTAACTATTACATCTCTGTTTTTCATATCAATTACCTTCTTGTCGCCTTTTTATCACCACTATGCCCAGTAAATTTACGAGTGGGCGAAAATTCACCAAACTTATGACCTATCATATTCTGATCATTAACATTAACAGGAATGTAATCCTTACCATTATAAACAGCAAACTTTAAACCTAAACAATTAGGAAGAATTACAGAAGCCCTGGAATGAACTTTTATAGCCATGTTAACAAACCCCTTGTTTAAAGCATTATTCACCGACTTTAATATAGAAGGATGACAAAAAGGAGGCTTCCACGCAGATCTACTCATAAACTAACCTTTCAATTGTTTTATATACTTATCACTAGATTTATTTTTCCTCCGAGTTTTCTTTCCTTTTGTTGCAACACCCCAAGGAGTAACAGGATGACGACCACCAGAGGTTTTCCCTTCCCCACCTCCATGAGGATGGTCAACCGGATTCATTGCAACCCCACGCACAGTAGGTCTAATTCCAAGCCACCTACTTCTTCCAGCTTTACCCAGCTTTCTATTCTTATGGTCAGGGTTAGATACTACACCAATAGTAGCCTTGCAAGAAGATAAAATCAACCTAATTTGACCAGACCTGAGTCGTAATAAAACATATTGGCCATCACGACCAACAATTTGCGCATAACAACCAGCAGCTCTAGCAATCGCAGCACCATTACCTGGCTTCAGCTCAACATTATGAACGAAAGAACCAACAGGTATATACTTGAGTAGCAAACAATTACCTGGCAAAATATCAGCATCATTTCCAGCTGTAACAATATCACCAGGCTTCATACCTTGAGGAGCTAATATATAAGACTTAATATCATCTTCCTTATATGATATTAACGCTAAAAACCCACTTCTATTTGGATCATACTCTATTTTTTCAACTATACCCTGACCACTTCTATTACGCTTAAAATCTATAACTCTATACTTCTTTTTGTGACCACCACCCCTATGACGAGTTGTAATTCTACCATAATTATTTCTTCCACCACTGGACTTTTTACCGGATGTAAGAGACTTTTCTGGCTCATCTTTTGATAAACCAACTTTACTTACTAACACAGTCCCACGAGAAGACGGAGTAACAGGATTAAAAAATTTCATACCCATATTAAACGCTCATTATATCTAATTTTTGACCATCTATCAAAGAAAAATAAACTTTCTTTTTCTGTTTTTCACAACCAATCACACCCCTGAAACGCCTATATTTAGGCTTAATTCTAACAACATTTATAGAAGAAATTTTAACATCAAATAGAGACTCTATTGCCAACTTTATTTGACGCTTATTTACATTTACAAAAACATACAAAGAATATTTATTAAACTTCTCCCTCAAAAAAGAGGCCTTTTCTGTAATTATAGGAGATTTTATTATATTATTATATTTGATCATAACAATCTACCTTCAAGATGCTTTAAAGTATCCTTTGTCAACATCACGCATTCGTGATTCAATATATCAAAGACATTTAACCCAATAGGTTTGATTAAGTCTACATAATGCAAGTTTCTAACAGCACGCAACAAATCATCTCCATAATCACCAACTATCAAAAAGGAAGAAAATTTAAAATTTTTAATACATTTACACATTTCAGACGTTTTCTTCACATCAATATTTAAATTATCCAGAATAATCACTTGATTATTTAAATACTTTAGAGATAAAGCAATTTTTAAACCAAATTTGCGTACCTTCTTATTAAGAGAATAAGTATGACTCCTCACAACAGGGCCGAAAATAATCCCACCACCTCTAAATTGAGGAGATCGCAAGCTCCCTTGTCTTGCCCTACCGGTACGTTTTTGACCATAAGGTTTAGCTGTTGTACCAGAGACATCACTGATACCTTTTGTTTTATGAGTACCAGCTCTTCTCTTCGCTAATTGCCATCTCACTATATCATGCAAAATACTCAATTTTTGCTTAGCAGAAAATATCAAAGGATTGAGCTGAGCAGTACCTACATTATTATTAGATAGATTAACTAAATTACATTCCATAACTAACTTACCAAATTACTAGCATCATCATTTACATCTAACAGTAAACCTACCGGAAAAGGAACATCTTTATGTAAAGATTTTTTAACTGCATCTCTTACAAAAACATAGGAATTTTTAAACCCAGGAACATTATTACCCTTCACAGCAATTATACTATTTTCATGATCAATGGATAATATCTTCATATTTTGTGCAGTTATTCTGCTGTTACCTAAATGACCAGCCATTTTCTTTCCTTTGAATACTCTACCAGGATCCTGACATTGACCAGTGGAACCTTGTGATCTGTGAGCAATAGAAACACCATGAGATGCCCTAAGCCCACTGAAGTTATGCCGCTTCATCACACCAGCAAATCCTTTACCTATAGAATAACCCGTAATATCAAGATATTGACCAACCACAAAATGATTGATTCCCACTTTTTTACCACATTCTATTCCCGACAGGTCATTTAATCTACTTTCGTATAACTTACATTTATTATTTATACCCTTTTTCTTTAAATATTCCAACTGAGGTTTTGCTATATTTTTAAAATCTCCTGTGCCTAAAATGACTGAATTATAGCCACATTTATCTTGTCCTTTTATATCAACAATATAAGTTTCGCTGAGATGCAATAAAGTTACAGCCATGCGACTATTGTCAGAATACATAGCAGTATGACCAATATTCATCATTAGTAAACCAATTCTCCTCAGCGAATTTATTCTCTTCATTTCCTTCTCCTAAACCTTAACTTCCTTGACTTTTAAATCCACTTCTACGCCAGCAGAAAAAGATAAACCTGTAAGCATCTGCATCATAGTAGGAGTAAGATCATGTAAAACAATCAAACGCCTAGAAGTTCTCATTTCAAACTGTTCACGAGATTTTTTATCAACGTGAGGAGATCTATTAACAATAAATTTAGAATCTTTTCTTGGCAACGCAATCGGACCAGATAATTTTGCATTGGACCGCTTTAATTCATCAACAAATTTTCGAACACACTCCTCCAATAAAGAACAATCGAAAGCCTTAATGTTAATATATATATCTTGCTTCATCTTAGTTACTACTCTCACTCCAAAATTTCAGAAACAACACCAGAACCAACAGTTCTACCGCCTTCTCTTATCGCAAAACGCAATCCCTTATCCATTGCTATCGGTACTTGCAATTCTACTTCTACACTCACATTATCTCCTGGCATTACCATCTCCTTCCCATCTAGCAATTTTATGCTCCCAGTTACATCCGTTGTCCTTAAATAAAACTGTGGCTGGTAATTCGCAAAAAATGGTGTATGCCTTCCTCCTTCCTCTTTCTTTAATATATAAACCTCCGCCCTAAACTTTCTATGCGGCGTTATCGTCCCCGGTTTTGCTAATACTTGCCCTCTCTCCACTTCTTCTCTTTTTGTTCCTCTTAACAATATTCCTACATTGAGTCCTGCACTCCCCTTATCCAGCAACTTCTTAAACATTTCTACACCTGTGCATATCGTCTTTTGCGTCGCTTTCAGACCTATTATCTCTATCTCTTCTCCCGTCTTTATCTCTCCCTTCTCTATCCTTCCTGTTACCACCGTTCCTCGCCCCGATATCGAAAATACATCCTCGATTGGCAATAAAAATGGTAAATCCACAGGCCTTGGTGGAACCGCCACATACTCATCTAACTTTTCCATCAATTTATCTATTGATTTCTTTCCATATTCGCTACTGTCATCCTCCAGCGCTTTCAATGCAGACCCCACTACCACAGGCACTTCATCCCCTGGAAATCCGTATTTATTCAGCAATTCCCTCACTTCCATTTCTACCAAATCTATCATATCAGCATCAGCAACATCAGCTTTATTTATATACACCACGATATATCCAACACCTACCTGCTTCGCTAGCAATATATGCTCTCTCGTTTGTGGCATTGGCCCATCAACCCCCGACACTACCAATATCGCCGCATCCATCTGTGCTGCACCTACTATCATGTTCTTTACATAGTCAGCATGTCCAGGACAATCAACGTGTGCATAATGCCTTTTTTCCGTCTGATACTCAACATGCGCTGTTGCTATCGTTATTCCCCTTTTCCTTTCTTCTGGCGCCTTATCTATCTGATCGTACGCTACAAAATTTCCATAATGCTTTGTTATCGCCGCTGTTAACGTTGTCTTCCCATGATCCACATGTCCTATTGTTCCCACATTTACATGCGGCTTTCCAAATGCTTCCACTACTGCTGTCATAATTTAAACTTTTCTACCTAAAATACAAATACATCAATAAATAATATGTTGATTTTATAAAAATACAACAAAAAAAAGAGCGGATAGTGGGAATCGAACCCACGTCACTAGCTTGGAAGGCTAGAGCTCTACCATTGAGCTATACCCGCACAATGGAGGAGGTAGGATTCGAACCTACGTACGCAATGCGGACAGATTTACAGTCTGTTACCTTTAACCACTCGGTCACTCCTCCACAAAAATTTGTTAAGAGAACGCTATTTTAGTACCTTAACTCAAGCTTTTATTGTATTTAATACTAAACGCCTAAAATTAAAAAATCAAGCAATAAAACCTACCCTGATTAAAATCATGCAGATTTCATTTTATACAACACAATATTGCCAATAAAACGTCTAAATAAATAATGCGAATCATGCGTACCTGGCGCTTCTTCTGGATGATATTGCACAGAAAAGACTAAGTAATCCTTCATCATTATCCCCTCTACACTATTATCAAATAGAGAAATGTGAGTAATTTCAACATTACTTGGAAGAGAAGCTGAATCAACAACGAAACCATGGTTTTGGCTAGTGATCTCAACTTTTCCACTAATTACATCATAAACTGGATGGTTACTCCCTCGGTGACCAATATCCATCTTGATGGTCTTTGCTCCCAAAGTAATCGCAAGTAATTGATGACCCATGCATATGCCAAAAATTGGTATTTTAGATTTTATAATAATGTCTATCTCTGAAACTACACTTTCTCCTATTTCTTGCGGATCACCAGGACCATTTGAAAGCACTATACCATCTGGATTCATACTCAACACTTTTTGAGCAAAACCTGTGCTTGGTCTGATTAATTCAACTGTACAACCAAGTTCTATTAAGCGTGAAACTATACTGATTTTTACGCCAAAATCAACGATTACAACCCTATATTTTGCATTAAGGTCACTTTTAAAATTACTATGCAAGCTGACTTTATTGGTTATTTCTATCCCATTTACAGATTTGTATTCCTTCAATTTATCCAACACATGCGTCTCGCTTGACGGGCATATCATTCCACTTTGAGATCCATGTTTTCTCAAATGTCTCGTTAAAGCTCTAGTATCAATTCCTGATATCCCAACCACGTTATTTTTCTCTAACCAATCATTTAAACTGATATATGAAGAAGGGTGGGACATAGAAGAAAGTTCACGCATAACCACACCACTTGCAAAAATTTTCTCTCCTTCATTATCTTTATGGTTTATTCCAATGTTACCAATATGAGGAAAAGTGAACGTTATAATTTGATCAGCAAAAGAAGGATCAGTTATAGTATGCTGATAACCGGTCATACCAGTGGTAAAACAGACCTCACCTATGCACTTGCCTTTTTTACCTACTGATTTTCCCCAAAAGCACTTGCCATCTTGTAAAATTAAAACTGCGTCCTGCACTTCATTATCTATTTAACTGATTCAAAACAGTATACAAGAATTTCAAATAATACGTAACTCTTTCTAAAATTCCAAATTTAACCACGAGGCGGCGAAGAACAACATGAAAAAAACTTTTAACGCGCCCTTTCATAAAATATGTTGACTATCTCCGTATTTTATATTAGGTATACTCCGGCAGTTATGAAATGGAGGTTTATTATATCAAATGAAATCCAACCTAAAAATAAGTTACTAATTGTAGGAGCTGGCTTACTATTCTTTGCGATGGTGTTCCCATCATTTTTTCTCTTAGCAAAAATAGCCATAGGATTAGCTATGATCGCAATTGCAACAATCGCGGTAAAAATTTTCTCAAAAACAATATCAAACGCTCTTGAAAAAGAAAAAGTAGATCAGAATCAGGCAGCACAACAAACAACACAAAGTAAAATTATAAACCTAGCTATTGGATTAACATTTATATTTGCAGGAGGATTATCAATGCTCATTATAGCAAAAACTGGCTTAATTGCAGCATGTGCAGCTATAACTGCTTTAGCTCTACACGAATATGTTAAAAATGAAAAAATAGGAAAAGAGATAAATGATAAATTCGATAAGGTAGCTGACGATACAATCAATTTTATTGTTAGCAATGTTGAAAAACTTATTCCAACAAAGCCGCCAGGCATAACAGCCTAAACTGTCTCCGTTCAGCAGAGTGGTTTAAGAAACAATAGATAGAAGGTTTTGAAAAGGGTTCAGCCTTCTTTTTATGTCCGCCTTGAGGAACTTCTTGTACAATTAGTTTCTCTTGAGAAAATGAATCTAACATTTTAACACTCCCTTTAACTCTTACATCATATATTGAAAAATAATTAACCTAACTTATAACTTGCACCTTTATCAGCTTGTTAGGTAGAATTATTAAAGAATTAGTTGAATAGGTATTATGATTCAATTCAACTCCATCCACAAGTTCTCCGCTTGTTACTCCAGTTGCAATAAACACTGATTCACCTCTTGTCATATCTTTTATGGTGTAGATTTTTTCTGGGTCATCAATATTTAAATTTTTTGCTCTTTCTCTTAACTGATCTGTGTCAAATATTAATCTTCCCTCCATCTGTCCACCGATTGAACTCAGCGCTGCAGCCGCAAGCACCCCTTCTGGTGCCCCTCCTATTCCGATATACATATCGTGATTGCCATTTACTAGTGAAACTACGGCCGCAACATCACCATCATCTATTAGTTTAACTTTTGCTCCTAACTCCCTGATTTTCACTATTAATTCATCATGCCTTTCACGATTAAGTATAGTTACTGTAAGATCATTTACTTTACATCCTTTTGCCTTGGCTAAATTGTCTAGATTCTTTTCAATGCTATTTTTTAGTGAGACTACACCCTCTGGGAGATTTTTTCCTACTGCTATCTTTTCCATATAAACATCAGGTGCATGTAAAAAATTACCTTTTTTCGTTGCAGCAAGAACGGACATTGCCCCTTGTTTATGGTGAGCGCAGATTGTGGTGCCCTCAAGTGGGTCAACAGCAATGTCGATTTCAGGACCATTTCCAGTGCCAACCTTCTCGCCAATATACAGCATTGGTGCTGAATCTCTCTCACCTTCACCAATTACGATAGTACCATTTATTTCCATTGAATTTAATACTGTACGCATTGCATCAACTGCAACCTGATCAGCCTTTTTTTCATCGCCGAAGCCTGCTAGTTTATATGCAGCAAGTGCTGCAGCTTCGGTCACTTTAACTAATTTATAGGCTAAATCTTCCATCATTTGCTTTAAGAACTATATTCAATATATATCATGCTACTTGAAACTGCAATATGTCTTGACTGGTTGTGGGAAAGTTGCTATAATAAACTAACATATAGTAGTAGGTTTAGTTATGGCATATAGTAATGATGATATTAGAGAGTTGTATCGAAAGATAGCTACAATTGTAAAATATGATGATAAGGGAATTGCTAGTCTTAAAGATTTGCAAAAGGAACCAAAGTGGAAAGAAGTTAATTTTCAAGATAAGTGTGAAGGAGACAATTTATTAGGAGACTTACTTCTAAAACATGCAACCGAACATAACAACCCACGCGTTAAGGATCTTTTTCTTAGAAATGGGTTCAAGATTCCTCAACAAGAACAGATAACTACAGAGGTAAATGAGGAAAGAGAACCTGATGTAGAAGAAAATGGAGCAGGCAGCAATGCAGCAGATTCTAATAACTCCAGAGGTAGTCAATTTGCTACGTCATACAACAAGATAAAGGAAATTGTAACTAATAACCCTAGTATAACTGCTCAGGAATTTGGTGAGAAGCTTAAAAAAGAGAAAATAGATATAAAAATAACAAACCAGGATGGTTGGACTTTGCTTTATTATGCTGTTCGTTCAGAAGGGCCTAGTATTACCGGCGATCGCAGTATATTCCTAAGGGTTGTTGGATTGCTCACAAATTCAGACATTAAAGTCAATGGTATTCAAGATACGGCTTATACTTTATTAGATCATGCCGCAATAAAAAAACAAGCTGACGTTGTAAAGATACTTTTGAATAGTGGCAAATTTAATGAAGAAGAAAAATTTAACGCTCTGCGTCTTGCTATTGTTCAAGGTAATGTCCAAGAAGTTGGGGTATTTTTAGGTTATGTAAATGATGAAAGCAGACGAGCAGCTGTAGAGTTGGCTATAAATAATAGACAAAAAGAAATTACTCAGGTGCTTTTAAACTTTATTGTACCAGAAACACCTAATGTAGAAAAAAACGGAGCAAAACCTTGCAGCAGTAATGGGAACATTGGTAGTAGACCTGTAAATACATCAAATGGCCAGCTAAATCATAATAACGAAAATAAAACGCCTGTATCAACAAGGACTGACCAAACTGCCACACCAAATAATGATAATAAAGCTAACGGCTTCGTAGATGCTCAATTTTCTGTGCCAAATGAAAAAGAAACTAAATATAAAGAAAGCAAGGAAAATTTTTATACCTCATTAACAAAAGATGTTGTTGGAGTTGTTGTTACAGGGTTATTCATTGCTGCTGCTGTGATGGTTCCATCTGTGGCTGGTGCGGTGGTTTGTGGTGTTATAGCTGCTTTGGTTGCAACATATATCGGATTACATGTAAAAAATTCTACATTACCAAGCTATAGAGAAATGGAAAAAAATAAAGTTGAACACGTGAGTTCAGGTATACAAAAGGGGTGATTTAAGAGAAATCTTTGCCAAGCAGGATGTCATCCCAGTGCCCTGACTACTTGGATCCAGAAAACTTAACTTTAAATAAGTGGCTGCATAATAAAGACTAGATTCCAGTGTCAGCTACTTGGATGACACCTCTCTTGGGCTCTTTTAACCATAAACATTTAAGAAATTTACCAAATGAAAAGAAAGGCAAAAGAAACCCCGGTTAATATCTATTTAAAAACATTGGCGTTTTTTTATGTTTTAAACGTCTAATAACCGCGACTCAGCTGCTTTTAAATGCAACTCACCTTAGTTTAAATGTTTAAGAAATTTACTAAGCAGAAAAAAAGGTAAAAGAAATCCCGTGTTAGCTAGTTGTCACTCTCTAATCCTGCAAATTGGCGTTCTATACTGTCTTAAACGCTTTATAAGCGCGTTTCAGCTTATATAGCTAGAAATGTTGTGAAGACATAAGGTGCGCATAGTACAAAAAATTAAAAATAAGACGCCAATTACGTAATACTGGACTCCTGATATAATGTTGAACATTTTTTTTCTGCATTTCCGCCAGGGCAAGTTCTTGAAATCGAAACACTATATGTATATTATCGTGATCAATTTCAACGCGTTTGACTAATGCTCTAATTATATTAAGCTTAGCCTCCCAATCTGCTTGACCAAGTTCTGATTCAACCACAGAGGCAAAACCTTTTATACTACTTATGATAAAATCTATTTCCCTCTGTAGTTCCTTTTCATCAACCACCTCTTCCTTCTGGTTTCTCATTGCTTTTAACTTCTTCTCTATTTCCTCAGCTTCTAGATCATATTCCTCCTGAGTTATGCGTTCTCGAACATAGACATAATTTAGTCTTTTGATACCTTGTTCTAATTTGCTTATTTCTTTTTCAATCTCATCATTTGGTTGCTTATTTTTATGTTCTAAAAGCATAAGTTGATGTTCTTTTGCAACTTTATCCGTGTCTTTCAATACCTTCTTCATTTCTTCCCATATAACTGGTTCTAGTATCTCCATGCGTATTGATTTGTTGCTACATACTCTAGTCCCGCCAAAACGGCTTGCATCTGTACCAGTACAACGATAGTAGCTCCTTCCTCCCTTAGCGTTTTTTGCTGCATAGTAGGCATATTTGCAACACTGACATACCATTAGTCCTTGTAATAGGTGCCTTCTTCCACTTCGTTGTATTCTTGATCTCTTTCTATTTTCATCAAGTTGTTTTTGTACTATATCGAATAATTCCTCTTCAATTATCCTTGGTATTGTTATTTTTATCCAATTCTCCTCATCAGTACGATAAACAGAATAGTTCCTTTTGCGCACTTTCCATCTTGCCCTCACTGCTTTTCTTATTGGCCCTACCTTCGACTTACCAAATGCCGCTTCTCCTTTGTATGCTTGATTTCTTAATATTCTATGGATTGTACATACGTTCCACACTCCCTTGCGGATGATGATCCCTCGTGTTTCAAGTTGCTTTATTGCTGCAGCTTTTTGCTCTTCAGTTATATTTGTTAACTGTAGCCTTTTATCCTCTCTTAGTTCTTTTGATAATATTTGCTGTTCTGTTTTTTGCTCTGCAGCTTGCATAAAACACCTTATCTTGACAATTAATGCCATTTATATTGAACAATTACATAATGTGCAAACATTTTTTTACATAATTTAATTTGTAGAAAGTTTTGCCTCAAATGCCTTTTAATTGACTCTCTTCTACAGGGTAGTCATAATGTATTATTTAATTAAAGAGAGAGGGTGATTATGGAGCCGCTACATGAAATACTGGAAGTATTAAATAATGATCAAGATTTAAACTCGAATAATATAGTTAAAAAGATAAAGAAAAAACTAGAAGAGAAAAGCAAACTAGATAGTGGATTTGAAGGAGCATTAGCAAAGGAAGAATATAATGTATGGAAAGAAAGTAAGTTTTCATTAGACTGCCAATTTACTACTAATATTGCTAGTTGGCAAGGTACATTACTGCATGTAGCTGCTAAACATGGCCATACGAACATAATAAAAATTCTGATAGAAAGTGGTGCAGATGTTGATGGCAAGCATAGCCATACTCCTTTACATGCAGCTGCTGAAAGTAATCAGCTAGAAGCAGCAAGGATTCTAATAAAAAACGGCGCAAATGTTCATACAAAAGATATCTGGGAATGTACTCCTTTACATTATGCTGCAGTTAGTGGTAGTGAATCTATAATACGGCTTCTCATACAAAATGGTGCAGATCCTTGGGTGAAGGATAAAAATAGTGAAACTCCAGTATATAGCTATGTATACGGGCGTGCATGGCTCCTTTCACCTCTTACTATTACCCACAAATATAAATGTTTGTTGCATAGCTCTTAATGGCATAACTTTTGCTTGAAATAACTGTTTATATGGTGCAATTTACAGCTTTTAGTTGCTAAAATTATAACTCTTAGTTTAATAATTTTAATCCAATAAGCTTTCAGGTTAATAAAATTAAATTATTTGAGTAAATACAATACTATGTTTTTATTTGTGGGTAATAGTAAGCTTTCACCTGGGTCTGGTGATGGGTGTTTAGCACAATTTGAAAAAGCACGCAATGGAGGCCTCTTTGTTCGTTATTCAACACTGTTACTAGGCGCTGTAGCAGCAATAACACTTTTCACAACTGGCAATATTACACCAGATGCACCACGTATAATAGGCGCAGCAGCTTTAGTTACAGTAGCAGCACTTGCAGCTGGTCGTATTACATATGAAGCGTTTAAACCCAGTACTAAAATGGCAAAAGTAGAATATGAGCGTTTTGTAGCAGCACAGCAATCACCACAGTAGTCTATTTCTAAATAAAAAAACTGTTACATTATATCTCATATTATGGTAAGCCTAGCATTAGGTGGTTCATATGAGGTAAAAATGAAAAACATTATCATCGCAGGCTCTGGTCCTGTTGGTTCATCTGTCCATCTCAGCCATAATTCTTGCACTTTTTTCCGAAACTCTGCATCTTTAGCTTTTGATTGCGGTTTTATTCCTGTTCCAACGCAATTACTCACTATCGTATCGATTATGTTTGCTGCATAGGAGTTCTTTCTTACCATATCACGAGACCGACTGCGTAAGTGTTCAAGGCTTTGGGAAAGTAAGCTATTTATACTTCCTGACTCTGGTTGAAAGTGCAATAATCTCCTTCCTGAACCTCCATGCTGAACCTTTAGACTTTGGTGGTTTGCGGAATAATTGCTTGAATGATTTTAGTAGCATTACTTTTCCTTATCTGAAACTTTCGATAATTCAGCTTCTAACTCTTCTATTGTTGGCAAAGCTGTTTTGATGTTTTCTGGTAGATTTTCAGTTATTCGATATTCCGCTAATCCTATTGGTTTATTTATGTCTTTGAGTGTATATTTAGCAAGTACATCGTCTTTAGATTTACATAAGATTAACCATATAGAAGGTTGATCTGTCGAGTGCTTCAGTAAATCGTCAACTGCGGAAAGATAAAAATTCATTTTACCTGCATACTCTGGTTTAAAATCTTTATCTTTTAGTTCAATTACTATGAAGCAACGTAACTTTAAATGATAGAATAATAAATCAATATAAAAGTCTTTATTACCAACATCTAAATGAAATTGTCTACCAACAAATGCAAATCCCTCACCGAGTTCTAACAGAAATTTTTCCATATGCCCTACAAGTCCCTTTTCTACTTCTCTTTCGTGAGCATCCTTACCTATACTTAAAAAATCAAAAATATATGGATCTTTTAATGTGTAATGTGCTAGATCGGATTGTGGAGATGGTAATTTTTCTTCAAAGTTAGTAATAGCTTTCCCTTGACGTTTATGTAGACCAAGCTCTATCTGCATCACCATAATGTTACGTGACCAGCCATGTTCAATAGCTTCTTTTATGTAGAATAGCCTCGCTTCTTTGTCCTGAACTAAGTCCATTAGAAATACATTATGTCCCCACGGCAATTGGGCAACAAGTTGTTGCACAAATTCAATATCTTGATACTCCACTGCAAATTGACGCATATATTTCAAGTTTCTCGTGCTAAAACCTTTCATTTCCGGGAATTCAGCCTTTAAGTCTCTACTTAACTGCTCAATTACTTTAGATCCCCAACTCTGACTCTTTTGTTTTTCTAGAATCCGCGTTCCAATATAATGATAAAGCAGTAGCAGTTCTTTATTTACTGTTCTTGCTGCCTTATAACGACTAATAGCAATATGTTCTTTCAACTGCTCTAAAAATTCTGTATATTCTTTTCCTATAATTTTTGTCATAGTGTTCCTTTCAACGATTTTTATCATTATATGATCCCTTTATTCGTTGCAATAACAATCTTTCTCTTCGGCTTCACACCTGCAACTTTTAACTCTGCTTTGATTCGTTGCCTGAGCTCCAATAAATCCTTTATTTGAACTTCCCCGTACCGAACTACATGGTCACCATATGCAATTGAGACAACCCTTTCCCCGCTTTGCAGCTTCTTTATCGCTTCTTCAACTTGGGCTAAATATTCACTGCTGTACATTCTTCTCACCCAGCCATCTACTCTTTCTTACCTTTTTAGGCTTTTTAGTTTTTTCACCTACTAAACTCTCCCATTTACTCTCTGGCCATCTATCAATCCCCAGGGCAATAGACGCAGCTCTTGCGTAAACTCTGCAATCTAGTACTTCATTTCGGTCTCTTATCTTTTGCCACTCTTGTTTGGTATATCCTTTTACTACCTTGGTAATTAGTTGCTCTGCGGTTAGCTGTTTAAAATACTCAGGTGTATACTCTGGAAAATGACAATACCCCGGCGCCCCTTCTGTTAAAACATTAAGTAGCTGAAAAAGCTCTGACTTTAATATCGATACCCCAACTGGCCACAGCTTCATTCCTCTCTTTAGCTTTTGTCCGCTAACTGTTACATCAACTCTACTTGGGCTGCTAAGTGGCACTAGCGCTTTGTTTGCCCCTTTCACTGCCAATTACTCTCCCAGAGCCCTGGTGACCTCTTACCCAGTTGTATACCTCTTGTGTTGCATACCCAGCATCTACCGCCATCATGCTTATCATGTATTCAAGACCATTTTCACCGATAAAATGATGATTTAATAATTCCGAAAGTTTTCCCCATACTTCTTCTCCTCCCGGATCTCCTTCAAATACTTGGTAGTCTATTGACCAACTTTCTCGATTTCTTCCCCATGCTACAATTTCTGCCTCTAAACGATCTTTTTGTACATCAACCCCTGCCGTTAACACTACTTTGCCACACTTGCATTGCCTTTACCGGTGATAAAACGTTTTATCGTCTTGACAGGTACACCTTGATAAGGTATATGATGCTTTTCACACCAAGCAGCTAAAACAGCAAAGAAACCACCATAACAATGCGCAGCATCAGTTCCAAGGTGTCTCCTTACCTCCTCAAAGTACACTGTAGAAATGTCTTTCAAGGAATTAAGCCAATTACTAAAACTTAAAAAGCACATGCCACCTCCGCTGAAACGGCTAGAGTGAAAACTCTCACTGCCACTTTGGATTACTCCATCTGTAAGAATTGCCCAGCCGGTTTGCTTGCCGAGGTCGAGTGTTAGGATTGACATAACTGGAAATTTTCATCTAGAGACAGCAAATATATGCATGTAATATATATACGTAAATTCTCAGAAATTCGTCCAAAAAATGTGAAAAAAAGTTAAAATAATTTTAAGGCAGCTAATTACGTTTTTTACAACAGAAGTCTTCGCTATTTGAGTTGTTTCCATTTTGGAAATAACTGTTTGTCGGGATTTTAAAGAGGTTACATGGGTTTTTGATAAAGGTGCTATCTCTCTATCCAAATCACTAATAACGCTATAACAATCCTCTAAAACGTTTTAAAGAATTGGGTTGCAGTAGAGACAATTGAAATGGGCTATGTAAAACTGTATCTTTTTGGTTTTAATTTCAAGAGCCTCCCTTCAGAAAGCCCTATATCTCTGCTTTTTTTGACTACTACAAAAGAAGCTTTTCTGTTGGAGACATAAATTTTGATCTTTGTCTCTATTTTGAACTATTGAGCGGTAGTTATCTGGTTCTTTACATTAAATAACTCAGATATATTATAGTGCATTTTTTATATTAACTAAATCTCTTAACCGGTCATTGTTAAATTCTGTAATCCAACTCTCGCCACTACTTATAGTTAGGTTTGCCAATTCCTTCTTGCTTTGAATCATCTCATCAATACGCTCTTCAAATGTACCTGTTGAAAGTAGCCTGTACACTATAACATTACGTTCTTGCCCGATACGATAGGCCCGATCTGTTGCTTGTGCTTCCACTGCTGGGTTCCACCATAAGTCATAATGTATTACATGATTTGCTGCTGTTAAATTAAGTCCTGTTCCTCCAGCTTTTAAAGACACTATAAGAATGTTGGACTGGAATAAGTTTTGAAAGTCATTAACCATTTCGTCTCGTGCTTTACGGGACAGTCCTCCATGTAAAAATGGCACTTTTGATTCAAACCTTTCTTCAAGCAATTTAGATATAATTTCACCCATTTCAGTGTATTGAGTAAATATCAATGATTTTTCTGCAACTTCACCAATACTAATCAATATTTCCTCAAGCATCTGCATTTTACCGGATTGTTCAATACTCGCACGCTTTTTCTTGCCAAACTGTGATGGATGGTTACAAATTTGCTTTAAAGCATTGATAAGTTTAAAGATTAGTCCCTTACGTTCAATTCCTTCACTTTTTTCTATTTTTCCCATATTCGCATCAACAACTTCTTGGTAAAGAGCCGCTTGCTCTGGAGTGAGAAAACAATAACAATTACTCTCAATTTTATCTGGTAAATCCTGAATAATGCTTTTATCGCTCTTAAGTTTACGTAACATAAAAGGGCTAGTTATTTTCATGAACCTTTCTAGGCAAGATTTATCTCTCTCTTTCTCAATTGGTATTGCAAAGTTGGTCTTAAACTGGGTAGCACTACCTAGGTAAGATTTATTGGTAAAATCAAAAATACTCCAATACTCTAGCAGTCTATTCTCAACAGGTGTACCACTCATAGCTATTCTACATTTTGCTTTTATAGCTTTAATTGCTCTGGTTTGGTCAGCGTCACGGTTCTTAATATTTTGTGCTTCATCAATTACGAGCAAAAACCATCCAACTTTGTCAAGTTCTCTCTTATCGCTACGTGCAATACCATAAGATGTTAGAGCCACATCATAATCACTTGCTAATTCTCGATTTTGTCCGTGATAGATGAAAAGCTTTAATTCTGGTGCAAAACGTTCCATCTCTCGTTGCCAATTACTTAATATGCTTGTTGGAGCTACTATCAAAACTCTATCCCGATTTAAAAATCCTGCATTTTTACAATATAGAATAGCTGCAATAACTTGTATAGTCTTACCAAGACCCATATCATCAGCAATTATGCTACCAAACCCACTTTCTATGTTCTGTACAAGCCAGCTAAATCCGCGTTCTTGATATGGGCGCAATTGTGCTGTCAGATTGTTTGGCGTAGTTACAGGTGTATAAGTGTTAAGTTTTTTAAACAAGCTTGTAAGCTGCTGGTCAAATGCTACTTTAGTTTCATCCAACTCACCTGTTAAAACAGCTTGCACGAGTTCTGCTCGATTGAGAGAATTAGGTAGCTTATCAAGTTTCTTTAGTAAACCTCCTACTTGTTTGTCATCTAGAAGTACATACTGATCCATAATACGCACAAGTTTACGAGAGTTTTTTAGTAGCCTCTTAAACTCTGAAATACTAAACTTCTTATCACCTATTGCTACTCTCCAATCAAACTTTAATATGTCCTCAAACATCATGAAGATTTCGTGATTATCATCATCTTCTTCTTTTATTTCATCTTTAGTAGACAAGTTAAGACTTAATTGCGGTTTGAAGACTTTTTGCAAGGATTCTGGTAAAACAGCTACAATGCCAATCGTTCTTAATATCGGCAAAGTGTCTGTAAACACTGATGAGAAACGATCTAAGTATAGAAATAATGTACGATTACTGTTGATTGATTTTTCTAATTCTGGTATATGCTCAAGCAAAAATGCAAGGTCAGATAAAATACTCAGTCTTAATTCTTTATTTTGATTAGGAAGTGCCTTATCTAATTTCATCGGTGGCTCTGTACCGTCCAGAGATATCTGTACGTCAAGTTCAAATCTGTCGTAATGATCCCGTATAATTAAATGAAATTTGTATGGTTTACCTGCTAAGTAAAGGTGTGACAACCAGACATTAATTATTTGCGATTTTTCTTTGTCGATTAGTCCATGAAACTTTTGATACTTGCCAGTGAAAAACAGTCTAAAGATGTTCACATATTTATATTCATCAAGTGATACAGGAAAATTGTTTGTTATATATCCTAAAAGGATGAGAGAAGTAGCAACATTTACCTGTTCCTCTGGTTCTATAGCACGTCCCTTGTACTGCACCAATAGAGGCGGACAAATAGATGATATCTTGCTATGAATTTCCTTAACTGATTCATTAAACAACGCAGGAATCCATCTCATTATAATTTCTTCTCTTTTGTTTTGTAATACTTGTGGTATTAGCGCTGACTTTTCCATCAGCATATGTGCAAACTGTGAAATCATATGCATGAAGCGAAGTTCAGGATTAAGCCTGTAAAGTAACGAATTAGGAATGTCGTTTAAAAATTGTGCTACATTTTTTGGTAAATTTTTATCGGTTGCAAATAACTTACTTATACCATTGTTTACCTGAATCAGTTGATAACGATCATCAATAAATAGTTGAAATGTTTGCCAATGTTCGATATGCACCCATTTCTCAATAAACAGTTCTTCTTCTGTAAAAGACTGATTTCCTGTGGGATATCTTTGCCAATGCTTATAAGCTGTTTGCAAGGTATGGCAAAAGTTTTTCTCAAAAAAAAGCGGATTATTCGTCAAAATACTGCAAACACAATTAGCAAGGTCAGGAATAGTTGATAAGTCAATGTTATCTAAAATTACTTGATTGGAAGTTGCTTGATCGCATGGTTTAAATACATCATCAAGCGTTAAGATTTTTTGAACATCTCCTAATTTTCCATCCCAAAAATCATCAATGAATGCTAGTAAGTTACAATTACGAATATTAAAAGCCAATAAAGGATTTCTATCAATCTCTTTAGCAATAAGATAAATTACAGCAGCAATATGCTTACAAGGTACAGCCCAATCAGGACAATTGCATCTTGCATTTATTTCTTTCCGCTCTGAAGTAAACAATTTCGTACCAAGATCATTGAGCTTATCAAGCAAATTGATCGTTCTTACTTCTCTCCATTTTAAAGAAAACAATTTAGTGTAAAAATTATTGAGTTTATCAAACAAGCTGATTGTTTTTATTTCTTTCCATTTTGAGGGAAACAACTTAATGCCAGAATCATTGAGTTTATCAAGTAAGCTGCTCGGTAACCGTCTGTTTATTAACCGAGATAATATAGCTGGTGAAGTTTTTATAATTTTATGAATGGCATGCTTCTCTGAAGCATTGAATTCTCTTAGTATAACTTCAACTCTATATGATTGACCCGAACCATAAACTTTAGCTACGATTACATTACTATTAATTTTAATACCAGAGACTCTCCCATCATTGGCATAGGTTCTACCACGTTGTAATCGATTATCGCAGTCAACTCCACCAAGGCATTGAAGCCACTTCTTACTCCACCATGTTCTTCCATAAATAGTCATTTTATAAAATCGTATATTTCAATATAAATAAATTGAATATTAATCTTATAGATAATTTTTCTAAATATATCAAACCCACCTTAAACAACTATAGTGTTTCTTCAGAGCAAGCTACCAATTTTAGAACGGTTTAACATCAATTACTACTATAAAACGCCAACAGAAATAAGTTAAAATAAGCATTTGTTTGTTGCTATAGATCAAATTTACTTATGTTGAGCTGCATAAAAGTGCAACCAAGACTATACAAAAAGACTTAAAACTCTCAAAACCTTATGAATTTATATGTAACCAGTGCTCCTAATTTATTTACAATTCATCACTCTCTGTGACCATACAGAATTGGGGTTAAAAGGTTTGCTTGGCAAAATTAATGTTTAGTGGTATACTTAAGAAGTTATATTAATAGGGGTAATATATTGGTTATTCAAACTAATTCTTTAACATCAAGTACTGCAAGTTTGCCAACTGAAGATTCAAGTTGGGTTAATGTAAATCAAGAGGAAGCTGAAGTTAAGGAGCATCACCATTCTGAAGGTTCAGATATTGAAGTAGAAGATTTATTTGTTGTAGTTCCTGAAAGTTTAACTTTTGCTAAAATAATAAATATTCTAAATAATGCCATAGAGTATAATAATTATAAAGAATTAGATACGATTGTACGAAGCATTGAAGATTATGATGGTCAACCTGTTAAATTAGATAATGAAAATCTCAAAAATTTCTGTTTAAATCAACTTAACTTGGACTTAGAAAAGAGAAGCGATCACCGACATATATATTCAAATATACTGTCACAATATAGTTTTGATCAAGTAAAATGCAATTATAGTTATCCAGTAAAAGAGCTGGTACTTTTAGCAATTGCAGCTAATGACAAACTTGCAGAAAAATACCAGGACATACTTTTTGCTGAAGGAAATTTGAGTCTTTTACCTCTACTTATTGGCAGTCAAAAATATATTGCAGCTTTTATAGAGAGATTTCCTGACCTTTATATTGAATTAAAAGATCAAGTTGTACAACTTAACGAGCTCAACAAGATTGGCTTTTTCTCAATTATAGCGCTAAGAAAAGAGCAGAATTTATTGAACTCAGTTCTTGTAGAAGATGTCTTAGGAGATCTTAAAGCAGTATTGCAAGAAGGTAGCCCTGACTCTTTATATGGTGTACTTGAAACAGCATCTCTCGCTAAAAATAAAGACTTTATGAAGATAGTACTGGATTCACTTGAAAGATATATTGATGATCAGGCTAAAAAAGATCTATTAAAAAAGTGTATTGTTACTTTTTTAGAAACTGTAATAAGCCAGGAGCATGTTTCAATTGTTGAGTACTTGTGCAGAGAACGTATTGAAAAGAAAGGTTCAATAATTCAAGAAATCTATAAAGAAGCATTTGCAGATGAGAAAATTATTGAACAAATTAAAAACCAGGTTCTAAAAAATATTGATAGTGCAGGTAATGGACGTAAGGAAAAAAAACAAAAAATTTATGACCTAGTTTTGCAAGCCGCCTCATGTACTGGCAGTACAGATTTTATAATAAAAGTACTAGATTTAATTAAAAATGATTCCAAATTTTCAGGCGATACAGATAGGCAGACCTTCTTGCAAAATAGTCTAGTTACTATTTTAGATAATGTTATACGTGAAAAACATTCCTCAATTATTCAAAATGTGTACACAAATTTTATATTGAAACTCGCTGAAAATTCAGGAGTGGAGTTTTTAACCATCCAACAAAGATATCAAAACGCTTGTCATACTTTTATAAGTGTAGATAATAATGTTGCCGGTCAGTTTAATGAGGAACTTAATGAAGATGATTCAAATCTAGAACAAGATAAATTTGAAATAACTGATATTCAAGAAGAGCAAAGGCCAGGTATTTTAGGACCAAATAAAACTGAAATTGCAGGATTTAGCCAAGAGAAGTTATTAGAAATCATCAATTTTGTTAAGATAGGCTATTATGTTAGTGATTATAACCTTAATAGTCAAAAGTTTTCTGAGTTAGAGGAAAGATCTTATAAAGTTCCAGCTAAACTTAAGGAAGAAGGATATAAAATTGTTCAGTTTTATAACGTGAATGATGGTAAACAATATCGACATGCTGGTTACGTTTTTATAAAAGATAAGGAAATAACTATAGTTTACCGCGGTAGTCGTAATCTCTTTGACTATATTACAGATATTAGAATACCTTTAATTTGTGCACCTGGGCTTTTACCTGAAGGTGGAAAGATCCACTCAGGTTTTTATTCTTTATTTAAGGATTCTTGGGGCAGTGTTTATGAGATACTAAGAGGGTATGCTAATGATCAAAAGTTAGAAATTAAAGATTTTAAAATTAACCTTACAGGTCATAGTATGGGAGGTGCCATTGCCACCATAGCTGCTCTATGTTTAAGTGTAAGAGAGGGTGCAGAAGATTTGCATGTTGCAACTTTTGCTTCTCCAAGGGTTTTTGACCCTTCTGCTGCTAAGGTTTATGAAGAGCGCCTTGGAAAGAAAATTATTAGAGTAGTTAATCAATCAGATTTCATACCTTCATTACCATCTGGTTCTATGGGTTATAAGCACGTGGGTGAACAATTAAGGGCAACTAGTGATTCTTATGCCCATTCATTAGACATATATCGCAATCTTATTATAAATATTGAACCTGACCAATTTAAGTCTGATAATAGTGTATCTATATACTATTATCCTTCTTACCTTGTTACAGCATTCTATAATGTATTCACTGCACCAAGTTACCTCATTCCAAATACCCATTCAAATGGTGATGAGCAGTATTTTAAACAAGTAAAGAACAAACATAAAGATGCTTCACTTTCTGAAATGATGAAATATTCTGGATCTAGTAATGAACAGAAAGTAGTAATTTATGAGGATTCTGAACCTGGTGAAGACGGGTTTATAACCTTTGTGATGCCATCTTTACCTAGACATGAAAGAGGTGAAGGGTTAAAAGTTAACGTTCCTGATATTGCTTTTTTTGTTAACAGTAATTATTATCTCAGTGGAGACACTATTAGTCTGAGGCTATTGAAAACCTTAATTGATAACTATCCAGGAAGCTTGGCACTTATGAAGAAAGAGAAAAAGAGTAATAAACTTAATGGAGGTTCTTCTTCTACCGCAGCTATCTCAACGTTAACAATAGCTGAAGTTTCTTCAACGAATTCATCTTTAGGTGATCATAGCAATAATAATGTACAAATCGCAGTGCAGAGTGATGAGAATCAGCAAATGAATGATGAAAAAGCTGGTAGCAGTAACACTCCAGGAATTCCTGAACAAATACTTGTACCAAGTAATGAAAAAGAGCTTGTAGCAAGTACAGGTTACGGTATGGGAGATGTCATTACCAAAACAGGAAATGCAGGAGATTTGCGTGTTGCAACTTTGGGTACTCAACAGGTTGTTCCTCATGGTGGTGCTAAAATTCTTAACAAGTTTTATAAAAAGAATGCTACTGGGCTTTCAGTCGAGTTTATTGCTGGTAATATTAGTGAGATAGTACAGAAGTTTCTTAACGCTGGGATATCACAAGTCGTAGTTTCTACCTCCACTGGTAGTTCCGTATCCTTGGGTTTTAATGATATTAGTAAAGCAAGTCAAGGAGGACTTCAAAAAATAGCAAAAGCACTTATGGACTTGTTTACAAGAGGTGAATCTAATAGTAGAACTGTCAATGCTATTACTAATTTTTCTACTGTTAAAACACCAGCCTTAGAACAAGAAAATAATACTCATGGCAACGATCAACAACCAAGTGATTCTGTTTCTAATATTCAAAGTGATGATGTAGAAGTCGGTAGCACTACTATAAATGATCAATCAACCTCTATTATCAGTAGCGATGGTGAGGATAAACAAATTCCTATTCAACAAGCAATTCCTATAGTTCTCAAGAAATCAGAAGAACTTGCTGCACAAACTGCTCAAGATATATCAGTTGGAGATGATGTAGCAGCTTCCGTTATTAGTAATGATAATCATAGTGATTCAAGTGAAATTCAGTTACAAGCTACTGTTCAACAATTTATTAATAAAGATGGTACTGCACCATCTGTTCAACTAGCTGCACCTAAAAGTTTAGATAAGAATAGTGGTAAAAAAGATACACAACCAAAACTAATACCAACAGGGGTACCTTTAGTAGCTAGTAAAGACTCTAACCAAGTAAATAATGTTCAAGGTAACAGCAAACAACCTAGTTATCCAGACAAAAACAACCCTGCTCCACAAAATGCAAAAAGTAAGTTGCCTGTGATAGCTGCTGCTATGTTAGCAATAACCGGAGTTGCTACAGGGATAGCTATTGCAGTTTACTTGGAAATGCTAATGGTAGGAATAGCAGTTGGAGCTTGTTGTCTAGTTGCAGCTACAATCATATATTACTGTAACAGACCTTCAAATTTAGTTGAACCTCCAGCTAGTTGTAATAGGCCTTCAAGTTTACTTGAGGGTAGTAATGTTAAACCTCCAGCTAGTGCATCCATTGTATAATAAGTTGAAGAATAAATATAGTAGTTTACCATTTAATAATTAATTATCATCATGTTAATTATTGTAAAATAAGAACCAAAGCCTGATTTAAAATGCGTACTCGATAAATACTTCGGCGAAAGTACTCAGGTACTTTGCCTATTCTTTAATTGGTGGAGCAGAAAAGACTCAATTTGAAGTATTAAACAAGTTAAAAGAGCTAGGATTCTGTGTTAATGAGTATAAATTTTTAGCAAACAATGTGGACGAAATGCTGGGGTTTTATAACAGAATCTGTGATAATCGCCATGAATTAGGTTACGATGTCGACGGGGTAGTCTATAAAATTAATAACTTACAGTTGCAAGAACATCTTGAAAATACTAACAAGGCACCACGTGAATCTACAGCACACAAACTTCCTGCAACTCAAGGAAAAACCAAGATAAAGAAGATATCAGTACAAGTAGGCAAAACAGGTCAATTAACTCCAATCGCTGAATTAGTTCCGATAAATATAGGAGGGGTTCTCATTACTAGGGCAAATCTGTATAATAAAGATGAAATTAAGCGCAAAGACATAAGGGAAGGTGATATCGTAGTAGTAGAACGAGCTGGAGATGTTATTTCCCGCATTGTAGAAGTGGATAAAAAGTCTCGTTCTCGGAATACACCAAAGTTTATATTTCCTGATACTTGCCCGGAATGCGGAAGTGCAGTAGATATATTTAAAGATGAAGCTACAGCTAGATGTTCCGGAGAAAACGGTTGCCAAGCACAGCGAATAGGAAAGTTAAAATATTTTGTGGAAGTTCTTGACATTAAAGGTTTTGGCAGTAACCAAGTGGAGTTCCTTTATGACCTTGGTTTGATAAGGAAAATATCTGACATTTTTGCTCTCGAAGAAAAACTCAAAAATTTCAACTTAAGTGAACAAGAGGGATGGGGTGAAAAATCAATATCTAATTTATTGAACTCAATCAACAGCAGAAGAACTGTAACGCTTGAAAAGTTTATAACTTCTTTGGGAATTAGACTTGTAGGACCACACGTAGCAAAAATACTAGCTAATCATTACAAATCTTATGATGGTTGGTATGAAGTTATGGCTCAATTACCTTATGATAGAGAAGCTCCTGATAAATTAATGAGCATAATAGGCATAGGCGAAGAAACTATAACTTCCTTGGAGGAATTTTTCTCTGATGAGGATAATATTGAAATGGTAAATGACCTTGCTGCTCAGTTAAATATTCTGCCTGTGGTTGCTAATACTAGCAATTCCATTTTTAATGGCAAAACAGTAGTTTTTACTGGAAAACTTTCAAAAATGGAAAGAAATGAAGCGCAAGCACTAATGGAATCTTTAGGCGCAATTGTGAGTTCAAATGTATCGCCTAAAACGGACTTCTTGGTTGTCGGTGAAAAACCTGGTCAAAGTATAAAAAAGCTTTAGAACTAGGTGTTAAAATTTTAACTGAGAAAGAATGGCTTTTTCATCATAAAAGAAACACTTAGACCAGTTCAGAATGGCCTTTATATGTATAACTTCAATTTTGGGGGCATAACTACTTAATTTCATCGCCAGGTTAGTCTCTTACACCAAAAATAAGTGTTTTTAGAGCTCTTTATAGCTCATGAATTCATTTGCAGGGGTTTTTAGGCGCTTTATGAGGGGGTTATAAAAAGATCTACTAAAAGGACCTCTAAGGTGCGTAGTAGTATTCTAAAGCCATCTATGGGAGACATTTTTTTCATCAACGCATTCAAAACTTAAAAAAATAAACTAAAAATAAAGAAGTTGAATATTTTTTCAGAATTATGTATAATTATTAATGCTTTTTAGGTACCCTTGCTATGGCTCTTTCGAAGTTTCTCGATCCAAAGAATGATGTCGCATTTCGCCGTATCTTTGGTACTGAAAAAAATAAAGGTATCCTTATTCACTTCCTCAATGATATTCTGGGTTTTGCTGGCAAAAATGCAATACAGGATATAGAGTTTTTAAGTACTATTCAAGACCCTGATATCGCCGCTAAAAAGCAAAGTATTGTTGATGTTCTCTGTAGAGATTCTACAGGTGCTCAATACATTTGCGAGATGGTGCGACCTGAAAGTCTTCGGTCATATTGTTTAAAGGGAGAGGAATTCCTTCAGAAAGAAACTGAAAGAGTTCTAAAACTTATTAAACCAGATGTTTTGCCATCTGAGTCTACGCATCAGTGCGAATCGGGTAACCGGTTGGTGCCGAGCGATGCGGACAATGAACCTCCTCTTGAAAAAGAAGATGCGTAATCGTAAGAGGAGCATAAACTACAAGCATCATGTGGTTGGAGGGCTAGGCTAGTGGTATGGTGAACGTAAGTGAAGCTTCGTAAGTATCGTAAAAATTGAAGAGCTAAAGATGCTGATAAGCTCTGACCAAAAGGTAATGTGGATAAGTTACATTTTTCATCTCTAGATGTACGCAAATAATAACTCCACCGGTATAGAGAAGTCACCTAACCCACTGTTGTATGACAGAAGGAACAGGGTAAGCCTGTATTTCCGCCTATATGGCAAGCAAACCGCAAGGAACGCTGATGAAAATGCAGGTAAAGGAAAATGGAGAAAGCGAATGCCATTTTGTAACGAAATGGATAGAATTTGTAACATTAATTCGCGTGAAAACGAGCAGACTTCCATTTGGTCCCTCGTGACAAGAAACTTTGTCAACCACTTAAGGTAGGAAAGCAGATGATTACAAGTAAAACTGTAAGTGCACCTACCAACAGCTCCGAAGCATGGAACCAGTTGCCATGGAAGAAATGCCAAAAGGTTGTTATGAGGCTACAAAGGCGTATTGTTAAGGCTGTTCAAGAAGGAAGATGGAGTAAGGTAAAATCTTTACAACATCTCTTAACACGCTCTTTTAGTGGAAAAGCTTTAGCCATTAAAAGAGTAACTGAAAACCAAGGAAAAACACAGCAGGTGTAGATCGTCAACTATGGTCAACTTACAATGCTAAATTTCAAGGAATAAAGCAGTTAAAACAAAGAGGGTATAAACCTTCTCCGCTAAAACGAATTTATATCAGTAAATCTAATGGCAAAAGAAGACCTCTTGGAATACCCACGATAAAAGATAGAGCCTATTACAAAAGGGTTCGATTTTCTCGGTTGTAATGTACGTAGATACAGCAAGAAATTAATTATTACGCCTTCGAAGGAAAGTGTTAAGAGGTTTCTTAAAAAAGCGCGTGCATTAATAAAAGCAAATATAGGTAGTTCACAAGCTGTAGTAATTAAATCACTCAATCCTCTACTAAGAGGATGGGGAAACTATTACCGTCATGTGTGTGCTAAAAAAGCGTTTAGTAAGATCGACAATGAAATTTGGCATAGTTTATGGAAATGGGCAAAGAAAAGACATCCCCGTAAAGGGTTACGTTGGATAAAGAATCGCTACTTCAAAGTAACGAATCATCGTCAATGGGTCTTTGCTATTTCTGTATGCAAGAACAAACCAAAGGAAATAAGGTTTATGAGCTTACTCAAACTAAGCGATATTCCTATTAGACGTCATATTAAAATCAGGGCGGATGCAAATCCACTTGACTTAAAATGGAAAAAGTATTTTGATAAAAGAGTGAAACGAACAAGAATGTTAGCAAGCTCTTTCTCAAGAGAAGGTTCTCTACTGTTAGTGTCACCACTAAAGATGCTGTTTTCCGAGGAATCATGAAAGACAAGCCGGTTCGAGAAAAGAAGAACTTAGATAAGGGGCTCAAGCGCAGTGCTGGGAAACCTGCATGCTGCGTTTCTAAGGGAGGGAGTAGTAGTAATACTACTTCCTTACCTAACCAGGTCGCTAAAACTAAAGGCTTTGAAAAACGCGCCCAATACTATGCTGCCAAAGCCTATTCAAGACAGGCTGACAAGGGCGATCAATACCATGACCTTAAGGAAATTATCTTCATTGCTATAGCAGATTGTGTACTGTTTCCTAATAAATCTGAGTACAAATCAAAGCATACTATTCGAGATGAAGACACTAATGAACACGATCTAAAAGATTTTTATTTTATATTTATTGAATTGCCAAAATTTCCGAAAACAAAAGAAGATCAGTTAGAAAATATAGTTGAAAAATGGATATACTTCTTTAAATATGCAGATGAGACTAGTGAAGAAGAGCTGGAAAAAATAATAGGTAGTGATGTAATAATTAAAAAGGCCTATGAAGAGCTAAATAGATTCAATTGGTCAGAGAAAGAATTTATTGCCTACGAACAGGAAATAAAACGTATTCTTGATGAACAGGCTGTCCTCGCTCAAAAACTCGATGATGCTAAACAAGAAGGTAGACAAGAAGGTAGACAAGAGGGCATCCAAATCGGCGAAGAAAAAGGTGAAATGAAAGCTAAAATAGCAGTTGCAAAGAATCTACTTAAAGCAGGGGTTTCTATTGATATTATAGCTCAAACTACTGGTCTTACAGTTAACGAAGTCAAAGACTTAAGCTAATTCTATCTTTGGGTGTATAGATGAACATCTTTATACTAGATGAAAACCCAGCAATTGCGGCTCAAATGTTATGTGATAAGCATATAGTAAAAATGCCATTAGAAACTGCTCAATTATTGAGTAATGTTTTTTCAACAGCATTGAAAGTGCCAAATCCTTTTGTCAGTATCATAAATCAGAATATAGAAGTCCCATATAAACTGACTCACAACAATCATCCTTGTTCTTTGTGGGCTAGGCAATCGAAAGGGAATTTTTGTTGGTTGATAGAGTACGGAAGAGAATTATGTAAAGAGTACACTTGGCGATACAAAAGAAAGCATAAATCAGAGGAAGTAATAAATTGGTGTGATAGTAATAAGGATTTACTCATTTTTCGATCAACTGATATGCAAGCTTTTATACAAGCACTGCCGGATCAGTATAAATGCAGCAGTTCTGTGGAAGCTTATAGGAGATATTATCTCAAGGAAAAGATGAGATTTGCTAAGTGGGAAAATGGCAGAGGAGCACCAGATTGGATAATAGGAAATCCTGCTACGTAATACCACAGCTAATACAGCTCATAAATAGAGAAGCCATCCAAATCGGACATGAAAAAGGCATCCTAATCGGCGAAGAAAAAGGTGAAATGAAAGCTAAAATAGCAGTGGCAAAAAATTCACTTAAGGCCGTTGTCTCTATAGATGTTATAGCTGAAATCACCGGACTTTCCCTTGACGAAATCAAACAGACTTTCTGATCAATCAACATTAGTTAGAGAAACAGTAGGAGCAAGTAGCCACAAAAAATGCAAACACCTGCTCCTTCCTTCACTCAGGCTCTATCTGATCAATTCAGTAGAATTAGTTGTAATTGATACGTTATTTAAATTGGTTCTAGGACCAGATAGAGCTACAGCTTTATTAGTACTTACTGATGAAGGATCAACATTTGCTTTGTCCAGTAAAGGCATCATTTCTTTCTGCAACATTTGCTCGATTTTACCTTTAAAAGACATTGAGAATTTCTCCTTTTGCTCTAATGCTGGACAAGCTTTTTCTGCATATGAGTACAGCATACCTGAGATTTCATGATAGTTTCCCGCTATGACTTTCTTAAGTACACTTAATTGTACTTCTTGAAAATTAATTTTTAATTGTTGTACCGATATACCACAACGAAAAGCTGCTTGTTTTAGTTCTGCTTCAAACTTATCTACGATATTTAATGAATAGCCTTGTGCCTCTTGCAAAGAAATCTGTTTATCTGCTGAAGAAGTATACATTTGTCTTTTACCTCTCTTGGCCAGCAACATATCAGCTAATAGTATTCTTCCATTTATATCAGATTGTGCTGAAATGCTTCTAATGTCTGGCACCACTTTAGTTTTATCGTCAATTCCTTTTACAAATTCTTTATTTACTAAAGGCGCTGATAATAGAGTCTGCTTGTTGGAAACGCTTTGAAAAGATAATCGACTCATTATGTTTACAAACCAACCTCGGATCTGGAACAAAAGTGGTTTTAAATAAGGTTGATTGATAGAACGACGGCTACGGTTCCCATTCTCTACTTCCATCGAAGAGTTTGCTACTTGAATTGTTTTGTAGTTTCTTTCCTTTACCAAACAATACGTTCGAACTTTTCTATATAATAATTCTACTATACTATAAAGTCAGCTATATTAACCTACTTTTGCCACATTTAGATATGAACTAATTTGTTTGGCTTTGTTGCAACAATTTTGCGTTTTTATTTTCACAACGCTGCTTTTATTTAAATTGTTCTCACAAAGGTAGGTACTTTTTTGTGATTTTTGGAAAAGTAAATGAACAAATTTTTTGTGACGCTAAAGGGACTTGTGTTTTTATAAAAGTAATACTTTTTATGATAAAAAGAGCATACAAAATAATAGCCACAAATCCAAATTTTTCACAAACTTTAAAACTCTTATCTCCTACAAGAAGGTCCTGCAATTGGTTCATTAGTTACATTGTTAAATACAGAGCTTGGCGCCTGCATATCTTGCAAAACAGTACTGTTATCAACTTCTATTACTACCTTCTCTACCATTTCTTCAACTATTTCATTAATAGTCAAAAAGTTTCTTATAACTACTTCTATCAATTCATCACTAACAGCGCCTTCTCTTACAACTCGTTCTTCATTAAACTTTATTCCTTCCATTATTGCACCTAGCACCTGCTCTAGAGAAAAGTTGTACTCCATAATACACTTCACAATCTTCCGTTTAATCTTTCTTTGATCTTTCAATATTGCTTTCCCTAATTTACTATCCATGTTGAAGTCAGATAACCTTTTCGTAAAAAGATCACTTACCTCCTCAGTAAGTTCTGCTTTGTGTTTTGCTTGTCTTAATTCTTCTTCTGATTTCTCTCGTTCTTCTTTCAATTGCTTAGATTCTTCTCTTTGCCTTTGGAAAGCTGTTTTCTTGCTTTGAAATCTATTACTCAATAATTCCTCTAAGCGTTTTAACATGAATACTATTACATTTCCTATTTCTTCTTTAGTCGGTACTTTACCTACCTTCGATTCCTTATAGGATCTCTTTACCTCTTCATTTAATTCATTATCATCATTCTTAACATAGGAATTTACCATAGCTCTTGTATGAAATAGTAATTCTCTGTAGGATAACTTATCCTCCTTTATGTTATCTTTATAAGATAATTGATTTTTCTTCTCTATTCTCTCTTCATGCGATGATTCACCCTCTACCTCTTCTTTGCTTTTTTCTTTCAAAACTTCCTTGCTATCTTTACTTTCTTTCAGTATGGAACTTATCTTATCAAGAGCATCTGAGTCGAAACGATAACCCTGAAGACTATAGCAATTCTTTTTGTCCTTAAGTAGTTTAGTAGCAAACTTATAGTATGCTTCCATCAAAGTAAAATAGTCTAACATAGGTAGTACAAAATTCTCATCTGGATTCACGCCATAAGATTGCCCTACTAGCATTTCATATTGTTCCTTGCTCTCTTTTAAGAACTTTTCTACTGCTTCCTTTATTACCTCAAGCAACTCAGATTTTTCACAACGAGCATTCAAAGACTCTAAGTAATCTACCCAACGTTTATAATATTCCTCCACATACCCATTATAAGCACTATCAAACTCCTTCCATCTTACTTCTATAACGTTGCTTAAAGACTCAATTTCTTTATATGTTATGTTCTTTATTGCCAACAACTTTTCACAAAGGAATTCAACAGATGCCTTTGCATCTTTTAAGTACCTATTTCTTGCCCTCATCAAAAATTCTTCTTCCTGATCAGCCAAGCGACTCAACTCAAACAAAGCAGACATTCCATCTATGGACGACACCTTTACTACTCTAGATATATCTTTTTCATCACTACTTAATGTGCTTAATGGTATGCGGTTATACATTCCATACAATAAGTAACAGTCTTTATTGAGAATAAACGTCTCATCCTGCATGATGTATGAATGTATATTCCTCAGAGCTTTTGTAGTCTGGTTAATTATTTTTTGCATTTCTTCATCTTTAACTTTTCCCTTGTCTGGATGGTGCTTTAATGATAAGTTCCTAAATTGTTTAATAAGACTTTCAAAATATTTGTTATGTTCCTCTTCACTCTTTGTTTTTTTTCTCACTCCACCCAAGCTTTTATCAAGATAAAATGGCATCCACTTTTTTTGCAATAAATCAAGTGCCTGACTTAAACTCAATTCTTTGTTATCAACTCTACATATGGTCCTGACTAATTTATCAATCCTACTTGCCTCTTCTAACCTATTTTCTTCCCTATATGCTTCCTGTGCAGTTTCAGGTACTTTTTCATCACTAGAAATAAGATTGTTGCTTTATAGTAATTTTTTACATGAACCTATTATATCAAACCCTAATACCATTTTCCCTCCAAGTTTATGATAACTATAAAGATAACTTAGCCTTGCAACGTAAAGTTGATGCAACGCAACGTTAGTAAATAAGGAATAGATTAAGCGTGAAGCAATCGAGTAATCATTGTAGTTCACTGCTCTATTTATTTGTTCTTCAGTGATCGTAATATCCTCTATCTGTTTACTCCATGGCCACCACCAATACTGCGGCATTCTCTCTAGTGCTTTCAGCAATTTAACACAATCCTCTTGGCTTACCACCCCAGCCTTTCTTTTTGTCATTTGATAGTCAACGGCAAGTGTAGTTATAATCCCTAGTACTATTAGGCTAGAAGTTACTACTGCAGCAAGATATACCCTGCGTGTTGATACAAATGAAACAAGCCCAGCAGAAAAAGCAACTATAGGAGTGAAAAAAGCTCCAACTCTTATATAGTCTGTGCGATAATCCCTTATCCTATATAACTCATCAAATAAAATTGGACCAAACTCCCATCCAAATAACCGATACTTTCTACGACTAGATAAGAACTCAACAACATTTTTTTGCCACTCAGGCAAACTGGATGCATGTTTCATCAATTTCTCCCCATTCCTATATTTGCACCATCCGAAACAATGAAGCTCTATCAAACTCACGTCCATATTTAATCTGAAGTTCTTTTGCAAGTTGGGAGATGATTCGTTTGCCATAGTCTGCACGTTTGTGCTTTAAGATATCTTGACCAATTCTGAAGCCAATTTCCCAATTTAACAATACTAGAGTAGAATTGAAATGTGTAGCAAGATGATTCTTTGCTCTATCTATTAAATTACTAATATCCCCTAATAAGCTAGTAGTGATATCCATCAACGCTATTTTCAATAAAGAACCATTATGGCACAAAAACTTATGTATGCAAGAGGTTACTTTCACCCCGAAAAAACATTACTACTTCCTCTTATTACCTTAAATCCACAGGAAAATCTCGCTTGAGTGAGGCTATATCTACACACTACGTTTTCTTTATTTTGCTTATAACTTCCACAAGCAGTGCAAACATAAATGAAGAATACAAATATCCTTTTGGTAATTCTATATGAAATCCATGAAGTATGAGGTACACACCGACAAGTAAAATAAATAAGATAGCAATTACTTTTAAACCTGGGTTAGATTTGATTAACTGGGCGGTATAACTTGATAAAAACAGCATTGCTAGCATGGAAAATGTAAATGCTGTAGCAATTATTATCATGTTATAAGTTAATGCTATAGCAGTTAATATCGAATCAACTGAAAAAACTAAATCTATTAATATAATTTGTAGCACAACTAAAAAAAATTTTGATTTAACGTTTGCTTTCTTTTTATTTTTCTTACATACAAAGATGTCATCCCATAACTCCATAGAGCTTTTAACAATAAGGAATAATCCCCCTGCGATCATAAGTAAATCCCTTGCTGAAATATTTAGCGATGCAGTGTGAAATATAGGTTTTTGCATTGACAATATAGATGATGTAAAAAATAGTATTACAAAACGCATTAATAGCGCTAATCCAAGGCCCATAAGGCGCACTCTTTCTCTCAGCGCATTTGGTACCTTATCTATTGCTAGAGAAATAAAGATTAAATTGTCTACACTAAGTATAGTTTCAAGTAGTGTAAGTGTCAGTAAAGTCCAAGCATCAGCTAGCATTTTTGTCCCAAATTCGGCTCTTCTTACTCTACAATAGATGTGTAAAAATTAAGTGACTTCACTCAGAAGTTTTATAGCAGCTCTCCAGAAAAACAGGATAACTGCTAATATAAAGTTCAGCAGCTTCTTCTATTTTTGTTTTTGAGCAAAATCGACAATAAGAGAGTTTCTTATTTTCATGCACGCAAATAAGATAAAGCCTTATTTTCATTTTTGACTTTATTTGAAAATAATATATACTATAAAAATAGTGTACTAGGTTGAATGAATATATATTAAAGGATCACCATCAGGCAAAGTATTCGCTGGTTATCAGGCATTTATACCTAACCCCTTGCCACCAAAATTTGAATGGGACAATGATTTAGTTAATAGTCTTTCCAGAGCAGATCATATTTTGGGTATGTTATCCAGGGAAGGAGCTAAATTGCCTAACCCTCATCTTCTCATACGACCCTTTATAGCACGTGAAGCAGTTCTTTCAAGTAGAATCGAGGGAACTCAAGCAACTCTTGGTGAAATTTTGGCTCAAGAAGCAGGTGCTAATGTAGATCGCAATCCCGATGATTTACAAGAAGTACGCAATTATATATCAGCACTCGATTATGGACTAAAACGTTTACAATCTTTTCCACTGTCGCTTCAGTTGGTTAAAGAAATTCACGGAAAACTTATGCAAGGTGTAAGAGGTTCTCACGCAACTCCAGGAGAATTTCGCCGAGTGCAAAATTGGATTGGAAGCCCAGGATGTACAATAGACACAGCAAAATATGTGCCACCAATGCCAGGTGAATTGATGGGTTGCTTGGACTCTTTTGAAAAATTTTTACATGATAGAACATTACCCCCACTTATACATATAGCTCTATGTCATTATCAATTTAAAGCGATTCACCCATTCTTGGACGGCAATGGACGTATTGGACGTTTATTAATAACATTACTTCTGATCGAAAGAAAATTATTACCATTACCTCTGTTATACTTAAGTGCATTTTTTGAAGCTACAAAAAGTGAGTATTATGACCAACTTTACAATATAAGCAACAGAGGCACGTGGCATGATTGGTTCTCTTATTTCTTAAATGGTGTAGTACTGCAATCATTGGATGCATTGTCAAGAGCAGAACGAATTAACATTTTGATTGCAAATTGGCAAACTGAAGTTAGTTCTAAAACTGAGGGAGTTGCGAGTGGTATTGTAAGGTATCTCGCTGTAAACCCTTACTTTACTATAAGGAAAGTGGTTGAAAACTTAGGTGTCGTATTTACAACAGCCCAAAGAGCAATCGTAAAGCTTGAAGATTTAGGCATCGTTTCACAAACTTCTCAAGGAAAGAGAGATCGGGTTTATTGTGCAACTGATATTTTGAATATTCTAGAAGAACCAACTAAGATTACAGAGAACTTCGATAGCACATTGTAGCTATTGTGATGAATAAATTCAGCAAACAGCAAGCTTAAAGAGTCTGATCCAATGGACATGCTGAACAAAAAGTAAGGAGCTCCTTTTGGAGAATTATATTAACTTATTAATTAATTGCTTGACTTTTAGCAGGATTTATTATATTATTTATTAATGAGTAATGCAATCAAATCAAGGAGGATAGCATGACTGGTGACGATAACAGAAAAACTTTACAATCGATAATTGCTAGCGAAAATCACAGTATAAATAGAGTTGGAAAGTTAAAAGATTTCCTTAAACAAAACAAAGAAATAACTATTAATAAAGACACATTTGCATGTGCTTTACGATACCAAAAAACTACAAAGGAAGCAATAGTACACGAAATTCTGCTTCATTTTATACAAAATCCTGGCGAGCAATCACTAGAACAAGTGATACAATGCTTAGATAGAGCAATAAAACCTAGGATATATGCAAAAAACAACCCAATAAGAAATCTAGATGAGGAACTTCGTACTCATATAAACTTTAAAGATGAAAAGGGAAATACATTACTACATCATGCAGTTATAGGTAAGAAAACTGAAGAAATAATCACCCTTCTTGTTACATATAGTGCAAATCCTTTGATACAAAACGCGGATAATAAAATTCCTTTAGATTTAGCTCAAGGAGAAACAAAAAAAGTGCTTATTAAAAGTATGAAAGAACAAGCTAATACGAAAAAAGAAAGCGCTATGATAGGCAGTTTGGTGCCTGGCGTAATAATTGGTGGTTTTCTTGGTGTTGTACTTGGAGCTGGTGTGTGTGTTGCAGTAAGTCTTTCTGGTGGTATGATACTAGGTGTAATGATAGCACCTGTTCTTGTTGCTAGTATAGCTGTTGGGCTGGCCATGTATTTTTTGAGTCAAGACTATGAACAGGCTAAAGCGATAGAAAAAACTATTAGCACTGTTAGCTCTGAAATATCTGTTGATGGTGCAAAAAGAAGGGCCACAACCTACGTATAGCTGACCCAAGCAACACGTCATACCGCGATTCATTCGCGGTATAGATTCCGCTAACTAGTAGCGGAATGACGAATGTGTCGTTTTTCAAATTGTCGTAAGTCACTTTAGCTATAATACACACAAGGAGGGTGTCATCCCAGCGCCCCTATGATGTCATCCCAGTGCTTGACACTGGGATCCAGAAAAGTTTGCTTGTTCACAAGCAAACTAGCATGGAAAGTAGCTGATCTTACACTAAATGAATGTTTTTGATGAGGTTGCATAGAAGCTGGATTCCAGTGTCAAGCACTGGAATGACACCATTTGCTGTGCAATTTACCTTCAAAAATGAATGTTCGTACAGCTATGCGCGGTATAGATTCCGCTAACTAGTAGCGGAATGACGAATTTGTCGTTTTTCAAATTGTCGTAAGTCACTTTAGCTATAATACATACAAGGAGGGTGTCATCCAAGTGTCCTGACTACTTGGATCCAAGAAATTTAATTGTTTTAAATTTTCCCCTCTATACACCTATCTAAAATTTATGTTATTCACATGTGCAATATAATCTATAATAACATTGAATTTATTACCAATACAATATATTAAAAAATATTATGAGCTTCGTAAGAGAAAAAAACACCCCTGTGATGGAGCAATATTTGAACCTGAAAGCTCAATACAAGGATCATCTGCTATTTTATAGGCTAGGAGATTTTTATGAGTTGTTTTTCGATGATGCTATTAAAGCTGCGAAATTGCTGAATATAGTGCTAACCAAGAGGGGCAATTCAAATGGGCAAGAAATACCAATGTGTGGAGTGCCAGCACACAGTAGCGAATCTTACCTACACAAGCTAATAGATTTAGGATTCAAAGTAGCAATCTGTGACCAATTAGAAACTGCTGATGAAGCAAAAAAGAGGGGCTATAAATCCATAGTAAAACGTGATGTAGTACGAGTTGTAACTCCAGGTACAATTATAGAAGATTCGCTACTGGAGGATAAAAGCAATAATTATCTCGCATCCATAGTTGAACAAAATGACGAATATGCTATTAGTTGGCTTGAATTATCAACGGGAAAATTTTTTCACACTTTAACGAATTTGAAAGCTCTAGATAGTGATTTATTGCGTATATCACCAAGAGAATTATTAATTTCTGAAAAATTCACTGAGGACGAAAAAATTAGATCGATTTTAAAAAATTATAAAATATCAATTACACAACACGCACAGAGTTTTTTTGAGTATAGTAAATCTCACAGAACGTTATGCGAGTTTTATAAAATCAGGGAACTTGGAAGTATAGGAAATTTCAGCAAAGTAGAAATCATGGCGTGCGGTGCACTGCTTGAATATGTCAGAGTAACACAAAGGGGCTCCATTCCAAGGCTTGAATTCCCAAAAACCTATAAGCAACAAAATTTCATGCTTATTGATGCTTCAGCAAGGAGAAATCTTGAGTTGTTTTCAACTCAATTTGGTGAAAAGAAAGGTTCACTAATTTCAGTTATTGATCACACAGTTACAGCCTCTGGTGGACGCCTGCTCAAACAAATGCTCGCTTCACCACTTGCTTGCTCCAAGGCAATCAATTTGAGGCTCAGCACCGCTCAATTTTTTGTAAATAATCATGAGCCACGCAGAAAAATACGAGAAATATTATCTAACATTCCAGATATTGAGAGGTCTTTATCGCGCTTAATACTAGGGCGTGGTTCACCAAAGGATATGAACCTATTAAAAATAGGCCTAGAAAAAACTTTAGAGTTGTCTGAGTTCTTATGTAAAATTGAATCAGGTGAAAATGGATCTCTCCCACAACAATATGTCATCCAAGTAGCTGACACTGGAATCCAGATGCAGATTCCAGCGTCACGCGCTGGAATGACAGTAAAATCAGACGAGAGTGAACTAAGCACAATACATAAAAGTCTTGGTAATCATAAAGATCTATTCGAGCTTCTAAACAGCGCTATACTTGATAATAACCTCAGTTCCGTGAAAGAAGGAGGATTTATCAATCCAAAATACAACTCAGAATTATCTGAGTTATCTTATATATTGAACAACAGTAACAAGTTGGTAACTAAGCTCCGTGAGTCTTATCGCGACCTAACTGGCATTGCCGCACTCAAAATATTACACAACAATATACTTGGTTATTACGTTGAAGTGTCAGCAAATCACAAAATAACTTCGGACATATTTATTCATAGGCAAAGCTTAGCAAATAGCATGCGCTACACTACTAATGAATTGAAAGAACTAGAAAATAAAATTCTTACGGCACGTGATGCTGCAATCAGCTTAGAAGTGAAAATTTTTAGTGAACTGTGTAGTGAAGTCGCTAAAGAATCTGAAAAAATTGCTCTTGCTGCAAATGCTTTGGCAAAACTTGATATTAGAGCCACTTTTGCGGAGCTTGCAGTGCAAAATAATTACGTAAAACCCATTATCGATGACAGTAAAGAGTTCAATATTCGCAATGGAAGACATCCAGTGGTTGAAGTTAACGATAAATTCATTGCAAATAGCATCAATTTAGCTGGTATACATCTAATTACTGGTCCTAATATGGCTGGAAAAAGCACTTTCTTGAGGCAAAACGCTCTCATTGCAGTTTTAGCTCACATGGGGTCATTTGTGCCAGCAGAGAGTGCGCATATTGGAGTGATTGACAAGATATTTAGCAGGGTTGGTGCAACAGATAATATAACAGCTGGTTATTCTACCTTCATGGTAGAGATGATCGAAACAGCAACGATAGTAAATCAGGCAACAGATCGTTCCTTGGTGATACTTGATGAAATTGGTAGGGGCACAGGAGTGTATGATGGCTTATCTATTGCTCAGGCGGTGATTGAACATATTCACAATGTAAATAAGTGCCGCGCCATTTTTGCAACTCATTATCATGAATTAACTAAAGTAAGCAAATACTTGAAGAACGTGAAATGTTTTTGTGTAAAAATAAGAGAGTGGAACGGAGAGGTTATCTTTCTACATGAAGTAATTGAAGGCATTGCAGATGAGTCATATGGAATACATGTAGCAAAACTTGCTGGTTTTCCTGATTCTGTTTTAAATAGAGCAAGTGAAGTATTTGAGGAGCTAAAGGCTTAAGAGGAAATTCTGATCTTACCCAGAAAAAGTAGAGAGAACCCTATGATATTATTTTTTGTAACATTGTTATACACGTCATGATAAGGGGGCTGGCAAAACGTGTCAAGTAAGTTTTTCGTTTCTATGTTATCCGCTACTTGGATGACAGAAAAGAGTGCTGGGATGACAGGAGGCAATGTAACCTCATTAAAAACTTAATTTCAGTCCAGTCAAGAGCACATAACCAGAGTTGCTATTTTCTACTTCAGGCTCTTTGGTACTAAATTTTACAATATCGAAATAGTATGAAGTGCCCATAAAAAATGGATATTCAAGGCTTAAAGCATATGATGTTAACTCGTTTGCTGCAATATCCCTACCACTATTGAAATATGTTAAGCTCAATTTGCGAGAATCAGAATGGTAAGCAATACCTGCATTCATATAATACGTATTATTTATTTCAGGATTACGCTTCTCACCAGATTTACCGCCATTACCATACGAAAAAATGCAATCAAGATCGAACAATTTTAGCTTCAAACCAAAATTCCAGTGCAGTAATTGATTACGACATTCATAATTTTTAGAAGTTCCATCTGAGCAATCAGTTAAATTTTCTCTTGCAAATTCACCAGTTAAGGCAGTAGTAAAATTTATATCATCTGATAGGCCATTTTTATAGGAAAGGCCAGCAGCAATTAAATTGCTGTACTGTAAGTTATTTTTTCCTGGGACATAACTGAACCCGAGTTGAAAGTTATAGATTTCAGGGGAGATGTAGTTAATTGATGATTGTTTTAACCCTAGTTCGAGTCCATTATAATTACTGTAAATGTTGGGTTTTACCCAAAATACCTTGTCTTTATCATATCCAGGGCCATTATCTCTGTTTTCGTTACCACGCAAATTTGCATAGTTTGTCCAATGACCATTTACTCCTCCAGCAGCTGTATAAATTTTTGAAGTGTTAATTAACATGCCCTGACTAACTAAACTTCTTTTACCATATTCAATTGATCCAAGCACCTGATTTTTAATGATGAAATACCATTCCTCCATGTCTAACTTTTCTATGTCTAACGCTTTTAGGTTTGCAATACCAGAAACTCCTGCCTTAACATTAAACCCCATTTGAGTATTTGGATAAACTTGCTGTAAATAAAGAAAGCGCAAGTATGAATAACTTGAAGTTTTATCCTTAGCCTTAGCATTGAAAGAACCTCTGTTGAAGGCGTAGCCGAATCTCAAATCTATTTTTCCGTCTAGTTCTACATAAAATATTTCCTTATCCAAAATTGTTCTAGAGCTAGCACTACTCTGCAAAAATAATGATGAAAGCAGTGCTACCAGGTAGTACCTTAACTTCATAAATAAACTTAAATTTTTATAAAAATTTAAGTTTAAACTCAATATAAATAAAAAACAACTTTTCAGAAGGCGCCGCTGGTAGATTTTGCTGCCCGTTTTTGAGCTATATTCCCATAAATTATTGATACACTTGGTAATTTTCGCTTTAATAACTGCTTATTAATGGCAGAATGTATACGATTAATTATTTTAGACGTACTTTTTACATCGCAGTTAATCAAAACAAAAAGCACTTTATTCTCATCAATATACCCTAGAAAATCATCACTACGGCAATTTTTACAAAAATGTTCTATGATAACTTTCAGTGCATCATTTGTCTCACTACAGCTACTATTTAAGCCAATCACTCCTATAGCTGCATTAATTTGATGTTGAAAGGCAAAATTTAATATAACGTATAACTCTAGAATAGTAGACTCATTGTTTGGTATATCGAATAAGTCATGGTTTTTATATTTTTTACCCATTAGATATTCATCTCTAAAGATTCCTAATTTATGAGACAAGCTGATATCACGTATCAATAGCTCATAATTTATTTTATTACTAGCAAATTGTGCAGTGCGGAAAACTTTTACTTTTGTCTTTATATCTTCTCCTTTAGCATCAGTTAAGGAAAAACCTATCACTTTAGGTAATACATCAAGTAAATCGTGTCCATTTTCGGTATACTCTAAATAATTCTTCATGTCGTCAGCTGCTCTTGCACTTAAAATATTGATTAACGGCTTATTAAGTAAATTCCCTTGCTCGTATTTTAACAAATTCCTTGCGGCTTGATTGAGCCCTAAAATTAATACGTTTTTTTTCTTATTATCCTGACAAACAGATACTACAGCATCATCTTTCCTTCTTGCAGTTATGAAATCATCCATACTTTCATTCTATACAGCATATTTATAAGTATAATAAGATTATATTAAAATTTACTTACTTATTAATATGCTTGATTAGATATAGATAAAATGTCATACGGGATGGCTTTGTTAGCTATTTTAGGTGGTAATAAATGGATAGTCAAGCAAAGTTACAAATGTAATTTTGCTTGACTTATCCGTTTTTTTTATATCTTTATTACAATCATAACCTCTAGCTCTGAGTTATACCCCTTTGTTACATTGTATTAGATGGAAGTAGAACAAGTCACGTTTAGTTGTTCTGAAAGATCTACTATAGCTAACTGAAAAAAGATTACCCCAGAAGGGATAAAAAGGTATAAAATGGCTTTAGATAAGGTAGAATGATGCCAAAGTGAGAATCTGAGGGGACGTGTTTTGAAAGTAGGTAGCTTGTGCTGTTTACCCAGTCTTACCAGTGTGGGGTTTAGCTATCCTTGGCGTTAATTCTCTCGTATGTTTTGCTGGTGGTTTAGCTTTTCATATGAAGCATGAGAAAGAATCAGACAATATTGAGGAGGCTGAAGAAGCAGTTAGGAATTATGGACCACCTCCTCCTTACTCTCCTCCTTATAGTGAATTTAATAATTCTAATTCGGAACAGCAGTTTGGGAATTGTGAGGGGTTCTAAACCCACAACTATACGAACATTGCAATTTCAGATCCCAGTGCCTTGACTACAAATGTTCGTATAGTTGTGAGCTTGACCATAAAATGATTCTTAAGAAAACAAATGCAATTTTTTGCAGGTTTCACGTATGATAAAAATTAACAGTTTTATTTTTAGCCAAATTAATTGAATCAAGCTACAAAACCTGCTAAAGTTAACTTTATGAAAGCACCCTTAGCTCAGTTGGATTAGAGCATTTGACTACGGATCAAAAGGTCGGGCGTTCAAGTCGCTCAGGGTGCACCACATTTTATAGGAAACAGAAGTCACACTTGAAATTAATATATGCAATACCTATCTTTAAAGGTTAAACACTAAACTATTATATATGAGCAAAAAAGACTACTATGATCTGCTGGAAGTAGGAAGAAATGCCAGTATTGATGAGATAAAAAAAGCGTATAAAAAATTAGCGTTAAAATATCATCCTGATAGAAATCCTGGCAATCAAGAAGCAGAGGAAAAATTTAAAGAAGTAACAGCTGCATATGAAGTTCTATCTGACTCTGAGAAAAGGGCAAGCTATGACCGTTATGGCCACGAAGGTGCTTCTGGTGGGTTTCAAGGCTTTAGCTCTGCAGGAGATTTTAGCGACATATTCAATGACTTCTTTGGTGGAGGATTCGGTGGTGGTGCAAGTAGATCAAGAGCAAAGAGGAGCACAACAGGAGTGTCTGGAGCAGACCTACGTTATGATCTTGAAATTACCTTAGAAGATGCATTTAAAGGAATACAAGCGCCTATACATTATGTGACAAATGTAAAATGTGACACATGCCAAGGCACAGGTAGCGAAGGAGCAATTAAACCAGTTCAGTGCCCCACATGCCAGGGAAGCGGTAGGATTAGAACTCAACAAGGCTTTTTTACCATCGAAAGAACATGTACTACATGCTATGGGGAAGGAGAAATAATACAAAATAAATGTAAGAAATGTGGTGGAAGTGGACGTAGAAGAGATGAAGTAAATATATCCGTTTCAATTCCAAAGGGCATAGAAGAAGGAGCTAAGGTAAGGATAAGTGGTAAAGGAGAAGCTGGAGCAAGAGGTGGAAAAAGTGGAGATTTATACGTATACGTGAAAATAGCTCCCCATAAAATCTTTACTCGAAATAAGGCAGATTTACACTGTAAAGTACCTATAAGAATGACACTAGCTGTGCTTGGTGGTGAAATTGATGTTCAGTCAATTGATGGAGCTAAAACAAAAGTAAAAGTTCCAGAGAGCACTCAAACTGGTACCAAGTTACGTTGTAAGGAGAAGGGTATGCCGCATATGAGTTCACATGTTCGCGGTGATTTGTATGTACAGGTAATAGTTGAAACCTTAAATCTAAAAAGTTTAACCAAAAAGCAAATTGAGCTATTAAAAGCGTTTGAAGAAGAGGAAAATGCAAATGTACAACAACGATCTGAAGGGTTTTTTAGTAAAGTAAAAAAAAAATAAGAAATCTGCTAAATGACATGAAGGAGTAACTGTTTACGGGTTTTCATTTAATCCTGCAATTCTTTGACCTTATTAATGGAAAACTTAACAATAGTGTTGATATCAACATTATTAGCCAACAGAAACTTCTTAGTTCCTTAAAATTATGTAAAAGCAATAAATTTCTTTATTTAAGGTCGAAGTTTTGCTATTCTCAGGTTTTAATAATTTAAATTTAATGAATATAAACAAAAATGAGTTTTTATTTCTTCCGCTTGGGGGAGTAGGAAGAATCGGGATGAATGTTAGCCTATATCATTATCAAGGTAAGTGGATTATGATCGACCTTGGTGTTGGTTTTGCAGATGAAACTATGCCAGGTGTTGAGCTGCTCATTGCTGATGTAGATTTTATTGCTCAAAGAAAAAAAGATTTGCTTGGAATAATAATTACACATGCACATGAGGACCACTGCGGTGCAGTGCCCCACTTGTGGGAAGAGTTGCAGTGCCCCATATATACAACAAAGTTTACGGTTAATTTTCTTAGGGAGAAACTAAAGGAGTTTCGATTAGAAGATACAGTACCTGTGAAAGAGGTGGACATAAATGGCAGCACAAATTTGGGTCCTTTTACCGTCGAGTTTATAAATATAACTCATTCAATTCCTGAGGCAAATTCAATATTAATTAGCACTGAAATGGGTAGTGCACTCCATACCGGAGACTGGAAATTTGATCCAAAACCTGTTGTTGGATTAACTTCTAATATAGAGCGTCTAAAAGAAATTGGCGATAAAGGTGACCTGCTTGCAGCAATTTGCGATTCAACCAATATATTAAGCAAGCATCACCCTGAGTCAGAAGGTGAAATTTATAATAACATTTATAACATAATAAAGCGGTCTAAAAAATTAGTTGCTGTTTCGCTATTTGCTTCAAATGTGGCACGAATTGAAACGATAAGCCAAGCTGCAAAAGCACTAAATAGAAAAGTAGTTTTACTTGGTAGATCTTTATGGAGAATAGTGAAGGTTGCGCAAGATAGTGGTTATTTAACTGATTCTCCTCAGTTTCTTGAAGCAAAGGAAGCAGTAAATTTTCCAAGGGAAAAACTGGTGCTACTTTGCACAGGTTGTCAAGGTGAGCCACTGGCAGCAACTTCAAGGCTTGCTAATAAGAGTCATCAAGCATTTAAAATGCAGCAAGGTGATACCATGATCTTTTCGTCAAAAATCATTCCTGGAAATGAAACTCGTGCGCACAACATGCTCAATGCCTTTATTGAGATGGGGGTAGAAGTTGTTACTGAAAAAACAGAGCATGTTCATGCTTCTGGGCATCCAACAAGAGAAGAGCTAAAGGAAATGTATTCTTTAATAAAACCGAAGATGTCTATTCCAGTTCACGGCGAATATATTCACACGCATGCACATGTAAAATTTGCTAAAGAGTGCGGTGTGGCAAAAGCAATAATGATTGCACCAGGTGATATTGTTAATTTGGAGAACGGAGAAAAAGTTGATTCAATCGATGTTGACTACTTTGGTATTGATGGTATGCTGCTACGTCATCCGGAGAGCAGTGTTATAAAAATGCGTAAAAGAATGAGAGATGCCGGAGTTATTGTGGTAATAGCAGTTGTAAACAAGAAAAATAAATTGCTTACTAAACCGAAAGTATTTGTACCTGGTGTTTTTGAAGTGCTAGAAGATGCAGCTATTATACAGAAAATTGTCAAGAAAGTTGAGTCGTTGTTTAGTTTGCAGCCAACAAAAAAAATTAAAAATAAGATTGAAAGTTCAATATTGAGTATCTTAAAGGAATATTTACTAAAAAGACCTATAATTGAAGTCCAGATAGAACAGGTATGAAATGAAAGAATGAAGTTATTCGTTCAATTAATATTGCTTGTTTCGTTATTTATTCCTTATTTTACAAAAGCTGCTTTATATGTTGATATAAAAAAAAGCAGTGTTGGTAACATTGGTCTTGTTGTATCTAAATGTACATGTAAAACAGCGCTGGAAAGCGAATTAAGCGAAAATATTGCAAAGGTAATAGGAACAAATTTATCTAATTGTGGCTTATTTAATGTAAAACGTGGCGCGGAAGCTGAATTTAAATCTTGGAAAAGCGATACTGTAGTCACAGTAAGTTTAAGCGAAGTATCTGGTAGTGCATTAGAGCTATCATTTCGTTTATTTGACACTTTTACAAAAAGAGAATTACTTACTCAGTCAGTTGTTTTTCCAGCAAAAGACTGGAGAAAAATTGGTCACCTCGTTTCGGATGCGATACATGATAGATTGATTGGTGAGAAAGGGCACTTCAACACAAAAATCACGTATATCGCTGAAGAAAAAGATAGCAACTACAAATCTGTGCGTAAAATTGCTGTGATGAATCAAGATGGAAGTAATATAAAATACTTAACAAATGGCAATAGATTTGTGTCAACACCGAGATTCTCACCAAATGGAAAGGGTATTGTTTATATCTCATACGCAAATGGTAAAAGTTATATAGTATTAAAAAATTTAAAAGACCACACTGAATCAATAATCAGCGCATTTGAAGGAGTTATTTCTGCACCAAGATTTTCTCCTGATGGTAAATCTCTTTTAATTTCCCACTCATTGGGTGGTGAAACGAATATATTATCTTTGGATTTAAGTAGTAAACGGACAAAAAAAATTACTAAAGGTTCAGCTATAAGCACTTCTCCCTCTTTTTCTCCAGATCAAAAGTATATGGTTTTTAGTTCCGATATGAGTGGGAGTCAGCAGCTGTATGTTATCGATTTTACTAACAAAAGTAAAAAACCTAAAAGAATTAGTTTTGGAAGTGGAAGATATGCTACGCCTGTTTGGTCGCCAAAAGGAGATCTGATAGCTTTCACAAAGATTCAGTCAGGAAAATTTTACATAGGAGTTATGAAGCCAGATGGCAAAGAAGAACGTCTACTTTCAGAAGGGCATAAAATTGAATCTCCGGCATGGCTACCAAATGGTAGAGAAATCATTTTCACAAGAACAGAATCACCAAGCAACTCTAAACTATATTTAGTAGACTTAGTAAAGAAAAATCAAAAAATGGTTTCCACTCCCACAAATGCTTCTTTACCGGATTGGTCTTATTCTTGAACTACTGAGCTGCATGCTCCACAGCATTGATTTATTGCCACATTAACAAGATATCCCGCTACACCACCTACTATAGTACCAGCGATTCCTGACAACACAACAGTTGCAATTACTCCAATAGCAGCAATTTCAGGTATAATTCCCATTGTAGCCATTGTGGCTCCTATAGCGCCAAACAATAATGCTGAGCTTATAATTATCCAGCTCCTCCCTGAAGATTGTTTTTGTGGAGAATTATGTATTAAGATGTATATGAACAAGTAGAGAGAGCAAGCAAAGTTTTGCATATTGATGAAACTAGCCATTATTCTAAAGGTAAACTTGGCTGGTGCTGGGTGTTTGCTAATAATGAAGCAAGCCTTATTAAATTAGCAGACACAAGAGGAGTTAAGTTTCTAGAGAGTAGTACATTTTCTAGTTATAAGAATTTGGTTGTTACCGATAGGTATGCGGTTTACAACTAATTCGGGAGTGTTAAATAAACTGTGTCAAACCGCATTTTTAGTTCAACTCAATTTTCAATCTGCCAGGAAAGAAAACATCAAGTTGAGAGATAGTTAATGCCCAATCATGTACAGGCATCGTCCACTTTTCCTCTGCCTTCTTTATAGCACAATATACCTGCTTATACAAGGCATTTATGCTGGTAAATGAGCCTTTGGTCTTAGTGAATTTCCTAATTTGCCTATGTAGCCCCTCTATGGGATTGGTGGTGTAGATTATCCTCCTAACTGGACCAGAATACTTAAAATAACCAGACAAGTTTTCCCAATTATTCTGCCAAGATTTTATAACCATAGGGTACTTTGTGCCCCATTTTTCATCCAATTCCAACAGATAATTCTCGGCAATTTCCTTGCTTGAAGCTTGATATACCTTCTTTAAATCGCTCAAAAAACTCTTCGCATCTTTACTGGCCACATACTTCAGTGAGTTGCGTATCTGATGCACTATACACATCTGCACTTCCGCATTAGGAAAGACACTGTTTATAGCTGCAGGAAAGCTTTTCAGCCCATCAACGCAGGCAATAAGGATATCTTCTACTCCTCTTTCTTTGAGGTCATTTAGCACTCCCAACCAGAAGTTAGCTCCTTCACTTTCAGCCAAATAAAAACCTAATACTTCTTTTTTGCCATTTTGATCTATGCCTAATATGTTATACATGCATTTACTTACGCAATGCCCGTCCTCTTTGACTTTAAAAAACCATGAAAACTATCGGATATACAGACTGCAGCAGGCGACTACGCCATTCGTTGATTACTGGTAGCAATTTGTCAGTAATACTTGATATCTCTGCCACCGATATTTTGTGATCATAAATTTCCTCAACATGTGACACTATATCTCTATAGCCCATACCACTGGCAAATGTGCTCAAAATCTTCGTTTCAAGCTCTGGATGTAAGTTTGTTTGCCTTTTTTTGACTATTTGTGGTTCGAAACTTCCTTCCCTATCTCTTGGCGTCAAAAGCTCAAATGACCCTGCGCTTGTACGTAAAGTCTTTGCATTCCTCCCATTTCTTCGATTATTCTCTTCGCTTTCAGCCGACAAGTGGTTTTCTATTTCACCTTCCAGGCTTACCTCCAGCAACTTTTTTATAAACGGTGTTAATGCTCCATCTCTTCCTGTCAACGGTCTTCCTTCTCGTATAGACGACAGGATATTTGTTTCTAATTCTTTATAATCTACCAAACCGGTAGTTCTGTTTACTACTTTCTGACTCATTGTCAAACCTCCATTTTTTTATATCAATTTATTACTTTTTTTTCGGTTTGACACAGTTTATTTAACACTCCCACTACTTCAGTGACGAAAAAAGACAGATTTGTTGGGCACACTTGTTAAGGGATTTCGAAAGGCTATCTACCCACTTTAAATGGTGCTATATTGGGCCTTAACTTGACGCGTATGGTTTATTTAACACTCCCGGTTAAAATAATTACTTAGCAAACAATAGGTTTCATGTAATGGTAACCCTATAACGGAAGAGTAGGAGCCGCGTAAGAACAATACGAACATCCCAGCTAGGCCTTGTATATTGCATCCCCCTGCCCTATTTTTCCACTCTTCTGATGCTAAATAATACTTAATTTCTTGTTCACTGAGACGTTTAAATTTCACTATTGTAACCACAGTTCTAATATGTTGTTTAGATTGATCGGGAGTTAATAGACACACACTGGTATATACTCTATGCCTTCTTCCTGATAACAAGCGGATGCATTTTTCTGCTTGCTCAACGTTTTCAGCTTTAAGCAATATCCTTCTACCACAAGCAACAACTGTATCAACACCAAGCACAAAGTAATTTGGATTTGAACTTTGTATTTTCTCAGCTTTACTTTTTGCCATACGGATTGAGTAATCCTTCGGAAGTTCCTTTTTTAAAGGGGCTTCATCTATGTCTGCTGGCAAAATTAAACCTGGCTCAATATTTATTTGTTTTAGTAAAGCTATACGCCTTTTCGATGATGAAGCAAGAATAAGATTATTTAGAGATCGTTCTGTCACTTGTACCTTTAAGCCTTCTAATGATCCGACCTTTTTTCGCATTCCTATCGTAAATACTCATCTCAACTAACACCCTATCCCCGATAATGATGCGTATTTTACTTCTTCTCACTTTCCCTGATACATGACAGATAATCTCATGTTCATTGTCCAGTTTCACTCTAAATTCTGCTGCAGGTAGTAAAGCAGTTACTGCCCCTTCCACTTCAAAAATTGTTTTTGATTTCTCGTCTTTTATCATATGTTATATTATAATTTAATAATCTTTTTCAGTCTACTATAGATTTTAAATTATTATCAACACAAAAGACTTTTTGCACCCCACTTAAGTATTTCTCTTGCAACTTAACCCCAACCATCTTCACAATAATGCGAGAGGAAGGTGAGCTACCTACCTACGTTTCTACTCCTTGCCTGTGCTCTGATAGGACTTACGGACCCTAGGACTAGAACTGAACTACAAGGATGATTATCACAATTCTCCTCATTGCTATCATATACGCTATCATTGTCCCCTTCCTGTGGAACATAAGACTTATTATCAGATTCACTATCAAAGCTTAAAGATCTGGATAACTCTATCTTCTTTCGTGGAACATTATCAGGCTCACTAGAAATGTCTCCTGTTAGAGTATAAAATTGATTGTTGAAGCCTTTTTGTTTATCAGCAAACGTTTCTTCACTTAACTCTTCTACTTGACCACGGAAAAACTCTTTTTCTTTTTCACTGTTTTGTAATTTTTTCATCAGACCTTCAATATCCAAAACTTTACCTGCAATGATGTCGCTCAATGCATCAAGGTTCTCTTCCAATTCCTTAATCTCATCTTCATGCTCTTTTTCCAACCCTTGCATTTGACATTTTAAATTGCTTATAAACTGCTCCTTTTCCTCCATTATTTGTGCTTCTTGGTCTATCTCTTTTTCACGTTCTTTTAATTTTTCTTCTAATTCCTTCTTTTCTGTATTAACAACTTTCAGCTTGTCCTCTAGCTTTCTTTTTTCTTCATGCACACTTTTAAATTCTTCCTCATTCCTCTTCAGGTTTTCTTTAAGCTGCGTTAACTCCTTGCGCATTGCATCTATTTCTGCCTTTGATCCTCGCTCCTTTTTTTCAAGTTTATCTTGTAAATCGCTAGTCCATTTTTTTAATGTTTCAATTCTTTGCCCAGCTTCTGCAAGTTTCTGATTCACTTCTTTTTTTTCTGCTTCAGCACTTTTTAACTTATTGATTAATTCTTGGGTTACCTCTTCCGAGCATGATAATTTTTTTTGCAGATCTAATACTTGTTCTGAAAGCTGTTCTTGGTTTTCATCCATCTTCTTATTCAAGTGTTCTAAATGGTTAAACTTGTCCTCTAAATCAGATTTTCCTTCCTGCACATGATATAGTTCTTCTTGCGATTTCTTTAATTCACTTTTTAACTCCTCCTTTTTTGCATTAGCAACTCCCAGCTCTTGCCTTAGCTTTCCTTTTTCTTCACATACACTTTCAAGTTCTTGTGCTTTCCCTTGTAGCTCTGCTAACGCACTTGCTAACTTTTTATCTTTTTGTGCCAGTTCAGTTTGCAATTCTGTGTTTTTTTGCTCTTGCTCAATTTCTACAGGTCTCTGATCCGATACATAATGCTCATCACCAAGTCCACTATCAACGCTTGAAAATCTGCGTAATTTTTTCTTCTCTGGTGTAACATTAACGTTATCTTCATCTTCAGTGAGTTTAAGTATAAGCATTGTATCTCCTGGAAATTCCTCGTACTCGTTTTCTGGAATGTCGAATTCTGGTCTCTCTTCTCCAAGTTTATCTTGTAAATCGCTATTCTGCCTCTCTTTTACAATTGTTTGATTATCTTCTGCTTGGGTTGTTTCTAGTTTCTCCTGTAGTTGCTGATTTTCTTGTGTTAATTCATGGTGCTTTTTATTTATCACTTGCAACTCTGCTTCTTCTTGCTTCAATTCAACGTTTTCTTCGGACAGCATCTGATTATTTAAAATCAATTCATCCATTTGTTGTGAAGCAACTTCTGGTTGAGTTTCAGTGTGCTGTAAATTGACTTCTGTTTGAATTAATGCATTGCTATTAATAGAAGGAGAAGAAGGAAGGCTATTGTCATCATCAACTTTAGGGTCTGGACCTTTCGATTCCCCCCCTGGTTCCTTATCTTGATAGGCCACTATAGATTCATTTTGAAAATTATTATTAGCAGTAGGTACAACATCAGCAGCCTTACCCTTTTCTAGTGATTTCATTACAGCATCATGTAAGACGAGGCCTTGAATATATAATTCATCATTTTGCTTTATTAATTCTAGGATCTCCTCCGATGACACAAAATCTTCACCATCAAATTTTAGTACTTCAGTTATGCCGCTACTACTCACATTCATAATCATGGTACACATTCTGGATCCATTCTCTACAGGCCAAGTGCTTGTCATTTCATAATATGCGCCTTCTTTAAATTCATAATATCTTTTCTTATCTTCTTGATGAGCGTATATTTCATGTTTTTTATTGCAATAGATATTCAGTTCTTTAATATCTTTCTCTTGCTGTAAAATGTCACTAATCCTTGTTGGCTCACTTCTATTGTAATTAATAAGGTTAACATTCAAAACTCTATGAGCGTTATCAGTTTCTGTGTAATAAGCTTGAAGCTCTACGTCTTTCCTCTCAAAATATTTACTTGCAGCTTTTTTTCCCTGCTCTGCCAACTTTATGCATTTATTTATATCTTCCTTAAAGCTCTTATTAGCAGACTCTGTTACTGCTTTATCTATGTACGTTTGTTTAAAATCTCTATCGTTTATTAGGTCATAAAAACTCCACTCATCCCTATAAGCCTTTTGTATAGCAGTGAAGTCACTTTCTTCTTTTAAAAAGTACTAAGAAGCCTACCTTGTCTTCTAGATCTTTTAGTTTAAAACCTGTTATTATCTTCTCTAATTGAGAATCAAATTCTTTATTGGCAAAATTTTCAGCAAGATTATTTAAATTTCTTAATTCTTTGCATAATTTATCATTTTCTGCAATTGAGCGGCAGAACTTTATTGTAGCAGAGTCCTTAGTGGAAGGATTTTCTTTTTCCACTTCATTGATACGGTTCTTGAGAGATATAAAAGGTAGTGTAAACCGTGATGAATAACATAATTTTTCTTTTTCTTCTCCATACAACACCAGTAGGCGATGTATTGCATACCAGGTACATGATGCTGCCCTTATAACTGATTCAACATCATAATTCTCTGACTGATCACTTGTTTTTCCTGCCTCTGCTGTTTTGTCTCCCTTAGTCAAACCTCCAATCATCACACACCTCCTTTAACTATATTTACATTATACCAATTAACATATATTCAAAAAAATCAAACTGTATAACCACGTTCTACACTAACTTTTATTATTAACTTAATTGTGTTGAAAATAACTGCAAGTGTTAAACTTAAGCTTTTGTCTTTCATTATGCACTACTCACTATAAGTTTACAATAATATCTTATATAATAGACTTAGTATTTTGAGTTATGCAAGTATTTTTTTTATTGGATAAAAGTTAAAAGACGTTTTCAGAAATCTTTAAGCTTAATAACATCCTCTCTTTTTGGACTAGTTGAAATTAGATGAATTGGTACACCTATTAATTTTTCTAACTTGTCTATATATTTTATTAAATTGATAGGCAATGCTTCAATCGACCTTTTACCTTGAGTATTTTCTTTCCAGCCAGGAAACTCTTCATATATTGGCTCTAATTCCTCCTGTATTGAATGCGATGCGGGTAAATAATCATACATTTTCCCGCTATACTTGTAACCAGTGCATATTTTAATTGTATCAAAAGAATCAAGCACATCTAATTTGGTTAATACAATGCTTGAAACTCCAGAAAGTTGCACAGCCTGGCGCACTAAAACTGCGTCAAACCATCCGCAGCGCCTTCTTCTATTGCTCACTGTTCCAAGCTCCTTGCCTATAGTAAATAAGCTATCTCCAATCTCGTTCTTTTGCTCAGTAGGGAATGGACCATTGCCCACTCTTGTTGTATAAGCTTTTACCACACCAATAATGTAAGCATTGGAGGCTAATCCTGAGCCTGTTATTGCTTGCGACGCTACAGTATTACTTGAAGTAACAAAAGGGTAAGTTCCGTGGTCGATATCTAAAAATGTGCCTTGGGCGCCTTCAAATATTATTTTCTTACCTTCTTTCACAAAGTCATTTAATATCCTCCACACAGGTTTTTTATATGAAAGAATTTTTTTTGAAATCCCTTGAATTTCTTTTAATATTTCTTCTTTTTTAACCACCTGGTAGTTAAGGCCTTTTCTGATAGCATTGTGGTAATTCAGAAGAGTATCCACTCTTTTATTGAGCTCATCTGCGTTTTCTAAATCACAAAGGCGTATAGCTCTCCTTCCAACTTTATCTTCATAACATGGCCCTATCCCTTTGTTTGTTGTACCAATTTTGTGATTTCCGTTTAAATCTTCAAATAGCTTTTCCTTGTCCTTATGTACGCTAAGTATTAATGGACAGCTCTCGGATACCATCAAGTTGTTATAGTTTACGTCCACTCCTTTAACTTTCAATGACTCTATTTCTGAGATTAGAGCATGTGAATCAAGAGCAACACCGTTTCCTATGATGGATATTTTGCCCGTTCTCAAAACAGCAGAGGGCAGTAAATTTAATTTATAAACCTCATCATCTATTACTATAGTGTGCCCTGCATTATTTCCTCCCTGAAATCTCACAACTACATCTGCATTCCCAGAAAGATAATCTACTATTTTACCCTTGCCTTCGTCACCCCATTGCAGACCAACAATTACAATGTTATTCATCATTATTTTCTAAATTAATACATAAATATTAATGCAGTACGCTACAAATGGAAAGAGAAATCTGCGCCTTTCCTGCACCTCTTAAATAAAGAAATATACTGTCGATTTTCTTAATATATTACCAAACTATTCATCATTATATGATATAACTTACAGCATATTTACAGTAAGGTGTTATTTATGAAAGAGGCAAAAGGAAAAAATAATAAGAGTCCAGTAGTTAGATTAAAGGCCACAGCTAAAGAGTTCAATTTTAGTAAATTAAGAGCAGGTCAAGATAATGAATTAGCAAATTCTGGTGAAACAATGTTCTTAGATTTTCAAAGGATGAATTTTATTATTAACGGAAAAGAAATAGATAAAAATCTTATTATTGCATTTAAGGAAGGAGCTAAGCACCACAAAAGCGAACTTTTTAATAGTGATGATATATATAATGACGAAATATTTAACAAAAAAGGAACAAGAGAAATAGATACGGATCATGGCAAAGCTTTTGTTGCTTCAGTACTCGAAGATATTGAGAAAGAGCTTGTAAGTAATGCATTGGGTGAGCTATGGAAAAATCACTGTGAAAATCCCAAAACTGCCAATCATCAAAAAACCGATTCATATAAGAAAGAATTTGAAGAATTTTACAATGCTGGCCAACATCTATTACCAACAGAGAAAGATGAAAACAAAGACTACCGTTCCTTTGCAAAAGAAGTTTTCAAAAAAATGTTTAGATACGCTGGAGCAGAAGTTCCAAGTAATGCTATTTTAGAAGAGCTAGTCACCAATTGTAATCAAGCAGGGTATGAGGCTGCTCCATTTATACAAACCCAACTTGCACTTGGACAGTCGTTCATAGTAGAAAATCCTAAAAAAGTAATAAATATTGATTGTGCTAACCAAAATAATGTAAGAATTAGATCTGACATGAGGCTACCAATACTCTCTGTTAAAAATCAAGTTATGCATGGTGATAAGATATGTGATCTGTCTAACTCATTAGAATTTACACTTGAGTCTCAAGATGGTAAAGACTTTGTAACATACAGAGATGGTAAATTGTCACTTACTATTCCTAAAGAGTTAAAAAATTATAAAGATAATGGCAAGAGCTTGTTTGACATTATTAAAGAATATTTTCAGAAATTCTGTGCAAAATTAGGATTTAAACCTGAGACAAAAATACAAATAGAGCATAGCTTAGGTACTCAAAGTAACTATTTAGATGGTACAATATCTGCTACAGGATCGGATGCAAATAAAGAGTTTATCAATCTTTTAAGCAAAAATCTCAGAGGGAGGTTATTGGAATCAGGAGTTGCTTTAGGAAATGAAGATGTTGATGGTATTGTTGAAGTCAGAGTATCTACAGTTATGGATCTGTTGAGTAATTATGCTAAATTGGAAGATAATAAAGAAAACAGAGAGTTATTAACAAGTGAAGTAGCAGATAATTTAGGGCTTTCCACTCAAGATAAAATAGCATCAGAAGTATTGAAAGAGTTTGATGATGAAATAATAAAGTTAATGCATACAGAAGGTATAAAGAATAACATAGGTCAACATATAATGGAATTAGGATCTTTACCTTCTTTGATAAAAGGTCAGGTTAATCATAATCAAGTGCAGTCTGTTGTAAATACTTTTATTAAGTTAATTATTGAAGGGAAAAGCGAAGTATACAAAGAAAAAAATGCAATTAATGCAATTGATGCAATTTATCAGAAGGTAGATAAGGCAATTGTTGAGCAAGAAAAAAGAGCAACCAACAAACAAGATATAGAAAATGATAAATGGACAGATAGAATCAAAAAACAGAAATTATCTGTGGAATCACATGAACATTTACTTTAAAGATACTGGTAGGCTCCTTGAATATTTTAGAGTTCATGGTTGCAACGGTTGCTATTTTACAATGCACCTAATCGTAAAAACTACGTGCCGTTGCATCATATGTTTCAAGAACGTTGGTAAAATGTTCAAGTTGATCTCGATTCAATACCTGATCTATTCTAGTTAGTTGGTCATTGCTGCTTTTAAAATTAGTTAGATCACATAACATAGCACGTTCTTCAGTTTCAGCAGGCAAGTATTTAAAGTGACCAAAGATATTTTACCTAATTTTCTCTAGCATATTTACCTGTATACTTACAAAGCTACCTAATACCGCATACTGATTTCTCTCTTTATTTTGTACAAATTAATTAAGTGAAGTGAGTATAGTATCCACACTACTAAAAAAAATGTGGCACAAAACATAAACATTACAATGAGTGGCAACAGCAAAGAACTTTCTATTGCTACTCCACCTCTTCTCAAAATGCTTGCTGGCTGATGGAGAGTAGACCATAAATTCACAGAAAATTTTACTACGGGAATATTTATAGCACTAAAAATGGCAAATACTGCTGCTGATTTTTCTGCCCTCGCTTCATTATCAAAAGCGCTCCACAATGAAAGGTAGCCAACATATAGGAAAAATAAAATTAGCATTGAAGTAAGCCTTGCATCCCATACCCACCAAGTGCCCCAGGTTCCTTTTCCCCAGATGCTACCTGTGATTAAGCATATTGCAGAAAAGACTGTCCCTGCAGGAGCAGCAGCATGTGCCAAGACACTAGCAATGCTATTGTTCCACACCAATGAAATGAAACTAAGTGATGCAATGAGTCCATATATTCCAAGAGCAAGCCATGCAGAAGGCACATGAATGTACATAATTCGTACAATTTCTCCTTGTTTATAATCTTCTGGGGAGAAGAATAACGCTAAAAACATTCCAATTAAAAAACATGCGAAACAAATAACCCCAAGCCAAGGTAGTGCTTTTTTAGAAAAAGAAGTGAAATTTGTAGGCTTTAATAAAAACATTCGTTTTGAGAATAATTGCGTTAAGAATTTACCAATTAGTTTGAGTTTTATCAACAGGATAGTTTTTCTGCATTGACATAGATTAACAAATTAGCACAATTTCAGTAGCCGATTGCTTGCTATTATTTTTAGTATAACACTATATAAAACATGACCCTTAAAAAGCTTAATTTACACTTAGTATCAGATTCAAGTGGTGAAACTGTTATATCAGTTGCAAAATCAGCTCTGAAACACTTTCGTTCTGTAGAAACAATCGAATATGTTTGGTCTTTTGTGAAAGGAGAAGAGCAGATTGACAAAATTCTGGAGGAAATTAATAGGAAAAGTGATGAGCATAATTTTGTTATATGCACTATTACTGATGATGAGCTAAGAAAATATCTAAAAGATAACTGTATAAAGTTGAAAATTCCCTATAGAGCAATATTATCACATATTATTAGAGAAATTTCGTCCTATCTTGAAATTGAAAAAGACGAAAAGCTTGACTTGCATACTGAGATAAATAACGAATATTTTCAGCGCATTGAGGCAATAAACTACACTATTAATCATGATGATGGGCAAAATATTCAAGATATTGATAAAGCAGATATAATTTTGGTTGGAGTTTCACGTACATCAAAATCTCCCACCAGTACGTATTTAGCTTATCGAGGCTATAAGGTTGCAAATATTCCTTTTGTTAGTGGAGTACCCTTTTATGTCGACTTGGCAAAATTAAAAAATAAACTAACGATAGGGGTAACAATAGACGTAAGTAGGCTAATAGAAATACGCAAAAATAGACTTACTTCAATTAACAACGAAGATAATAATATATATGCTAATCCTAGAAAAGTAGAAAAGGAAATTAAAGAAGCAGAGGAACTATTTAAGCAGAATAACTGGCCAATTATTGATGTCACGCAAAAGTCAATCGAAGAAGTATCAGCAACAATTATACAGTATTTTAATAAAATGTGAAAAATTTATCAATTGACTAACTCTCTGTAAGTGATCATAATGTAAGGTAATTTAATTCTTACTATAGATATGAAAGTCAAAGGGTCGCTAAAATCTCATCGTAACAGAGATAAAAATTGTAAAGTTGTGAAAAGGGGTGGTAAGATTTACATTATAAACAAGGTAAAGCCAAGGTGTAAAGCGCGTCAAGGTTCTTAGCTTTTTGTTCACCTTTTCATGTTATACATTTCTTGTATGTGAAAGTACGGTGTTTATACCTAAAAAGAAGCAAAAGTTATTGTGTTTAAGCGCAGCCTTATTCATTTCTTCTCTTACATTATATTTTAGCATTAGCACAATTACAGGTAAACGTGGCTTATTGACGTTAATCGACTTAAAAAAAGAGATTGAGTACAATAAGCTTTTGCTAAAGGATGTCTCTTCTGAAAAGGAAAAGTTGGACAATAAAGTATTTGGCTTATATGAAAAAAGCTTAGATTTAGATCTGCTTGATGAGCAAGCAAAAAATGCTTTAGGTTATGTGAACCCTAATGAACTTATGGTTGTTCTTGACGTGGAATAGCAGTAGACTTCTTGCGTTACCTCCTGTCATTCAAGCCCCTTTCTTGTCATCCCAGTGCCCCTATGATGTCATTCCAGTGCTTGACACTGGAATGACATCATTATAGAGTGAACCAGTGTCAGCTACTTTCATGACACCATTCTTTTTTCTGGATTCCAGTGCCAGTTACTTTCATGACACCATCATAAAGTGAAACTAGATTCCAGCGTCACGCGCTGGAATGACAAAAAAGAGTAGGTTTTTTATGTGATTATGCAAGAAGCTAGTGTAAATTTAAGTTTTATCTACCGCTTGATCAAAAAAGAATAAGTTTAGTAAAAAATAATGATATTATTAGTGGAACATAAAATAGTCCCACTGCAGTACTAATTAGAAGCAACAGAGTAGCTTTATCTGGTTGATAATTCAAAATATTAGCAAGTATTATACTGGACCCAGAAACTGGAATAATAGCCAGCAACATCAGTGCTTTATATATACTCTCGTCGTATACACCTATAACATGTTTGTCTAGAAGGACAATTCCTAAAACAAACAGTGGCCAGAATACGTACTTTGCTGTAATAGTGATCAAAGCAAGCTTCCAATCTACTTTAAAGCTTGTAATATTTGCAATGCTCACTCCAAGTAGCATCATCCCTAATGTGACAAATGTACTTCTAATATTCATCATAACATCTGTTAAAAAAGTAGGTATTTGTATATCATATATACTTAAAAAGAAGCCCAGAACCATCGCATAAAGCGAAGGAAGTTTGAACAACTTTAATATGCATTCTTTTGCGGTATAAATACCATTTGCAGCTATGTAAAATCCTAAGCTATTTTCAAACAACGCCATTCCTATATAACAAACAACATATACAGATACTGAATCTTCATCAAACAAAGCCATGGCAATCGGCAGGCCAAAATACCCCATACTTGTGCTGCCCGAGCTAAACGCTAATATGTTTCTCGTGTTATCCTTAAATAAAAAAGAAGAAAGATAATACACTGATAAGGACATAGTGCTACCTATAAACCATATCAAAATCGGCAGAGAAATTACTTTTAAATTAACTTCTGTATGAGAGACTCCATATAAAATCACTATTGGATTAGCTATATAAAAGAGTATTTGAGATATAGTGTTTCTGTCAATTTTAAGACATTTTCCTGATAAATAACCAATAAATATTGTAATATAAATAGGTAATATTTTTAGGAAAAGAGTAAGGAACATACTAGCCTATTGTGATACTTTTGACTGATAAAGTGATATTAGATCTTAAGGTATTATAAAAGTAAACAAAATTTATTTTCCAATTTATCCAGTTCATAGTTAATTAAAAAAGATTCACTTAGTGTCAAAATTTGTTTTTACATAAGACTTAAGAATGACATTTTTATGATAAAATTATGTTAAGTTTCTATAAAGCTCCTTGCATATTTTTGAATAATGATGAAAAATTAAACTGCTTGTGGTAATTTAGCAGTTGTGTTAAAAGTCAATAGAGAAATGAAAAATACTGAAAAATAATTTTTACTTGGTGGGCTATAAAGCCAAAGATGCTTTTAACATATTTTACGTAATTTCGGAGGATTTATTGATGCAGGCAGCCAAGGCACGACAAAATATATAAACCTACAAAGCTAAAGCTATTCCGCGGACTATAGCAACTACAAATTCAGCGGAAAAAACAAAATTAATAACTTTATCAGCCAAAATTTCCAGGAGAAAAACATGTCTTGTATAACTGAACCAAATAATCTTGGTGACCTCTTAAAATATGAGGCATCAAATCTATACTCACGTGACCAAATTACTGTTGCTAAGGGACAAAACCTAAAGCTTGGAGCAGTGGTTAGCAAAAAGACAGATGATGGGGGCTTTATAAGAGCTCTAAATCCGCTAGGCACAGATGGTACTCAAACAGCAATAGGTGTGATTATAAACGATGTAAATAGTAAAGATGCAGATATTAAAGCAGTAATCATTACTCGCGTAGCTTTACTTGCTGATCATGCAATTGTCTGGCCAGCAAATATAACTGAAGAGCAAAAAACAGCAGCAATAAAACAACTTGAAGAGAGGGGTATTATTGTCCGTAAAGGAATCTGAATTTTATATTAATTTTTAATAGGAGCTAAACATTATGCAAAATCCACTTTCAAATCCAGCATTCAATATGACAGCATTAACTGGAGCTATTAATATTTTACCAATTAGTTTTGGTCGAACTGAAAGTTTAAAACTTTTTCCGAGTAAATCAGTAAGGTTTCGCCATATTGCCATTGAAGAACAAAACGGTTTTTTAGCACTACTTCCAACTCAAGTTCCAGGAGCACCAGCAACTGTTGGAAAAATAAGTTGTAATATTTGATTTAAATTCTTTTAAAAAGTGTGGATGTGGATAAGTGCTTTCAGTCTGTGTAAGCGCACTTATCCACATCCACACTAATCTGCTAGTGTTGGATCTAAGCAGACTTAGGGCTGTATTCCTCAGTAAAAACCCTGTCATCTCTTACTAAAGAGTTAGCAAGTAAAAGTAACTTTCTCATAGCAGCAGTGGAAGCAACTTTATATGGTTTTTTATATTGATTATGTAACCTATCAAAAAAAGTTTTTATGAAAGAATTCCATTTCCGCGCACTAAGAATACACATATACAAGACTGTTCTAATTTGTGACCTACCGCCTTGAATGCACCTTTTTCCTTTATTAAAACCACTGTCTCGATTAAAAGGTGCAACTCCGGCAATGCTAGATATTTGCTTTCTTTGAAGAGTTCCTAATTCTGGCAGATAACAAATAATAGTAATAGCTGTGATTTTACTTACACCTGGTATACTAGTTATTGATATGTATTTTTTTTTAAGCTCTTGACTTTGTTCAATCAACTCAATCATCTCATCTTCTAAAACTTGAATTTGATTCTGTAATATGACAAGTAGCTCTTCCATTTGTTTGATTATGGATATATCAGTTACTTGATGAGCTTGAGTTTTTTGTATTTTTGCCATTTCTACTAGTTGATTTCTACGAGATAGCTTTTGCCTCAAGAAGTCAACATTACTAACTTTTAAAGGAGTAACGCGCATATCTGTATTATTAATATAACGTGAGATAATGCTGCAGTCTATTTTATCAGTTTTAGTAGCAATACCAAGGCTTTTTGCATAGTCTCTCACCCATCTAGGTTGAATTACATATACTTCGAAACCATGGCTTAGTAAAGTATAAGCGCATAATTTTTCGTACCCACCAGTTGCTTCAAGTCCAACTTTGATTACATTATGTAAATGCAAAAAGTCGAGTATTTGATCAATAGCTTGAACGTTATTTTCAAATACTTTATAATGTCCAAGTGGATGAATGTGGATATCTAGTTTATTTTTGCTAACATCAATGCCAGCAATGATATTTGATAAATTCATAATTCCTCCATAGAATAACATGTAATACTGCATTTTCCACACTTATATACGAGCCTAAAAGCTCAATCAGTTGTTCGGAACTTTTCAGTAAATAATCAGGGAAGAGAACCTTGCTAAATTACGGTCCTTTATGACCAAGGCGATCTACGGTTCCTCTTCTCTGCATGTTCTTAATATTACCACTTTGTAATATTTATGAACTTGTTTTTAACATATAAGGTGATCTTCTGAAATATGAAGTATATAGAGATTATACAAGAGAGGAAATAACCGTAGTCAAAGGACAAAACCTCAAACTTGGAACAGTTGTTGGCTATGATAAAGATAACATGATTAAGATAATAAATCCGACAGCCACAGATGGCACACAAACAGCAATAGGTGTAATAACAAGTGATGTAAACGCAACGGAAACCACCAAAGCAGTAATCATTACTCGTATAGCAATGCTAGCAGATCATGCGGTTGTGTGGCCAGCAAATATAACAGAAGAGCAGAAAGCTGCAGCAATAAAGCAACTTGAAGCACGAGGCGTTATCATCCGCAAGGGAGTTTAACGAGCTACCAGACTCAGCAACTTACATAGAAACAACTTAAAACACACAGCATTAAAGGGAAAGGGGGAAAGAATGCAAAATCCATTTACAAATCCAGCATTTAGTATGACGGAATTAACTAAAGCAATAAACATATTGCCGATAAATTATGGTCGAACAGAAAGCTTAAATTTATTTCCAAGTAGATCGGTAAGATTTCGACATATTACGATAGAAGAACACCACGGAGTTTTAACTTTATTACCAACACAAGTCCCAGGAGCACCAGCAACAGTAGGGAAAAGAGGAAAAAGGAAAATAAGGACGTTTACGATACCACATATTCCCCATGATGACGTAGTATTGCCTGAAGAAGTACAAGGAATAAGGGCATTTGGGTCAGAGAGTGAACTAAAAGCACTTGCAGATGTAATAACCGATCATTTGCAATTGATGAGAAACAAACACGCAATAACGTTAGAACATTTGCGGATGGGGGCGTTAAAAGGGATTATTCTGGATGCTGATGGCAGTGAGTTATTAAACCTTTACAACGAATTTGAAATTACGCCAAAAGTAGTAAATTTTGCGCTGGGAACAGCAACCACCGATGTCAAGCGTAAGTGTCTGGAAGTATTGAGGCATGTTGAGGACAACTTAAGTGGTGAATATATGACCGGGATTCATGCGCTGGTAAGCCCAGAGTTTTTTGACGCTTTAACTTCTCATACCAAGGTAAAAGAAGCATACGAGAGATGGCAAGAAGGAGCAGCACTCCGGAACGACATGAGATCAGGATTTACGTTCTGTGGAATAACATTTGAGGAGTACAGAGGACAAGCAACTGACCCTGAAGGAAATGTGAGAAGGTTTATAGAAAAAGATACGGGGCACTGTTTTCCACTTGGTACAGCAAACACATTTACTACTTACTTTGCGCCAGCGGACTTCAATGAAACAGTAAATACACTAGGACAGCCGCTCTATGCAAAACAAGAGCCAAGAAGATTTGATAGAGGAACTGACCTTCATACCCAATCAAACCCTTTGCCGATGTGCCACCGTCCGGGGATATTAGTAAAAATCGTTGCAGCATAGAGGAGCCAAAAAGGAGAGAATGACTTTAATCAAACTCTCCTACCAATGTAGCCACTTTCTTAGCGTGCTTCTTAAATTACTATATAAAGGTAAGATGTGCAAATGGTTTTTGTAGGCAGAGCAACTACAAGAAAAGAGGTACGAAAAAGCTACCTACACAAGCTTTAGAAGTTTAGTAAGTATAAAGGAAGAATGCAAGGAAATATTAAGAGATTATTTAAAGATTGTTTTGCACATCTGGGAGAGCAAGCGTTGTATGAGTCAAAGGATAAGTCATACAAGGTACAGATATTAAAGCAACAGCCAGATAAATTATACGGGATTGGTGAAGGACAATTTGTAGGAGAAATTTTGACTTTAGAAGTAAGTGTGTTTGATGTATTAAAGCCAATGGTGGGAGATACTTTTTCCATAGGTAGTTGTAGATACAGAGTACACTCACCGCCGCTTAGGGATAATTCAGGAATAATCTGGAAAATTCAAGCGTCAGGGGTGTAAATGCGTATTAACGTTGAAGTTACCGGTAGTATTGAAAAGGTAATACAAAGTATAGATGCTGAAAGGAAAAAAGTGGAAAAAGCGACGGTGAGGGCATTAAACAAAACAGCACTATGGGTAAGATCGCAAACTGTCAAACAAGTTAGCGAAGAAAAACAAATACCAAAAAAAGCAATGAGAAAAAAGTTAAGTGTGGATAAAGCAAATAGAAAGCGTTTATGGTCAGTAGTGAAGCTGAGTTCGCAGTGGATAGGAGTAGCAAAACTTGGGAGTATAAAACAGACAAAGATAGGAGCAAAAGTAGGAAGCCGTATGTATGAAGGAGCATTTATAGCAACAATGAAAAATGGTCATATAGAAAAGAAGGTACATACCAATAGATGAAATTAAAGTAAACACGCAAGCTCGGGAAATAATGAAAGAGTTAGTTGATAATGAAGTAGAGAGAGTATTTGAGAAGTATTTTGATCAGCAAATGAGTTATATGAAATAATGTTCTGGGGAAATTTACATCAGGCAATTTGTAAAACGCTAAAAGAAGAAATCCCAGCAATACAAACGTGCGAAATGTATAGAGCAGAACGTCGGGAAATAATAGCGCCAGCAGTGTTTGTAGAGCTTGCAAGTTTAGAACCAGGAAAAGATCCGGGGACTGAGGAATTAGCGTTGAGGGCAAGATTTGAGGCAAGAGTAGTAGTTGATGGAACAGTCGAGGATTCTCAGGTAGTGGTAAGGTCACTGGCAGCGGAAGTTGCAAGGGTTGTAAGTAAAAATACTTGGAACGTGGAAAATGTTTCGCCAGGAGAATTTATATCTGCGGAAATTGACGGATTTAGGCCAGAGTTGGATGCGTATTTAGTGTGGTTAGTTGAATGGGTTCACGAGCTGCATTTGGGAGAATCAGTCTGGTTAGAGGGAAAAATTAAGCCACATACCATAAACGTGGGAAATATAAATGTTAGACCATAATTTTGCCATTGCAGAGCTAAATAGAAGGCTAGCGAATATTATTCGTATAGGTCTAGTGAAAGAAATCGACTATGAAAAAGCAAGAGTAAGGGTCAAAGTAGGAGAATTTTTAACAGATTGGTTACCATGGATTACTTGCCGAGCTGAAAGCTGGTCACCACCGAATATTGATGAGCAAGTGGTAGTGTTATCACCATTTGGGGAATTATCATTAGGAGTGGTGTTACCGGCAATATATCAGGAGAAATATCCGCCTCCGGAGAATAAAAAGGAAATAAATAGTGTAAAATTTCAAGATGGAACAAAATTATCGTACGACAAGGAGAATCATCATCTTGAGATTGAAGTAGTAGATAAAATAACGTTGAAAGTAGAAGGATCAAGCGTAGAGATGACAAAGGATGGAATAAAACTTAAGGCACAAAGAATAAATCTAAATTAGGAAAAGGAATGAATAAATCAGTTATATGCCTAGGAGATCACTGCGGGGAAGCGTTGCCGCATTTTTGTATAAGTGGAAGCAGAGATATATTTGTAAACGGAAGACCAGTTTGTCGGCAAGGAGATAGTTTTACAGAAGGTAAGGTAATGGCACAAGGGTCAAAAACAGTGTTTGCAAATGGTCATGGTATAGGAAGAGTTGGGGATTCAGTATCTTGTGGTTTTAAGGTAATAAGTGGAAGTAGTAATGTTTTTTCAGAATAAAAATAAACCATGTGCTATACTTACCAAAAGTAAAATTATGAACATGGATATAACTACTAGCCTATTAGGAGACGTTAGTAATTTAATAGATAGAGCAAAGAATCATCTTTCTGTTCAATTCAATTCTACTCTAGTATTGTTAAACTGGGAAATTGGCTCCAGAATTGATCAAGATATCCTAAAGCACAAACGTGCAGATTATGGGAAGCAAATCATCTCCCAACTTGCAAAAGAACTTCAGATGAAATATGGACGTGGATTTGATAGAGCTTCATTGTTTCGGATGGTGCAATTTTCCAAATTCTTTCCCGATCAAGAAATTGTCGCGACACTGTCACAACAATTGAGTTGGTCACATTTTGTAGAAATTATTGCAATTTCTGATGAGCTGAAGCGTAATTATTATATAGAAATGTGTCGTATTGAAAGATGGAGTGTTAGAGCACTACGTAGTAGAATCGATACCATGTTGTATGAACGTACAGCACTAGCAAAAAAGCCTGAGGACTTCATAAGACAAAGCATCAAACAGTTACGTGAAGAAAATACGTTAGCCCCCGAATTCATTTTTCACGATCCATACTTCCTTAACTTTGTGGAATTGCCATCAAGTCATAGTGAGACTGATCTAGAAAATACGATTTTGGATGAATTGGTAAAATTTTTACAAGAGTTTGGTAATGATTTTTGTTTTGTGACACGTCAAAAAAGGATGAGTACCGAAAGAATTGATAGGTATTTAGACTTGCTATTTTTTCATAGGGGATTAAGGCGCCTTATTGCAATAGAACTAAAAATTGGTCGATTTGAATCAGCTTATAAAGGACAGATGGAATGGTACTTAAATTGGTTAGATAAAAATGAACGAAAACCAGATGAAGAAAAACCCCTAGGGATTATTTTGTGTGCTGATAAGGATCAAGAAGATATAGAATACCTGGAGCTTGAAGGATCTAATATTCATGTTGCACAGTATTTAAGACAGTTGCCTCCTAAGGAAATCCTTGAGGAGAAGTTGAGAAAAGCTATCTCTATAGCTCGTGAAAAATACGCAAGTACTAAGAAGAAAATGATTAAACAGATATAACACAAAAGGCAACGTGTTTATGCGAGGAATGGACGTTAATACTGGAAAAGAGTTAGAAGGAATAGAACATTTAAAGCAATCAATAGTTAATATTTTAACTACTCTTATTAACAGCAGAATAATGCGCAGGAACTATGGGTCAAGATTACTTGAGTTAGTTGACCGGCCAATCAATCGTGATTTTACGTTAGAAATTTACGCAGCAACAGCAGAAGCACTACAAAAGTGGGAAAAGAGATTTAAGTTAGAAAAAGTAAAAATAACAGAAGTGAAAGAAGGAAAAGTAACGCTTGACCTAGAAGGATTGTACTTACCAATGGGGGAAAAGATTCGCTTTGATGGAGTTGTGGTATAAAGATGGAGCAGCCTAACATTATTGAGCCACTGAACTTCGAAGAAATCTTTTCACGTATGAAGGAGGAGTTGATACGTCGAGACTCAAGTTTTACAGCATTAGTAGAAAGTGACCCAGCAATAAAGATTTTAGAGGTAGCAGCATGGCAAGAACTTTTGCTGAGAGAAAGAATAAACGAAGCAGCAAGGGGCAACTTACTTAAGTTTGCAAGGGGAGAAGAACTTGATGATTTAGCTGAATTTTACGGAGTGGAAAGGGAGAACGGGGAAAAGGATGAACGATTTAGAAAAAGAATCAAGGCAAGAATAGTTGGCTCAAGCACAGGAGGAAATTATCGGTATTATGCATTATCAGCAGATACGAGAGTAAAAGATGCATTAGTAGAATCACCTGTACCAGGAAAAGTACAAGTTTCAATCTTATCCACAGAATTATCCACACTGCCAGAAGAATTACTAGAAATTGTCAGAAATCAGCTAAACAGGGAGGATGTGAGGATTTTAACAGATACAATAGAAGTGGTAAGTTCAATATTATAGAAATAGATATCCACAGTAAAATTAGCATTAAAAGACCAGATATTATTGAAACGGTGAAGAAGCAATTTATAGAAAAATTTGAAACAACGAAAAGATTAGGATGGAAAGTAACGAAATCATGGATTATAGCCAACCTGTTTGTGGATGGGGTAGAAAACGTAGAATTAATCGAGCCAAGAGAGGATGTTGTGGTACTGGGGAATGAGTGTGCTGCCTTAAGAAGTTTAAATGTTGAGTTGAATTAATGCTATTACCACCAAACGCAACAAAGCAAGAAAAAGCGCTGATTGATGCAATCGATTACAAAGTAGACCCAAGCTGTGTAAAAGGATTTAAATTTAGCCTAGGGGAAAAAATATTGCCGTGGTTGGTTGAAGAATATGGATTGGGGGAAATTCTACGCTGGGTAAAAGACAAAAGAAAGGCGATAAAAGAAGGAATAAAATTTCAGCGTTTGAGAGGAACACCAGCATCGCTGAAAATAGCACTGAAGTGGGCAAATATAGAAGATATTACAATTATTGAAGAGCCACCCGGAGAACACTTTTTTGAATTACAGATAGGGATAAAAGATGTTCCGAACGACTTCTTCGTTGATGCAGTAGTAGAATTAGCAAAACTATCATTGCCAGCAAGATCACGGCTAATGAGGATTTTTAACGATTATTATAATGCGCAGAGATTTATATTGGATGAGAGTTTATTTGGAGATCTTCTTTCTGACTATTCGGGGGTAAAAATAGAAAAAGATGGACCAGTGTTATCATTTGGGAGAGTAAATTTTTTCAGGTCTAGTGGTCCAGTTATTAGGATTATAGAAAACTATCTACGCGATCATTATGAGCAGGCATTAAGTAATGATCTGTATAGGCTAGATGTAGCAATACTTGGAGAAACCGAGCCTCACACAAAGAATTATAACGGTATTTATGAAAGAAGTCATCAGTGGAATAATTTAAAAACGTTATATCCGCTACCACAGAGCTTATTACCTGAGATTAAGTTTGCTAAAGCGCAGATAGTATTATCGGACAGTTGGAGTTTAGGAGAAATAAACGCATGTTTTCCAGTAAGTAGTATAGAAGAGAGGGGAAAAAGGTTTTTACTAGGAAGTGATAAGCTATCTGAACAACTGTGGAATTTAAAATACAAGCCAATTTTAGAAAGGTTTAGCGTTACCTATCATTACAAAGTAGAAAACTCTACCGATCAAAAAGTTATAAGATTTGGTTTAGCAAAGCACTATGTTCATTTTGAAAGCGAATTAAATTCAGAGCAAAAGGATGCAATACAGGAGTTAGAAAATTACATTTTAGTATTTTACCCAGGTGTATTAACTTGGCATGAACATCGACATTTGAACAGGTCCTGGGAAGAAAAACAACCTATATGCTTAATGAATTAAATACATATATTTATATCTTCATATACTATATTAACATTCGGTAAAAATGTGTGTTTTTTGAAAAAAAGAAGTTGCTTTTCCATGCCAAAACAGCTATAAATTAGGTAGGTGTAGGTAAACATAAGAAATTGATCTTGCACTGAAGTGAGCCAAATTGGCGACTTTATGTATGTTTTTATAGTGAGGTAACTAAAATGTTCAATTTAAATAAAAGACTGGAAAAATTAAAGGAGAATTCATTTCGTGGAATAAATGAAAAAGACGCAGCAGGTTGCACAATATTGCACCGAGCAGCACAAGTGTCAAATCCAGAAGTAATAAAGTTATTAATAGAAAAAGGTGCAGGTACAAACGATAGAAACAATAGAGGCGAGACACCATTGCACCTAGCGGCATTCTATGGAAAGGTAGAGAATGTAAAAGCACTGATAGAAGGAGGAGCAAATGTAAATGCTATAGATGATGGAGGATATACGGCATTACATAGTGCGAGCTTAATGAGTTGTGAAAAGACAGTAAGGGAGCTAATAAAAGCAGGGTCGAATGTTAATACTGGGAACTACATAGGAAGGACCCCCCTACATGAAGCAGTATTTATGAGGGAAATAGTGAACGTGAGGGCAATATTAGAAGCGGGAGGTGACGTAAATGCGAAAGACCAAAAAGGATATACACCACTACATATAGCATGCAAGACAGGAGAAACAAAAGAGATAATAAAAGAGCTAGTAAAAGCTGGAGCAAATGTAGAGCAAAAGGATAAATTTGGCAAAACAGCAATGTATTATGCGAGAACTGAAGAGTTGCTAGAAAAACTAAGGGAGTTGTCGGAGCGGACAGTAGATGCGATATTTAGCCTAGATTTAAAAGAAAAAGGAGAAAGAAGGTTTGAAGAAATAAGGGAAAAGTTAGAAGAAGCGCCATTGGTCAAGAAGGCACTGATGGAAGTGGAAAAAGAGCTAGAAGATATGGATGAGAAGATAAAAGGGCTATAAAAAGAGCTTTCTGTAAGAGAAGGGAGTAAAAGGGTTGGCTACAAGATAATAGGAAAAATAGGAAGCCTAAATTTAAAAGAAAAAGCTGACAACAGCAGGAGAGGAACCGCTTATTATTTAACAGATTAAGTATATAGATTTATATCTTAATCTAATATGCGAAAAAAATGTGTATATTTTGTAAAAAAAACTTGCTTTTTATGCCAAAACAGCCCTAAGTGAAAAAGTAGCTAGTAAATAAACAAGATTTGCTAAGCGCTAAAGTGAGCCAAATTGGAGGCACTTTAAATTGCATTAATAGCTGAGGAACATTATGGTAAAATTTAGTAAGAAAGAAAGAGAAGAGTTTAATAAGTCGTGGAAAGAAGTATTAGATAACTCAATAGAAAATATTAATAAAAAAGACACAAAAGGAAGGACGATATTGCATTACGCGGTGGGAATGCCAGATCCAAAAAAAGTGAGGTTATTAATCAAAAAAGGAGCAGATATAAATGTGGCAGATGCGGGACAATATAGACCATTGCACTTAGCAGTAATGGGACAACGTGTAGAAAATACAAAGGAGCTGATAAAGGCAGGAGTAGAGGTAAACGCAGTGGAACGAAGTAGCAAATTTGCCGCGTTACACCTGGCATGCATGGTAAGTGAGGTAAAAATAGTAGAAGAGCTAGTAAAAGCGGGAGCAAATGTAGAGCAAAAGGATAAATTTGGCAAAACGGCAATGGATTATGCGAGAAATAATAAAGAGATAAAAGAAGTGTTAGAGAACGTAAAAATCGCAAATAAGCAGAGAGAGTTCATAGAAAAATAAGGGTCGTATCAGCAGCAGGTGTGATAGTGGCAAAAGAAGAGCTTGTGAAAATTTAGAAGGGCTGTGGCTAAGAAAGAGGTGATTATGGAAAAAGGGAAATTTTATCATTAGAGGGAAAAAAGAAGCTTGATGATTTGGGAGAGTGCTCAATTGATGAAAGATAGCGTATGTGTTTCTAAAATTTTGCATAAAAGCTGAGAGAAATAAAGGTTAACAGTTGCGTCTTTTTCGCAAGAGTAATGGATTTATGGAAAAAGGGAGTGCCTGAACTATGAAAACATTTACAGGAGAAATTATGAGAAAGAGAACGTTAACTGTGACCTGTCGATATGAGCCTGATGAGTTAGCAGATAAACATTTATCAGAAGCTTACGAGCAGTTACTAAAGTATTCAGTAAAAAGAAACAACGAAAAGGAGGTAGAAAAAGATGATAACGGTGGCCTTGTATGCAAGAGTTTCATCAGACCGACAAGTGCGGGATCATACAATAGAGATCCAAATTGCAGAGCTTAAGCGTAGAATTGCTGTAGATGGACATGAGTTATTGGAAGAATATGTATTCACTGACGATGGCCGTAGAGGGTCAAATTTAGAGCGTGAAGGTTTAAAGAAATTACGTGATAAAGTAGCAGAAGGAAAAATTAATAAGATTTATATCTATTCACTAGATCGGTTGTCACGTGATCCTGTAGATCAAAGAGATGTAATAGATGAATTTAAGAGAGCAAGAGTAGAAATAATCTTTTCAAATCATAAGGTTGATGATACACCAGAGTCCGATTTAATGACAGATGTGCAAGGAGCAGTAGGAAGGTTTGAACTGAGACAAATCTTGATACGAAGCATGAGGGGAAAACTGCATGCAGCAAGAGAAGGTTGTGTGAGTGTAATAAGCAATGCACCTTATGGTTATCGATATATAAGAAAGCATGTAAAAGGAGGAGAAAACAAATTTGAAATTAATGAAGAGGAAGCAAAAGTAGTGAGAGAGGTGTTCATGTGGATTGGAGAGGAAAGGATAAGTATTAGAGAAGCGGTAAAGAGACTAAGAGAAGCTTCTGTTAGAACACAAACAGGAAAAGAGGTGTGGCATTCAAGCACCATCCATAAGATGTTAAAAAATCCAGCATACAAGGGGCTAGCAGCATATGGTAAAACAAAGGCGGGCCCAGTAATGCTAGAAGTCAAACCAAAAAAAAGCAACAGCCGGCGAACTCACTCTATTTACAGTACAGATGAGGAGAATTGGATTCATATACCGGTGCCGAAAATAGTTGACGAGGATTTGTTTAATGTAGTACAAGAACAATTGATTGAGAATAAACAGAGAGCAAGAGTGCAGCAAAGAAAAGAGACATATCTGTTGCAAAAGCTAGTTGTGTGTAAGTGTTGTGGACGTGCTTACTGCGGAAGGCGAAATTACAGCAAAGAAAAAAAGATTGTGTATACTTATTACACTTGCCTGGGTACAAGAAATTTTTACGGTAATAAGGTATGCACTAACGGATCTATTCGTGGAGAAGTGTTAGAAACAGGTGTGTGGGAAGAAGTAAAAAGTGTATTAAAAAATCCAGATAGGATGGTAAAGGAGTACCAATGTAGAATTTCAGAACATAAGAATGAATTATTAGATGAAAGGTTTGCAAGACGTGAGAGTCAATTAAAACAAAATATTAAAGAACTTATCAATGATTATTATATTCAAGAGAATACAAGTGAGGAAAAATATATAAGTAAGGAAGACTTTAAGCAGGCAATGAAAAAAATGAAGGAACGTTTAAAAGAGATTGAAGGAGAGAAGAAAAAGGTGATTGATCAAAAGGGACTACAGCAGAAAATGAATCTTATTACAAATAGCATAAAGGGCTTTTATTCTAGTGTTAAATCGGAATTGGAACACCTAGATTGGCAAGCTAAACGTAGTCTTATTAGGACATTAGTAAAAGAAGTCAACATTGATCTTGATGAAGTAAATGTAGTATTTAAGATCAGAGAACTCAACAATCCCGCCCAGAATGGACAAAATCAGAAGTTGGCAGATTGTCTAAGGTGTCTGGGCACTGGGATGACAAAGGAGAGCAGTGTCAGCTACTTGCATAACACCATTTGTTGTGGGAGTGTTAAATAAACTGTGTCAAACCGCATTTTTAGTTCAACTCAATTTTCAATCTGCCAGGAAAGAAAACATTAAGTTGAGAGATAGTTAATGCCCAATCATGTACAGGCATCGTCCACTTTTCCTCTGCCTTCTTTATAGCACAATATACCTGCTTATACAAGGCATTTATGCTGGTAAATGAGCCTTTGGTCTTAGTGAATTTCCTAATTTGCCTATGTAGCCCCTCTATGGGATTGGTGGTGTAGATTATCCTCCTAACTGGACCAGAATACTTAAAATAACCAGACAAGTTTTCCCAATTATTCTGCCAAGATTTTATAACCATAGGGTACTTTGTGCCCCATTTTTCATCCAATTCCAACAGATAATTCTCGGCAATTTCCTTGCTTGAAGCTTGATATACCTTCTTTAAATCGCTCAAAAAACTCTTCGCATCTTTACTGGCCACATACTTCAGTGAGTTGCGTATCTGATGCACTATACACATCTGCACTTCCGCATTAGGAAAGACACTGTTTATAGCTGCAGGAAAGCTTTTCAGCCCATCAACGCAGGCAATAAGGATATCTTCTACTCCTCTTTCTTTGAGGTCATTTAGCACTCCCAACCAGAAGTTAGCTCCTTCACTTTCAGCCAAATAAAAACCTAATACTTCTTTTTTGCCATTTTGATCTATGCCTAATATGTTATACATGCATTTACTTACGCAATGCCCGTCCTCTTTGACTTTAAAAAACCATGAAAACTATCGGATATACAGACTGCAGCGGGCGACTACGCCATTCGTTGATTACTGGTAGCAATTTGTCAGTAATACTTGATATCTCTGCCACCGATATTTTGTGATCATAAATTTCCTCAACATGTGACACTATATCTCTATAGCCCATACCACTGGCAAATGTGCTCAAAATCTTCGTTTCAAGCTCTGGATGTAAGTTTGTTTGCCTTTTTTTGACTATTTGTGGTTCGAAACTTCCTTCCCTATCTCTTGGCGTCAAAAGCTCAAATGACCCTGCGCTTGTACGTAAAGTCTTTGCATTCCTCCCATTTCTTCGATTATTCTCTTCGCTTTCAGCCGACAAGTGGTTTTCTATTTCACCTTCCAGGCTTACCTCCAGCAACTTTTTTATAAACGGTGTTAATGCTCCATCTCTTCCTGTCAACGGTCTTCCTTCTCGTATAGACGACAGGATATTTGTTTCTAATTCTTTATAATCTACCAAACCGGTAGTTCTGTTTACTACTTTCTGACTCATTGTCAAACCTCCATTTTTTTATATCAATTTATTACTTTTTTTTCGGTTTGACACAGTTTATTTAACACTCCCATCGTTTGATCGGTAATGCTAACTACGTCAACTTACTTATTGCCGATTTTATTTCCAGTTTAGGTGATTGGATGATAATACCCATTATTGCCTCATTATTCATCTATGATATTGGCTTACCATCACAAATGCTCGCTATTGTTGAGATTGCTATGGCAGCTCCAAGCGTCTTTTTTGGTTCAATTATAGGAGTATCAGTAGATAATAAAAATCCAATACCTATTTTGATTTATTCTGATGTTTTTCGAGCAGCTTTATCTATTATTTTGTATTTTTCAGCTTATCATTATAAGATAATTTTGTTACTACTATTCTTAGAGGGAATATGCCGTTGTTTTTTCTTACCTTCTAGACAAATAGCATTAAAAGTAATGGTTCTTAATGATTTATTGCCAAGAGCATCAGGTTTTTTGCATACCTCGAACCAATTTGCAAAAATTATTGGTCCTGCATTCGGCGGTTTGTTGATCTTATATTGTGATATAGATTTTCTGTTTATTGTTAATGCCTTCACTTTTTTAGTATCTGCATGCTTTATTAAAGCTATTAGCTTACCTGTGGAATTTACAGAAACAAAATTAACTAATAATAAGGTTAGTAAATTGTCTTTTATATATAAGAAGCTGATAAATGTGGGCAATACAATTAAAAATAATAAACTTTTAAATGTTGTTATTATTAACAGTGCATTAAGATTTGCCATAATATTTGTATTCGATTTTTATATAATAGTTTTAAACAAATTCATGAATTTTAATGCATCAATATATGCAATAGCAATAAGTGCTATTGGAGTAGGTAGTGTTGTCGGTTCAGTAATAGTTACTACTTATATTGCCCGTTTTAGATATATTGCATTAATTTCTGCAGGGCAAATCTTTGGTGGGTTATTATTATTGCTTTTAGGGTTATTGGCTTTTTATCAGATAAATTTGTCTGTATATTTTTATGTATTAATATGGCTTTTATTTGGGATAACAGGAGCACTTATTAATATACCATACGCTATTCTATTACAGACGGAAGTTGAACAAAATATAATAGGCTCAGTTTCTGCATTCAGTGAATCTATTCAAAACTTTTTCATGATTATATCTCTTTTAATTGGTGCATTGTTAACCAATTTTATTACGATTGATATAATGTTTTTACTAGTTGGTTTGTTGTTAGTATTGCTAGGGCTATCATTAATAATGAATAATCAAAGGTTATCACTTAAGTGACCTTACCCAGAAAAAGTGGAGAGAAAGTTGAGACGTTTTATAGTATAGCTCTTTTCACAATAATCCGATCACTATACGCTGCTTGCCTACTGACTTCCACCATAGCCATGAATCCGTATCTTACCTAATTTGGATTATTATGAGAAGGGCTATAAGTTAATGATTTATAGATTCTTCCAAAGAAATTATCTCATTTTACTTTTTTAAAAAATTTACTTGATGATTATGACCATTTTTTTTGATTTATATTGGGTTTAAAGAAGATTCAATAATTGGCTGTTCTACATCTCTCACTTTCTCGAGCTTGGTATTTGGCTTGAACGAATTGTACAGTGCAAAACCTATACACGCTAATCCAACTATTCCCCCAATCACCGCTATGGCATACATTTTCAATATACAAGCTACAATACCACAGACTAGTAATGCCGCACCAACACTACCAGCCAAGATTGCTCGTCTTTGTTGCATTGATGGTTTTTCTTTTTTGTCTGCAGTATTTTCTTTGCTAGATCCATTATCAAAACATGCAGCAGAAGAAAGGCTGTTGGAAGCATTTGGCTCTTGTATGTCAGTTTCTGTTACAGCAGTTTCATTTTTTTCGCATATTCCAGTATTATCGAGCTTTTCTATTGAAGCAGCGATGTGCTCTATAGCTATTGTATTACTTTCATTACTATTTTCGCATGGCTCAAGATATTTATGTTCTATAGATTCTTCAAGACTACTTTCATTATTATTTTCATATGCGTTAGCCGGTGCCTCAATATTACCGATAGTATCTTGAAGCACTTTTTCACTTCTAGCTGTAGTAGTTTTGGCTGTTACAACAGTGGGCTGCTGGGTTGCTCTCTTATTAAGAATATTTCCCAGTTCTCTTACAGCTTCACTATTTTCACACGCTTCAGCATAGGTGAATGGGGTGTAAGTCATTTCCTTGCTATTTGAATGTTTTATAATTATTCTCTTTTTTAGAATATCTTTCAAAATACCATTTTCCTCAGAGATCTTTAACACTGCTCTAATCATGTCATTGTCTCTACGTGATATAGCATCTGTAAGTATTGTATGAATTTCTTCCCGACCATCTGAATGTTTTGTGGTCATCTCTTCATTCAGAACTTCCTTTAATAGTTTTTGTTTTTTGGCTTCTTCTAAAAGATCTTTTACAGCTTGATTATTTTTATGACTTATAGCATAATGTAGTAGTGACAACGTCTCCTCTCTACCATGATACTCGTAAGTTATTTTTGCTAAAAGAATCGTGCTTGCGTTATAGCTGGACTTTTTGAATATTCCATTTTTGAACTTTTCGGCAACACCTTCCCCTTCTTCTATTTTTCTTGCTAGTTTTTGTATATTCTTTCTATCTTTATCTGTTAACTCATATATATCACATACTAATGTCAGTTTTGACGTTTTCATAATGTTTTCCCCTATTAAGATTTATTGATTTAGTGGTAGTAGTTGCAGTTGCTCACCCCATAAAGTTGGTGCTTTCTTTCAATCAAAGGTATTCTACTGTTTTAAATTCCATGTAAAGATTTAGCTTATCTTTTACATCTAAACAGCATTAACACGATTTGCCTTTTTGTAGATGAGTAATTCTCTAGGGATTATCCTATTGAATTCTATGATATTATTTTTTGTAACATTGTCTAAAGTGCCCAGACACTGGGATCCAGCTTCTATGCAACTTAATTAAAAACGTTTGTTTTAGCGTAAGACAACTACCTTTAGCTCATCAGCTCAGTTATAAGCAAAATTTCTGGATCCCAGTGTCTGGGCACTGGGATGACACCATTTGCTGTGCAATTTACCTTCAAAAATGAATGTTCGTACAGCTATGTGTCAGCTACTTGCATGACACCCTGCTGGTGGGACAATGTTTGTATAGTTGTGCGTCACGCGCTGGAATGACGAATTACTTAACCGTCATACCGTCACGGTATCTCCTAGCATAGATCCCGCTAACACGTAGCGGGATGACGAATTTGTATCGGAAAACAAGTAGCATGACGGTTTGTCAAATGTCTCTCAGTTTCTCAAAAAAATCCTTTAACAAAAAAGAGCATTCTGTTTCTAATATCCCACCATAAACTTCAGGTATATGGCTGCAAAATTGAAATATCTTAGCACCATTTTCAATTCCTCCACCTTTTGGATTATAAGCTCCAAAGTACAATCGTTTAATCCTGGCAAAGGAAATAGCTTGAGCACACATCGGACATGGTTCTAATGTTACGTATATGTCAGAATCATAAAGCGTTGAAGTTGAGAGCAACTCACATGCCTGCTTGATCGCTAACATCTCTGCATGTGCAGTTGGATCGTTGGATATGTTGTGTGCAGAAGAAACGACATTGCTTCCACTAACTATTACGGCACCTATGGGAACCTCATCATTTTTTTGAGCAAGTTTGGCTTGCTCTATGGCAAGCTCCATATATTGATACTTGAACACTTTCCTTTGCTAATCTTCTTTTTTTAAATTTTATTAACTGCTGCCTTAATAAACGATATAAAAAGAGGATGAGGAGAAAACGGCTTTGATTGAAACTCTGGATGAAACTGCACACCAATAAACCACGGATGACTCTCTAACTCCACTGCCTCTATACATGTTCCATCTTCTGATATGCCACTGCATAGCAGCCCATTTTTTTCCAAATCATCTTTATAATCTGAATTGATTATGTATCTATGTCTGTGTCTTTCTGAAATAGTAGTGTTACTATATGCATCCATCATTTTAGAGCTTGCATTTATATTACATTTGTATGCCCCAAGTCTCATGGTTCCACCAAGATCGTCATCTTGATCGCCAGCTAACTTAACGATTGGATGTTTACAGTTATGAAATTCTTCAGAGTGTGCATCTTCAAGCTTAACAACATTACGAGCAAACTCAATAATTGCAAGCTGCATACCAAGGCAAATTCCGAAAAATGGGATATTATTTGTACGGGCATAATTTATTGCTAATATTTTACTCTCTACTCCGTCATCACCAAACCCCCCTGGGACAAGAATTGCATGAGAATTCTGTAACTTCTCCCCTATAAGCTTTTCATTTATAGGTTTTTCTTCCTTCTCTCTTGAGTTAACCCAATTTATCTTTACTTTGACTTTATTACTAATCGCACCATGATTTAATGCTTCAACTAGTGATTTATACGCATCAGGGAATTCGGTGTATTTTCCCACTATAGACACAGTAACTTCCTGTGTTGGGTGCCTTATGGAATGCACTATTTGATCCCATTCAATCAAGCTTGGTTTTGGCTCACTTAAATGAAAGTGCTCCAAAATTTGCGTATCAAGCCCACATTGGCTATACAACACCGGTAACTCATATATATGACTCACATCAGGAGCAGGTATCACATTGGACAAAGAAACATTGCAAAGCTTAGCTATTTTCTCTCTCTGATTATCGAAAATTTCTTTCTCACTGCGGCATAATATAATATCTGGTTGTAACCCCGCGGAATTTAACTCTCGAACTGAATGCTGCGTTGGTTTTGTCTTTAATTCTTGCGCTGCGGTAAGATATGGTATTAAAGTTAAGTGAATAAGGATAACTCTTTGTTTTCCTAATGTGTAGTTAACTTGGCGTATAGCCTCCAAAAATGGTTGGCTTTCAATGTCACCTACAGTTCCGCCTATTTCACATATTACAAAATCTAAACCTTCCGTACCATTAAAAATGAACGATTTGATTAAATCTGTCACATGAGGAATGACTTGCACAGTTTTGCCCAGATAATCACCACGCCTCTCTTTCTTCAACAACTCATGATATATCTTACCAGTTGTTATATTGTCATCTTTTGTTGCTTTAATTCCAGTAAAACGCTCATAATGCCCAAGATCCAAATCAGTTTCAGCACCATCCTCGGTAACAAACACCTCTCCGTGCTGAGTTGGGTTCATTGTCCCAGGATCAATGTTGAGATACGGGTCAAGTTTTCTGATACGGATCTTAAAACCGTAAGCTTGAAGAAGCGCACCAACGCTTGAAGCAACTAAGCCTTTACCAAGCGATGACACAACTCCACCTGTGACAAAGATAAATTTAGCTTCCTTCATTAATTTTCAAATGGAACAGAAGTAGGTTCACTTTCTTGCTTTTTTTCTAATATAATTTTCTCTGCAATCGATTTTTTATGTACGTCTTTTGAATATAATCCTGACAATAGCAATGTGTTTATAATAAACAATCCAGCAACAATAGCCGTTATTCTGCTGAGCGGGTTTTCAGAAGATTTTACCGGAATCATCGAATTGACTCCCTGTTGTGTATTACTAAAACCACTTAACGAACTACTCCCAGGCGGCTGCAAGAGCACTAAAATTACTAACACAACAACCAATATTACTTGAAATATACTTAATACCGCTACTGACATTATAGATAGAGCTGAAAATAAAAATTTTAGGAGCATAAAGTGCATAAGTCAAGAACATCTGTCACCCAAGTAGCTTGGAATCTAAGTATGTATTTACTGCCTACCTTATTTTGGTTAGCATATGCATAAAACTGTGGGCTTAATATGTATCACATTTTAAAATACAAAGATTATGAACCAAAAATAGACGAAAGTGCTTTCATCGCAGGTGGTTCGCATATCATAGGCAAGGTTGAAATAGGAAAAGATGCGAGCATCTGGTTTAATTGTGTGGTCAGAGGGGACGTTGGATCAATAAAAATAGGTGATGGAACAAATATTCAAGATGGAACGGTAATTCATGTGGATAGAAACCCAGGTGGTGATACAACTATTGGCAATATGGTAACAGTGGGACATTTTTGTATGTTGCATGCATGTATGGTGCATGATAAAGCGTTTATTGGTATGGGCTCTACCGTGATGGACCATGCAGTTGTGGAGCCTGAAGCTATGGTAGCTGCTGGCTCGCTAGTGACACATGGAAAAGTAATAAAAAGTGGGGAAATATGGGCTGGCAGGCCAGCAAAGTTCTTCAAAAAAATGTCGAATGAAGAAATTAAACATATTACACAATCAGCACAAAATTATATTATGCTAATGAAGGAATATAAAAATTAAAGTTCGCGTGAGGCTAATTTATACTACCAACCCTATTGAGGGACTGCATAGACAGATTAGAAAATTCACTAAAACTAAGGGCTCATTTACTAGCTTGTACAAACAGGTATATTGTGCTATAAAAAAGGCAGAGCAAAATTGGACTATCCTAATTGGGCTTTAACTATATCTCAACTTGATATTTTCTTTCCTGGTAGATTGAAAATTGAGTTGAGTTAAAAATGCGGTTTGACACACTTTTTTGAACATTTCCTTATTGCCTGTTTTTACAATTTTGAATTGATTCCTTAGGTTATGCAAGAGGTCTATTGAGCAAATCCAATAATATCCTTGATTTCTTTTATATTATGGGTTGCAATTTCTGCTGCTTTCTTTGTACCTTTTTTTAATATTTCACGTAAATGGAATTGGTCTTTTAAAAGATCATTCATTCTCTCACGTATGGGTGATATAACACTGATAATTAAATCAGCTAACTCTTTTTTGAAGTGCTTCATGTCATGTTTGTTCACTTCTTCACATACTTTTTCCGCATTTACATTACTAAGCACTGAATAAATGTTTATCAAATTGCTTATTTCTGGTCGGCACTCTAAAGTAGCAAAATCAAAGCCTAGAATTGAATCTGTTTTTGCTTTTTCTATTTTTTTGACAATTAAATCATCCGTATCATCAAGGTTAATGCACGAATATTCTGAAGGGTCAGATTTACTCATCTTGCTTGTGCCATCTCTTAAGCTCATTATTCTTGATGTGCAATCCAAAGTTAAGATTTCAGGTACGATGAAATAATCCAGTTTATAATGATTGTTAAAAGCTGATGCAATATCACGTGCAAGCTCCAAATGCTGTTTTTGATCATCACCAACAGGAACGTATTTAGTTTGATACAACAATATATCTGCAGCCATAAGTACTGGATAACTATATAATCCAAGAGAGGCTTTTTGTTTATCGCCGCCAGCTTTATCTTTAAATTGAGTCATGCGATTAAGCCAACCAATTGGTGTATAGCACCCAAGCAGCCAGCCCAGTTCTGCATGACCACTAACCGTGGACTGATTAAAAATAATGGACTTTTCTGGATCTATTCCACATGCAATATAAGCTGCTGCTGTTTTGAAAATATTACTTTTTAATTCACTTGCGGGAAGCTTATTTGCTGTGATTGCATGTAGGTCGACAATACAAAAAAGAGATTTGTATTTATGCTGTAAGTCTATCCACTGTTTGATTGCACCAAGATAATTACCTAAATGTAGTACGCCACTTGGCTGGATACCTGAAAAGACAATACTTGTCATTATACATTTACCTCATGCTAATCGCTTCCACAATCAGCAGATTTCTTAGAAAGAATAACCATTGCAGGACGGAGCAACCTATTTTTGATAGTATAACCAGTCTGTAGTACTTCTATAATAGTGCCAGGCTCTTTTTCATTGTCTTCTCTTTCCACAACAGCTTGGTGTAAATTACTATCAAAAAGCTCACCAAGTGGATCTACTTCCTCTATTCCATGTTTTTTTAGATCATTTATAATTTTTTGATAAGCTACTTTAATCCCCTCATGAACAGGATCACCGTCTTTCAAAATTTCCATTACTTTTTTTAAATTGTCGCACGAGTCGATCATATCACGTGCAAATTTTGTGACTGCATAGTCACTTGCATCGCTAATTTGCTTTTGCATTATACGTTTGACGTTTTCATTATCTGCAACAGCACGGCGTAAATGATCTTCAAGCTGAGCTGCACGTTCTTTTAATGTATTGAGATCTTCATTTAAATCATCAGTTTGCTTATGGTTATCACTTTGTTGGTCGTCACCTTTCTGCCTATTTACCATATCGGCAAATTTCCTCTTTTTTTCTTTACTGCTGTCTGACATATCACTATCCTTAAGAATCTAATAAATATATAGCAATTAATTCGAAAATATCAAGCACCAGCTACATTTGTCTTTCTATGCTCGCATTTAAAAAGTCAATTAAAGTAATTTTATAAAAAGAATCAGAAAAAGTACTAATATCATTTTGTGCCATATTAATGTAGTATCTAGCTTTTTCCATAGAAAGCTGAATGGCATTATGGTGATTAATATAGTGTAATGCTTGGTCAAAATTGTGTCTAGCTGAAGAAAAGCATTTTTCCCAGAATTTTTGCTCTGCTGAACTGCCCTTTTCGTATGCTATAATAGCAGGTAAGGTGACTTTACCTTCGAAAAAGTCTTTTCCGACTTGTTTTCCAGAAGTGCCTTGATTAGCAGTATAATCGAGCATATCATCAACTATTTGAAATGCCATACCAAAATTAAAACCAAAATTCTTTAGCCTCTCTGTTTCGTCATTTGTTGCACCAGATACTGTAGATGCAGCTTCACAGCATGCAGAAAATAAAGATGCTGTCTTTTCTCCAATGATATCAAAATAATTTTCCCTGACTGTGTGGGGGTCAAAACGTGTTGTCATCTGCTTTATTTCACCCTTCACAAGTAAATGCGATGCTTTAGATAAAATAGAGAGAATATTTAAATTTCCACACTCTATAAGCCATCTAAATGCTAGAGTCAACAATAGATCACCAACTAAAATGCTTGATTTATTTCCCCAAATCTTATTCGCTGTTTTAACTCCATGGCGTGCCTCACTTTCATCGAGCACATCATCATGAAGTAAAGTAGCATTGTGTATAAACTCTACCGATGCAGCAACGTTGATCCTATCCTCCCCAGAATAGTTTAGCATTTTACATATAATAAAAACTAGTTTAGGCCTTATTTTTTTTCCACCTGAACTAACAAGATGAGATATAATATCAGTAGCAAGCTTAGCACCTTCATCATTGACATTTTTGAAGATAAAGTCCTTCATAGCTGATAGATCAGAAGATACGACATCGTCTAATTTACCATTATTTGTTAAATCAGTATTTAGCATTTTAAAGAGACTTATGCTTCTTGTCCCTGTGCTTTCTCGTTCTCTACTTTCTTCTTTTCTGTTTTCTTTGGTTCTGTTTCTAAAGTTACTATGCCTTTTTTAATGAACCATAGTACTCTTTCAGTTGCTTGCGCGCCTACGCTTAGCCAATGTTTTAATCTATCAGCCTTCACCACAACACGATTTTTATTGTCTTTTGGTAACATTGGATCATATTGTCCTATTTTCTCAATAAAACGCCCATCTCTTGGTGCTCGTGAATCAGCTACAACTATCCTATAAAAAGGGCGTTTCTTTGCGCCAAACCTTGCCAACCTTATTTTAACTACCATGTTAACCTTTATTCATATATTAGTCACAATTTTATACAATGAGCCGTTTTAAGTCAAATGAATTATACAACTTTTGCACCTTATAATATAATTACCAATAATGTAGGGCAGCGCCGGGCGCACAGCTATACGAACATTCATTTTTGAAGGTAAATTGCACAGCAAATGGTGTCATTCCAGTCTGGAATCCAGCCTTTTCATAATCATTAAAACGTTGTATTTTAACATAAAACGGCTACTTTTATACTTAATAAAATTCCTGGATCCCAGACTGGGATGACATCCTTCCTAGTGAAGATTGCTCTCAAATCGCAATGTTCGTACAGTTGTGTGTCTCGGCACTGGATGCGTTTGAAGCAACTTATAAGATTTTTGACTATATATCATCAAGTATAGCGTGATTAACTTCGACTTTATACTTTGATTCCAGATAGCTAATTAATTGCTCTTTTAGCGATATCATCACACGTTTTCCGGTGTCAAGCGTGTTTAATTTACCATTTGATGAATGCATTTCTTTTAGAACACCTATTATAATTTCATTATTGTATTGAATAGGGTCTGTCACTGAACCAGTTGTTTTCATATTGAAAATCTCTTCTACAAAAGAAAAGGGGTAGTTTTGTTGATCCACTTCATTGCGTTGCATCTGCTGACCTTTAACTAATTCCACACCTTGAATTTCTTCCAAATCTGTTTTTTCTCTTAGTTGAACTGCAACCTCTTGCCCAATTTTAAACATTCTTTCTTTTATAAACTCACTACACCAAAGCTCTACCGCTAATGCCCTGCCTTCTTCAAAACTTTGCAATTTGGGTGGAACGATATCAATGATTTTTACACTAACAACAGCGTCCCCAACGCCCTTGAAATAACCTTTCTGATCCTTTTCTCGCGAAAAAATGAAAGAAATCAAATCACCAGAATCTCCTACGTTATTACCGCTTTGATCTTTTCCACTCGCATCTACTGGACCAATAGTTTGTATAGGTAAATTATATTCACTCAATATTTCTTCAATTTCTGAACCATTGTATATCTTATAGTTCACTTGGTTTATGAAATCATTGACTCTTTCAAAAGACTTTTGGTTAGTTAGAACTGACTTTATGTCTTTTTTTAAATCAACTAAGTCTTCATCAGAGACTTGATGCGCACTTTCCACTTTTATTATATGCCAACCAAAACTGCTTGCTAAAACTTCACTTACTTCACCTACTTTGAGAGCAAATACCTTTTCCCTCACGTCTTCTGGTAAAAAATCCTTAGTTATATTATTTACTCTAGTTTCCTCAAGTTTTGCTTTGCCAAACTCTCCTACTATCTGTTCAAAGCTTGTTTTACCCTCCTCAAATGCTCTTCTTGCTGTCTCAGCTTCTTCTTTGGTAGAAAATATTACATTGAATACATCTCTTTGATCTTTTAGTTCCTGTTGTTCTATTATACCATCAACTTCTTCATCTGAGATCTTGATTTGATCTTCAAAATACTTTTGGCCTAGGGAAATATATTGCGCAGTTCGATACTCAGGATAATAAAAATGGGATTTATTTCTTTCGTACAAATCAAGTAATGCTTGATCATCTGGTTCAGGAATGTTTGTAACTGCATCTTCAGTTATTTTAACAATATCAACCACTCTAGTTTGGTAGCGACTTTTGTATATCTGCTCATCAACTCTCTCGCCAAAAGTTACCGGATAATTATCTTTAAATAACGAAGTCATGAACATCATTGCAGGCAGAACTTTCTCTAGCTTTGCTATATACTCTTTCTCTGTCATATGCAGGTCATTTAGCGTTTCATGGAATTTATTTTTGTCAAATTCGCCTTTATCATTTTGAAAGTATTTGGTATTTTTAATATGGTTTTTTATAGACTCTTCTCCAACTGTCAACCCCAGCTCACTAATTAGGTTAAACAATAGTTTTTGCTCTATAAGTGCGTTAAGCAAATCATATTTCAGCTTTTTTACTTGTTCTCTACTCGCATCAGATCCAGAAATTTGCTTTTCATAATTTTGATATAGTGATTTATACTCATCTGACGTTATAACTTCTTTTCCAACCCTAGCTACCTCTTCTTTTTCATCATCACCTGATAAAAGGTTGCCAATTCCCATGAAGACTAATAAGCAAGCTAAAAGGACAACGGTTACTTTAGTGAAAAAATTTTTAACATTCATTTTAAACTCAGTTAATTAATGGTTAATTATAGAATAGTGATAATTTAATTCTTGTAAACCTGTTGCTTTATTAGCTAATATATATAATATTACAATATATTAACTTAAAATTTAACTCTTTTCTTAAATAGAAACATATGTTTGATTAAGTTATACTATACCTTAAGAAGGGAAAATATTTTTTTGAATCGTTTGAAATATGCTTAAACGTAAGCGCATTTAATTAACTTAAGAGGTGGGAAGTGACAAACAAAAAGTCATTGAATGACAAAATTAATGCTTTTTTAGTTTTAATAGCTTATATTTTAGCTCTGTATAACAGTAAGGGATACTTTAAATGGGAGATGCTTTTTTGATGTCAATGGAATCTTCTAAGGGCAATAACGATAGAAATAAACAGTTTCTAATGCAAATAGCTGCTTGGTTAGTAGACAACACTGGTTTAACTTTTAATCAAATAGCACAATGCTGTAGGTTGGCCCTTGAAGAAGTACAAGACATAGCTGATGAGGAAATAGAAGTTGAAAAATATAACCCTATTATTTCTGGGGTAATTACTGAAAAAGAAATCGATGATTGCAAAAAAAATTCAAACCGTGTACCAAATTTGATTATAAAAAATATAAAAAAAAGGAGTAAAGCGATTGGTAGCATCCTTGGCTTTGCCTCTACGGCAAGGCGTAGAGATAAACCTGATGCGATTTATTATTTAGTAAAAAAATTTCCTATCTTGGATAATAACGTTATAGCTAAATTAATTAGTACAACAAATTACACAGTTGAGCAAGTAAGAGATGGATCTCATCATAACATGCAAAATATAAAACCCCAAGATCCTGTACTACTTGGCTTATGTAGTCAAGAAAATTTAGAAGCAGAAGTGGAAAAAGCAAAAGTAGAAGAAGAGAAGCAAGAAAGGTTAAAAAATATAAAGAATAGCTATTGAAAATCCTCAAATTTTTGTGCTTTGTTAACATTAAATTAACTTGACTTGCTAGTGTTTATTAGTATAATGTAAGTAAAGTACGGGGTTTAATAATAATTAAGCTTAATACGCACTAAAACTAGCTCAGCCTAATTTATTATCTTATAGTCACATTTTAGGTTAGTAAGCATCAATTAAAATTTTTGGAGGATTATGACAACAATCAATGAAGATGTTTTGGCAAAAGGAAAGGTTACAGCTCAACCTGAAAAAAGTGAGCAAATTCACAATAACGATACAGTAAAACAGATGGTCAATGAAGGTACTGAGAAAAACAGAAAAACATTAGATCTGAGCGAATTAAAAGAGAAAACAGCAGAAGAATTGTTAGAGTTAGCTGAAGAAAGAAAAATTTCAACTAACGGTAAAAGCAATGGTAGAATGCTAAAGCAGGAAATGATATTCAGCTTAATGAAGAAAATGAGCGAAGAAGGAGGCATAACCACAGGGAGTGGAATAGTGGAAATATTGCCTGATGGTTTCGGTTTCTTACGTTCAGCAAGTGCAAATTATGCTCCAAGTACCGATGATGTTTATATTTCTAACGGGCAAATAAAGAAGTTTAATTTACGTACAGGAGATATGGCATGTGGAGAAATAAGGCCACCTGGTGATAAAGAAAGATATTTTACTTTAACTAAGGTTCAAAGTATAAACTCTACTGAAGTCAGTGAATTAAGAAAGTACGTCCATTTTGATAATTTGCTTCCTCTTTATCCTGAGGAAAGCATAGTACTTGAGTGTAATAGTGGTGATGATAAAAAAGGCTTAAGCATGCGTGCTATAGATATAGTAGCTCCTCTTGGAAAAGGGCAAAGAGCGTTAGTAGTTGCTCCACCTCGCACAGGAAAAACTGTATTGCTTCAGCAAATGGCTAACTCTATAGCTATAAATCACCCTGAAATAGAATTAATAGTGTTACTTATAGATGAAAGACCTGAAGAAGTAACAGATATGATACGTTCTGTAAAAGGTGAGGTAGTGAGTTCTACGTTTGATGAGCCTGCTTACCGTCACGTACAGCTTGCTGAAATAGTAATAGAAAAAGCTAAAAGAATGGTTGAGCATAAAAAAGATGTGGTAATCCTACTTGACAATATTACTAGACTTGCACGTGCTTATAACGCTGTTATTCCTTCGTCTGGGAAAGTTCTAACTGGTGGTGTGGATTCAAATGCACTGCAGAGACCCAAGCGTTTTTTTGGAGCGGCTCGTAATATTGAAAATGGTGGTTCTTTGACAATCATTGCTACAGCTCTTATAGACACTGGTTCAAAAATGGATGAGGTTATTTTTGAAGAGTTTAAAGGTACAGGAAACGCTGAGATTATACTTGATAGAAAACTTTCTGATAAACGTATATTTCCAGCTATTGACATTACAAAATCCGGAACAAGGAAGGAAGAGCTATTAGTTGATAAGGCTATACTAAATAAAATATGGGTGTTGCGTAGAATACTCAATCCTATGGGATCTGTTGAAGCAATGGAATTTTTACGTGACAAACTACTTTTAACAAAGAGCAATGCTGACTTTTTTAACTCCATGAATCACTAAAAGTAAGCCAGTTATGATGGATATGCTGAGCAAAAAGTAAAACGCTTTTATAGTTAAAATAATTGTATCCGTTCAGGCAATGGCGAACTTAGGGAGCGTTAAATAAACTATACGCGTCAAGTTAAGAAGCAAAGGTAAGAAAATTCAATGAACTTAAGGTGGATACTCTAGTCTTTCTATATCTGTCTTTCACAGAAAATTGTGACCAGTTTGTGGTAAGTTTTTTCAGGAAAATTCTCAAATTATTAATTTTGCTGCTTAACGCTAAAAACAAGTAACCGTTCACGGATTGTGAGAATGAATAAAGAACTAAGCAGTCGTAACTTTTGGAAGGGATTTTGGCCATTGAGACGTGATGTCAAAAATATCGACAACATTCTTCCACGAACCTTTCCCCACGTTCCAACCAGGTGAAAAAGCTGTTTTTACGATAGCCGTCTAATTTGCCGTTCTGCAAGGTTGTTGATTGACTTCAGGCTTTCGTAAAAACTTCCACACTATATCCTCGGCCTTAACATCTTAATGGCCATTCTCAAACCATTCTCGTCATTTCATGAAAAAACCCTTCTTTCGCATTAGTTGTGTAGCATCTTTTAATATTAACAAGGCCTATAATAGTGCAGCACTGCCTTACGTATTGCCAATCCAAATTCTACTTGCTGTAAAATAACACAATCTGCTACATCGCTGCTAATCTCAATCCCTCTATTTATTGGCCCTGGGTGCATAACAATCGCATCTGGTTTTGCGTATGATAGCTTTTGTGAATCAAGTCCATACAAATGAAAATATTCTTTCTCTGAAGGAACAAAACAACTATTATTCATGCGCTCTTTCTGCAGTCTTAAAAGCATGATTACATCAGCATCCTTTATACCTTCAATTAATGAATAATGGACTGAATCTACTTCAGGAAAATGCTTACAAATCAAAGTTGGTGGTGCGACCAAGCTTATCTCTGCTCCAAACATTTTTAGCAACCTTATATTTGACCTTGCAACTCTGCTGTGCAGAATATCTCCACATATCACAACTTTGAGATCCTTTATTTGCTTTTTATGACTGCTGATTACAAGATAATCTGCAAGAGCTTGAGTTGGGTGTTCACTGCTTCCATCGCCTGCGTTGATTAGCGAGCAGCTAACATTCTTAGCCAGCATATTAACAATACCGCTATTTTTTTGCCTGATTATTATATAGTCAGGATTCATTGCATTTAATGTTTTGATCATGTCTTTTAGATCTTCTCCCTTGTTAATAGAAGAAGATCTTATTGGCAAAGTTACAACATTTGCTCCAAGGCTTTTTGCTGCTATTTCAAAAGACGCAAGTGTACGCGTTGAATCTTCAAAGAATAAATTTATTACTGTCTTATTTTCCAAGATATGACTATTTGCAGCTTCTTTTTTAAGGTACTGGTTAGCCAACTTAGTTATATTTTCTACATCATCGACTGTAAGGTCTGAGATGTTTAACAAATTCCTTCTCTTGTGCATAGTTTCCTTTTCAACTACTTGAACCTATTCTACTTTCTTATTATTGTTTTTCAATAGACCTCTTGTGCAGCAATTGTTTTGGTGAAAGAACAGAAAAAGATAGTAAAGTCAAAATTAAGTTAGAAGGAAGAAAAAGTTCAGCGAGTCAAGAGTAAGGTACATTAGCATAAATCTTTCATCCCAGTGTTCAGTGGCACTGGGGATTACTTCCACTTACACTCATCCGCTATCATAACAGCCTCAAGAAGATGCTTCTCAAGTTCACTTAGAGGTAAATCACTTTGTGGATAATTTCCCCAAGACTTTAGTATATCGGAAGTTTCAACGCCTTCAATAACAGGGTATTCTTGGTTTTTTTTAGCGTATAGCTCTTGAGCCTGCTTGCTTACTAAAAATTCCAATAAGACTATAGCATTTTCCCTGTTTTTTGCGTTTTTTGTTACTGCTGCACCACTGATGTTTACCATTACGCCGTGATCATTGCGATTAGGAAAAAAAGCCCCTAGCTTGTCTATAACATTCTTTTTATTTTCTGATGAAAGAATTCTTGCAAAGTAATAACTATTTACTATTGCAACATCTCCTTCACCAGCAGCTACAGCATAAATTTGGTCAGTATCACCACCACTTGGTTTTCTTGCCATATTACTCACAATTCCACTTACCCATTCTTTCGTCTTTTCAAAACCATTATTTGCAATCATAAAAGCAATCAATGACCGGTTATATGGACTTGTAGAAGAACGCACTAATATTTTTCCTTTCCATTTTTCATTTGCTAAATCTTCATAAGTACTTAAGTTTTTAGGATTTACTGACTCTTTATTATAAACTAATATTCTGGTTCTTTTTGTAAGGCCAAACCAATAATCTTCACTATCTCTAAATTTTGCAGGTATAACACTTTTTAAAATCTCTGAATCCACTTGAGATAAAAGCCCTCTTTTTTTTGCCAAAATCAGGTTCACTGCATCTGCAGTTAAAAGCAAGTCAGCTTCACCGCCATTTTCCATGCGTGAAAGTAGCTGAGAATAATCATCAATGATGTAACGTACTTTAATGCCTGTATTTTTTGTAAATTCATCAAATAAAGTACGTACTAATTCTTCTTTGCGCGATGAATAGACATTCATTACTTGTGAATTGTCAGTTCCGCTGTTTTTATACAAAAAAGTAATGACTATTAATACAACTGCTATTAAGGATGTGAATATAAAGGCTTTTTTCATATTGGATAAAAAATAACTTCTTTCAGTTAAAGATACTCAAATAGCGCAATCTTAGCAAGTGTAAAATTCGTTAGATGTAGCTAATATAATTTGGATTTACCGAAGTCAATGTATGAAATAATCGAAATTGTCATTCCAGCGCGTGACGCTAGGCCATAAAACCTACTTGACAAACTCCGTCAGCCCCCTTATCATGAAACTGAAGGTATTCAGTTATCTTCATCTGTGCAGATTAAACAGCAAAAAAACAACGTAGTTGGCGTCTTATTTTTAATTTTTTGCACTATGTGCACCTTATGTCTTCACAACATTTCTAGGTTTTTACCTACACAAGCTGAAACGCGCTTATAAAGCGTTTAAGACAGTATAGTACGCCAATTTGCAGGATTAGAGAGTGATAACTAGCTAACACGGGGTTTCTTTTGCCTTTTTTTCTGCTTAGTAAATTTCTTAAACATTTGAACTAAGGTGAGCTGCACTTAAAAGCAGCTAAATTGCAGTGTTTAAGACTTAAAAAAACGCCAATACAGAAAATAGACAATGACCAGGGCCTCTTTTGCCTTTTTTTTCGTTTGGTAAATTTCTTAAATATTTATGGCTAAACGACAACCGTCATCCCGCTACGTGTTAGCGAGATCTGGAGATACCGCGGCGGTATGACGGTCTGCGGCGGTATGGCGGTTCGCGGTGGCATGACAATAACTTCGTCATCCCGCTACTTGTTAGCGGGATCTATGCTAAGGAGATACCGCGGCGGTATGACGGTTCGTGGCGGTATATTCGTCATCCCGCTACGTGTTAGCGGCTAAGAGATACCGCGGCGGTATGACGTATTACTTATTATAGCTATAGTTCTACATGAATTACAAAAGTAATATTTACTAGATCTTAATATTTTAGATCTATATTTTAATAAATAATGAGCTGTAATTAGTATGAATGATCCATTTAAAAGTGAGAACTATAAAAAAAATCTCGACTCCTTGATAGAAGCTATAAAGCTGAAAAATATTGGTGAACAATATAATAAAACAGTGAGAGATTTATCCCAGACATTAGAGAGTTTTACAGATAAGGCAGAAGATGTAGCTAAGTTTGTTATATGTAGTGACTTGAATAATTATATAGAACCGGTGAACAAAAAGCCATCAGGTTTTTTTGGAATATTCAAGGAAACATTTAATAAAATCTTGGGAAAAGATGCTTCAATTCAGGATGGCTTTGTTGCATCGCTAGCTATGATGGATTAAAGATAAAAAAGATGGAGAATATCAGTAGCTTATTATTCTGGTATTTATAACAAGAACGGTCAGTGAATACCTAAATTTGAGTAAAAGAAATTTCACTACCACTCACTAATCCGGCTAAAATTCAAGAATTTCAATGCTTTAGCTATTTTCAATAGAATTAAGTTTATTAATATAAATAATAAATTACTATTCTTAAATTTGATCAGATTGATTGCAAAAAAACAAGATTTTCAATAGGTTGCTTATAATCCTAGCTATAGTTAGCCTTTCATAAGTAGCGATGCAACAAAGCCATTCAGGATAACGATATAAGAAATTTTGCTAATGATAAATTGCCCAGTCTTGCTGAAAAAATAACATTCGAATACCTAAATGTTTTAAAGAAAATTTCAGATTTAGAGCAAAGTAAAAAAAATCAGGAGGAACATAAATTGTATGGAGTGAACTTAGAGGATAGAACAGCGTCAAAGCAAGAAGAAAATCCTTTATATGATCTACAAGCAGGAGATTCAGGCTATGGAAGTTCATTAAATGAAGAGCATGAATATGAAGACATATCACATTATCAAGAGAAAAAGCAAAAGGAAAATCCTTTATATGAGCAGAGAGAAGATTTAGGCTATGGAAGTTTATTAAATGAAGAGCATGAATATGAAGACATATCAAATTATCAAGAGAAGAAGAGTAAAATTTTAATAGAAAATTCGCAGAGTTCAAAATCGCCCAAAGAAGAGCCAATTTATGCAACAGTTTCTAAAGAACATATAGAGGCAAAAAGAAAACGTAAGCAGAAACAACAACCTCAATCCCTCGTACTACCAAAACCACCAAGAGCATCGCAAGTGCCAAAAAAAATGTTTACTACTGGTCAAGAAGTTAGACAAGAATCGAAAGTGGTAGTCAAAGATAAACCTGCAGTACCGCCAAAGCCTAAAAATCTAAGCCGTGCTGATCAAAAAGTAAGCACAGAGCCAAAAGTAGTAGAAGTAATTCTTAAAAAATCAGCTGAAAGTAAACCTACAGTACCACTAAAATCTGAAAATCAAGACAATAGGAAATCAGCACAAAAAGCTGCTGGTAAGGCGATACCAAAAGTAGCAGCAGCTACTATGAAAGGAGGAGCTAATCGCGAGATGGGCAGTAAAGTAAAGGCATTAAAAGAAAAATTTGAGCAAAATCAAGCAAAAGGAAATGCTAATGTACGGCTTGCTGAAAGCAAAACTACCCCAGCAGCACAAGCGGATATCGGTGTGAAGAAAAAACAATCTCATTCATTTCTAACAGAGAATAAAAGATCTGCAACGAAACACATAACAGCAAAATCTGATCCAAAATCTCATGTCAGCAAAAATCCTCCTTCCACACAAGTAAGTGTTAAGGAAATGGTTGCACAAATTGAGAAAGGAAAAGGAGGAAGATAGTAACATTTGGGAAAAAAACATATGGTCAAGTCAAGAGATTGTGAGCAAACTTAGGAAGTTATAGCTAAACTGACTGTATCTGTTCAGAGGAGTGGCTAATGTGCAAATATTGAAGCAAAGTGCGTGACTCACAGCTGTACGAACATTGCAATATGGCACATAGTAAACGATGTCATCCCAGTGCCCAGACACTGGGATCCAGTTTTCCATATAATCTCATCGAAAATGTTGTAATCACTTTCTGTGCTAGTTTGCTTGTTCACAAGCAAACTTTTCTGGTTCCCAGTGTCAAGCACTGGGATGACATCATAGGGACACTGGGATCTAGGGAATGTTCAAAAAACTGTGTCAAATCAACTCATACACTTCATTACCAACTTCATGATGAAGTTCTGCAGTTGGATGGAAATAATCAAAAAAGAAATAATCCTTTAGTGTTTCTTCGCTACACCCAGGGTTATAGTGAACGTCAAGTTCCCCTTTAAATATCAACTTTAAGAGTATTTTTATATTTTCTTTAAATCTCCCAATTTGGTCTGCAATGTTCGATGTGCATGCATCTTGACAATTTAAACCTTTGCTCTTGTATTCGCTAAGCATACTTTTCATTTTAGAGTTAAGATCAAATGCTTTTATTTCAAGATTTGTACTTTTCTTCATATAATCTAAGCCATTAGCCAATTTTGCATTGAAACTCTCTGTGAGCTTCGTAGCTAGTTCCCTTGCTTCTTCATCTCTATTAAAAGCTGGTATTGAGCCAACTTCAGGTGCGTTTGCAACAACTACATGCTTAACACCATGTTCATTTAGAACCTTAAGTGCATTACATATTTCACTCACTGCTTGTTCCAACACTTCTTCCGCTTTAGTATCGTCATAAGCAGTGGCAACCATAACATCATTTCCGCCGATTATGATGCAAAATAAATCTTCTTTACCTATATCTGGATGATGTTTAATTACCGCATCTAGCTGGTTAGCTAAACGAAATTTATTGAAGAAATAATAAAAAATAGGGTCAAAAATTTCAGATGCTGTTGCACATGAAACTGCATAGTTTTGACCTTGCTGTTCGTGGCATTTCCCAAAAAATGAATAACTCCACCCAGGTTTAAATTCGTCTAAATCTAAATATTTTGCTACATATTCAACAGCAGTGGGGCCATTGCTAAAAGATCCTCCTTGATAAAAAGGGTCATCAAACTTTACGCTTTTTGCAAAGGATAAGTTATTTAAAATTCCAATGATTGCGCCATTATCGGATAAACTATCACCCAGAACATAAAAATTTCTATACTTTGAATTAGAATTGTCATTTTTGTTTGTCATAATATTTACCGTAGATTAGCATGTTGTTTCATTAGATTCATAAAAAAAAATAGCGGTGCAACTTTTTTACAACCCCCATTTTAAACTTTATTGTGCATTTCCTTCATATCATACCTTTTTGAAAAAACGTTTTATTTTAAAAACGCTCTGACTTTTTCTCCACTTTTTCCGGGCAAAATCAGCTTCTTCTTAACTTGACACGTATACTTAAAAGAACCCTCTAAATTTTCTAGCGCGGCTTGGATGTTTCAACTTGCGCAGTGCTTTTGCCTCTATTTGCCTAATTCTCTCACGTGTTACATTAAAAATTTTTCCTACTTCTTCTAAGGTATGCTCCTTCCCATCTTTACCAAGGCCAAAACGCATTCTTAGAATTCTTTCTTCCTTTGGTGTTAAAGTTGCAAGAACATTGGTTGTAATGCCACGCAAGTCAGCAAGTATTGCAGCATCCTCTGGTCTGGAGACTCGCTTATCTTCTATACAATCACCGAAGGTACTACTATCATCCTTTCCTGTTGGAGCTTCAAGACTTACTGGGTCCCTTGCTATTTTCATAACTTTGCGTATTCTTTCCAGTGGCATTGTCAGTTCTACACTTAATTCCTCTAACGTCGGCTCTCTTCCCATCTCATGAGTCATTTTTCTTAATGCTCTGTTGATTTTACTGATAACTTCTACCATATGAACTGGTATTCTAACTACTTTAGACTGCTCAGGTATTGCCCTAGTGATTGATTGTCTTACCCACCAAGTGCCATAAGTTGAAAATTTATATCCACGTTTGTAATCAAACTTATCCACGGCCTTCATAAGACCAATATTGCCTTCTTGTATCAAATCAAGCAGATCAAGGCCTCTTTTTGAATACTTCTTAGCAATGGAAACTACTAGCCTTAAGTTAGCCTTAATCATCTCTTGCTTTGCTTCAGAGACTTCTCGTTCGTGTTTTTGTATTCTCCTGATTAGCTCCTTAAATTCTTGCACGTTATCTTCCTGTATATGCTGCTTAATACCGTTCAAAGTACTAGCTATATGTTCAGAGTTATCGTCTATAAACCTTAAAAATTTGTTTTTTAATTCACCTGTAAAAGAGGACTGATTTTCATTGATCTTTAAAAGAATTATCTTTTTCAATTCGTGCTTTAAAAGCACGTCATCATAAACTTTATAGAAACTTTCTCTATCGATATCGTATTTTCTAGCCTCAGCAATAAGATTAGCCTCTTCAAGCGTGATGGATCTATTTATCTTATAAAGTTCTTGTGTAATTCTGGCAACAGCAGCATCACTTAACTTAATTTGTAATGCTATAGACCATATTTGACTATATAAATTCTCTAGTTCATCAGAGGAATCTTTAGAATTTTTTCTTAATACCAATGCTTCATTTGTTAAAGTAATTATCTCATCCAATGCAACTATGACCTTTGGCAATAAGTCACTTTCCATTTCAAGAATAGAAACATTTAAATTCGCTGAATTTATATCTTCATTATCACCGTCTTTCTCATCATCACTTTTTTTACTATCTTTCTCATCATCACTACAGTACTCAGCATCTTCAGAAACATCCTCAGAATCCTCAACATCTTCAGCACTTTCTTCACTCTCTTCTTTGGGTACCACATTAAAGTCAGAGTTATAAATTGCATCCAGATCTATAATTTCTCTCAGTAAGAGAGCTCCACTACTTAAATCATCACGCCATACTTTTATCACCTTTAATGTTACTGATGTTTCAATTATTGCACGTAACATGTTATGCTTTTCAGATTCAATTTTTTTTGCTATCTCGATTTCATCTGCCCTTGACAAAAGCTTTACAGAGCTCATGTCTTGTAAATAAATCCTCACTGGATCATCATTTTGTACTAAAGTTGCAGTAATATTTGGCGATATGTCATCATCATCAAGTTTACTATCATCACTGTTGGAAGGAATATCTTCTTCATCTTCGCTACTTTCAAGCACATTAATTCCGGAATCCTGCAATAAAGATATAGCATCATCTATAAAATCAGACGAAAAATTTTCATCTGATAATTTATCATTTATATCATCAAAGGTGACAAAACCACCTTTTTTTATACTTTTAGTTACAAGATCTCTGATAACTTTTTTCTTATCTTCTGCATCATTAATAGTTGACATCATTACCTTTATAGTTTATAATTTTATTTCTTATTAACAAATAAACTTACAACGAGCAAGTCTATAATTTTACTTTTAACTTGTGGCTATTCGTTACTTCATATAGTTTAAGATACTGTTAATTTATGTACACTTGTCTTGATCAATTGTTCCATACTTTTCTTCCATTTTTACTGCTATGGACAATCCAACTGAAAATGTTGCAATTCCAACCACTATAGCAGTAAGCATTAAAACATGAGGTATAGGATTGCTATATGAATAAAAATTTGAAACCAATATAGGAGGCAAAGAACTTTTTATATATCCTAGAGATATGTAAAACAACAAAACAGATGCTTGGAAGACGCTTACCCCTATCATTTTCTTGATTAAATTTTTATCGTTTATAATAATATATAAACCTAGCACCATTAATACAATAATAATCGTATAATTATATAAAGTCATTGTTTTTTCCTACGAGCAAAATTCATATATATAATTAACATAGAGGAGCAGACAGTAAATGCTACACCTAATTCCACCAAAAAAATACCCAATTTTTGACCGGTTCTATTATTGGCTGACAAGATATCATAAGATAAAAAATTTTGGCCAAGTAAAGTTGTTGCAACGCCCGTTCCTCCATAAATTAAAATACCTAACACGTTAGTCAATCTAATCACAGAATAAGGTATTGCTTTTAGAGTTGTAGATACACCAAATAGCATTGAATATAATATTATCCCGGAGGCAATAATTATTCCTGCTTGAAAACCTCCACCCGGAGTGTAATCACCGTGAAATTGTATGTATAAACCAAATAAAATGATAAAAGGTATCATCAAAAATGTTACTGCATTTAATATCGGATCTTTAATCATTGTCTTTTTCTTCTTTTAATATCAACGTTATACAAAGCGCAGCAGTAAAAACTACTATAGTTTCTCCAAACGTGTCATAACCACGAAAGCTTGCCAAAACAGCTGTCACTATATTAGGAATACCGGTAGCTTTTTCGGTATTTTCCACATAATAAGGAGCAACATGCAAGTGGATCGGAGCATTGTGGCTGCCAAAATCTGGCAATTGAATCATAAAATATGACAAACATACAGCCAGAAATAACATAAAAAAAAGCGTTATAGGGTTATGAGATAGATTTACTTTATGATTCTTTATCAAGGAGAGTGCTGCAAACGTAAAAATCGTACTGAGCCCCGCACCAACAGAAGCTTCAGTAATTGCAACATCAGGTGCATTCATAATTAAGTATATAAGCGCAATAAGTGAACTAAATACACACATTAGAACAGCACTTACGACTAAATGTCGCGAGAAGACTATAAAAACCGTAACTGTTAGTAACAACAAAAGTAGCACTACATTTAATATTTCTAACACCTTAACCTTCTTTAACAGTTTTTTTCTTAACTTTATAATAAGTGCGCGCTAAAATATAGCCATTAGTTGAGCTAGCTACCCATATTATAAGAATTAATAATATTATTTTAACAGTATTGATTGAAAATCCATTCTGCAAAGCAAAACCAATTAACAATAGCGTTGCACCGCTAGAATCTGTAATACCTGCTGCATGTAACCTAGTATAGAAATCAGGAAATCTAATTACTCCCACACTTGAAATGATTACTGAACAAATGCCTAAAAATATAAGAACGGATCCTATCATAAATTATTAAAACAACATTAATCTCATTAGTGCTATAGTTGATATAAAGCTAACGCTAGCATACAACAATGCTATATCAATTAAAAAAAAATTATTCAGAATGATTGATATTGCTGTTATGAGTACAACTACTTGCGTTGAGAAATTATTGAACGCTAAAACCTTATTGTACACATCACTTGACTTAGACACTATGCGGCACAACATTATACTCATACAGAACAACAGTGTATAGATAGCAATGTGAAGCATTTAAAGACTATGTAACTTCAGTAGATTTCTAAACGGATACTTCTTCATCGCCATCTTGATCATTTATTTCATCATCTATTTCACCATCCACTTCATAATCTTGGCTTTCTTGACTTGCATCAAGATCTGTGTTAAATTGACCATCAGAAAAATTTAATAAATTCGCTAGCTTACTTGTATTACTGCTGTAAACATTATTCATATTTCCTTTCATGTACTCCTTGCATCTACCTACCAAAAGGTTAAATAGCTCATGAGTATCCACCTGTTTTTCTGCTATTTCATATAAGGAAACTATGGTGTTTTTATGGTCTTTAAACTGAACTGTTTGAACTGGATTACTTGCTCCTGTATTTAAATCATGTGTTCTTTGACTTGCCAATAGAACCAATTTGAAACGGTTACTTACCTGTTCTGTACACTTTTCTACAATAGACTCAGCCATAAGATACTACCTTAATAAGTTTTATACTATATCACAAAAAACAAGTTGTCAACTTTGTATCTATTGCGATTCAACTTCATGTTTTACTTTTTCTGCCTCAGATTTTATTTCTTGGCTTTCTGTCATCGTGATTGTTATTTCATGATCAAGTTTTTTTAGAAATCCTAACAATCGCTCTAAAGAAAAACCATCTATTTTACCATTTTTAATTTGTGATACCTTTGGCTGATCAATACCAAGTTTCTCAGCTGTAAAAGCCTGAGTCCAAGCATTTTTTTCTATAATTTTATTTATTATATAAAGCAACTTTGTTTTTATTGCTGCACTGTCTAAGTTATTTAACGATATTATTTCCATAATTCTTACACTCACATATCAATTAACTTTATTAAATATTATAGCATAATATTTAATATACCAAGATATTAATATCATATAACTTGTCAATAATTATATGATATCAAATTTAAAACTTTAAGTTGATTGTATATTAATATTTCAATCAAATTTCTAGTAATTTTAAATTACCATTTTACCATCAGCCTCTCTGAAAAAATCATTTACAGAAAGAACAAGCTAAAATTACAAAGCTTGAAATACAAAAATAATTATTTTATAAATTTATCTTACATAAGAAGTTTATATCTCTATATCTTAACATAGATATTTATTTAAATTTTTAAAATTTCTATTTTAACGAGAATTCTATATACTATATTTATAATATAACTTAAATATTTGTTGCTTTTTAGCTGGAACACTATTTAGTTAGTAAGTAAAATTGTGTTGAATATGACAAAAATAAAAAAAGATGTTGCTGTTATTATGGGAAGTGAGTCAGATTACACCACTATGGTCCATACTGTCGATATGCTAAAAGCATTAGAAGTTTCACATGACATATTCATAATATCTGCACATAGAACACCAGAAAGGCTCTTCAATTTTGCTAAATCTGCACAAGAAGAAGGTTTCAAGGTTATTATAGCTGGTGCAGGAGGTGCAGCTCATTTACCTGGTATGGTTGCGTCATTAACTTGTTTACCAGTTATCGGCGTTCCTGTGCATAGTAAACAATTAAATGGGCTGGACAGTCTACTCTCTATAGTTCAAATGCCAAAGGGTGTTCCAGTTGCAACCATGTCTATAGGAGAAAATGGAGCATATAATGCTGCCATTACCGCCGTATCTATATTGTCAATTTCCAACAGTGAAATTGCAGGTAGGTTAAAAAAGTGGAGAGAGAGACAGACCAAAGAAGTAAAAGAAAAACCAGTTTCATAATAAATCTATGGCAATAATCCTTCTAGACACAAAAACCATAAACCGTATAGCAGCGGGGGAGGTGATAGAAAGGCCAGCAAGTGTAGTAAAGGAATTAGTGGAAAATGCAATAGATGCTGGAAGTTTAGAAATAGAGATCAAAATAGAAAGTGGTGGGCGTAACCTTATTATTGTGACAGATGATGGTAACGGAGTAGAAAAAAACGATTTAGAACTTGCGTTTATGCGCCATGCTACTTCAAAATTGAGCGATAGTGAGTTGATAGAAATCAAGCATCTTGGCTTTAGAGGAGAAGCTCTGCCTTCAATAGCAGCAGTAAGTAAGATAAAATTATCGTCTAAAGCAAGCGGAGCAAGTGAAGCATGGTCTATAAGTTATGAGGGTGGAGAAAAGATGGGGGAGCTAACTCCTTACTCTTTATCACAAGGGACACATATTGAAGTACGAGATTTGTTTTTCGCTACCCCAAATAGACTAAAATTTCTAAAAACCGAAAGAGCAGAAACTCAAAGCATTGTTGATATTGTAAACAACCTAGCAATGGTTAACTATCATATAGGGTTTACTCTCACTTCAGGTAATAAAAAGCTCTTAAAATACGCTAAGCAGACTTCGTTATTTCATAGATTGTGTGAAGTAGAAGAAGAATTTCAGGGCAATTCTTTGGAGGTCAATGAAGAAGAAGACGGCATCAAACTTACGGGACACATCTGTAAGCCAACCGTCAATCGTGGTAAGTCAACTCAGATCTATACATTTGTTAATGGAAGGCCAATTAAAGATAATTTACTTATTGGTGCGGTTAGGTATGCATATCATGATTTTATTCCAAGCGATAGGTATCCTTTTGCAGCGTTACATTTAGAGATACCTTATGATCAAGTAGATGTAAATGTGCATCCAAATAAGTCAGAAGTAAGGTTTCAGAATAAGAAGCTCATATATGAGATAGTGACAAGAGGATTAATCAAAGCATTGTCAAGAAGGATAGGCACCTTTGATGTCATTCCAGCTAGTGACCAGAAAACTACTAATACAATAGAGGGTTTTTTGAAAGGTTCATTATCAGATCCTTTTGATAAATCTGATGTTCAAAATGAATTTTATGAAAGAAGGCCAAGTCCTTTTGAAAATCAACTAATAAAAGAATTTGCTTCTCCAAATGAAAAAGCAAAAGGCTTATCAGAACAGTCAAAATCGTTTGATTATACCGGCATACAGAAATCCCCATCACAAGCGGAAATTATGGTTCTAGAAAAAAAGGTGTTAGAGCAAGTTGATTTGATAGAGAGCCACCCGCTCGGGTTTGCACGCTGTCAGGTCTATAATACTTACATTATTGCCGAGGTAAGAGACAAATTGATTATAGTTGATCAGCATGCAGCCCACGAGAGATTAGTATATGAATGCCTAAAACAAAAATCAAGTATAAAAAGACAAAAACTACTTCTTCCTGAAACGGTTGAAATCAAAAATCAAGCTGGAATGGAGATGATTGAAATCTATAAAGATAAGTTATTTGAAATGGGTTTTGATATTGAAATCAAATCAGAGAATAAAGTGATAGTAAAAGAAATCCCTGCAATTTTGGGAGCAATAGATGTGAAAGAGATGCTAATTAATATAGTGGGTAGATTAACGGAAATAGAAGATACATTGCCAGTAGAAGACAAAGTGAACAAGATATTGGCTACTATCGCTTGTCATGGATCAATTAGAGCAGGCAGGAAAATGAGGTTAGAGGAGATGAATGAGCTGCTGAGACAAATGGAAAAAACTCCATATTCCGGGCAATGCAACCACGGAAGACCAACTTATATAGAAATGAAACTCAGTGATATTGAAAAACTGTTTGAGCGCAGGTAATGAGGTTGCCATAAATATGTAAGTGCTCTTTCCTCGTCATCCAAGTAGCTCATAGAAACGGATTAAACGAAAAACGACTTGACAAACTCCGCCAGCTCCCTTATCATGACAATAAGGGTATTTATGACTCAAAACTTGTTTTTGACCTGCAGGCTCAATGACAAAATTCAGTAAAAAACTTAGGGTATTTATTGGCGGATTACATAAAATTATAGCGGCTGCATGTCTTTTTTATTTTTTCTACATTCAGCCAAATCGCGCTTATTTTAAGCGTTAGCACATTATTACAGCGCCACTTACAGTAATATAGAGTCAAAACTCGCTACTCGGGGCTTCTTTTGCCTTTTTTTTCATTTGGTAAATTTCTTAATGTTTATAGCTCAAAGAGAGGTGTCATTCCAGCACTTGATGCTGGAATCCAGGAATTTTATCAAGTATAAAAGTTATGTTAAAATGCACCATTTATGGAAAACTAGATCCCAGTGTCTGGGCACTGGGATGACATCATAGGGGCACTGGAATGACATCATAGGGGCACTGGGATGACACCCTTTCCTAGATGGAGATAAATTACAATGTTTGTACAGTTATGGGATTGCGCAGTGGATGCAGTTTAACATAAAAAGCTTTGCTTTTTGAAATTTTGGGTTATACTCAACTTCAACACTATTAGCAGGGGTAATGATCATGAATAAAGAAGAAGCTTTAAAAATTTTGGAACTAACAGATAGCCATGACGTTATCTCTAAAGCCAGAAAGAAATTATTTGATAGTGAAAAAAACTCAGATGTATTAAAAACGCAGATCGAGGCATATAAATCGCTTACCGATAGTCAAGCAGAAGCTTTTTCGGATCTTGTAATATCAGCTATTAACAGTAATGAGCTAGATTTTCTGAAGTTGTTGCTGAAGACAGTAAAAAATGATGATAAATTTAACTATTTGAATACAGAAGGTACTGGTGGCAGTATACCATTGAACTTTGCATTAAGATATACAGGTTATAAGAATGAGTCAAGAGTTAAGATCATAGCTTTGCTTTTAGAGCATGGTGCTAATCCTAATACGAGAGATCGAGAAGGTAAATCATCATTACACTATGTTATTAATAATAGTGATGGCGTTTCTTGCCACAAAGTTACTGAATCACTTTTAAATAAAGGTGCTGACCCTAATGCAAAAGATAGTCAAGGTAAAACACTGTTGCATTACTTATTTGAAGATAAAAGTCACGATCGTGTTGAAATTGCAAAATTGCTGTTGAGGAAAGGCGCTAACCCAGACTTAAAAGATCATTACAATAAAAGACCAGTAGATTATGCTGAACACAACAGTAAAGTTGGGCAGCTATTTGGTGCCGTTGATCGTGATACGGTGTTACTATACTCTGGTGGTATAGTGATTTTTTCGCTTTTTAGTATCTGCTGCGCACTTGAGGCTGCAGTTGGAGATTTCAGAAAAGCAGATAAAATCGGGTTTGCCATTTTTACAGTAAGTACTGCTGCTGTTGCATTATATTGCGCATACTGTGCAATAAAAACTGCGTTTTTTCAAAACCCTCACCAGATTTTACCGAAGCTAGAGCAGAATTTCTTAATAGTCAATCACCAAATCCAGCAGGTGCAGCTTAATAATTATAGCTAAAGTAATCTAGGTTTACCGTCATTCCGCTACTTGTTAGCGGATGAGATACCGTGAATAAATCACGGTATGACGGTTCGCGGTGGTATAGTAATTCGTCATCCCGCTACTTGTTAGCGGGATCTATGCTAAGAGATACCACGGCGGTATGACGGTTCGCGGTGGTATAGTAATTCGTCATCCCGCTACTTGTTAGCGGGATCTATGCTAAGAGATACCGCGAATGAATCACGGTATGACTTAAATTGCTGATAAATCGTCATTCCGCTACTTGTTAGCGGATGAGATACCGTGAATAAATCACGGTATGACGTATAGAAACTAAAAAAGTTCTTTTTTAAAAAACTTAAGTTATACTTATAAGTATTTGATACTTTTTATAGTGATTATGTCGAATTTAAGCTGCCTTTATGGTGATAATGCAGAATTTGTGGAAGAAATGTATAGCCGTTATCTGCAGGGCGATAAATCAATCGGGGAAGATTGGTATAGAATTTTTTCAAGCAATTTAGAAGTTAATAAAGCAGAGCCCTGCAATGCAACTAAGGTAGATGATTCAGTTTCTAGTTTAGCAAATTTCTTCAGGTCCTATGGTCACTTTTTTGCAGACTTAAACCCATTGTCACCAAGTGAGAATCAATTAATAGATTACCAAAAATATTCAAATCTATCTCCGGCAAGTGACGCTGAAATCTATAGAGATATTTACTGCAAGAATATCGGTTTTGAATTTATGCATATCTCCTCTTATGAGGAGAGAATATGGCTGCAGGAAAAGATCGAAAATCAAACCTATACGCTGAGTTCACAAGATAAAAAGGAAATCCTGAGGCACTTGATCGAATCTGAGATGTTCGAGCAATTTCTCCATATGAAATTTCCTGGATATAAACGTTTTTCTATCGAAGGTGGGGAATCAGCTATCGTTGCTATTGAAAAAATTATTAGTGATTCTGCAGCTTTTAGTATTGAAGAAATAGTCCTTGGCATGGCTCACCGCGGACGGCTCAATGTTCTAACCAAAGTTATGGGCAAAGAATATGCGGCAATGCTATCTGAATTTCAAGGCAACCTTGCATACCCAAGTGGTCTTGAGGTGTCTGGTGATGTTAAATATCACCTTGGCTATTCTTCTGATCGAGCACTTACAGGTGGCAAAAAAATACATTTAAGTTTATGCCCTAACCCATCTCACCTTGAAGCGGTGAATCCGGTTTTGGCTGGAAGAATAAGAGCAAAACAGAATATAAGGTCTGTGCTTGGCATATCAATTCATGGTGATGCGGCTTTCATCGGTCAAGGTGTCGTTGCCGAGACCTTGAGCCTAAGCAACATTGAAGGTTATAAAGTGGGTGGTATTGTGCACATTGTTATAAACAATCAAGTTGGTTTTACTGCTAACCCATGCTGCGCACGATCCTCTTTTTATTGCACTGACATAGCAAAATCAATAGAAGCTCCGGTTTTCCATGTGAATGGAGATAACCCGGAAGCTGTGAGTTTTGCTGCAAGTCTGGCGATGGAATATAGGCAGAAATTTAAAAAGGACGTAGTGATTGATATAATATGCTACCGCAAATACGGCCATAATGAAGGCGATGAACCGAATTTCACTCAGCCACTTACGTATAAGCTGATATCAAAACATAAAACTCCTGGAACATTGTATGAAGAAAAATTGACTGCAGAGAAAGTATTAGATGGCGATGAAGTAAATAAATTGCGCAGTGAGTTCAGGGCAAAATTAGATAAAAGTCTTGCTGAATCAGTGACTTACACTCCAAAAAAAGCTGACTGGTTCGGTGGAGTGTGGTCAAAATTAAGAAGAGCAAAGCTGAACGATTTGAGCGAATACTACACGGATTCTGGTGTTCCGCCAGATGAGTTGAAAAAATTGGGTGTGCATATAAATAGCAATATTCCAAGTAGCTTTAACATTAACAATAAGGTTAGAAAAATACTCGATGGAAGAATAGACAGCATAAATTCTGGTAGCAATATAGACTGGGCAACTGCCGAAAGTCTTGCATTTGCGTCACTGCTTACAGAAGGAATAGGAGTGCGTTTATCAGGACAAGATTCTGGTCGTGGGACTTTCTCGCACCGTCATTCAAGGCTTGTTGATCAGGCAACAGAAGAAGCGTTTATTCCGCTAAACAATATAAATGAAAAGCAAGCTCACTTTGAGGTCATAGATAGCGCTTTATCAGAGTATGCTGTAATGGGCTTTGAATATGGATATAGTCTTGATTCTCCGTATTCACTGGTGCTCTGGGAAGGACAATTTGGTGATTTTGCAAATGGTGCACAAATTATGATCGACCAGTTTATCGCATCTGCAGAAACAAAGTGGTTGCGATCAAGCGGTCTAGTTCTATTGTTGCCCCACGGTTATGAAGGGCAAGGACCTGAGCATAGCTCCGCACGTATAGAGAGATTTTTGCAACTCTGCGCAGAGGATAATATGCAGGTAGTTAATTGTTCCACTCCGGCGAATTACTTCCATGTCTTACGCAGACAAATGCATAGAGACTTTCGTAAGCCTTTAGTAGTGTTTACACCTAAATCACTATTGCGTCATAAAAGAGCAGTTTCTAACCTATCTGACTTTGAAGGAAAATTCCTCACGGTAATTCCAGAATGTAGAACAGGTTTAGTTTCAAATAATGAAATACGTAAAGTTGTAATATGCAGTGGTAAAGTTTATTACGATATAATTGAAATGCTTGAAACACAAAAAATAAACGATATAGCAGTGATACGTTTAGAACAATTCTATCCGTTTCCAGCCGATAAATTAAGCAGCGAACTTGAAAAGTACAAGAACGCTGAAATTATATGGTGTCAAGAAGAACCAAAAAATATGGGGGGATGGTTTTTTGTCAACCCATTGATAGACGAGGTGTTATCTGACCTCAATATTCAAGCAAAAAGACCTAAGTGTATCGCAAGACCTGCTGCTGCATCTCCTGCATGTGGTTATGCTAGTGTTCACACTCAGCAACAGGAGGAAATTTTAAAGCAGCTTAATTAAACTTCACCTCTACTAGTGGAATGTTATTCCAGCTATTGCTTCCATAGTCATCAATAGAAGCGTTTAAGTAATCTGTATCAAAGCGCACGGGCACATCAAATTCGAAGCTCGCAGTGATTATCGCATCTTTTACTGGTGGCTTCATAAATGTTATTTCTCCCGTTGAATAATTTACTGAATATTCACTCTCTTCTTTACCATTTAAATAAATCTTTACTGTCCCATGTACTGGCTTTTTGATCATGCGTATATGCTTATCTTCCCCACTTACATAAGTTTTGATTAGCTGAAAAGTCGTTTTTTTGTTATCTCCTATACCAATCTTTTGATTAATGGCTATAAAATCTGACCAATCCTTAAAACGAAACCCTATTGCTTTACCTTTTCGTGCATGAAAAAATGTTATGAGTTCTGTTAGCTGCTCGTTTGATCTGACCCCGTAAGCTATGTTGTATCTAGTGCGTGCATGAGACCAATTGATGTTGCGCTGTTCACAACCGTTATGAGTTGTTACAACGTCAGTGGAAAATTCCGGTCCTCCAGTGGAACCATAAGATATATTTTCTGGAAATCTAATTTCTGTGAATGACATATGTCCTCCTATGAAAGTAAAATTGAGGTGGTGTAGTAAAACAGGAAAGATCTTAAATTTTTAAAGTTGCTTTATTAATAAGACCGTGCATTTTTAATCCTATTTCTTCTAGAAAAGTAAGGGTACTATTTTCTTCTAACTCACTTTTCAGTTCGTTAATGTTCTTATGACTCTGCGTTAATTGATATACACAAACACATCCAACGACTAAAGCAATTCCAGTAAGACATGCAAAAGGAATTGCTTGAGTAATGATAGCAGCTATAGCAGATGCTGTGAATACTATAGCAGCTATCACAGCAACTGTGCCATAAACAGCTTCTTTCTTGGGAGTGTTAAATAAACTGTGTCAAACCGAAAAAAAAGTAATAAATTGATATAAAAAAATGGAGGTTTGACAATGAGTCAGAAAGTAGTAAACAGAACTACCGGTTTGGTAGATTATAAAGAATTAGAAACAAATATCCTGTCGTCTATACGAGAAGGAAGACCGTTGACAGGAAGAGATGGAGCATTAACACCGTTTATAAAAAAGTTGCTGGAGGTAAGCCTGGAAGGTGAAATAGAAAACCACTTGTCGGCTGAAAGCGAAGAGAATAATCGAAGAAATGGGAGGAATGCAAAGACTTTACGTACAAGCGCAGGGTCATTTGAGCTTTTGACGCCAAGAGATAGGGAAGGAAGTTTCGAACCACAAATAGTCAAAAAAAGGCAAACAAACTTACATCCAGAGCTTGAAACGAAGATTTTGAGCACATTTGCCAGTGGTATGGGCTATAGAGATATAGTGTCACATGTTGAGGAAATTTATGATCACAAAATATCGGTGGCAGAGATATCAAGTATTACTGACAAATTGCTACCAGTAATCAACGAATGGCGTAGTCGCCTGCTGCAGTCTGTATATCCGATAGTTTTCATGGTTTTTTAAAGTCAAAGAGGACGGGCATTGCGTAAGTAAATGCATGTATAACATATTAGGCATAGATCAAAATGGCAAAAAAGAAGTATTAGGTTTTTATTTGGCTGAAAGTGAAGGAGCTAACTTCTGGTTGGGAGTGCTAAATGACCTCAAAGAAAGAGGAGTAGAAGATATCCTTATTGCCTGCGTTGATGGGCTGAAAAGCTTTCCTGCAGCTATAAACAGTGTCTTTCCTAATGCGGAAGTGCAGATGTGTATAGTGCATCAGATACGCAACTCACTGAAGTATGTGGCCAGTAAAGATGCGAAGAGTTTTTTGAGCGATTTAAAGAAGGTATATCAAGCTTCAAGCAAGGAAATTGCCGAGAATTATCTGTTGGAATTGGATGAAAAATGGGGCACAAAGTACCCTATGGTTATAAAATCTTGGCAGAATAATTGGGAAAACTTGTCTGGTTATTTTAAGTATTCTGGTCCAGTTAGGAGGATAATCTACACCACCAATCCCATAGAGGGGCTACATAGGCAAATTAGGAAATTCACTAAGACCAAAGGCTCATTTACCAGCATAAATGCCTTGTATAAGCAGGTATATTGTGCTATAAAGAAGGCAGAGGAAAAGTGGACGATGCCTGTACATGATTGGGCATTAACTATCTCTCAACTTGATGTTTTCTTTCCTGGCAGATTGAAAATTGAGTTGAACTAAAAATGCGGTTTGACACAGTTTATTTAACACTCCCTCTTTCTTGTAATTATTAATTAATTTTTTTTGTATTTCTTTTTGTTGTGTTTTTTGTTCTTGCTGATGAGAGGAAGGGATTTCTTTATCTATGTGAATTTGTAAAACCGGCGCACTAGTACTGGTATTAATTATTTCTTGTTGTACTTTTTGCTCTGATTGATTAGAAGTAGGAATTTCTCTATCCGTATAAACAGTCGCACTAGCGCTGGCATTAATTCCTTCTTGTCGTGTTTTTTGCTCTAGTTGATGAGAAAAAGGGATTTCTTTATCCGTATAAACAGTCGCATTAGTGCTGGTATTAATTCTTTCTTGTTGTACTTCTTGCTCTGGTTGATTAGAAGGAGGAACTCTTTTATCTGTACTAAAAATTTCTTCACTAGAAACTTGTTGATCTTCTTTTATATCTTCAGAAATTCCACTAAGGAGTGGTACAAAATGTTGCATGTAATTCACTACTCCTACAGTTTTTTTACTATTATCTATCTTTAATTGATCAAGATTCACATCTTGTATAAAAACTTCTAGATCATCATCATGTGCTGTAATTTTAGTTACTGTAACTTTTTGACTATCTTCCTCTATTGAATAAATATAAAGCTCCACTTCATACTTATCACATATCATTCTCCCTTCAACCCCTGGGCGACCCCATATAGGTGGGCTAGCTTCTGTAGCCATACTTCTAATATCTTTTAAATATCTATCAAAAGATGCAATATTGTCTGGTATAATATTGTTCTGGTTATCTTTCATTACATTTCCGTTTGAACCTATCATAGGTACAGCATATCCTTCAGCAATATTTTTTGTTATTTCATTAAAAACCCATCGTGAGTCCTTTTTGTTTTCAGCATAATCTGCACAATCTTTTCTTAATGATTTTGCGGTAAAACGATAACCAGGTTTTATATTTAACTCATTCAACCCTTGAGCCACGGAGTCAAAAAAGCAATCTCCTGTCTTTATAGCAATTCCTATGTTTAGATTTTTGGGACAAGCATTTTTTAAATTATGCAGTAAATCACTTGATTTTTTCTTTTCTTTGATTTGTCGAAAAAGAGCAATTGGTTCTCTTGTATAATTAGGCTCTTTCATATTGTAACCTCAGAATGGTAGCTATATGTTAAGTTTAACACTTTTTAATGGATTAGTCAACCTTTGCAGGCTAAGGTTATGCTCGACTGTAGGCATCACCTGCTTTTCTTGAGCTACTGCGTATCTTATACGTACTGCTATTTATCACATTCATAATTAGATTCGTTTACGTTGTCAAGTAAAAAAATAAAATTTTATAGCAAATTAATCGCTGAAGCTAGTTTTTGCTTGCGACTTAATTCATCTACTTTTTTGCGTAATACATTCAAATCAGTTGCTCCTACAAACAGACTATCCCCAATTATTAAAAAAGGTGTGCCCCCTACTCCCAAATCTCTTACTAGGAGCTTACTGCCATTTATCATTTGCTCAATTTTGTCCGCGTTATTTTTCATGGAATTATTAAAATCGTCCTCATCAATCCCTATGCTTTTCACTATATCCAATATGCTTTCGTCTGAAAATCCTCCTTTGTGACTTAAAGCAGAATAGTGAAAGTCGAAATATTTTTCTTTATCAATAAAGTAAACAGCTAAAGCGCTTTTTGCTGCCCTTAAAGAGTCATTACCAAGTATTGGAGCATCCCTAAAGATATACTTAATTTTACCGTCGTTAATTAACTGTTTTATATCGTCTTTTATAGTCTTGCAATATCCACAAGAATAGTCAAAGAAACCTACAGCTATAACACTACTATTTTCATTTCCGGAGTAAGGATAAGTAAGGTCAAATATTTGATCCTTGTATTGTGAAATTTTACTTTTGGTCACATTATCTCGAGCAGCGTAACTACTTTTAATCGACTCCTCTTTGAGAGTTTTTACGATCTTATCAAAATTTCTACTTATATAATTATCTAATTTCTCACCTATATAATCATCGCTTAGCATTTGGCTGCGATTTGAAAGCCAATTGTTTATTACTGGTAAACTTGCTACTGCCAGTATAAGGATCAATAAAAACGATATTCTAGACATACAATTTATTTAAAAACCTACAACATAAAACTTTAGTACACATTTATCTGTATATTAAAAGAAGCATCTAATATTAATATATGAAAACATTTATATCAAGTGTATTTTATAACCAGTTTTGCCTCAAATGCAAACTTTACGTACAATGGAACTCAAGCACATTACTGAAAAGCTCATCAGAAGACTTGGTGATGCAAATGACCAAACCATCGCCAGAATAGCCAATTATGAGATGCTCTATCTTTTACCGCCGCGTATAACAACTGTAAACATGGCGGTAAAAAAAGTTGATCATCTTATAACCGCCGTGTATAATGCTAACAAATGCGGCGGTAAATTATATGAGCGAACCAATAATTGGTAGAGAAAAGGAAATAGCCATTCTAGAAAGTAAGCTTCTCTTTTCCCCATTTGCTGAGTTTATTGCAGTGTATGGTCGGCGTCGTGTGGGTAAGACGTACCTAATAAAACAATTTTTCAGTAAACATGCCGATGTTTTATTTGAACAAACAGGTCTTAATAATGGTACTATGCAGGAACAACTTGCAATTTTTACACAGTCGTTATCAAATACTTTTTATAAAGGTGCAAAAATGGCTTTGCCTGAAGTGTGGCTGGATGCATTACAACAATTAACACTTGCTATTGATAACACACATGAGAATGAACACATTGTCTTATTTTTTGATGAACTTCCATGGTTAGCTACAAGAAAGTCTCGTTTTCTAGAAACGTTAGAATATTTTTGGAATATACATTGGACAAACCGAAAGAAGCTTATCTTGGTTGTATGTGGTTCAGCAGCTTCTTGGATGTTGGAAAATATAATTTATACCAAAAGGGGGGTTGCATAACCGCATTACCGCAAGGATACCTTTGCAGCCTTTTAACTTACGTGAAACTAAAGAGTATCTAAGATATTTAGGAATCAACCTTAATCACCAGCAGATATTACAGATCTATATGGCTATTGGAGGAATACCACATTACCTTAAGGAAGTAAGTAAAGGATTATCAGCAGCACAAAACATTAATATGATCTGTTTTCAGAAGGGTGGTTTGTTATTTGATGAATTTGATATGTTGTTTCACTCCTTGTATGAAGAGCCAGAGACATATCTAAATATCATTCGTGCGATTGCAAAAAAGCCAAAAGGGATAAGCAGAAAAGAACTTATAAAAGCGACTAAAATCACTGAGGGTGGTCGCTTAACTGCTAAATTAAGGAGTTTAGAAGAAGCAGGATTTATTGGTGGTTTTTTACCATTGAACAAGGGAAAGAGAGGAGTATATTACAGGGTAATGGACGAATATGTATTATTTTATCTAACGTGGATTGAGCCGTTTAAGGAAGTAACAAAAAGGGCAATAATAAGTGATGCTCACTATTGGGAGTTAGCAATAAAGAAACCAGCTTGGCAAACATGGACAGGGCAAACATTTGAAGCAGTGTGTTTTAAACATGCCAATGTAATTAGAAAAAAATTAGATATAGAGCATATAGCAGTTATATGTGGAGATTGGCAATATCAACCAGAAAAATACAGTAAAGAGTCTGGTGCTCAAATAGATCTAGTTTTCGATCGAGAAGATGGATGTGTAATGCTCTGTGAGATAAAATATAGTGATAAACCTTATACAGTAACAAAGGAATTTGTCGAACAATTAAAAAGAAAAGAAGCAATTTATAGAGAAAAAACGAAATCAAAGAAGCAAATATTCTGGGTGTTAATTGCTGCAAATGGAGTTTCTGAGAACCAATATCTAAAAGATACGATACATCATGTGATTACACTAGAAGACTTGTTTTAAGTTATTTTAAATTTTAATATGTACACCAACTTACGCGACTTCATTAAAGCCTTAGAAGAAAAAAAAGATCTGATTAGGATTAAGGAGGAAGTTTCAACAGTTCTTGAAATGACAGAAATTCACCGTAGGGTTTTGTCAAATAAAGGACCAGCTATCATCTTTGAAAATGTTGTCACGGAAAACGGTAAAAATTCGATTCCAGTTTTGGTGAATTTATTTGGTACTATTAAGAGGATTGCATTGGGGTTGAACATAAACCCTGGTGAACTAAGAGATCTTGGTAAACTTTTAGCATTTTTGCGATCACCTGAGCCACCAAAAAACTTCAAAGATGCCGTGAAAATGTTTCCTTTACTAAAAGTTGTATTGTCGATGCGAAGTAAAGTTGTGAGCAAGGCTCCATGTCAAGAAGTGGTGCTAACTGGGGATGAGGTGGATCTTAGTTTGCTACCTATTCAAACATGCTGGCCAAATGAACCTGCACCACTTATCACCTGGCCAATTGTGGTGACAAAAGGCCCAACGGAAGACAAGCAAGATAATTTCAATCTTGGAATATATCGTATGCAGGTTATAGATAAAAAAACGACTCTAATGCGCTGGCTTGCACATCGTGGTGGTGCAGGTCACCACAAACGATGGAAAGAGAAGGAACAAAATATGAAATTTCCTGCTGCTGCTGTGATCGGTAGTGATCCTGCAACAATTATTGCTGCGGTAACTCCAGTACCAGAAACATTGTCAGAATACCAATTTGCTGGGTTGCTGCGCAAAAAACCGCTTGAGCTTGTAAATTGTAAGACTATTCCGCTTCAAGTGCCAGCTCATGCAGAGATTGTTCTGGAAGGCTATGTAAGTTTGGATAGATATCAAGATGAAGGGCCATACGGAGATCACACCGGCTACTATAATTCTGTTGAGCAATTTCCAGAATTTAATATTACTGCAATTACTATGCGCAAAAATCCAATTTATCTCAGCACTTTCACTGGCAAGCCACCTGATGAACCATCAATTCTTGGTGAAGCGCTCAACGAAATCTTTGTGCCCATTCTTATCAATCAATTTCCAGAGATAGTGGATTTTTATCTACCACCAGAAGGTTGTTCATATAGAATAGCGGTGATATCGATAAAAAAGTCTTATCCAGGGCAGGCAAAAAGAATTGTTATGGGCATACTTTCCTTTCTAAAGCAATTTTTATACACGAAGTTTATTATCGTTGTTGATGATGATATAAATGTACGTGATTGGAAGGAAGTGATGTGGGCAATATCAACGAGAATGGACCCTGTGCGTGACACAATCACAATAGAGAACGCACCTATTGATTATTTAGATTTTGCTTCCCCTGAAAGTGGACTTGGAGGTAAAATGGGATTTGATGCAACAAATAAAATCCCGCCTGAAACCAAACGAGAATGGGGAGAGAAAATTAAAATGAGTGAGGAAATAGTAAGAAAAGTCACGGAGAAGTGGGAAGAATATGGATTGACAGGTGATTAAATTATGATGTAGCCTATCGCCGTATATCCGGGGGTGGGTTGTTGTGAGGCTTTTTCACTTTTTATTCTTGTTAATGTGTTTTTCTCTGTATTACTATGCGGGTTTTATATTTTCGCCCTGCCCAAAAGCTACGGTTTGCTTTTCACCTGGAGAAGATTGTGCTGTACCGATAATCAGCGTAATAGATCAGTCTAAAAAATCTATCTTAGTTCAAGAATATACATTTACTCTTGGAACAGTTGCAAAATCTTTGATTAATGCTAAAGAACGCGGTGTTGATGTTAAAGTCATCTTAGATAAATCGCAACTCTACTCAAAATATAGTGTTATAAATGAATTATTTTCAGGTGGAGTACCAATTTGGATCGATGATAAGCCAAAGATTGCTCATAATAAGATAATGATTGTTGACAATCAAAAAGTCATCACAGGGTCATTTAACCTTAGTAAGACAGCTAAAAAAGGAAATGCTGAAAATTTATTAATTATTACAGATTATCCTGAATTGATTCAGCAGTATGTGAAAAACTGGGAGGCACGAATGTCACAATCTTATAAATACGCTCCCAACTAATCGAGAGCGCTTGCTTAAAATCAGTTCTAAAAACAGCAAGAGAGAGCTTTTTTGATTGATTGACATAATGATTATGATATAATGAACTAAAAGTTTAAGGAATAAAGTAATGGATTATATAAATGATGCTGACGGTAGCTACACTGCCATTCATGATTTTTTTCAAAACAACGGTGTTGGAGATTACAAAGTTCAATGCAGTTATGGTGGGGTGCCGTATGCTACTGATGAGTACGTGCATTCTGGCGATAAATTTTGGAGTAATAATTTCATAGACTCACATTTTGGCAGGGAAATAAAAATGTATCCTCAAAGTGAACTTTTAGCTAAAGAATATGCTGGAAATACGTTGCCAGTTTCAATATCACTAGATAAGGATTTAATAAAAATGAAGGAATGTCAGAAAAAAACGAAATTTGTGGAACTAGAAAGGGAGTCAGGTGATTTAGTGTATGATAAGCAAAAGCATGTAAAGTGTTACACAACAAAGCTATCATATGATGATGTACATATTTACAATAACGATAAAGTTTCAACATTTAGCATAAAATACGACGTGCCAAATGATCCGAAATACAGTTTAAATATAACATTTACAAAGGTTAATGATAATAAACCAGGATTTTGGCAAAAATTTAAAAACATGTTTTAACCTGACCGTTCACTGGTTTTTACTCAATCAATCAATTACATTCTGTAATATTTGGGACGTCAAAAATTGACTTTATTTTTCTTGAGCTTTTTTTAATTTAAAATAAATACAGAAGCTTGTATCTTGAAATTTGCTGCAAGTGCAATTGCTTTCTAGCTATCTTTTATGGTATCTGTTCAGCTAAGCGGTGTGAGAGATAATATAGCTAATACCAAATTCCATTACTAATCGAACAAATAAGAAACATTACAAACTCGTTTAATAGTAGTGCTGGAAATACTGACAATAAAATTACACAGAACATCTTCAAGTAAGCCTATGGTATCGTAGACTCTGTTGCGTAAAGTATTGTGTTTGATATATTGCCACAGCCTCTCAACAGGATTCAGTTCCGGTGAATAAGGAGGCAAGTATATAATGGTAATGTTTTCCTGAAATTTCAAACTTTTTGATCTATGCCAACCTGCACAATCCATTACAAGAAAGACTTTTTTCGTGCCTAAATCTTTCGACATCTGCTCCAGAAATATATTCATACAATCAGTGTTTACATATGGAGCAAGTAGGCTAATTTTCTTACCACTTCTTGGATTTACTGCACTGTAGATATAGAAATTTTGTCTACCAATTTTCATTTTAACCTGCGTTCTGACCCCTTTTTTAAACCATCCGTGTCCGATTTTTGAATGAGTTCCAAATCGTGATTCATCAAAAAAATACCTCCTTTTCAGGGTGGGAATTGACTATTTTATTGAAGTATTTTTTAAACTCTTCTTGCTTTTTTTTATCTTGTTTATGGTGAATTGGCCTCGGTGTTATGTAAGAAAATTTCATCCTTTGTATCTCACGGTGCACTGTTGATTTGCTAATGTTTAGGCCAAATTCCTCTGAGATTTTTATTTGCACTTCCTTAATAGTAATATTTGGATTTCTTTCTACCCATATTTCAATTTGCTCACGTTGATTTTTGTTTAATTTGCTTTTCCTTCGCCGTTGAGACGGGGCAAATAATCTTTCTACTCTACCAAATTTTAGATGCTTTATCCATTCAGTCAAAGCAGTCCTTGAAATTTTACATATTCTTGCCACAGCGCTTATACTACTTTCTTTTCCTACTATCACCGCTTGTAACTTTTTTGAAACATATGCGTTATTTCTGACCTTTTTTAACATTTCTTTCGCCAAATTTACAACTTTTTCGTCTAATAGTTTTGACCTTAATGCCATTTATACCTCTCTATTTTATCTACTTTAGTATCACTTCTTTCCCATTATTGTCTATCTGTTCTTTACATAGTGGGAATTGGTATAAACTGACTTAGATTTACCGATAATTTGAAAAACAAAAATTCGTCATTCCGCTACTTGTTAGCGGAATCTATGCTGAGATACCGCGGCGGTATGACGTAGGAAAACCTTTCTTGGGTTAGCTATATCAGTTAATATTAAATTTTTATAATTAAAAAATATGCTATTTTTTAAAACTTTCATTCTCCTTGACTCTGTCAACTTCACAAAACAACTCTTGGACCAAATGTATCTGGCATAACACCTTTTGGTAACTTGCTACTTCTTTTTTTTCCGCATCTCCAACAACGGCCATTGATATTCCACTACATAAGGCTTAATTTTTGGTAGATCAACTTTTTTATGAATAATACTATGCTTCTCCTTAAATTGACCATTTCCCCTAAACGCTATTAGCTTCCTTAAAACTTACATTAATGCCTATTTTGCCTAAACTGAAGCGTCTTTTCCAATTTTTTCTAGCATCAACTCAGCAGCTTTTTGTTCAGCAATCTTTTTACTAGAAGCACATGCAGAAACTTTACCATAATCTTCTATGCAAACTGATATAGTAAATTCAGGATTGTGTGCTGGTCCAGTTTGTTTTACAAGCTCATACTCTGGTAAAGGCAATTTGTTTTTCTGAGTCCACTCTTGCAGTGAGGTTTTAGGATCTTGAGGGGGGTCAAGCATGCTTTTAGCTAGCTTTTCCCAATATTGGGTAATAAATTTTTCAACATTTTCAAGTCCGCCATCAATATAAATTGCACCTATTAGTGCTTCAAGCGAGTTTTCTAAATTTTTTAGGTTACATCTTCCTCCATTGCAGCGTTCACTATTATTCATGATGATAAAGCTGCCTAATTTTATTTCTTTAGCAACATTAGCAATGGTGTTGCCACAAACTAAATCCGTCTTTCTTTTTGCCAATGCTCCTTCTTTTTCTTCAGGAAATAGTTTAAACAGTATGGCAGATACGACCATATTCAAAACACTATCGCCCAAAAACTCTAGTCTTTCGTAGCTTACAATCTGGTTTTTGCTATTCCTTTTATTTACGCTTGGGTGAGTTAGTGCCTCTTCTAATATTGCATAATTTGTAAATTTATAATCAATGATCTTAGATATTGCATCATTCAAACTCTTCATACCCATTATTTAAAAGAAAAGCACTTTCTACCACCTTTATACCAGAGAATTAGTCTTATTTTATTAAAATAATACCACCAACTTCCAAAATTAATGTATACAACCCACCACCTCACTAATGTTACTAAATCCATCTCTCCTTATTAGTTCTGCAAGTTCTAGATTAATTTTGTTTACAACTTGAGGTCCGTGGTATATGAGAGCAGTGTACAACTGCACCAAAGAGGCTCCTGCCTTTATTTTTTTATATGCATCAGCACCACTTGAGATTCCTCCGCACCCTATCAATAATATTTTGCCCTTAGTAAATTTGTACATATCGCCCAATAACTCGGTTGAAAGTTTGAACAGTGGTTTGCCACTCAATCCGCCACTTTCGTTGTGGTGGGAATGCAGATTATCTCTACTTACCGTAGTGTTGCTTACTGTTAATCCGTCAATCTTATATTCCAACGCAAGCTCAGCGATATTTTCTTTCGTTTGCTGATCTATATCTGGTGAGATTTTTAATATTATTGGTATGGATTTAGAATTATCAATTGATTTCCGGATGGATTTCAACAATTTCGATAATTCTTGCTTATTGTGCAGATTGCGTAAATTAGGCGTATTTGGAGACGAGATGTTCAGCACTATATAATTGCTTTTTCCATATACCATCTTTATTAAATCAACATAATCACTAATTTGGTCTTTCGATGCACTATTTTTTCCTATATTTATGCCAAAAATGCAGTCATCAAGCTTGGTTTCATCTATTTGTTTAAGAAAATAGTCTATTCCTTTATTGTTAAATCCCAATCTGTTAATTACCCCTTGATCTTTAATTAACCGAAAAATTCTTGGTTTTTTGTTTCCATATTGTGGATTACGAGTTACAGTACCAGTTTCAATAAACCCAAAACCAAATGAAAGCATAGGCCTTATAACTTCTGCATTCTTGTCAAAACCTGCAGCCAGGCCCACGGGGCTTCTGAGCTTATTACCAAAAAAATTCACACTCAAAGATTCTGGTAGCTCTATAGGATTCTTATAAGGTATTTTCTTTAATGCCATGATTGCCAAAGAGTGAGCAACTTCAGGCGGCAGTAAAAACAATAAATTACGTAATATCATTTTGTAAAACACTTTGCTTATTTTTAGTTTATTTTTTACCATGAAACGCTATAAGAGTATAACCATAACTTGAAAAGAAATTGATTTTACTTATGAATAATGGACAAGCTTTCTCTATAGGTTACACACTTAAAGCTACTGTTGAATTGAGCAACTTTTACAAGATATAGAAAATGAAAGAGGCCGGGACCGGAATTGAACCGGTATAAAAGGATTTGCAGTCCTCCGCATAAGCCATTCTGCCACCCAGCCGTTTTTTATGTGTAGATATCCATTATATCTTTTAGCATAGATAAAGCTTCCTCCCTTTTGCGTTGAAAAGTGTTACGTCCAATGATTGAACCATTACCACCTCCCTGCTTAATTTCTTTCGCTTCATTGCATATGTCATCTACTTCCTTCGATTCGCCACCAGAAAAAACTACTATTCTTTTCCCTGCAAAGCAAGATTTTTTAATATATTCAATTCTTTTAGATAATGATTCAATATTTTCTGTTTCTATCTTTTCTTTTTCCAAATATCTAGTTGGAAGCTTTACTTTGATTATATTAGCGCCAAGTAAAGCTGCTATGTGCGCAGCATAGGCAATAACATCAACTGCTGTTTCACCTTCTTTGGAAATTCCTTCACCACGTGGATAAGACCATAGCACTACTGCAAGCCCATAAGATTTGGCTTCAGCTACGATTTCACGGGCTTCTTCCATCATATCAAAACACTTAGCAGAACCAGGATATATAGTAAATCCAACAGCCAAGCAGCCCAAACGCAGTGCATCTTTCACAGAAGAGGTTATTGCTTGATCAGAAGTCAGATTTTTTGAATGTAAGGAGTTGGAACTATTAAGTTTCAAAATAAGTGGGAGCATTCCAGCATAAGTTGAAGCACCAGCTTCAATCATACCAAGTGGAGCAGCATATGCACTTACTCCCGAATCAACTGCAAGCTGAAAATGATAATGTGGGTCATAAGCATCAGGGTTAACTTCAAAGCTTTTTATTGGCCCGTGCTCAAATCCTTGATCTACTGGCAGAATCACTAACTTGCCAGTACCGCCAAGCTTTCCATGCATGAGAATACGAGTAAGATTTGCTTTTACCCCGGGGTTTTCACTTTCGTAGTAGCTTAGGACTTGTTTTACTTTATCACTTATCACTATAATTCAAATTAAATTTAAGTTATAAATTGTAACAAAGATGAAGTTCAATACAAGGATTTTAAACTATATTAAAAGCAATTTTATTTTCTACTTTATTCATATAGATTCTTAATTTCTTTCCTTTTATTAATTTACGATTCAGTATTTCTTCCGCTAAGTAACTTTTTATCTCTTTTTCAATAAGTCTCTCTATCGGACGTGCTCCCATTTCCTTACTATAACCCATTTGTACAAGATAAGATTTCACTTCATCCTCTACCAAGCAGTTTATGCCTTTTTGCGTCAGTTGCTTTTTCAGTTCTAGGACAAATTTATCCACAATATGCAAAATCACATCCGTACTTAAGTCAGAAAAAGAAATAATCGCATCAAGACGATTACGAAATTCAGGGCTAAAAACCTGTTCTATTGCTTTTTCGCTATCACCAATGTTAAAATTTTTATGCCCAAAGCCAACAAAACTTTTGCTGCGTTCAACTGCTCCTGCATTAGTTGTCATAATTAAAATTATATTGGAAAAGTTAACTTTACGTCCGTAAGTGTCTGTAACACAACCATAATCCATAATTTGTAGCAATATATTATAGATATCGCTATGGGCCTTTTCAATTTCATCAAGCAGCACAACACTATATTGATTGTTAGATACAGACTCTGTGAGTAATCCACCCTGATCATAACCTACATATCCAGGAGGAGAACCAATCATCCTTGATATCGTATGAGATTCAATATATTCGGACATATCAAAGCGTATAAGATTCATGCCCATGCTTTCTGCTAATTGTTTTGCTAGCTCGGTTTTATCAACACCGGTTGGCCCTGCAAAAAGATAATTTGCTAAAGGCTTATTGTAATTTCTCAACCCAGATTTAGCAATTTTAATAGAATTAACAAGAGATTCTATTGCCTGCTCTTGGCCAAAAATCACCTTTTCTAGATTAGCTTTTAAAGACTTTACTTTCTGCAAATCATCAGATTCAGATCCGCAAGGCACATTTGTAATTCTAGTAATGGTATTCTTAATATCTCTACTATTTACAATTTTACCCCTGTTTCTTAGCAATTTACAATATGCCCCTGCCTCATCAATAACATCAACCGCTTTATCAGGTAATATTCGCCCAGTAATATACTTATGCGAAAGTTCAGCCGCAGACCTAATGGCATTCTTTGTATAATATACTCCATGATACCCTTCATAGTAGTGCTTTATACCATCTAGTATCTTTATCGTTTCATTAACAGAAGATTCTTTAACATTAATTTTTTGAAACCTTCTCGCTAGTGCTTTATCTTTTTCAAAACTAGTGCTGTATTCTCTATATGTAGTTGCACCTATACAACGCAGTGTACCTCTTGCAAGCGCAGGTTTGAGTAGGTTACCTGCATCAAGAAAGCTACCACTTGTAGAACCTGCTCCAATGATAGTGTGTATTTCGTCAATAAAAAGGATAGCACCTGGTTTTGCCTCAATCGCTTTTATTATAGATTTTATTCTCTCTTCAAAATCACCTCTGTAGCGTGTCCCTGCAAGGAGTGATCCTAAATCCAAAGCATAAATTATACTGGACCTGAGCGCACTCGGAACACTGCCTTCAATGATCTTGAGTACCAAACCCTCAACTATTGTTGTTTTGCCAACACCTGGGTCTCCAACATATAAAGGGTTGTTTTTTCTACGCCTCAATAATATTTCTATAGTGCGATTTAATTCATAATCACGACCAATAACATAATCTATTTTTTTGCTTCTTGCATAGTCATTTAAATTTTTACAATAACTTTGTAGAACTTCCTCATCTTTTAGTAGCTCACCTTTATTTACTGTAGTAGGAGCGTCATTATTTTTATCAAGTTTTACTTTATGATTGGTGGTGTATTCATCTATATCGCTCAAGTATTTCATATTAGATATATGGTAAATCAAATTGGAATCTTTCACACTTTGTTTCTGCAATAGATCTTCAACGTATAAATCTTGCCCAGACAAAATTTCTACTAGAACACTTGCTCCATTTATTTCTTTTTTTCCCAAGCTATGAGCCCGTATTATTGCTCTGTGTATTATGCATTGAAACATTGAGCTAGGTTTAACTCCACTGATAATCAATTCAGAACTGCTTTGTAAAAACCCTTTTATATTATTATTATAATCATTAGCCTTAATATTGCATCTTGATAGAATGTTATCCATATTGATGATTTCATCGGCTCTGATATTACATCTTGATAAAACGTAATTTACATCCACGTCTTTAGTTAACGCCAGCAATAAATGTTCTACTTTCGCATATTTTAGATTAAAATTAGAAGCAATGAGTAGCGCTCTATTCAAACTTGCCTCTAAGTTTTTGGAAATCATCTCCTATTCTCTTTAAAAGTGGGAACTCATATATAATGAATAGCACACAATTATTAAAAAAATTGAAATCCAGCAGTTCGCTGTAGCCAATTTGAATCCCCACTCTGGATCTACGTCATAGCACCGCGATATCTCAACATAGATTCCGCTAATGAGTAGCGGAATGACGAGTTTTACGCTTATCAAGTTGTAGGTAAATCCTATTTAATATGCTTTTTCTAGTACTCTGCTTTTCTTCTTAAATGCATTGATCTTTTTTCTACCGTATTTAGTCTTTAACGTACTTGGCCTTTTAAAGACCTTTTTGCTATTACGTTTTTTAAATTGCACACTACAATCAAAATTTGGCTCTCCTTCTTTGTCTGCCAATGCAGGCAGTCTTCTCTTATCTTGAGGTGTAACAAAAGATAGCGCATGCCCTTCAGCTCCAGCACGTGCAGTTCTGCCTATACGATGAATATAGTCAGCTTGCGATTGTGGTGCATCATAATTGATAACATGTTGAATGTGGGGAATATCAAGGCCGCGAGAAGCAACATCTGTTGCAACCATGATTTGATTGCGGCCACGACGAAAAGAATTAATGACCCTTTCGCGCTTGTGCTGCCTTAAATCACCATGAATTGCTAAAGCGCTATAGTCATCTTTGTGCAATCTGCTAGCTAGCTGATCCGCTCCTTGCTTTGTTTTGACAAAGATAATGATTGATCCTTCGCGCTGACATAGTTGTGTAACAAGCTTTTCATATTTTTCTGATTCTGATGCATAAACAATCTCTTGCTTAATTTTTACAGAAGTTGTAGTCTCACAATCAACAGAAATACGTTCTGGTCGATTAAGGTACTTCTCAGTAAGTTTAACTATATCACTAGGAAGAGTTGCAGAAAACATAAGAGTCTGCCGTATTTTTGGCAGATATTTCATGATCCCTTCAATTTGAATTCCAAAGCCCATATCAAACATACGATCCGTTTCATCAAGCACAAGAACGCTAACATTGCGAGTAATCAAAGTTTTACGCTCAATATGGTCTATAATACGACCAGGAGTACCTATTACAATTTGTGGTTTTTTCTGAAGCTGATTTAGCTGCCTAAAAATAGGCTCACCACCAATCAATAAAGCGACCCTTAGTGCAGAATTTTGAAATAAGAGTTTTCTTATCTCATTTGTTACCTGATGCGCAAGCTCCCTGGTTGGCACGATGACTAAAGCTGAACCAGTGTTAGGCTCATTCAGCAACTTAGCAACCAACGGAATAGCAAATGCCAAAGTTTTTCCAGTTCCCGTTTGAGCAGACCCAAGAATATCTTTACCTTGTAGCGCTAAGGGAATCGCTTGTATTTGAATCGGAGTTGGGACGAAAAGATTATTTTTATCTAGAGCTTGTGTAAGCGAAGCTGGGAGACCCATCTCATAAAAATTATTCACAATACGTTAATCCTATTAAAAGACTTCATAATAGATTAATCTTCCAATCTTAAATTTATTGCAGATTTTTTATCTTCTCCGTTTCTACCACGCTCCTCTTTAACCTCATAACTCACCCTTTCTCCTTTTATCCCCTTTTCTTTATTCTCTCCTTTAAGTGTCTCAGGCCTTATTCCTGAACGTTCCAACGTGCTAATATGTACAAAAACGTCACCCCCTTTACCTTCTGGCTTGATGAAACCATAGCCTTTTTCGGCATTAAACCATTTTACATTACCAAATTCCATTTAAACAACTCCCAAATTATTAATTAACATTACTAATGTGATGAAAAACTTTGAAATTACGATTGAGAATGCTTTAAGCTTAGCTATTGAAACTAAACCTTTATACTCCATAGTCTATTCTTAACATTACATGACAATAATACACAATTGTTGTACTTAATGCAAATAAATTTTTTAATCGTTAAGCGAACCTGCAACCGTCATTTCGCTAACTTTAATCGTTGGTGAATTAAATTGCCCACAAAAAGTTAGATCATCTGCAACGACTAAATTGCTAAACATATCCTTTAAATTGCTAGCAATGGTAATCTCATGTATTGGATACGTTATTTTTCCATTTTCTATAAAAAATCCGGAAGCGCCTTGGCTGTAATCGCCATTGATTAAATTAACACCAAAACCAAATAAATCAGTTACATATATTCCCTCTTTCACTTCCTGAATTAATTCTTCAAACGATACATTACCATTCTCAATGTAGAGGTTACTAGCTGCAGGAATAACTGCAGCATTACTTACACGAGTTGCACTTCCGGTTGTTTCTGAGTCTAATTTTCTAGCCGAGTATAAGTCTAAAATCCAATTTTGTAATATTCCGTTTTTTACAAATATATTTTTCTTGCTAGTTATCCCTTCTCCATCAAATGGTCTCGATGCTATGCCTCTTGGCAACAATGGATCATCGACAATATTAATTCTATCGTTGAAAATCTGAGCGTTTAAACTACCCCTCAAGAAAGAACTGTTGCTTATAATACTGCTCCCATTTATAGCAGAAGCAAAACTTTTTACTAGCCCTTTTGCTGCTCTTTTTTCAAAAATAACTGGAAATTTACCAGTTTTAATTGTACGTGAATTCAATTGATCAACTGCTCTTTTTGCTGCTTCTTTTCCCATTAACTCTGGCAACTTTAAATCACTAAAATTACATGCTATATCATAATCGTAACCAACCTTCATTTCACTTTCTCTTCCAGCAACAACAGAGACCTGATTAGCAAAGGTTGATTTACTAAACGAGCCAATAAAACCAGAAACAGTCGATAATACTGTATTCACTAAAGCGTATGAAGAAGAGGCTCCTTCAGAATTAGTGATACTCTTATGTGCAAGGGCTGAATTTTCTGCAGCTTCAGCAATTTCTTTTAGGTTATCAACGGTTACAACATTATTATCTGAGATACTTAAATCTGCAGAAGAGATATAATTACTACCATTTACAGCAAAATTAATGCAAGGATCTTCTGGCGCATTCTTTGCCATTTCTACCACTTGGCTTACCGTATCACTAAGATTATTCAAATCGTTTGTAGAAATATACGCAGCTTTATTTTTACCTGCTATAGCTCTGATTCCTACAGTGCAATTTTTAGATTGTGATATTTGCTCAATTTTTGATAGACGCTGAGAAACTGAAGTCTTATTAGTTTCATATATTGTAACTTCCGCATCTTGATTCTGCTTTTTTATTAATTTAGTGATATCTGCTGCAATATTTAATATATTCATTTTCTATTCCTTAGATTTTTATAAAGACTCTGCACCACCTATAACTTCAATTAAATCAGTTGTAATTGCTGCTTGACGAGAACGATTATAAAGCAATGCTAGTTTGTTCAGCATCTCTTTAGTGTTTCTGTTTGCTGATTCCATAGCAACCATTCTAGCACTATTCTCACTTGTTGCGCTTTCAAGTAAAGCAGAGTAAAGAGCAATTACAACGTAATCCTGAATCAAAGATTTTAAAATAAATTCAATATTTTGTGGTTCATACTCATAGCCGTAATCTGTTGTTGGACCAGCCAGAGAGTTATCAATCAAGGATGAGTCTTTACTCCATGGTTTTATTGTTTCCAACATTGGTTTTTGCGTGAAGGTATTATAGAATTTACTATAAAAAACTTTAACTTTATCGTATTTACTTAGATCTATACCACCAACCAAAGCTTCTACGTGCTTTAACGTGATCCCCTTACTATTTTCAATTTTTAAGATACTTTTAGAGTCAAACCTATTTTTACCTACATCAAAAGCTTTTTTACCAAGAAATACAATATCTACTTTTTTGCCATTTGCGATTGACTTATTTACACGCTCTTGACTAAATTTGACAATAGAAGAGTTAAAGTTGCCGCACAAGCCACGATCAGACGCAACAATGAATACTAGGTAAGAACCGTCATTACTGATATTTAGAATTTTTGCCAGTAATTTTTGATCAACTGATAGCATTAATGAAGAAATAATGCTATGCAGCTTAGATATATATAATTTTGAATTTGATAATTTCTTTTGGCTTTGTAATAACTTTGCTGCAGAAACCATTTGCATTATTTTCGTGGTTTTCTGTACAGACCTAATATTCTTAATTCTTAAGGATAATTCCTTTAAGCTCTTCATTTTGTATACAACCCTGATTTATTAAAATATATAATTGTTAGTGTCTAAAAGCAAGTTTTTTTGACATTAGAACCAAGTCTAACTAAAAAACTTGCAGGTTTATTATTTTGAAATAAGGGTTATATTAAGAGATCTACTCCAAAAATTGTTCAATAGAGGTCTTTGATGGTAATTTCCCATATATTATTATCATCACACTTTGTGGAACCTTATAATATATAATAAACGCAATTAAAACTATTGCAATTTGAACATTTATGATCCCATTGCTTTAGTTCTCTGTTACAATTTTTACACTTCCAGCCCGGATCAGGCAAAGCTTCTGAGCCCATCTTGTTTAGCCAATAAATTACCTTGTCGTGTTCTTGCAATGTAACCTTAAGTTGTATTACAATAAAGTAGATTGACATGTAATTAGCCTTTTTTCATAGCAGTGTCTAAATATTGACTTGCAAGATCATATTTACCTGAACTCATTGAGGACAAAGCAAGTAAACAGTAACTAAAATAATAATCAGGGCGTAAGTTGTATAGTCTTTCAGCACCTTTACTATTTAAATTGATGTACATTTTAGCTGACTGAGGAGTAGGATTTACTGCATATTCTGCCTCTAGCACTGCAGAAGCTTTTCTGATTTTTCCAAGTTTAATATATAATTCTGCCTTTAAATAATTAATGGGCCGAAAAGTTGCATAATAACTTTGTGCTCTGAGTAAAGACTTTATAGCCCCTTTAAAATCCCCTTTACTTTCATATTGTTTTGCCAAAGCACAATAAAAAACTGCAAACATTTCTTTATGGTCAAAGGGAAGAAAAATATTGAACTTAACTGCTTCCCTCAACTTCAAAATTGCATTAATCCAATCTTCTTTCAATATGCAATGCTCTATTTGAAAGGGAATAGATAGCATTTTATCATTAATTGAACTAGAGCAATATTCTATAAATTTTTGAAAGACTACTTTTTCTTGTTTGAGGTGAACAATCAGCTTATTGGCCAGAAGTAGAGCTAAGTTACGATTTTTATTTGCAACGTTTGTTAAACCGTTACTGAAAAAGCTGTAATTTCCCGTCTTACCTGAGTTAAAGAGCTTTATTAAAGATAACTTATCACTCTTCTCATTTAGACTTTTAACTAGCTTTTCAGCATTCTCTATATTGTCTAAGTCTATGCTAAAAAAAGCTTCAAAGAGAAGCAATTCTTCCCTATCCCTTCTTCTATTTCTTATGTTGGCAAATGTTGATAAAATGGAGGAAAAAAAGCGTACAAGTGTAATTAATAAAAATAATAAAACTACACAAGTAAAAATAATGAAATATAGATCAATACTTATAGTGTAATTGCCTAATTCCAATTTTATTACTTCACCACTTACCTTGACCCATATGCCAAATAAAAACGAAAGAGCGAAAATTATAAAATAAATCATGAGATATATTGTAATAAGTGATGATATATTGTTGAAATATTCTTAGAAGCTACAATAAAACCATTCAATTTATTCAGCCATGGCTTGAATTCTGAATGCGTTAAATTGCTTACTGTAACAGTTATATTTTGCCAATCATTATCGTTTATTGACTCCTCAATTTCTGCGAATTTTGCCCTTAATGGGTCATTTTTATCTTGTATTCTAATCCAGTTTGAAATGATTTTTTTAGACAATGTACTTTTATTGTAGTTAATAACAGCAATGGTCTTCTCAAAAGATAACTTCAACTCACGTAAAGTATCTACCTCTTTCAAACTTTCCAATTCATTTACTGCATTTTCTATCTCTGGATCATCAAGCTCTGATATCAAAGGCTTTATTGAATTTATATGATTATCAAATTTTGCTTCTCGCAATAACGAATTCTTCATTTTAACTACAAGTAGCAGCAATCTTGCGAGGTTCTTATACCTTGAGCTACCATCACCTTGCTCACATTGAGTGTGCAGACCTCTCTTTAAGTCAAATATCTTTTTTTCTACCCTGGATTGATTAACTTCAAGTGACATTCTGAATTCATCTATTTTTTCCGTTAAAACATTTATATTGTCTTCGCTTTCTTGCTGACTTATTTTAAAAAAGATTATGTTATTTATTGTGATGTAACCGGTAAATAACAATACAATTAAGAACCAACCTATGTACTTTTGCTGAGTATCATTCATAACGTAGTATCTCCGCAGGATCTTGTGCAGCTGCCTGCAATGCAGGAGCAATTGTCGCTAAAAATGATAAGAGTAACGCAAGTGCAGAAATACTTACTACATCTTGAGGGACTAATATCACCGGTAAACTTGAAAAAAAGTATATCATAGGATCAAACAGCTTGACGTTAGTAATGTTTTCTAAAAACACTCTAATACTTTCGATATTGAGAGAAAAAACGACACCTATAATACAGCCAAGACAAGTTCCCGTAAAACCGATTAATAGACCACAAGCGCAAAATATGCGCATAATGCTTCCACTTGTTGCACCAAATGTACGCATAATTGCAATCGCGGATTTCTTTTCTTGCACTATCATCATTAAATTTGAGATAATATTAAACGCTGCTACAACTATAATCAAAGTAAGAATTAAAAACATCACATTTCTTTCAGTTTTTAAAGCACTAAAATAATGGCTTTGCTGTGATTGCCAACTTTCAGCTTTCATTCCTATTTCTTTTTCTATAGCATCTGCAAGCTTACCAGCTCTAGTAACGTCGTCTACAAGTACTTCTATATTTTTTATGCTATTTTCATAATTAAAAAAGGCTTGTGCTGATTTTAGAGGCATATATATCAAGGTATTATCATACTCAAACATACCCATATCAAATATTGCTATAACTTTATATTTTTTCATTCGCGGCATTTCACCAAGTAATGCATCAAATTCTTCAGATGATATAAACGTAATTTTGTCGCCATAGTCAACGTTCAAAGCTTCTGCCAATCGTGCTCCTATTATTATCCCTTCATCAAATTTTTTTACATCACCTATAATTACATTATTTGTAATGGTAGTACTATCAAGCAAATCTTTAGTTGACACACCTCGCACTACGCTACCTGCAATTTTACCATTTGCTACAATAATAACTTGATCATTGGTCATAGGAGTAGCTTTTAATATACCAGGAATTTTCTCAATCAATTTCGAAACTGTGCAGTAATCTGAATTTATGTTCCTATCAAAATAAACATTAATATGGCCATCAATGCCAAGTATTGAGTCAAGCAACTTTGCTCTGAATCCGTTCATCACAGACATCACCACTATTAGTGTTGCAACTCCAAGGGCAATGCCGATAATAGAGAACAAAGTCGTTATAGAGCAAAATCTGGCATTTTTCGCTCGCAAATAGCAAGCAGCCATAGTAATTTCAAAGGCAATGGACATTACAAAATATTTTGAGGTTAAACATTATATTCTTGAAACTTCGTATAATTGTAGACTTTTCTTTATTTGAAAACTAGATATTTTTACTCCTTTAAATTTAGCAGACTTATAGAGTATCTTTAACATTAGAATTTCAAAATCTTCCATATACATCATCCAACCTCACTATATCATTATCAGATAAATGCTCTCCTATCTGAAATTCAACTATTTCAAGTGGAGAGCTTGTGCTTCTATTTTCAATCCTATGGGAAACTTCCCTTGGGATTTCTATCATATGGTCTTTTACTATAGCATATTCTTTGTCGCCTAAACTAACATACCCAACTCCCGATAGTACTATATGGTATTCATCTCTATAGTGATGGAATTGCTTAGAAGTGCAGCTTAATGGATTTATAAAAAGATATTTTATAAGAAAATTTTCGCCTATTAAAATTATACTACAAAATCCCCATGGCTTGATTTCTCTTCTTATCGCTTTTGCTTTCTTAACCTTATTAATAAACGATATTAGGCTTTTGTTTGGTTGCTTATAAGCTCCACCCAATAAATTTTTATTACTTTCTGTCGTTGAAACTGGCTCTCTTTTTTTTGTTACATGTCGGAATGACGACGTAAACTTCTCACTCAATTCTAAAACTGAATTCCAAGTTCCAACATCCAGCCAATCGAAATTAGCTTCTATCATTGCAACGTTTTTTGCTTTTTCCATTACCAAGTAATCAATAGAGACGCCTTCAATTCCTGCAAAATCTCGTTGTTTTAAATACAGAAATCTCTCTTGCGGTGTGAAATGTTTCACACTTGCAAAACATAAATTATAAAGAGTCGGGGCAGATTTTTTGATCTCATCTATATAGCGTTTTGCTTTGAACACAAATATTCCAGAATTCCAATAATAATCATTACTTAATACATGCTCAGGTTTCTCTATGAAATCCTTTACTATATGATACTTTTCCTTATGATCATAAACTGCATTTATATAGCCGTATTCAGAATTGAATTCATGAGGCTTAACTCCAAACGTAACTATAGAGTTAGTTTCAGAAGCTAGCTGAGATGCTTTGTGAGCAGAAGCATAAAAATTATTCAAATCACCTATAAAATGGTCTGAAGGCAGAATTAACATTATCTCGTTTTCATTGCAGAGAAGCGCAGCAATTAATATCGCTGCTGCTGTTCCAATTTTCACTGGTTCGAAAATCACTTTATATTCTCGCAGCGCATGCAACTCCTTCTTCACTAACGACTCGTACTGTATATTTGTGGCAATTATGGGTGGCATATAACCACTTTTTAGCCTCAATAAAGTGTTCTGAAACATAGTGTTATGGCTAAATATTTTTTGAAATTGCTTTGGCTTCGATAAAGGCCAAAGTCTGCTGCCACTACCACCACATAGTATTACAGGGCGCATATAGTTAAGAAAATTAATTAAATAATTAACATCTTATGCTAATAGTAAAATGCATGCAAGTTTTTGTTGTGGAATAGTTAATAAAGAAAGTAAATGTTAATTTAAAGTAGTGGCCGGTTAGCGAGGAGGTAATTGAAATTTTTCGTCTTGCAATGAACTCCGTCTGCTTAGTACTTCATTAACATGAGGAGTATCACTCACTTTTTCAACATCTGCTTTTTTAGACGCAGCTATTTTCTCATTACTTTTGTTTTGCAACTTCTCCTTCTTTAAGCTTTTTCCAATATCTGGTTCTCTAGATTTATCTATACTTTCACTACTTTTATTTGACGGCTTCTCTAAGTCTTTTTCAATACCTGGCCTTCTAGCATTAAGCTCATCCCATGTGCCCACTATACTAAGTGGCTTATGATCCTTTTGCCCTGGCTTTAGCCTTTCTCCACCTTTAATAACATTAAAGTCACTTTTTGCTTCTTCCCAACATCCTTTCAATTGGTGTTTCCACATAGTGAAGTAAGCATCACCATACTTCTTCTTATCTGCTACAAATAATAAAATTGGAGCCTTAAGTATGGTAGCTCCCATATTCACTAAATTTTTTACTGCCATTGCAGGGGTGAACAAAAGATAGCCAAAAGACTTTGCAATTGGGTTTTGTTCGCTTATTAAATACTCCCCTAACTTTATAGGAAGAGAAGTCAACAATTTAGTACAAACTTTAGCCAAGCTTGCAACGAAAATAATAGGAACAGATATAAGACTTTTATCTAGCTCCAAGTTATTATTCTGATCTCTAATTTCTGAAAAATGGGTGCTTAGCTTCTTGTAATCACTAGTGTATAGTAATTTTCCATTTCTTCCTTTTTCATCTCTATCTTTCTCATCAACTTCTCCCGTGTCATCATTGATGAAGCAACCTTTTTTAGCAAGAAAAGAAGAATTAGTTAATCTAAGTAACTTAGTATCAACCTCAAAGACCGGCAAGTGTTTTTCAAGATCTATTTTTGAAAACTTAAATGGCTTATAAAATTTACTATAATCATTAACCTCACGCCTACCTTTACTAACTAAAAAGTCAATAGTAAAGTAAGATTTTTTATCAATTTCCTTAACCAAGGCTAGATCAAATTCGTATTCATTATATATAAGCTGGTACTCTGGATTTCCGTCTTTATTTTTTACAAGCTTGTCATTTTTTTTTACAACTCTCCCAGAATCTACAATCTGATCATAATTTTTTGGATATTGACACTTTCGTCCATCCTCATATATCATTACCTTTCTAAGGTCTTTGACATAAACTTGAGACTCAGATGAACTAAATAGATCCTTCACCTTTAGCGTAAGGTCTATTCCCCACTTTTTCAATGTCTCTAACATATTGCTAAACCAAAATCGCTATAGTTCAATGATAAAACTAGTACACTAATAATATATTAACACAGAATTGGCAATTTTACAAGAAAATATGCCTGTAGAAGACAAAGATTGTAAAAGCGAGGGTTATATAAGTAATGCTTGATAAGTACTTTATGCATGTAATTGTGAAAATCCTTAGAGATACGCTGTGTATATAATCTTCACACACTACCTGCATTCCAAGAATTGCGTGCCAAAAAATGCAAAACAACAATACAACAAAAAATAAAAGCTCTAGAGGGTGATTAATAAATTTTTCACTAAAAGACAAAGAGCTATCAGTATAAAATGCGCAAGAAAATGAATAGATAAACCAAGGAAACAGGAGCAGTAAAATTACTGCAGAAACACGCTGTACCCACCAATGATGTACTGAATTTCCAGATTGACTCATATAAACATAAATAAAAAAGCAATAGTAGAAAGAAGTAGCGTTACTGTCAGCAGTATAGCACTCCTTGAAACGCCAGTAATTTCTAAATTAAGCCCAACATCCCACAATAAATGACGAATACCATTAAGAAAATGATATACAAAACTTACAAAACATAAGACATAAGCTAATTTAGCAACAGGAGTGAATAATAATGCATTTAAGTACCTTACTATAAGTAACTCAGGAAAGTAAACATGTAATATGAAATACCAAGAAAGTATCATTAATAAAAGGAATAGCAAGATACCAGTCAATCTGTGCATAATAGAGAAAAAACTAGTAACTTGTACTTTATATATTTGTAAATGTGGAGAAAGAGGCCTATCACTCATAAAATTTCGTTATTGGGAAATTAAAATAAAGTAGAAGTAAAGACAGCAGTATAGCACATAACAACACCATCATTAAAAATGGTAAGTTATGCGCAAAGCCCAAGGAGGTAATCCAGCTGCAGATTCCCCTACTGCTACCTTGTTACGACTTCACCCCAGTCACCGATCCCACTTTAAATAACTCCCTCCTTGCGGTTAGGTCGTTAGCTTCGAGTGAAACCAATTCCCATGGCGTGACGGGCAGTGTGTACAAGACCCGAGAACGTATTCACCGTGGCATGCTGATCCACGATTACTAGCGATTCCAACTTCATGTACTCGAGTTGCAGAGTACAATCCGAACTGAGATGGCTTTTAAGGGATTAGCTTAGCCTCGCGACTTTGCAGCCCATTGTAGCCACCATTGTAGCACGTGTGTAGCCCACTCCATAAGGGCCATGATGACTTGACATCATCCCCACCTTCCTCCAGTTTATCACTGGCAGTTTCCTTAAAGTCCCCAGCATTACCTGATGGTAACTAAGGATGAGGGTTGCGCTCGTTGCGGGACTTAACCCAACATCTCACGACACGAGCTGACGACAGCCATGCAACACCTGTGTGAAATCCGGCCGAACCGACCCTATCCCTTCGAATAGGTATAATTTCCATGTCAAGGAGTGGTAAGGTTTTTCGCGTTGCATCGAATTAAACCACATGCTCCACCGCTTGTGCGGGTCCCCGTCAATTCCTTTGAGTTTTAATCTTGCGACCGTAGTCCCCAGGCGGAATGTTTAACGCGTTAGCTGTAATACAGAAAGTAAACTTCCCATATTTAACATTCATCGTTTACAGCGTGGACTACCAGGGTATCTAATCCTGTTTGCTCCCCACGCCTTCGCGCCTCAGCGTCAGATTTGAACCAGATAGACGCCTTCGCCACTGGTGTTCCTCCTAATATTTACGAATTTCACCTCTACACTAGGAATTCCTCTATCCTCTTTCAATCTCTAGGTTAGCAGTTTTAAAAGCAGTTCCAAGGTTAAGCCTCGGGATTTCACTTTTAACTTACTAACCAGCCTACGCGCCCTTTACGCCCAATAATTCCGAATAACGCTAGCCCTCTCCGTATTACCGCGGCTGCTGGCACGGAGTTAGCCAGGACTTCTTCTGTGAGTACCGTCATTATCTTCCTCACTAAAAGAGCTTTACAACCCAAAGGCCTTCTTCACTCATGCGGCATGGCTGGATCAGGCTTTCGCCCATTGTCCAATATTCCCCACTGCTGCCTCCCGTAGGAGTCTGGACCGTATCTCAGTTCCAGTGTGGCTGATCATCCTCTCAGATCAGCTATAGATCATTGCCTTGGTAGGCTATTACTCCACCAACTAGCTAATCTAATATAGGCTCATCTAATAGCAATAAATTTTTCCCCCGTAGGGCGTATACGGTATTAGTTGCCGTTTCCAACAATTATTCCGTACTACTAGGTAGATTCCTATATATTACTCACCCGTCTGCCACTAAGTTATACCATAGCAAGCTACAATATAACTCCGTTCGACTTGCATGTGTTAGGCCTGCCGCCAGCGTTCATTCTGAGCCAGGATCAAACTCTCAAATTTAGACTTCAACCTATAAAAGGTTGAGGGTACATCGGATAAATCCGACAAAAAATAATTTAGCTTAATACTGCTGTCTTTATTTCTACTTTAGAAATATTTTAATCTCCAACTATTCAAACAACTTTGAGAACATTATTATGTGATATAATCACTATGTCAATATGTTTTTGCAAATCAAAAGCATTAATGTATAAATATATAACTATTTGGAATATTACCATGAAAAAATACATCTTTCTGCTTGCACTCGCACCAATGTTAGTTGGCATCACATTATACTTATTGCGCAACATTGATAACACAAAACAATCTATAACTGCGGGTGACAAGTTTTACGAAGTATTATTCTTTAAAAAAGATAATAAGCCGCTGCTAGAAGAAATAGATTCAAATTGGGTGTATTTAGCAAATTTTGAACACGCATTCAATCATATCTCAGATTCAATGCCAACAAACACAGCATCTATTTATAATGATTTGGCAGATGATAAAGATGCTCCTAATGTTTTGCGTGAGTTAGCACAATACTTAGAGGTAATGAGCTTACTTCACTCCAACGGTGAAAAAATAAATAAAGATAAAATTGATAATTTAGAATCAAGTGCAGTGTATCCTTATTCAAGCCAAGAAGCTATCGCTGTAGTAAAGATACATAATAACGACATTAAAGGTGCAACTGAAATATTGCGTTCCCTATTAAATGACAGAAAATGCCCTATCCTAATCAAAGCTAATGCACAAGAACTACTCAGGATATATGGAAGTTAACTCATTAGACTTTTTGTATAGTTTTTGGCAACAACCGTTAGAAACGAAAAAACTTCCTTGACAAACTCCGCCAGCCCCCTTATCATGATAGTGAAGGTATTCAGTTATCTTCATCTGTGCAGATTAAACAGCAAGAAAACAACGTAGTTGGCGTCTTATTTTTAATTTTTTGCACTATGTGCACCTTATGTCTTCACAACATTTCTGGGTTTTTACCTATATAAGCTGAAACGCGCTTATAAGTCGTTTAAGACAGTATAGTACTCCAATTTGCAGGATTAGAGAGTGACAACTAGCTAACACGGGGTTTCTTTTGCCTTTTTTTCTGCTTAGTAAATTTCTTAAACATTTAAACTAAGGTGAGTTGCATTTAAAAGCAGCTAAATTGCAGTGTTTAAGACTTAAAAAACGCCAATACTGAAAATAGACAATGACTAGGGCTTCTTTTGCCTTTTTTTTCGTTTGGTAAATTTCTTAACGTTTGTAGCTAAAAGAGCCCAAGAGAGGTGTCATCCCGCTGCTTGTTAGCGGGATCTATGTTAAGAGATACCGCGAATGAATCGCGGTATGACGTAGGACTGCTGTCATCCCAGTGCTTGACACTGGGATCCAGTTTTCCATATAATCTCATCGAAAATGTTGTAACCACTTTCTATGCTAGTTTGCTTGCTTACAAGCAAACTTTTCTGGATCCCAGTGTCGGGGCACTGGGATGACATCATTCTTTTTCCTGGATCCAAGTAGTCTGGGCACTGGGATGACAAAAAAAGGATGCTACTGGAATGACAGGAGAATGGGCTACTTGGATCCTAGAGGGAAGCGTTCGTGCAATTATTGTGCATGAATTTAAATGGCACAACTTATGACAATTATCTTCGCACCAAAACGTTTGTGAGACTCAGTGGTTAGATTTACTTCGCCTATTCAGCTAATTTTTATTACAATTATAACAAAATAATTTTGGCTTTGATGAAAACTGTATATGTATGTCAATCCTGTGGTCATAGCACTGGTAGGTGGGTAGGAAAGTGCATTGCATGTGACAATTGGGATACAGTTGTTGAAGAAATAGCAGTAAAAACGGGCAAAAGAAGTATATCTGCGCCAATTTTAATAAAGGCGTTATCGGGTAGCGAAATTATCACTCCAAGTCGTTTTCTAACAGGAGTAGAAGAATTAGATAGAGTTTTTGGTGGGGGTATCGTTCAAGGTGCTAGCATTCTAATTGGAGGCGAACCTGGTATTGGAAAATCTACCCTTTTGCTTAGAATTGCAGCTAATGTTGTGCAACTTTCCTCTTTTGAATGTCTTTATGTATCTGGCGAGGAATCTTTAGAGCAGGTGAGCCTCAGAGCAAAGCGTCTTAAGATAAATGAACCTAAAATTAAGCTTTTATCTACAGTGTCTTTAACTGATGTAGTAGCAACAATAAAGGAAAATAAAAGCATTAAATTTTTAGTAATTGACTCTATACAAACAATGTATGATAGCAGAATTACATCGGCACCAGGAACTGTAACTCAGGTTCGTACTTGTGCCCATGAATTAACCATTCTTGCAAAACAATATGGTGTTTCTCTTTTAATAGTTGGTCATATAACTAAGGATGGGCAAATAGCTGGACCTAAAACTTTGGAGCATATGGTAGATACGGTATTATATTTTGAAGGTGAAAATAGCAATCAATACCGTATTTTGCGTACTATTAAAAATAGATTTGGCCCTGCAAATGAAATTGGTGTTTTTGAGATGTCTGAAGCAGGACTTGTGCCTGTTGATAATCCATCATCATTGTTTCTGATGGCCCATGACAGAGAAGTAGTTGGCAGCGCCGTATTTGCAGGAATTGAAGGTTCAAGACCAATTTTAATGGAAGTTCAAGCGTTGATAGCAGGGACTAATATGGCAACCCCAAGAAGGGCAGTAGTTGGGTGGGATATTAATCGATTGGCTATGATCATCGCGGTGCTAAATGCTCGCTGTAAAATGTTTTTGCATGATAAAGAGGTATACCTAAACATTGCAGGGGGACTCAAAATACAGGAACCATCGGCTGATCTTGCTGTTGCTGCTTCCCTTATTTCAAGTGTAGTAAATTTACCGCTGCCAACTTCTTCAATAATCTGCGGTGAAGTTGCACTTTCAGGAGAAATTAGGAATGTCTCGCATGCTGATCTTAGACTAAAAGAAGCACAAAAGTTAGGATTCAAAAAAGCAATTATGCCTAAAAATGGTAATTACTCTTCTCATGATATTGAGATAATTAAGCTTGGTCACGTAAGGGAATTAAGAGAAGTCTTTAATTACAATTAAATAACGCTTCAGCAAACTCTTTACTAGTAAACTCCTTTAAGTCCTCTATACTTTCACCAATTCCTATAGCATGTAACTTTACCTTATAAGCTTCTGCAAGTCCAATTACTACTCCGCCCTTAGCGGTGCCATCTAGCTTTGTTATGATTAGCCCGGTAACACTAACCATCTTACTAAATGCCTCTAATTGGCTATAAGCATTTTGGCCGGTAGTTGCATCAAGAACTAAAATAACGTCATGAGGGGCAGTGTCATCCAATTTCTTTATCGTTCTATATATTTTTGATAACTCCTCCATAAGGTTCACATTATTTTGTAGCCTGCCTGCTGTGTCAATTAGAACAACATCAACGTTATCTTTTATAGCTTGACTCACAGCTCTATATGCCACACTTGCAGAGTCGCTACCATGCTCTCCAGTAACAATCAAGCAATCAGAACGTTCTGCCCAAATGTTTAATTGTTCACTAGCAGCAGCTCTAAATGTATCACATGCAACAAGCATAACGGACTTTCCCATCTCCTTATATTTATATGCGAGCTTACCTATAGTTGTGGTTTTACCATTACCATTTACTCCACATACCATTATTATATGTGGTTTTTTGTTCAAAATTAACGGTTGCACAACTGGGCTCAATATAGCTTCTATTTCGTTCATTAACTGCTGCGAGATAATATTATACTCAACTTCCTTGTCAAATTTGATGCTTGTGAGCCTGTCAATAATCAACTTGGAAGTTTTATGACCAATATCCATGCTAATTAGCAATTCTTCTAGCTCATCTAAAAGCGACTGATCTAATTTTTTTTTGCCAGAAAAAATACTTTTCACCCCGTCGCTAAAGCGAGAAGAAGTTTTTAACAAGCCTTTATAAAGGTTACCAAATAAACTCAAGAGAATACTCCTTTTAAATTACAAACTTAATTACAATATAGAGAATGACATGCACTACGTGAATTTGTAAAGTAAATATACTCATTTTCGTAATATTTTGTAAGTAAAATATACACAAAACTAGTGTATTTCACTTTAGTTTTTAACCTAAATATGTTATAATGTAGAATAACGGTTCACAGGTAATTTTATGAGTTATAATGAGAAAATTTTAGATCATTACGAAAATCCAAGGAATGTTGGCTCTCTGGATAAAAATGATCCAAATGTTGGTACTGGTTTAGTTGGTGCACCATCGTGCGGTGATGTAATGAAATTGCAGATAAAGGTCAATGACAAAGGTGTTATTGAAGATGCAAAATTTAAAACTTTTGGTTGTGGTTCTGCCATTGCTTCAAGTTCCTTGTTAACAGAGATGATAAAGGGAAGAACCATCAGTGACGTTACACAGATAAAGAATACTCAAATAGTGGAAGAGTTGTCTTTACCTCCAGTGAAGATACACTGCTCGGTGCTTGCTGAAGATGCTATAAAGGCTGCTATTCATGATTATCAAAGCAAACAAAGTAAAGGTGGACATTGAGAACTAAAGCATGAGTGAATATCAAGGAGTAAACGCTATAAAGAAAGATAAAAAACTTATTACTATAACTGCGAAAGCAGTAGAAAGGATAAGGTATTTATTGGACCAAAAGAAGCATACTAACCTTGAGAAACCGGAAGAAGCAATAGGAATAAGAGTGCTAATTAAACAAAAAGGATGTTCTGGTTTAAAATATGATATTGAATATGCATATGATACTCGTCCTTTAGAGTCGATAATTGAGGAAAACTGCAGTGATGACCAAAAAGTTAAAGTGTTGATCGATCCAAAATCTGTCATGTTTATTCTTGGCTCTGAAATGGATTATGTAGAAGAAAAATTTTCATCGGGTTTTGTTTTCAAAAATCCTAATGAGAAAGGAAAATGTGGTTGTGGAGAGAGTTTTCATGTCTAGCAGCTATTTTACATTGTTTGAAATTGAACCAACTTTCAATATCAGCTTTGATGAGTTAGAGAAAAAATATATTGAGCTAAGCAGGACTGATATAAACGAAGGACAATCTAAAAATATAATTAATATTAACAAAGCTTATCAGGTGCTAAAGTCACCTCTAAAACGTGCCGAGCATTTGTTGAATCTTTTTGGTGTGGAAAGCCCAAAGGATCATCCAAATTCTGAAATATTAAATGAATCAATGGAAATAAGAGAATATTTGCTGGACTGCGATGATCTACAATTTGCAAGTAGGATGGTTGATGAAAAAATAAAAGATTGCGTTAAAAACCTAATTAACACTTTTGCTGTAAAGAATTTTGATGGAGCTGCTACACAAGTCTTAAGATTGAAATATTTATATAAGTCATTTGAGGAGGTGAAAAAGAATGCAACCAATTCAAATTTCTGAACCAAATTCAAGTGAAGTAGTTTTTGGTATAGATCTTGGCACTACTAACTCTTTAATTGCTATGGTAAATAAAGCTGGCAACGTGGAGATATTTAAAGATGAGCAGGGAAGAGAGCTACTGCCTTCTGTTATTTCGTATGAAAATAATACATTGAAAACTGGCTGTGACGTCGGTCAAAATGCAATCTACTCAATAAAGCGTTTAATGGGTGAAAGTGTTGAAGAATTAAATAAAGAAGGCCTCAATTTTGAAATAGATAACGAAAGTGAAAAAGTTATTAGAGTAAAATGCTCAGAGGAAAAGTATCTTACTCCTGTTGAGATTTCTGCTGAGATATTAAAAGCTTTATGCGAGAGGGTGAAAAAGTCTACAGGAATGGAAGTAAAAAAAGCAGTGATCACTGTGCCAGCTTACTTTGACGATTCAGCACGTAACGCAACTAAATATGCAGCAAAATTAGCTGGCATAGAAGTTCTTCGTCTCGTTAATGAACCAACTGCTGCTGCACTTTCTTACTCCATTGAAAAGAACAACAGCAGCGGAATATATGCAGTTTACGACCTTGGTGGAGGAACATTTGATATTTCAATATTGAAATTACATCAAGGAGTGTTTCAAGTCCTTGCGGTTGGTGGTGATACCAAACTCGGCGGTGATGATTTTGATCATCTTCTGAGTTCAATTGTACTTGATAAGTATAGAGAAAAAGTAGGTTTAAACAAGGAGTCGACAACACACCTTAATGTCATTCCAACACATAACGCTGGAACCTGCAATATCCGTACCGCGAAAGAATACTTAAGTGAAAATGCATCAGGCACTTTTGGCTTTAACATTAACGGCAAGCCATTTGAATGTGAAATAACTAGAGAGAAGTTCGAACAGGCAATAAGTCCTTTAGTTAATAAGACTATCAATATAGTCACTCGTACTATAAGCGACATAGATCTTAAAATTGATGATATAAAAGGAGTAATTTTAGTTGGTGGTGCAACTAGAACACCATTGGTTCAAAATTCACTAGTCAAGCTCTTTGGAAATAAAGTACTGAATGACGTGGATCCAGATAAAGCAGTTGTCATGGGAGCAGCTCTGCAGGCTCATGATTTAACTTCGAGCTCAAAAGATAAGAATATTCTCCTGGATGTTTTACCTTTATCACTTGGCATAGAAACTATGGGAGGCATAGTTGAAAAAATCATACCAAGAAATACACCACTACCAGTTTCAGAGATAAAAGAGTTTACAACTTATGTTGATGGGCAACCAGCAATGAAAATTCACGTTTGTCAGGGAGAACGTGAAATGATCGAGGATAACAAATCTCTAGCGCAGTTTGAACTAAAAGGTATACCGCCACTGCCTGCAGGTTCTGCAAGAGTTGAAATAGAATTTACAGTTAACGTTGACGGGATCTTGACTGTTACTGCAAGAGAAAAAACTACTGGAATTGAGCAGACAGTTAAAGTAAATTCAAGTTTTGGCTTGAGTGAAGCTGATGTTCAAAATATGGTTAACCAGTCAATAAACAGCTTTGATGAAGATATGAAGGCTCGTTCCCTTGCAGGTGCTAAAATTAATGGAAATAAACTCATACACTTGGTTGAAAACAATAATAACCTTTCCACTGATCAAAAGTTGAAAAACCTATTACAAAATGCAAAAAACGCTTTACAAGGCAATGACTTGAATGAAATTAACAACACTATCGCCGAGTTAGAAAATTCTTCTTTAGAGTTATGTGAATTAACAAATAGGTAGAAAAAGCTTACACAACCTTGTGCAATACCCTATTTAATCTCAAAGCAACAGGTAACCTGAAATTAAATGGTAACCAATCGACCTTCCCCAATTTAAACGATAAACCAACTATACTTACACGCCCAATGATATTTTCCATTGGTACAAAACCAACCTCAGGAAACCTGCTATCCAAAGAATTATTTCTATTGTCTCCCATAACAAAAAATTGATCGTTAGGTACATAATAAACCGTAGTGTTATATGATAGCTTATTAGAAATGTTATCTACCAAAATCTCATGCTCCTTGCCACTTAAAAGCGTTTCTATATATCTTGGTATGTTACGATTTGACTCATAATCAAAAAAACTTTCAATTTGCCTTCGCTCTACTTTCTGATCATTTAGGTATAATTCTCCCTCTATCATTTGCACTTTGTCGCCTGGTGTTCCTATTACTCGCTTAACAAATCGGATACTGTCGTTTCTTGTGGGTTTGAAAACTACTATGTCGCCACGCTTTGGAGGGGTATAAAAAATCCTGCCGCTAAAAATGTTTGGAGAAAATGGAAATGAGTGTTTACTGTAACCGTATGAATATTTACTAGTAAAAATGTAATCCCCTTCAAGTAGGGTGCTTTTCATTGAACCAGAAGGTATATGAAATGGCTCGAATAAAAAACTACGTATTGATAGCGCAATCAACAGTAAAAAAAACAATGAAGATAAAAATCTTCCCGTTCTTATCACCCAGTTTTTGCTTAGTTCTTCCAACTTTTCCAACTTTGTTTTTCTTATAGATTAAGCTTATTATAATACATAAATTAAAAAATGGTAATATGAAATTTTACTTGTGAATGTTATTCCTCTATTCAAAACAATTTTGAAAAGGCGGTTCATTTCTTTCAACGGTGTCATCCAAGTAGCGTGACACATAACTGTACGAACATTGCAATTTGCAGGTGGCAGATGAAAGTAGCTGACACTGAGATCCAGAAAAAAGAATGGTGTCATCCAAGTAGCTGACACTGGTTCCTGCAATCTCATCGAAAACGTTGTAACCACTTTCTATGCTAATTTGCTTGTAAGCAACCTGGATCCCAGTGTCGGCTACTTGGATGACACCATTATAGAGTGAACCAGTGTCAGCTACTTTCATGACACCATCTGGATGCAAATTTCCTTAAACGTTCGTAAACTTAAAACTTTACTTTAGGTCAAACTGCTGTATAGTGGCTTTATAGCTTTAGTTTTACAATGAATATACCTAGTATAGAAAATTGTGATCTTCACAATAAAACCGTCTTACTCAGAGTTGACTTCAATGTTCCTATAAAAGATGGAGAAATTCGTGACGTCACTCGTATTTTGAGAGCATTGCCTACTATTGAGTATTTAGTGAATGCAAGTGCAAAGATTATTATTATATCGCATTTCGGACGCCCAAAGGCCAGAGACAATAATCTGTCGCTAAAAAATGTAATTGACACTTTATCGCAGTTACTAAATAAAAAAGTGAAATTCATTGATGATTGCGTTGGTGAAAAAGTGCAAAAAGCAGTGAGTGCTATGGATGCAAGAGATATAATATTACTAGAGAATCTAAGATTTTATAAAGAGGAAGAGCAGAGTGACTCAAATTTTGCCAAACAACTAGCATCTCTAGCGGATATATATGTAAATGATGCATTTTCTTGCTCTCACAGAGCTCACGCTTCTATTTCACGCATTACAGAGTTTTTACCTTCCTACGCGGGATTTTGCTTACAAGATGAGCTAAAGTATCTTGAAAAAGCTGTATCGTTTAAAGCTAAACCTATTACTGCGATAGTTGGGGGAGCCAAAATGTCAACTAAGATAAAAATGCTTATAAAGCTAACAGAAAAGGTTGATTACCTAGTTCTCGGAGGTGCAATTGCTAATAATTTTTTGTTATTTAGCAAAGTAAATATAGGAAAATCTTTCTTTCAAAATGGTGTTGACGACCTTCTACATAATATTGTTGAAACAGCAAATAAAAACAATTGCAAAATAGTTGTGCCAGAAGACGTTCTGGTTGCAGTAAACTCTGATTACAGCACTAGTATTTCAAGAAGAACTGAGTCCATTTTGGACGGTGATATAATTTTGGATATCGGACCACAAACTTTGAGTACAATAAGCAGTATAATAGCAAGCAGTAAGACTCTGCTGTGGAATGGACCTATTGGTGTTTTTGAACATTCAGCTTTTGCAAGTGGTACAATAGGGGTAATGAAAGTCGTAAGTGACTTAACGCACAAAGGAAAGTTAACCAGCATAATAGGGGGAGGTGATAGTCTATCTGCAATAAGCGCTGCAGGCCTTACCGATAAGGATTTTACATATGTTTCCACTGGTGGAGGAGCGTTTTTAAGTTGGCTGGGTGGTGATGAAATGCCGGGAGTTGCTGCTCTGCAAAAATGATTAGATTAAAACTTTTTTAAATTGTTTCTTATAAGCTAGCTTTTTTGTGAACGTGATTATGTCGAAGACAGTTAAACTAATTTTGTGTTTAATAATACCAATAATAGGATTTATTTTTTATATTAAGGATCATTATTTTCACACCAGTTATGTAGAAGAAAATGTTAAGGTCAATTTTGAACCATTTTTCAGTTCACAACCAGGTTATATACCACCGTTTCCAGAATTAACTGACTTCGATAGAGGAGTGTTGAAAGTTTGTGGAGATTGGGGAGCACATCCAGATAAAGAAGATTTCAAAATTTTACTTAGTTGTCCGCAGCATCAAGAAGTAGTGAAAGGAATATATGATAAGCTTGATCATCAAGTGATTACGCCAGATGCGGATTTGGAGTTATTTAAAGATGAACTGGCTAACATTTGGTTTACAAATAGTGAAAGTGAAAAAGAAACTATAGGGTTTGGACATATTTTTTGTGGTGAGCCAAACGATAAATTAGGTGGTATGCATTTTGTAGGTAGATATGTTGAAGCTCAAGAAGATAAATGGGCAGGTGCAATTTGGAATGATAAGTCCCTATGCAATAAATCAGATATTAAGCCACCAGTTTATACATTTGGAATGAAATATTTGGGTAAGGATGGGGAAGTGAAAGTTAAATGCCCAAATGGATACGCATATAACCTTCATGCCGATGATATTTTAATTTCTGCAACTAAGGCGTTCAAGGAATTAGGAAAAGATGGAATGTGCCTATATGAAATGGAAGATGACAATTATCAATCAGTGTTTGTAAGAAAGAATGATGCTATACTCACGTTCTATCCCGACTTAACACCAAAATGTGATGATAAGAGTACTTATTGTAGCTGCAGTAAATCTTAATTTATTTCAGCCAAAGATATATATAGCTAAAGTGGCTTAGGTTTACCTACAATTTGAAAAACAAAAATTCGTCATCCCGCTGCTCGTTAGCGGGATCTAGAGATACCGCGAATGAATCGCGGTATGACGTAGGGAAACCTTTCTTGGGTTAGCTATACCAGCAATGATGCCGTTACTTCAAAAATCAGGTAAACCTTTCTTAGGTATATTTTCAAACTCACCAATTAAAGTTTTTATATCTTGCGGTAAATCAGAGACAAATTCCATGTATTCCTTACTTTTTGGGTGGTATAAGCCCAGTGTATAAGCATGTAGTGCTTGCCTATTGAAATTATGAATGAAACTAGAGTTTTTAGCATATTTTGTGCTTTTACTACTATTTTTTCCGTAAACTTGATCACCAACTATGGAATGTCCTATGTGGCTCATGTGGACTCGAATTTGGTGTGTTCTACCTGTCTCTAAAGTGCATTTAACCAGGCTTACTTGTCCTATAACTTTCTGCACTAAATAGTGAGTGATTGCTAATTTGCCTGTGATTTTTGTTACACACATCATTTCTTTATTACCACGCTTTGGAGCAATGTTAGTCTTTATCGTTCCTTGTTGAGTAGACAATGTTCCCCAAACTACTGCTAAGTATTCCCGCTTTACTTTACGATTTGATAACAACTCAGACAAAAAACTATGGGCTTCCTCATTTTTTGCAATTACCATCAGCCCACTGGTATCTTTATCGAGTCTATGAACAATTCTTGGTCTTACATCAAGGTGAGCGATAACTGCGTTCAAGAGCGTATCATTGTTTGTCCCAGCACCAGGGTGCACTGTTAATCCACTTTGTTTACTCAGAACTATAATGTCCTCATCTTCATAGACGATATCAAGTTTTATGTCATAATTAGGCTCAATTGATGTGGATATGTCAGGTTGAACGAGATGCACCACATACTCTTCACCTGGTTTTACTATGTGATCATTATTAATTATCGGTATGCCAAGTAATTTCACCTGCTCATTTTGTATCAATCTTTGAGCTTTACTGCGTGATATGTTGCACTTTTCAGCTACGTAGATATCTAGCCTTAATTTCTCCTTATCATTATTAACACTTAAGGTTATTACTGAGTGATCTATAGTGATTTACCCCGCGCCATTTCCCATGCTGCTTGAATATTTTGATTTACGAAATCAACTTTTGTACTAGGAAGATCACCTTGTTTTTTAATATGGCAAGTTGTTTGAGAGCCATCTTTCCAGTGAATTATTATCTTGTTATCAAAATCCCGTAGTGTTGCCTCAACCTTTTCTTCTTTATTATCTTTTTCTTCCAGCTTAATAGATTCTAATAAATAATATAGAAAGTCACTTGGTTTGCCGTTGATTTTTTCTTTCCATTCATCTGTTTTTTCTCGTTCAAATAAATCTTTTTTCAGCTGCCTTACTCTGTCTTGTTTTTCTAAGACTGCCATTTTTTCTTGTAGCTTCTTCTCTTCATCTACTAATTGATCAGTATTATCTTCATTATCAGGCTCACTTGGTCGGTTGTGTTCTTCTAATAACTGTGTCTGTATCTCTTGATCTGCAGATTCATTAGTACTAGTTTGCATATCTTTATTTGCAGATCGATCAGTATTAGATTGACTACTGCTTCCTTGCCCATTTTGTTGAGGGTTGGGGTTATTAGGTGCGTTAGGTAATCTTTCATCTGCAAAAGTCGCTCCGGATAATCCCATACGGGCTCCAGGTTTAAGTCTAGATATTCTATCTTCTAAAGTCTCTGCTAGATTACTCAAGTTGTTTACTAAACTCATTACCTTTTCTACGTCCACTTCACTCAGTTTACCTTTTACGTCTCCGCTAACTTCTTTACACAGAACATCCACACTTTTACTAATATTTTTCAGGCAGTCAGTTATTTCTTTACTAGCAGTTGTTTTCACCTCATCCACATTTTTCTTTATATCTTTTTCTAATTTATCAAGTAAAGCTTTGAGATCCTTCCCTATACTGCCAAGCGTTTCTTTAATGTTAATATTTGCAGGCTTTAAAAGATCGTTCTTAAATAAACAGCAAATTTTATCAATAAAGTCAGTTAGGTGTCTATTAACTAATCTTCCCAATCGAGATATCGGATCATTCTCCTCTTCACTCTTAAATTTATTCTCCATTACTGATACAACACTACCTTTTCTCCATGGGAGTAAAATATCCACATTATCGAATTTTTTAACAATATTGCATGCGTTATTTACTTCATTACTTTTTAATTTACTCAATGCTATACATATTCCAACAATGAAGACAGCACTCACGAATGCAATGAAACCCCATTCTTCCCAACCATGAACATTGGCAAAGCTAAATTTATTTTGTATCAATGCACCAGCTACAATTAGACCGCTCAGCACATATGGCACAGTAAGCAAAATAACTTTATTTCTATTCTCTTGTCTTTTGTTTTCTAATATTTCTCCCTGTTTTTCAGAGATTGGTAAAATTATTGAAAAACCTTGCTTTTTATCGACCAAATCAGGAACAATTTCTATTGTTAATGCATTTTGAGCAATCTCATTTATTTCATCACTTTTTCCACCTCTAATCTTTATATCTATTGGGCTATCACCATCTTTTGATTTCTCATCTTTTATTTCTTGCTTGTATATATATCTTAGAGCAAGAGAGGTTAATAAAACTACTCCAAAAATAACAGAAACCAGAAAGTAAGTTGGCATTAATGTTGGGTTAAAAGTAGCAATAAAGCTTAAATCGTTAAGGGTTATTACCATTGCAGTTATGTAGGCTAGAGAAAATTGAAGCCAAGTGTTCACAACTGCTATAGGTAGGGTATTATTTACAGAATATTTTTTTGCTGCATGCCATGCTTTAGGGAGAAAACCAATGGCATCATTTATTCTGGCTACATTATGATCATGAGTTAGGTTGAGGTTTAAAGAATTTCCTTCTTGAGTACCTAAATACATAAATTTCCTTACATTTAAATTTAATTAATTATTGTTAACAACACTTTAAAATCAAGCTTTTTAACTTATGCCAAGGCCGGTTAGAGCGCACTTTATTAATCTTTACGTAACGATTTGTTAACCAAATTGAATGTGTGCCATATGTTTTTAGATTGGTGTATTTAATAGTTCTAGTATTACAAACTGAATAGTCGAATTCACTTAATTGAATTATTAAATCAACTTTATCACAATTTTCTGAAATATCTTCTTTTTTATAAGCAAGCAGTACTGATTTATTATTTCCTTTATTATATATACAGCCATAATCGTTGCACTTTAGTCTTTTATCTGGATTGCTATATTTTGTATGATTCAAAATTTGGTTCTGCCCATTTTGTTTCGCCCATGTTTTGACAACAAAGTTCCTATTTTTTCTGGTGAGAGAATATAGTAAGTTATCACTCTCCTTTGCAGCAACATTATCAGCATTTATTAGGATGTCGGGGGTTTTATATGCGGTGCTAAAGCAAATACCTAGTACAATAAAGAAAATTCCGAAGAAACGCCAATTTCTTTCCCACAAGCACAGCCACAATAAACCAAGTGTTATGATAATAATTGATGAGGCAGGAAAAGTACGAATGGGAATAACCAAATACTGAAGACTAGCGATTGCATTTGTTATATACAAGATACTGTCAATTGGGCGCTCTATAAATGGCGCTATAATCCATTCAATACCTAAAGGAATCAATAAGACATAAATTATTCCAAGTGGAATAATAATTAATGTAACTATTGGTATAGCAACTAAATTTGTGATAATACCACTAATTGAAAAATAATTAAAATTGTATATCGTGTACGGAACAGTTGCTAAACTTGCTATTACTGAGCTGATCATTATCGACACAAAATATTTCATTATTTTTATTTTGAACAATTTATTAGCATTAATTTGATAACTGGCAACCAGTGCCAAAACCGCAGAAAATGACATCTGAAAGCCTGGCTTTAAAATTGCTTCTGGTTCTACTGAGAGTATCACTGCAGCAGCAAACGCAATTGCTATTAACCCTCGATATTTTCTCTCTATCATTATTGCAACGAGTACTAAAATCACCATGATGTAGGCACGCTGAGCAGAAATTTGCATACCGGTAATCAACAAATAAAACGTGGTTGGCAAGATAGTAAGGAATGCAGATATTTTCTTGGTGTTATACTTAAGAGTCAAAGTTTCAGATATTGCGAATAAATTACGAAACACTATAAAAAACAGGCCAGCAACAAATGATAAATGCAAACCAGATATGGCAAACAAATGTGCTATACCTGAATCTCTTATCGCATCCATAGTTTTTTGGTCTATTCCGTCCTTTTTGCCGATTAGTAATGCAGAAATTATGTCTGCATGTGGTTTTTTAATATTTTGCTGCAGGTTTTCATAAATGTATTGACGGAAAGATTCTATATATTCTTGAAATTTCCTTGCTTCAGCCTTTTTGTGCAAAGCTATTTTGCTTGTTGCAAAACCTGTTGCACTTATTTTCTGATAATATGCTATTCTTGCAAAATCATATGCATGCTCCGAGGGCGCAATCTTTAGAGGGAAGAGTTTTGCTGATAATTTTACTTGATCGCCTATTTTAATGCCTTTTTCCACTTTGGTTCTAACTGATATTCTGATGTTATCTAGAGCTCTATCCGGTGTCATTCCAGCGCGTAACGCTGGAATCCATATCTTTTTTTTCTGGATCCCAGTATCAAGTACTGGGATGACAAAAGGGGGTGCTGGGATGACAGGAGAGGATTTTGAGATAGTAGAGACAGAAAGCAGAAATTGTTTGTATGAGCCCCTGTCATTAATGTCCTTCACTGTGGCAATTATATCTTTTACGTATCTCTCTTTATCAAGAATTTGAGTATCAACTAAAGCTGTTCTTAATTTACTAGCTGTAAATCCTATGAGCACTGCAATTAAAGCAATGCATAGTATTGTGTACCTTTTGTGCAGTATCGCAATCAGAGTTAGTGTAGGTGGAAGCAAAAGAAAAATAGATATAGTGAAAATGCAGCTTGGTTCAAAACTTAGGGAAAAATAGGTTAAAATCCCTACACACTGACACACAGGAAACCACAGTATCAAGTTATATTTTTCATTACGTAGGTTATGACGTATATAGCTAACTATTATGTCAAAAAAAGTTAATAAATATACTAATATACGACCCATAGCGGATTTTATCCTTGTATATCCTATAATTGCAAGTATAATAGCTAAATAAACAACGACGCGGGATGGAGCAGCTCGGTAGCTCGTCAGGCTCATAACCTGAAGGCCGTAGGTTCAAATCCTACTCCCGCAACCATTTTCCAACTGTGCGAATATTGTGGTTTCAGGTAGAAACTACTTGACAAATTCCCCCAGTCCCCTTATCATAATACTGAAGGTATTCAGTTATCTTCATCTGTGCAGATTAAACAGCAAAAAACAACGTAGTTGGCGTCTTATTTTTAATTTTTTGCACTATGTGCACCTTATGTCTTCACAACATTTCTGGGTTTTTACCTACACAAGCTGAAACGCGCTTATAAGTCGTTTAAGACAGTATAGAACGCCGATTTGCAGGATTAGAGAGTGACAACTAGCTAACACGGGATTTCTTTGCCTTTTTTTTCTGCTTAGTAAATTTCTTAAACATTTAAGATAAGGTGAGTTGCACTTAAAAGCAGCTAAATTGCAGTGTTTAAGACTTAAAAAACGCCAATACAGAAAATAGACAGTGACTAGGGCTTCTTTTGCCTTTTTTTTCATTTGGTAAATTTCTTAATGTTTGTAGCTAAAGTAATTTAGGCCTACCGACAACCGTCATCCCTGTAAAGGTCAAGTATCCCGCTACTTGTTAGCGGATGAGATACCGCGAATGAATCGCGGTATGACGGTCTGCTGCTTGTTAGCGGCTAAGAGATACCGCAGCGGTATGACGGTTCGTGGCGGTATATTCGTCATCCCGCTACTTGTTAGCGGGATCTATGTTAAGAGATACCGCGGCGGTATGACGTAGGGCTGCTGTCATTCCAGTGCTCCTTTTTTTGTCATCCGAGTAGCCCCTTTTTTGTCATCCCAGTGTCACGCACTGGCATTTGTTGTAAACTCACTTTTACTCTATGGTTATCTTTTTATACTACCTTGTCTACCTTATTTTGCCGCTCCGCTGAACGGATACGAACAAAGAGCATAACTAAACTACTAATGACCGCTGAGTGAACTTAGGATCCAATACAGACTGCTTAGCCTTTAACACTTGCTCTTCACCATGAACAATGCGTTGATAAATAGTTTCTTTTGAGCATTCTTTTTTTAAGAACCTAAAAGCAGATGCAGCAAGATATTCTCTATTTTCTTCAAATGCTAACCAGTAACGGTCTTCTTGCTCACATACAAAACCTGTTGTGTTAGAACCAGCAAAAATATCTAAAACAACATCTCCTGGTTGTGTTAGAAACTGAATAAAAAATTGAGGTAATTTAGCAGGGAATCGAGCTGGATGCTCTTTTACACCTAGTTCCTTACATGCAGCAAGATACTGGCTGTTAGATTCTGAATTGGGAATCTGCAAAAGATTTGATGGAATAGCTCCTCCATTATCTTTACCAAAGCTACTACCAATATTATGTCCTGATGGTCGTTCTTTTGGAGTATAATAAGCCTTTGGGTTCTCGATAAGTTTTTTCATGCGGCTACTATATTCCACTAGCACCTTTGTGACATCTGCTTTAGGCCACTCAGTTTTGCTGAACCACCATACTGTATTAACAGAATCTTTTGCTCTGATTTTTCTCTTGTTTACCCATTCAATTGGACTTGGCAATTTAGAAGAATTATACCAATAAAAATCTTGTGCAAGAAAAAAGCCTATGTCATCACAGAAATGCATAAGCACTCTAAAATTATATAAACTTCTGGATGGCACGCCCTTTTCATAAGCCCCACCTAAATCAAGTACAAAACTGCCTGTATCTTTGAGTTTGCTATGTACTAATTTTGCAAATCGACTAAGCCAGGCAACATATTCGGCTTGGGATTCATTTCCGTATTCTTTTTTTCTTTGCAAAGCAAACGGTGATTACGAGGTCTAAGCTATTGTCTGGTAATTGTGGCAATAGGTTAAGAGAGTCTCCACAATATGCAGCTCCCCTATCTGTAATATATGTGGGTTTACTATTAAATTTAAATTTTTCCAATATGTGCACCATATGAAAGATACTTATAGTCTGTAGACTTATAATTGTCAACTATTATCTTACAAAGATGACAAAAATAAAAAAACAATCTTTGCGGTTACTTCTTTCCCAGAATATACGAAAGATAAGAAATATAAAAGGGCTTTCCCAAGAAACTCTTGCTGATTTATGTGAATTACACAGAACATATATAGGCTCCGTTGAACGTGGTGAGAGAAATATCTCTATAGATAATGTTGAGCGTATAGCAGATGCCCTTGGTGTTGAACCTACTGCACTTCTAAATCAGGATCAAGACAGAAAATGTCTGAAAGATATATTTCCTCATATACGGAAGTATCAGGAGTTTGCTGTTAAGCATGGTATAAATGATATCTTTCAGGATAACGGCGGAAAAATCCTACAAGTCTTATTACTAACTGGACTCACTATTCTTCCAGCACGCGAGAGAAATGATGTCATTGATGAGTATGGTAATGAATATGAGCTTAAATCAGTAAATGCTCTTCTTACAAAAAGCTTTTCTACTCATCATCATATGAATCCTACAATAATTGCAAAATACCGAAAGGTGGATTGGGTATTTGCTATTTATGAAGGAATAGAGCTAAAAGAAATATATAAATTAACGCCGCAAGACCTTGAACCATATTATATTACATGGGAAAAGAAATGGCATGATACTGGTGGTAAAGACATCAATAATCCCAAAATTCCTTTAAAATACGTCAGAGATAAAGGTAAGCTTCTTTATCATTGTGATGAAAGAGTATGTGACCGCCACTAACTTCCTCCATCCCAGGTTGATTTTAAATTGTCCGGAATGCTGAAAACCCTAACATTTAACTCTTTTTTTGATAAACTTGTTTATTTGCTGTTTATTAAAATTTTCACTTCAAAATTTAACCTCACCAAAAGTATAAGAAGCCTGTCCAATGAAAAATTCTTAACCTTCTATAACTAACCCAAGAAAGGTTTCCCTACGTCATACCGCCAAGGATAGATTCCGCTAACAAGTAGCGGAATGACGAATTTGTTGTTTTTCAAATTATTGGTAAACCTAAGTCACTTTAGCTATAAAATTATAAGTTATTTGCTCTTTTTTATCCTTAATCCAGAATTCGGATTAGTAGGGTGTCATCCAATTCTCAATGGTAAATTAAGAAGGGTCTGCAACAACGAATGTAGCTAGGGATATAATTGCTCTATTTTCCAATTGCTTCCCTCAACAAGAGTATATCTAAACCTAGTGTGTCTCCTATATTCACCTTCTTGCCAAAATTCAATTACTTTTGGGATTACGCAAAATCCCACCCAAAAGTCAGGACGAGAAACTTGTGTATTGTAAAATTCTTTCTCCTTCAATTTTATAGCTTGCTCAAAATCTTGCCAATCTTTCAGAATGCTCGATTGTTTTGAGCACCATGCGCTAATTTGACTATCGCGCGCTCGAGAAGAGAAGTATTTGTCAGTTCTTTCATCGTTTAGAAGTTTAACATCTCCTTCAATTCGCACTTGCCTAGCAAATTCTATCCAGTGAAACACTAATGCAGCTTTAGGGTTCTCGGTCAGTTCTTTTCCTTTTCTACTATTTATGTTAGTGAAGAACACAAAACCTTCTTTACTATATTCCTTTAGTAATACTACTCTTGCAGATGGAATGCAGTCTTTGCTACAAGTTGCTAGCGTCATTGCAGTTGGTTGTTTACACGGAGAATTAAGTACTTCTTCATACCACTTTGAAAACAAGTTAATCGGATCTTTTTCAGGTAAAAATGTCATATTCAAAAATAAAATCTTAATTCTGACATACGTTGCAGAAATAAGTGCTACGGCCATTTTGTCGTATAAGTGTTATGATATTGTTGCAGATTTTGCAAGGTTTTTGAACTTTACCATATACGTAAAAGTTATTTTGAAAGTATCCAGCAGATCCAGATGGCTGTGCATAATCTTTCAGTGTTGAACCGCCTGCAGCAATTGCATCACTCAGAGTATTTTTTATTTCAGCAGCAAGTTTTTCGCACTCTCTATAGGTCAAGTCTTTTGCTGACCTGAGTGGTGATATGCGGGCTCTAAACAAACTTTCAGAAGCATATATATTGCCTACGCCAACTATTAATTTATTGTCCATTAATGCTGATTTGATATTCACTTTTTTGTTTTTCAGCAACTCCTGTAAATAGTCTCCACTGAATTCATCCGTGAGGGGCTCTATTCCAAAACCATCAAAAAAATTTATTTCTTGTTCTTTGCTTAAAATAATAACTAATCCAAATCTTCTTGGATCATTAAAGATTATTGAAGTATTATCGGAAAATAAAAATACCACGTGATCGTGCTTATTCCGCACTTGATCATGGTCAGCATATATAAGCTTTCCGCTCATGCCAAGATGTATGATTACAGCCATACTACCATCTGTATTCCAGATCGTATACTTACCTCTACGCTTGATGTTGCGTATGACTTTGCCCTTTAGCATATCATCAATATTTTTTGTTATTGGGGCACGTAAATTCCAATTATTAACTATAACATTGCTAATTTGCTTGTTTTTAATTTTATCAAGCAAAAAGTTAGAGATTACTTCTACTTCTGGTAGTTCTGGCATGATACCTCCTTCAAAACTTAAGTTTCTGATGGTAATTTTGTCGTTAAAGCTTCCTCAAATACGTTTGGGTATTCTGCGGCGCTTCTTCCTAAAAATTCCTCACCACAAACAAATTTTGAAAGGGGTCTGCTTTGTCTACTCTGTTGCTGCTTTTTTCTTTTCAAAATATTTTGCTTTAAAGCTTTCGCTAATCTTTTTTTCTCCTCTTCTTTTTCCTTATTCTTTTTTGTATTATTCATTATCATAATGTATAAACTTGCCGTTGTAGCTCAGGTGGTAGAGTACGTCATTGGTAATGACGAGGTCCCAAGTTCGAGTCTTGGTAACGGCACACTGATTACACTTATAATATTGCATAACTTGCAAGCAAGGCCTAAAAGAAAGTTACAGAGGTAAGTTGTCATGCTTTTTCCATATCCTTTCTACTTTCTTGTTTTTGAGTAGCTCTAATGCTTTGTGAAAGTGATGCCTTGTTTTACTTGGCACTATAATGTCATCAATGTATCCATGTGATGCAGCAAAAAATGGATTAGCAAATTTCTCTTTATATTCTTTGATTAACGTTTGCTGATCTTTTTCATGCCTAAATATAATTTCAACTGCACTTTCAGGGCCCATTACAGCTATTTCAGCAGTTGGCCAAGCATAATTTATGTCACCTTTTAAATGTTTCGAGTTCATAACGATATATGCACCACCATACGCTTTTCTAGTGATAAGGCTAATTTTCGGCACAGTTGCTTCAGCGTAAGCGTAAAGCAGTTTCGCTCCGTGTTGTATTATATTATTGTATTCTTGGTTTGTACCAGGTAAAAACCCCGGAACATCAATAAGTGTGATGATCGGAATGTTAAATGCGTCACAAAACCTTACAAATCTTGCAGCTTTTCTTGAAGAATCAATATCCAAACATCCTGCAAGGTGCATGGGTTGATTTGCAACAATACCAACAGTATTTTCTCCAATTCTACTAAAGCCAATTATAATATTACGAGCAAAATCAGGTTTTAGTTCAAAGAATTTCTTCTCATCACAAACTTTTTCAATGAGTTCATACATATCATAAGGAGTGTTAGGATTGGTAGGAACTAGAGTGTTTAAGGATTCATCAATCTCATTAACATCATTACAGGTTGGTACAGATTTCGGTGATTCTTGATTATTTGCTGGTAAAAAGGTAAGGAATTCACGCATTTTGAGTAGCATCTCAACATCATTATTGAATGCAAAATCTGCCACTCCTGTTTTGCTTGTATGAATTTTTGCTCCACCGAGGTCTTCGAAGCTTACATCTTCATAGGTAACCTTTTTTACTACATCTGGTCCGGTTATAAACATGTATGAACTATTCTTTACCATGAAAGTAAAGTCAGTTAATGCTGGAGAATAAACAGCCCCTCCTGCACATGGACCCATAATTAAAGAGATTTGTGGTATAACGCCCGATGCATTTACGTTTCTTTGGAAAATTTCTCCATAACCAGCAAGGGAATTTACTCCTTCTTGAATTCTGGCTCCACCAGAATCATTTAGTCCGATAATTGGAACCCTGGCATTAATTGCCATATCCATAATTTTGCATATTTTTTTTGCATGTGACGCACCAAGTGACCCACCAAAGACAGTAAAATCTTGCGAGTAAACGAAAACTTTTCTGCCATAAATAGTACCATGACCAATCACTACTCCATCACCTAAAAAATTAGCATTTTGCATGCCAAAATCAGTTGCGTGATGCTTCACGAATTTATCGTATTCTTCGAACGAATTTTCATCGAGTAATACACTGAGCCTTTCTCTAGCAGTTAATTTCCCTTTTTCGTGTTGTTTATTGATTCTGTTAGAATCGCCTCCTTTTTCAGCTTCTAGTGCTTTGGTTTTTAGATTTTCTAGTATTTCAAAGTCTTGCATACAATAAAGTAGTTTTCAAATTAGTTGTAGACTTTATTAAGTTTACAAACCCTATTAACTATACACATACACTATTGCTATATGCAACAGTGTATGTATGATAATTGTTAATGCGCTGGTAATTCCTGGCCACTACTTTGAGAATGTTGTGGTTGACTAACGTTTTCTAGAACAGAAGAAGGTAAACTAACTTTACTGCTTTTCGTTTGTGCAAAACTTTTAGCAGCTTCAACAACCTTGCTTATACGAGGTTCTTTTTCTAGCTCTTTTAGGTACTTTGAGAAGATTTCACAACTTTTATCATCAATATGTACTATTATTTTGCCAAAGCTTGAGGCATTTTCTGGTTTGTCAGCCTTTTCAAAAGATAGAGTCATTACAATCTTTTCACTGTTGCTTATTGGAAAAGTCATCTGTAATCTGCCCTTTATATCATGATATTTTCCATCTTGTATTCGTATTACATTATCTCCTTCCCCAATCTTTAATGCTCCATCTAAATTTTGAAATTCTGGATTACTCAGGAATTTTGCAGGAATCACAATGCTTGCTTCTGGACACTGTATACAATAAAATTTATTATCTCTTTCTACTATAACATCTTTTATCACATTTTCTTCTCCATCTTTTTCAATGCCCTCACATACAATTTGTTTTAGATTTGATAAATAGCTGTTATGTTTTTCCAGTAGACTTGTTGGCAATAACTCCAAAACTTTCTCACTCACATAAGTGCCTGTTGAAACTAGGTCGGATATTTTTAACGAAAGAAGATCTAGTTGATGTTTTTCATGAATGGACAACTCGAACTTCTTTAGCAAGTGCACATTAGATATCAGATAATCTATTATTGATAATTCTTCGAAGAACACATAGTACGGCATGCCAAACCTGATCTTTTGACTTTCTCCAAGTTCTACAGATTTTATCCATTTCTTTATCATTTGTCCCACAGTCAGTCGCTTCTCACCACATAACCTAAAAGCTTGACGTATAGCTTCCAATACATTCGAGATATTTTCTTTCATACGTTCATCAACTTGTTCATATATTGCTCCATCTAATTGAAATTCCGACATCACTTCTGGACGGTTCATTTCTTCTTCGAGTTTTTCACACGATGCCCTAAATTCAGGCGTATCTTCATCCTCAGACTCATCCATAGCCTCATCTTCAAAATGCCTGCCATCATCTAGAGAACTAAGCTGCTCATTTATATCTTGCCCTACCATATATCCCCCTACTTGACGTAATAAAACAAGAAATTCTAGTTGTATTATGCTCGCGTGATCTATAAAGTCAATAGTTAAATTGCAAGATTTCGGTTATAATTTACTGTGTATAGAAGGTGCTCTTAAATTATGCTAAAAATCGCTATAGTAGGCCTACCAAATGCTGGTAAATCAACTCTTTTTAATAGATTGGTGGGAAGAAAAGCAGCGGTGGTCAGCAATATTCCAGGGGTTACACGAGATAGAAGAGAAGGAATAGGCAGAATTAGCGATTTAGAGTTTAAAGTTATAGATACAGGAGGATGGAACGACCAAACTAATTTTTCACTACAAGTTATTGAACAAATAAAATTTTCTCTATCCAATTCAAACATCATTTTCTTTCTTGTTGATGCAAAAGTGCAAAATGAGCAAAACAAAGAATTTGCAAAGTGGCTGAAGAGAAAAATAAATAAACCTGTGATACTGATAGCAAATAAATGCGAGAGTCATAAGTCTGAAAATGTTGATTATTTGCAGTTTTTTGATTTTCTTGGCCCGGTGTATATCTCTGCCGAACATAATCTTGGCATGGTTGATCTTTATGATGCATTAGCTGATGTTATTGAAAATTTGAACGAAAACACTGATCTATTGGGCAATGAGTCCAGTAAACTTAGAATTGCAATCATCGGTCGCCCAAATGTCGGAAAATCAACTTTTTTAAACAGCCTACTTACAGAAAACAGAGTAATAGTGAATTCAGAGCCAGGCACCACACGTGATTCTGTAGATATTGTATATGATCATAATGGGGAGCTAATTACTCTCATTGATACTGCAGGAATCCGCAGAAAGGCGAATGTTATAGATGACTTAGAATCAAGATTTGTTGAAAAAAGCTTAGAATCAATCAAGCGCTCTCATGTGGTAGTTTTAATGCTAGACTCCCTAGTTGGTATTGAGCAGCAGGATTTATCAATTGGTGAAGCTGCAATTAAGGGAGGGAAAGGGATTATTGTTGTTTTAAATAAGTGGGATTTAATAGGTAAGGATGACAGAAGTAAGTTAATAAAATTTGTCAAACAACAGGAAGTGACTCGGTTATTCTTGGAAGTGCCAACTGTAACAATTTCTGCATTGAAAGGCATGCGCTGCGGCGATGTGATAGATAAGTGTCTTGAAGTGAGTGAATCTTTGAACAAGAAAGTCAGCACTGCAAAACTGAATAAGTGGCTAATTGATGCTTTAGATAGGCACTCTCACCCGCTTGTAAAAGGTAAAGCAGTTAAAATGAAGTATATCGCTCAAATTGGTACTAAACCTCCAGCTTTTTCTTTGATATGTAACATACCTGAAAGTGTTGATGAAAGTTATAAACGCTATTTAATTAATGATCTTAGAAAAAATTTCTTCGTAGATGGTGTGCCAGTCAGATTACTTTTGAAAAAAAATAAAAATCCCTATGCAAAATGAATACTCTGCTTTATACTTTCAGGGGTCTTTATAATAATTTACTTAAAGTCGTGTGTAATAACTCCAGAATTCCTACAATCTTTCTGCTATCAAGTGCTTTTGCTCTAATTTTTGCATATGTGCTAGAATATTTTTTCAACATGCTGCCATGCAAGTTATGTACATACGAGCGGGTAGTTTACTATGTTGCAGGGTTACTTGCAGTAGTATGCATGCTTAAAGACAACAAAATTCTAATCTATGCAACGTTTTACAGCTACCTCATAGGTGCAGTAATATCTTTTTATCATGTAGGTCTTGAACTCCACTTATTTCATGATGTTTTAGGTTGTACAGAGCAAGCAAGTGGTAACGTTAGTATAGAAGAGCTCAGAAATAATCTACTAAATCCTAATTACTCTCCATCTTGTGACAGACCTCATTACGTTCTAGGTGTTTCCTTAGCAACATGGAATTTAATTTATCTCATAGCAGCTCTGTTCGTATCAGGTAAGGTGTATTGTGGAGAAAGAAAGAAATCTAAATAATTTAAGGTACAGCAACAATCAGTTCTTACAACAGGCAATTAGAGTAAATCATGCTGGGGAATATGGAGCTATTTGCATTTATTCTGGTCAAAAATTTATTCTTAAAAAATCTTCTATAATCAATGAAATAATTGAAATGGAAGAGCAGGAAAAAAAGCATTTTCACTATTTTAATGAGAAAATCAAAGAGCAAAAAGTTCGTCCTACTGTTTTGTTGCCAGTTTGGCGTGTTTTAGGAGTGTCACTTGGCGTTGCAACTGCCATTATGGGCAAAAAAGCTGCTATGGCTTGCACTGCTGCAGTTGAAGAAGTTATAGGGGAGCACTACAAAGAGCAAGTTTCACATTTAGAAGATGGGGAATTAAGAGAAACTATAAGTAAATTTCGCGACGAGGAGTTAGAGCACAAAGATATTGCAATTCAGCACAATGCTGAAAGCGCATTTGGCTACAACATTTTATCTTCATTCATAAAAACAGGCTGCAAAACTGCTATTTACTTGTCCAAGTTAATTTAACTAAGCAGCTTTCTTAAAGTGTTTTTAATGTTATGATGACAACAGAAACCAGGAAGGAATTCAAGTGTAACAATTATTTTATAACTATATTTACATATCACCATTATTAATCAATAATTAGTGTTTGTAAATTAACTGTGTCTAAAACATAGACCACAAAGGAAGGGAAAATGCGTTTTAAACTAGAAAAGGAAGATGCCCCAGGTAAAGACTGTAGTAACGCAACTCGTTATGTGATAACTACTAAAGTAAGAGTAAATAACGAAACAACAGTTAGTCTACCTACTACATCTTACGTTATTATTGATGAGCCTAGAGGTCAGCGCCTTATTGTGATTGACTATAGCTGTGGAACACAAAAGGTGCTGAATGGTTTATCTCAAGGACTACAACTAAAGCTAGAAAAAGTAGGAGATGACAACAAGTTAGCTTTGGTTACTGACTCAGGTGAATATTACTATTATTACCATGATGGCAATATTATTAATATAGCTACTATTGATTTTATACCTCAATCCCGCAAGAATGGTGAATATGTTCATGTATATGATTATGATACACGTTCTATAAAATTTAAACCACTTGAAAGTAGTAAGGTTTTAATAGATCCAAAAGATGTAATAAGTAGTAAAAATATGAGTCTTATTGGCAATAGACTTGATATACGAATTGGAGACAATTTTTTTAAGGGATCGGAAAATCAATTATACCAATCTTACAGGAGTGTTGAGGTATATAATTCCACTGGTAGTAAGGTTGGTATGTTGAATAATGTTGTTCCAATATTCGATCGGAGAAGTGATGATTTCAAATTATTTCCTTTTCATGGAATAAAGAGATTGAATGTGAAAAATAGCTATTTCGCAACAGAAAAATTAGGTAATAATTATGTTGGCTGCATATCAGATGAAAATAGCGAATGTAAGAATTTTTATGGTTTAAAACCTGATTTTGTAGGATATAACTACAGCCATAACTTAGATTTATATCCTTATTATTATAACTTAGAAAATTTTGGTAACTTTTTGGAGGTTGATGTGGTGAATACTAGAGAATTTGAAGACTTAAAAGCAGAAGTTCAACATTTAAAAGAGCAAATTAAGCAATTAAGACATACAGAACAAGTAGAAGGAATGCCTAGACTTCCAGGTTATCGAGGTCCTCCAGGTGATAAAGGTCTAAGAGGTTATGAAGGTTTTCCAGGTCCTAGAGGTATTCCAGGTATTCCAGGTATTCCAGGTGAAAAAGGTAGACAGGGCGAGCCTGGGTCGCCAGGCTTTAGAGATCATTCAGGTCTTCCAGGTGAAAAGGTTATCCAGGTCCTAAAGGTGAGCCAGGAAGAGATGCAAAGCCCGAGAATGTGGCAGCTATTTTATTATCAAGTGAACTAGAAAGATTCGAAAAAGCGCTGTTTAATACACCTATAACTGAATTAAAAGGTAAAACACTTAATAACTATGTTACTCAAGACCTGCCGAAGGAAATTGCAAATAATAAAAACTTAAAAAAAAGTATAAAGGGTGAAAAGGGCGATCAAGGATTAAGAGGAGAAGTTGGTTCTCCAGGTCCAGTAGGTCCTAAAGGTGAGCCAGGTTATCCAGGTCCTCAAGGTCTAAGAGGTGAGAAAGGTTATCCAGGTCAAGATGGTAGAGACGGAACCCCTGGTCCTAAAGGACTAGATGGACCTCCTGAGCCAAGAGGTTTGCCAGGTCAAGGAGGCGAACCAAGACCACGTGGTCTCGATGGGCTGCCAGGCATACCTGGAGAAAAGGGCCAAAAAGGCGAGTTTTATGCAGTCTCAGGACTAACAGGAAAGCCAGGTCCTAAAGGGGATCAAGGTCATCCAGGTCTAAACGGGTTGCCTGGAGAGAAAGGTGACAAGGGTGATCAAGGTTATTCGGGTTACGGCTATCCAAGCCAAAAGGGTGATCCAGGTGCACCTGGATCACCAGGACTAGATGGAATGCCTGGAGGACCAAAAGGTGAAAAAGGAGAAGCTGGTGGCCCACAAGGTCCAAAGGGAGAAAAGGGAATGCCAGGGTTGAGTATAACGAGTCCAAAAGGAGATCGTGGAGAAACGGGATTGAAAGGCTCAAAGGGGGATATAGGGCCACAAGGCCCTAAAGGCAAACAAGGTGATTTAGGGCTTATAGGGCCACAAGGCCCAAGTGGAGCGAAGGGAGAGAAAGGTAATGAAGGTAGTAGTGGTCCTAAAGGGCTGAGAGGTTGGAAAGGTGAATCTGGTTTGCAAGGTAAAGAAGGAGCGCAAGGTAAAGCTGGTAAAGATGGAACCCCGGGTTCTAAAGGAGCAGATGGAGCTCAAGGTCTTAGAGGTCCAGTAGGTCCAAGAGGCTTTAATGGCACGCAAGGAGAAAAAGGTGCTCAAGGTCCAAGTGGAGCAAAGGGAGCGCAAGGTAAAGCTGGTAAAGATGGAACCCCGGGTTCTAAAGGAGCAGATGGAGCTCCTGGTCTTAGAGGTCCAGTAGGTCCAAGAGGATTTAATGGTACGCAAGGTGTACAAGGAGAAAAAGGTGATCTTGGTCTCAAGGGAGATAGAGGTGAAATTGGAGCACCAGGAATGGATGGATTGCCAGGTCTACAAGGCTTTAATGGCACGCAAGGAGAAAAAGGTGCTCAAGGTCTAGTAGGTCCTAAAGGTGATAAAGGAGATTCAGGTCCAGTAGGTCCTCAAGGAGTAGATGGAGCGCCAGGTGTGTCTGGTAATAAAGGGGATACTGGGTTGCCAGGAATGCCTGGAGAAAAAGGTGACCAAGGAAATGCAGGTCCAAGAGGCCCTCAAGGAAATAAAGGTGATCAAGGTTTAGTAGGTCCACAAGGTTTCAAGGGAGATAAAGGAGAACAGGGTATACAAGGTCCTAGAGGTTTCAAGGGCCTCTCTGGTTCAAGAGGCGCAAAGGGTGAACAAGGGCATAGTGGCATGGATGCAAATCCTGAAGAAGTTGCAGATAAGCTAGTCACTACTAGAGCCACTGGGTTTAAGGAGATGATGCTTAACTTCACTGATTCCAGTGGAAAAATGTTAATGGAAGAACTTGCAGGCAGTTTAAGTCTGCATACTGGGGTTGCACAAAAATTAATTGACAATGAAACCATTGCGAATAAAGTACTTGAATATCGTGATAAAGGTGGAAATTTACTGCTAGAGCAACAGATTATAGGAAGACTTTATGATGAAAATATTCACGAAGGAATAGCTACTAAACTAATTGATGACAGAGCTCAAGATTTAGCAGACGCGTTACTAAGTAGTGCTGACAATGATACATTGGTAGAGAAACTTGCAAACAGTACTGAGCTAACAAAAAGCATTTCAGAAGAATTAAGGAAAAATCCAGGAAAAGTTCAAGGACCAAAAGGTGGTAAGGGAGATAAAGGAGCAGATGGAGCGCCAGGAATACCTGGAGAAAAAGGTGACGAAGGTATACAAGGTTCTCAAGGCTTTAATGGTACGCAAGGGGAGAAAGGTTCTCAGGGTCTAAAAGGGGATAAAGGTGAATTTGGAGCACCAGGAACAGATGGATTGCCGGGAGCAAAGGGAGATACAGGTCCTCAAGGTCTAGTAGGTCCTAGAGGTGATCAAGGGGATATGGGTGCAAAAGGAGTAGATGGATTGCCAGGTCTACAAGGCTTTAATGGCACGCAAGGAGAAAAAGGTGCTCAAGGTCTAGTAGGTCCTAAAGGTGATAAAGGAGATTCAGGTCCAGTAGGTCCTCAAGGAGTAGATGGAGCGCCAGGTGTGTCTGGTAATAAAGGGGATGCTGGTCCTAAAGGCGATATGGGTGATAAAGGGGATACTGGGTTGCCAGGAATGCCTGGAGAAAAAGGTGACCAAGGAAATGCAGGTCCAAGAGGCCCTCAAGGAAATAAAGGTGCTCAAGGTCTAGTAGGTCCTAAAGGCAACACAGGAGCGCCTGGTCCTAAAGGCTCAAAGGGAGAAGATGGAATAGGTGCTGCAGTTGCTGATCAGTTTCTGCGCAAGATGAATCAAACAAAAATTGAAATTCAGAACGCTCAGAAAGCAGCAGAGGTAGCTAAAAGCGCTTCTGAAAAATCTGCCAAAGAAGCTAAAGATTTTAAAGAAGAGGCTGACAATTTTGTTGATAAAGCATTTCGATCAGAACAAAATACTCAAGCACTTTATAGTAAGGTAAAGGATATATTTTGTAAAACAAAACCTACAGATCAAGTTTGTACTGCACGTATAAAGAAGAGGGAAATTAAAAATTCAGACAATCTGCCAGTGACAAGTGGAGCAGGTAGACCAACTTCATTTATATCTCAAGTAATAAATTTCTTTTATCCTTTTGTAAAACAAGATGAATATAAAATAGAGAATAAAATACAAGAGCTTAATCAAGTGGCAAAAGTAATGGATGCAGCAGATATTGCTATAAAATTTGAAAAAGTATTAGAAGAAACAGCTTCAAAATGCGGCATTCCAAAGAAAAGCCTAAATTTTGATCCAGTAAAACTACAGTCAACCATTCTAGATAGGTCATTATTTAATGATGAAAGTCGTAACGAGCTGTTAAAACTCTTATATTTATCTGCAAAAAAATCATGTCCAAATTACAAACAAACTGATAGATTTTTGACTACTTTCAAAGATCGTATGGAAAGAACATTAGAAAACAATGAGCAACAAAGGGGGTTTGTTAATATTGAGAAAACAGCAACAGATAACGAGCAGCCAAGGAGTTTTATGAGCGATGTCACTCCTCCAAGTAGTTTCAAGGCGATTGATCTGAAGGCTGTTAATTGTTTAAGGTAATAGTATGGGAAATACATTTAGAATAGATAATAAAGATCCGCTCTATAAGAAGCTGATTAAACTTCCTACTGCATATTACAGGTTAGAGATTAATAACAACAAGTATACTATTCGTTCACACATTGGTACGGCTGAGTTGGGTGATACTATTAGTGATTTAAAGTTACAGAAGCTGGGTGATAAAATAGTTTTATATAAGGGAAAATCACCTCTGAAAGTGAAAAATAAAGATGGTGAAGAAGAGAATCTTATTATAGAGCAAGAAGATATCATAAGTGCAAACAGGGACAATATTATAGAAAAGCTTAGATCAAAACCAATAGAGATTTCGCTTTACCACATAGAAGACATTCCATATTTTGGTGCCAAATTACCCATTTCTAGACACAGTACAACAACTGAAGTACTAAACTTCATCAATTTTAATGATGAAAATGATCCAGTACTACAGAAGATCAAAGGAGAAAATGGTGGACTTTATTTTACAATAAAAGATGACAATATCTATATATCAGACAAAAATGGAAAGTGTCTTCCAGTGTGTAAAGATGACAGCTGCTATAAGTATCAATACACAAAAGATAAATGTGGTGTATTAACAATAAGTGATGTATCAACAATAATAGGCAATTTAACCGAGACTAACAACGAAAAGCAGAAATTCACTTTGCAAAAAGGGGAAGAGTTATCGGATAACATCTATGAAGCAAATGTTGCCTTGAATGATAAGCCCATAGCTACTTTACCAAAAATAGGTTACTACATGCTCGATGATCAATTGGTCATGCGTAATCATGTTACGAAAGAGGAGGTAATTGTCCCAAGGGATTTTCACTATTTAAAAGTTGTTAAATTTAATAATGATGATTATAAATTAACGTTTTGTAATTTTTTAGGTAATAAATTCTTTGAATATAAAAAATACGATCCACAGTATTCGAACGTTTCAGATGAATATAAATTCATAAGTTTGAGTTGTATGAAAGAAAAACGTAACCTAAATCTTGGTGAGTTACTTAGCCATCGGCCATCGTTTTTTATTACAGAAGGAATTGCTGAACCAGATTCTCTAGGTAACCATCAAGCTGTAGTGTTCGAAGTAATAAATAGTGGAAAGGGTGAAAAAAAGGCTACATTGACTGATGAATTTGGTTATTTTGATAAAAATAATAAGTTTCACTATTATGATTATCATAAAAAAACGGAATATGATACTTATGATTCTTCTGAGATTAATCTAAAAGAAATGTATAAATGGACAGATAAAAATAGCGAATTTTGTTTTGCAGAAGATAACAATATAATTCTTCATACTATTCCAGAGTTATTGTAATTATGCACACCAAATTAAGGAAGAATGAAGCGAAAGAGGGATAGGTTATAGGATGACAGAAGTTGGCTTTATTAGCTATAGGTGGTATGATACTTAGTCAATTTAAGTAAGCAGATGATCTTAGCTACAAAAGTATTTTTTACCTCATTTGTTTTTGGGTTTATTCTTTTTCCCTATTTTATAAAGCTTCTAAAAAAAATAAGTAAAGATGGGCAACCAATTAGATCATGTGGACCAGAAAGTCATTTAATAACAAAAAAGAATGTACCACCTATGGGCGGAATAATAATACTGATTTCTTCTTTATTACCAATTTTACTCTGGGCTCAGTTAACACTAGAAATTTTGCTGCTGATATTGATAACTCTATTTTTTGCTCTACTTGGATTTATTGATGATTATTTAAAATTGAAGACAAATCACTATCGAGGTTTAAGTGCAAAAACCAAAATACTTATTCAGTTTATTGTAACTCTGGTTAGTATGTCTATACTTAAGCTATACTCTGCTGAAGGTTTTACAAAAACGTCTCTATTTAAAGGAGTAATAATCGACTTTGGCTATCTATATGTTCCGTTTGCTGCGTTTGTAATTGTCGGCTCTGCTAATGCTGTGAATCTCACAGATGGTTTGGATGGCCTTGCTGCAACTCAAGTCATCACTTCCTTTGCTTTTTTGGGGCTAATTGCATATATAACTCAAGCAGATATGAATATTACTTTATTCTGCATTGCATTTATAGGAGCTATTTTAAGTTTCTTGTGGTTTAACACACATCCAGCAAAAATATTTATGGGTGATGTTGGAAGCCTGTCAATTGGTGCAGCTTTAGGGTTAACTAGCGTTTTAATGAAGAGAGAAATGCTTTTTGCCGTTATTGGAATAATCTTTGTAATAGAGACTCTATCTGTGATTATTCAGATATCATATTTTAAATATACAAAGTTTAAATATGGAGAAGGAAAAAGAGTTTTTCTTATGGCACCAATACATCATCACTTTGAGAAGAAGGGATGGTCAGAAAATGTAATCGTTATGAAATTTTGGATAATTTCTATTATCTGTTCAGTTTTTACTATAACTTTCTTATTATAAAAACCTATGAAATACCCAGACTTTACATTAGAAAATAAATTATCAGGAGTGATAGCAGGAGTGGATGAAGTTGGAAGAGGTCCGCTAGCTGGTCCAGTAATATCCGCAGCCGTAGTGTTTATTGATAGAAATACAATTATTGATGGAATCAACGACTCGAAAAAGTTGACTCCTCAATGTAGGCAAGTCCTATATGAAAAAATAACATCCGTTGCAAAATTTGGTATAGGAATGGCAAGCGTAGAAGAAATAAATTCATACAATATCTTGCAAGCAACAAAACTTTCAATGAAACGTGCGTTGATAGACCTGGACCTAGAATTAGATTATGTGCTAGTTGATGGTAATCAACCACCTGAAGTGAAATGGCAAGTGAAATCCATAGTAAATGGTGATAATTTGAGTACATCAATTGCAGCAGCTTCAATCGTTGCAAAAGTTACGAGAGATCGGCTTATGCAAGAATTGCACAATAAGCATCCTGAATATAATTGGTATAAAAATAAAGGATATGGGACAAAAGAGCACCTTAACGCTATTGGCCTTTATGGAATTACAGAACATCATAGAAAAAACTTTGCACCCATATCTCGGGCATTATAGCCTTTAGATAGTAATCACTTACCTTTTTTGAAAGGCATGTTTTCATTAAATAGGCAAACTGTACTTGATCCATTCCTTAAGGTAAACACTGAACTCACCCTTTCGATTATCAGGTAGTTGTCAGCTGTACGGAAGTTTACTAAAGACTCATACCCTGCAGAATCAACCATAAAAACTGCCGGGAAATCAGAGTTTATTTTATTGAATTGTAGATATGTAAATTTTCCGTCATCAAAAACCTTAATTGGTATTATTGACTGACTGCCTTTAACGTGCGAGATGGAATAATTAAAATTTAAGCCCTTCTTTACAACTTCAATGTCGTTTATATCAGGAATAATGGTATGACTAGCTTGTTCGAAGATATCGCCGTTATTTGTTGTGTAAATCTCATCACTGCTAAATAATGGATAAAGAAACCTTACTTCATATGCTAATTTTGGATCATCTAGTCCAGTTGCTTCTTCAGCATGAAGTTCAAAGTAATAAACTCTTTTATTGGTAATTATAGTTGCGTTAGTATCGGCAATATCATCTATAGGCTTAATAAACAATCTGTTACCTTGAGGAAGGAGTTGCCAACCAGTTGAATCACCCATTGAAAGGTTTTGTATTACCTCCCCTGGTTCAAACAATATGCTGGATTGATAACCATAAAAACCCGTATACTTATGTATAGCTTGTGGGTTATAATTTATTACCTTTATGTGATTATCTCCAGCTATTGAACGTGGCTCCTGTTTTGCAAGTGCATCACTACCACAAAAAAACAACAGTACGGCAAACAGTAAACCAATCATAATATCAAAATAAATTAATCTTCATTTTATCATTGATAGACATGCACTGCAACTGTTAAGCTGTACTATAAACCCCAATTATAGGTTAGCAAGGGGTAGAAAAGGCAAGAAATAAGGCAAACTCCTTAAATACTTTAGAACTACAGGAGGCTTCACCTGAACGGATATACTTGGAATCCTGCCATTTTCACTTCGTAAACATACCAAGAATTCTGTCCATTATTCCACCCATATTTGCTTCAGCTTGAGTATACTCTATTTTACCACCGTGCAAGATTAGTTTAATATCTGATCCAGGTGATATATTAACAAATTTACTGCCAACAACTCCACTGCTAGTGATCAGAGCTGAACTATCAATTGGCAATTTTATGTCTCTGCTTATACACATGTCGATTCGTGCTACGTAGGTAGCTTTGTCAAGTGATACACCAGTTATGCTTCCAACGTCCACACCAGAGATCTTGACACTATCACCAACTCCTATACCGTTAGCGTTAGCAAAAAGACCATATATTTTATAGCAATCCTTGTAGTTTTTCTTTATGTAAGATAGCTTATCAATAGCAAAGAAAACCAGAAAAATAGTGAAAATTAATACAAATAATCCAGCGGTTATTTCAAGTATATTTGACCTTCGCATCTTTAGTTATCAGGACTCCAGCTTTTATAGTAATTTTTCACTTTTTGGTTTGGATAGTATGCATCTTTTGTACCCGTTAAATTAGGAGTATGTTTTACTTTTCTTTTTTTATTATTAACTGGTACTACATTATCAGTATAGTGAAGCCATATATGCCATTCCGGAGACACTGTTGTAGGCTCAGAAACACTGCTATACATAACCCACCTTTTTCCTTTACTTGATTCATAATAAGAATTTCCATTTTCATCTCTTCCTACAAATTTATCTTCTCTTCGTAATAGGCGTTTTATTGCGTTACAAATTTTAGATAACATAAGAGTATTAAAACAAAAAGTATTATATATACTAATACTTTAACGATATATTAACAACAATTTAATGCAATTACCAATTTTACAAGTTATTATACCAATAATTGCATCAATGTTTTGCTTTCTTACCAAGAAACACAAGGTATCTTGGTTTATTTCTTTTATTGCAACAACAATCACTCTTATCATTTCATCGATACTACTCGTTAAAACATATAAAGGCGAGATTATAACTTATCACCTTGGAGACTGGGCTCCTCCGTACGGCATAGAGTTAAGAATCGACGTGTTAAACTCCTTGATTCTAACTTTGGTGAATTTTATAGCGCTGATAAGTGTGCTTTATAGCTTTTATATTAACGAAAAAGAAATTAGCAAAAACAAAATCACTGGTTTTTACTCTCTATTTCTACTGTGCTTAAGCGGACTGCTCGGAATTCTAGTAACAAACGACATATTCAATCTTTATGTTTTTTTGGAAATTTCATCTCTTTCTTCTTATGTATTAGTTTCAATGGGAAGGGATAAAAAAGCCTTGGTTGCAGCATTTGAATATCTAATTAGTGGCACTATAGGGGCAACGTTTTACTTGTTTGGTGTTGGGCTTTTGTACTCCATGACAGGAACGCTCAATATGTCTGACATGGCTGAAAGAATAGTTCCATTATACGATAACAACATCATAAAACTTGGCACATTGTTCATTTTTGTTGGTCTCTCAATTAAAATGGCACTGTTTCCATTAAGCAGGTGGCTGATTAATGCATATAGTGAGGCGCCAAGTTTCATTAGCATATTCTTTTCAGGCACAGTGACAAAAGTGATGATATATGTTTTCATTAGGATCTTCTATACTGTTTTCCATCAGAATTTCTTCTTATTTAAACCATCACTAAGCAACGTGATAATTATCCTCGCACTTTGCGCTGTTATATTTGGGTCAATATCTGCAATAACTGCAAAAGATATAAGAAGACTGCTTGCTAATTCTAGTGTCAGCCAAATTGGTTATATAATTTTAGCACTGAGTTTTAACTCAAAAACAGGTGTATTTGCAGCAATTCTTCACATAGTAAACCACAGCATAATAAAAACATCTTTATTCATGGCTGCAGGATGTATTTCTTACAAATTTGATACAACAAAAATAGAGAATTTATCGGGACTCAAGAAATCAATGCCTTATACAGCACTTGCGTTTACTCTACTTAGTTTAGCATTAGTCGGTGTGCCGCTAACAAATGGCTTTGTAAGCAAATGGTATATAATGAAAGCAGTTATAGAATCTCGCGCGTGGATTTCCCTGATAGCTTTTGCTGCCGGTTCTTTTCTTGCACTAATATACATGTGGAAGATGGTAGAGAAAATGTATTTTGAAAATAGTGCAGCATCAAGCGCTGGAATGACACTAGGCAAAATTAATGATGTGCCATTTCCTATGCTTTTCTGTCTATTGTTTATGGCAGCTTTAACAATAGTAACTGGAATATATAGCACTCCAATTCGGTTAGTAGTTGAGAAGTTGGTTTTTTGATTTTTATCTTTGTTTCATATTTTACTATACTTTAAGGTTATAAGTGTGGATAGGCTGAAGAAGATTCATTGGTTATTAGTCATTAACGTGATAGTGCTGTTTTGCGTTGGCATTGCTGTTCAATACTCTTCTGCTGGAGGAAAGTGGGTACCATTTGCAATTCACCAAATAGTCATATTTTCCTTCTTTTTCCTACTCGCTATAGCTATGTCATTCATAGAGCTAGATTTTTATTTGAAGCACGCCTACTTTTTTTATATAGCAGCAGCGATTTCGCTATTAGCAGTAAATTTTTTTGGCTCGCACATAATGGGTGCGACGAGGTGGATAAGAATTGGGTCAATTAGTTTGCAACCATCAGAATTTGCAAAAGTAGGCTTAATACTTGCGCTTGCTCGTTATTTTGATAAGCAAAGTGTGTATAAAATGATGGAATTTAAAAGATTGCTTAAGGCGGTAATAATTATTTTCTTGCCTGTATTCTTGGTGTTAAAGCAACCTAATTTAGGCACAGCTGTGATAATGTTGTTTATAGGAGCATCAATTATATTCACAGCAGTAATAAAAAGAGCTCATTTAGTAATTTGTGGGACGCTTGGCATTTTTGCAGTACCGGCTATTTGGCCTTTTTTACGTCCTTATCACAAGCAAAGGATATTGTCGTTTTTGGATTCATCAGTGGATCCACTTGGAATAGGTTATAATGCGCAGCAATCTCAGATAGCTATTGGTTCAGGAGGTTTGCTTGGTAAGGGCTTTGTTAACGGAAGTCAAACTCAACTTGGATTTTTGCCGGAGAAACGTACGGATTTTGCTTTTGCAGTGCTGAGTGAGGAGTGGGGCTTTTTAGGTAGCATGGCTTTAATTTTGCTTTATACCTCATTACTTGGCATAATTTTCTCTATCGCTTATAGGTCGAAAAATTATTTTTCTAAGTTAGTATCTATCGGGATTTTTGCTTTTTTTGGCGCTCATTTTTTTATAAACATTGGAATGTCAATAGGCCTCTTGCCTGTGATAGGCGATCCACTGCCATTTCTTTCCTATGGAGGAAGTACAACTGCTGCAAGCTTGATATGCATAGGATTATTGCTGGCAATAAAAGCAGATGAACAACAAAATGCTTGTATTTCACCTATGCTAAAGTAAAATTAAACTTTACTTAATAGTTTTTATGCTAGATGAAATGCGTGAGGAATGTGGAGTATTTGGTATAAGCTGCAATAACGATGCTGCATTTAACTCTATACTTGCTCTCCACGCTTTGCAGCATAGAGGTCAAGAGTCTTTTGGCGTAGTAACCAGTAACAACGATAAGCTGCACTCTTATCACTTTCAAGGTCAAGTGAGCAGCGTATTTGATGATATAGATGAAATAAAGAAATCCTTACCTGGAGATTGTGCAATAGGTCACGTTCGATACTCAACAAGTGGTAGTAAATTTGGAGTGCAGCCCATGCTTGGCAAAAGTGGCAAATTTGGGGATTTTGCCATAGCACATAATGGTAATTTAATTAATATTTCTCCGATACGCGAACAATTAATTAAACAAGAGTGCGTTTTTCAGTCAGATATTGATACAGAAGTAGTAGTGCATCTGACAGCAAGCGGTGAAAAAGATAGCTTTTTAGAGAGTTTTATATATGCATTAAAGCAAATACAAGGTGCTTATTCTTTTGTGGCAATCAATCAAGAAGTAGTTATTGGAGTACGTGATCCATCTGGAATCAGGCCTCTTGTTTTAGGAAAGTTAAACGGTTCTTACGTTCTTGCATCTGAAACTTGTGCTCTTGATATAATAAATGCAGAGTTTATTAGAGAAATAGAACCAGGCGAATTAGTTACCATCAGTTCGGATAGTAAGCTAGCCTCAATGTTTCCTTTCCCACAGCAAAAATCAAGTTTTTGTATTTTTGAATACGTTTACTTTTCGAGATCAGACAGCATAATGGAGAATAGGTCCATATATGATATAAGAAAAGAAATAGGAAGAATACTTGCAGAAGAGAGCCCACCAAAAAACAATGTAAATATGGTTGTACCAATACCTGATTCTGGAATACCTGCAGCTATTGGATATGCAAAGCATTCAGGATTACCTATGGAACTGGGGATAATTCGTAATCATTACATAGGAAGAACTTTTATACAACCAACCGCTGAAGTACGTAAAGTTAGAATAAAATTAAAATTCAATGCTAATAAGCACACTTTGAAAGGTAAAAACATAATTTTAATAGATGATAGTATAGTGCGTGGTAGTACGCTCAGAAATATAATAGTTATGCTAAAGGATGCAGGAGTAAAAGAGATTCACCTCAAAATTTCAAGCCCACCAATTAAGCATTCTTGTTTTTATGGAATAGATACGCCAGAGTGCAAAGATTTAATTGCTGCAAATAAATCTGTAGAGGAAATTAAGGAAGTTATAGGAGTAGATAGCCTAGCCTTCTTGAGTATTGATGGACTATATCAGGCTGTTAAAGGAGAGGTGCGTAACAATGCTACACCACAATATTGCGATGCTTGTTTCACTGGTGATTATCCGATTGGCAAATAGTCTACGCAAGATCTTAAGTTTAGAAAATCTTAAACCGCCAAAATTTCTCTTGGCCTTTACTAATTCCGATTCTTGGAGTGCACACATAATCCGGGTTGAGATGAGATTCATAAACACAAAATTTGTGGCTTATAGTAAGGTCCAGTTTATTGTGTTCTTTTGTAATGTTTAATCTTTTGCACAATATTCCTGGTCCGCCTAAGTTTGCTTCAAGCGGTTCAATGAGCTTTAATCCCCGTATTAACACTGCTGCTGGGAACCCTTCTGCTTCTGTTACAATATTTAAACAGTAATACATTCCATATATAAAATACACGTATGAAAACCCCGGCATACCAAACATTACTGAGGTTCGGTTAGTATAGCCTCTTGCCGCGTGACAAGCTGGGTCATTCATTCCTATATAGGCTTCAACTTCGGTTATTATTCCACTAAAGTTAGAAAATTTGAGGACTTTTCCCAATAACTCTCCAGCTACAGTTAAGGTCGGCCGCTCGTAGAAATTTCTTGGTAGTATTGTGCTACCCATTTTTTATTTTTGTTCTGAGGTTCTATATAGAATTCAGTTTAAGAATTTCTGGATCCCAGTGTCAAGCACTGGGATGACAAGAAGGGGAGCTACTTGAATGACAAGAAAATGGTACTGGCATAATAAGAAAGAAACACTGAGATGGTGAAAGAGAGAATATACGCAAGCAGCACTCATAGGGTAGCGCGTGACGCTGGAATCCAGTTTTTTCCTATTACCACAAACCATAGCTTAATTAGTTAGAATAGCATAACTAGCGAATACGAAATGGAGAAGTTTTAATTTGAACTACAGTTTCAGTGCTATTTAACATATATGCCTTTATACACAAAAATGCCAGTATATGATATTATGCCAATCAATATATAATTGAATTATGGTAAAAAAGCTCTCTAATATTAAAGGCTCAAATACTCCTTTGCTTGATCAGTTAGAACGCGCCCCCTTGGTGTGCGCTTTACAAAACTAATTTTGATTAAATAAGGTTCTACTGTTTCTTCAATATTGCCAACATCCTCGGATAGCGCAATAGATATGGTGTCAATTCCAACAGGTCCTGAGGTGTTGAATAAAAATCTTAGATAATGCATATCAAGTTTATTGAGTCCCATTTTGTCTACACCCAATTTTAGCAATACAGAATCAGCGACTTCATAAGTGATTTTTTTATCATCTTTCACTTCAACAAAATCCCTTATTCTTCTGAGTAACCTCAAAGCAATTCTTGGAGTGCCACGTGCACGGCAGGCAATTTCCCGTGCTGCATTTTCTTCAATTTCAGTAGAAAGAACTCTTGCGCCTCTTTTTATAATATTAACCAGTTCTTCAAAAGAATAAAACTCAAGATGCAAGGGAATGCCAAAACGATCTCTGAGTGGCGCAGAAAGTAATCCAAGCCGTGTAGTTGCTCCGATTAACGTAAATGGTGGTAGATCTATCCTTAAAGTGCGAGTAGATGGACCTTCACCTACTAATATGTCCAAGCAAAAATCTTCCATAGCAGTATATAAAACTTCTTCGATGCTGCGATTTAATCTATGGATTTCGTCGATAAATAGAACATCTTTTGCATTTAAAGTGGTAAGCACTGCAGCCAAGTCCCCAGCTTTACTAAGTAAAGGACCAGAAGTTGCGCGGAAGCTGACCCTTAATTCTTTAGAAACAATTTGTGCTAAAGTTGTTTTGCCAAGTCCTGGGGGACCATACAATAAAACGTGATCTAAGGCTTCAGTTCTTGTCTGTGCAGCATTTATAAACACTTTTAAATTTTGTATTAAGTCTTTTTGCCCGACAAAATCATCAAGTTGTTCAGGTCTGATGTTGATATTGCGCACATCTTCAGTATATTCTTTATCGCACGATATTGATTTCATAATGTTTTAAGCGCCATGCGAATAATATCCTTGGTGTCCAGATTTGACGATTCGTCTTGTATTTTTTTTATCGTATCATAAGCTTTCATTTTTTCATACCCAAGATTGATCAATGCTGAAAGGGCATCTTCATTGATTGGATGAAAATTATTGTTATTTATTTCTAATTTACTCACTTTGCCACTTAATTCAGTGATGATTCGATTTATGAGTTTCATGCCAAGTCCACTCATCTTGAGTGCTACTTTATCTTCATTCATAATTGCCAAAAACAGCTGTTCTGGAGTTAATTTACTCAAAATTGACATTGCAGTTTTATAGCTAACACCACTTACTTTAACAAGCAACCTCAAGCACTGCTGTTCTTCTTTGCTTATAAAACCATATAGCTGAGCGACATTTTCTCTGTTATTTGCATAGGTTTCGATAAGTAATTTAACTCTACTTCCGATGGAACATGCATTTAAAATTTTGGCTGAGAGATACACCATATAGCCAACATCATTCACATTCAGGATTATGTGATCACTGCGCACTTCATCAACTATTCCGCTTAGATTTCCTATCATTTTTAGCACTGTATAGGGTTCAGTTTAAATACTCCTGGATCTTAGGTCAAGCAAACGAACATTATAACAGAGAGCCAAGTAGATCATAGAAACGAAAAACTTCCTTGACACATTTTGCCAACATTTGCCGCTTCAAGTCTGTCTGCTATGACTTTTATATACTGATAATCATTATACTCACACCCCGGTACCACCGTTTGAAAGCACAGTTCAATGAATTTTAGAAAGTTTATTTTGTCCATGATATAATGTTGAAACCAGCGCGTGACGCTGGGATGACAAAAAAAGGAGCACTGGAATGACAAGGCTATAGGTTGCAAGCGAGACGTCATACCGTGATTTATTCACGGTATCTCTTGGCATAGATCCCGCTAATAAGTAGCGGGATGACGAATTGCTTAATTGTCATACCGCCGCAGACCGTCATACCGCCGCGGTATCTCATCCGCTAACAAGAGATCCCGCTAACACGTAGCGGGATGACGATTCTTCAAATCGTCAAGGTGTCATCCGAGTAGCTTGACTACTTGGATCCAGAAAACTTAACTTTAAATAAGTGGCTGCATAATAAAGACTAGATTCCAGCGTCACGCGCTGGAATGACACCATTTTCGGTCTCTTAAATTGCTTTAGCTACAAACATTAAGAAATTTACCAAATGAAAAAAAAAGGCAAAAGAAGCCCTAGTCATTGTCTACTTTCAGTATTGGCGTTTTTTAAGTCTTAAACACTGCAATTTAGCTGCTTTTAAGTGCAACTAACCTTAACTAAAATGTTTAAGAAATTTACTAAGCAGAAAAAAAGGCAAAAGAAACCTCGTGGTAATTAGTGTTCACTCTCTAATCCTGCAAATTGGCGTACTATACTGTCTTAAACGACTTATAAGCGCGTTTCAGCTTGTGTGGGTAAAAACCTAGAAATGTTGTGAAGACATAAGGTGCACATAGTGCAAAAAATTAAAAATAAGACGCCAACTACGTTGTTTTCTTGCTGTTTAATCTGCACAGATGAAGATAACTGAATACCTTCAGTACCATGATAAGGGGGCTGGCGGAGTTTGTCAAGGAAGTTTTTTTGTTTCTATAGCTACTTGGATAGGTTATTTGGGCAATAGAGAATTTTACAAAAATCTATTTTTAACTTACACTGCAATTTTAAACCTACAACTTATGTACAACAGGCTTATAGTCAAATCTTTTTCAGTATTATGCATCTGTTTATTTGCTTTATACATAACACTGCCAAATTTCTTTGATAATAAGCTTTTTATTTCGAAAAAAAGAATAAACTTAGGCCTTGACCTGAAAGGAGGGGCATCTTTGCTTCTAAACATAGACTTAGACTTCTATTTTAAGGAAAAGCTAGGCATGCTAGCAGGTGAGATAAAAGAGACATTGCTAACAAAAAATATTGAATCTAACGTACAAAATAGCGAACAAGTAATTGTAACTTTAAATAATATTGATGATTATAAAAAAGCATCTGTGTTGATTAATGCGATAAATCCAAATTTAGAGCTAAATAGAAAAGATTCTTCAATTCTCATTTCGTATAAACCCCATTATAAAAATTCTTTGATCAGTGAAGTAGCTGCAGAATCAATAAACAATGTCCAGCGCCGTTTGGACAAACTTGGCACAAAGGAAGTCAGCGTTCAAAAACAAGGGCAGAATAAAATATTAGTGCAGGTGCCTGGAGTAGAAGACACCGAGCAGATAAAATCTCTGCTTGGCAAAACTGCTAAGCTAGCTTTTCATTTGGCAAACACTAACATAGCCAAGGTGCAGGATATAGATCACGAAACTACTGTCATGCTCAAGGATTCTTTAGGTAATTCTTATCCAATATTCCGCAAAACTGAAATAGGTGGCGATTCGCTGGTTAACGCATCAGTTAGATTTGGTCACTTAGGTAAACCAACAGTGCATTTTAAATTTGACAGCATAGCGAGTAAAAGATTCGCGAAAATCACTAAAGAAAATGTGGGAAAACCTTTTGCAATTGTTCTGGATAACACAGTCTTAACAGTACCTACAATACGTGAGCCAATTTTAAATGGAGAGGGAGAAATTAGCGGTAATTTCACTGAAAAACAAGCAAGCGAACTTGCAATACTTTTAAAATCTGGAGCACTGCCAGCACCACTTAAAATAATTGAAGAAAAAAACATTGGCCCAAGCCTTGGAGAAGAATCAATAAAGGCAGGGGAAATGGCAGCAACAATCTCTATTATAGCCGTGGCTTTATTTATAATTATCACTTACGGCAAATTAGGTATATTAGCTTCTGTTGCGCTTTTTTCTAATGTAATTCTTATATTATCAATTCTCACTCTGCTTGAAGCAACTCTAACTTTACCTGGAATTGCAGGTATTGCACTCACTGTCGGTATGGCGGTGGATGCAAATGTTTTAATATTTGAGCGAATTCGCGAGGAAATCAAATCTGGCAAGAGAGTGGAACGTGCTATTGAAGAAGGGTTTAAAAACGCTATAAAGACAATACTGGATTCAAATATCACAACACTCATTGCTGCAGGAATAATGTTCATTATTGGCAGCGGAGCAATTAGAGGCTTTTCTGTCACTTTATCAATAGGAATTTTATGTTCGATGTTTTCTGCAATCACAGTCACAAAACTCCTGATAGAGTTGTGTATGAACCCGAAGGAACTAGTGCTTTGTTAGTCAACCACCTTCATTCCCACAACGTTATATCCTGAATCGACGTGCAAAATTTCTCCAGTAGTGCCACTACTTAAGTCGCTTAATAAGTATAACGCTGCCTTGCCAACATCCTCTATTGTAACATTGCGTCTAAGCGGAGAATTATTTCTATTCCATTCTGATATGAAGTGAAAATCGCTTATTCCAGAAGATGCTAAAGTTCTGATTGGACCAGCGGAAATTGCATTTACTCTGATATTTTGTGGCCCGAGATCACATGCTATATATTTTACACTTGCTTCAAGTGCTGCTTTACATAAACCCATAACGTTATAATTTGGCATAACTTTTTCAGCGCCATAATAAGATAAAGTAAGTAAACTACCACCACCTGACATCATTTTTTCAGCTCTTTGCGCTAAAGCAGTGAAAGAATAGCACGATATATGCATTGCATTGAGGAAGTTATTCAGTGAAGTATTGACATATTTACCATCTAACTCATTTTTATCGGAGAATGCTATTGCATGCACCAAAAAGTCAAGAGTACCCCATTTTTTCTCTATTATTTCAAAAGCGTTATCTATGATTTTTTCATTTGAAACGTCACAGTGTAATATTAGCTCCACATTTAATTCATCTGCTATTGGTGATAGTTTTTCTTTTATTATTTCATTCTGGTAGGTGATTGCAAGTTCTGCCCCGTGCTCTGAGAGAGCTTTTGCTATACCGCATGCTATCGATCTCTTATTTGTTATTCCAGTTATTAACCCCTTTTTGCCTTGTAATAGACTTGTCATCATAGAACTATCTGTTTTTTATAATTTGGAGTATTAACTAGATAAAGTCAATTATGTTTTAAAACATTTTTTGCAGTAACTTGAAGTCTAATACCACTGTTAACAAAAAGGCAGCGATGAGAGTTTCTATAGGGAGAGTAGACCGGCGGACCTTCCCCGCCAGCCTCTCACAGAACTGTGCATGAAGTAGAGTGGGCAGCCAGCGAGTTACTTGTTAAGTACTTTTCCAACAACCCCTCTCCGAACCACGCATGATCGTTTCCGTATCACGTGGCTCTCCAATAATCTAACGTTTTAAGGAGTCACCATCATATTTTCCATATTGGATTTTCTTATGGCATTCATGACAAACAACAAGAGTCTTCCTCTGTCGTTCAATCATTCTCTTTTTCCATTTCGGTAGCTCAGTATTACGTTTACCTAGCAAATCAGCAAGTTTACGTACGTGATGTACTTCAATCTGCTCTTGTGATTTACATAATTCACAAGTTTGTGCCAATAGTCTTTGCTCTATTTCACTACGCTTATTCCATATTGGTATAAGGTTATCACTTATACTTACCCATTTATTCCATTTTAGTGACACAGCACCAAAGTGTGTAATTAATGGTATCTTTGATGGTAAACGATCTACTCTGACTTGGATGACTTTTCGTTTTTCACCTTCGTCGTTTTCAATCATTGCACCAAATTTTCTATAAATTTTCCTGCAAGTTGTTTTGTATTTAGATGCTAAAGTCTTTACTAATGATACTTCCATCACATACTTCAAATAACTTAGTGTGTGAAGGTTGTAGGCCATTTTGTAATATTGTACAATTCCTCGATATTCAGTTTGATACTGAGCAACAATACTGTAAGCTGTATCAAGTGTACGTTGAGGTAAATGTATAGGCTTTCCACAACGCATATATTCAGAACACTTTTTCTGCTTTATATGATGTGGTACACGTAACCCAATACTACCGTTAATACATCGTTGTGTCCGATGATCATGTTTATCATCTGCATGCAAGACGTGTATTTTATAACCTAAAAAATTGGCTTTGCTATCACACGCGTGTGTAATAAGCGTTTTATCTTCATTAAGCATAAGTTTGAGCTCCTCATTGAGGAATTTAGCAATCTCATTTTTAATTTGTTCAGCTTCATTTTTTGGTCCTGCAAACCCTACCAGAATATCATCAGCATACCTAACATACCAAAGACGTCGATAATTTAGATCACAAGAATCCTTAGATGGCATACCCTGCACTAATTGACGCAGTTGTTTTGCTTGATCCCAGTTCCCTTGTTTTCTCATCATCGATACTTGCATGGTTAACCTTAAATATTTTGGATTTGTCTTTCTTCGCTTACCTCGGTTATTTGCTGGTATTAGTATATGTTCCACATGTTTATCTAACCGATCGAGTAATATGTTACTCAAAATTGGACCAATAATAGAACCTTGTGGTACCCCACTATGACTCTTATTGTACTTCCAATTTTCCATATATCCTGCTTTTAGCAGTCGATTGATTAGCTGAATAAAACGGTTATCTTGGAAGCTTTCACTCAGTATTTTCAACAACATAGTATGATCAATTGAGTCATAACATGCACTGAGATCTCCCTCTATAAACCATTTTGTACCTCTGCCTTTTTGCATTACTGCTCTTAATGCAGTGTGGCATCCACGCTTTGGTCGAAATCCATGTGAACATTCACTAAATTTAGGCTCATAGTAGGCTTCCAATATTAATCGGATTACTTCTTGAAGTAACTTATTTGACCATGTTGGCAATCCTAACGGCCTGCGTTTACCACTCTTCTTTAAAATATAGATACGTTTTACTGGTGTCCACCGATATCGCTCATAGCGTAAATCCTCTATGATTTTATCGATTTTCTCCAAAGACATACCATCAACTGTTTCAGTTGTCACACCTTCTGTCATAGCACCTTTATTACGACAAAGTTTGCCATACGCTCGAAGGTAAAGATCACGCTGATAAAGTAGGCGATATACGTTTTTAACCGGCAAATTTCTTTGTCCACGTTCACGTATAATGTTAAGTATTGTTTCAGCTTTCCGCATCTTGCGTACCTCCCAATTTCAACATTCAATTATCTGTCACCCTTTGCCCTGTATGTGGCTTTCCCACGCTCCCCGGTGATTCGTTACTTTCACGACTACTACGATGACTCCGTAACCATAGAACTCGCGTTCCTTAGGTCATCCCATGTTCCGTCACTAAGAACTGTTCTAGATCAACTTAGGTTTTCCATTCATCCTCTTAAATAAGTTCACTACTTATCGTTCTACAGCCAGAATGTCACACAAACGAAAGTTTAATCTGTGCTTACCGTAGACATGGGGTTTTAAATGCGATACCCATGGATGTGAAGTCCCACCCCTGAAGATTAGAATTCAAGCAGTTTAGCTTTAACCATATTGATCAGGTGTTGCAAGCCGTTATCTTACACATCTTCAGATAACTCTCGCTTTACATACATGCTCTTGTCCTCCTTCCCTTTCGGGTTAAAGTTAGTTGTTCACCTCGAGGCCATTTATTCTGAACCCCGCTTAGCTCTGCTAAGTATTTCTTAATGCGTACCACGGCGCACCCTCTCGACTCACACAGCTCCCATTATTCGGCCCTTGCTACTAATTATAGCATAATCAAGGACTCTGTTTTAATCAATTGCTCATCCCATTTCTGGTTGACAAAACAATTAAAACTAAATCCCTTCGCTCCATTTCCATTACAGAGACTTCTTCACTACTACGCGCCCCTGTTTTTCGCATCGGTACTCTCACCCTTGGAGTTTAGCTCCTTGGATTTCTCCCTTATCATCGAAACGACAGGTTCCCGCAGTTCCACGCAATAGCCCAAAATAGATTCACGCCACCTCTATGCCGGACGCCACCTATCCGGTAAACAAGCTCCCGATAGATTTATCCCAGGTTAAGTTAGACCCCTGGTTTTGACGTCATTTAAAAGGTTTCGACACTTCATCAGTGGTTCACTTTCGTTCATCTCTCCATTCCTTACATGACATATAATTGTGCCTTTTCCATAACGCTCACTACCTTGCCAAAGCAGCTTATAGTTGTTTGAAGCCTGCTCTTGTAAACCGGCTCCGAGGGGCCCACCCTCATCTATTGCGTAGCTTTTGCACTTAGTTTGCTCTTACTTGAACATTCTTTGTGTCTCTACGGCACACCTAACCCAAGAAAGGTTTTCCTACGTCATACCGCCAAGGATAGATTCCGCTAACGAGTAGCGGGATGACGAATTTGTTGTTTTTCAAATTATCGGTAAACCTAAGCCACTTTAGCTATAGCAGCCGTCTATCTTAGATTGCTTCTTATTAAAAAAAACAAAGCCTTATTAATTAAATATTATAGTTAATAATTACACTCTTTTGACAAATAATTAAAATAGTGTTAAACTGCGTGCATAAAATAATTAGTGAGGTTGCAATGTTAAGCAGTATTATAAAAGTAAAATTAGAGAAAAACTGTTGTCCTTTTGAGAAATTAGAAAACTTCTTTGCTAAAGGGGTATTTCATATAGATGATAGAAAAAGGTTCAAAGAACCTTCAGTAAAGTTAGTTATCGAACATGGATACAATGAAACTTTAACTCTACCAAGAGAAGCAATACCTAATTCTTTCGCTTTGCAGCTTTTATCTTCACTTTATAGAGGAAATGCACTAGCTTTACCTATTATATTAAAATACCTTGTTCACAGGAATTTATCTAAAGATTTTGATGAGATCAGTAAAAAATTACAGGCCAAAATGGATCAAGATATACAAGAAGCGGAGCTACAAAACAATTCTAAAATTTCTAAAAAAATTGAGGTATGCAAACAAGACATTTTAAATGTTCTTAGTGACGGTAAATCAGTATTGAGTGATCAATTGAAGCAAAAATACTATTCTATACTAGAAAATGAGGTTAAAGAATTAAAGGCTGAGATTTCAAAAGAACTAGAAGACTATACTAACAACACTAACATTCATGAAATATATCAAAGCCTTAATAATAAAAAGAAAAACGGAGGATTATTAAAAGAAGTAGCATTAGGATGTTTAGGTATCACTGCTATAATATTAATGCTTACTTCTGTATTCTTCTTTCTCCCAATAATAATAGCCATTAACCCACCCACTCATATGAGTATGCATGAAGTAACGGTTTTTAGGTATATAGCAGTTTCACCTTTCATTGTTATGGCATTAACGCTTATAATAGCAGGTGTAGCTTACTTAGCAAGTTGTTATCTAGAGCATAGTTTTGCAAAAGAAATGCAAGACTTTATAGAAGGACCAAAATATGTAGATAAAGCAACTAATACTGAAGATGTGAAGAAATTAGAACAAGAAGAAACAGAAGTAGGCGATTATGGTAAAAAACCTTCGGCACCACCATACGATGGACCTAAGCAGCCAAGATTGTACCCAAATCTTTCAGAAGTACAACAACCACCATCATACGAAGAAGCTTGCTCTACCGTGCAACCGAAAGATTCACAACCAAGCAGTAATCTTGATTCTGCTGAGCCTGAGCAGCCAAAACTAGTTATGGATCTTTTAGAAAGTCTTCCAGAACAACTAAACACAAAATTGGGTCCTGTTCTACGTCCATCTAATACAGCAAGAGGTGTAATTTAGGGCTAGAGGTTATGATTGTAATAAAGATATAAAAAAACGGACAAGTCAAGTAAAGTTACAAATGTAATTTTGCTTGACTATCCATTTATCACCACCTAAAGCAGCTAACAAAGCCATCCCATATGACATTTTACTTATATCTAATCAAGCATATTAATAAGTAAGTAAATTTTAATATAATCTTATTATACTTATAAATATGCTGTATATAGCTAACCTAAGTAAGGTTTCCCCGAGTGCTGAAAAACAAAATCAATAGCCGAATTGATATCGGGCCAAAAGCTTGGCAGCGCTTTTTTTTATGGCATGCTTGATGGCAAACCAGAACTTCTCAATTGGATTTAAATCAGGCGAGTATGGCGGCAAAAATAAAACTTTACATCCAACACTTTCTATTAATTTTCTCGTTCTTTCAGACTGACCTTACCCAGAAAAAGTGGAGAGAAAATTAAGACGTTTTTGTCATGAGAATAAATTGTGCAGGAATGCAATAATTAATAGTAGAATGCCTACGTTGTTTGTTATAAAAGATTTCTATGTATTCAAATATGGCAGTTCTGGTTTGTTGAGCGAGAAGTATCAATAAGCAGCTCCCTTTTGAGTGAACTTTTCTGCAACAGAGTTATCGTAACAACATCCCTTATGGCTCATGCTGGAAATGATGTTTTTTGTATTCAATAGAAATTGGTAATTTTGAGAGGTATACTGTGACCCTTGATCGCTATGTAACAGCAGATTTTTATCGGGTTTGCGCTTATTAACGGCCATCAATAAAGAGTCAACAACCAATTGTTTATTTATTGAACTGCTCATTAACTACCATGCGTGAATATAGATCCTGCCAAATATAGTCATCCTTCTTTGGTTTTTATATAAGTAATCCCATATTTTATTTGGTTGATCGACAATAAAGTTTTGGTCTAATATATTGAGAGCTACGACTCTATTGTCCGTTTGTTGCTTCTTAGTTTTAAATTTTCTTCTCAATATAGCCCGAATACCATTTTTCTGCATAACACTTTGTACTGTTTTAATTTTTGCCTAAAGCTTTTAATTCAGCGTGAATTTTAGGGATCTGCATTTGGATGCTTTTTTTGAATATCTGCTAGAAGCCCATCTCTTGCTAATTCCTTACTGCTTTTTCCCTTAGCAACCCATTTATAATAACCACCAGCAGATATGTCTAAAACCCTACATAGTTCCTGTATTTTATAGCAATTTCTATATAAAAGAATACTTTACTCTTTTTGTTTGGTCAGGGCTTTTTTTTAAATGTCTCTTTCTCTTGTTACTCTTGCTAGTTCTTTTTTTAGATCAAATCTTTCTTTGTCATAAGGAGCCTTTGTCTGGAAATGCGTATGCTTCTGACATTTTTCCATCATATTTTCTTACCCATTTACTTAACATACTGCCATCTATGCCTAGATCTTTTGCTATTTTTTTACTTCTGTTTCTTTAACCAGCTTAACAGCTTCTAATTTGAATCCTGCTGCTTCTATTTGCCATATTTTGAAAAAACGTTTTATTTTACTCCAAAAACGTCTTAACTTTCTCTCTACTTTTTCTGGGTAAGGTCACTAGACACTTATGCAGCTGTGCATAGAATGACAGAAGAGACTTGCGTTAGATATTGTTTATTTACTTTCGATCTTTTCTATCAATTTTTTAACTAAGCCTCTTAGCTTTTTACTGGATTCATCAAGCTCTTGAATCTGCGAGCTATGTTCTTTCATTAGTTCCTTATAGTTACCTCTTATGTAGTCAATCATTTCCTTCATCTGAGCAATCATCTTGTTAACATCCATACTACCCAAATCAGGTACCATGCCAGGCATAGCCCCTTCTAACATACCGCCAGCCATAAGCTGCTGGGACATTTGCATAAATGGTTTTAAAGTCTGATTAAGCAATTCAGGATCCTTGGCTAATTTTTCTATTTGCTCTTTGCAAGTATCCATATACTGCTTCATAAATTCATCTTCTTGTCCTTTGTCTATCATAATATGTCTACCTTAAAATACGTATTCTTTATTATATATCGTTTTTAAATTAAAAACAATACAAAATACCTATCACAATTGCATTAATACTTTTTAAACAATAAAAAATGCTCCTTTGCTTACAAATGGTCACATACCTTCTTTAACCATTCCTTATCTTTTACGCTATTTTCTAAGTTTTCATAGACAAATTGATGATAGCTATTTATCCATTCAATTTCATCTTTAGTAAGCATTTGCACATCTATTAGCCTTCTATCATATGGAATGAAGGTCAGTTGTTTGAAATGTAAAAAGCTATTTTCTTGTCTGTCGACATACATCAGATTTTCAATTCTTATTCCATACTCTCCCGGAATGTAATAACCAGGTTCGTTGGAAAGTATCATTCCTGGCGTGAGTTTCACTTTATTGCCCTTTGATATTGCTTGTGGTCCTTCATGTACTGATAGGTAACTTCCTACTCCATGCCCTGTACCATGCATATACTCCATTCCAAATTTCCATAAATGCGTACGTGCCAATATATCCAATTCTCCACCAGTAGTGCCAGAAGGAAAGATGACACTTGCTACAGCAATGTGAGCTTTCAATACTATTGTATAGTGGGTTATTTGCTCACTAGTCGGATTACCAACCACTACAGTTCTTGTCACATCAGTTGTGCCATTAAGGTATTGGCCACCAGAGTCAATCAAATATAGTCCACTTTTCTGAATTACCTTATTCGTCTTACTGCTTGCACGATAGTGAATTATTGCACCATTTTCATTAAATGCGGAAATTGTTGGAAAACTTGGTTGCTTAAACAAATTCTGTTCTTTTCTGTATTCTAAAATCTTTTCTTCAGCTTCAAGTTCTGTACCAACATTACTTTCAAGCCAATGTAGAAAGTTTGTAACTGCCACTCCATCTCTGATATGCGCATTTATAGCCCCAGCTATTTCAGTTTGGTTTTTTACTGCTTTATAAATTAGACAAGGATCTTCTCTTTCAGCTACCTGTTTATCTTTTATTACAGCCATGATACTCATTGGAGTTGTGTTTGGATCTATAACTATTGAATTTAGCCTGTGCAGCGAATTTTCTAGCTCACTAATATCAAAAATATTTATATGATTGCCTAAATTTGCTTCTATAGTTGAATGTTCTTTATCTTGAATAAACAAATCAACATTACCGCTTTTATACAATATAGCACGGCCCAATATACATGGAGTATATTTGGCATTTTCATTTCTTAAATTTAATAGCCATGAAATTGAATTTGGATCAGTTAAAAGCACTGCTTCAGCTTCTTTATCTATGCTTTTAGCGACTTTTTCACATTTATTCTTGCTACTTTCACCAGCATATTTAATAGAATGTAAAACCACTGCTTGTTTTCGATAGTCACTTTTTTTTCCAGCTAAACAGGGTATTAATTTACAGATATTCTCATACTTTCTTATATCTTCTATGGTAAAATATTGCAAATAGTAACCTAGTGAGGTGGTCAATGTTAAGTTTGCTTTTACCCATTCGCGTGGATCCTCTTCTTGTATATTATATACTTGAAAATTGCCCCGATCGAGCTGATTGCGAGCTTGTGTGATATAGCGTCCATCCGTAAAAAATGGGCACTTGTTGTCTTTTGTAACGATAAGTAGCCCATTTGTTCCTGTAAAGCCACACAGCTTTGTTAGCTCCTCTGAATACTCATTTAAATATTCATCTTTAGTATGCAACATAAATGCGTCAACATTTGTTTCACACATAAAAGAACGAAATTCTTCGATTTTTGACATATACCTCACGCAAAACTAGCAGCTACTTTCGTTTTCTTATTCCTAAGGTACACTAATATGCTCACTATCGCTGCGGGAGTGATGCCTTGTATTTGCTTTGCAATGCCAATCGTCGCTGGTTTTATCGTCTCCAACTTTTCTATTACTTCACTTGACAGGCCTTTAACTTGTGAATAGTTAAAATCAATTGGAATTTGAGTGTTAATTTCCTCTCGTAAAAACTTCATATCTGCTTCTTGTCTTATTAGATAAGGTTTGTATTTTGCTTCAATTTCAACTGCTTCGCATATTTCATTCTTAGCTCTATTATCCGCTTTGGTGTGTCCCATTTTGTCATTCCAGCGCGTGACGCTGCTTAACTCCGGCCATATTTCTTGTAATTTATTCCAGTCGATGTTTGGATAGCTAAGTAAATCTAATGCCGTTTTTCTTATCCCATCATAAGATATTTTAATACCATAAGATCTAAGCTGCTCAGGAGTAATCGTCAGACTCCCTAACTTCTCTTCAAGCTGCTTAATGGATTCAAGTTTATTCTGTAAAACAGAGTATCTCTCATGCGACACAAGGGAAATATCATAACCTTTTTGTGTTAATCTTCTATCCGCATTGTCTGACCTGATAGCTAGCCTATATTCTGCACGTGAGGTAAATAATCTGTAAGGCTCGATCACCCCTTTGGTGACCAAATCATCTATCATTACACCGATATATGAATCTGTGCGGTGAAGAACAAAGCTTTCTTTTTTTTCAGATGCAGAGAGTGCTGCATTAATTCCGGCGATAATTCCTTGCCCTGCTGCTTCTTCATATCCAGTGGTGCCATTAATTTGGCCAGCAAAATATAGACCTTTAATTTTCTTAGTTTCAAGAGTATGGCTTAGTTCTCGTGGATCAATATAGTCATACTCAACTGCATATCCAGACCTCAATATTTCTGCGTTTTCAAGTCCTTTGATACTCTTTATCATTTCATTTTGCACTTCAACAGGCAATGAATTTGAAATTCCGTTTGGGTATACAGTATCATCATCCAGCTCTTCTGGTTCTAAAAATATTTGGTGACTACTTTTTTCTGCAAATTTATTAACTTTAACTTCAATGGATGGGCAGTATCTTGGTGCAACAATGTCATCCAAATACGAAGAAGCTGACCTATGAAGATTTTCTCTAATTATTTTATGCGTATTTTCATTAGTATGGGTAATAAAGCATGATACCTGAGGTTGGTTAATTTTTTCTGTGAGATAAGAAAACGGCACAGGTGGGTTATCACCCACTTGTTCTTGCAATATTGACCAGTTTATAGTATTACGATCAAGCCTTGGTGGAGTTCCGGTACGCAGTCTACCTAATCTAAAATCATACTTCTTCAACGTATTTGCAAGTTCTACTGCAGACTTATCTCCCATTCTTCCTGAAGGAGTTGTTTGCTCTCCTATATGAATCACACCCCGCAGAAAAGTCCCTGTAGTTAGAACGACTTTACTTGTTGATATACGTTCACCTGAGCTTATCATTACAGCTTTAATGCACGGTTCTCCATTGCCATTACTTTCTATAAGAAAATTGTCAACTGACTCTTCTTTTACCGTCAAATTGTTATAATTTAGAATAATTTCCTGTATTGCCTGCTTATATAATTTTCGGTCTGCCTGTGCACGTGGTCCCCATACTGCTGCACCTCTGCTGCTATTTAAAATGACTGAGTGTATGCTTGCTTGATCGATTGCTCTTCCCATTATTCCATCAAGAGCGTCAACTTCCCTGACTACAACACCCTTTGCAACTCCTCCAATTGCTGGATTGCAGGACATTTCTCCTATAGTTGAAATTTTATGAGTTATAAGCAGCGTGTTTGCACCAAGGCGAGCTGCCGCAGCAGCAGCTTCGCACCCTGCATGACCACCACCTACTACTACTACGTCATATTTATGCATGCTTTTTTGAGTAATTCTACTCTACTAATATTCCGATTATCAACGGTTAATGTCAAATCTTGTTATTCCAATGTTACACACTGGAATAACAGAAACCTTACTTGATTAGCTTAAACTTTCTTCCTTCCCTTTTGAAGAAAAGTGCTCAACTATAGGAGAGATAATATAATCGTTCACTTTGTCAGCTATAAGGAACCCTGCAATTGGCGCTATTACTGCTATTGCTCCTATTGTTGCACCTGCTAAAACTGCAGATCCGGCTCCAAGCATTATACCAGGAGAAATAGCAGTTGCAGCTGCAGCAAGACCAACTCCAATTGCAGCGCTTATGGGTGCTGCAATACTGAAAACTGTACAACCTCTTTTAGAATCTATTCCATCAGATTTGCACAGCAAACATCCTGCAAAAAAAAATATAGCCGCTGCTGGAATTATAGAACCAACAATTCCACCTATGGCTAAAGGTGAAAAAGCTGTGACACTTAATCCCAAACCTGTAAGTGCCCCTATTGCAGGGCCTACTAATGATGCTCCAATCACAAATATTAAATGCTCTTTGTCTTCATTCATAGTCATACCTAAAAACTATTACATACAGAAATTATAGAAGATATTCTATAAAAACAAAATGTATTTCTATACAGCCCTACTTCCTTTCTTTATTGAAAAATTTAGAAAAATGTTGTATAATTATTACAGTAGTAGATTTTGGTAAAACATATGGCAAACGCTAACATAGCTCTCAGTAAAGAAATTTTGCAGAATCTTACTAAGTTATCTGAACTTACTAAGCAGCCTGCTCAAGAATTAGCAGAGAAACTACTCGGAGAAGCAATTGAACTTGAAATGGATGACTTTTTATTATCTGTGGTTGCTGATCAATATGATATTGAAAGTGCAGAAACAGTTGATTACGAAGACGTTAAGTGGAGATGTTGATCATAAAGACGCCAAGTGGAAATAAAGCATTACAAAATTAAATTTTTAAAGAATGTTACTGAAAAAGATCTTCCAGCTTTACCGGTAACAATAGAATCAAGAGTAAATAAAGCAATACAGGAACGGCTTACGGTCGATCCAGTGAATCTTGGTGAGCCTTTACACTATAGCTTTAAAGGGTTTAGAAGACTAAGAGTTCCGTATTATATATCATGTAAACACTGTGAAATATGAAGTAACTATCGTTGCAATAGGACATAGAGACACCATTTACGAGAAGGCTTTGAAGATAATCAATAAATATATTTTTCAATAAATTTTACCCTCCTTTTTTATCAAGTTACATAAGTAAATTATACAGAAAATCATAAAGATTATATATATTATACAGCCCTCCTTCCTGATCCATTCTCTACCTTAGGTGGCTTTGCTCAGCTCAAAAATAACTCATTTTTTTGGCTACCCCCCCTATAAATTATATACTATATTATATTTTATATATAATATAGTATATAATTAGGGGAGAGGCGACGAAAACAAGATTTAGAGTTTGAGGAGCCTCCGGTTTAAGGTAGAGAATGGATCAGGAAGGAGGGCTCAGGGTCGATGGACGTTGAGTTGTTTATCGACTTAATTCCAATCAACTATGTTTTTGTAGAAAGTTCAGCGAGCAAATGTTCGTGTAAGTGTTGCCATCTTTAACCTTTTATAGTATTCTTGCATATTGAAACTATAAAATTCAATTTATGTATTTACGTTCTATAACCCCAGTTTTAGAAAGATTTTCTAACTGCTTTGGACATTACAGAGTCTGGTAAAACAACTATTACAAAACATGTACGTATCTTTAGAAGAATCTCGTTTTCATAGGGCATTTCTAGCTAAAGGGCGCAATTTTTGATCCTGAGATATCTTTAAGAACCTGCAAAGTGTACTAACAGGGTCTCAAAATTTTCCCTATATCTCTTTCAGGGCGCATAGGCATTTCAGTTTATCTGATGCCTACAAACATTTATTTTTAAGTCCTGGCCTTAACATGCATCCACTGGCTAGTTATCTACATTGAGCGAGACGTTCGACAACTTAAAAACATTGCAAACCTTAGGTCGAGTAGCTTATCTCTTACTCAAGATTGTGGCACTTCTCATACAACTATGCAGCAGTGGCTGAATATTTTGGAAGCTAGTTACCTAATATTTTTTCTTCAACCATTTCACCAAAGTTTCAACAAGCGTTTAATCAAGATGCCAAAGTTATACTTCTATGACTTGCTTGTTGGCCTTGAAAAGGAGTACTACCTTAAAGGAGCTCTGTTTGAAAATTTGATTGTTTTGGAGATTTTCAAGAAGCGCCTCAATCAGGGATTACCTGCCAATCTATACTTTTGGCGTGACCGAACGGGACACGAAATAGATTTATTAGCAGAATGGGGTGGATGCTATTGAAATTAAGCACGCTTCAGAGTGATTTTTTTTAAAATGTACAGTATTTCTGTGAACTCTCTCAAACAGCTAAGGGGTTATACAGGTCAGCAGACACGCAAAAGTTAAACTTGTGCCAATAAATGAAATAGATCAACTATCCAGAAAGTAATCTACAGTATTTAGATTTGCAAATGTTGCATTATCTGCATTTTATCAGCATAATATAGAAGTAATGTAATGCAGATATTATGCCGATAAAATTTACACCAAATTATACAATTACCTCCAAAATCGCTAGCTGCCTTATAAGAATTGAGGCAGCAAAGGAAAAAGTGTTACATTTACCACTCACTGTATCAATGCTTTCATCTCTTTGTGAAACTGCAAGGCTCTATACGACACACTATTCTACTATGATTGAAGGAAATCGACTTGAGCCTAAACAGATTGAAGAGATTTTAAAGCATAAAGGTCACTTTCCGAGGTATAAGAGAGATGAAAATGAGGTTAAAGGATATTATGCAGCCTTAACTCGAATTGAACAATGGGCAGCAAGGAGAATACCCATTACTGAGAAAGCTGTTCAAACACTGCATGCTCTAGTAATAGCAAGTGGAAAATCTAAAATAAAACCAACACCTTATCGTGATGGTCAAAACGTTATTCGTGATAGCCGTACACGTGCAATAATTTATATGCCACCTGAAGCAAAGGATGTACCAAAGCTCATGAGCAGTATGATTGATTGGATTCGTGACAGTGAGCAAGTGCCTTGCCCAATTATTGCAGGTATTGCGCATTATCAATTTGTAACAATTCACCCTTACTATGACGGTAATGGTCGTACTGCAAGATTGTTGACTACATTAATTTTACACCTTGGTGGATATGACCTAAAAGGACTTTATTCATTGGAAGAATATTATGCCAAGAATCTAGGAGCGTATTATGAAGCAATCAGTATAGGTCCATCGCACAACTATTACATGGGAAGAGCTGAAGCAGATATTACCAAGTGGATAGATTATTTTGTGGAAGGTGTGGCAATTGCATTTGAGAATGTTTTACAGCGTATAAACGAGGAAGGGCACAGAACTGACCAGACTGATCTTATACGTAAACTTGATCCTAAACAGCGTAGGGCTCTTGAGCTCTTTGGGGAATTTTCCATGATTACAGCTAGTCAAGTAGGCAAATTATTTAATTTTAAGCCTCGCACCAGTGCTCAGCTTTGTAAAAAGTGGGTAGAAATGGGATTTATTGAGGTTGTAGACTTTTCCAACAGAGGAAGAAAATACAAGCTTAGCAAGCAATATGAGGATTTGATTTCAAACTAAAAACTGTTTCTAATCTAGAATTCGGGTTAAAAGCACGCACTCAAGGCAAGTAGGACATGAGTACTAGCAGAATGGGGTATTGAAATCAAGCACGCTTCAGAGTGATTTTATTAAAAATGTACAGTATTTCTGTGAACTTTCTTAAGCAGACACGCAAATTGTGCCAATAAATGAAATAGATCAACTTACCCAGTTGCTTGGTTGAAAGCAAGAAGAAGACAAGGAGTACAATTTTACTATTATTTAACTGCTAGTATGGTATGTTAGGCAATCGTGTTGGATACAAAAATGGATAACTATGCGGGAATTAATAAACGCGTTGCAGCATATATAGTTGACCAAACGATATTCCTAGTCTGCTGTTCATCGTTTCTTTCATTAATTTTATTTATATTACCAGAAGAATTCCTTGCCAACTTTTTTAATTATTTCTTTCTTGATCCTGACATTGATACAGGCCTTATATCAGAACGATATGAAATATTAGAAGACTTAGGTACATTACTAGAAAGTTTAGTATATATAGCATTAGAAGTATTAATGATAACAAGACTTGGTTGGACTCCAGGAAAATTGCTACTTGGTATATACATAAAAGATGCAAGCACACTTAAAAACGCTGCTTTAATGCAAGTAGTGATGAGAAGCACTCTCAAGGCATTTTTGTTTGTACCTCTCTATATTTCTGAGTGGTTTTTAATTTTACCAATATTGATCCTAATACCTGCAATATTTGATCAACGTAAGCAGCTTTTCTACGACAAAATTGCAAAAACAGTAGTAATGGATCATAAGTCTGAAGAATGCTATCCAAGATTAAACTATGTATATGTGGGAATAACTAGGCGTGCTATAGCATATATTATTGACCGTCTTATTATTATGGGAATTTCTTTAGTCTATTTTCCTTTTGTAAAAATAATTTTTCACCCTGCTAAATCTCAACTATTAATCATATACATTTGCTTATTTTTTTTGCTATCAATAGTATTCGGAATATTCATAACAAGAAGATTTAGTGGTACTCTAGGGCAATTGTTATGCTGTATCCGTATAAAAGATGCAAATACACTTAACAATATTACTCTAATGCAAGCAACAATTAGGTATGTTTCTCTTGAAGTTATTAGCTTCATATTGAGTTCTTTATTCATTATGGATATATTATTTTTTGATAAGTATACTTCTAAATGGTGGCCTGAACCTTTATCAGACTTAATTTTTACAGCTATAATACTAATTTTTGTATCTGCAATATTTGACAAACGAAAGCAGTTTTTTCATGATAAAATTGCAAAAACAGTAGCTGTAAAAAAGAAAGCAGAAGTAATAGTGATAAATAAACCTACAGGCTAATTTACGTGTTTTGTTTTTTCTATTCAATTTCTGATCTGTATAAAATTTACTTAAAAAGTTGTTGACACTAAAAATATCCGTGTTATAAGCAAGGCTATACTTAGTATTTACATAAATTGTTTACGACCATTTAGTTTTACAGTGAGGGTAATTTCTAATTACACTTAAGGGGGGTGAAATGTTTATAGGTCAGCAACAGTTAACTGGTAAAATAGCTACAAGATATAATACCATTCAGTTGTTACGGTCTAGCACTTTAAAGCAAAAAAGTCTTAGTGATAAAATTAGTGATGTAGGGGTAAGTGGGCTAATAGATGATACAGTTAAACTTAGTCGTTCAAAGCGAGATATGGGAAGAGGTATATATTACTCAGTAGTCCTTATGTATCGTGCATATCGGCTGGTAGATAAACTGGGTTGGAAGCGTGGTTTACAGGTAGTCAATCGGTACTTAGTTACAAAACGTGGACAGGAGAAAACTCTAGAAACAGCCAGGGAACTTTTAGGTGATATAGAAGATTTAAAAGATTTTATAGATGATCTCAAACAAATTTTGTCTACTGAAACAGGAAAAGAGCAAGTTATAGAGGAATATAGCAACACATCTTTACACTTAGCTGCCAAGCAAGGTAATTTAAATGCAGTGAAATATTTTGTAGAAAAAGGGGCTGATATTAATGCTAAGACCAATGGTGATGATACTCCTCTCTACAAGGCTGCATTTGTGGTCGAAATGCAGCTCGCTCGCGACAAGGGCTTTGAAAAACGCGCACAAGCATATGCTGGTAAAGTTTACTCAAGACAGTCTGGCAGATACACTAATTTAAAGAAGGTCTTCTTTATTGCGATTTCAAATTGTATTTTGTTTCCTAAGAAATCCAATTATATATCTAGCAATACTATAAGAGATGAGGAAACTAATGAGCATGACTTACAATGCTTAAGCTTAAAGCATTAGATGCTTTTTACAAGATACAAGGCAGAAACTTATCAATAAGCCCCCATCAAGAATCTTATCTGTTAGCTATATATAAAATTTGATACTCTGACTACAATATACTACTATAGATAAAAGTGTTATCAATGGAGCAAAGTATGGAATTAACAGTAGGAAATAATGTACCATACTACTATAATACCACAGAAGTGGTATTAATGGAGCGAGGTATGGAATTAGCAGTAGGAAATAATGCACCATATTACTATAATACCATAAAAGTGTTATTAATGGAGCAAGGTATGGAATTAGCAGTAGGAAATAATGCACCTGATTTTAGCTTACCAACAGATTCTGGTGAAAATTTATCATTGAGTGAATTTTTTGATAAAAAAAATGTAGTTCTTTATTTTTATCCTAAAGACGATACTCCGGGTTGTAGGATGGAGGCAAAAGGCTTTAGAGATAAAATAGATGATTTTTCTTCCCTTGACACAGTGATAATTGGTGTATCAAAAGATAGTGTTAAGCGCCACGCTAACTTCAAAGCAAAATATTCTCTGCCATTTTCCTTAGTTTCTGATGAGAATGCTGAAATGTTGGAAAAATATGGTGTTTGGGTAGAGAAAAGTATGTTTGGCAAAAAGTATATGGGAATAGAGCGCACTACTTTTTTAATAGATAAAAAAGGTAAAGTAGTGAAGATCTGGAAAAATGTAAAAGTTAGTGGGCATGTTGATGAGGTTCTGGAAGAAGTAAGGAGAATGTAAACTAAAGAATAGGTTAATGGCTACCCATTGCTACATAAAAAAGCTGAAATTACATAATTTTCGTAGCCACTCAAACTTTGAACTGGATTCAGATGATAGCTCAGTTGTAATAACTGGCGAAAATGGTATTGGTAAAACTAATATACTTGAAGCAATCTCGTTGCTTGCTAAAAGCAATGGAATGAAAAAAGCAAAAGCCAGTGAGATACAAAATAGATTCAGTAATGAAGATTGGGTAGTGCACTATGATTTTTTTAATGGAACGGATTTTAATTCAATTGGTATCGCAAAGAGTTTTGATAAGAAACTAATACAAATTGATGGAAAAACGCAATCAAGTTATTCATCTCTGTATAAGATATCCAATGTAATATGGCTGATTCCACAAATGGACTATGTTCTTCTTAATTCTCCAAGTGACAGATTAAAATTTTTAGACCGTATAGTTTCACTGTTTGAAGAAAATTACACTTGCTGCTACATGAAATATAGAAAAGCTAAACATGAGCGAAGTAAACTATTGAGGGAGAACATTTTGAACAAAAACTGGTTCTCTAGTCTTGAAAACATAATGGCCGTTAATGCAGTTAGTATTTTACATATGCGATCGTCTGTTTTAAAAATATTACAAGATACAATTGATAACCATTCCAGTAAGCTTTTTCCGAAGGCAAGTTTGAAATTCAGCAGCCAGCTAACTTTGGACGATACTGCAGAATATTTTCAGAATCGTCTAAAGGAAAACAGAGAAAAAGATTCATTGACTGGTAGAGTAACCCTTGGTGTGCATAACGATAATTTTCGGGTTTTTTGTCAAAAAAGAAACGTACCAATAAATCTGTGCTCCACTGGAGAACAAAAGTTATTACTGCTTTCTATTATTTTATCCAGTGTAAAAGCAAGGTGTATTCATTACAATAAGGCACCACTTCTTCTACTTGATGATATAATGTCTCATCTGGATAAACATTACAGAAAGGCGTTAATAGAGGAAGTGTTAAGTATTCAATGTCAAACTTGGATAACTGATGTAAATCAAGATAATTTCAATAGCTATCTTTATTCTTTCAAGTTTTTTGAATTGTTAAGTAAATAAGTGACAATATTCTTCTGCAAAAGGAAAGAAATACTTACGTCCTTGGTCTTTTATTATATGACTGTGACCTTACCCAGATGATATGAATAAGTATTGCTTGGTTGAAAGCAAGAGAAGATAATAACTTTTCAGAGTGGATAGGTGGCAGGTTGGTACTTCTTTTGAGGCACTTTCTTCTCTTACATGGAGTGTAGGAAGAAGACCTCGTGACCCAGATTCTGCCACCGGCGAGGCTCACAAAATGTGATGACCTCGTATAGAAGTTTGGAACAACCGGTACTCTGATATATTGAAATATGCAATTGGAGGAAAAAATGCGTCACATTGGAGTTATACTAATAGCTTTACTGCTTGTTATCTGCAAGAAGGGAAGCCAGAGTATATTCAAACGTTTTGCTTAAAAGACTTGGATAATTTTATCGAAAATCTTCAAGAAACAGATAAAGTGGCTATAGAAGCAACAGGCAATAGCTGTTTCTTTTATGATGCAGTTTCACCTTACGTTAAGCGTGTGGTAATAGTCGCTCCCGGACAGTTTGAAGTTGTGCGCCGCTCTATACACAAAACAGACAAGCATGATGCAAGAGCTATTGCTTTCTTTCTAAGCAAAGATATGTTGCCTGAGGCAAGGCATAAAAGCAAACAATGTTAGCAGTTATAGTATTTTCTAAAACGAATGATAAACGTCTAAAATGGTATTACCAACTAAAAGGTGTAAGTCTGTACATTGATGCATTAGAGGTCTGAGGCGACTTTTGATGATGTGCCAACAATGCTCTATCGGATTTAGATCAGGTGAATATGCTGGAAGATAAAGCAAATGACAGCCAAAAGACTCTATTAATGACTTTGTTTTGGGAGTTTTATGGAATGTAGCATTATCCATAACTATGGTTGTATTACGCTGCAATTGTGGTTCGCTCTAACCATACATTAAATACATCTTTATTACACCCTCCTGTGAAGGTCATTGGTGCAATAAACTTCTTTTTAATCCATCCACCTATTATACTCACTCTTTCCCGCTTTTTTCCTGGAACATCAGCATATATTTTTTCTCCTCTTGGAGCTCGTGCATATTCTCAGTATAGAATATATTATACCTTTATCATTCGCTTTTGAAAATACTATAAAACAGAAACAAAAGTGCTGTTTATTGCAGCTTTTGGGTAATTTAATAGTAAAAATTTTAGAGAGAAATTTTATACACTATCACTGATATTTTCCCTTAAGTTGACGCCATTGCCTGAACAGATACACTCGGATTTTTTATATAACTATATTTACTATCTTATTTGGTACAGCATATACAGTGCGAACTTTGCTTTGACCGATCTTACTGGACACAGAGTCTATCGCTATTTTCTTCAATTCTTCTTGAGGTAAGTTAATTGCTACCTTTATTGTTGTGCGTAATTTTCCATTGATTTGCACTGCTATAGTTACCGTATCGTCAACTAATAATGATTCATCAGCTTTTGGCCAAGGTTGACCTCCTATTTCTTGCCATAGGCTTTCAGCTAGATGTGGCATGAACGGTTCAATTACTCTGATTAGTATACATATACCTTCATCAATAAGAGATTTTCCAGTTTTTACATCTATTTCAGCTATTAAGTTCGTCATCTCACGAAATTTTGCCACTACACAGTTTAATCTGCAGTTTTCCAAGTCATCTGTAAGTCCGTGTAAGAGTTTATGAATTTTTTTTCTGTACTCTAGAAGTCCACCCGTAATACTTTCATTATCATAGTGTATATTTACAGGTCTCAGCTGCATGACCATACGCCACAATTTATTTACATAACGAGAACAACCTTCCACGCCATCATCGGACCATTCCATATCTTTTTCTGGAGGAGTGTCGGACAACACAAACAAGCGAGCAGTATCAGCACCATACTTTTCTATGATAAAATTTGGATCAACTGTGTTCTTTTTCGACTTGCTCATTTTTTCAACTTTGCCCACTTGAACCTTAGCTCCTTGTGCAATCAACTCTTTTGCTTCTGCGGGAAATAGCCACTTACCATTTTCGTCTTTATAAGTTGCATGGCAGACCATTCCTTGAGTGATTAAAGTAGAGAAAGGCTCTTTAATAGCAAAATAGCCACATTTGGTTAAAGCACGGCAGAAAAATCGTGAGTAAAGCAAATGCAGAATTGCATGTTCTATCCCACCTATATAATAATCAACAGGCATAAAACGATTACATGCATCTTTGTCTATTGATTTATCTTCACTACAGAATGCAGCAAAATACCAGGAAGACTCAAAAAAGGTGTCGAATGTATCAGTTTCACGCTCTGCTTGCTTTCCACATTTTGGGCAATCAACGAACTTCCAAGTTGGGTGCTTATCCAGCGGATTGCCACCACTTGTAAATTCTACATCTGCAGGTAGAACTACAGGAAGGTCTTTTTCTGGCACTTGCACAGTTCCACAATCTTTACAATATATTATAGGTATAGGGCATCCCCAATAACGTTGTCTCGAAATTCCCCAATCATGTAAACGATAGTTTGTTGTTTTCTCACCTATCCCTTTTTCTTTGAGCTTTTTAATGATTACTTCCTTTGCTCTACTTACCGTTAATCCGTTTAAGAATTCAGAATTGAACATTACCCCATCGCCAGTATACGCCTCCTTTGTCATCCCAGTGCTTCGACACTGGGATCCATTGTAAGAATTCTGGATTCCAGCGTCACGCGCTGGAATGACACCTAAGTGGGCTGAAGAAATAACGGGAATAATCGGCAAATTATATTTCTGTGCAAATTCAAAATCACGCTGATCATGTGCAGGGCAACCAAAAATCGCACCTTCCCCATATTCCATCAACACAAAATTCGCTATGTAAAGCGGCAATTCCTTATCAAGAAATGGATGCTTAACGTTTAATCCGGTGTAAACTCCTATTTTTTCATCATTCTCCCCATTTGTTTTTATGTTATCGATAAAGTCCTGTATTTCTTTATTTTTTAAATCCTGCACAATAGGGTGCTCTGCTGCCACTGCACAAAAAGAAGCCCCAAATAAAGTATGAGGATAAGTTGTAAAAACCTTCAATTTCTTATTTAAGCCAACTACTTCAAACTCTATAGTTGCTCCTTCAGATTTTCCTATCCAACGCTCCTGCATTGTTTTGACTTTTTCTGGCCAATTTTTCAAACTTTGCAGGCACTTGAGTAAGTCTTCAGCGAAATCAGTAATCTTTAAAAACCATTGGGACAACTTACGTTTTTCAACAACTGCACCTGATCGCCACCCTTTTCCATCAACCACCTGTTCATTTGCAAGCACTGTTTGGTCCACTGGATCCCAGTTAACCCATGACTCTTTTCGATAGGCAAGCCCATGCTTTAAAAAATCCAGGAAAAATTTTTGTTCGTGTTTGTAGTAATCAGGCTCACATGTGGAGAGTTCACGCTCCCAATTATAAGAAAGACCTATAGATTTCAACTGTGTACGCATATTATCTATATTCTCTTTTGTCCATGTTTCAGGGCTAATATTATTGTCCCTTGCTGCATTTTCAGCTGGTAATCCAAACGCATCCCAGCCAATTGGATGCAAAACCTCAAATCCACGAGCTCTCTTGTAACGCGCTATCACATCCCCTATTGCATAGTTACGTAAGTGCCCCATATGAATTTTACCGGATGGATATGGAAACATCTCCAATACGTAACATTTCTCTTGTTCACTATTCTTGCTTACAGAAAAATCCCATTTATCTTGATAAAATTTTTCAACACTTTTAAAATCATATTTCATATAAATCCAAATTCAATTACAGTTCACATGCATCAAAGGATCAACCGCTTGGCCATTATGCCGTATTGTGAAACACATCTGTGGATCTTTATCTTGTGTGCTTGATTTACCTGCAGATCCAATCACTTGACCTTGCTTTACTTTATCACCAATTTCAACATGTATGTTTTTTAAATAGGAGTACACAGTCATGTAATTATCTTTGTGTTCTACTATAATTAAATTTCCATACCATCTCAGCCCTTTGCCTACATATACCACTTTGCCGGGTGCAGAGGCAACTACATTCGTTCCATTTTGAGCAGCAATTTTTATGCCATCCTTACACATTTCATCAGAAGAGGTAGCTGAAATAACTGTACCTTTAACTGGCATTACAAATTTGCAATTTACCCCCACGTTTTGTGCATTATTGTTATCTTTGTATATCCTGTTTATGATGGCTTTTCTATTTTCTTTTTTTATTAAAGGCTCCCTAATTAAATGGTACTCTCTTGTATATTCCAGCTCTCTTTTTCCGTAAAATTCTTCGCCTTTAAGCAGCACAGGTGCAGGTTTTTGCAGGCCACAGCCTATTAATATTGCTAATAATATAAGAAATGAAGCTATATGCCACATTTTAGATATATCAACTCTCACAAAACTCCAAAATTTTAGCGAGACGTAGTGTTTCACGCCTGTTCGTTACTTTCCTCGTTATTTATTTTACTAGTTAAATAATCCCTCAAATCGGTAAGTTCTTGCAACAAATTCTTTGGATCAAGATTGACTTTTATATCATTACCAAATTCTTTTTGCACTCCTTTTATTGTATATCCTTTATCATATAGCATGTATTTTACTTTCTTTATGGCCTCTATACACTTAAGATCATATAGCCTTCTTCCTTTACGCTTTGTAGGCTTAATTTGATGAAATTGACCTTCCCAAAATCTTAAAACATGCTGTTCCAAATGTAGCTCTTCAGCTACTTCCCCAATCGTATAAAATAATTTTTCCTTATTCATTAATTATTGATTAATTTTTTTATAATTTTTGAAGGCCTAAAAGAAATTGAATTTCTTGCCTGAATCATCACTTTCTCTGATGTATTTGGTATATTTCCTGGTCTTTCCTTCTTTTTCTTAACCAAGAATGTTCCAAATGACGATATTTTTACTATTCCATCCTTTACCAAGCTTGTCTTTATTTCGTTCAATATATCATCTATTATCGAAGCAGAGTCTTCCTTTGATAATCCTATTTCTTGGTTTATATTTTCAGCTATCGTTGCCTTAGTTACTGTTGTGTCTTTTGTTGTAACGTGATCCATTATTGATAAATATTACAATACGTAAATATAATATAGCAATCGACTCGAGATTCAGCTACTTTATTTTTTAGGGTATGTCTCTTCTGTAGCATAATTTAAAATACTAGCAACTGCCAACATTACAAATATTGCAAAAAGCGCCATTTGATGATCTGTAAAAAGTGCTAGCATTGACACTATAATTCCGCTGACAATAAACATAAACCCATTGATAATGGATGATGATGTGCTAATGTATTTTCGTTTCACAATCTCGCTGCCGACAGTAAAATTAAGCATATGTCCTCCCGCAAAAAACCCGAACATTAACATACAAAAGTACACAACGTGGACTGTTAAGTGGCTGCACAACAAAATAATCATTGAAATACCTTGTAACAGAGCAAAAGCAGAGATTACATGCCTTCTATTTTTAAATAGATTTGAGATTCGATCTGCAATTGGAGCACCAACTGCAAGACCAAGCCATAATATTGCGGTTGCTACACCTGACTCCACTGCATCAAGTTCTGAGTTGCTCAGTAACCTTGGAGCCCACAAGGTATTCAGTGCTAAAAATGTTCCAAAAGTAATAGCACCCACCACTGAAGTTATCCAGATATCTCTTAATTTTAGCACTGTGAGTACAGAGCACATTACTGTTCTTATAGAGCTTTTTATTGTGCATTCTTCTGAACTGCTTTCTGGAAGTGTGTTTGGACAAAAAAGCGTAAGTACAAATATCAACACACCAAATAGTATTATGCATACAATCAGATTCTTCCAATCTGCACCTTCGGCAAGCAAGCTAGAGAACAACATTTGAATCACCAAAGCGGAAAGACTTGAAATTGTCTGCACTAGTGAAAACATTAATCCAAATTGGGCAACGGAAAAACATATGCTACTTGTATGAGCAGCACCAATAAAACCAAATGATGCTCCAGTTGCAATCAATACTTGAGATAAAATCAAATGGGAAAAATTATCACTATTAATAAGGACAAAAAACCCCAAGATCATAGTTGATAACGAGAAAAAATAAATTTTTTTACTGGAAAAAACATTAAACGTTGCCCCACTAAAAAATTGTAAGATAGCAAAAGTCCAAGTATATACTGAGTTAGCTAGCGCAACTTGCGCGATTGTAAGTCCAAGTTCTTTTTCAAGATTCACACTTATAAAAGTATAAACTATCTGAATATTGCTGAATATAACAACCAAGTTACTGATCAGCCAAATGAACCAAGCCTTAGCTCTGCTTTCCATAAGATTTATTTTTATAAGTAATCTATTAGAAATTTAACACTAAGTCTCTTTTTAAGCTATTGTTTCCTGAATAAGTGCTGGACTTGACTTCCTTTAGCTTTATTGTACAATTAAATAATTTTATCCTAGGGTTAGATTAATATGGCACCACGTGAGTCTCAATTCAAAGAGTTTAATAATATCATTGCAAAAATAAGTGATAACATTAATTCCGGTAGGGTTGGTCATGCTGAAATTTATGAGGAAATAAAAAATCAGTTAAGAGAAAATCTTAGTACTATATATGAAGAGTGGGGAAGTAGTCAATTTGATCCAAGTTTTAAGTTCAAGTTATCTGGTGGTTTGTATGGCACTACGGAGACGACGCTATTACATAGCGCAATTAATTGCAGAGAAAAAGAAACTGCATGTATGCCATTGGTTCAACGTCTATTAGAGAAAGGGGCTGATCTTAATGTAAGAGATAGCTACAATAGTACTCCACTAAGTGAAGCTGTTTACACCGAAGGAGACAATAATAAAGAAGTAGTAAAGTTATTGTTAGACGCTGGAGCAGATCCAAATGCAATAGACGATGGTGCTACAGATTCAAGAACCCTGTTATCTATAGCGTGCCGTTATTCTGATGAGAGTCTTAATGTAGAGGAAGCAAAACTTCTATTAGAAAATGGAGCAAACATTAATGAAGTGGTAGATAATAAAGAAAATACTGTTTTACATCAGCTTATTCGTCAATCATTTGACATAAGAGAACAAGCTTTCAAAAAACAACTTACTGACTTAATAGGACTTTTTATAAAATATGGGGCTAATATTTATGCTAGTAACAATTTTAGTAAGACTCCTGAAGGTCTTATTGACGTGCAGTTTCATGGTCATCACATAAATGATAAGAAATTTGTCACCTCTATACAAAAGTTTTTAGAGAAGCAAAAGGACTCAATAGAGTACCACAGAAAGTTATTTGAGGTAGTAGAACAGAATAAAGATCTTAGATCACTTGCTGATATTATAGCAGGAAATGGTCTAATTGGTGTAATGGGCATTCAAGTTTGCAGCAAAGTGATACCTCAAATACTTGGAATACCAGATATAAAGCTTGTCATTAAAGGTACTATTGCTGAAGGTGAGGTTGAGCAAGAGTTCTCTCAGGGAACAGGATGGCCTGTTATTGAGATTGAAGATGGTTCTCTTAGATATTATGACTTATTCGATAAGATTATTTCTTGTTTTGAAGATAATCCTGTAGTCAAAGACCTATCATCTCAAAAATCGCAAATCTTGTCATACAGAATATTTCGCTATATCAGGGAAAACACAGAGGCTATAAAACAAGAGCTTTGGGGTGAATCCAGAGTTAGTAGTGCACCGACTGAAGTAAAGAAAAAGGAAGACAGCATAACAGAAGAGTATGTTGCACAAAAGCCTAATAAAGATGATCAGGATACTGTAAAACAGCATGGTAAGGAAAAATCAAAAGGTAATGCTGCTAAAGAAAACAGGAATGAGATAAGTGATACTAGTTACACAGATAAAAAACCTATGGTAACTGGACGTTCTACTTTTAATTCTGGTGTTTATTCTCAAAAAGAGCCACCAATATTTTCTAGAAAACAAAAAATTGCAATTGCTGTTGGTATTGTTGCTGCACTAGCAACAGCTTTGGTCTGTTATTCAGTTCAACTACCCATTTTGGCAATAGTTGTGTCTGCATTAATAGCCGGGGTTGGTGCTTACATGGTGTCAAGTAAGCTCTACGATGTTTCTATCTGTAACGGTACTAACCAACAGCCTGGTTTTTAGTTGCTTTATGTAAAGTATCAATAACTTGAGATATAGCTGATTCACTTATAAAACTCCGTGGCTTAGGGTTTTGTTCTTTTAACCTATCAAGATTTCTCCCCAATTGTTCTAATACCAATTCTCATTATTAGTGAATCAAATAAGAGGCATTGCAGAGTTGTTTAATTGTGGAGTGAGAAAGAGAGGCAATAAATTTGCACAAAGCGCTCTCAAGCAGAGCAATTGTATCATAGATTTTATTGCGCAAAATGTTCTGTTTTATGTATAACCAAAACCTCTCAACAGTCAGGTGAATATGGAGGTAGGTATATAATGTCAATATTTTTAGGCACCTTTAAATTTTTTGACTTATGCCAACTAGCACAATCCATGATAAGAAATGCTTCCCTTGTTCCTAAATATTGTGACATCTGCTCAAGGAATATATTCATACAATCAGTATTGACGTTTGAGCCAGAACTCTCTCCATTTCTGGTGCACTATAGAGATAAAAATTTTCCTACCTAGTTTTACCTTAACCTGTGTCCTAATGCCTTTTTTAAACCACCCGTGTCCAATCTTTGAATGTGTGCCAAACCGCGGTTCATCGAAGAAAAACAGCTCTTTTTCAGGATACATGACAATAGTTTCATTAAGATTTTTTTTTTAAACTCCTCTTGTTTACTTTTATCTTGTCCGTTATGCACTGGTCTTGGTGTGATATATGAGAATTTCATTCTTTGCATATTACGGTGTACTGTAGACTTGCTAAACCAAACCTTTCCTGAATTCTTATTTTCATTTCTTTTATAGTAATATTGGGGTTTTCCTCTATCCACACCTCAACTTGTTCACGTTGACTTTGGTTCAATATAGTTTTTCTACGGCGTTGAGGTGGAGCAAATAATTTTTCTTCTCTGCCAAATTTTAGGTCATGCAGTAAGTGCCTTTCTTGAAATGCAACATATTTTTGCTACGGCTGTTATACTATGCTTTTTTGCTGCAATTACAGCATTTAGTTTTTTTGCAACATATGCATTATTTCTTACTTTCTTCAGCATTTCTTTTGCTCACTTTTTCATCCAATAATTTTGATCTTAATGCCATTTAAACCTCGCTATTTTACTTACTCCAGTATGGCTTTTTTCCATTATTGTCTATCCGTTACTTGTATAGCGGGAATTGGTATAACTAATTTACTTATCAACATATCCACTAACTATAATCTGTATACCGCTACACAGTTAGAAGTATTTTTTGATTTTACAATACAGCTTGAGATTCAATTTTTATAATTTTCTTGTTGACTAGCCAGACGGTACCTACCTTCTCGGCTTGCTGCTTTTGATAAAGTGTGGTTTTCAAGACAATATCAAATAGATCCTATTAAAAATCAATCGAATCTTCACATATTTGTTCTTCATAAAAGAAGTTCAATGTTATCGTAGTACCAAGTTTTGCTTCACTTTTAATGTCGAAAGTTCCACCCATTAACTCTACTAATTTCTTGCTTAGCGGTAATCCGATGCCCGTACCTTCATTTCTATATCCCGAATCTGCTTGGCCAAAAACAGACATAACTTTATATATATCCTGCTGCATTATTCCTATTCCATTGTCATGAAACTCAATAGTTAATAAGTTTTTTTCTATATTTTCTTTTATCACCATTCTTATTAAACCATCTTTGGGAGTAAACTTGATTGAGTTTGATAATAAATTTATTATAACTTGTTTCATTCTCTTAGGATCTGCAATGACTAATAATTGTTTATTAGTCGTCTCTTTTTTTAAATTAATCCCGGCTTCTTTTAATTTAGGTAATAGCATATTTACGCATGAATCTATTATTTTGTTCAGGTTAAACTTCACTTTTTCTACTGTTAAACTACTTGATTCAGCTTTTGAAAAATCTAACACATCATTAATTAAGGTAAGTAAGTGTGTTCCTGCATTATATATATCGTCTGCATACTCCTTGTATTGAGAGTTATCCATTGAACCTAAAGTTTCATTTTTGATCAACTCCGCAAATCCAATAATAGCATTAAGAGGTGTGCGTAATTCATGTGTAACGCTTGCAAAAAATTTTAGCTTATTTGCATTTTCTTGCTCTAATGCCTCTTTTATCTGCTGTAATTCAATGTTAGTTTTATGTTGCTTGGCTAGCATTTGGGTATTAGAAAATTGCAAATAGAACATTATTAATATTAAAATTATTAACAATAAGCCCAAAAATGTTAAAAATAGGCCATATGCTATAACATAAGAATTATTGTAGTTTCGAAGAATCTTCAAAAAAAACGAAGGTTTAACGCTATTTTCATGGAATATAGGAAAAATAGAAGTTAATGTATTTCCTGTAGTATAAAATATTTCTTGGTTACTTAATAGTTCATCAATTTCATCATTTGTAAGTAACTGTTCATAATCATAATCTTGAGTGTTAAAATTACTGAATATTATTCTGCTGTTTTGATCATACAGTATTAAGCTGAAATCCTTTACTTTGCTCACTGATTGTAATAATTCAGCACGCAGTTTTACCAGTTGGTTTATGTAGTCAAAATTTTTGTATTTAATGTGATGCTTTTCTATTAGTAAATAATGGTATTTTTTTATTATGCCATTTTCCAGTATACTTTTTAAGTTTACACTTGAATCACGGTAAGAAGAAAGGAAATTACTCCTTAGTAAATAATTACAATATATCACACTGAATAAAATCATAAAGATCGATGAGAGTAATGCAATAACTTTTGTGTATTTGTTTTTCTCCAGCGCAGAAAACATTGATTTACCTAGCTTATACATATTCTTCTTATTGTGAAACAACGGTTTTTATGTTATTAATAATAAAATTTAGCATATAATATTTTATGACAATTTCTCCTATTTTGCCAGTTTATTCTCCTGTTAACATAAATTTTTCTTATGGTAAAGGTATTTACTTGTATGATATTGACGGTAAGCGCTACGTAGATTTTCACTCTGGAATAGCCGTTAGTAGCTTAGGTCACACCAATTCGCGATTAATTAGTGCTCTAAAATTGCAAGGAGAAGAATTATGGCATATATCAAATACCTATAATATACCTGCTGCCAATAATTTTGCAGAAAAATTAATAAACAACAGTTTCGCTGACACTGTATTTTTCTCAAATTCTGGATCAGAGGCAGTAGAATGTGGGCTTAAGATTGCTAGGGTCTATCAAAACGGAAAAGGCAATAAAAACCGTCACAGAATTTTAACATTCCATGGTGCATTTCATGGAAGAACCTTCCTAACTTGTGCTGCAAACGATAAACAGAAATTTTCTGAATTACTGAGTCCCTGTATTGATTGGTGTGATAATATCGAGCCCAATATTGAGAGTGTAAAGAAAGCAATTTCAAGTGGTATAGGCGTTATATTAATAGAACCAATACAAGGGCAAGGTGGTATCAAAGTAATGAATGAAGTCTTTATGAAAGAACTAAGAAAGCTGTGTGATGAAAATGACATATTGTTATTTTTTGATTGCGTACAATGCGGTGCTGGTAGGACAGGAAAATTATTCGCATACGAACATATAGGAGTGGAACCTGATATATGTGCTCTTGCAAAGGGAATAGGAGGAGGCTTTCCGCTAGGGGCTTGTCTTGCAACTGAAAAGGCTGCTAAGTATATGGCGGTCGGTATGCACGGTTCCACTTTTGGTGGCAATCCGCTTGCAACCTCAGTAGGTAATGCTGTGCTCGAAGAATTGCTCAGTCCTGGCTTTTTGAAAAATGTTGAAATTAGAGGTAAGTATTTAAAAAATAAATTAGAAGACTTAGCAAGTAAATTTCCAATAATAGAAGAAGTGAGAGGGAAAGGGTTAATGCTTGGAATAAAGGTGAAAGCAAACAATAAAAAGTTTGCAGAAGAGCTAAGTTATCGCGGCTTGCTTACTGTTGGGGTAACATCAGATAACGTTGTGAGAATTTTACCTCCACTAATTATCACCGAGAAAGAAATTGATGAAGGCATCGAGATTTTGACTCAATATTTATCTGAGAAATCTTCTAGTGAAATCAAGCAAATACACACGTAAGATCTGGCTGTTTACCAACTGTTGTTTGTACCGAAATTATAGTAGTAGCTACTTCATTCATGCATTTTACCTTATCTTGCTCTTTTATCAATGTAAGTCCATTTATATCACTTAGTGAGTCAAACTTTGTTGCATCCTCAAATATAAATGATTGTAAGATGCTTTTTGGAACCTGGAAGAAAACGCTATTACCAAATGATAATGTCGTTTCTGATAAATCCTGTACTAAATCGTTTCTAAAAACGCATTTCGATAATCCCTCTAACAGGATTGGTATTCCAAAAAGAAAAAATGTCCCTTTCACTAAATAGGTCGTTATTCCACATAATAATGCACCACACAAAAATGCTAGCGGTCCAAATGCTATGAAACCGCAAAGTGATGGCAATAGCATAGTATGGCCTAATGATATTTCATATATAAGCTTCGCTGAAACTATAAGTCCGATAAATAGCATAGCTGTACCCAAGACCATCCTTTGTCTAGAATGTTCTTTCCAGTTCTTGCGATACAATTCAGAAAAGTTATTGTTAACTTTTACTTTAAAAATATTATGGTTAGTTTTTAATTTAAGTTCTAAACCAAAATTTTCTTCCAACTCTGGAAAAAAACCTCTCAAAAGATTGTCCCGCTTTGAAATTACTCCATGACGCCATTTATGGCAATCTATAACTTCATCAATTACCATACTAATTTGATTATTGATCTTGTATAAATTGCTCATTTTATATGAACATCCACAATAATGCTTTTTTCTAAAGTCTGCGCAGCTTAAATTCTTTAAATCGTACAAAAAGTCTTTAATTTCTTGTGCTGTTTTATTAGCATCATCTCTGCAACCTACGGCTTTCAAAACTGTTGCTAAATGCTCATTTTCAATGCGAGAAATCGTTTTATCTAATGCATATATATATTGTTTGGATTGAAAATATGAGATGATTTTTTCTTTACACCTATCTCCATTGCCTTCGTACAAACTATTTTGTGTAAAACTATCATCATTTTCTCCGGCAATTTTTAATACATGACTTAACATATTTTGAGCCTTCACACTACTTTCAAAGTAGCAGTTTCTGATTATATGTACATATGCCTTTGCATCAGCATTTTCAGACTTACCTACATTATACGCTTTAGCTAAAAAGACTAAATAGTCAAATCCTGCCCATAGATAATACATGGACTTTACAATAGCACTTCCCACAGAAAATAGAACTGAGCGTGTGCAAGATAATTTACCGTTGTTTTTAATTCTGTCTTCATATGAACAAAGATATTTTTCTGTGCTTTTTAAAATCTTACGTAAATCTTTTTCTGTCTTTCCTACGTCAAAATCATTTATATCATGTACTTTTTCATACACCTCTTTTATCAAATCCTTTGAAAATTTTTTCAGAGCTGCGTCATCGATATTTCCTAGTGCATCCATGTTTTCGCTAATATAGATCTCTATTTTTTCTCCAAGCTCTATTCCCATTCTATTTTTTATTAGTTTATTGTACCTATCAGTGGCTGGAAATAAAACCTTTTGACAAAAATCCTGCAGTGCGCTTTTTAATTTTGCTAAAACTTTATCTACAAATAACTCAATTTTTTCACCTCCAGCAGCAAAAAACCAAGGTTGCCTGTTAGGATTGCGTTCTCTATTTCTTCCCAAATTCTGCAAAGCTTCTGCTGGATTGTTGAACTGACTAGTTGAATCTGTAAATATTGATGCAACGTGATTATACTCACTATCGAAACCACGACTTTTTGATTCGTCTATAATTGTTGTCAACGCATATTTAGCTAATGTATTTAAATCGCCTTGGTCATAATTACAATAGTCAGCTTCGTATTGACTTTTGCTATCATGCATGATTTTAAAGAAAGGTTTATCTTGTCTAATATCAAGATCATTTTTTCCAAATCCTGCAAAAATACATTTATTTTTTTCGCAGAAGTCGTTTAGGTTATGTAGTACATCCCCCTGTTGTTCTATGAAACTATGTAACTCCTTGCTTAAGTGCCAGTTATCAACTATTAGACTGCGTTGTTTATCATTGCTTTTACTCAATGCTTTAATTACTGTCTTTATCTGTGGTAAAAGCTCATCCTTAGCGAATTTCTCACTAAAACCTTTTTTCTTTAGAAAATCTGTAATGCTGCTATCATTAGCAGTACTAACCTTATTTTTAACCTCTTCTATTAATCCACCTAAATCTTTTCTTCTTTGTTTATCCAAAGCGGTGTTATCGCATTCCACTAAATACGAAAGTGTAAGATCAATCATTGAGTGCATTACTCTGTATTCTAGATACTTAGCAGTATTGCTAAAATCTACCTTGTCTTTCAATTTAGATATCTGTTCTTCCGTTAGACCAGGGTGTTGCTTTTTAACGCAGTTTATAAAGTTTGATTGACGTAATTTGAGTCTGTAATCTTGGTACGACATCCCTTCAGGCTGAAATTTATTATAAACTTCATAACGCGTACCATCTTCATATACCAAATTATTCTTACCTTGCAATGCAAAGCTAAGGTTAATTATGCTATTCACATCATCAACTAGAATAAGAGCATTTTCCCCAATTGGGCTTTGTACGTTCCACCTTACAGATTCCAGCAGATTATCAGAGTCAACAAGTTTATTGTAATTAAAAACTTCTTCACATTCTTCAACATATTCATGAGCTGGACTAGACTTTTCCCTAGTAAATAAGCTGCGCACGTTAGCAGCAAACCTAAGGAGCAGTTCTTTTGATTCTACTCCAGTTATTTTGGTCAACACCCACCAAATTGGCAACATTACTATAGAAAGTATAACGAAAGAAATTGTAAAGTATAGATTATTAATTAAAGCGGAATACAGCCAATAATCTGAAGTTAGACCAATTATTGCAGCAACATTACTATTTATAATAGGGAATAATGTAATTAAAGGTATTATGGTAGCAGCAACATTCATCACGAATGCTCGATTGAATTTTTCTCTTTCATTAGTTTTTGCAATAACATTTACTGTTTTGATAGTGTCTGCAATGCAGCGTCTACTTGATCTTGTAGGACTGATAATTTTTCCACATCTGTTTAAGATCCTTTTCTTTGGTGTTGCGGTTAGGTAAGTCGTAGGATATTCCGCATCAAGTTTGCACATATTTTCAAAGGCCTGCTGCTTGTTAATGCTATCTGCTTCATCAACACTAACCCACAATTTAGGCTTTTCACCGTTTTGCTCTTCAAATTTTCGATCATTCTCTTGCTGTAAAAGCAGATCATGTGTTACTATAATTGTTGTAGGTTCAGTGACTTTCAGCGCATCTTTAATTTCTTGCACAGTTTTAGGTGTTTTAACATCTACAGTAAATGCACCATCTATCATTTTCTTAGCTTGTTCAACTAAATTACCATTTGGCACTGCAACTAAATGGTGGTATCCTGCTTGAGCTAGCGCATGACTCCACAATCCAATATCATAAGTCTTGCCAAACCCAGTTTCTGCATCAATCATAGTATTACAGTTAGTGATGGAAGAACTTTCTAGATGCTTTAGCATCTCTTCAACAACAGGTTTACGACGTTCTACTATTATAGATTCTTTGTCACTGAAGAGCTTTATAGATTCACCTTGTAGCTTACTATTAACTTCCTTTAAATGAGGGATAAGCTCTTTTATTTGATTAGTAATACATTGACTCATATCTTCCCACTATCAATACAATGTATTCCATAATACATTGTATTGATAGAATTACAACAAACATTTTTAGGTATTTTATGCCTTATAGACAAAAAATCCAACATTAGTTATCATCTTAATATGAACGACAATCTGGTATGCCTCGGAATGATTACTTCTCCTCACGGAATTAAAGGAGCTGTTAAATTAAAAACTTTTACCGAAAAACCTGAAAATATCTCCTTATATGGTGAGCTAATAAGTGGTGATGAGAATTATAAAATAGACTTAGTATCCGTCATAGGTGATAATCTAGTAATAGCTACAATCAGCGGAGTAAATTCCCGTAATGAAGCAGAGCTTTTAAGGAATAAGAAGCTGTATATAGAAAGAAGCAAGCTACCGAAGCTAAATGATGAGAATGAATTTTATCAAAGTGACCTTGTAGATATGGAAGTAAGGCTGGAAAGTAATGAATTATATGGCAATGTAAAATCTATATATAATTTCGGCTCAGGGGATATATTAGAAATTTTAGTTATCAGCACAAAAAAACGCATTATGCTGTCTTTTACCAAAGAAATGTTTCCGCACATAAACATGAAGGAGAGGTATATGGTGCTCAATATGCCAGAATTTATTGACTAATAAAGACTTTGATATTTATATAAAGCTATTTATAATTGTAAGATCGAACTGAAAATGTAATTATGGCAGAAAGAGCTAACGATATCAGACCAGGTCAGGTGTTGGAACATAACGGCGGATTATTTTTGGTTGTAGGTATTATGCATACTCAACCTGGTAAAGGTGGTGCATACATACAAGCTGAAATGAAAAACATTAAAACCGGAGCAAAACACTATGAAAGATTTCGCTCTGATGCAACAATCAGAAGAGCAATTTTAGATGAAGAGGAGTATGTTTACCTTTTCACTGAAGGAAACATTGTAAATCTTATGCATCCAAGTAATTACGAGCAAATCACTATAAATTTGGACTTATTGGGAGAAAAAAAGATTTATTTGCAAGATAATATGAAAATTAAAGTAGTAACTTATCAAGACAAAATAATTTCTGCGCATGTACCTGATTATGTTACACTTGCTGTGAAAGAAACAGAGTCTGTTATTAAAGGACAAACTGCTACTGCTTCTTATAAGCCTGCAATTTTAGAAAACGGAATGCGCGTTAACGTGCCTCAGTTTATAAAAGAAGAGGATAAAATTGTAGTATATACTCCAGATGACAGCTATTATGAAAGAGTGAAAGAGTAAAAGGAAGAATGTCCATCTCATCACCACGAATTAATGTGATGCTTGATTCTGTGCGTAGCGCTTCCAGGCAGCTTATGCGCGATTTTAATGAATTGCAAATTTCTAATGTTAAATCAGCAGACTTCATTAATAAAACTTATTCAAAATCCAAGCAAACCATATACGATTGCTTGCACGACTACAAACGAGACTATGGGTTTATTTCCGAAGATGATACTGACCAAGAAATAAAAGATAACGGTTACACTTGGTTTATTATGCCTATAGAGGGCAGGGAGAACTTTTCTAGTTGCATGGTTTATTTTGCAGTATCAGTCTGTCTCATTCATAAAAATAAAGTTGTGGCAGCTGTAATTGATGCTCCGGCTCTTAGAGAAACTTTTTGGGCAGAAGAAAAGAAAGGTGCTTTTCTTGAGGATTTTAGATCTCGTCATATAAAAATGCGGGTGAAAAGCCGTGAAGGGGGTCTAATAGATGTAAGTGGTAATTTATTAAATAAATTGCTGCCTGGCAATAGTAATGTACGCTCCATCGGTTCAACAATTTTAGGCTTTGCGTACCTTGCAGCAGGAAGGCACAGTGGAATAATTTACTCTGGAATTAACAAATATAAAGCCTTGCTCGGTAGACTTTTTCTGCAAGAAAGCGGTGGAAGGCTAACGGAAGACAACGGGCTAATCATTGCTGGAGATATAAAACTATAGCTAAAGTAATTTATGTTTACCTACAATTTGATAAGCGTAAAACTCGTCATTCCGCTACTTGTTAGCGGAATCCATGCTGAGATACCGCGAATAAATCGCGGTATGACGTAGGGCTGTACTAGCTATAGCATAAACAGGCTACAGAGATAGACAACTTCTCAAAAACTTTTACAAGAGATTCTGTTAAATGTTCTATCATTTCATCAGTATGATAAGGTGTAGGGGTAATACGGAAACGCTCAGTTCCTCTTGGCACTGTTGGATAATTTATATGTTGAACGTATATTCCATGCTCATCAAATAATAATTTTGATGCTCCTTTGGATAACTCTGGGTCGCCAATTATTATTGGAATTATATGAGTTTCTGTTGGAATGAAGTTAATTCCTGTATTTCTCAGTGAGTTTTTTACTTTTTCAACGACTTGCTTTTGCTTTTCCCTTTCAATGTTGCTCGATTTTAGGTGTTCAACGCTTGCCTTTGCTGCCGCTGCTAAAACAGGCGACATAGCAGTGGTGAAAATAAATCCTGGAGCGGAACTTCTTATTACATCTACCAAGCTCTTTGAAGACGCTATATACCCACCCATCACTCCAAAAGCCTTCGATAGTGTACCTTGAATGACGGTTATTCTATCCATCAGGCCTTCTCTTTCTGCAATTCCGCCACCATGTGAACCATACATGCCAACTGCGTGCACCTCGTCCAAATAGGTGATTGCATTATGTTGATCTGCAAGATCGCATATCGCTTCAAGCGGCGCTATATCGCCATCCATTGAATATACGGATTCAAGTGCTATTATCTTTGGTGTTTTTGTGTCTACGGACTTTAACAACTGCTCTAAGTGATCAACATCATTGTGTTTAAATATATGTTTTGGTCTTTTTCCTGATTTTATGCCTTCTATCATTGAAGAATGGTTCTTCTCGTCTGAAAAAATTACTACATTTGGGATAATAGACGATAAAGTGCTAAGTGTTGTCTGGTTAGCAAGGTAGCCACAAGCAAAAGTTAAAGCAGCCTCTTTTTTATGCAAACAAGCTAAGGATTTTTCCAGTTCTACAACCTCTTTTGTTGTACCAGATATATTTCTTGTTCCCCCCGCACCAATTGATGAATTTTGAATAGCGGCAATAACTTTCTCATTTTGTGACATTCCTAAATAGTTATTACTGCACCAGACTATTACTTCCCTATTTCTTTCATAGTCCATAATGTGGGGGAGCCTACCTGGCAATGACGCAAAGTGCATAAATTCACGGTAGCGCCCCTCATCTTTTATATCTTTGATTTTGTTTAAGAATATTTCTTCGTAGTTTACCAAGTTTTCATTCGCTAATAATTAATATAATTATAATAAATTATTAAATGGTAAACTACAATATTTATTCTTCAACTTACTGTTTCAACAAACTTTCTGTTAGCTACAGGTTCAACATTACCACCCTCAAGTGAACTTGAAGGTCTGTTACAGCAATATATGATTACAGCAGCAACTAAACAACAAGCTCCAACTGCTATTCCCACTGCTAACATCTCTAGGCAAACTACAATAGCCGCTCCCGAAGCAACTCCAGCTAGTGCTAGTGCAGAAGCAGCTATAACAGGCAGCTTACTACTTTTTGTACTTTGTGGGTGCGTTTCAACATCGTTATCTTCAACAACTACGTTATTAGAATTACCGATGACAATAATCTGCGGACCTTGTGAATCACCTTTACCTGTAGGTTGATCATTACCCTCTTTACTATCTGTTGTAGTTACCACAGGCTCTTCATTGTCAGTAATATCTTCAGTTGTAGACACATCGCCAGCATTTGAAGAGGTGCTGCTATGCTCATCACTGCTTGAGAGACTAGCATTATCATCCAAGGTGTTTGTATCGTTAACTAAAGTTTCTGGTTGTGGATTATCTTCACTTTCACGCTGGTGATTATCCTCCTCATCACTTGAGGAATCTGGCGTATCACTTGTTTGTAGTGTTATGTATTCAGTAGACTGATTAGCAAGAGTACCTGTAGTATCACTAACATCTTTACTTGAAGAATCTAGCTCATCACTTACTGATGGTGCATGATCATTTTGAATTACAAGCCATTCACTAAGAAGTTTCACAATCTCTCTGAGTTTGCCTCCTTGTTTACTTTTCTCCTCGCCCTCTAAACTAGCAACTTTTGTCTTGGCTTTGCTTAATGCTTCCCGTAAAGCAAATTCAGCAGATGCAGTTATATAAATTTTTTTCTGTCCCACTATAAGTTTTACTGTCTCAAGATCAACACTCTCAAGAACATTACAAAGAATTTCTTCTATGGCCTTTCCTTGGTTAGTTTGAATCCTAGAAAACGGAAACAATTCCTTAATTTCTTTAAGTTTGCTTTCTTGTTGATTCTTTTCCTCGCCCTGCAAACCATTAATTTCTGCCTCGGCCTCATTTATCGTTTCTCGAAGAGTAAAAAGTTCTCTCAAACTGGTCGACCTTTCATTACTTTGTGTCTTTTTTTTAGGACGGAAAAAATTAGAAAGTCTTTTCTGAACCGACCCCTTTTTACTTTGTCTCTCCTCTTTAGAGTTGGTCGACTTGTCAGCATCAGGAGTTTCTATTCCCGAATTGGTCAAAATATTAACATCGGAAAGTCCTCCTCCCAAACTGACTGACTTCTTTTTACTTTGTTTTAAATGGACCTGATTGACACCCATAGTAGGTACTCCTAGACGGGTGTGCTTACTAGGTTTAGGATTGTTCAAATACTTGTTAAAATATTCTACACGTTCAACCACAGTCTTTTCACCTTCTTCAAGATTATTCGGACTGCCAATATCAAAAATTTCCCCCGAATTGGCCCATTTTTCAAACGATTCTACCAAACTAGTCTCATCCCTTTTGTTTTGTTCCCTCAAATTGATCGTCGATCCTCCTTTAGAATTAGTCAAATTGTCAATATTAGGAAGTCCTCCTCCCAAACTGACTGACTTTTCACTTTGTTCTTTAAATTTGGTCATTACACCCTCCTTATTATAATTGCCTCTGGGCTTCTTTATTGAAGCCCTTATGTCACCCATAATACCATTTCTTCTATCTTTGTCAAGAAATTTATCATTTCTATTGCTGAGCTCAGAATATATATTAATTATTTCAGAGAATGAAGCATTCTTATGTTGATCTTTCACTCGTTCAAAATATTGTTTATCGCTACTTGAATGGGTGCTTGGAATAAGACAACTGGGTACAGTTAGTACATCATACACTTCCCTAGCAGTCCGGGAAAGGATGTAGCATGTTGCAGATGTATTATTATCCGACTTAAAATTTTTTGGCTTTATTTTTAAAATAAGATCATGATAAACTTCCAATTTGTGGTCACGTAGCGCCGGCACGGAATGTCTTCCTATTTTTAATTGTTTGCCTACATGTTTATAGCCCATAAAATTAGGTGGTAATGAAGGTATGGAATCTGATCGATCAACTACTCTAATAGTCTTTCTTCCGAAGAGCTCATTACAGACTTTAGCAGCATTACGGTTAAAAACCCTTGGTGCACCAAAAGTTGCAATATGCAAATCTTTTGCATCCTCTGTTACACTTAAACATAGAGCAGCTATGTTAGCGACAGCACCTCCCATGCTGTGACCTGTAAGATTAATTTTTAAATCTCTGATTTCTAATCCTTGATCGTTAGCATATCCTTTTAATATCCCGTAAAGGCTCTCCCAGGAATTTTCAAATACGGAGTAGAAGCCTAGGTGAATTTTACCACCTTTGGGCAGAAGTTCATATTGACGAATTAAAGGTATTTCAACATCTCTCTTGAAGTCATAAGAATTACAAGTACCGCGGTATGCTATAGTTACTTCCTTACCCCTTATGAAAACATAACCAGTATGTCGAACTTCTTGGTCAGAAATAATGCCATGAAATTGAACAACTTTGTAACCCTCTTTCTCAAGTTGAGCAGGAGTTTTATATCCTCCTTTCTTTAGCTTAACAAACTCATTGTTTTTACAACCACAATCACTAACATAATAGCCTACCATAGCGAAGTTGATCATCTCTAATAACTTCTTTTGGTTAAATCCTGCAATTTTAGTTAGATTCCTAGAATTATTCCTGCTTTTACCTTTTCCTGTAACACCTGCTGTTTGTGGAATAGGTTTTCTAAGTAGATTAATTATATATTACCTCACATAAATAACTAATCTAGTATAGTATTAGACAACAATCTTGCCAAGCAAATTATTAACTCTCTTAGCAAACAGACTTACATCATCCATCTCTTCACCTTCCACGATGCAAGCTTGGTAAAATAATAAATGAATCATGTCTTCCAATGTTGGGTTTTCACCATTTTCAGCGTGAGATTTCATTATGCTTTTTATTACAGGATGCTTAGTGTTAATTTCCAGTACCTTTGGCGTGCGGTAATTTAGCTGCTTTTGTTCACGCAAAAAACGCTCCATGCGAAGATCCATAGCACCTTCATCAACTGCTAGACATACAGGGCTGTCAGTCAGTTTTTTTGAGATTTTCACGCTTTTCACTGAATTGCCAAGAACCTTGGTGAAATATTGCAGTATAGAGTCCGTATTTTCTTCAGTCTTTTCTTCATCTTGCTTATTTTCCTCATCTTTTTTATCTTCTTCTGAAGAGAATTTTTCCAAATCAACATCAGCGCGGGTCACAGACTTAAATTTTTGATCTTTATATTCATGAATCACGCTAGTCCAGAAATCATCAACTGGATCAACAAATAGGAGCACTTCTAGTCCTTTACTGACGAATCCCTCAAGTTGCGGACTGTTTTTCACTGAATCGAGGCTATTCCCGGTGAGATAATAGATATGTTCCTGCTCAGGCTTCATTCTGCTTATGTAGTCATCAATGCTGACTAATTTCTCATCACCAGTGCTATGAAATCTGCAAATCGAGAGTAGCGCTTCTCTCTCATCAGTTGGCATAGCTTCACAAAGACCCTCTTTTAATACTGCACCAAAATTGGTCCAGAATTTTGTATATTCCTCTAAATTCTCTTTTGCCTTTTTACCGAGCTCTGATATCGCGCGTTTAGTTAAGGATTTTCTGATTTGCTCAACAACACGATTATTCTGCAGCGTTTCTCTGCTGATATTAAGAGGCAAGTCCGGTGAATCAACAATACCTTTCAGAAAACGTAAATACTGCGGTATGATCTGTACGTTATCTTCAGTGATAAATACTTTATTTACATATAACTTAACAGAGCAACGTCTATCTGGATGAAATAAATCAAAAGGTTTAATAGAGGGAACATAAAGCAAATTTGTATATTCTATTGCACCTTCATTTTTATTATGCAATATCATCCAAGGCTCCCCGCCAACGTGAGCAACACTGCGGAAAAAATCATTGTGTTCCTCTTGAGTAACATCATTTTTTGGCTTAGTCCAAATTGCAGCCTTACTGTTTAACTTTTCACTTTTTCCTTCTTCATTTATGAATTCAACAGGAAAATTTATGTGATCAGAGTAAGTAGTGACAATGTTTTCAACACGAAATTTATCTAAAAACTCATTCTCTTCAGGACGCATAATGAGTGTAATTTTAGTTCCACGAGAAATTTGATTATCTAGTTTACTTATCGAATACTCTCCATCTCCCTTGGATTTCCAGACCCAAGACTCCTCCTCTCCAGCTTTTCTTGACTCTACTATTACTTCTGATGCAACCATAAAGCTTGAGTAAAAACCAACACCAAACTTCCCAATCAGCTCCACAGCTTGGCTTGAATCCTTGCTATTTTTAATCGCATCTAAGAACTTTTGCGTACCAGAGCTTGCAATTGTACCAAGGTTATCTATTAAATTTTGTCTGTTCATTCCGATGCCATTATCAGTGATATATAGCTCGTTCTTATCTTTATTGGAGCTAATAGTGATTTTTAACTCATCACTTGAATCTAGCAAATTTGAATTAGATTGAGATTCATAGCGCAATTTATCACATGCATCCGATGCATTTGATATTAACTCACGCAGAAAAATGTCCTTATTAGTATAAAGTGAATGAATCACTATATTCAGTACTTTCCCTACTTCAGCGTCAAATTTTAAATTTTCAGTTTCTTGTACGTTATGCATTTTGAGCTCCATTATTTGCCTACTACCCTAATAATCTAAGTATTGCACTGCAATCTTTCAAGGTCACGCACGCCAAAATTAATGTAGCCGCCATATTATGACACCCAATTTATGGGATCTCTTGCATAAAAATTCCTTGACACCCTTCGCCAACCCCCTTATCATGAAACTGAAGGTATTCATTTATCTTCATCTGTGCAGATTAAACAGCAAGAAAACAACGTAGTTGGCGTCTTATTTTTAATTTTTTGCACTATGTGCACCTTATGTCTTCACAACATTTCTGGGTTTTTACCTATATAAGCTGAAACGCGCTTATAAGTCGTTTAAGACAGTATAGTACGCCAATTTGCAGGATTAGAGAGTGACAACTAGCTAACACGGGGTTTCTCTTGCCTTTTTTTCTGCTTAGTAAATTTCTTAAACATTTAAGCTAAGGTTAGTTGCACTTAAAAGCAGCTAAATTGCAGCGTTTAAGACTTAAAAAAACGCCAATACAGAAAATAGACAATGACCAGGGCTTCTTTTGCCTTTTTTTCCGTTTGGTAAATTTCTTAAATATTTATAGCTAAACGACAATCGTCATCCCGCTGCTTGTTAGCGGGATCTAGAGATACCGTGACGGTATGACGAGGGAGAACAGTTAGCGGCTGAGATACCGCGAATGAATCGCGGTATGACGTAGGACTGCTGTCATTCCAGTACTCCTTTTTTTGTCATCCCAGTGCTTGACACTGGGATCCAGTTTTCCATATAATCTCATCGAAAACGTTGTATTTTAACGTAAAACATCTATTTTTATGCTTACCAACTTAATAAAATTCCTGGATCCCAGTGTCTGGGCACTGGGATGACACCATTCTTTTTTCTGGATTCCAGACTGGAATGACACCGTCTTGGATGGAAACCAGTGTCAGCTACTTTCATGACACCATCATAAGGTGAAACTGGATCCCAGTATCTGGGCACTGGAATGACAGGAGATACCGTCTTGTTAGTCAACAAAAAAATTATAAAAATTTCCCAAGTTGCATCATAAAATCAAAAAATACTTCCAATTGTGTAACAGTACACAGATTATAGTTAGTGGATATGTTGATAAGTAAATTAGTTTTATACGCACAAAACAGATGAAGTTTACTTATCAACATATCCACTAACCAACAACATTCAATAAATTTGTGTAAGATACCACTTTACATAAGATAGATAGGAAGCATTTTTGATTTTAAAGTACTAAACCTTCAGTCAACCTCCTAGCCCTGTAGTTTTTGATATGGTTAGGATCAAAAGCACTTTTGGATGTCAGAATACCGAAAATGATATGGAGTAGCTTACGCATTGCAGCACCAACGATGGCCATATTATGCTTACCCTTTTCCTTTAATCTTTGGCAAAAGCTCATAATGATAGGATTGTGATTCTTAGCTACTATGGCAGGAAAGAAAAGTGCCTTACGTAATGTTTGTGAACCGGATTTACTTAATCTGGGTTTGGCATATACAGAGGAACCTGACGTCATATTTCGTGGTATAACTCCTGTATATGCTGCCAATTGCCTGGCATCTCTAAAAACCTCTATATCAGAAACTTCAGCTAAAATAGCTATTGCTGATTCTTCTCCTATGCCTGGAATAGTCAATAGAAGTTGAAAATTTTCCAACAATTCTTTGTGTTGATTTAATAGTTCACGTACGGAGTTTTTTATTGTTTCTATTTTTTGAGCTATATTCATTGCAAGGTCTTCCCAAGCATTTGCAACTTCTTTAGGCAGTCTCTCTTTTTTTTCTAAGTGGTTATTTACTAATGTTAACTCATCTTTTAACGCAACTGAGCAACGATAAAGATGTTTTAATTTTTTCATTTCAGGAGAAGGTGGTGTCCAACTAGAAGGTTCCTGTCTTTGGCAATAATCAGCAATAACTTCTGCATCGGTCTGATCATTCTTTTGTCGTATCAGCTTACTCCTTGCATAAGATTTTATGCAATAAGGATTTACAACACTTACAAAATGTCCAGCATTGTGTAGAAATTCAGCCAGTGCTTCGCTATAACAACCAGTAGATTCCATGCAGGTTTTTACTTTTTCTACATTATGTTTGTGTAGAAAATTCAGTAGACTTTGAAACCATCGTTCTTAAAGCTTCTTTTTCTAGTTTCACGCTTTCCTTTTTTGCTTATAAATGAGAGAAAAACATCAAAGCGATCTTTTGATATATCTATGCCCAAAAAGTTGTTGATCATATATAACCCCATACGTTACCATTAAAAATGAAAAGTAAGGCTAACCTTGTGAATACAGAATTAGAACCATTCAGGTCTTTCTACGATACCGTCCAGCCTATACTTTTGAGAAGGGAATTCTTATCTCCTCTACAGATTTTATATCTAAGAAGAAGCACAGAGTTCCTCCCTTCTCCACCTAATGCTTAAGCTTAAAACATTAGATGCTTTTGACAAGATACAAGAAGGAGGCACTGGGATGACATCATAGAGGCGCTGGGATGACACCCGGACAATCGTCATCCCGCTGCTTGTTAGCGGGATCTAGAGATACCGCGGCGGTATGATGGTTCGTGGCGGTATAATGAAGCTTGAAAGCGGATCACCTTTCACGACCTGTATTTACTTCAGGAGTATTAACAGGTGTTATCGTTGGGTTTTCAAGCTTTGTTGCCTGCTTCAAACCCTCGCTTATACTTTGGTCCTGATTTAAAATTTTATCAAAGTGCTTACTCTTTTGTTGCTCTTCGTTATTTGACGTATCTCTTTGAGCATCTTCTTTTATGCCACGAGCATTTTCCACACTCTTTTCATCCTCACCTAAAAGTTTTTCTAATATTTTCTTAACAAAGCGCTTCAGAAGACTCAAAAACCCTTCTTCTTTTTGATTTTCTTGTGGTTGAGGTGTGGTATCTTTTTTGCCTGGCTCAGTGTTGGGCTTCTCTTTTACAGAACTCTTGCTCACTGAGGGACTAACGATGTGCTCTGATGGCTGTGTATCTGTTTGTACAGAAGCCTCAGAAGTCTTTTTTTGTCCACTCTGTTCAACGCTTTTACCTTCTGCTGTAGTTTCTCTAAGAGTGTTGGCTGCTTCTTGAAATTTTTTGTCATTTTTTGATTCTGCAACTTTTTCACTTGTGAAGATGCCCTTCCCTTTATATTGTTGGTCAAGCTCAGCAATTCTTTCAAAATCTTGACGTATTTTTTCATCTGTACGCCTTTTTTGACTTTCAAATTTCTGATTCAATTCTGCAACGCTTTTCATTTTGTTTTCGAGCTCTTTACTTTTCATAGCCTTTAGAGCCTTTGTTCCTTTTGCAATATAATTAACCTTCTCTTCTAACGGAGTACCTTCTGGAAAAGCACCTGGAGAACGTTCAAAGACACCTTTAAACTTTTTTTCAACACTTTCTTTAGATGTCTGGGCCATACCTGTTATACCAATTCCCACTATGTAAAGAACAGATAGACAATAATGGGAAAGAAGTGATACTAAAGTAGATAAAATAGAGAGGTATAAATGGCATTAAGGTCAAAACTATTAGACGAAAAAGTTGTAAATTTGGCGAAAGAAATGTTAAAAAAGGTCAGAAATAACGCATATGTTTCAAAAAAGTTACAAGCGGTGATAGTAGGAAAAGAAAGTAGTATAAGCGCTGTGGCAAGAATATGTAAAATTTCAAGGACTGCTTTGACTGAATGGATAAAGCATCTAAAATTTGGTAGAGTAGAAAGATTATTTGCCCCGTCTCAACGGCGAAGGAAAAGCAAATTAAACAAAAATCAACGTGAGCAAATTGAAATATGGGTAGAAAGAAATCCAAATATTACTATTAAGGAAGTGCAAATAAAAATCTCAGAGGAATTTGGCCTAAACATTAGCAAATCAACAGTGCACCGTGAGATACAAAGGATGAAATTTTCTTACATAACACCGAGGCCAATTCACCATAAACAAGATAAAAAAAAGCAAGAAGAGTTTAAAAAATACTTCAATAAAATAGTCAATTCCCACCCTGAAAAGGAGGTATTTTTTTGATGAATCACGATTTGGAACTCATTCAAAAATCGGACACGGATGGTTTAAAAAAGGGGTCAGAACGCAGGTTAAAATGAAAATTGGTAGACAAAATTTCTATATCTACAGTGCAGTAAATCCAAGAAGTGGTAAGAAAATTAGCCTACTTGCTCCATATGTAAACACTGATTGTATGAATATATTTCTGGAGCAGATGTCGAAAGATTTAGGCACGAAAAAAGTCTTTCTTGTAATGGATTGTGCAGGTTGGCATAGATCAAAAAGTTTGAAATTTCAGGAAAACATTACCATTATATACTTGCCTCCTTATTCACCGGAACTGAATCCTGTTGAGAGGCTGTGGCAATATATCAAACACAATACTTTACGCAACAGAGTCTACGATACCATAGGCTTACTTGAAGATGTTCTGTGTAATTTTATTGTCAGTATTTCCAGCACTACTATTAAACGAGTTTGTAATGTTTCTTATTTGTTCGATTAGTAATGGAATTTGGTATTACCTATTAAAACATATCATATAACCAGTATATTAGCTAATTATATAAAAAACAGTTAACATAACTTGTGGTAAAGAGTAAGAGCGTCCTATTTATATTTTTTTTATTAAAATGCTATTTACTTATTAAGTTGAAATGTATAACCATATAAGAGATGAAGGATAGTCAATTAGCAGTAGTATTCGATTGGGATAATACCTTAGTTGACACTCAAGATAACATTTTTAATGCTATTAAGCATACCATAAACTCAATGGGGTATAGTAATAAAGCTGCTGATAGAAATTCCCATGAGTCGAGAAAGAGCTATATGGTCAATTTATTTGGCGATCAGTGGAAAAAAGCGAACCAGATATATCAACAATATTTAGACGATGCACTATTGCAAAAAATTGCTCTGAATCAAGGAGTAGAGAAAATGTTGCAGACACTGAAAAGCCACAATATTTATCTAGCAATAGTAAGTAATAAGAAAAATACTAATTTACGTAAAGAAGTTGCCTATTTTAAACTAGATTCTTACTTTGAAAGAGTAGTTGGGTCATGCGATACCGCGGAAGATAAACCATCTGCAACCCCACTGCTATTTGCACTAGAAGAGAGTACGTTGCCTATAAATAGAGAAAATGTGTTTTTCGTTGGTGATAGCATCACAGATGTTCTGTGTGCACAAAATGCCAATTGTTTACCTATTATATACGGTCAATCAATAAGCGGTTATGAAGATTTGTCATGTTTTCAACATTTTGATAAACTTACAGATTTTATAATAAAGTATTTAGAAGATAGGTAATGACCGCTGTTACAGAGATTGCCAGTATACAAAGGCGCTTTTGCGCATATTTAATAGATGTAGCAATTTTATTAATTCCAACTTTATTAATTATACTGCTATTAGAGGATTCTCCGTTGATCTTACATCTATCATACATGTGTGTAAATTGTAGTTACTTCACATATTTTATATCTTCAAAGGCCCAAGCAACTCCAGGTCAACAGTTAATGAATATATGTACTATCAATTTAGATAATTCTAAAATAGACTTGAATTTAGCGTTTGACAGAAGCACTTCCCAGTTTTTTCTTCCTTTGTTAAACAGTGTAGTAGTTGTCCTTACTGAATTTTTGCAAGATCAGGAGGTATTAGTGAATGTCTTGAGTGCATTGAAAGTAATTATAATGCTGCTCACTCTCTGCTGGTATCTAGTTGCTTGTTTTTCTAAAAAGAAACAGACATACCACGACATGCTATTTAATACGGTTGTTATCAAAGGAACTATTAAATGAGTTGCTATAATCATCGTTATCATATAAATTATGCTGATAAATTGAACTAAGGGAAGATTATGAATGAAGAGATAGTAAAACATTTGAACAAATTATTGACCAATGAGCTGACTTCTGTACGTCAGTATCTTTTGCATTTTGCGGTTCTCAAAAACAATGGAATTAATAGACTTGCAGAAAAGGTAAAAAATGAGCTTAACGAAGAACTTGAACATGCAAACAAGTTGGCAGAAAGAATTTTATTGCTTAAAGGCGTACCAAATTTTCAAGATACAAATGAAATATCAAAGTATGATGGAAAGTTTGCAAAAGACACAATACAGAAAATCTTAGAGGCTAATTTAAAATTAGAGGGAAAAGGTATTAAGGATATCAAAGAAACGATTTCTATCGCTGAGAAAGAAAAAGATTTTGTTAGTGTAATGTTATTAGAAGAGATGTTAAAAAATGAAGAAGAGCACTTCCATTGGATTGAGAAACAGATAGACCTTATTGAACTAATGGGTGTTGAAAACTATTTAAGAACACAAATATAGAGTGTTAAAAAAAACAGTATTTATTTTAATTATACCTTGCTTGCTTCTTTTTTTATTAGGATTATGGCAAGTATTCAGATTGAACTGGAAGAATAATATTATTAAAAGTATGAGTCTTCCAGTTGTTCATCTATTGCCCAATAACGACCTTGAAAAATTTAACTATAGGCATGTCAAGATCGATGGGATTCTAAGTGACATAGAACTATATGTTTTTGCAGGGCAACACGGCTATCACGTGCTGTCTCCTATGTTGCTCACCACTGGACGTTACATGTTGGTGAATAAAGGAATAGTCAGAGAAAAAAAGGAGAAAAAAGTAAAAATTGAAAAAGTAGTTGCAGATGGAACTTTATATTGCGATAGCAATAAAAGCAAAAATTGGTTCATCAAAAACGATACTGCTTCGAATACATGGTTTACCCTGAGTACAGAGGAAATTTCCAATGAGTTAGGTATTAAGCTAGAGAAGTGTGTATTGTGGCCGAACAATTTTGGCAGCAAAGTAGCTATACAGCCAATGAAGCATTTGGAATATGCAATCACTTGGTTTGCACTTTCCTTAACTTGGTTGATTATGTGCGTAATTTACTATAGGCAAAACCTCAATAAAGCTTGAAGCTTTCTGTACATAAAATTAGAAAAGTAGTTATTCATCTTTATCACTACCAAGGTCTTTTAACATACTGTAATTGCCTTTTCTAAATCTACTTTTTAAAGACGTAACTCCACTTTCGCTAATACCACTGAGGCTCAGTGCAGCTCCACCTAGCTGCAATCCTATCTCAGATGTTTCAGGAATAATTTTACTAGCTCCTAGATCTCTATAAACCTCCACATTACTCAGATCTGGTAAGCGTATTACAATATTTACATGCGGAAAATTTGCAGCAACTAAGGAAACAACTTTTTTTATAGTAACTTCATTCTTTATTGAAATAACGAGAGCTTGAGCTCTTTCTATTCCTACTGATTTTAAAATTTCACATCTTGTAACATCTCCAAGATATATAGGAAAACTATCACTTTTTCCTTCTTTGACTATTTTTGATTGAATATCTACAACAACGTAACTTAAATGCTCTGCAGTAAGCATTTTTGTTACCATATATCCCACTCTACCAAATCCAGCAACTATTACATGGTTATAAAGATCTTGTGTATCTGTTTCAACAGCTTCATCATCTAATATTATTTTCTCAGTGCTAAATGAGTTTGCTATCCAATCTCCAAGCCCCGATAAAAGAGGAGTGAAAGCCATGGTTACTGTAGTTACCATCATAAGTACTTGAGCGATTTCACTTGGTAGCACATTTAGTTCATTTGCTAAGCGAAATAAAATAAACGCAAATTCACCGCCTTGTGAAAGTAGTAACCCAGCTTGTATAGCAGGTGCACTCTTAAACCCAAAAAATCTACACAATATATATATGATAGATGTTTTTAAAACGATAAGGATAATCGATAATAAAGTAATTAGTGGTAACTTGTTGAGTAAAAGTTCGGTATTGATAGACATACCAACAGTCATGAAAAATAAGCCAAGAAACAAATCTTTAAATGGCAATACTGCGTGTTCTACTGAGTGTCTGTATTCTGTTTCTGCAACTAACAATCCAGCGACAAATGCACCTAATGCCAACGATAAATGGAATTGCTCAGTAATAAATGCTGCTCCTAATACTATTAAAAGCGTTGTTGATATAAAGACCTCATTACTTTCCATTTTAGCAATAACCGAAAATAAAGGTCTAAGCAATAATCTACCAGTTATAAATATCAGCACTAATGCAATAGCTGCTTGCACCAATGAACCTGCCAATGAGCTTATCAGGCTGTGCTCAGAATTGCCAGCAAGTAAAGGTACCAATACTATTAATGGTACCACTGCAAAATCTTGCATTAATAGTACTGCTATTGACAACCTACCAACCTGACTTGCTTGAGAACCTTTTTCTTGCAGAACCTGCAACACTATTGCTGTTGAGGATAGCGCAAGCCCACCACCAATAACTGTTGCTATATTCGTATTCACTCCGAAAGCAAGAGCGATGCACCATATTGCTACCATGGTAACTATAACTTGAAGAGAACCGAACCCAAATACATGAATACGCATAGCGATCAGGCGTTCAAATGTCAATTCAAGGCCTATAATGAATAATAGGAAAACTACACCAAATTCTGCAAGATTATCCATTGCTTCAGCTGAGTGTATCAGATTAAATCCATGAGAACCAATAACTGCACCTGCAACGAAGTAACCGAGCACTGGACTAATATTCATTTTCCAGAACGCTATGACTATAAACACAGCAGCAGAAAGTAAAATTATAATATCAAACAAATGCTGAGAGCCACTGTGCATGATATTTAACCTGTAGAATTAGACCATTTAATTGAGCAGCCAATACTTGATTTTTGGTCAATTGGAGAATTACCAGTTTCTGCAATAAATTTCATAGCTTGAAATAAGTCACTACTTCCTACTTCATAGCTTTGAACCTTTTCTTTTTTTGTGTCATTAAAACGTCCACGATAGCAAAGGTTTAAATTGGAATTAAAGCCAAAAAAGTCAGGAGTGCAAACAGCCCCGTATTCTTTAGCTATTTTCTGTGTACTATCAATTAAATATGGAAATGTAAACTTATTTTCCTTGGCAAAATTAATCATATTTTCAAAGGAATCTTCTGGATATTCATTTACATCATTTGACATTATTGCAACGGTGTTTACCTGATAATCTTTTTTCAATTGATCAACATCGCTTACCAGATTGCTAATAATTGACTGAACGTAAGGACAGTGATTGCATATAAACATTACAATAAGACCATTTTTTCCACAACAGTCACTTAATGTATAGTATTTATTGTCTACTCCCAAAAGATTAAAATCTTTTGCAGTAAAACTAAAATCGACTTTAGGAGTATTCAGAGCAACCATAGACTATTATTATACCATATGTAATTTACGGTCTTATTATTTAAATGTCAAACGGTTTCTATGTATACTGTTTGCATATTCTTTTTTAGTATTATAATTATAAAACTTATGTTCATAACTTTCGAAGGAATAGACGGCTCTGGTAAAACAACACAATCTAAGCTACTTGCAAATCATTTTAAGCAAATTCACGGCGAAAATAATGTAGTGTCGACTCGAGAACCAGGTGGCACTGATTTTGCAGAAAAGATAAGAGGAGTGTTGTTAACAAATAATATTGATCCTATTTCTGAACTCTTGCTACTTATCTCGATGAGGCACGAACATATGAAAAAATTAATATTACCAGCTCTTGCAGAAGGGAAAATAGTGATTTGTGATCGGTTTATTGATTCAACCATTGCATACCAAGGATATGGGTTTGGAGTTGATTTAAAACTAATAGAAGATTTGCACAGGTTGGCTGGAGTTAGATATCCAGATATTACATTTATTCTAGATATTGATGTTAAAGTTGGGTTAAGTAGAGCGAAAGACAAGAATAAATATGAAGAAATGGATGTTAATTTTTATAATAAAGTTGGAAAAGGGTTTAAAGAAATCGCCATAAAAGAGCCCGTTAGGTGCCATGTCATCACTGAAATTGAAACAAAAAATGATAATCAAGTACACACTAAGATTATTGATAAAATCACTATTGCAAAGACTTAACTATATTTATTTAACCTCTACTAATTTAAACCGAACCTTTAACTTGTGATAGAAAATTATTAATTTTAGGTAACATTATTTCACATGAATAACTTTTTGTTTGAGTAGCTAAAAAATCCTGTATTTTGTCTGGATCTTCTTCACTTATTATCTTATATGCCCTTGTGAGGTTCATTAATTCACTTCTATTTTTTTTATTACTTACTTCAGTAATAGTAAAAAATTGATCAAAATGGTCTAAGAGGTCTTTATTTTTTATTGAAGACACAATATCGTCAATTTCTTTCACAGATAATGCAAGTTCGTGTGCTTTACTACGATCTTCAAAACAAAGATTAACAAGCGCGTTGCAAAACCTATCTCTCGTAGTACTTCTCACTTCTGCTAATAAGGATTTAATATTTTCTTGGCAATACACTCTCTTTACTGATTCAGCTGGTTCAACCATACCAAGAACATTCTTTACCAAAGATTTTTTTTCACAACTAAATATGAACATGTAATAACCCATAGATAGAGTAAAGAACAAGAATACGGCTGGGAGCAAAAATGGCACTAGTACATTTTGTGATACAGGAAAGAGAAACCAGACAGCAGTTGCTGCTGATACAACAAGAAATAGCCCTAATAAAGTTAATTGCGCTCTTTTTTTATACTTATGATCAATGACTGCATTTACACCAATAGAAGCTACGTCAACCATTACTCATACCTCATTAAACAGTAATACTAACTGAATGATAGCATTATCGTGATGAAAATGCAACATTATGAATATTCTAATACAATTTATATTGACAGTTACAATTCTGAATGTTTTATTGCAGCGTTAGCTGATTAGCATTTTAAGCTAGGGTCAGATCTAATAGAGAGAGGATTTTTTTATTTTCTCATTCTTCTCATTTTCCTCTCTAACAATTTTTTTTCCGCTTAATATGTCCTTTATTTCATCTCCTGTTAAAGTTTCAAACTCCAGTAGATTTTCGGCAATGAGATCTAAGCCTTTCTTATGCTTGGTCAAAATGTCTTTCGCTTTTTCATAGCAAGAAGACACAACTTTCTTCACTTCTTCATCTATAAGTTTTAACGTATCTTCAGAAATTATCTCAGAACCATGCATAGTTTGTTCGCGATTGTGATAGATCGGACCTATTTTGTCGCTCATTCCCCATTTTGTTACCATAGAACGTGATAAATCTGATGCTAGTTTTATATCTGAAGATGCGCCGCTTGTGACTTTATCATAGCCAAAAATTAGCTCTTCTGCCACACGTCCACCCATTGCAACAGTTATATCTGCTAGTATCTTTTCTCTTGTGAGGGACACTCTATCTGTTTCTGGTAGTCTCATAACTAAACCGAGTGCCCTACCGCGTGGAATAATTGTTGCTTTGTGTATAGGATCAGAAGCAGGCATATTAACAGCAATCATCGCATGGCCAGCTTCATGGTATGCAGTCAGTCTCTTTTCCTCTTCTGTCATAATGAGAGATCGCCTTTCCACACCCATCATCACTTTATCACGTGCATATTCGAAATCATCCATGGTAACAATCTTCTTGTTTCTTCTTGCAGCAATAAGCGCAGATTCGTTCACTAAATTTGCTAAATCAGCCCCTGAAAAACCAGGTGTTCCTCTTGCAACTGTTTTCACATTTACATCAGGGGCCATTGATATTTTCTTTATATGCGTATTTAATATTTTCTCGCGCCCATTTATATCGGGTAAAGAAATAGTAATCTGCCGGTCAAAACGACCAGGCCTAAGCAGTGCTGGATCTAAGACATCCGGACGGTTAGTCGCAGCAATTATTATTACGCCCTCATTAGACTCAAAGCCATCCATCTCAACTAATAACTGATTTAATGTTTGTTCTCTTTCGTCATTACCACCACCAAGACCAATGCCACGATGTCTACCCACCGCATCTATCTCATCTATAAAAATTATACAAGGAGCATTTTTCTTGCCTTGATCAAACATATCACGAACACGGCTCGCACCAACACCAACAAACATCTCAACAAAATCAGATCCAGAAATGCTAAAGAATGGCACATTAGCTTCTCCTGCAATTGCACGAGCAAGTAAAGTTTTACCAGTTCCAGGAGAGCCAATTAAAAGGCACCCTTTTGGTATTTTTCCACCTAATATTTGAAATTTTTGCCTTTGTTTAAGGAAATCAACGATTTCTACTAGCTCTTCTTTTGCTTCATCAATTCCGGCAACATCATCAAATGTTACTTTTTTCCCACTAGTCATGAGTCTAGCCCTTGACTTGCCAAAGCTTATAGTTCTGTTGCCCCCCGCTTGTGTTTGTTTAAGAAAGAATAGCAAAAAGCCAATAAAGATAAATGTTGGGACCCATGAGATAAGTAATCCACCAATTACGCTCATGGCAGAATCTCCAGTTGAAAAGGAGAATCTCACTTTTCTATCATGTAAATTTTTTATTAGGTCGCTATATATAACACCGCTTGAGTTGAAACTTGAACCATCCCTAAACTTGCCCTCAATGCTCTGGTTTTTTATGACAATATTTTCTACATCATTGTCTTCTAGTCTAGTTAAAAATTCCGAAAAAGGTATGGTTGTTTTACTTCTACCTACATTTCCGCTGAACTGAATATAAACAACTGAAATAAGAACAATAATTACTAACCAGATCAATAAGCCTTCTAAAAATTTTTTCATTTCTATTTCTAACTAAGTACTAATCAAGCTTACCAAATTTTGTTTTATCGTGCTATTAATAATGCATTGAACCTTATCGTCATTGGTATTTTTTTCGTTATAATTTACATCAGGATAAGCAAGCACCTTTCCATCTTTTTGTACTGTAGGCAAAGAATAAAAGACTTCAGGGCAGCAGTTGTAAATTTAAAAGGTGTATTTAATTGTGACCACCACTCAGTGTGTTTTTTTTCATGAACAATAATTAACTTCATCTGCTATAAATTCACGTACTAGTAAGTCCATTAGAATTCCTTGGAGCTATACTAAAAAGAGTCTGTAACACATTTCCTACATTTGCTTCTTCATTCTCAGGCTTTTGAAATTCATCCTTAAGCTTTTCAAGTGCATTACTAACATCATTCATGGTAATAACGATTTCTTCTGTGTCCTCTTTTACAATACGATTTCTGGCAAAATCTTTTACAGAATTTACTAAATTAAATAAATCAGCTCCTGAAAAACCTTTAGTTCTACCTGCAAGTTCTGTAAGATCTAGATCTTCTGTTCTTGGTGTGTCCTTCATATAAAGATTTTATATTTTCTCACGTAGGTTTTCGTCTGGTAAAGGAATATTAATGTGCTTGGACAAACGACCACTCCTAGTGAGTGCAGAATCTAAAACACCCATACGATTAGTTGCAGCAATTACTATCACACCCTCTCTAGATTTGAAGCCATCCAATTCAGTCAATAACTGATTTAAAGTTTCTGTATACGCTTGATGACCATAACTGCTACCATCACAGCGCTTTTCACCAACAGAATCAATTTCATCTATAAAAACTATACAAGGAGCATTTTTTCTTGCTTTCTCAAAAAGCTTACGTATATTTCCTGGACCAGTGCCAACATACCGCTGAATAAACTCAGATGCAGAAACACTTATAAATGAAGATTTAGTTTCATTTGCAATTGCTTTAGCAAGCAAAGTTTTGCCAGTCCCCGGTGGACCATAAAAAATGTATCCTGTGTCTTGCGCATAATTTAGCTTTTCGTCTATTTCTATTTCCCTTTTTGACTGAAGTTTACAAATCTTTCTTAACTCTCGTCTTACATCGTCTGAAACTGCAACATCATCAAGTGTTACTTTTTGTTCATTCGTTACTTTAGGTGATGTCATTAGTTCATAAACAACAACACATATTGCCCCAAACACAAAAAGTACAGCTGCAGTACCTGCCACTACACAAGTTACTACAGCGGATTTTATAATGATAGGCATAAAAAGTATAGTGTCCGTAGCAGTCTTAATTCTAAGAAACAGAATATACATAAGATAAATAAAAGCAGCAATTGCTAAACATAACAAAGGGAAAATGAATTTAAAGAACTCTCGCCAAGTTATTTTCATTATAATCCCTCACTAAGATAAATTTTCATCATCGATCATACTATATCGATAATATAAGATTTTTTTGTATTATGCAACTAATAATGAATTGAACCTTATTACTATTGATGTCTTTTGTATCATGAATTACATCAGGATAAGCAAGTACCTTTCCATCTTTTTGTACTGTAGGCAAAGAATAAAAGACTTCAGGGCAGCAGTTGTAATCCTTCAGAAATTCAGGAACTTTTTGTGTTTTTTTTAATGGAGCGATGATAACTGAACACTCTTGATTTCCGAGTATTGTGCAGCTAAATCTGTTATCCCATTGAGTAGGTTCATTTAAAGGTAGGTTTACGGTAATTTCTTGTATCTTTGACGATTCTCTAATTATTAAGATATTTTCTCCATATTTTCTTATTTTGCACCCAGAAAGTGTACAGTTAACATTACTATCCTTTTGCAATATTTTATTAAATATCGCAATAAGGCTATTGTACCTTGGTTTATAATGTTTACTGGCAATTGCCATTATAGAGTAAAGAAGAAGCCTCAAGGCTATTTCCTCTGGCAATTGATAAAATTCACTTAGTTTAATTTCAATATAACCAAGATCATGAACATTAACACAGTCATTAAATGCAAGGCGTGTGTAGTGCATCAACGCTTTTGCAGCTCTTTTCATATGAAGGGCTGTGAGGCATATTCGCTCTGTTAAAATCTCTTGATTGTCACTTGCTTTAAGTAAGCTACGGTATAAAGTTCGCCTGTATTTTAAGTTATAGTTGCTTCTATCTTCGATCCATTTTAACCGGTGAAGCTTAGCGTACTTTTCTATTTCACTACGACTAAAATTTAACAATGGCCTAAATATATAAATACCATTTAAGAAAGATTTGTAATCCATTGATGATAATCCATCTACGCCACTACCTCGCTCCAATCTTAATAAGAACGTTTCTGCTTGATCATCTTTGTGATGAGCAACGAGCAAACATTTAACATTATTGTTTTTACAACACTCTGCTAGTAACTTATATCGTGCTTTTCGTGCCTGTAATTGAATATTACCTTTAATATTTTGCTTCTCCCAATTTAATATGAACGATTCCTTTGCTCCAAGTTCTTTTGCATAACTTGTAACAAAATCAGCTTCTTTTTGAGACTCTGAACGTAACCCATGATTTACTGTTAATGCTATAGGAAGTGAAAGCTTGTTTTTTTTTGCCCAGTTAGTCATTAAGTGCAGTAAGACTATACTATCTACACCACCTGATACTGCAACTGCGATTTGGTTATAGAAAGCAAAGCTATTAGCTATATTTTGAAATAATAACTCTAATTTCATTATGTTTCTTGATGGCAAGATAGTCTCTACGTCATACAGCGACTTATTTGTGGTATATATAGATCCCGCTAACAAGCAGCGGAATTGCTCTCTTTTGTCATCCCAGTGCTTGACACTGGGATCCAGGTTTTAATGCAAGAAACTATTTCTTTATTCCAGAAAATGAAAATTCCACTCTACGATTTTTAGCATGCTCTTTTTCATATTTAGAATTTCTAGAATCATCTTTTACATTAACCAAAGGCTCAGTTTCACCCTTAGAAGCAGTTTTTATTCTGTTTTCTATGTAGGGTGCACAACTAACCATAAATTTTTTAGCTGCATCTGCCCTTCTAGCGCCTAGCGCAAGATTATATTCATGAGAACCACGGTTGTCAGTATGACCAGTTAAAGTAACCTTCGCGTCAGGGTTATCTTGTAACACCTCCATTACGTTAAGTAATGCATCTGCGCTTACTTCAGTAATACTAGATTCATCATAACCAAAGAAAACTCTTTTATCACCTATCTGCTTAACAACAGAATTCATTTTATTTGTTGTATTTGCTCCTTTTTTTGGGCAAGAACTTACACCAGTAAGTAGCAAACAAAAACAGCACATTATAACCAGTCTACTCCACATTACTAAACCTCCATAAATTTTAAAATAGTGCGTAACTTTAATTTCAGTAGCTAATAATCTCTCCATATTGTAATATAGTCAAGAGAAATAAAATACTAAATACTTTTTCTACACCCTTACAATTAATTTTCTTATAATATGCTGGACTCTGAGTAGAAAAATCCAATAAAGGAATAAAAAGTACAATTTTTTATGTACTTTAAGCAAATATACTTTTAACTTTATTATTAATCTATTACGATATTAAAGAGATGTTTTCTAAAACAATGAACAAATTATGAAATCTTATAAGTTTTTAGAGGAAGTATTATATAGGGTAAAGAATATCGAAAATACGCTAAAAGTACTAAACCAAAGCCAATTGAATATAGAGGACAAAGTTGAACAAATGAGTCTTCTAGAAGAAATCAGACATGAAATTATCTCTCATGATGCAATAAAGGAATCATTAGCAGATGCTCTTGGTAACAAAAAAAGTGCAAATACTCAGCAGCTAAAGTTAATAGAGAGAATACATAAAAGCAACAGTGCTGTTCCTATTGATTTAGTAAAGTCTTTATCCAAAGCTAAGGTTGAATGCCAAAATTTATGGAAACTATCTCATTCTGAAACCAGTAACTTAGAAAAACTAAAAGAACGTTTTACTGATTTAATCACACTCATTCGCGAAGTAGCTTCTATAAAATCGCAGCAATTAAAATGCTCAAAATACGACTCACTGCTTGCTGACTATGACTCTGATATCACAGAAAAGAATATAAGGGAAGTATTCCCCAAGGTAGGCAAATTTTTTAGCGAAAATGTGGATGAAATAATTGAAAAGCAGAAAAAGGATAAGGTTACTAATATACAAAGAGTTGCTACTCAGAAGCAGATTGAACTTGGCTCGTTATGTTTACAGCAAATGGGTATTGCACTAAATGAGATTCGTACTTCTTATTACTACCCTATAGATTATGATGAATCTGATTTTTGTTATGGTTTATTTTCACTTTTACGGCATAGTGGTTATGCGATTTATCAAAAATGTTTAGCGCAAAATTCTATAAGTAGCCCAATTACGAGACATGTTATGTATGAAACTCAAGGGTTATTCATGGAAAGGATGATTGGAACATCCAGAGAATTTATTGAGTTCATTCAACCACACATAAAAGAGAAATTTGCTATAAAAGGCAAAACTAATAGCAGTGTTGAAAATTTGCACTTGGTTTTCAATGAAATAAACCTTTCCTCTTCTTTAAAGAACGCAGATGAATTTAGTCTGTTAGCTCATATTATGTTGAGAACTAGGTTAGAACAGGATATAATAAATGGTACACTGGAAGTTAAGGATCTGCACGATGCGTGGCTGGAAGGTATGAAGCACTATAAAATTCCAGTAAAAGCTAAAAATGAGCTGGACACTTATTTTCAAGATGAATATTGGGCAAGCGGTGTTATGGGCTACTTTCCTATAAAAATTATTGCTTTAATTGCTGCTGTGCAGATTTTCTCTTTCGTTAAAAAGAATCATTACGAATCATTAAGTGCTATAATAAAAGGAGATTTTAGTTTACTTATCAGTTGGTTATCTCAAAATATATACAGTGCAAAGTGTGGCCTGGAACTGCTAAAAAAAGTAACAGGCAAGGGTTTAGACGTTGAGTGTGTTACTTACTACCTATCTGAAAAGTATAATTTGTCTCAATAAATGGTTTTCTTGAGTTATGTATGAATTTTGTTCGAAAATTGACCGGAAAGTTTTATAGCCTTTTTACTTTCAAAGGTTTGTTTGCTAGCGATATTGCCATAGACCTTGGTACTGCAAACACTTTAGTTTATCAGAAAAATCAGGGAATAGTGCTTGATGAGCCTTCAGTTGTAGCAAGAGTAAAAGAAAAAGGAAGCTACGTTCCTTATGCTTTTGGTAAAAAAGCTAAAATGATGCTTGGAAAAACGCCTGGAGAAATAGAGGCGATAAGGCCCTTAAAGGATGGAGTTATTGCTGATTTTAAAAGTGCGGAAGAAATGCTAAAATATTTCATACGCAGTGCAAACACAAAATTCACTGTTAATAAACCTAATATTATCATATGCGTTCCATCTGGATCCACGCCAGTTGAAAGGCGTGCTATACAAGATGCAGCAGAAAGTGCTGGTGCAAATGAAGTATTTTTGATTGAAGAACCAATGGCTGCAGCAATCGGAGCTGGGCTCCCAGTTACTGAACCTGAGGGTTCTATGATCGTTGATATAGGAGGCGGTACAACTGAAGTTGCAATTATTTCTTTAGGCGGAATTGTTTATTCACGTTCTGCCAGAGTAGGTGGCGATATTATGGATGAAGCAATAAAATCGTATATTCGTGAAAATCATAAGTTATTAATCGGTGAAACAACTGCTGAAAAAATTAAGAAAAACGTAGGTTCAGCCAGTCTGCCAGGTGAAAATAACAAAGAGGGAATGATAATTAAAGGCAGGGATTTAGTGAGTGGCATGCCAAAAGAAATGCTTTTATCAGAATATCAAGTTGCAGAGAGTTTAATAGAGCCTGTACATCAGATAATTTCTGCTATTAGGACTGCACTGGAGAGCACTCCACCTGAACTTTCTTCTGATATAGTCGATAGAGGAATAATTTTATCCGGTGGTGGTGGATTATTGCGTAACTTGGGCAAAGTTATCAGTGAAACAACAAAATTACCAGTTCGTGTTGCAGATGACCCACTTTGTTGTGTTGCCTTGGGTAGTGGAAAAGTGCTTGAAAACATGGATTATTTTGGCCATGTTTTATTCAAGCAAGATTAAATTGTTTTTGAAGGTAGTTTATCGAATTGTTTTGATGGAATTATGTAATATAAATGAGATCCCAGTGTCACGCACCAAGTAATTTGAAGGCAACTTCCAGCAGGAAAGGGTGTCATCCGAGTAGCTGACACTGGGATTCAGGAAACTTAATTACAAATAAATATGCTGTTTTAATGAATTTGCATAAATAGACACTAGATTCCAGTGTCAGCTACTTTCATGACATCATCTACTATGTAAATTGCCCCCAAATCAAAACGTTTGCACAGTTGTATGTTGGAATGACACAAGATTTGCGTTTATAAATTAAGGCGATTATGCTAAAAGAATTTAAAATTGAACCTCTGCTAAAAGATAGAGCTCCGCACCAGACCAAGGCTATTGTTGCAATGTCCGGGGGAGTTGATAGCTCCGTTGCTGCAGCACTGCTATATAACTTTGGGTACCAGGTGATAGGTGTGACTCTTCAACTCTATGGCACCGACGGTAATGCTAACGCAAGAAAAGGTGCATGTTGTGCTGGACAGGATATTTACGACGCTAAGCGCGTGGCTGAAAGTGTTGGCTTTCCTCACTATATTTTAAACTACGAGGAAATATTCAAAAAGGAAGTAATAGAGGATTTTGCAAGTACCTATATGCGTGGGGAAACTCCCATACCATGCGTAAGATGTAACCAAACAGTAAAATTTCGTGATCTATTGCAAGTTACAAAAAATCTTGGTGCGGATGTGCTTGTAACAGGACATTACGTGAGAAGATTAGAAAAAAATGGTGAGGTAAAGTTGTGCAGAAGCATTGATAAAAGTAAAGATCAAAGCTATTTTCTATTTGCTACAACAAAGGAGCAGTTGAAGCTTTTGCGATTTCCACTAGGTGGGTTCTATAAAAGTGATATAAGAAAATTAGCAAAGTATTTCAGCTTACAAATTTCTGAAAAGCCGGACAGTCAAGATATATGCTTTGTTTCCGAAAGCTATAGTAAAACAATAGCTAAATTAGCTCCACAATCTGTACAGAAAGGTAAAATAGTGGATGTTAATGGAAAAGTGCTAGGCGAGCACAGTGGCATAGTAAATTTTACAGTGGGGCAAAGAAAGGGCTTGGGTATCGCACACAATGAACCTCTTTATGTGATAAAAATTAATACAGAAAATAATGAGGTTATAGTAGGTCCGATCAACGCATTAATGCAAAAAAAAATATTGATCAAGGAGTTAAATTGGTTAGAACAACCAAAGGAAGGTATGGAAGTAACTGTGAAGCTGAGATCATCACATGCGGGAAGTTTAGCAACAATACATTCAACTGACGAAAAAAATAAAGCCTGTGTCATTTTAAACGACGATTACTTTGGCATCAGTCCAGGTCAAGCCTGTGTGGCATATAAAGGTGAACAAGTTATCGGTGGAGGATGGATATGCTCTTAACTGGGTGGCTTAATTTTTTTATGCAGAATGTAAACGTACAATAATATTTATTGCTATTTTACCCTATATCGCTTATACTATAAAGTAGAACATTATAGGTTTTAGCAATGGTTAAGGAAGTTGAAGAACTAATAAAAATTGTTGGTAAGGGTAATTTATTAGAGACTTTGTTTATTTTTTTAGGTGGCTTTCAACATGCCGACTTAGATCGTAGTATGGACTGCAGAAATCATTTTGGTTTGTCTGCATTCATTAAAAAAGAGGGGGAGCCATTAGATGAATATTTTAACTTAAAGTTTAGTCTACAAGGGCTGTTTTTAATTTATGCTCAAGCTTATAAGATACTTAGTGAAAACAACAACCTGAATACTAAAGATGTCATAGATAAAATATATGAAGTTATTAAAGGGTCTGAGTTAAATAGAGATATAAATGAAGTAGTAGAAGTAGATGGAAGTAAATTAGATTTACTTAACATCTTAGCAAATCCAAAGAGAGAAGCAATATTTAAAACAGAAAAAGATTTTGAAAATAAAGTACTTATTGGTGTTAGAAAGTTACTAAATGAAAAAACTACATTAAACAAATATGACAGAGAATTTGCATTAAATAAGTGCATTATCAGCAGCTATTATTCCATTCATGACATAAAAGCAGATAAAGATATAGCATTGTTCTTTTCTTTGGGTGGTCACTATAAAGAACTTTCGTCATCTAACAAAACAGTAAAAAGAGAAGTATTAGAGATATGTGAGAATCAGTTAATAGCGCATTATACAATGTTCTTAGCTAAAGCACTACATATGATCAAGTTATCAAGTAGAGATAAATATACAATCGACCATGAGAATGTGGATCGACAAGAGAAAGAATTAAAAATGGATGGATTAATATATCCTATAAATACAAAAAACACCCTAGAGCAACTGTTAAAAAACCAAAATAGTGATGAATTTGAACAATTAGTAACGAGCCCTAAAAATATATACTACTCAGTGCCACAAGAAGAGAATAAATGTAGGCCAAATTTCATTGTCAGCAAGAAAAAAGAAAAAGACCATAAAAACACAGTCTGTAAACTTATTTTGGGTATGTTTGTATTATCTGTTGGGTTATATGTTGCTGATTATTTCCTTATGGAGCAAAAATTGTTCAACTCAATAAAAAATGTTTTGCCACAAGACAACCTTACTAACTTGATAGTTGGTGCGGTGCTTACTATTGTAATAGTATATGCTTTATTTCAATTATCACAGAAACCACCACTTTCAACAGTCAATGGAATGACGAATGAAAATTTAGAATCGCTCCATGCAAAACAAGCTTAGAACTACATAAATGTAGCAACTTAAAAGTACATATTGTATAATGCTTATTCTTAAGTTAAGAAGGTAATTTATGGATTTAAGTAAAATAACAGCGGTACCAAATGCGGTGAATGTGGTAATTGAAATAAGTGCAAATGCTGAGCCTGTAAAGTATGAATTTAATAAAGAGCTTGGGTTGTTACAAGTTGACAGATTTTTGTCTACCTCAATGACTTATCCTTGCAGTTATGGGTTTATACCAAATACCTGCGCAGGTGATGGTGATCCTGTGGATGTTTTGGTGCTAACTCAATTTCCCTTAGCATCTAGTGTTTTAATATCGGTGCGTCCAATAGGCGCATTACTCACTAAAGATGAAAAAGGAGAAGATGAAAAGATATTAGCTGTGCCTGTTTCCAGTGTTGATAGCTATTATGACAATATAAAGGACTATTCTGACTTATCTAAAAACCTACTAGATAAAATTGCTCATTTCTTTTCTCATTATAAAGATCTAGAAAAGGGAAAAACGGTAGCAGTTGGAGAATGGGTTGGCGTAGAAGAAGCAAAGAAAATCATTGAAAAAAGCAGAAATTAGTTTTTGTTGATTTATAGCTAAAGTGGCTTAGGTTTGCCTACAATTTGAAAAACAACAAATTCGTCATTCCGCTACTTGTTAGCGGAATCTATGCTGAGATACCGCGCACAACTGTACGAACATTCATTCTTGAAGGTGAACTGCACAGCAAATGGTGTCATTCCAGTGCTTGACACTGGAATCCAACCTTGCCGTAATCTCATCAAGAACGTTGTGTTTTAACATAAGACCAGCCACTTTTATGCTTACCAACTTAGTGCCCAATCAAAATTCCTGGATCCCAGTGTCTGGGCACTGGGATGACATTCTTCTGGTAGGCTCAAATTGTAATGTTCGTACAGTTGTGGAATGAATTGCGGTATGACGTAGGGAAACCTTTCTTGGGTTAGCTATAGATTTTTGTACCACAGATCTAAAAATTACAGTTGTTCGGAAAAATGTTGCTGTTAAAAGCATTAGACAGGCGGTAGAGGTCTTGGTATTATATAATCTTTAGGTTCTAAATTTGGAAGGGTGGCCGAGCGGCTGAAGGCGGCGGTTTGCTAAACCGTTATACGATTGAAAAGTCGTATCGAGGGTTCGAATCCCTCTCCTTCCGTATACTGTTTTAGCACGGTCTGAATTCGCTATATTGGCATGTTTTTAGCCTGTTTACCTGATCTTGTTGCAATGGTTTTTATTTCCGTCTTTGCTTAGATAGCTATTAAAAAGTTGGCTAGCGTTGACTCAGTATTTATTATAGAATTGGTTGTTAACCTTACTTATATGCATAAAATACTAATTTTACTGTTGATAGTGTTGCCACTTAGGTTGCTTGCAACCGAGATTGAAATTGTTGCAGATGTAAATGGTGAGCCAATTTCAAATTTAGATATCGAAAAACGCATCAACTTTATAAATTCATTGTTTGGCACTCAAAGTGTTAATCAAAAAGAAGCAAAACCTCAAATTCTTAGGGAGCTAATAGACGAAATTATCATTATCAATGAAGCACAGAGGCTGAATATAAAATTGAGCAACGAGGAGTTAGATAATGCTATCATATTATTTTTAACCCAAAGTTTTAAACTTAAGGCTAATGAAGTTGATCAATACATAAAAAAGCATAATATAGATCTTAGTATTTTAAGAAAACAAATAAAATGTCAGTTACTATGGAGCAAAATTATTGAAGTAAGAATTGTGCCATTTATTAATATAAGCGATAAAGAAGTAGATGATGTAAAAAGGCAAACAGAAAAGCCGGATTATCTTATCACGTTCCAAGAGTTTATAATTCCTGATCAAAAAGACAAGGATGTTTATGGCATAGCTGAAGATTTAGTAAAAAAATTACGTAATAGTAATAACCCGGAATCTCCAATAAAGATGCGTAAAGCAACAGTTAATTTAAGTCAGCTCAAAGATAAACTTAAGAGCGTTTTAGAAAGACTAGAAACCGGCGATATAGCAGGTCCATTCAGTTTCAGTGAAGGTTACTCTATTATAAAAGTCATAGACAAGGTACAACTTAATTATGCACTGCTGGAAAGCACTTTAAAATTAAAACAGATTGTGGTTGAGGGTTCAGAAAGTTTATTGGATAATTTTCAAGAGCAAAAGGTCAATTGTTTAAATTTTGACAAATTAGCAGATGATTTTAAGTTGCCAAACGCAAAAGAGTTTGAAATAAAAATGCGAGATTTAAATCCTGATTTACAGATTTTATTTAGTAAAACAAGTGTGAATGAAATAGTAGAATTAAGAGAAAATGGCACTGCAAAGTTAATGATGTTGTGTGATATCAAGAGTAATGCAGCGGATATAGAAGCAATTAAACAGCAGATGTACCAACAAAAGATTATGATACAAAGCAACTTGTTATTAGATGATATACGTAAAAATTCAGCTGTCAGTTATCGGTATAGTTGAAGTCAGAGAGTGTCCTTGTCTCTGTCTTTGTGTACGAAAATTACTTTGTTCTATAAAATTTCAAAAAATTTGAACAAATATAGTTAAAATAGCACATGAAGAATATAATGCTAATTGGTGGTGGAGTTGGAAATGCAGTATTATTTTCGATAGGGAAGGCGTGTCTTGAAAATAATAATAAGGTTTTGTACTTTGCTGGCTATAAGAAATTAAGTGATGTATTTAAACGAGCACTGATAGAGCGTGCATCAAATGCAGTAGTTTGGGCATGTGAAGAAGGATTGATAGAAACAAGCAGAGATCAAGATAAATCCTTTCATGGTAATATAGTTGATGCAATAGTCTCTTATCAACAAGGAAGATTAGGTATTAATTTAAACACTATAGATAAAATTATCACTATTGGTTCTGATAAAATGATGAAAGCTGTGAATGAAGCTAGAAAAACAATTTTAAAGCCATATCTGAAGTCAAGTCACATAGCAATATCGTCAGTTAATTCTCCTATGCAGTGTATGATGAAAGAAATCTGCGCTCAGTGTGTTCAGCAACATATAAATACGGAAACAGGAGAAAGGAGTTTTGTTTATAGTTGCAGTAATCAAGACCAGGATATGGAATTTATTGACTTTGATTTTTTAAGTGAGCGCTTAAAGCAAAATAGTTTACAAGAAAAACTCACTGCGAAATGGATAGATCATGTTCAAAGATATTAAACAGCACAAAAAGGAAATAAGAGAGCAATATAGAGCTATAAGAAAAGATATTGATGAAAGTTATTCCAGTTATGCGGCAAGTTCCCTTATTAATCTCTTTAATCAGAACTTAAGTTACGTTAAAGGCAAAACAATTGCGGCTTACGTTCCAATGGATGGGGAAATAAATGTTGTCCCTTTGATGTGTCGTTTGCTCTATTTAGGTTATAAAGTAGCAATTCCTGATAAAAATCAGTTGCTAAGATTTGAGGGATGGAACGAAACAAATGAAGATGTAATTCCCGACACAATCATTACTCCTGTTGTTGCTTTTGATGATCATTTTAATAGATTAGGTTTTGGCGGTGGTTGGTATGATACAATGATAAAAAAATTACGGCCGCTTGGAAAAATATTTATAGGTGTAGCCTATGAGAAACAATATTGTAAAGATTTACCTGTAGAAAAACATGATCAAAAATTGGATATTATAATCACTGAGATGTGTGTTAGATGTGGAGGTGGATTGCTCAAAAAAGTGGATAGAAAGGAGTAGCGTAACCCCACTTTCTGATAGTAATTTTTGCGTCAAAACGCTCCTCAAATGCATCAACCCGGTCCTGTGATTCCTTCTTCACTCACTCGTTCAGCACTTGAACTACCTAATTGAGAATCTGGCTTCATTTCCTGAGCTTTCTCATTAACTTTTTGTTCTACATCTTCTATTTTACCGTTACCAATAGCCATAATTGCAGGTTGAAATTTATTTATAAGATCATTAAGTGCTTTCATATCTGCTACATGAGTACTGAGGCCCTTTTCCAGAAGTCTGCTCATATCATCTTCTGAAAAATTTTGAATGGTTCCATTCTTTACTAACTCTTGTATAGCAGATCGCTGCCTTTCATTGTGAAGCATTTCTAATATTTTTTTCCCATCATCAAGACCTTTTTTAGCGTCAACGCCTTCGTTATCTTTAAGACTAATGTTTGCAATAGTTTCAAGCACGTTTGTTCTTAATCTACTAAAGTTATTCTCTCTTGCTTGAACTGTAGGTAATTTATCTATTAAATCCTTATATGAACTTTTCACTGCTTTTCCTGCTTCAATCGCTCCTTCTTTTATTTTTTCCCCTGCCTTTCCTATACCTATTCCTACATAACGCGCTCCAATAGCTACAAGCGCTATTAATGTAGCAAGCACAATAAGCGGAGAAAATGCTACTCCCAATACTATTGCTGTAGAAGCTATTCCAATTTTTTTATTTGCAGATGCTGATTTAAAATAATTGACTAGATTGTCCAGCGGACCTTTATTATTATTTATAACATTACTTATTGCTTGCTGATTAACAGATTTTAACGCCTCTTCTATTATTTTTGAGTCAACGTTTTCAGAAGTTAACCCTTTAAGTGCTTCTTCAATGAATTTTATAAATAATTCTTTGTTTACCTCCTTTTGCAAGCCTTGGTCATTAATCGCTAAACCTAAATCTTTGAGATTCATCCCTTTAACTTGTTCTGATAGGGCTTCAAACAACTTCCCTTTTTCTTCCTGTGGGAATTGTGCGATGCTTTCTATTATATCTGAAATAGCTTTTCTTAGTTCTTGGTAGTCAGTTTCATTATCAAAGAACTCAGCCACATTTTACTCCATTGACTGTAAATATGCCTAATTATACATACTAATTATTAATTATATCATAATTGATATAACATACCCCTTTCCAAATATAGAATTTGTATTAAAATATCTAGATTATATGAAATCAAGGTACTTTATGGGTGAAAAAAAATTAAAAGCTGCTGTGATTTTATCAGGGTGTGGTCACCTTGACGGTGCAGAGGTAAGAGAAGCGGTTTTAAGTCTGCTTGTGCTTGATCAGCAGGAAGTGGATGTTAAATGCTTTGCACCTGACATCAATATCACACAAGTTATGAATCATAAAACAAAGGAGGCAGTGAAAGAAAAAAGGAATGTACTTGTAGAAGCAGCAAGAATCGCAAGAGGCGAAATATATGACTTAAAAGAAGCCAAAGCTGAAAATTTTGACATGCTAGTCGTACCTGGTGGATACGGGGTTGCGAAAAATTTATCTGACTTAGCTGAAAATAAAGATATGGTGACAGTAATGCCTGAATTTGAAAGATTAGTTTCAGAATTTTTTGTCACAAAAAAGCCAATAGGAGCAATATGCATATCTCCAGCCGTAATTGTTTCAATTTTAAGTAGCAAGATAGGTAAAGAAGAAAGTGAGATTAAGGTAACTATAGGAGATGACAAAGAACAGTTGATAGAGAAGCTTGGCGGCAAACACATAAAGTGCGATACAGGGTTATCAATAGAAGACGAAGAGTATAATGTATTTTCCTGTTCTGCTTATATGCGTAGCGACGAAAGTACATACTCTGTATATCAAGGGATAAAGCATATGATTGACAGTATGGTAAAAAAGATTAACAAAAAAACTAAACAACCATTCCTCTAAGATGTAGTAATTTAGACTTCCTTACACAATTAACTGTTGAACTTTACATTCCTAGCTGTATTATGGTTATATAGCTAAGAGACCTAGGTTTACTGACTATTACTTGTTAGTGGTATGGCGTAGGGCTGCACTAGCTATATATATTTAGCTCTTTTTTTATAAACGTAAGGTATTTTATATGTCAGACCTTTTCTATATTGAAACTACGTGTTGTATGGACGGTCAGTGTGATGTCTATACAGGGGAAGTGAGTTTTAATGATGTTATGTTAGGCAAGTTCAGTCTAAATTCGTGCAGCGGGAAAGAAGCTATGATAAATCTAGACGTTATTACATTCGATATTAATATCGCTATTGATGGTCAAAATGGAAAGACAATAGAAAGAGACCTTAAAGGTCTTGAATTTGTAACTAAAGATGATGGTTCTTGGTATATTAATAAGAATTTTGGTAATGATAGATTTGAAGTTATAGTAAAGCAATCATAATTTTACATCTCAGGTGTAACATTTAGTATAGGTGCTATTCTATTTATAATGTTCTTTACTATAGGCGCAGCAATTATTCCCCCGGTATGGTGTATCCCTTGAGGTTCATCAATAGCAATTAGCACTATATACCTTGGGTCAAGCATGGTTAGCACTCCTATAAATGACGCTATGTTTGCATCTTTGCTATATTTACCATCTACAACTTTTTCCGCCGATCCAGTCTTTCCCCCTATTGAATATGCCTTTATTTTTGCTCTGCTGCCAGTGCCATCCGTTACTGCTGCGCGTAATAATTTTCTCATTTCCCTGGAAGTTCTTCTTGAGATAATTTGCTCTCCTATACTTCTCTTATTCAACATCAAGGTTGCGTTATGAAATACCCCATTGTTGATTAATGCTGCTGCAGTTTGTGCAAGATGTATAGGAGTTATAGCTATGCCATAACCATAAGATGCTGTTATTAAAGTGTTTTCACTCCATTTATCCGGGATTATCGGTGTAGATTTTTCTGGTATTTCTATTTTCAAAGGAGAAAATAGCTTCATAGCTTTAAAGTATTCTACTTGTTTTTCAATACCTAATTTAACTGCAATTTTTGCTGCACCAATGTTGGATGATTTCACAAATATATCTCGCACAGTGATTTCCGGAATCTTAAATTCATGAAGATCATAAATTTTATATTTCCCAATAGTGATTGGCTTTGACACGTCATATAAATCATCAATTTTTACAACGTTTGCATCAAGCGCTGCGGCTATTGTAAAGAATTTTAATACCGACCCCATCTCATACACCCCAAGACTGGCGCGATTAAACTTTTGTACGTCTTCTGCCTTATTCTGTAGGTTGGGGTTAAAATCAGGCAGACTGACCATTGAGATGACTTCACTATTTCTCACATTTAAAACAATTCCTACTCCGCCGAGTGCCTGATATCTGCTTACAGCTTTAGTTAGCTCTTCATGCACTATGCTTTGCACTCGTGTATCTAAGGATAGTTGAATACCCTGGTAAGGTGTTATTCCAGCGCGTAATGCTGGAATCCACGTATTTTTTTTTTGGACCCCAGTGTCAGCTACTTGGATAACAGAATGTTGTTTGTTTTTACTTATATATGCCTCAACTCCTGCAATACCGTTGCCATCTATGTCAGTGTAACCAAGCACGTGTGAAAATAAATTACTGTGAGGATATATACGTTTTACATCGTTATAGAAGTTTATTCCTGGCACGCCGGCATTTTTTATTGCTAACAGTTCTTTTGGAGTCAAGTGCCGCTTTACCCAAGCAAATTTCTTTTTTGAAGTAAGTACTCTATATGAATTCTCGTATTCAAGATCATTCAAAATAGAACACAGTTGTGCTGCTATACTTTCCGGATTCTTTACTTTGGTTGCATCTGTATATAGTGATGTTGTGGGCACATTTGTTGCTATTACCACTCCATTTCTATCTAAAATATCAGGTTGTTTATATACTGTATTATCTTTTCTAAAATTTTCTGAAGTAGTAGGTTGATCAAATGTTAAAGAGAATATGCGAAAAATAATTATTATATAAAACGTAAATAATGGTACTATAAAACACAGTGAGCGGAGCTTATTTTTAAGTAATGCTTGCATATTTACTTGATTTGACAAAAATGGAAATTATCTTAGCTGAGCCGCGAGGTTTTTGTGCCGGGGTAAAAAGAGCTGTGGACATATTAGCTATTACTTTAGAAAAATACAAAAACAAGTGCCAAGTTTATGTGCTACACGAAATTGTTCACAATAAATATATAGTAGAGGACTTTAAGAGACAAGGAGTGGTTTTTGTGAACAGTATCGAGGAAATTGAAGATAATGGAGGAATACTGATCTTCAGCGCGCACGGAGTGTCAAAAAATATAGAAGATGAGGCAAAAAGAAAGGGTATTCAAGTGATTGATGCAACATGTCCTTTAGTCAGCAAAGTGCATAAAGAGGCAAAAAGGTATGAAAACGGTGGTAAAGAACTAATTCTCATTGGGCATGAAAACCATCCAGAAGTTAAGGGAATTAGAGGAAGAGTAAATAATCCTATCATTTTAGTGCAAACTGTGCAGGACGTACGCAATTTAAAAGTTAAAGATCCAGATAATTTATCTTATGTTACACAAACCACGTTAAGCATCGACGATACCCGTGAAATTATTGTTGCCCTGAAGCTCAGGTTTCCAAGCATAACAGGTCCAGATTTAAAGGACATATGCTATGCAACGCAAAACAGACAAAATGCTGTTAAAAAGCTAGCTGAAATTGTAGACATGGTGTTAGTTGTAGGAAGTAAAAATAGCTCAAATTCAAACCGCTTATTAGATCTGTGCACTGCCAGAGGAAAAAGAGCCTACTTAATTGATAATTACAGCTGTGTGAATAAAAGCTGGTTTCATGGCGTAGAAAAGATAGGAATCACTGCAGGTGCTTCTGCTCCTGACATATTGGTTGATGAATTAATGGACTACCTAAAAGTAAACCTGAGTGTAAAAATTTCAGTGATGCCAGGTGGTATTATTGAAAATGTTCAGTTTAAAATACCGAATTTGGTTTAAAACACAACTTATCTACTAAGCTTCTCTTGAAATCACACAAATCAGCATCTATAGCTAAGACGTCATACCGCGATTCATTAGACTTCTTGCATAACCTTATAACAAACTTTTATTGGGAATAGAAACGAAAAACTTACTTGACAAACTCCGCCAGCCCCCTTATCATGAAACTGAAGGTATTCAGTTATCTTCATCTGTGCAGATTAAACAGCAAAAAAACAACGTAGTTGGCGTCTTATTTTTAATTTTTTGCACTATGTGCACCTTATGTCTTCACAATATTCTGGGTTTTTACCTATATAAGCTGAAACGCGCTTATAAGTCGTTTAAGACAGTATAGTACGCCAATTTGAAGAATTAGAGAGTGAACACTAATTACCACGGGATTTCTTTTGCCTTTTTTTCTGCTTAGTAAATTTCTTAAACATTTGAGATAAGGTGAGTTGCATTTAAAAGCAGCCAAATTGCAGTGTTTAAGACTTAAAAAACGCCAATACTGAAAATAGATATTAACCGGGGCTTCTTTTGCCTTTTTTTCCGTTTGGTAAATTTCTTAAATATTTATAGCTAAACGACAATCGTCATCCCGCTGCTTGTTAGCGGGATCTAGAGATACCGTGACGGTATGACGAGGGAGAACAGTTAGCGGCTGAGATACCGCGAATGAATCGCGGTATGACGTAGGACTGCTGTCATTCCAGTACTCCTTTTTTTGTCATCCCAGTGCTTGACACTGGGATCCAGTTTTCCATATAATCTCATCGAAAACGTTGTATTTTAACGTAAAACATCTATTTTTATGCTTACCAACTTAATAAAATTCCTGGATCCCAGTGTCTGGGCACTGGGATGACACCATTCTTTTTTCTGGATTCCAGACTGGAATGACACCGTCTTGGATGGAAACCAGTGTCAGCTACTTTCATGACACCATCATAAGGTGAAACTGGATCCCAGTATCTGGGCACTGGGATGACAGGAGAAGGGGCTACTGCCGTCATAAAGGAACCAGTGTCAGCTACTCGGATGATACCTTTTTCTACTTAATTTGGGTTATGCAAGAAGTCTATTCGCGGTATCTCAGCATAGATTCCGCTAACGAGTAGCGGAATGATGGTTTTTTAAATCGTCGGTAAGCCTAAGTCAGTTTAGCTATATGCTTTTAATTTCCCCAAAAGGAGAATTAAATATGTGAAATTCTAGTTGATATGATTTAATGAATGGTTAGTTTAAATTACTAATTTATTTAAGAGATTTTAATAATATTTAACCCACTTACTTTTCTATTTTCCATATCACGATGGGCTTGAATTATTTCATCAAATTTATATTTTTTATTGATCCGTACAGTTAAAAGTTTTTTTCTTATCATCTCGAAGATTTCCATTGTGGTAAGCACTAATGTGAATCTATCATGCTTATAATGGTATATTGAGGTTCCAGTTGCAAATAACGAACGTGAACTAAGTAAAGAAAAACTAATAGGAGCGTTACCTGATATCTGCCCATAGGAAACGTATATGCCGAACCTGCCTAAAGATTCAAAAGAGAGCTTGCTTGTAGCGTAACCTATGGGGTCATACACTGCACCTACTCCTCTGTTTTGCGTAATCTCCATAATTTTAGAAACGAAGTCTTTATCATTGTAGTTTATTGCGTATGTACAGCCACTTTGTAAAGCTGTCTTCATTTTTTCATCAGAGCTTACAGAGCCTATCACTACACCTTTTTTATCCTTTGCCCATTGGCATATTATTTGTCCTAAACCACCATTAGCCCCATGAACTAGCACGAAAGCACCAGGCCTAACTTTATAAGATTGATTAACTAAATAGTGAGCTGTCATACCTTTAAACAGCACTGCAGCAGCAACTTCATCAGATATGTCATCTGGAATTTTTATCAGATATTTCTGGTGTATAATGCGCTTTTCACAATATGCCCCTGGAGGAGCTGTGCAATATCCAACTCTGTCTCCAACTTTGAATCCATCACTGATTTTTTTACCAAGTTTTTCAATAACCCCAACTGCTTCCACTCCAAGCACTGATGGTAAATTTTTAATTTTGCGTGTACCTTTTCTGTGCTCTAAATCATAACGATTTAAGCCGATAGTTGTGTGACGTACTAAAACTTCCTCGCCTTTTGGCTCACTTATATTCTTATCTACAAATTCTAATACTTCTGGCCCCCCAGTTTTTTTAATTTGTATAGCTCTAACCATGATGAATGTAAGATAAAAACTTTGATTATGTTATCTAATAATTAATATTTTGCAAAGTTATTGTTTTCACAATCAATAGACTTCTTGCGTTACCTCCTGTCATTCCAGCGCGTGACGCTGGAATCCAGATACGATTTCATCATATAAATCTTTCCATTCTTGATTTGTTTTTTCAATTAAGTTTATTTTCCATTTTCTCTGCCAGCTTTTTAGAAGCTTTTCTTTACTAATTGCTAAATTTATGTCTTGAAACTCCTCAAAGTAGACTAATTTACTAACATTGTACTTTGACGTGAAACCGGAAATGGCTTTGCTTTTATGCTCCCAAATTCGTTTAATTAAATTTGATGTTATACCTATATACAGGGTTCCATTTCGTTCACTTGCAAGTATATAAACATAATAACTTTTCATATATAGTAACCTGGATCCCAGTGTCAAGCACTGGGATGACACCATTTGTTGTAAACTCACTTTTACTCTATGGTTATACTACCTTGCCGCTATCCTGAACGGATACCTTCTTTCAGCTTTGGATGACAATAGGAAAAAGTTTGTTACTTAAGCTTAAAAAACGTGTATGATAGTGTTATTTCGCTCAAATCTTTTGTATTACTATCAAGCATTATCTCAGGATCTATATAGAAAGATACGGGCATAGCAGCTTTTTGTTTTGGTAGCAACATTTGTTCTTCAAAACAAAAGCATGCAACTTTATTAAAATACTTACCTGCTTTGAAAGGCGTAACGTTATATACTGCCATACCAAATGAAAGATGATCAGATAGATTTTTTGCGTAATAAAATGCTAAACTTTGTTCTCCTATGTTTACGTCAACGTAGTTAGTTTCTGATTTAAATTCCCAAGGTAGATCGGACATTATATCAGCATTGAAGTGGACCCTGATTTTTTGGTCAGTTGCACTTATTGTTGCATTAGTTACTTTTCTTGTTGTGCCACCATACCCGGTAGCTTTACAGAAAATGCTATATAGTGGCACCGATGCATATGCAAGACATAGCATCAACACGACTAAAGATATTAAAAAGAAAACTATAGAATTCTTACTACCTTTCCTTAAAAAGGAAAACATCTAGTCCCTATTATTGAACAAGTTAAGTAACCTGAGTAGATTGAGAAATATGTTAATAAAGTTAAAATAAAGATCAGTTGCACCCAGTATTGCCAATTTAGTAGTAGCGACTTCTGATCCGTCGTTATATTTATAATAAACGTCCTTGATTCTTTGAGCATCATACGCAGTCATTAAGGTAAAGACTATTACTGATATGAACGATATTGCAAAGTAGAGAGGACTACTTCCAAGGAATAAATTTACTATGGATGCTATAATTATCCCCAAGACTCCCATAATCAAGAAAGAGCCCATACTTGTAAGATCTCTTTTTGTGGTATTACCATATAAAGCCATAGAGCCAAACATAATTGATGTAATGAAAAACGCTCTTGCTATATTTTCTGCAGTATAAACTATAAAAATATAAGATAAGGAAAGCCCCATTAACACTGAGAACGAGAAAAATATAGTAACGGCAGACTGAGCACTTAGGTGTTGAATTCTATACCGCATATAGATCACCAATGCAGCTGGAGAGAATATTATCACAAGCGACAGAACAGGATTAGAATGAATTACCTGAAAAAGACCAGAAAATACCGTTAGAAACGCAACAAGCCCTGTAACGCCTAAAGCTAAAGCCATGTAATTATATACTTTAGTTAGGTAACTTCTGAGCCCAGCGCTATAATAAACGCCCTGAGAGCGGATATCCTGTTCATTTCTCATGTAAGACATAAATACAACTCCTTTTGTCCACTATTTAACACATTATAATATAAAACCACATTTTTATCAAGTATTTTTATTATAAACAGTTATGCGCTGGCATTTGTTTTAATATAAATAGAATATAGGCCTATTGCTGCTGCATTTGAAACATTTAAGCTGTCAATTACGTTTGACATTGGGATTTTTAAAAGATAATCACAATTTTCTTTAACTAACCTCCGCATTCCTTTCTCTTCAGAACCAAAAATGATTACTCTTTTTTTCTCAAAGCTCTTTATTTCATCTATATTTTCTTTAGCATTGCAATCAAACCCGTAACACCAGTAGCCGACCTTTTTTAAATACTGCATAGTTTTTACTATATTTGTAACGTATATTAGCGGAACAATATCTAAAGCTCCACTTGCTGCTTTTGCAATAGATGCATTTTCACTCGGTGAGTGGTTATGTGGTAAAACCAATGCGTTGACATTAAAACAAGCTGAAGTTCTTAAAATTGACCCAATATTGTGCGTGTCAGTGACTTGATCTAAAATGACTATAGTAGAGCTGTCGTTTGAGCTTTCAGCTACTTCTTCGATGCTTAAGTTACAAAGAATAGGGGCAACATTTAAAGCAATTCCTTGATGGTTAGCACCTTTAGATAAAACGTCATTAAGTATTTTGTTTTCTACTAATCGAACTTTAATGCCCTTACTATTTGCACATTGCCTAATTTCTTTTTCGTGTTCTCTATAGAAATTTTCTGTTGCTAATAGTTCTATACACCGCCTATTTTTATTCTTCAGTGCTGACATGCAGGTGTGCTTTCCATACAGCCAAAAATTCTCATTAGTTTTTGACGATTTCATCGTATTATCGAAAATCTGATTTTTATAGAATAAGCAACATTTTACTATGTTTGGATATTGTTGTAAAATTATACAATTCGATTAATGCGTTTATGTCGGACGATGAGTTGGATTGGCAAAAAAATGTTAAGCCAATAGAATGTGGAAAAGTTACTTTAAAAGTTAATCATAAAGTAAATATAAAGTCTATGGTTGATAAAGGTACCTCCGACTTACAAAGGAATTTTCTTAATACCAATAATGGTAACTCATCATTTTGTCTTGACCAAAACACAAAATCAAAAGTTGATAGGGGTAAATATTTTATAAGCGATAAGCTCGATTTGCACGGCTATAGTATAGAGGATGCTTACTGTAAATTGATAGATTTTATTATCAAAAATTATCGAGCAGGAAATAGATGTTTATTGGTAATTACGGGATACGGCAGTGCAACAAATAAAACAGACACTATAAAGAATAACTTAAATAAGTGGTTAAATGATACTAAAATCCAGCATATGGTTCTATACTACCAGCAAGCTACGAAAAAACATGGTGGTAAAGGGGCTTTTTATGTTTTATTAAAAAGGCTTAGGCCCTATTAGCTGCTTAAGTTTCCTTTTAAGCCTTAATTTTTCTTATATAGCCATATAAAAACCAGTGTTCGGCAGCGCGTTACGCACAATTGTACAAACATTGTAGCCGTTATTCAAGTAGCCCGCAGAAACGAAAAAACTTCCTTGACAAACTCCGCCAGCCCCCTTATTATGACAATAAGGGTATTTATGACTCAAAACTTGTTTTTGACCTGCAGGCTCAATGACAAAATTCAGTAAAAAACTTAGGGTATTTTTTGGCGGATTACATAAAATTATAGCGGCTGCATGTCTTTTAAATTTTTTCTACATTCAGCCAAAACGCGCTTAAACTAAGCGTCAGCACATTATTACAGCGCCACTTACAGTAATATAGAGTCAAAACTCGCACCACGGGAGTTCTTTGCCTTTTTTTTTATTTGGTAAATTTCTTAATGTTTGTAGCTAAAAGAGCCCAAGAGAGGTGTCATCCCGCTGCTTGTTAGCGGGATCTATGTTAAGAGATACCGCGAATGAATCGCGTTATGACGTAGGAATGAATTGCGTTATGACGTAGGACTGCTGTCATCCCAGTGCCCAGACACTGGGATCCAGTTTTCCATATAATCTCATCAAAAATGTTTATTTTCTAGCTACTTTTATACTTATCAACTCAGTATGCTTACTTACAATTAAAATTCCTGGATCCAAGTAGTCAAGCTACTCGGATGACACCCTCCTGATGGGACCAAATCACAATGTTCGTACAGTTGTGGGCGGTATGACAGCGTTAGCTATACTTTTATACTCACCAACTCAGCATCCAATCAAGTAGTCAAGCTACTTAGATCTGGTGGACTCAAATCACAATGTTCATACAGTTATGCTGTGCCCTATGGTGTGATGTTCTACGAGTTGGGTAACAGGAGGTAATGCAAGAAGTCTAATAGCGCAGCAACACGGAACCCCATGTGAGACCTGCACCTATTGCAATCAGCAGTACCAGATTTCCTGATTTTATTTTTGATTCTTGTATTGCATAGTCTAAGGCCAGTGGAATTGACGCTGCTGAGGTGTTTGCATGCTTATCAACGGTATTAATCACTTTCTCTATAGGAAAATCTAATTTCTTTACTACTGCTTCAATAATACGAATGTTTGCTTGATGGGGAATTAACCAGTCAATATCAGTGATTTTCAAATTATTGCATCTTAGTGTTTCCTCTACTGAGGCTGTTAACTTATCCACTGCATGTTTAAACACTTCTCTTCCATTCATGCATATTTTTCCAGAATCATCAGTAGAGGATACCCCTCCGTTCGTACATAATATGTCCACATTGCCATCAGAGTGTAAGTTTGTTGATATGATGACGCTGCTACCCATTTCCGATTTTATTATCACTGCACCAGCACCATCACCAAAGAGTACACAAGTTGACCTATCTTCCCAGTCAACAATCCTAGACATTATTTCAGCACCAATAACGAGCGCATATTTAATTCTATTGTTAGATTTTATGAGCGAATCAGCAACTGTAACTGCATATATAAAACCAGAGCATGCTGCTTGTACATCAAAAGAAAATGCGTTTTTACATTTTAACTTACTTTGTACAATCGTTGCACAGCTAGGCAAAGTTTTATCAGGCGTTGTTGTTGCAACTATAATCAAGTCAATTTCATCTACTGAAATTTTAGCTTTTTCTATAGCACTTTTTGCTGCATTTACAGCTAGATCTGACGTTAATTCTCCTTCATCTGCTATATGCCTTTGAACTATTCCTGTTCTCTGCCTTATCCATTTATCGCTTGTCTCAACTATCGATGCAATTTCGTTGTTACTCAACGTTTTTCTTGGTAGATAAGATCCAGTGCTTAATATGAAACTTTTATTCAATATGACTTACCCCGCTAATTATCTTTTGATTTAAATTTTCACTAATTGCATTTACTGCAAATTTTATAGCATGGGCAAAAGAAATAGCATCAGAATTTCCATGACTTTTAATGATGATACCATTCAGCCCTAAAAACATAGCTCCACTTCTAATTTTGGGATTAAAACGCGTTAATGCTTTATTTAGTTTAGATTTTAACAATATACCAATAAGCATTTTCGCTATCCACGAGTTGAATACTTCCTGCTTTATTAGATTGATAAAAGTACTAGCGGTTGCCTCAGCTGTTTTGAGCATTACATTGCCAACAAAACCATCAGCAACAATCACATCTATATTACCCTCTAAAAATTCACTTGCCTCTATATACCCTTTGAAATTAATGCCTGGAGCGTTTTTAAGCAACTCAAAAGCGCCGCGCACTGAGTCATTACCTTTAACTTCTTCTGTACCGATATTTAGCAAAGCAACCTCAGGATTGTCAATTTTTAGCGCTACTTTTGCAAATATACTTCCCATTAATGCAAATTGGAATAACGAATCGGCATTACAATCGACATTTGCACCAAGATCAAGCAAAGCGAAGCTTTTTGTCTTAGTTGGACAGATAGAGACAATAGCAGGACGATAAATATTTGGTAATGTTCCTAAAATAAATCTGGAAATTGCCATCAACGCCCCGGTGTTGCCTGAAGATACCACTCCGAAAGCTTTACCTTCTTTCACTGCAACAATTGCAGCTTTCATACTTGAGTCTTTACGATGTCTCAGCGCAAAAGATGGCTTATCATTTGCAAGGACATTGTCAGAACAATGAGTAAACTCAGAATTGTTACTTACTTTTTTATATTTCAAAAGCAAAGGAGATACTTTTTCCTTATCTCCATAAATATGAAAAAGAACTTTAATGCCTGGGTCAACAAGATTATCCAAAAAAAAACCAGCACCCTGAATTACGGAAAGAGGCGCAAAATCGCCCCCCATAGCGTCAAGTGCAATAACTATGTGATTATTGACCGTAGGTAACATACCATAATAGTCATTCTGCCTGTTGCTTAATGAAAACTCGTTTTCCTTTGTAACTGCCATCTACTGCTACATTGTGAGGCAACATGAATTCTCCAGTTGTTGAACATACCACAACATTCTTAGGCTCAATAGCATGATGAGAACGATGCATATTACGCCTTGACTTCGACTTTTTTCTTTTTGGAACTGCCAAAACTTCCTCCATTCTACTACAAAATTCAATTCATTAATAACATGTTTTTTACAAGAAGTAAACAGGGATAATAAAATAAGTAAGGTTTGCTTATGTAATTGAGTCCTATAGCTAAAGTGGCTTAGGTTTACCTACAATTTGAAAAACCGTCATTCCGCTACTAGTTAGCGCCGCGGCGGTATGACGTAGAGAAACCTTTCTTGGGTTAAGCTTTAAATTAAAACATCAAGTATGTTGAACTTAAAACATATCTCAGCTATACTTTGCGATAAAGTTAATAAAAATTTTAATAAAATCAGTAAGACTAACCTCTAGCTAAAATGAATACAAAGTGAGCTTTTTTGATATAAATAGTGTTAGAATAATTGGTAGGTACTTTATCAATTTTTTGTTAAGGCTTGGTAGTGCATTCATATTTTTTATTCAATCTCTATACCACTGCTTTGTGCCACCATATTATTTTAGCAACGTAGCAAAACAAATTATAGAGATAGGCTTTTTCTCTCTGCCAATTGTTGGGCTCACTGGAGTTTTTATAGGAGCGGCGATAGTTTTACAAAGCAGCTTGAGTGACTCATTAATTAACCAAGAGCAGATAATACCCAAACTTGTTACGATCACTATCATTAAAGAGTTAGGACCAGTTTTGATCAGCTTAATAATGGTAGGGAAGGTTGGATCATCAATTGCAGCAGAAATTGGTACAATGCGCATCACCGAGCAAATAGATGCCCTTACAACTTTGAACATCAACCCTTTCAAGTATTTAATTGCACCAAGGATTTTAGCGTCAATCATAGTATTTCCCATACTTACAGTATGTGCAGATCTAATAGGAATATTTGGAGGATGTATCACTGCAGTCTTCGAATTTAACCACAATTTAAATATATACATTAAATACACAGCTCAGTTCTTTAATATGTACGATTTTATTGTTGGGCTAATAAAAGCAATTGCTTTTGGCGCCATAATTTCTGTCTCAAGTTGCTATTACGGTTATCATTGCAAAGAAGGTGCACGAGGAGTAGGTGTTGCTACAACATCAACTGTTGTTTTATCGTCCATACTGATCATTTTAGCAAACTACATGATTACTTTGATACATGCGTAACCCCATAATATCAATATTGAACTTAAGCTTATCTTTTGATGATAGGACAGTACTAAAAGATCTAAGTTTCGATATATTAAAAGGGGAATCATTAGTCATACTTGGCGGCTCAGGAAGCGGCAAATCTGTACTAACAAAAACAATTATCGGCTTGCTTGCTCCAGACTCAGGGTCTGTTAAAATAAATAGTAAAAGCAAAAATAAATTTGGGGTTTTATTTCAAAATTCCGCTTTATTTGACTACGTTACAGTGTGGGAAAATATATCTTTTAATTATAAAAAGCGCTTTAATATCAGCAAAAAGGAGGCAAAACAGCTAGCAATCGAGAAGTTAAATGATGTTGGACTGGAGGAAAGCATAGCAGATATGTTTCCAATAGAGCTATCAGGTGGAATGAAAAAAAGAGTAGCACTTGCAAGGGCGATTGCACACAATCCAGAAATCATCGTATTAGATGAGCCAACTTCAGGATTGGACCCAATTATGTCAGATATAGTAAACGAGATAATAATAAAATTATCTAAAGATCTTAACACTACAATTATCACGATTACACATGATATTCATAGCGCATTTAAAATAGCTGATAAAATAGCAGTATTACATGAAGGGGAGATCATTTCCCATGGAACTGTTCAGGAAATACAAAATACTAATAACGAATATATAAAGAAATTCATTCGTTATATAAGGTAGCAGACATTGGAATTCGGATTTTTTCAAACTGGATCCTATAGCTGACCCAAGCAACACGTCATACCGCGATTCATTCGCGGTATCTCGGCATAGATTCCGCTAACTAGTAGCGGAATGACGAATTTGTCGTTTTTCAAATTGTCGTAAGTCAGTTTAGCTATATATAGGATGACAGAAATTGTTTGTATTAGCTATATTCAAAAGCTCTATTGATATTTTGCAATATTTGTGATAAAATAATAGCTTAAGGTTGAGAGTAAAAATTTATGAGTGAAGCTCAAGGTCCAAATATTGCAGAATGGCAAGCGCAGCAGCAACACCAAGAGGCTGCTGGTGAGAAAAGTGGTTTTGGTCTTGGTCATAGCGACTCTGTTTCAACAGTCGTGGATGGAATGAAATGGTTGTTCAACTTTCATGAAGGAGCAATTGCTGCTTATAGTAACGTGTTTGAAAGTTTGGTAAGTGGCAGTAGTTTAGTAACACTGTTTGGAAAATCAGGTAATATGTTTGGCATAAAATTTCTTGAAAGCCTTGGAGAACATTTTTCAGGTGGAGGTGGGGAAGATATGCCATCAGAAGGAATGGATATGGCTCATGGTGATGAGGGACCTCACTCAGATGATTACCCTCATGCCAATAATGAAATAGCTCATAATGCTGATGGTTTGCAAGACATGCATGATGCAGGTGATCACCGTGGTCAATCTTTTTCACCTGGTCCTTCACCATCTGTTGGCGATGACCACGGACATGAACTTGGTTAAACGCTTAAAAACTGCTGAATAGTATGCGAGAAGACCTAATAAGAAAAGTTGCTATTGTTGTGAGTTTGTCTTAGTGAAAAAGGTTTCAGTTTTAGGATCAACAGGAAGTGTTGGAAAAAAGACTGTAGATTTGCTCTCAAGGAGAAAAGAAGAATACCAAGTGGAAGCACTAAGTGCCCACTCAGACTTTGCTCTACTGGCACACCAAGCAAAACTGCTGAATGCAAAATACGTTGCTATCTCCGATGAAAGGTTTTACAAAGATTTAAGAGAAAACCTACTTGGTACAGATGTAAAAATAGCAATTGGCGCTGAAGGTCTAGTAAATGTTGCTTCCCTACCCGTTGATCTCTCAGTTATTGCAATAGTTGGTATCGCAGGCCTTGGGCCAGTTATAGAAGTCATAGAAAGTGGCACTAAAGTCATTGCACTAGCGAACAAAGAAAGCATTGTTTGCGGTGGAAAGTTATTACTTAAAAAAGCTAAAGAAAAAAACGTACAAATAATCCCTATTGACTCTGAACACAACGCAATTTTTCAAGTTTTGCAAAATGACGACAAATGCGTAGAAAAGATCATACTTACTGTTTCTGGTGGACCATTCTTAAACTATAGTTCTGAGCAATTAAGAAATGTCACGGTAGATCAGGCGCTTAGTCACCCCACTTGGAATATGGGAAGGAAAATCTCAGTTGATAGTGCAACAATGATGAATAAGGCACTAGAGATAATAGAAGCACATAACTTGTTTAACATCAGCCCGGATAAAATTGAAGCAATAGTGCATCCTGAGTCAATAGTACATGGAATTGTAACTTATAAGGATGGGTTCAACTTTGCTGTGCTTGCAGAAACTGACATGGCAATTCCTATTTCATATGCTTTGTCTTGGCCGGAAAGATCAGCTTTAAATCGTAAATTAGATTTAACAAAGCAAGGAAAATTGACCTTTCAAGAACCAGACCATAAGCGTTTTCCTGCGCTAAAGCTTAGCATGGCAGTGTTAAACTCTTCTGCTCCACAAACAAACAGTATTGTGCTCAATACTGCAAATGAAATAGCTGTTAATGAATTTTTGAAGTCACGAATTGGCTTTTTAAAAATAGTAGAGGTAGTGGAATCAACAATGGAAAGTTTTGATAGTTACACTGATATTAATTCACTATCTGATATAATAAATATTGATTGTGAAAGTCGTATTATTGCTAATAAAATTGTTGAAAGTAAAGTTGTTGCGTATAGCTAGAGTAATGTAACCAGACTGCATTCTGTGATTTTAGCAAAACACGATCTTTCATTTGAGCTTTCTTCAATTTAAAATAAATACAGAAACTAGCTATCTTCAAAAATATGGTTGAATAATTGTATCCGTTCAGGCAATGGCATCAACTTAAGGGATGTTAAGGAGTAAAATACTACAAGAGACAGCACTTTTGTTTCTATTTTATTGCAACAAAAAAGTTTAAAATGTGTCATTTTTAGGTGAGGCATGCAAAAAGGAAAAGATCTTATCTTACAAATTAAAAATGCAATATACTCGAAAACTTTTCAGAAAATCCATTGTGTTGAGTTTTACACGAACAAGAAAACTTCTTTTTTCGACAGTATTTTCTATAGTTAGTTAAAAAAAGTTTGGGAATAGAATGTGAACTTATGGAGCCATTGACATGTACCCTCAAAGCAAGCTTTTTCTAAAGCAAGGTATAAGATTTGCCATACAGGCTTTCAAGAATTTAAGCATCCAAACAGCCTATCAGGATGAACCTGAGTTGGAGAGGCTATAGACTTATTGCAGCAGATGGTTCTGGTATTCAGCTCTGAGGAAATTGTATCCGAGTTTGAACCAAATGGAACAACAGGCACCATTGGCAATTTGTTTGTTGATTTGTGTACTTCGCTGATTTGTAGTGCTCGTTTTACGGCTTGGAATATAGGTGAACAAACGTTGGCGGAAGAGCAATTACCCGAAGTTATCACTCAAATGCGTTCATTAAATCAAGAGAAATTATTATTTATCTATGATCGTCTTCAGTAAAATTCATTCAGCAGCATGATGATTTGGAAGTAGATTTTATTTTTCGCTTGCAAAAAAGAAATTATAGCAAGCTATGGGAACGCTGGCGAATTAGATTTTGATTTTATATTGGAAAATGAAAAGCTAAAAAATAAAATGAAAGGACAGAAAGTAAGAGCTAACATTAGCCAACGGAGAAACAGAGTTTTTGATCGAGACTTTGGAGTAAAGCTTATGTATTAAGGTGGCACATAGAGGAGTGCTATAAACGACTCAAAGTAGGAGCAGAGTTAGAGAATTTTTCTGGAGAGGCTGTATTACAAGAATTTTGGGCAAACTTGGTCATGTGCAATATATTATCGCTTCATATGTGTGATGCACAAGGGCCTTCCCAGATCAAATTGCTGAGAAATTTTTCAGTTTTATTTGGTGTGATGAGGCAATCAAGTGCTTGTTGCACCAAAAAACTTTCAAGCCCTTTTTAAGTATACGCACTAAAGTTAAGATCCGACCGGGAAGATTGTATAGCCGCGATAAAGTAGATAAGCCTAAACGCCATCATGTCTTTAGGAGAGTTTGCTAATGTATGCTCTTAAGTTGACGCCATTGACTGTTCTCCCTCGTCATACCGCCGCGGTATCTCTAGATCCCGCTAACAAGTAGCGGGATGACGAGGTTATCGTCATGCCACCGCAGACCGTCATACCGCCGCGGTATCTCATCAGCTAACAAGCAGCGGGACGACAGCAGTACTACTTCATACTACCGCAAACCGTCATACCGCCGCGGTATCTCTAGATCCCGCTAACAAGTAGCGGGATGACGGTTGTCAGGCTAGCTGTCATCCCAGTGCCCAGACACTGGGATCTCATTTTACTCTATAATGGCAGTGCCTCTATGATGTAAGGAATCCAGTTTTTATGCAATCTCATCAAGAACGTTGTGTTTTAACGTAAGGTTGGCTACTTTTACACTCACTAACTTAGCTGGATCCCAGTGTCTGGGCACTGGGATGACGAGAAAGGAGCACTGGAATGACACCCTCCTGATGGGCCCAAATCACAATGTTCGTACAGTTGTGGGTTTAGTACGCCTTATAATTCTCAAACTGCTGTTCCGAATTAGAATTATTAAATTCACTATAAGGAGGAGCGCTTGGAGGAGAGTAAGGAGGAGGTGGTCCATAATTCCTAACTGCTTCTTTAGCCTTCTCAATATTATCTGATTCTTTCTCATGCTTCATATGAAAAGCTAAACCACCAGCAAAACATACGAGAGAATTAACGCCAAGGATAACTAAACCCCACACTGGTAACACTGGATAAACAGCACAAGCTACCAAAGCCGCTAAAGAAACAGCGCCAACCGCAAATTCTATATTCCTAAGCATCTTAAGCTTATTATCAAGATAATCTATTTTTTCTTCTTTTCTAGCCGCTTTTCTGCTGCTGTTATACCAAAAACACATACCAGCATGGAAAGCAACACACACAACTGCAGCTACCATACCTAAAGCTAATAGCTTTCTACTGTCTTCCGAGTCTTTTTTCTTATCTTCTCTGCTTTGATGGCTACCACTACTGAAACCAGGGTTATTTATAACTGTAGTATGACCACCAAACAGGCTGCGAAGTAGTAAATAATCCCAAAAATCTAAACCTCTATCATTGTGTACATGTACGTGTGTAACCTGAGGGCCTGTAGGTTGCCTGTTATTCCCTGCGTTATATTGATTATTTCTGCTTCCTGTATCGTGCCTATTGCTTGAATTTGGATGTGTAAATTTTTCATACGCATTTTTAAAATTCTCCTCACTCCAATTTGTGGTGTTTTGCATATTACAAAATTGTAAAAACTCTTTAACATTACTGTTACTACCAGATTTTTTTATATAGGCTAACGCATACCTTTTTAAAACACTATCACTTGCTACCATAAATACCCTCTTAAGTTAAGACTAAATTAATAAATACTTATTATAACAAAGTAACGTCTTCTTGTCAAATCAACCATAACTTAATACCCAGTTAATATCCTTTCCACCAGCTCTTTTACTGTCGGTACGTAGCCATTCTCATAAAACGGATCTTGCTTAAATTTGTACACATTGTGCCCGGAAAACATGAGTTCATTTTCAATATCGCCGTCATGTATAATGTTTTGCAGTGTTTTTTGTATACAAAAACTCCGTGGATCTGGCTTTCGTCCTGTTGAATGGTCGCCGTGATCCTTCCAATTGCTAAACAAACAATGACTTAAGCATCCCATACAATTGATTTGATCTTGTCTTATCTCTGCAAATTTGCCTGGCGTCACAAAAATAACAGTTGTATCTGGAGTTTTCATTGCTTCTGTATACCCTGCTTTAGTCCATGTATTTGCCAGCTCTTTGTCTTTTGAAGTAAGGTAGATCTTCCTACCTCTGCTACCCATTGCAAATTCACTACTAAATTCTTCGCTGGCATTTTCTGAAAACTTTATTTGACGTGAATTCCGTTTCTGCAACTCACGTATGAAGTTATTTTTTACTGCAGATGAGTAAAACCCTGTTGGACTGAATTTATTTAAAAATACATCACCTTCTTCTAAAGTGAGTAGCTTCTTTTTCCACTCTGCAGAAATTGGGCTTTCTTTCGTCAAAAGTGGACGAGTGCCAAACTGAAAAGCTATTGGTCCAATTTGCAGATTGTCAAACCAATGTTCCCAATCTTTCAAATGCCACACTCCTCCTGCCATAACAATTGGTGTTTCTGAAAGACCGATCTCGTTCATGAAAGATCTAAGCTCTGCAACTCTTTCAAATGGAGCCTGTGGTAGCTCTGGGTCTTCACTGTTACTGAGTCCATTGTGCCCTCCAGCAAGCCATGGATCTTCATACACTACTCCACCAAGCAAACAGGAAGATATTCTTTGGTAAGTACGCTTCCATAATGCTTTAAAAGCACGCACCGATGAGACAATAGGGTAATAATAAACCTGATATTTAGCTGCAATTTCTCCAAGCCTATAAGGCATACCAGCACCGCAGGTAATACCATGAACTAAGCCTTTTGCTTTTTCTAATATGCCATGAAGCACGCGTTCTGCTGCTCCCATCTCCCAAAGCACATTCATATGTATTCTTCCATGACCTTTTGATATTTCATTCGCTATTTTTGCCTGACTGATTCCAGCTTTAATACTATACTCAATCAATTCACTGTGTTTTTCATTTCTTGTTTTGCCTTTGTAAATCAGCGGCACTAACTCACCATTATCATCAATAAGCTTAGCATTTGCACCAGAAAACGTACCCACAGCATCTGCTGCAGCAAATGCTCCACTTGACCTTCCATCACTGATTGCGATGCCTTTGCCGCCCTCAATGATTGGCCACACTTCCTTTCCTGAAATTACTATCTTTTTTATCTTATTTTTCAAAACTTCCTCGCAATCTTTCACTTTATTTTACTTAATTACTAAAAAAATAATAGCTGTTTATTTTTTCTTTTATCATCAGAGCCTCTGCATAGCCAAATTTGGGTTTTGAGTAGACACAGCAGCTACTGTAATATAGTTTCGAAAGAAGTCTAATGTATTTTGCTATATGATCATAGGTCTAACAGGCGGAATTGGGGTAGGAAAGAGCTTTGTAGCTAATTGCTTTCAAGAGTTTGGTGCTGCTGTGTTTGATGCTGATTCTGTTGTACACCAACTTTATAAAGTGGATAAAAGCATAATAAGTTATGCAGAAAAAAATTTTCCTGGAGTGGTAGTAAATGGTGAAATAGGTAGAACAGTACTGTCTAAATATTTCTTAGCCTACGATGAAAATTGGAAACAATTTCAATCTTTGGTTCACTCTGCTGTGCTGCGTGAATTAGAATTTTTTATTGCCAAGGAAAAAAAGATCGATAGAAAGCTTTTAGTTTTAGATGTGCCACTTCTATTAGAAACAAAATTTCATTCATACTGTGACCTTATTATTTTTATCTATGCAGATAGCGTTGTGCAAGCTCAAAGACTTAACGAACGCAACATAGATAAAGAAAAGCTAAATTTAATCTTCAATGTTCAGTTATCTATTGAGGAGAAAAGGAAGATGAGTGACTTTATTATCGACACCAGTGTAAGCAAAGAGTATGTTTTTTCTCAAATAAAAAAAATAGTGGATTCATTAAACCTCAACACGTAGCTCTACGTCATACCGTCACGGTATCTCTTATACCAAACTTCGTTATTGGGAAGACAAATAGAATATACGATAAATTCACTTAAACCTCCAGTTATAGGCGGAAAGCACTCTTTTTCATTTGTCTCATTATTATTGAGAATTGGTATTAGCATAGATCCCGCTAACAAGCAGCGGGATGACGAAGTTATCTTCATACTGCCGCGAACCGTCATACCGCGATTCATTCGCGGTATCTCTAGATCCCGCTAACAAGCAGCGGGATGACGAGGTTATCTTCATACTGCCGCGAACCGTCATACCGCCGCGGCGCTAACAAGCAGCGGAATGACGATTGTCGATAAATCTAAGTTACTTTAGCAACAGTTATTCTCCACTAAATTACTCTGAATTTTGGTTATATTATTTGCGGATTTCACTGCTGAAATCTCAAATTTTGAGCTTGTGTTCAAAAATGATTCAACTGACCTGCCAAAAAAATCGTATCTCCACCCCTTGAATAGTTTATCTATCTGCCCAGATATTGACCCGGTTAACTCATCTTTTGAAGAAACTAATTTCCTTGATATGTTACTTTCTTTACATTTACTATCTAAAATAATTGAGAGTATATCGAATACAGATTTGTCATAATTATTCGGTAAGATGTTGTTTTGCTGCATCCAATTTTTTTCATTTTCATTAAAAATATTCACAAACTCTAGTAAATCTGCATCTTTTATATTTTTTGCATTCCTCTTGAGATCATCTAAAATCTCATCAACATGCTCTACATTTTTTTCAATAAAACCAGCTATTACAGCATTATTAATTACTTTATTACGATTCATATTATAGCGCTGTGCTAAGGTCTCTTGCCATTCACTAACTGCTTTAACAGTTAATACCAATCTTGGATTTGCTTCATAATTAAATTTAATTCTCTTCCATGCATCTTTTGGACTATGTAAATACTTATTTATATTAACTATTGATTCCATCTCTTCTTGAAACCAACACATCCTATTATTTTCTTCAAGTTTATTGCACAATATTTGGTATAAGTCATATAGGTGTACCACGTCGTTTATTGCATAGTCTAACTGATCCTCGGACAACGGACGCCTTAACCAATCTGAATTTTTAGCTTTAATTTTATCCAGCACTACTCCTTGATATTGCTCTACTACTTTTGAGTAACCAATAAAGTCATGATAATAATGACAAAACATAGCGGCAACTTGGGTATCAAAAATGGGAGTGGGAATACATTTAAACACAGTGAGTAAGGATTCTATATCCTGCCGGCAGCTATGAAACACTTTGGTTATCCCCTGATTTAGCATTATTTTCTTAATGAATGATAAATCAATTTCTGGCACTAATGCGTCTACAATAAAACTCTTCTCTCCGTAAGAAATTTGAATTAACGATAATTTTGGGTAGTAGGTTAAATTATTTCTAATGAACTCCGTGTCAACTGCTATAAATTTCGGCTTTTTTGCTATTAATTCTTCACACGTATCTTCCAGCTCTGATGTTGTACTAATTAGCATATATTTTTCACTTGGTGGTTCTACTTTATCTGACCTTACCCAGAAAAAGTAGAGAGAAAGTTAAGACGTTTTTGTCATGAGAATGATGCATCAAATTGTGCAGGAATGCAATAATTAATAGTAGAATGCCTACGTTGTTTGTTATAAAAGATTTCTATGTATTCAAATATGGCAGTTCTGGTTTGTTGAGCGAGAAGTATCAATAAGCAGCTCCCTTTTGAGTGAACTTTTCTGCAACAGAGTTATCGTAACAACATCCCTTATGGCTCATGCTGGAAATGATGTTTTTTGTATTCAATAGAAATTGGTAATTTTGAGAGGTATACTGTGACCCTTGATCGCTATGTAACAGCAGATTTTTATCGGGTTTGCGCTTATTAACGGCCATCAATAAAGAGTCAACAACCAATTGTTTATTTATTGAACTGCTCATTAACTACCATGCGTGAATATAGATCCTGCCAAATATAGTCATCCTTCTTTGGTTTTTATATAAGTAATCCCATATTTTATTTGGTTGATCGACAATAAAGTTTTGGTCTAATATATTGAGAGCTACGACTCTATTGTCCGTTTGTTGCTTCTTAGTTTTAAATTTTCTTCTCAATATAGCCCGAATACCATTTTTCTGCATAACACTTTGTACTGTTTTAATTTTTGCCTAAAGCTTTTAATTCAGCGTGAATTTTAGGGATCTGCATTTGGATGCTTTTTTTGAATATCTGCTAGAAGCCCATCTCTTGCTAATTCCTTACTGCTTTTTCCCTTAGCAACCCATTTATAATAACCACCAGCAGATATGTCTAAAACCCTACATAGTTCCTGTATTTTATAGCAATTTCTATATAAAAGAATACTTTACTCTTTTTGTTTGGTCAGGGCTTTTTTTTAAATGTCTCTTTCTCTTGTTACTCTTGCTAGTTCTTTTTTTAGATCAAATCTTTCTTTGTCATAAGGAGCCTTTGTCTGGAAATGCGTATGCTTCTGACATTTTTCCATCATATTTTCTTACCCATTTACTTAACATACTGCCATCTATGCCTAGATCTTTTGCTATTTTTTTACTTCTGTTTCTTTAACCAGCTTAACAGCTTCTAATTTGAATCCTGCTGCTTCTATTTGCCATATTTTGAAAAAACGTTTTATTTTACTCCAAAAACGTCTTAACTTTCTCTCTACTTTTTCTGGGTAAGGTCAGAGTATCCACTTTAACCTCTCTAAATTTGCTCATAACCTCTTAACTTGACGCGTATGACTCCCTACTTGGATGACAGATAGTAGTGCGAAAGCCTCTTACAACTTACTTTTAATTAGTCTAACCCATGCGTGCCAATCCCTCTCACCAAGATTGCTTTCAAAAGATAGGAGATCCTTTACAGCTTTTGAGCAAATTTCTTCACTTGGAATTGATAACTCCCTATTCATTGCTAACGTTAAACATTGAGTTTTGCACGCTCGTTCTAAATGATACGTGTAAAACATTGCTTCTTGTATAGTCCGACCACACGTTATAGATCCATGATTGCGCATTAACATGACAAAATTTTCTTTCAGATCAGCTATTAACCTCTTTCCTTCTGTATTGCTAAGTGCTAGGGAATTATAATTATGGTAAGAGATTTTATTGTAAAAGTGCAGTGCCCATTGACTTATTGGAAGTAGTCCATCTTTTAGAGAAGAAACTGCTACAATAGAAGGTGTATGCAGGTGAAAAATTGCTTGAATATCTTTCCTTGCTTGATAAACAAAACCATGAATTATATAGCCAGTTTTATTATATTGATATTCTGTACCCTCAATCACATTTCCATCTAGTGATACTCTCATCAATGAATTTTCATTCACTTCGTCAAAGCGTATACCAAATGGGTAAATATAAAACGACTTTTGATCTTCAGAACATACCGAGAGGTGAGTATATGTATGATCATCCAGTTTAAGGTAAGACAAAATCTGATAGGCATAGACTAGATCCCTTTTTACTCTGCTCTTTGTTAACAACACAATCCTCTGTTAGAATCTTCTGAAGATTTATACACGAAAAAAGGCTTGTAGTAAACTAATAAGTCTATGCCACTCTGTCTTGCTTTCTGAATACCAAACACTTTTGTGTTGTAGCTTGCTTAAAAATAGTTATCGTTATTATAGAGTTTATATACAGAATTTATGTTTCTAAATTACATAATATCTTAACTATAAAAATAATTTTCTATGTAATATTTCATATGTTTTAAAGCTTTATTTTTATGTTATTATAAATGTAAGTTTCAAGATTGAAAATAATATGGTAAGTATTAACACAAAAAAACAGCCAGCAGGATTTTTCATATATCTCTCTGGTCTTTCAGGAAGTGGTAAACTTTCCACAGCAATAGAATTGTCCAATATGATAGACGCATTAATTGTAAATAGTAAGTTCTATAACAATGTTCAAGTTTGCTCTATATACAATGGTGTCTTTGAACGTGATCAAATACCTAAAGAAGTTCAAGATAGAATATATGACATTATGCAAATTATGCTTCAGGTAATAGAAAATTATCTGATTCACTCAAAAAATTACATATTTATTGATGAGTTGATGGAAAATAATGACCAGAACATGAGGATGTATGATTCAATAGTAAGGCTTAGTAAAAAAATGAACACAGAAATCCTTCCTGTGGTACTTAGGTGTGATCTACCGACATTACAAAAGCGTATTGCATTAAAAAGGCAAAGAAAAAATAGGAAGGTGACTAATGTAAATAGCATGATAGAGCAATTTAGGATTAACAATTTATTTATACCACCGAGTGCCATAGAGATAGAAAATTCAGATATGAGTATAAAAGAAGTAGCTCAAGAGATAGTAAACCAGATGCACAGGCTTAGCCACATTGTATGTACGCGAAAGAATAGTCTATAATGATTTCATATACTGAGGCTCATTTAAATATAGAGCCTCAACTTCATTTAATTTTTGCTTGTTCTTCAGTCTATAATGAACCAATAGTCCTGCATGGCTAGCATTTAAATTGCAATCCATATGTGTAATGCAGTCACTGCTTGTAGCGTGACACTTGGATCCAGGTTCACGTGCTGCAGTTGGACCAGATAGCGGCAATAAATTGAAATCAAATAACTGCGTATAAAACCCTTGAGCATTTTTGATTATAGCTCTGATATTTTTTTTGCTATTCGTACAAAGCAAAGATATTGTGTAAGCTTGAACTTCCAGCGCATTAACTCCGTATAATGGCTTATTTGTAGCAAGATTTATACCTTGTGCTGCTGATATACCAACTCTAATTCCAGTGAAACTTCCTGGTCCAACTACTACCGCTAAATGATCTATTTTATCATAATTATAATTGTGCTTATCAAACAAAGTATTCAGAATTTGAAAAAATGATTCTACATGATTGTTGCTGGCGGAATTGCGCTCTACAAAACAATTACCATCATAATCAACTATTGCTATTGAACTACCAGTACCTACAGTATCAATCGCTAAAATAGACATTACTTAAGCTTATCATAGAGTTTTGTAAACATCATAGTAAAGGCACCATTACCCATAACATTTGCTGAAGTGATTATTGGATCAAACACTATATACAAGGCTGTGATTAACGAAAGCATTTCTGGAGAAAATTTGAGGTATTTCTCAAGAATAGGTAGCATTACCATAATTCCTCCTGCCGGCACTGCAACGATAGCAAACTTAAATAACAAAAAATAGAGAAGAAAAGTTACATAGTCCGTTGTGGACAATAAATAACCAGAAGTAATTACCATTGATAATATTATAACAAAAAAGCAATCACCTACTAAGTGGAAGCTAGCAGTTATTGGTATAACAGACGATGCTATATCAGGTTGCTTTACATTTTTTTTGCTTCCTTCAAGAGTAAGCGGCATAGTTGCATTACTAGACATTGTGCTCATCGCAGTAATAAATGCCGGTATCATATTGCCTATACTAGCTATCCAGCTTGTGATCTTGAATGAATTTGCTGCTCCATATAAGAGGAAAACATAAAGGTAGGTTGCAGATGCTATAATAATGAAAATTATTGAGTAATCCTTAAATATTATAGATAAAACTTGATCATGCTGCATTTTTAAAGCAAGCCCAAGTACAAATATTGGAATAATCGGCGTCAAAAACGTCTTCAAAATAAAGAGAGTTAAATCTAACATTTTGTTCGAAAGCTCTTTGCTTTTCTTGGGTAGCAGTGTGGACACTACTATGCTGGACACAAATCCACAGGCAAGGGCATAAAAATTAGAAAGCAATGCAGGCAGCCTAAACGACCATAAAGGAACAATTGTTTCTTCATACGTTATATCTTGTATTGAATAAGTGTTTTGTATGATAAAATGCCCAACAGAATAAGCTATTAAACTTGAAGCCAGATTCGATAAGAAGATCATTATAATAAGTAACAATATAAACTTTATAGCTGACTGCTTAAGATTGTTAACACTGCTAAAGATTAACGCAAAAATAATAAAAGGCATTATAAATAGCAAAACCTCTTTTATACTCAGGCTCGTTGAGTACAAGAAGGTTTTTGCTTCCATTGGAACTAAATGACCAAAGAATGCAACTGAAGTGATGACCGTGAGTAAGATTAATAGTTGTAGCACGTTCTTATATACCAATGTCCTATGGACATATATATGGTAAGTTGGTTGTTAAGTAAAGCAAAACTGCCTATTGCTACGAAACATTATGAAAGACAAGCAGCTTTTGTTACTCCCGCGCGTACTGCACGAATATTATCTATTAGATCCCAGTGCCTTGACTACTTCGATCCAGGAAAATTGATTATGCACTATACAACATTCTCGATCAAAAAACTGATTCCAGTGTCAGCTACTTGCATGACAAAGAAGAGTGAAATTAGCACTCACCTATTATTCGTGTCGTTTTCAGTAAAAGCCTCCTCCCATGTGCCTTGAGTTGCTGCACGACTATACTCTGTTACTCTATTTTCAAAGAAATTCGTATGTTCAACGCCATTTAGTATTTCATCGAGCCATGGAATAGGATTATCATTGACATCATATATGGACTCAAGACCTAATTGCATTAACCGTCTGTTTGCTACGTAGCGTATGTAATTGCGCACTTCTTCTGCGGATAGTCCTTCAACATCTCCTAAATCAAAGGCAAGCTTTATGAATTCGTCCTCAAGCTCAACAATAGTGCGGCATGCAGAATATAATTCCTCTTTAAACTCGTTGTCCCAAATTTCATTATTCTCTTTAATAAATGTATTAAATAACATAATAATTGAATTGGTGTGCAAAGTTTCATCACGGGCTGACCAGGCGATTATCTGCCCCATGCCTTTCATTTTTCCAAAGCGTTGGAAATTGAGCAAAATTGCAAACGATGCGAATAACTGCAACCCCTCGGTAAATGCACCAAACACTGCTAGAGTTTTAGCTACATGTTTTTTATCGTGTTTTTTGCTTTCCTCAAATTCCAGCATGTATTCATATTTCTTTCTCATAGCATCATACTTTAAAAATGCTTGATACTCGCTTTCTGGCATGCCAATTGTGTCTAAAAGATAAGAATAAGCTGCAATGTGTATGGTTTCCATATTGGAAAAACTTGCAAGCATCATGCATATCTCTGTTGGCTTAAATATATTTGAATAATGCCTCATATAGCAGTTATTTACTTCAATGTCCGCTTGAGTAAAGAATCTAAAAATCTGAGTTAGTAGATTTTTCTCTACGTTTGAAAGTTTAGTTTTCCAATCCTTCACGTCATCAGCAAGCGGAACTTCCTCAGGTATCCAATGGATTCTTTGTTGCTGCAGCCACGCATCATACGCCCAAGGGTAATTAAAAGGTTTGTATATTGGATCTGCTTCTAACAATGACATAAGACACCTATTATTTTCTAAAGTAAATATTATATTAAGTGATATTGAGAATCAGTCAATTTAACTTTTTGAAATTTGACGGCAGGTAATTTATTAGTGTATTATAGCTTCAAGTAATTTATCAACAGAAATGCGAGTATTAATATCTTTTATTTTATTATTTACAGTGAGCTGCACACACACTATTCACAACCACGGAGCTCCTGGCATTAGTGTTGAATTGTGGAGCAAGATAAAAGCAGGTGACGATAAAGAAAAAGTGGTTCACACTTTAGGATCACCAATATTAGTATCAAAGTTCGATGACAATGTTTGGTACTATGTCTCATATAAAATTAAACAAGCTAACTTCTTAGGAAAAAGGAAGTATAGCAGTAAGTCCCTGCAAATTTCATTCGATCAGGACGGTAAAGTTGCAGATACAAAAGAAACTGACATCTTAGAGAGATCTTTGGCTGTTCCTGATTGAAAATCTGCTGACTACAGAGTTTTTCCCGCCCTTCTTTGTCATCCAAGAACCGTATTACGTCATCCCAGTGCCCAGATACTGGGATCTATTTTTTTTCTGGATGCCAGTGTCACGCACTGGCATGACAAGAAAGGAGCGCTGGAATGATAATGTGAAGTGTCTACTTCTGTCATCCAAGTAGCCTGACTACTTGGATGACAGAAGGTAATATAAGAGGTCTATTGTAAGATTTTACCCATTTAGAATAAAGTCTAGTGTTACTTCACGCCAAATGTGGTGGTGCTGAGTAGGCAAGCCAGTCAATGGGCTACATTTATATACTGCACGCATTGCATTATCTGCTATCAACCTGAAAAGTGGATTATTTCGATAGGAATCACTGTCTGCTACATCGGCCATAATTATCTCGCCTTGACTGGATAATAATAAGTTAATTTTTATATTAAAATTTTCTTTGTAAGCTATGCTTTCAGGAATGCTCCAGCATTTTGTAAGTTTGTCTCTTATAGAGTTAATAATTTCTGTTACAACTAATTCATCCTTTTTATTCTCAACGCTTTTTTCGTTTCCTATTTCATTTTTTGCCTCTCTAACATCCCTTCTTAGTTTCTTCCCTACACTTTTTTTTCTTTTTGGAACTGGAATGAATTCTTTACCCTCGTTAATAATGACTTCTTCTTGCATTTCGATAATTTGCCTCGGTTGTGCTACAACAGTGTGCTCAACTGTTTCTTTTTTCCTTTGTGGTATAGGAACAACTGACGTATCATTCGTTTGGGCTTTTGTTGAAGGTAACGAAAAAAGCAGAAAACAACATAAAGATAAAAAAAGAATGTAATTAGAATAGAAAAAACGCATATGTTAAGCAGTTTGTTTTACTGGTTTAAAGCTAATATTGCACATAAAGTCAATATATTTTAGTTGATTTAAGCTCAAAGACGTAGTTTTTGCTGTACTAATTTTACTATTTCTATAATATCATACGGTCAATACGGTCAATATACTCTAAATGAGATGGAAAGATGAAGGCATCATTATAGCTGCTAAAAAATACGGCGATAAAAACTTAATTCTTTCTCTGTTTACAAAAAATCATGGAAAGCGCAGGGGATTAACTAAGCTAACAAACAATAGCAATTATAAGTTTCAGATAAGTAATCTATTACATGCAGAATGGAGTGCTAAGTTACCTGAAAATCTGGGTTTTTTAAAGTGCGAATTAATCGAATCTCCATTCCATCATTTCTTTCAAGATAGGTTAAAAAGCATTACTATTGTCTCTTTCTCCTCTATTTTAGAAAAAGTGCTTCCAGAAAGTGAACCCTGTGCCATGCTGTATGACAATTTTCGATATTTCATCGATGTAATTAAACACAACAATCAGTCTTGGCAAAGCCATTATCTTAACTTAGAGCTTCTGCTTCTTACGCAATTGGGATTCAAGTTAGACTTATCCAAATGTGCTGTAACAGGTGTTAAGGAAAACTTACAATTTATTTCTCCAAAAACTGGTAGAGCAGTGTCAAAAAAAGCAGGAGATTATTATGCAGATAAACTCCTACCTTTTCCACAAATGTTGCATGATGTATACAATAATAACCTACAAAACAGCTACTCATTCCAAGAATTTCAGTTAGGACTGAAAGTCACAGGATATTTTTTAAATAAGTATCTATTTTTGCAGTTAAAAATGAAATTTCCAGAGCTGAGAAACCTCATGTTGTCGCTTTAACCTTAGTTATCATTTTTTTGAAATCATTTCAGAAATCTATAGCTAACCCAAGCAACACGTCATACCGCGATTCATTCGCGGTATCTCAGCATAGATTCCGCTAACGAGTAGCGGAATGACGGTTGTCGGTAAACTTAAGCCACTTTAGCTATAGCCAGTAACCACTCTATTTCTACCACTGTTTTTTGCCTTATATAAATATTTGTCAGCACGTACTATAAATTTTTTAATATCGTCAAGGTCAGATCCTTGCATTTCTGCAATTCCAATGCTAACAGTTATGTTATGGGTTGTATTTTTGTCCGCAAGTATAAAAGGTTCTTTAGCAATAATTTTTCGTATTCTCTCCGCAATAGTGTACGCATCTGATACATTGGTATCTGGCATTACAACAACAAACTCCTCACCACCAAACCTAGCTAGTAAATCTGTCACTCTGATATTTTCAGAAATTCTTTTCTGTACTTGCTTTAAAAGTTCATCTCCAGCACTATGCCCAAAACTGTCATTCACCATCTTAAAATAGTCTATATCAAGTATCATAAGAGACAACCTTCTATCCTTTTCCACAGAGTCCTTAACAATGTTTCTTAAGTGTGCATCAAAATATCTTCTATTATAACAGTTAGTTAATGGGTCCTTTATAGACATTTCCGCATTATTAAATAAATTCATTCTCAAGGCATCTTGATATCTTTTGCGTTTTACTTGCGAATTAACCCTTGCTATTAACTCACCCTCATCCAAAGGTACTGTTAAATAATCATTAGCACCTACATCAAGTGCTTTTACTAAATTGTTTTTATCATAATCCTCAGAAAGAATCAGAATTGGTGTATAGCGTGTTTCTACTTTACTACGAAACTCAGAACACAAACGCAGGCCGTCAGTTTTTGAAAACTGCATATCAGAAATGATTAGGTCGTAATTATTCTTAATACCAACCTTTAATGCCTCCACTGGATCACTCAGTATTTTAATTGACCTAAAGCGGTGCTTTAGTACATTATATATCTGCTCTGCTTGAAAGACATCTTCATCTACAACAAGTATGTTAGCATCAAAAATCTGATTAGAATAATCCATAATACTGTTTCCTGCTACTCCGCCAATCTCAGCGTTGGTTTCTCCTCTCAAACGCAATTCGTCGATAATCATCTTTAAGCGTGTGAGAGACTTAATTCTCGCAGATAAAGCAGTTTCGTTTATTGGTTTAGTCAGAAAGTCATCTGCACCAGCATTAATGCCTTGTACTCTATTGTGAGTATCATGCAGTGCAGTTACCATAATTATTGGAATATGGGTTGTCAAGGGATCACTCTTTAGCTCCTTACAAACTTGAAAGCCATTCATCTTTGGCATCATGATATCAAGTAATATAATATCAGGCTGCTGCTTTGCTACTAAATCTATAGCTTCTTCACCATCATGAGCTACGATAACCGTATAGTACTCTGCTTTTAGTCGAGCTTCTAAAAGCTTGACATTAGATAGTACATCATCTACTACTAGAATCTTCGCTGTCATTATCTTTAGATGTATTATCTATATCGTAAGTAGGATAAAGCTTACCATTTTTACCAACTATGTAATTTACTTTCTCAGTATTACACTCTTTATATAAGTCTTCAATTCCTGCGTCTTTCAATAACCTCCTAGCTTTTGATTTTATAATCATAAGATACCTATATGTATTCCTAATAAGATCAATAAATACAGGCACCTTATTTCTATCAAGAACAATTATGCTCACTAAAGCAACGACCAAAATTTCTGAAAGACCTATATTAAACATTTTTCCTATGAAGCAAGTACTTTAATCCTCCTGATTATAAATATTAATTTGCTTAAATCAAGTTTAGAAGCAACTATCTCATCTAAAAAACTATTATAACGTTCTATGTAGTCCTTATCATTACAAGCCCAGGTTTGAACCTTATCTTCGGGGTTATCAGTAGCTTTTATGACTTTAACAGCTAGCTTGTGATGGTAATTGCTTAAATCGTCCAATAAATCATTAACTAAGCTGCGATCCCAATAAGAAGAGCGGCTTTTCATCTTGATGGCAATTGTTCTAATCAGATCGAATCTTAACAGCGACTTTAACTCAAAGTATATTTTACCAGCATCAAGAATGGACAAAGATGTCTGTTCAGCAACAGATATAATGTCCAGTGCATAAGCAAGAACGTATAGATCAGCAACTTTTTTTGCTAGATCTTTATTTATATTAAGTTCTACTAAAGAAGTTGATCCATGGCTACAGACCTTTAATAGGTGTTCATCTAAAACATCAGTTAAGTTCTGGCCTAAAGTTTCAATTGCATCTTTAAATTTTGTAACATCATCCAACTCTACAAAGCTAAGCTTGCCAAGATTTTTCACTAACCAAAACGATACTCTGCCAATAAATTTCTGCACGTTCCTCACTATTTGTAAGTATGAGTTAACATCAATTTTTCCATCCAATTCATCAATTTTCTGCCACAGGCTGTTTAAATCATACAGGTGGTTAACAACAATATATATGTTAACCGCTTCTTGTACCTTAATTCCAGTGTTCTCAGCCAAATTATTGATGAATATACAGCCCATTCTATTCACTACATCATTTGCAATGCAAGTAGAGATAATTTCTCTACGAAGTTGGTGTTTTAATATGAAATCCTTAAACTTTGTTATCATCTTTTTAGGAAAATAACCTAGCAAGTAGTCATTAGATATAAGATCTTTTTCAGGCAGATCGGAATGTATAATGTCATTTTTTATTGCCGTTCTAGCATAAGACATTAGAATAGAAAGCTGAGGAGAACTGAAACCTTCTGCACCAGTTAACATCCTTGCTATCTCTTCTTCAGTTGGAAGAAATTCTACGCTTCGGTTTAACAGCCCAGATTTTTCTAAACTGAGCAGTAACCTGTGGTGCTGCTCCAATCTCTCTTTAGCTTGCAAACACTCAAGAAGTAATGCTTTTGTTTCAATTCTGTTGTGGTTCTCAAGCACTTTGGATGCAACTTCGTCCACCATACTTGCCAGTATTTCATTCCTTTTTTCTAAAGAAACACCCCCTGCTTTCATAGCTGAAACAAATGCAATCTTGATGTTAACTTCAAGGTCCGAACATATCACTCCGGCTAAATTATCAACAAAATCTGCATTTATATATCCACCTCTTTCAGCATATTCTATTCTTCCAAGCTGTGTGCATCCCAAATTTCCGCCTTCTATAAACATAGAAGCTCTAATATCTTTACCATTTACTCTTAACTCATCGTTTGCTTTGTCACCGACCATGCTATGATTTTCACTCTTTGCCTTAACAAACGTGCCAATTCCTCCATTCCATATGAAGTCCACTTCTGCTTTGAGTAGATATCTAATCAAATCACTTGGAGGTAGCATATCTTCTGTTATATCAAAGCATTTTTTTATTTCTTGAGAAATGTTTACTTGCTTGCTGCTACGCTCAAATACTCCTCCACCCTTAGAAATCAAATCTTTGTTATAATCCATCCAAGTTGAAAATGGTAACTCAAAGAGACGTTTACGCTCTGTGAAACTCTTTTCTGCACTAGGATTTGGATCAATAAAAATATGCATATGGTTAAATGCGCCGATTAAATGTATATTTTTTGAAAGCAGCATACCGTTTCCAAATAGATCGCCAGCCATATCTCCAATTCCAATAACAGTTGCATCTTGGTAAATATCCTTATTCATTTTCCAAAAATGCCTCTGCGCTGCAATCCATGCACCTCTGGCTGTAATACCCATTTTTTTGTGATCATAACCTGCTGATCCACCAGATGCAAATGCATCGCCAAGCCAAAAATTGTATTCAGAGGCTATTTGGTTTGCATAGTCAGAAAAAGAAGCAGTGCCTTTATCTGCTGCAACTACCAAGTATGGATCATCCTCATCATACCTAATCACATTCTCTGGTGGAATTATTTTGCCATTAACTACATTATCAGTAATGTCAAGCATTCCCCTGATAAAACTCTTATAGCATTCAACACCTTTCTCTCTTAAAATATCTTTGTCTTTATAAACTTGCTTAATTACAAACCCACCCTTTGCGCCAACAGGTACAATAACCGCATTTTTTGTCATCTGAGCTTTCATGAGCCCCAAAACTTCAGTGCGAAAATCTTCCGTCCTATCCGACCACCTTAAGCCACCACGGGCCAATTTCCCTCCTCTTAGATGTATTCCCTCAAAAAGATTTGAATAAATATACAATTCACGATATGGACGAGGATCAGGCAAACCATTTATTTTATTTGAGTCAAATTTTGTAGATAAATATGGTTTATCGTCTTGATAATAACTGGTCCTTAAAATAGCCATTATCAAGTTAAATATCGAGCGCAAAACGTAATCATGTGAAACATTGCTGATCTCTTTTAGAAGTTCCTCAATTTTTTCTATGAAAATGTCCGTGGTTTCTGCTCTATCAATGTCTATGCTAGGATCAAATCTTGCATGAAATAGTTGTATCAAATACTTTACTATTTTTGGATACTCTGAGACTACCTTTTGGATATATTCTGGATTGTAGTTAAATGACGTCTGCTTTAGGTAAGCACTGAGCGCTCTAACCAGAAGCACTTCTTTCCACTCCAGTCCAGCAATAATGACCAAACTATTGAAATAATCATTTTTAATTTCCTTTCTAAACACTTTCGCAAGTGTTATTTCAAATTGCTCTTTTAGAGTAATGTTGTCTATTAATTCATCGACTCTTGACAACACAAAATGGTGTATCCATATTCCGCCGTTAATTTCTATGTAATAGCCATTATGAGATAGAATCTTAGCTCCCAAATTCTTAGTGATCCTTAATATCTTCGATAATTCAAGGCCTCTATTGCTTGGAGTATAAACCTTTAATTGATAATTAAGATTATCACAAGTAAGTCTTAAATCGACCTCGCTAACTCCTTTTTTCCTCACTATCTCCAATTTTTTCATATCGTAATATGCGTCATGAGGTTCGAAACTCTCTTGATAGCTTATTGGAAATGCCTTGCAATAACGGATGAATATATCCTCAACAGTACTAAAAGTATTATATAAATTGTCTATAAAACGATCTTCCCACTTTTCCGTAATGTTCCTCAATTTGTTTTCGATACGCAAAACTTCGTCATCAGGAACACTAGCATTTTTGGTCTTTAGCACTACATGCAATTTCATCAAATCATATTCATTGATAATGTGATTGTTATAAATATCTGAACTTTCTGCACTTGTCTCATCCTTCAATATGTCACGTATCTTGAACATTAGCCTAGCGCTAGCATAACGCATTGGTATCAGCACTATGCAACTAATAAAATCCCTTACTCTTCTTAAAAATAATCTGACCCTTGGCCTAATCGCAAGAGACATGATCGAAATGCAAATTTTAAATAATTCGTCTTCATTTGATTGGAATAATTCATCACAAGAGAATGCTTGTAAAATAGAAATTAAAGCTTTGTTATTGTGGCCCCCGGTTACAAACCCTGCATTTTTTTCTATAACTTTAACTTTATCTCTTATTATTGGAATAGTTCGAATATCTTGGACCTCCGCTACAGAAGTAAATAGCCCGAAAAAACGCCGTTCCTTTACTACATTACCCTGGTCATCAAATTCTTTTACTCCTATACAATTCATGTATGTACGCCGATGGACTATTGAGATTAGATCTGATCTCAATATGTATAGGGAATCAAGGTTTGCAGAAGGAATCAACGTACTTTGACCTACTCTTATCAGGCCAAGGTCCTTTTTGCTATCACAGACGAGTTTTTCATCTTTACCAGCAATATATTCTTGATAACCTAGAAATACAAAATTATTGTTTTTTAGCCAATCTAAGAAATCTTTTCCTGGTGTCACTCCAGCGTTCGACGCTGGCTGCTCGATGGCAAAAAGAAGACTTTTTGCTTCATCAAGTTTCTTGAGCATTAAGTGCCAATCTTTCACAACGCAATTAACTGCTTTCAGCGTTTTTTGTAGAGATTCTTTTAATGTATCAACAAAACTGTCACTTATACCTTTGATAATTACATATATAACTGATTCTTTGACTCCATTGCTTTCTTCCAAGGAGTAAATCTCATCTATTAGGCCATCTTTTCTTTTAATGTTAATTATGCTGTTGCTGTAATAGCATATGGTTAAATTGTGCGATTTAATAGTTGCAATAACAGAATCAACCAAAAATGGCATATCATCGTTTGTTATCTTAATCGTGGTAAAATCGCCTTCTATTCCTGGTATATCATCTATATTGCTTACTACTAACTTACTTTCATCTTTCTCTTTTTGAGAAACAAAATTGTAAGCATCGTTTACAATATATAGCAAAAACTTATCGTTGGCTTTTAGGTCGCTTTTATAAACAAAACTATAAAAATACTTAATAAATTTTTTAATTTTTTCTTTATCTTGCTGATTTTCTTGATCAACTAACTCAAATAAAGACTCAGTGTCAACATTATGATCTATACACATTTTTTTAACAAAAATACACAGTGAACTTAAACCTTTTTAACTAAGATTTCATTATCAAGAGCGTACACTATTAGCTCATCATTTTCTACTACTTCCCCTGATAAAACTAATTTAGCTAAATTATTTTGAATACACTCTTGTATAACCCTTTTTAGGGGCCTTGCTCCATATTCAGGGTCATAGCCAGTTTGTGCTATTAGTTCTTTAGCTTCCTGCGACAAACTTATACTCAGTTTACGCTTAGCAAGTGTTTTTTGTAAATAAGAAAATTGAACATCTATAATTTTATAGATGTCATCTCTGGTTAAACTGTGGAATATAATAATTTCATCCAGCCTGTTTAAAAATTCTGGACGAAATGCTGATTTAACTATTTGCATCACTTCGCTTTTTACAGAGTTAGCAACTCCTCCTTCCGATGTCATTCCAGCGCGTGAAGCTGGAATCTGCATCTGGATCCCAGTGTCAGCTACTTGGATGACAGGAGGTAGAGTCTCATTTTCTGTAACTCCCTTAAGCATTATCTCTGCACCAAGGTTAGAAGTTAAGATCAGTATGGTGTTGCGAAAATCAACTAATTTGCCATGACTATCAGTGAGTCTACCCTCATCCAAGATTTGCAGCAATAGATTAAATATATCTGGATTTGCCTTCTCTATTTCATCAAACAGAATAACCTGATATGGCCTTCTTCTTACTGCTTCGGTTAATCTGCCACCTTGCTCATAGCCAACATACCCTGGAGGCGCGCCAATTAGCTTTGAAACAGAATGTTTTTCCATATATTCTGACATATCAAAACGCAAAAGCGCTGATTGATCGTCAAACAGAAATTCAGCAAGGGCTTTTGCCAGTTCTGTTTTTCCAACCCCGGTTGGGCCTAAGAATAAAAATGAACCGAAAGGTCGATTAGTATCTTGCACACCAGAGCGAGAGCGCCTAACTGCATTACTTATTGCTTCTATCGCGCCTTTTTGCCCTATTACTCTTCTTCCTATTTCATTCTCCATGTTAAGAAGTTTTTCCTTTTCGCTGTGCATCATGTTATCAACTGGAATTCCTGTCCACTTTGAAACAATGTTTGCAATATCATCTCCAGTCACTTCTTTCTTTAAGAAACTATCAGTAACCTTTTCCTGATTTTTTAATTCATTCTCAAGCTGAGGGATCACACCATACATCAGCTCTCCTGCTTTTCCTAAATTTCCACTCCGCTGAGCCAATTCCAGCTCTTTTCTGGCGTTATCTAATTTTTCAACTGTTTCTTGTATTCTAGCTATTTTATTCTTTTCCATCTGCCATTTGCTGTTCAAGTCAGCAAATTTACTGTTTAGATTTTCGATCTCTTCATTTATCTTTTTTAAACGCTGTTTAGAATTTTCATCACTTTCTTTTTTTAGGGCTTCTGCTTCAATCTTTAGCTGTATAACCTTTCTCTCAAGTTCATCAATAACTTCAGGCTTGCTATCCATTTCAATTCTCACCCTACTTGCTGCTTCATCAATCAAATCAATTGCTTTATCAGGTAAAAACCTATCTGTTATATATCTATTGGACAACGTTGCAGCAGCAATTATTGCACCGTCTGTAATTCTTATACCATGATGCACTTCATATCTTTCCTTCAAACCCCTGAGTATTGAAATGGTATCAGTTTCAGTTGGTTGAGAGATAAACACAGGCTGAAAACGCCTTGCAAGTGCAGGATCTTTTTCTATATGCTGACGATATTCATCTAAAGTTGTGGCTCCTATACAGCGAATTTCTCCACGCGCAAGAGCAGGCTTTAGCAAATTTGAAGCATCCATTGCACCACTTATTGCTCCTGCTCCAACTAAAGTATGAAGCTCATCTATAAACAAGATAACTTTTCCCTCCGCTTTCGAAAGCTCATTAATAACTGCTTTTAACCTTTCTTCAAATTCTCCTCTAAATTTTGTTCCAGCAATTAATGCGCCAAGATCGAGGGCTAAAACTTTTGCATCACGCAAACCAAGTGGCACGTCATTTGCAACGATTCTATTTGCAAGCCCCTCAACTATTGCAGTTTTTCCAACACCAGGTTCACCGATCAGCACTGGATTATTTTTTGTCCGCCTCAGTGATACCTGCATAGTTCTTCTGATCTCTTCATCACGACCAATTACAGGATCAAGCTTGCCTTGCATAGCAAGCTCTGTAATATCCTTTGTATATCTCTTAGCCGCGTTCAATTTTTCCTCACTGTTTGGCGAGTCTGCACTGCTACCTTTCCTCATGTCTGTAACAACTGAATTTAATTTTTGCGGTGTAACACCATTCTCTGCCAGAATTTTGCCTACAGTATCATCTTTTTGTGCAGTGAGGCCCTGCAGTAAACGCTCAACAGCAACAAATGAATCTTTATTTCTCTTTGCAATACCAATTGAATCTTCAAAAACTTTTGCTATTTCTCTTGAAAGTTGAAGGCCCCCACTTCCTGGACCTTCAATTACTGGCAACTTTTTTATTGCGCTATCCACAGCATCAGAAATACTTTGCACATTTCCACCACAAGCGTTTATCAAATCCTGAACTAAACCTAATTCATCCTCAAGCATCACTTTGAGTAAATGCTCAGGCATAAAAATCTGATGCCCAGCTCCCAACGCTTTCATCTGAGCACTTTGAATTAGACTTTTTGCTTTTTCGATAAATTTATTTAAGTCCATAACACCAGTTAAATTCGTATTTGCTGATGTATATAACAACTGATTTCATAAATTTAAACCTAAAGTTGTTTATTGTTAGGTATGGTCTGCAAAAATTTAAAACTTTCTTAAGAACCTGTTTAAAATCTTCGTAATAGGAGAGAAATGAAGGAAAGGACAATCATTTGCAAGCTGGTATTGAGTTTACGTTCGCAATTTTTCCACAACTGCCTACACTTTTCCAACCAAGCAAAAGAGCGCTCAACGACCCATCTCTTTGGCAATACAACAAAGGTCACTGGGATCCAGAAAAGTTTGCTTGTTTATAAGCAAACTAGCATGGAAAGTAGCTGATCTTATACTAAATGAATGTTTTTGATGAGGTTGCATAGAAGCTGGATTCCAGTGTCAAGCACTGGAATGACAGCAGTCCTACGTCATACCACCGCGAACCGTCATACCGCCGCGGTATTTCTAGATCCCGCTAACAAGTAGCGGGATGACGATTGTCAGGGTGTCATTCCAGCGCCCCTATGACGTCATCCAAGTAGCCAACACTGGGATCCAGGAAACTTAACTCTACACCAAGTAAATGTACAATAAGAACTAGATTCCAGACTGGAATGACAGCAGTCCTACGTCATACCACCGCGAACCGTCATACCGCCGCGGTATTTCTAGATCCTGCTAACAAGTAGCGGGATGACGATTGTCAGGGTGTCATTCCAGCGCTCCTATGATGTCATCCAAGTAGCCAACACTGGGATCCAGGAAACTTAACTCTACACCAAGTAAATGTACAATAAGAACTAGATTCCAGACTGGAATGACAGCAGTCCTACGTCATACCATCGCGAACCGTCATACCGCCGTGAATTAACCGTCATACCGTCACGGTATCTCTTGACATAGATCCCGCTGCGGGATGACGAATTACTATACTACCGCGAACCGTCATACCGTGATTCATTCACGGTATCTCTTAGCCGCTAACAAGCAGCGGGACGACGATTCTTCAAATCGTCAAGGTGTCATCCGAGTAGCTTGACTACTTGGATCCAGAAAACTTAACTTTAAACAAGTGGCTGCATAATAAAGACTAGATTCCAGCGTCACGCGCTGGAATGACACCATTTTCGGTCTCTTAAATTGCTTTAGCTAGAAACATTAAGAAATTTACCAAATAAAAAAAAGGCAAAAGAAGCCCCGTGGTGCGAGTTTTGACTCTATATTACTGTAAGTGGCGCTGTAATAATGTGCTAACGCTTAAAATAAGCGCGATTTGGCTGAATGTAGAAAAAATAAAAAAGACATGCAGCCGCTATAATTTTATGTAATCCGCCAAAAAATACCCTGAGTTTTTTACTGAATTTTGTCATTGAGCCTGCAGGTCAAAAACAAGTTTTGAGTCATAAATACCCTTATTGTCATAATAAGGGGGCTGGCGGAGTTTGTCAAGCAACTTTCTATATAATATTTTCTAAAATAAATGGACTTCTCGCATCCAATTTCGGCAGCGCATGACACACAACTGCAATGACAAGGTGTTGTAAGATATTATCACAAACATCATATTCACACGAAATACTTGACTTCACTTGTACTAAGAAGCATTTTATATATATTGTGTGCCCGTAGCTCAGCTGGATAGAGCAACAGCCTTCTAAGCTGTGGGTCGTAGGTTCGAATCCTACCGGGCACACTCTTCTATCAATACTTTCTATAAATCTTCAAGTATTCTGGCACCACATTTTCAATTGCTAATGGTCGAACCTTCATTGTTTCAAGGTCAGCTGACTTTTCGATTGAGCTATTCATCATAACTTTCACCTGATCTTGAGTAAGCACAGGGTTCGTATCTCCAGTTATTGGTTTTAGCAGCATAGAAATAATTTTATTTTCTAAAAAGAAAGCTATTAACTTTGCCATTGGAAAAGATACATTGATCAACAAACACTTTCTGTTAGTAACATTCAGAATAAACTTCAATAAGCTTTTGAAAGAGTAAACCTTTGGTCCACCCATGTTATAAATTTTCTTGTCTTGCTTATTAAAACTGATAATACGATATACCACTTCAGCTAAGTCTGTTACACATATTGGCTGAAATTTAGTCGTTCCATTGCCAATTAGCGGCAAAAAAGGAAGAACAGTTGCTAATCTTGCAAATTTATTAAAGAAGTTATCTTCTTTACCAAATACAAGGCTTGGCCTAATTATTATTGCTTCTTGAAATGCTGAAGTTACAGCTTTTTCACCTTCCAATTTACTTTTGGCATATTTTGACAACTTGCTATTTTCTATTCCCATAGCGGAAAAATGTATCATCATAGGTACATTTTTCATTTTTGCAGCTTTTGCTATCCTTTCAGCTATTTTAACGTGAACAGCGTAAAAATCGTGCTTTTTTGCTTCATATAATATTCCCACTAAGTTTATGGCTACATCACATTCTTCCATACCCTCTAGAACTGATTTTTCATCAAAAAAATCGCCTTTAAATATTGATATTTGTCCCAAATTGCCACACAATTTTAAACAAGCAGCTTTTTCCTGATTACGAGTGAATATCTTTATTAAATATCCTTCTGCTGCCAAGCGTCTTACGATGTGTTTCCCTATAAACCCCGTTCCACCAAAAATAATTACACGTTTTGTCACGATTAAAGTTCCTAATAATTTGTTACTGTAAATTAATACAATGATTTTGCTTAATATTCTATTATGAATTCCCGTACAATAAGATCCATTTTCATTCTTCGTGAGCCTTTAACTAGAATTGCGTCATTATTCTGAATAATGTTAGCTAAATCACTTTTCAATTGATTAGAATCATTAAAATGCGCGCCTCTTATATTATCTGGCAAAAGCTCATGCAATTCTAACATAAATTTACCAACTGTATAAATTTTATCTATATTATTTTCTGTGACAATCTTAACCAAATCTGTATGAAATTCTATGCTTTTATCACCAAGTTCCAACATATCACCAAGCAAAGCTACTTTTCTCTGATTAGAATATGTACTCAAAGTTTTTATTGCAGTTTTCATCGAAGCAGGGCTGGCGTTATAGGAGTCATCAATTAAATGTATATATTTTTTATTGTATTTGACCTTATGAATATTGCCTCTACCTTTCGTTACACTAAAATTCTTAAGTGCAAGTGGTAATTTTGATAAATCAAGTCCGAGGCTCTGCACAACTGCTGCAACAACAAGTAGCGAATAAGCAAAATGCTCACCTTGTACACGTAAATTACAGTTTATAATTTGATTATCACTCAGCCTGATTTTTAAACTTAATCTATTAGCAACTCGGTTTGATGTCATTCCAGCGCGTGACGCTGGAATCCAGTCTTTATTATACAACCGTCTGATATGCTCATTTGCAATTGAACTTCCTGGATCCCAGTGTCTGGGCACTGGGATGACAGAAGATAGTGCTGAAATGACAGAAGATTCATCGTTTCTTATTAAGTTTAGTAAACAAACTTCAGCATTTTTATCTTTACCGAGGCTTATTACATTTCTATTGGCGCGTGATGAGAGATAATCATAATATTTATTATCTCTGTTCAAGACCAAAGTACCATTACTTTTCATACCATATAGAATTTCTAACTTCGCTTGTGCAACGTCAAATAGTGATGAAAAATTTTCAGTATGTGCAGGTTCGATGTTGGTAATAACTGCAATATTTGGATTACTAATCTTTGATAATTCTTTTATTTCACCAGCTTTATTCATTCCCATTTCAAGGATTAAGTACTGGCAGTTTTTTGGAGCTTTTAGAATTGTCAAAGGCAATCCTATATTATTATTTAAGTTACCTTTGTTTGCATGGGACACTCCATATTGCGATAAAACAGTGTGCAGCATATCCTTTGTAGTGGTTTTCCCGACACTGCCTGTAATTGCAATAATTTTAGCATCAACAAGAATATTTCTAATATAGTATGATGCCATATCGTGCAAAGCTTTCAGGGTATCTTGTACAATAATGAGAGGGAAATTTTTATATTTACCCTCACTTACTATTGCAGCGGCAGCCCCTTTTAAAAACGCTTCATGCAAAAAATTATGGCCATCAAAATTCTTTCCCTTGAGTGCAATAAATAAATCACCTTTTTTTATGCTTCTTGTGTCCGTTGAAATATTTGAGCTATGTGTCCAATTACAACCATTTACGCCTCTTCCGCCAGTTGCATCAATGATATTATTTGTATTCCATTTAAACATAATTTAGAGAGTACTCTTTAAAGTAAATTGAATAAAGTAGCAAATACCACATGTTTTAGACAATGTATAAATAATGGTTGCAATCCCTATAATTCTATCTTATAATGGATATAGAAGTTTAAATTTTTTCGTCTATAATTAAAATGTATTTAGTTGTAGAAAGTAACTTGGAGGTGTGTATGCCAAAAAACGACCAAAATGAAGAATCTAAAGTTGGTAATGCAGCTTCGGGAGTAGGAAATTTTCTGGGTAGAGGTATAGGAGCTCTATTTGGGGGTATAATATATCCTATACAGCCAAAAAACTGGTTTAAGTCTCGGGGCGAAATGTGGCACGACATAAAAAATGGCGGGCGTTATATTATTGGCAGCCCACTTGAAGAGTATGACCCACCTATAGAAACCACACAAGCTAGTGAGAATCTTGGTGTAGAAATAACAGAGCAAAAGAAAGGGAAAGGAAAGGTAGCTTTTTTAGCGTCAAGGACTCTGACGGGAGGTATACCTTATTTGAACGATGAACAATTAGGTCAAATAAAGAAAAACCTGCCAAATGTAACTATTTTTAGAGAAGAAAACAAAATTGTAATTGAAATTAACGTTGAGGAAATAGCTAACACTATTAAAACTAATCCTGATAATAAAGGCAAGAGCAAGAAAGAAATAGAAGAGCTTGTTCTTAAAGGAATTGCTAATAAAGTTGACGAAGACCTTAAGAAGCTTGCAGGAATTACTGGTGGAGAATTTAAAATTCATACAGACTTAAAATTGCTGAATGGTATTGCAGAAAAATTGTATCGAGAATATGATAACCAGAACAAACCATCAAAAACTCCAGGGCCAGCACAAACTGGAAAGTCACCAGGGCAGTCTTCAGAAACTGTTACAAGTACAGATGAATTAGTAAAATCTTTTAACATTACTAATCCTAACGAGTTTCCTTTTGGTAAAAGTAAAGAAGCTATTTCTCCTATAAAAAATATGCAGTTATCAGAACGAGATATCAAAAAGCAAGCAGAAGGATTGGGAAGTACTTTTTTGAATTTTGAAGATGCCTCTTGTGAAGTAATAAAACCACTATCTACGCCTAATGTAGAAAGAAATAAAGGAAGAGGGAAAGGTCGCTCTTAAAATATGAGCAATGAAGTTTATGATAGCAATAACATCTTTGCTCAAATATTAAGAGGTGAGTTACCTTGTGAGAAGGTACATGAAAATGAAAATGTACTAGCTTTTCGTGATAAGTACCCTGACGCACCAGTTCACATTTTAGTTATACCAAAAAATCAATATATTTCATACGATGATTTTATTCTAAAAGCTTCTGAAGAGGAGATAGTAAGTTTTTTCAAAATTGTCAGAGAAATAGCACATAAATATAATTTAGAAAAAACAGGATATAGATTAGTCACTAACTACGGTGAAAATGGAGAGCAGGTTGTACCACACTTTCACGTGCATATTTTAGGTGGTAAAAAGTTAGGAAAGCATGTAAACTCATAGTGTTATATGTTTTGTTAAATGAGCGAATATCTAACCATAGTAATCTTTATCTGCGTATCAATTGTAGTATCTTTTGCTTTAGGTATATTGCCTATGTTTCTTGCAGTGAGTAAGCCAGATGGTGAAAAACTTTCCACATATGAGTGTGGCTTCAATCCACTATCCAGTGCAAGAAAAAATTTTGACATTAAATTTTACCTAGTTTCAATATTATTTATAATATTTGACTTAGAAATCGCTTTTCTTTTTCCTTGGGCTGTTTCTTTATCTAAGATAAGCTATGGTGGATTTTGGTCTATGATGGTATTTCTTGCAATACTCACTATAGGTTTTATCTATGAATGGTGTAAAGGTGCATTAGAGTGGGAGTAGTTTATGACAAATCAAATTCTATCTAATGATGACTGGGGTCGTTATAAAAAAGAAGGGTTTCTTGTTACTAAATTTGGTGATTTAATAGATTATGTAATGAATTGGGCAAGGTCTGGTTCATTGTGGCCAATGACATTTGGTCTTGCATGTTGCGCAGTTGAGATGATGCATACTGCATCCAGCCGTTATGATCTTGATAGATATGGCATAATGTTTCGTGCAAGCCCACGTCAATCAGATGTGATGATTGTTGCTGGCACACTAACTAATAAAATGGCAGCAGCATTGCGCAAGGTTTATGATCAAATGGCAGACCCGAAGTATGTTATTTCTATGGGAAGTTGTGCAAATGGTGGTGGTTATTACCATTATTCTTATTCAGTAGTCCGAGGCTGTGATAGAATTGTGCCAGTTGACGTGTATGTCCCTGGATGCCCACCAACCGCTGAGGCGTTGCTATATGGAATGCTATGCCTACAAAACAAAATAAAACGAACTCAGAATATAAAGCATGGATAAAACTGCAAGGCATATACAAAAAAAGACCAAGTGTGAGTGCATTCAAAAAGATGATGGCATTATTGTAATATATTCAACTTTAGATGAAATTGAAAAGCACCTATCCTTTCTACGTGATGATGAAAAGTGTAGGTTTGAACTATTAGTTGATATTTTTGGGGTTGACTATCCAGATCGAGAAAAGCGCTTTGAGTTAGTGTACAATTTACTCAGCATTGTGCATAATATTAGAGTACACATAAAACTTCAATTATGTGAGGGCGATATGCCTCCAAGCATAGCAAAGGTATTTAGCACAGCTTCGTGGTTTGAGCGTGAAGTGTTTGATATGTATGGAATAGAATTCTCTGATCACCCTGATTTGCGTAGGATTCTAACAGACTATGGATTCAAAGGTCATCCAATGTTAAAAGATTTCCCTCTCACTGGTTATGAGGAAGTAAGATACGATATAGAGGCAAAAAAGGTTGTATATAATCCTATAGATTTATCGCAAGATTTTCGTATGCTTGATAGCCTATCGCCTTGGGAAGGTAAAACCATAAAAGTAAATACAAAGGAGTAGAAAATGACAGTACAAAGAAAAAAAATATCTTTAATCGGTGCAGGAAATATCGGTGGAACTCTTGCCCATATGATTGCACTAAGGGAACTCGGCAATGTTGTTTTACTTGATATTAGTGATGGAATACCGCAAGGTAAAGCACTCGACATAGCAGAATCATCCCCTATTGATGGATTTAATTCTGGTTTAACTGGAACTAATCAATACAAAGATATAGAAAATTCTGATGCAATCATCATAACAGCAGGCATTGCTAGAAAACCTGGAATGAGCAGGGATGACCTCCTGCAAACCAATGCTAAAGTAATGAAGGAGGTTGGTGAAAATATTAAGAAGTATTCTCCAAATGCGTTTGTAATAGTGGTTACCAACCCTTTGGATGCCATGGTTTCAGTGGTGCATAAATTTTCAAACCTTCCAGCTAATATGGTTGTTGGAATGGCAGGAGTGCTTGATTCTTCCCGTTTCCGTTATTTTCTTGCAAGTGAATTAAATATTTCAGTTGAAGATATATCTGCTTTTGTGCTTGGAGGACATGGTGACACTATGGTACCACTCATTAATTGCACTTCTATCGCTGGCATTCCACTTACCCAAGTTATCGATATGGGTCTCATTACGCAGAAAAAAGTTGATGAAATAGTTGAACGCACTCGCAATGGCGGTAAAGAAATAGTTGATCTGCTTAAGTCTGGATCTGCATACTACGCTCCTGCATCTTCAGCTATATGCATGTTAGAGTCATATTTAAAAGATAAAAGGCGTATATTACCATGTGCTGCTTACCTTAATGGTGAATATGGTGTAAAAGATTTGTTTATTGGTGTTCCTGTAATTATTGGAAAAAATGGAGTTGAAAAGGTCCTAGAAGTTAAGATGGATAATAGTGAACGAGAAATGTTCGATAAATCTGTGAATGCAGTGAAAGAACTATTTAGGCTCATAAGCAAATCAATGATTTTATAGAACTTCCTTGTAGCTCAAGTTTCGTAAACAGCCTAAAAAAGTTGCTTGTGGTTATTTCTGCTACTTTGTCGGGTGACTCATTCCATAACTCTGCCAAACAATCCACAACATATTTTACCATTGCTGGTTCGTTCTTTTTTCCTCTGTAAGGCTCAGGTGATAGATACGGTGCATCAGTTTCAACCAAAACACGTTCGCGTGGTACACCTTGTGCAATTCCTCTGAGTAAGCTCGCATTTTTAAAAGTAATGATTCCAGAAAATGAAATATATAACCCTAAATCTATAGATTGATAAGCAAGCTCTTTAGAGGAAGCAAAGCAGTGCATTACTCCACTAAAAGCACAGGTTTTCATTTCTGACTTTAACATATCGATCATCTCACTATCAGCACTCCTAGTGTGAATAACTAAAGGTAACCCTGTTATTCTTGCTGCTTCTATGTGTGATGCAAAACTTTTTTTCTGATTGTCTTTGTTGTCAGATTTATAAAAATCTAACCCGGTTTCACCGATACTAATTACCTTTTGATTCTTAGTAAATTCAACTAATTCATCAGCATGTATACACTCACCGTTTTCTATAGCAGCATCAAGTGGATGTATACCAACAGAGAAGTAGACTTGATCGTAGGATGAAGAAATTTTTAATAATTTAGGGATATCATCAATGCTTACGCATATGTTATGCAAAATTTTTACACCATTTTGCTCTGCCCTTGAAATTACTTTTGGTATTTCATCATCGGAAAAATAAATCAAGTGGCAATGAGAATCTACTATCATGAGCTTATTGTAAATTTTACTCAATAATAGAGGTTTTTATTATAGAAGAAAACTCTTCTATCACTGTCTTATAAACTTCTTTTTTAAATGATATAGCATTGGCTACTAAATCATCTATACTTTGCCAACGCCACTCTTTGAACTCTGGATGATCAGTATAATTAATATCAATATCCTTATCCTCTCCATAAAATTTCATTAAGAACCACCTTTGCTTTTGACCAGAATATTTCCCATTCCAGCACTTTGGTATAACTTCTTCAGGCAAGTTGTAGTATATCCAATCCTTGCTTTTAGTTATAACCTTTACTTTATTAGTACCAACTTCCTCTAGCAACTCACGTAACGCTGCTTGTTCCAGTTCCTCACCATCATCAACACCTCCTTGTGGCATCTGCCAGTAAGAGTCGCTATCAAAGCGTTTTCCAATAAAGGCATGTCCTTGTCTGTTAAATAGCATTATGCCAACACAAGGACGATACTTATCTTTCTGCTCAACCACGAGTACGCTCTGTTTTTAAATGATTTGTTACAGAAGTTTTAATTAATTTTCCATTTTTTTCTTCCTTCATCTCTTCAACAATTTTCTTTGCAACTTCCTTTGCACTTAAGTTTGAGTTATCAATTTCAAGTGTACCTTCCGGTATAAATAGCCTTTTCCCTTCAATTCTTTTCATAACAAAATCCGAATCAATAATTTTATTTTTCCGGCATCTCTCCTTTGAGTGAATACGCCTTGCTAGTTCTTCGTCATTACAATGTAACACTACAGGAAGAATTTCCATATCCATTTTTTTACTTAAATTTACCACAGAGTTGTATATTCTCTGATCATAAGGGTCACCCTCTATCAATTCATTTGTAAATATATAATGTTTTGATTTTATGTAGTGTTTTTCTAGTATTGCTAATATATTTTCCCTAACTGCAAAAATTTTTTCCCATAGTTCATCTGGAACTTCAGCATCCTGCAATTTAACAATATCAAATATAATATTATTGAATAGATTATTGCTTACTATTACTGCATCAATGATTTTACACAGTTCCTTTGCAGTAGTAAACTTACCACTGCCTGGAAAGCCGATTAAGTAGATGAGAGTCTTGTCCATAATGAATACTAGTAGAAAGCTATTTTCAATTATATATAAAAGTATATCATTGTACATGCTAAAAACATGATGATAAAATAGATGCAGGTAATACCTTTTTAACGAACAGTCGCGTTGAAAATAGTTCATATTTAGAGATTTTGAGTGTATAATTATAAGTAAATTAAATAATTTAAGATGATGACTAATGTATCCAGTGATACAGAATCAATAAAAAGCATGATTGTAAGTATAATAGATCAAAATAAAGGTCACGATATAGTTACTCTCGATGTGCAGAATAGAACCATTATTGCAAAATATATGATTATTGCATCTGGTGATTCAAGTCGCCATGTGAAAGCGTTAGCTGAACACGTAATAAAAAGTCTCGAGCGACATGATAAAATAGATGTAGAAGGTATGGATGAAGGCAATTGGGTGATTTTGAATTTTCAAGGCATAATGGTTCACATATTCAGGTCAGAAGTAAGGGAGTATTATAAAATAGAAGAGTTATGGAACTGATTGCCTGGATAGCTGGTGCACAACTGCACAAACGTTGTAATTTTGAAGGCAACTCCTGCACAGGTAGTGGTGTCATGAAAGTAGCTGACACTGGAATCCAGTTTTTCATGCAATTTCATCGAAAACGTTGTATAGTGTGCTTGTTTATAATTAAGTTTTCTGGATCCCAGTGTTGGCTACTTGGATGACATCTTTCCCTATTAGGGTTACCTTCGGCATTAATGACAGGATAGACTGGGGTTTATAAAATGAAACACAAGTCCGAGTTTTTAAATTTTATCCAAGAAAGAGGGTACCTATACCAATGTACAAATATTGAAGAGTTAGATCAGCTATTATCCGAAAATAATCATATAGTCGCATACATTGGGTTTGATTGCACAGCACCAAGTCTTCATGCTGGTCACCTAATTCAGATTATGATGCTCCGTCACCTGCAGAAATTTGGTTATAAGCCGATAGTCTTACTTGGAGGTGGCACAACAAAAATTGGTGACCCATCCTTCAAAGATAAAGCAAGAAGCATCTTGCCCGTAGAGAACATCAATCAAAATACATCCAGCATAAGGAGAATATTAGAGAAAATGGTGTCTTTTAATGACAGCAAGACTGGTGCAATGATAGTAAATAACGCAGATTGGTTGGATAACATAAAATACATAGATTTTTTGCGTGATATAGGAGCTTATTTTTCTGTAAATCGTATGCTAAGTTTTGATAGTGTGAAAACCAGGCTGGATAGAGAGCAAACCTTAAGCTTTCTGGAATTTAATTACATGCTATTGCAGGCTTATGATTTTGTTGAGTTGAATAAAAAGCATGGCTGTCGTCTGCAGATTGGAGGGTCAGACCAGTGGGGAAATATAGTAAACGGAATTGAGCTTGGAAAAAAGTTGAATTTACCTGAGCTGTTTGGCCTTACTGCCCCTCTTTTATTGAATGCTCAAGGGGTAAAAATGGGCAAAACTGAAAGTGGAGCAGTGTGGCTTGATGATAATATGCTAAAGCCTTACGACTACTGGCAATATTTTCGCAACGTTGATGATCAAGATGTTGGACGTTTTTTGAGATTGCTCACTGATGTGTCAATTGATGAGATCAAAAAGTTAGAATCCTTAAAAGATCAGGAAATAAATGAAGCAAAAAAAGTTTTAGCAACAGAGGTGACAAAAATATGTCATGGTGACAAAGAAGCGGAACTTGCACTATCTGCTGCAGTCTCTGCTTTTGAGAATGAAGATAGCTCACTACTTCCTGATTACATCATAAAAAAAGCACAAGTTGCAAGCGGCATATCCTTAGTAAACCTACTGCGTGACACCGGTTTTGAACCTTCAAAAGGCGCAGCAAAGCGTTTAATACAGGGCAACGGGTGCAAAGTTAATGATAATATTATAAATGACGTTAACTATATAATAAATTTCGAGAGCTTTAAAGGTCAGCCATTTATAAAATTATCTGCAGGAAAGAAGCGCCATATTAAAGTTGTGGTAGATTAGGTCTCGAAGTAAGAAAACAAATTTTATACAAGTGAGAAATTAGATAATGATGATATGAATGACTTAAATCAAATATATTTATCTAATCATAAGCCTATATCGAATCTCTTTTTAAATTTGGATATTATTACGTTACGTGAAGCATTAGAATATGTACATGAGCTGCCTTATGGAAGCAATTTTGACCGCACAGATTGTATATCAGTATTCAATGAAAGACGAGGAACGTGTAGTACAAAACATGCTCTGATTTATAAGTTAGGTTGCGAATGTGAAATCGACATAACGCTACACATAGCTGTCTTTATGATGAATAAAGTGAACACTCCGAAAGCTTCTGCAATTCTAAATGAGTATAACTTACTACACATTCCAGAAATGCATTGCTATCTTCGTTACGAAAGCCGAATTATTAACATAACTTTTCCAGGAAATAACATGTTATTAAAACTGACAGAGGAAGAAAAAATTGAGCCAGAACACCTTGGAAGCTATAAAATAGAAAAGCATAAACAATTTATTGAGAGCTGGCTGATCAGTAACCCAACCATACCGTATAACATGGAGCAAATTTTCAAAATTCGAGAATTATGTATAAAGCGATTGGAAAGATAGTAGAAAGCGAAATTCTATTATATATAGCTAAAGTGGCTTAGGTTTACCTACAATTTGAAAAACAACAAATTCGTCATTCCGCTACTCGTTAGCGGAATCTATGCTGAGATACCGCGAATGAATCCATAGCTGTACGAACATTCATTTTTGAAGGTAAATTGCACAGCAAATGGTGTCATTCCAGTGCTTGACACTGGAATCCAGGAATTTTGCTTATAACTGAGCTGATGAGCTAAAGGTAGTTGTCTTACGCTAAAACAAACGTTTTTAATTAAGTTGCATAGAAGCTGGATCCCAGTGTCTGGGCACTGGGATGACACCCCACTGGTGGCCCAAACTACAACGTTCGTACAGTTGTGGAATGAATCGCGGTATGACGTAGGGAAACCTTTCTTGAGTTAGCTATAGCACTATAAAGTTGTCCGCAGGGCCATATAAAAGTTGTGGTGGGTTAATAAATTTTTATGGAAGAAAGGATATATTAGAAAATTGAGGGCTTTATATATGAAATAAGGAGGCAAAAATGAGACTGTATTATAAAGATATCACAGGTCTTATCAAAGAACCCTACCTCTCTAGCGGAAGAGATTATTTTAACAAAGGAAAGGTACAGATTATATCTGTTAATGAATCTCAAGCTAAATCAAAGGTAGTTGGATCAAATGTATATCGAGTAACACTAAAGCACGATGGTCCTCTTTTCAGTGGAACATGTTCCTGCCCTGCATTCTGTTACTTTGGTCCATGTAAGCATATGGCTGCAACAGGTTTTGCTTTGATTGATCTTGACAGAGAGGAGTATCGGTCGTCTGCGCGCCCAGATGAACAGACTCTCTTTGAAAGGTTTTTACTTAAAAAAACAAAGCAAGAGCTAATTTCAATAATTACTCGTTCCAGTGAACATTATCCTGAGATTTTTGAAGAACTAGAGGATAAAGAATATGAGCAATTCACTCAAAGTAAGTTTTCAAAATCCGAGAATTATGTATAAAGTGATTGGAAAGATGGTGAGATCAGGTAATCTATAGCTGATCCAAGGAAGACATCATACCGCCGCGGCGCTAACAAGTAGCGGGATGACGAGGTTATCGTCATGCCACCGCGAACCGTCATACCGCCGCGGTATCTCTTAGCCGCTAACACGTAGCGGGATGACGGTTGTCGTTTAGCCATAAATGTTTAAGAAATTTACCAAACGAAAAAAAAGGCAAAAGAAGCCTTAGTCATTGTCTATTTTCAGTATTGGCGTTTTTTAAGTCTTAAACACTGCAATTTAGCTGCTTTTAAATGCAACTCACCTTTGTTTAAATGTTTAAGAAATTTACTAAGCAGAAAAAAAGGCAAAAGAAACCCCGTGTTAGCTAGTTGTCACTTTCTAATCCTGCAAATTGGCGTTCTCTACTGTCTTAAACGCTTTGTAAGCGCGTTTCGGCTTATATAGCTAGAAATGTTGTGAAGACATAAGGTGCACATAGTGCGAAAAATTAAAAATAAGACGCCAAGTACGTTGTTTTTTTGCTGTTTAATCTGCACAGATGAAGATAACTGAATACCTTCAGTACCATGATAAGGGGGCTGGCGAAGGGTGTCAAGTAAGTTTTTTCGTTTCTGAGGGCTACTGAATAACGGCTACAATGTTTGTACAGCTATGTACATAGTGCTGGAACCAAAAAAAGAACCAAGTAGCTTGGCTACTTGGATGACAAAAGGTAATACAAGAAATCTATTGGCTCTCGTATACCTTAGTGAAACTTAACAAGTTTATCTATAGTTTTAGTGATGATTCTTGGAGTATCCGGAGAAACTGCTGAGCTCAGCCTATTTAACCGTTCTATAGCAAACTCGCTGTTCTCATTTGCTATGAAATCACATAAAATATTTTCTATATCCTTAGTAACACTTTCATGCTTCCTCAGAGGATGATTATGTGGATACCTATTGATGGTTCTGATGCTAGAATACTCAACAAAAGCTTGATCCTTAAAAGCAAGTTGTCTCAATTTCTCTTTGAATTTTCCTTCTTCCTCTTTTGCTAAAAGGCGGGACTTTATCAGTGATTTTATAATCAAATTTATAGCTTGATGTATTTCAGAATGCACTATAACTTTAATAGTATTTTCCTCTACTATACAATCATAAATACTTTTTTCGCTCTTTAATGACTCTATAAGCGTTCTGCTATTTTGTGAATTCAATTCCAAATTCTCTTCACTCATAGGAGTTATTATAAAGGTATTCTTATTTACTCTGATGTTAAATTGTGGAGAGCCTTCAGAAAAAGAAAATGCTACATTCTTAGATTCAAGTGCGTGATTGTATGCAGCAAAAAGGGTATGTGCTATAACACTGCTGGGCACCTTCATTTCATGTTTACTCAGGTGGTTCAATACATTTTCAACCTCATGATATGTAAAGTCTGTATCTTTTAGCAATTCAACAACTTCTCCGCCGTTGTGCTGTTTATACTCTATTCTCACTTCTTCTGTAAAAAGTGTTTTAGCTGCTATATGTTTATCAAGCACTGTGAAAATCTTGATGAAATTCTCTAAATCTTGTTTGTTAACTAATTCGATACTAATTAAGTTTCTGCTAATAATTGAAATATTTTTTGTCATTTTTTCCCACTAAAAAAACTCACTAAATGAATTGTATTTTTAATTCATTAAGAATTGTTTAAAGTGAGCATACTAGTTTTCATTTACGTATTACACGACAAAACAAGATAAAAAGTTACATAAAATCATCATGTGGTATAACACACTCTCCACATTCATCATTGCTGTTTGTGTAGGTTGTGACATCAGTGTGATTGTCATTATTATTTAGCATATCATCCAACTTTCCTTCTTTTTCAAGATCCATCAATTTGTCACACCCCCCAATGTGCTTATCGTTAATAAAGATCTGTGGAACTGTTCTAACGTTATACTTTGATTTTATGTCGTTAAATAGATCTGAGTTTTTGAGCACATCGATTTCTTCATATTTCACCCCTTTTTTATCCAGTAACTCTTTTGCTTTTTTGCAGAATGGGCAGTGATGCTTTACATATATTATAACTTTTCCTTTAGTATTTTTCACAATTTATCTCCGTAGCTTGCTAAAATATAGTTATTATATATAAGAAACATGTAAAAACATCAAATTGTATGAAAATTATTTATAATTGTGAGCAAGGGATAGAAAATAATATAGCACTAACCTTCGGAAATTTCGATGGCATTCATTTAGGACATGAATTTGCAATTTCCACTCTAAAGAAGGTAGCACAAGAAAGAGGATTACCCTCTGCAGTTTTAACTTTTGAGCCTCACCCATCAACTGTTTTATTTGGTAGAAACAATTTTAGGTTAATAGACCAAGAACAAAAAAAGGAACTAATCAGCAGCTATGGTATAGATTACTTGTATATTATTAATTTTAGTAGAGGTTTTTCTGAGGTTAGCTGCGATGACTTTATCAGTGAGATTTTAATAGATAAATATGGCGCTAAACACATAATTGTCGGAGAAAATTGTACTTTTGGTCATAAACGATTGGGTGATATATTAACTCTAGAGAAATATTCTGAAACATATGGATACTCTTTGACTAAATTAGAGCCATTAATAATTGACGGCAAAATTTGCTCTTCTTCTTCAATCAGAGAGTATGTACAGAAAGGTGAAATAGACATTGCTAATAAATTACTTGGTAGACCTTATCAAGTTTCTGGTGTTGTGACAAAGGGTGCGTGTAGAGGTAGAGAAATAGGATTCCCAACCATAAATATTCCTATAGAAGATTGCATGATAAAACCAAAATTTGGTACATATTACGCTAAAGTGATGTTTTCTTATAATAACCCAAACTGGTTATATGGAGTAGTCAATATTGGTATGAGACCTACATTTAAGGATCTGAAAAAGCCTATAATAGAAATGCACATATTCGATTTTGATGAAGACTTATATAATCATAAAGTTAATATACAACTTTTAAAATTCATAAGGTCAGAAAAAAAATTCCATAGTATTGAGGAGTTAACAAAACAGATAAATTATGATATACTTAAAATTTATAGGTTAAAGGCAAATTTATGAAAAAGTTATGCTTAATTGTTATATTAATTATAGTATTGATTGACCAAACGAGCAAATTGTACATAAACTCATTGATTGATGAGGGAGAATCAATTGAGATCGCTAGCTTTATAAAGCTAGTTGAAGTTTGGAATTCAGGCATTAGTTTTGGAATGTGTAGCGCTTTACCGCATGGCGGTTTCTTTTTTTCAGCATTTTCAATACTAATAATTGGTATACTTGCATACTTGATATACAAGTCTGATGATCAGTCAACTTACCTTGGGTTTTCTCTGATGATTGGTGGAGCAATCGGAAACGTAGTTGATAGGATTTATTGGGGAGCTGTATATGATTTCATATATTTTCATATTGATGATTGGTATTGGCCAGCTTTTAATTTAGCGGATTTATCTATAGTTTGTGGAATGTTTACATTGTTATATAAGTGGTATATATACGATATGTTTATTTCCAAACAAAATGAGGAATAAAATAATTGTTTTTATATTAGGTCGAAATAATGCTTCATAAGTTTTTTAGTTTTCTTATACTACCTGCACTCTTTTTTACTTACCCAATTTCTTTGAAGGCTTTAAGCATAGAGCACGACATAAAACATGCTAAACTCAGTAACGGACTAGATGTCTATGTTGTTCCTAATCATCGGATTCCAGCCGTTTTACATGCAGTAATATACAAAGTTGGGGGAATGGATGATCCAATTGGCAAAGCAGGATTGGCTCACTACTTTGAACATTTAATGTTTGAAACTACAGGGAAGTTCACAGATATAGAAGCCACTATGAGTAGCATTGGGGCCCAGTTTAATGCGTTTACTACTAAGGAATATACCTGTTACTACGAATTAGCCCTTAAAAATGACTTACCACTGGCAATGGAAGTTGAAGCAGACAGAATGGGCAATTTTAATGTTACTCAAGATAAAATAGAAAGAGAAAAAAACATTGTACTGGAAGAGAGGAAGATGAGATTTGATAATCATCCTAACAACTTATTACGGGAAGAAATGAATAGTGCATTTTACCGTAATGGCTATGGTAGATCTGTTATTGGCTGGGAGAGCGATATTAAAACTTACAATCAGGATGACATAGTGAGGTTTCATAATAACTATTATCACCCCGGCAATGCAATATTATTGATTGTTGGTGATGTGGAATTTGATGAAGTTGTGAAGCTAGCAGAAGAAAAATATGGTGACATTAAGTCTAAGGCAGTAATTAGGCATTATCCAAATCAGGATCCAGTGCATAATGCAGGCTTATCGGTGATTTTAGAGAGCACTGAAGTAAAAGAACCAGTTTTATATTTTCGTTATCGTGTTCCCTTATTTGATCACATAAATGAAGCCTCTGCTGCTCATTTAGCGGTTGACATTTTAGGTGGCGGCAAATCCAGCAAACTGTATAAAGATTTGGTTCTAGATAAAGATGTGGCAGTATCAGTATCTGCTTATTACAATAGTTTAACTTTTAGTGATGGCTATATTGATATTCAGGTCATTCCAAAAAGTGGGGTTAATTTAGGCACTGTTGAAAGAGAATTAGAAAATTCTATTAATAATTTTATGTCCACAGGAATAACAAGCGAGGAATTGCAAAACTCGAAGTATAGGTACAAGGCAGCACAGTTTGACAATTTATCCAGTTTAAATAGTATAGCATTTTTTTATGGCTCACACTTAGCGCTTGGTATTCCACTTGATGAAATAGATATTTCATATAGCAAGATTAATGATGTCAATCTAGAGGATGTAAATAATAAAATCTGTGCTATTTTTTCTGCTAATAAGTTAATTGGTCGTTTGTTGCCAAAAGGAGATGATAATGAGAATAAGTAAATTTGTACTCCTATTTTTTTTCTGTCTAGGCTTTAATTTACAAGCAAGTGGTAACCTAAATATAGAGGAGGTCACTACCCGTAAAGGATTTAAGTTTCTATTTGTTGAAAACCACGATTTACCAAAAATTTCACTTAATATATCATTCAAAGATGCAGGTTATGCATATGAAAATGTAGAAAAACAAGGACTTACCTGGTTTACTTCTCTTATAATTCAAGAAGGGGCAGGAAAAAATGATGCCAAAGATTTTGCAAAAAGGCTAGAAGATAAAGGGATTAGTTTAAATTTTATTGCTGGTTTAGAAGCATTTAGAGTTTCATTAGATGCTTTATCAGAAAATCTTGAAGAAGGTATTTCATTATTGAGCGACGCTATAATGCGTCCTAAAGTTGACCCTGAAGGGTTGAATAGAGTTTTCGAGAAAGCCAAAGTTGATTTTAATAATCTTGAAAAAAATCCTTTTTTTGTTGCTGGAAAAGAATTGAATACGTTATTGTTTAAAAAACATCCTTACTCAAAAAGTGAATATGGAACTCTTGACACTGTAATGAGCATTACTAGAGATGATGTTTTAACATACATAAAGCGTAATTTTGCTAAAGATAACATAGTTATCAGTGTTGCTGGTTGTGCAAAAAAAGAAGAAATTATTACATTATTAGATAAATATTTATCTAAATTGCCGTCAAAAAGATCAAAAGTTAGAAAAATACCTGTGAAAAATGATTTTGGTCCTGCAGAGAATAAAAACATTTTTATGGATATACCACAGAGTGTAATATTTTTTGCTCAAAAAGGCATAGCTTATGAAGATCCAGACTACTATAATGCTCAAGTCTTGATTAATGCGCTTGGCAGCATGGGGCTGAATTCAATATTAATGAAAGAACTGAGGCAAAACTTAGGCATTACTTATGGTGTTTATGCGAGTATTATTCTCAATAAACATGGGAACATTATGATTGGAAGTCTTAGTACTGATAGTTCTACTGCCAGTCAATCAATATCAGCGGTAAAAGATACATTTAGCAGGATAAAAAAGGAAGGAATTGATGAGCAGTTGTTTCGGGATACAAAAATTAGTATGGTAAATTCCTATGTTTTCTCTATGTTTAATAATAACAACATAGTTGCAAAACTAAATAATATTCAGACAAACAACCGCGATATTAACCATATAAATGATTTTGTGAGCTATATTAATGACGTTAAATTAGAGAAAGTAAACGAACTGGCAAGCTCTTTACTGGAACCCGAAAATTTATTTTTTGTTGAAGTTGGGAGAAACACTTAAGGTCAATAATTAATATTTTCTGCTATTGATCTTACTGCTTCTACATAACACTTATGCTCCTCAGCTAGAATGCGTTCTGAGAGGCTTTGAATATCATCAGCTGGTAACACTGGCACAGCAACTTGAGCAATTATGGCTCCAGCATCAATTTCAGGAGTGACGTAATGTACAGTACAGCCTGCGATTTTTACTCCTGCTTTTAGAGCTTGCTCTTGAGCATTTAGGCCCTTAAAGGACGGAAGTAGAGAGGGATGAATATTTATCACCTTGTTATTCCATTTACTGAGAAAATTAGCTTGCAGGATTCTCATAAACCCTGCAAGGCAAATTAAATCAACCTTATGTTGAACAAATATTTCGTGAATTTTATCAGCATCAAGTGGTTTATCTCTAACAATAAACGCTGGCACTCCTGCTTGTTCTGCTATTTTTAGGCCAGCAGCTTCGCTATTATTTGTGATAGCGCACACAACTTCTGCAGGAAAATTACGATTTTGACATGCCTCTATCAAGGCCTGCATATTTGATCCCCTGCCTGAAATTAGTATCCCAAGTTTCACCTTTTTCATTTTGTGCAATTGATTTGGTGTAATAATTAATGTTAACAAAATAACTCAAAAAGTAAATCTATACCTAAAGTGACTTAGGTTTACCAACGATTTGAAAAACAACAAATTCGTCATCCCGCTACTCGTTAGCGGAATCTATCCTTGGCGGTATGACGTAGGAAAACCTTTCTTGGGTTAGGTGTGCCGTAGAGACACAAAGAATGTTCAAGTAAGAGCAAACTAAGTGCAAAAGCTACGCAATAGATGAGGGTGGGCCCCTCGGAGCCGGTTTACAAGAGCAGGCTTCAAACAACTATAAGCTGCTTTGGCAAGGTAGTGAGCGTTATGGAAAAGGCACAATTATATGTCATGTAAGGAATGGAGAGATGAACGAAAGTGAACCACTGATGAAGTGTCGAAACCTTTTAAATGACGTCAAAACCAGGGGTCTAACTTAACCTGGGATAAATCTATCGGGAGCTTGTTTACCGGATAGGTGGCGTCCGGCATAGAGGTGGCGTGAATCTATTTTGGGCTATTGCGTGGAACTGCGGGAACCTGTCGTTTCGATGATAAGGGAGAAATCCAAGGAGCTAAACTCCAAGGGTGAGAGTACCGATGCGAAAAACAGGGGCGCGTAGTAGTGAAGAAGTCTCTGTAATGGAAATGGAGCGAAGGGATTTAGTTTTAATTGTTTTGTCAACCAGAAATGGGATGAGCAATTGATTAAAACAGAGTCCTTGATTATGCTATAATTAGTAGCAAGGGCCGAATAATGGGAGCTGTGTGAGTCGAGAGGGTGCGCCGTGGTACGCATTAAGAAATACTTAGCAGAGCTAAGCGGGGTTCAGAATAAATGGCCTCGAGGTGAACAACTAACTTTAACCCGAAAGGGAAGGAGGACAAGAGCATGTATGTAAAGCGAGAGTTATCTGAAGATGTGTAAGATAACGGCTTGCAACACCTGATCAATATGGTTAAAGCTAAACTGCTTGAATTCTAATCTTCAGGGGTGGGACTTCACATCCATGGGTATCGCATTTAAAACCCCATGTCTACGGTAAGCACAGATTAAACTTTCGTTTGTGTGACATTCTGGCTGTAGAACGATAAGTAGTGAACTTATTTAAGAGGATGAATGGAAAACCTAAGTTGATCTAGAACAGTTCTTAGTGACGGAACATGGGATGACCTAAGGAACGCGAGTTCTATGGTTACGGAGTCATCGTAGTAGTCGTGAAAGTAACGAATCACCGGGGAGCGTGGGAAAGCCACATACAGGGCAAAGGGTGACAGATAATTGAATGTTGAAATTGGGAGGTACGCAAGATGCGGAAAGCTGAAACAATACTTAACATTATACGTGAACGTGGACAAAGAAATTTGCCGGTTAAAAACGTATATCGCCTACTTTATCAGCGTGATCTTTACCTTCGAGCGTATGGCAAACTTTGTCGTAATAAAGGTGCTATGACAGAAGGTGTGACAACTGAAACAGTTGATGGTATGTCTTTGGAGAAAATCGATAAAATCATAGAGGATTTACGCTATGAGCGATATCGGTGGACACCAGTAAAACGTATCTATATTTTAAAGAAGAGTGGTAAACGCAGGCCGTTAGGATTGCCAACATGGTCAAATAAGTTACTTCAAGAAGTAATCCGATTAATATTGGAAGCCTACTATGAGCCTAAATTTAGTGAATGTTCACATGGATTTCGACCAAAGCGTGGATGCCACACTGCATTAAGAGCAGTAATGCAAAAAGGCAGAGGTACAAAATGGTTTATAGAGGGAGATCTCAGTGCATGTTATGACTCAATTGATCATACTATGTTGTTGAAAATACTGAGTGAAAGCTTCCAAGATAACCGTTTTATTCAGCTAATCAATCGACTGCTAAAAGCAGGATATATGGAAAATTGGAAGTACAATAAGAGTCATAGTGGGGTACCACAAGGTTCTATTATTGGTCCAATTTTGAGTAACATATTACTCGATCGGTTAGATAAACATGTGGAACATATACTAATACCAGCAAATAACCGAGGTAAGCGAAGAAAGACAAATCCAAAATATTTAAGGTTAACCATGCAAGTATCGATGATGAGAAAACAAGGGAACTGGGATCAAGCAAAACAACTGCGTCAATTAGTGCAGGGTATGCCATCTAAGGATTCTTGTGATCTAAATTATCGACGTCTTTGGTATGTTAGGTATGCTGATGATATTCTGGTAGGGTTTGCAGGACCAAAAAATGAAGCTGAACAAATTAAAAATGAGATTGCTAAATTCCTCAATGAGGAGCTCAAACTTATGCTTAATGAAGATAAAACGCTTATTACACACGCGTGTGATAGCAAAGCCAATTTTTTAGGTTATAAAATACACGTCTTGCATGCAGATGATAAACATGATCATCGGACACAACGATGTATTAACGGTAGTATTGGGTTACGTGTACCACATCATATAAAGCAGAAAAAGTGTTCTGAATATATGCGTTGTGGAAAGCCTATACATTTACCTCAACGTACACTTGATACAGCTTACAGTATTGTTGCTCAGTATCAAACTGAATATCGAGGAATTGTACAATATTACAAAATGGCCTACAACCTTCACACACTAAGTTATTTGAAGTATGTGATGGAAGTATCATTAGTAAAGACTTTAGCATCTAAATACAAAACAACTTGCAGGAAAATTTATAGAAAATTTGGTGCAATGATTGAAAACGACGAAGGTGAAAAACGAAAAGTCATCCAAGTCAGAGTAGATCGTTTACCATCAAAGATACCATTAATTACACACTTTGGTGCTGTGTCACTAAAATGGAATAAATGGGTAAGTATAAGTGATAACCTTATACCAATATGGAATAAGCGTAGTGAAATAGAGCAAAGACTATTGGCACAAACTTGTGAATTATGTAAATCACAAGAGCAGATTGAAGTACATCACGTACGTAAACTTGCTGATTTGCTAGGTAAACGTAATACTGAGCTACCGAAATGGAAAAAGAGAATGATTGAACGACAGAGGAAGACTCTTGTTGTTTGTCATGAATGCCATAAGAAAATCCAATATGGAAAATATGATGGTGACTCCTTAAAACGTTAGATTATTGGAGAGCCACGTGATACGGAAACGATCATGCGTGGTTCGGAGAGGGGTTGTTGGAAAAGTACTTAACAAGTAACTCGCTGGCTGCCCACTCTACGCAGAATTGATATGGTTTAAAAATGCAGTGGTAAAGGTAAAAAGTGTAAGTGAACTGAACAAAGTTGTAGATCAAGCACTAGATGCTGGAATCAGGATAAACGCATATAGTGAAGGACAGACGAGTTTTGCTGATGCAGTAATATTGAAAATGCTTTCGATCCCATGCAAAGAAAATGAGAAGGAAGATATAATATGTGAATTGATGCTAAGTGGAGCAATGTTCAGTTACGATCTATTGCAGGATGGCTTTGTTGCATCGCTACTTATGAAAGGCTAACTATAGCTAGGATTATAAGCAACCTATTGAAAATCTTGTTTTTTTGCAATCAATCTGATCAAATTTAAGAATAGTAATTTATTATTTATATTAATAAACTTAATTCTATTGAAAATAGCTAAAGCATTGAAATTCTTGAATTTTAGCCGGATTAGTGAGTGGTAGTGAAATTTCTTTTACTCAAATTTAGGTATTCACTGACCGTTCTTGTTATAAATACCAGAATAATAAGCTACTGATATTCTCCATCTTTTTTATCTTTAATCCATCATAGCTAGCGATGCAACAAAGCCACGCAGGATTAGGACTACCTATGAGACATGCAATATCTCTTGCCTCATTCCAAGTACGAATACTTACAGAATCCCCTTGCCAATCTTGAACAGCAAGTAAACCTGCCTCAAAATCAAGACAAAGTGTTGGTTCATTTATGGTCTTTAAGAGACTAGTTTTACCTATACCATAAGGACCAAAGATGACCATTTTTATACCTGTTTGAACTTTTAGCCGTTCATTGCTGTTCATTATTTTCATTTTTCTCCCAGTACCTAAATATATATGTACGATGACCTAGGCAATTCGTCCGCAATTTGCAAAAAAAAAATTTTGAGCAAATATAATCGAGAGCTTATAACTTCTCTAAAACTGAGAATTTATCGCGTATTCGTTCTAGTGTGCGATAGATAGTTGTCTTTGGTATTTTGGTTATTACAGAAACTTCAGTAATAGTAAATACCTTAAGTAATTGACATAAATTACTATCTTTTTCAGACAAAGTTGAAATTATATTATTTATATCAGTGCGAATTATCGCTTCGATTTCCGAGTTCCTATGATCTGGAATATCGTCGTTTATATCATCAAAAGTTATATTACGTTTTAGACACAACTGATTGCGTAACATATTGCGAGCACAATAATTAGCTAATCTAGCAACGAAAGTACTAAAACTACTTCTTTTCTCATCGTGCTGGTTCAGATATTGCCAAACCTGACAAAAAAGCTCTTGTTCTATATCTTCGAGACTTTCGTTAATAAAACAGCTTTTGGATTTAAGGCGCGAAGCTTGAAATCTCACATGTTTAACAATTGTAGAATCGATTCCTTGATAAGAATTCTTCATAAAAACTCCAAAAGTTTCATGAATAGAGATTTTTACCAAGACTTTGTATGACTAATTTATTATAAAAAAGTAGTAATAATTTTTTTATCTAAAAGAATAAAATCTTTAAAAATTAAAATAAGATTTAAACGTTTTGATACACTACTGAAGCTACTTTTTCATAGGTAAAAAACTACCAATTTCGTACCTAATTTCTGAGTTACTAATTAGTATTTCAGAAAGCAGTGATCGTTAAGTTATTGATAATATTGTCTTTTTTATGTTCTATTCCTAAAAGCCGTTTCTAAAGTTAAGTGGCTAAAATCGGCCAGTAAAGAGGGTTTACGGATTACTGAAGTCTTATATATATTATATATATATTTAAATACAGGTAAAATATAATATATGATAATATAATAATATAAATATTGGCGTAATATAAGTTATGTAAAATAGTTATTAAGATAAGTAAAGATGAAAAAAACTCAAATGGCAGGATATGAAATTTTTTTTAATTTTTTTTCAAAATTGCGGACGAATTTGCGAGTCATCGTACATATATATTATACAGGGCATTGAACTTTAATTACACAAAGGAGTTTTTGTACGTCAATCTTAACGCTAGATCTCGGCAAGCAAACAGGCTGGGCAATTCTTACAGATGGAGTAATTGAAAGTGGAAGCAAAAGTTTTCATGGTAGCCGTTTCAGTGGAGGTGGAATGTGTTTTTTAAGTTTTCACAATTGGCTTAATTCTTTGAAACATGAGTTCACTGCAGTGTATTTTGAGGAAGTAAGAAGACATCTAGGAACTGATGCAGCGCATTGCTACGGTGGTTTTCTTGCCGTTCTATCTGCTTGGTGTGAAGAGAACAATATTCCCTACCAAGGTGTTAATGTTAAAACTATAAAACGCTTTATAGCAGGCAAAGGTAATGCAAGTAAGAGTGAAGTTATTGAAGCGATACGTGAAAAAGGTTTTTCACCTAGAGATGATAATCAAGCAGATGCTTTGGCATTAATGTTCTACGTTATGAATCTTAGTAAAGATTTTAACACATTAAAAATACCGTAAAAGTGGGTCCTTTCGGCCATACTGGCGGGTTTGGTGGTGCTGACCTCAGGCCTTCTTTAGCGTCAGAGATATTTTAAATATTAACTTTTTAATTATCAAGGATTTAAATTATATGAATTTAGCAATCCACTATTATCCTACTCGAAATCTAGTCGAATATGAGCGTAATCCACGTAAAAATGACGATGTAGTCAACAGAATGTGTGCTTCTATTCGGGAATTTGGCTTTCGTATACCAATAGTTGCAAAAAGCGATGGAACTGTGGTTGATGGTCATTTAAGACTTAAAGCAGCAAGAAAACTTGGTATGGAAAGTATTCCAGTGGTCTTAAGTGATAATCTAAATGAACCACAAACCAAAGCTTTTCGATTACTGGCAAATCAATCAGCTAACTGGGCAAAGTGGGATAATGAGCTTTTGAAAGTAGAAATTCAAGAATTAGAAGATTTACAGTTTGATCTTAAAATGACTGGATTTGAGCTAGAAAAAGTTCAAAACTTTCTTGATGATTTAGATGGTGAAGAAGAAGATCTTTCTGACTTAGTTGTTGATGACAAAAAAGTAGAAATAACAAAACCAGGTGATCTTTGGATTTTAGGTGATCATCGAATCTATTGTGGTGATAGCTCTGTAGTTGAATCATATAAAGCGCTGTTAGATAAAATGGCAGATATTACTGTTTGTGATCCTCCATATAACGTTGACTATGGTAGCAGTCAAGACAAAAAGATATTAAACGATAATCAAGGTGAAAAGTACGAACTTTTTCTCTATGACATCTGTTCCCATATTTTAGCATATACGAAAGGAGCAATTTACATCTGCGTATCATCATCAGAGTTTTCAACGTTGCAAAAAGCATTTGAGGAAGCAGGAGGGAAATGGTCAACATTTATCATTTGGGCAAAGAATCACTTTACGCTAGGCAGATCTGATTATCAGAGACAATACGAAGCAATGCTCTACGGTTGGAAAAATGGCAATAAACGTGATTGGCATGGAGGTAGAAATCAAAGTGATCTATGGTTTTATGATAAGCCAATACATAACTCACTGCACCCAACAATGAAGCCAGTAGAGCTAATGGAGAAAGCAATAGTTAATAGCAGCAGACCTGGGGATACTGTACTTGATCCATTTAGCGGTTCTGGCAGCACACTGATTGCATGTGAGAGAACAGGAAGAATTTGTAGAACAATAGAGCTAGATTCAAAGTTTGTAGATGTAACCATAAAACGTTGGCAAATATACACAGGTAGGGAGGCAATTCTTTCTGGTACTGGTAAAACTTTTGCAGAAATTCAAGAAGAAAAACAGTAAGAAAAAAGTGGAAGGGATAATGCAAACAGAAATTTAGTAAGCCTGAGTAGTTGTAATATTAATTTACTGGTATATACCGTATTTTAATGAGTTTAGCGTAACAAATAACTTTGGATTAAATGTGATGCACTCAATGAATCAAGCAAAGACGTCAGCTGGAGTAGTAACGTCGCAAACAAGTAATGAAACATCGTTGTTTTCTGAAGAAGTAGAAAATAATGTTTCAGATTCTACACTATCTGTTAAGAAGAGAATTGAATTGTTTGAAAAAGGTACGAAGCAAACACCTATTATTAAGGAGAAACATATGAAGCAAACTTGTGGTAGTCACGATCTGAAGCAGTGCAACACTGAATACAAGGTAGCTTTTTCGAATGTGATTAGAAATGGTAGTGATAGCAGTATTACACTAGAAATGGACGAGGCAGGTGCTGATCAATTTGATGCACTTTCATCATTAGATGAGGGTGAAGACATAGAGGACGAATTTAATGCAGTTTGTGAGGCAAATGGAATAGGATATAACGGTGGATATTATCCTGATCAGTTTAATGTGGCATTCAGCACATCTTCCAACTGCCAAACATATGACAAAATAGATGTGCATGAAGAGGATAGAAAATCAGGGGATAAGCCAAAGTCATCACCTAAAATCGTACAGCAGGACAATAGTAGGAGTGTGGCTCCACCTTCACCTAGAACAGCAAAAAATCATGTGTCAAATGTTATACAGTCTATTGCACCATCAAAATCATCATTAGAAGTAAAATCATATAACGAGGAAAATATAGAGGAACTAGTTAATGCTGATCCTATTTATTCAGAAATAAACGAAGAACTAGCTAATGGCGAGCCTATTTATTCAAAAATAAACCAAGATACAAAATCTCCAAAAAAGGTTTTAGAAGGGAGTGATAGTGGAATAAGTGGTAATAGCTTTGGAGTACAAAGATCAGATCTACAGAAACTGAAAGATAACTCAATATCTGATAGAGAGGGAGCATCAGAAAGGTCATCTATTGACACACTTAGTGATATATCTTCAAATATTTTGCTACATGAAAGTGATCAAACAAATAGTGGAGGAGTGAATTCAGAAACTCCATTAATTAAAAAAGAAAAGAAAACAAATAGAATTTTGCCAAGAGTAAAATATACAGTGCAGCAGAAGGAATTTATAATTTTCGGTATAGCTGCTGTTGCACTTAGCGTTTCTGCAGCTTTGGTATATTTACAGAATAAAGCACAATTAATTGCATTTTTTGCAAACAGTACCATCTATGTGACTATACCAATTCTAGCTGTTGCACTATTGGTTGCAATTAGTCCGATATTTTGTAGAATAAAGCAATTTAGAGATATTGAAGAGTGTCAAGTAGGGAGAAAGAATGCGAATGAAACTTTGAATCAGGTGCTAAAGTATCAACCAAAAGATAAAGTAATAAAATCAGTCAAACTGGAATACAGCAGTGGTACTCATTCACATTTTACACTTAACGCTTGGAAGGGTAAGAACAATTTCATTAATATTGACGACAAAGTCATTAGTAGAAGAAATAAAGTAGAATCAGTAATCAAAGATAGGCCATTATTTACAGCATTATTAAGCAGTTTGGTTGCTGCAAATATAGTATGGCCTTTATTACTGTATGTGGAAGGTGGTATTAGTAGTGTACAGAAGTTTTACCATAATGCTTTGATTAATAACGTAGGGCTATCAGTACTTGTAGGCTCGAGTATACTTGCACTATCAATGATATGCCTTGGAGTACATTACTACAGAAAAACAAATTGCACAAATCTTGTATATTGTGAGGAAAGAGTTGAACCAGAAAAAGTTAATGAAAAGTTCATTGAGGAAATAAAGGAAGCAAGAATAAAAGTGCTTGAAGAAAACCATAGTAAAGATGCTAAATGCAGCAGTTTAACGCTAGAGCAAGTAGTGGTTGAATCTCATAACTACAAAGATGTAATTTATAGTATTAGTTGAAAATAGCCAAATTTCACCATATAAAAAGAAAGCAGCTATAAACCGGAGTACTTCGCTTGATGTTAGTAAAGTATCTCTAAAACATTAGAAAGTATAAACAGGTAAGGAATTGCTGATATTGGCAAAACCTTTTCAGAGACTCAAGAAGAAAACTCGTAAAAAATAGGCAAAAAAAAGTGAAAATCACGCAAACAGAATGGGCAAAAGAACTAGGATTTTCAAAGCAATATGTCTGTTCTTTGGTAAAGAAAGGAATTGTTGAACTCAAAGATGGGCTCATTGACCGAGAACAAGCAAATGAAGCGGTAGCAGCAATAAGAGATCCAAGTCAACCACTCAGGAGAAAGAACAACCTAGAGCACGAAGAAAAACTTTCAACGATATTGCTAAAAACGCGAATAAAAAATGAAATGGAGCGTGGTAAACTATTGGAAGCTAAAGTGAAAGCTGAAGTAGGTAAATTTGTGTCAATTGAAGAGGTAAAAACTGAAGCATTTAACATAGCAAGAGTTGTCCGTAATAATTTACTTAATATTCCAAATAGAGTTTCAGCACTGCTTGCATCACTGAGCGACACTGAAAAGATTCATATGGCGCTAACTGAAGAGATTACAAGCTCACTTGAAGAATTATCTAACGCTAAATTTTAAACATAAAAAGATTTTGAATACAAAATGGCTGATAACTTAAGTTTAGAGTTAATAAAGTGTTTAATCAATCAACCTGGATTAGATGTTAATGTCAGAGGGTTAAACGGAAAGACCCCACTACATTGCGCTATAGAGTTTGACGAATTAAGTATGGTAGATTTGTTACTCACAAAGAAGAACATTAATCCTTTTGTAGAAGATAATGACGGTAAAACATCTCTTGATTACGCCAAAGAAGGGAAAAAAGCAGAAATATTACAAGCGCTAATTAATAACAAATATGGGTCAGAACAAGATAGCTTACTTCATTTGGCCGCAATGATAGGTGAAGTTAATGCAGTTAGATATTTGATCAGAAAAGGTATTGACGTTAATGCACGAAATGCTTTGCATCATACGCCATTACATCTAGCAGCAGGCATAGGACATGAAAATGTTGTAAAAATTTTAGTGGAAGAAGGAAAAGCCGAAATAGATGTCTTTGATGCACGAAATCAGACACCAATGCACTATGCAGTTAATAATAAAAAGTTGGAGATAGTAAAGTTACTGCTGAAGCTAGGAGCAGATGTAAATAGTGCACGTATGGGACAAAACTCAATGAAATTGTCACCTGTTCATATAGCTGTAAGTAATACTAATTACAATGAAAGAGACTTATGTCTTGATATCCTCAAATGCTTAATAAAGGAGCCTAATGCTCAAGTTAATTTACAAGACTACGAAAATAAAACGCCACTACATTACGCTGAAAGACTTAAAACAATAGAGGTCTTACTAACGCGAGAAGATATAGACCCTCTGGTAAAAGACGATAGCGGCAAGACACCATTTGATTACGCTAGACCTGAGATAAAGAAGACTTTGATGAGCAATAAATATGGTTCTGAAAAGAATAGTCTATTGCATTTAGCTGCACAAAAAGGAGAAATTGAACTTGTAGATGCAATTTTAAAAGAAGAAATCGATATTGATATTTCAAACAATAGAAGTCTATCACCGATTTACCTTGCTGCGGAAAAAGGGCATTTACATGTAGTAAAGTTATTGCTGAAAAAAGGAGCAAGTTATACACCTGTTTTGCACTTAGCAATCAGGTCAAATAAATTAGAATTACTTAAAGTTTTATTTAATGAAAAAAATGGAGCGTTACTCTGCAGAGATACCGTTGTTAATTTTCCAACCCTTCATAATAAATATATAGCACAGAAAGAAATAGCAGATAAAAGGATGAAAAAACATAATAATATTATCTGCATCTGTATTACAGTTAGCGCAGTAGCAATGGCAGCATATATAGGTTTAACAGCAGCAACAATAAGCAGTGCAATCATTTTTGCAACAATAACAGGGATATTTGCGCTTGTTATAGCAATAATGATAAGTGAGATGAGCAAAAGATGTATAGAAAACGAATTTCAGAAAAAGATGTTTATGGAATTGGAGGAGTGTAGTTCTACTGTTAATGGTGTCGAGATAGAACCAATTATGAGTAGATGCAGACAATGATATACGCAACATCTTTTTCTGAAGGTTTAAGACCAGATCCAGAGCTTAAAGTATCAGAGTGGGCGAATGAGTATCGAGTTTTAGCAGCAACTTCAGCATCAGAGCCAGGAAAATGGAGAACAGAGAGAACGCCATACCTTGAAGAAATCATGGATTCACTTTCTCCGTCCTCACCAGCAGAAAAAGTAGTATTCATGAAAGGAGCGCAGATTGGAGGAACAGAAGCAGGAAATAATTGAATTGGCTATATCATCGATCAAACACCAGGTCCAATGCTAGTAGTGCAGCCTACAGTTGAAATGGGAAAACGTTGGTCTAAAGGAAGATTTGCGCCGCTTATCGAAAGTACACCATGTTTAAAGGGCAAAGTAAAAGATCCAAGGTCAAGAGATTCAGGTAACACTGTACAAAGTAAGGAATTTCCAGGTGGAATAGTAGTAATAACCGGAGCAAACAGCAGTGTAGGACTTAGATCTATGCCAGTAAAATATCTCTTTCTTGATGAGATTGATGCCTATCCAGGAGACTCAGGAGGTGAAGGAGATCCAGTACTGCTCAGTATTGCACGAACTAATACATTTGCACGGCGAAAGATTTTTTTAGTATCAACACCAACGATTCATGGAATAAGCAGAATTGAGAAAGAATTTGAAGCAACAGATAAGAGATATTTTTTTGTACCATGTCCGCATTGTAATTACTATCAAGTTCTAAAGTGGTCACAAATAAAATGGGAAGATAAAAATCCAAATACAGCACACTATATATGTATAGAATGTGGTAAAAAGATAGAAAATCATCAAAAGACAGAGATGCTTGAACGTGGAGAATGGAGAGCTACAAATCAAGTACAAAATAGCAAAGTAATAGGATTTCACCTTTCAAGTCTTTATAGCCCAGTTGGCTGGTATAGCTGGACTCGAACAGTAGAAGATTTTCTCCATGCAAAAGAGAGTGAGCAATTACTGAAAGTTTGGATAAATACTACGCTTGGAGAAACTTGGGTAGATAAAGGAGAAGTACCAGACTGGAAGCAATTATTTAACAGGAGAGAATTTTTTCCCGTAGGCACAGTACCTAGGAGAGAAGTGGTACTTACTGCAGGAGTAGATGTCCAAAAAGATCGGTTAGAAGTAGAAGTTGTAGCCTGGGGAAAAAGCCGTGAAAGTTGGTCAATAGACTATCGAGTATTTGAAGGAGATACAGGAGGTGGAGAAGTATGGGGAAAGCTTTCAGAGTTACTCAATCATCATTTTATCGGTGAAAATGGGCTTGAATATATGATAAGTATGATGGCGGTTGATGCAGGGTATGCAACGCAGGAAGTTTACAACTGGGTGAGAAGTCATCAAGGGTCTGGAAGAGTAATGGCAGTGAAAGGTGTAAATAAAGCACTAGTGCCGCTGAGTAGCCCAAGTAGAGTTGATATAACAGTTGGTGGTCAAAAGCTAAAGAGAGGAATAAAGCTCTGGCCAGTAGGAGTATCAATATTAAAGTCAGAACTTTTTCAATTACTTAATGTTTTAAAAGAAGAAGAGAAAGTGCCAGCAGGATACTGTCATTTTCCTGAGTATGCACCTGAATATTTTAAGCAGCTAACGGCAGAGCAATTAGTCAGCAAGGTAGTAAAAGGATACACCAAACAGGAGTGGCAAAAGGTAAGAGACAGAAATGAAGTACTAGATTGCCGAATTTATGCGAGAGCAGCATCGATAGCACTGGGAATAGACAGATGGCCAGAGAGTAAATGGAATAGTTTGAGTGGAAAAATGGAAAGTAAAAAGCCTAAAAAAGTGAGGCAAAGTAAATGGTTGAATGAGAAGTAAAATGTACAATCAAGAATATTTAAGTCAAGTCGAAGAAGCGATAAAGAAGCTGTAAAACGGAGAGCGAGTAGTATCAATTGCATATGGTGACCATGTTGTGAGATATGCTGAAGTTCAGATAAAGGATCTACTGAGCTTAAGACAACGTATTAAAGCTGAACTGAAAACCGTAGCCAAAAGAAAGATTATTTTTTCAACAAGTAAAGGAATTTTATAAATGCTACTAAAAACCTTCAAACAATTATTCTACAAGCCAAAAATCAAAAGTTCTGCTTGGGATGCAGCAGGCTTAGGGAGAAGATTTTTTCACTTTCAACCAGAGTTAGGAAGTATAAACAATTTGCTGTCTCAAAGCCTTGAAACTTTACGTAGTAGATCACGTGATATGGTGAGAAAAAATCCATATGCAGCAAATATCATTGATACAATAGTAAGTAACTCTATTGGAACAGGAATAAAACCACAATCAAAAGCAAGAGATGGAGAATTTCGAAAGAAGGTGCAAGAATTATGGCTAAAATGGACAGATGAAGCAGACAGTAACGGAGTAAGTGATTTTTATGGATTACAAGCTCTAGTATGCAGAAGTATGATAGAGGGAGGAGAATGTTTTGTACGTTTAAGAACGAGAAAGCTGGAAGATAGATTTTCTGTACCATTACAACTGCAAGTACTTGAGTCTGAACATTTAGATAATAAAACAAATCAAACTTTAAGAAATGGTAATGTAATAAGAAACGGGATTGAGTTTAACAGGCTTGGGCAAAGAGAAGCATATTACTTATTTAGAGAACATCCAGGAGAAGGGTCATTTGGCGAATCAGTGAGAGTACCAGCAAACGATGTTTTACATATCTATAAACCACTGAGACCTGGGCAAATTAGAGGAGAGCCATGGCTTTCGAGTATACTGCTAAAGCTCTATGAACTTGATCAATATGATGATGCAGAATTAGTGAGAAAAAAGACAGCAGCGATGTTTGCAGGGTTTATTACAAGGCTCGATCCTGAAGCAAATATTTTAGGAGAAGGTGAAAGTAATGAGCAAGGAGTAGCACTATCAGGTTTAGAGCCAGGAACAATGCAGCTTTTAGACCCAGGAGAGGACATAAAATTTTCAGAGCCATCAGATGTTGGAGGAAGTTATGAAGCATTCATGAGACAGCAACTGAGGGCAATAGCAATAGGCACAGGAATAACATATGAGCAACTAACAGGAGATTTAACCGGTGTTAATTATTCATCAATCAGAGCAGGATTAATAGAGTTTCGTCGTAGATGCGCTATGCTGCAACATAACATTATGGTATTCCAATTTTGCAGACCAGTATGGAGTAGATGGCTAGAACTTGCCACTTTATCTGGAGAGCTTTCTACAACAGATAATCAAGTATTTAAAGATGTAAAATGGATACCACAGGGATTTGATTGGGTGGATCCACTGAAAGATCAGCAAGCACAGCAAATGGCAGTAAGGAATGGCTTCAAAAGTCGAGCAGAAGTAGTATCAGAAATGGGTTACGATGTAGAAGAAATTGACCAAGAAATAGCAGAAGATCAAAAGCGAGCTAATTCTTTTGGACTTTGTTTCGATTCTGATGTTAATCATAAAAGGGGAGGAAGTGGTGTGGATAAATAAACCAGTAATGGTAGAGAGAAGAAGCTTTGAACTACTATCATTATATAACAGCAAACAACCTATCTTTAAGAACTTAAAGCATTTTCATATAAACCCAAAAGGAATAGCAATAATACGTATTTATGGAGTTTTGACAAAAAAAACAGAAGCTTTTGATCATATTTTAGATATGACTTCGTATGAAAATATTCATGAAGAGATAGAGAGCGCTTTAGAAGATAAAAGCATAGAGACGATTCTACTTGACATAGACAGTCCAGGAGGGGAAGTAAACGGTGTCTTTGACCTAGCTGATTTTATTTATGAATCAAGAACAAAAAAGAGAATTATTGCAATAGCAAATGATGATGCATATTCTGCTGCGTACGCTATAGCCTCTAGCGCTGAAAAGGTATTTGTGAGTAGAACTTCAGGAGTAGGAAGTATTGGAGTAATAGCAAGTCACATAGATCAAAGTAGGTTTGATGAAAGGCAAGGTATTAAGTATACCACAATCTTTGCTGGTAGTCGAAAGAATGATTTAAACCCACATGAGCCAATGACGTCTGAAAGTCTGGGAAGCTTACAAAAAGAAGTAGACCGACTATATGAAATGTTTTTGCAGCTAATAGCAAGGAACAGAGGTCTTTCAATTGAAAAGATTCGATCAACAGAAGCAGGTCTATATTTTGGCGAGAAAGCAGTAGAAATAGGTGTTGCAGATGGAGTTACAACATTTTTTGAATTTATCAATAATCATAGGAGTGTTAGTATGACAACTAATGAGTTAACTGATGAAGGCTACGAAAACTGTCGTAGAGAAATTTTAGAGATAATAAGATTATGTAATATGTCAAAGATGCCAGAAAAGATAGGAGAATTTATTGAGCAAAGCGTAAGTGTTGAACAAGCCAGGGAAGTTTTAATGGAACTGCTAGCAGAGCGAACGAAGAAGACAGAAATACTGAGTGCAATACCACAGAATTCAGGAGAAGATTTAATGATACAGGTAGCAAGAAGTCGTAGGAGTTAAAGTATTTTTATAACCGCCGTATATAGCATTGATAAAAGCGGCGGTAAGAAGTTAAGGAGAGAAATTTATGAGTTGTATAAGCGAACAAAATAATCTAGGTGACTTATTAAAGTATGAGGCATCAAGTCTATATTCAAGAGACCAAATAACTGTAGCGAAAGGTCAAAATATTAAACTTGGTACAGTAGTTGCCAAGAAGACAGATGATGGTTTTATTAGAGTGCTGAACCCCACTGGAACAGACGGCACACAAACAGCAGTAGGAGTAATTACAACCGATATACATAGCAAAGATTCTGATATGAAAGGAGTAATTATTACTCGCAGTGCAATGCTAGCAGATCATGCAGTTGTGTGGCCAGCAAATATCACTGAAGAGCAGAAAACTGCAGCAATAAAGCAACTTGAAGGACGAGGGATCATTATCCGCAAGGGAGCTTAAAAAAGCTATTAAAAACACAAAAGGGGGAAAAGAAAAAATGCAAAATCCATTTACAAATACAGCATTTAGCATGACGGCACTAACAAATGCGATGAATATATTGCCGGTAAATTATGGACGTGTTGAAAATTTAAATTTATTTCCAAGTAGATCAGTAAGGTTTAGACATATTACCATAGAAGAACATAATGGAGTTTTAAGCCTATTGCCAACACAAGTACCCGGAGCACCAGCAACAGTAGGAAAAAGAGGAAAAAGAAAGGTAAGAACGTTTACGATTCCACATATTCCACATGATGATGTAGTGTTACCAGAGGAAGTACAGGGAATAAGGGCATTTGGATCAGAGAGTGAACTTAAAGCGCTGGCAGATGTAGTAACGGATCATTTGCAGCTAATGAGAAACAAACATGCAATAACGTTGGAGCATTTGAGAATGGGAGCGCTGAAAGGAATAATTTTAGATGCTGATGGGTCAGAATTATTAAATTTGTACAACGAATTTGAAATAACACCAAAAGTAGTAAATTTTGCACTGGGAACAGCAACAACAGATGTCAAGCGTAAGTGTCTGGAAGTACTCCGGCATATAGAAGATAATCTAAGTGGTGAATATATGACCGGAATTCATGCCTTGGTAAGCCCTGAGTTTTTTGATGCACTAACTTCTCATGCAAAAGTAAAAGAAGCATATGAAAGATGGCAAGAAGGTGCGGCGCTAAGAAATGATATGAGGTCAGGATTTGCGTTCTGTGGTATAATGTTTGAGGAATATAGAGGACAAGCAACTGACCCTGAAGGAACGGTGAGAAGATTTATAGAAAGAGATACAGGACACTGTTTTCCAGTAGGAACAGCAAGTACATTTACAACATATTTTGCACCAGCAGACTTTAATGAGACAGTAAATACTCTTGGACAGCCACTCTATGCAAAACAAGAGCCAAGAAGATTTGATAGAGGAACTGATTTGCATACGCAGTCAAATCCTCTGCCAATGTGCCATCGTCCGGCCGTTTTAGCGAAAATAGTAACAACATAGTAGGGTCCCCACATAGAAAACTCTATTTATGACCTTTAAAATATACCATAAAAATATAAGATATGCAATATGTTTAAAATAATATGTAAAGACTTTTAGAAAAAATGGTATGCAGGAAAATATAAAGAGATTATTTAAAGATTGTTTTGCCCATTTAGGAGAAGTGGCTTTGTATAAATCAAAGGATAAGTCATATATGGTACAGGTATTAAAGCAACAGCCAGATAAATTATACGAGATTGGTGAAGGACAATTTGTAGGAGAAACTTTAGCGTTAGAAGTAAGTGCGTTTGATGTGTTAAAGCCAATAGTAGGAGATGTTTTTGTTATAGGTGATCGAAGATACAAAATACACACGCCACCACTTAGGGATAAGTCTGGAATGATCTGGAGAATCGAAGCATCTGGGGTGTAAAATGTCTGTGCATATAGAAGTTGAGGTAATAGAAAGTGTAAATGCTAAAAGAAAAAAAATAGAATTAGCAATAGTGAGAGCATTAAACAAAACAGCACTATGGTTAAAAGCGCAAGCAGCTAAGGAAATCAGTGAGGAAAAGAAGGTAAAATTAAGTTTGATAAGAAAGAGATTAAGAATTTTTAAGGCGAAAACTAGCAGATTAGAAGTGTTAATTAGAGCAAATCTCTATGACATTAGAGCATCGACAATTGGCAAAATACAAAAAACAAGAAGAGGATCGAAAGTAGGAAAGCATGAGTTTATAGGAGGATTTGCAGCAGTTATGCCAAAAGGAAATAGCGGTATTTTTAAACGTGAAGGAAGGGCAGCATTGCCAATAAAGGAAGTTAAGTTGCCACTGAAACCTGAGGCTTCAAGGATAATAGGGAATCTTGTTAATTATGAAGTTGAAAAGGTATTTGAAAAATATTTTATACATTACATGAGTTAAATTATATGCATGACAAAGTTCTGGAAAGATTTACATCAAGCAATTTGCAGCACACTGAAGGAAGAAATACCGGCTATACAGACATGTGAAATTTATCCAGCAATAAGAAAAGAATTATTAGCGCCAGCGGTATTTGTGGAACTTAGTGGCTTTGAAAAAGGACATGATCCAGGAACAGAAGAATTAGCGCTGAAAGCAAGATTTGAGGCGAGGATTGTAGTTGATGGAACAGTAGAGGATTCCTCGGTAGTTGTTAGAACATTAGCTGCTGAGGTTGCGAGAGTAGTAAATAAGAATACTTGGAATATGAAAAATATTTCACCAGGTGAATTTATATCTGCAGAAATTGACGGATTTAGGCCAGAATTGGATGCTTATCTTGTGTGGCTAGTTGAATGGTTTCATGAGGTACGCGTGGGTAAATCAGTATGGTCAACTGGCATAATGCCACATGTTATTGAGATAGGTGAAGTGCATGTTAGACCATAGTTTTGCAATTTCAGAGCTAAATAGAAAATTAGCGAATATTATCCGTATTGGATTGGTGAAAGAAGTAGATTATGAAAAAGCAAAAGTAAGAGTGAAAATAGGAGATATTGTAACAGATTATCTGCCATGGATAACAAGCAAAGCAGGAAAAGATAGAGATTGGTCTCCTCCAGATATCGATGAACAAGTAATGGTATTTTCTCCTCTTGGTGAACTATCATTAGGAGTGGTATTAGGAGGAATATATCAGGAAAAATACTCTGCACCAGAGAATAAAAAAGAAATAAATAGTGTGAAGTTTCAGGATGGAACAAGATTATTATATGATAAAGAGAAGCATCATTTAGAGATTGAAGTAGTAGACAAAATAACACTGAAAGCTGGGGAATCGAGCATAGAGATGACGAAGAGCGAAATAAAACTGAAAGCAGATAGAATAAACCTTAATTAAATGAATAAATCGGTTGTACGAGTAGGAGATTATTGTGTAGAAGTAACACCGCATTTTTGCATTAGTGGGAGTAACAATGTTTTTGTAAATGGTAAGCCAATGTGCAGACAAGGAGACAGTTTTAGTGAAGGAAGAGCATTAACTGAAGGATCAAAAACAGTTTTTTCAAATGGTCTTGGTATAGGAAGAGTAGGAGATATAGTTTCATGTGGGTTTAAAGTAATAAAAGGCAGTGAAAACGTGTTTGCAGGCTAAAAATGAAAGGGATGGACTCCAAAACAGGAAAAGAATTAGAAGGAATAGAACATCTGAAACAATCAATAATTGATATACTGACCACTCCTATTAACAGTAGAATAATGAGGAGAGATTATGGGTCAAGACTATTTGAATTAGTAGATAAGCCAATAAATAGAGATTTAACTTTGGAAATCTATTCAGCAGTAGCAGAAGCTCTACAAAGGTGGGAGGAAAGATTTAAGCTAGAAAAAGTAAAAATGACAGAGGTGAAAGAAGGAAAAGTAACGCTTGATCTAGAAGGATTATACTTACCAAGCGGGAAAAACATTCATTTTGATGAAATTGTAGTTTAAAGATGAAGCAGCTAAATATTGTAGAAAAGCTGAGTTATGAAGAAATCTTTTCGAGAATGAAAGAAGAGTTAGTCCGTAGAGATGAAACCTTTTCAGGATTAGTAGAATCGGATCCAGCAATGAAGGTATTAGAAGTAGCAGCATGGAGAGAGTTGTTACTCAGACAAAGGATAAACGAAGCTGTAAAGGGTAATTTACTAAAATTTGCAACGGGAGAAGATCTTGATAATTTAGCTGAGTTTTATGGAGTGGAGAGGCAAAAAGAAGAAGATGATGAACGATTTAGAAAAAGAATTAAAGCAAAGATAGTAGGCTCAAGCACGTGTGGAAGCAAGGAGTATTATAGGTATCATGCACTGTCGGCAGATAGTAGAGTAAAAGATGCATTAGTAGAATCACCTATACCAGGAAAAGTACAAATTTCAATCTTATCAACACAATTATCCACAACTGGCATAGTGTCAGAAGAGCTACTAGAAATTGTAAAAAAGCAGGTTACTAGAGATGATATAAGGGTTTTAACCGATACAGTAACAGTAATTGGTTGCAATATTACGGAAATAGATATTCACAGCAGAATGAGCATAAGTCCTGTAATATCGAAGGAGGAAATCAAGAAGCAGTTCATTAAGAAGTTTGAAGCAAATAGAAGGCTGGGATGGAATGTTACAAGATCTTGGATAATAGCAAATTTGTTTGTAGAGGGTGTAGAGAATGTAGAATTAATAGAACCAAAAGAGGATGTTGTGGTACTGGGGAATGAGTGTGCGGTGCTTAGCTACGTCAAGTTAGATAGGATTTAAAACGTATTTTTTGCTTTGTGGAATCATACCAGTGAGAGGATTACGTGCAATAAGTGGTTTAAGGTTTACTGGAAAAAATGACCAATGTTATGCAGACGAAAAGATTCTCCTTCTCCTAGCTGTTGCAACTTATTTTTTAAGGTATTAACAATATAGTCAAATATCAAAGAAAGTATTTTTAATACCGAGAATATCTTTGTTTTTTATCAGTTCTGCAATGATCTCTTGCTTACTCATAAGCTACCTAAATAAAGGAAATTAAAGCAACTTGAAAGAAAAGACAAATGAAAAGTTTATTACCGCCAAACGCAACAAAGCAAGAAAAAGCGCTAGTAGAAACAATCGACTATAAAGTTAATCCAAGTTGCATAAGAGGGTTTAAATTTAGATTGGAAGAAGAAACATTGCCGTGGATAATAGAAGAATATGGTTTAGAAGAAATACTACGCTGGGTAAAAGATAGAAGAAAAGCAGTAGTAGAAGGAGTAAAATTTCAAAGACTGCGAGGAACACCTAAATCACTTAAAATAGCACTCAAGTGGGCAAATATAGAAGACATTACAATCATCGAAGAACCACCCGGTAAACACTTTTTTGAGTTGCAAGTAGGGATAAAAGAGGTACCAAATGACTTCTTCGTAGATGCAGTAGTAGAGCTGGCAAAACTATCACTGCCTGTAAGATCCAGATTGATGAGGATTTTTAACGATTATTATAATGTGCAGAGATTTATATTGGATGAGAGTTTATTTGGAGATCTTCTTTCTGATTATTCAGGGGTAAAAATAGAAAAAGATGGACCAGTGTTATCATTTGGAAGAGTAAATTTTTTCAGGTCTAGTGGTCCAGTTATTAGGATTATAGAAAACTATCTACGCGATCATTATGAACGAGCTTTAAGCAATGATATATATCGCCTAGATGTAGCAATCCTTGGAGAAACCGAGCCTCACACAAGGGATTATAAAGGCATCTATGAAAGAGATCATTTGTGGTACAACTTAAAAGCACTATATCCATTACCACAGAGTTTATTACCATCGATTAAATTTGCAAAAGCGCAGATAGTATTATCAGACAGTTGGGATTTAGGAGACATAAATACGTGCTTTCCAGTTAGTAGCGTAGAAGAAAGAGGAAATAAATTTGTATTGGGAAGCGATAAACTTTCAGGGCAATATTGGAATTTAAAACACAAGCCAATTTTAGAAAGATTTAGCGTTACTCACAACTATAAAGTAGAAAATTATACAGATCAGAAGGTCAGAAAATATGTTTTAGCAGAACACAACGTTTACTATAAAAATGATTTAGAGCAAAAAGACTCAATACACGAATTAGAAAAGCACATTTTAGTATTTTACCCGGGAGTACTGAAGTGGCATGAACATCGACATTTGCACAGAAGTTGGAAAAATAGTCAAGTTATATCTATAATAAGCTAAGTACTTATATTTAGATCCTCATATATTATATTAATAATAGGTAAAAGTGTATGAAATAAAAAGAAAAAGACTTGCTTTCTTATGCTAAAACGGACATGACTTGAATAGCGGCAGGTAAATATAAGAAATTTGTCTGGCGCTAGAAAAGCTAATTTTGTGAGGTATGAAATGAGTTTTAGCAAGAGTAAGTTTTTTAAAGAAGTATCAAGTAACGGGTTTAAAAACATTAATAAAAGAAATGAAGAAGGAGAGACGATCTTGCATCAAGCAGTAGAAATCTCTGATTACAAAACAGTGAGATTATTAATAAAAAAAGGAGCAGAGGTAAATGCAAGAGATAAAAATGGTTATACACCTCTACACTGTGCAGTATTCGCAAAGAGTTTAGAAAATGTAAAAGTGCTGCTAAGGGAAGGAGCGGAAGTAAATGCCACTCAATATGTCACTGGATGTACGCCACTCCACTCTGCGTGCAAAATAGGAGGAGCAGGAGTTGAAATAATAAAAGAGCTGGTAAAGGCCGGAGCTGAAGTTAATCAACTGAATAAGTACGGTGCAACACCAATGTACTATATCTGGGAAAGTGAAAAGTATCGTCTATGTGATAGCAAAGAGAGTGAAAAGGCGAGTAAATTTTTGAGAGAAAAAGGAGGAATAACAAAAAGTAGAGAACTGACGTGCTATGGAATAGAGGGGCTAGTGGGAGAAATAGCAGACATGTTGAATGGAAGCTACATGCCGGAGCTAAAAATAATAGAGATAGGAGAAATAAGGAGGAGAGACAAATCGCTAATAAAGAAAGAATGTCAAAATTTAGCAAGCAAGATAATCAGCCAAGTGAATGCAATGATAGATGAGGTGGTAAAAAGGAAGGCTTAGGTTTAAAGAAAAGGTGGGGTAAGTTATGGTAAAGCTGGGTAAAAAAGAGGAGTCACTATTAGAGAACTCGTTTAAAAATATTTATGAAAGAGACGAAAAAGGAAGAACAGCTCCACATTATGCAGTAGAGGTAAAAACAGTGAGGTTATTAATCGAAAAAGGAGTAGATGTGAATGCAGCAGATGTAAGAGGACATACAGCACTGCATCTAGCGATAACGGAGAAACGTCTAGAAACAGTTAGAGAATTGATAAAATCAGGAGGGAATGTAAATGCTGAAGAGTATGGCAATAAATGCACTCCGCTGCATCTTGCATGTATGGTAGGAGAAAAAGAAATAGTGGAGGAGCTAGTAAAAGCAGGGGCTGAAATAGAGCAAGCAGATAAATTTGGAATAACAGCGATGGATTATGCGAAAAATAGCAAAGAAATAGCCGAGGTATTAAAGAAAGAAACAGAGAAAATGGAAAGTTTGTTAAAAAAATAAGAGTCGTATCAGAAAGCGTAACAGCAGTTGGTAAAGGAAGGGCTAGACCAAATTTGAAGGCTGTAGCTGATAAAAGTTGGTCTTTTTCATAAGAGTAAATGGATTGATGGAAAAAAGGAGTGGTAAGGCTCCTTGCACTACAAAAACATTTGCAGGAGAAACTATGAGAAAAAGAACATTAACTTGCCGATACGAGCCAGATGAATTAGCGGAACAACATCTAGCAGACGCCTATGAGCTGTTACTAAGGTATGCGGTAAAAAGAAACAATGAAAAGGAGATAAAGAAAAATGATAACAGTGGCCTTATATGCAAGAGTTTCATCGAAGAGTCAAGCGCAGAACAATACAATAGAGAGTCAAATTGCCGAGCTCAAGCATAGAATTGCTGCAGATAAGCATGAGTTATTGAATGAGTATGAATTTAAGGATGATGGGCTTAGTGGGTGGAGTTTAGAACGTGAAGGTTTAGATGCATTACGTGATAAAGTAGGAGAAGATCAAATTGATAAAATTTATATTCATTCACCTGACCGACTATCAAGAAAATCTGCACATCAAATGATATTACTTGATGAATTTGAAAAAGCAGGAGTAGAAGTAATATTCTTAAATCATAAGACTGAAAATAATCCAGAGTCTAAATTGTTATTGGGAATGCAAGGATTAGTGGCAGAATATGAGTGTACAAAGATTATGGAACGTAGTCGTAGGGGAAAACTCCATAGAGCAAAAAAAGGCTGTGTAAGTGTAATTGGCATTGCACCTTTTGGTTATAATCGTATAAAGCATGTAGATAGAGAAAAGACAAAGTTTGAAATAAATGAAGAGGAAGCAAAAATAGTAAAGCAGATATTCATGTGGGTAGGGCAAGAGAGAATAAGTATAAGGGAAGTGATACGTAGACTAAGAGATAAGTCAATTAGAACAAGAACTGGAAAGAAGGTGTGGTGTCCAATAATAATTTGGAAGGTGTTAAGAAATCCAGCATATAAAGGACAAGCAGCGTTTGGTAAATTAAAGAGGGTTGAAAAAAGAGAAAGAAATAAACAAAAGGTTTCTATCTGTCGCACAGATGAGGACAGCTGGATTTATATACCAGTACCAAAAATAGTTGATGAAGGGTTATTTAATAAAGTACAAAAGCAACTGGATGAAAATAGAAAAAGAGCAAGGATGCAGAGAGAGGGAGGAAAAAAGAAATATCTATTACAAGGTCTAGTTGTGTGTCAAAACTGTGGATATGCGTATAGTGGTGCACAATGTGGAGTTGAGGGAAAAAAGTTTAGCTATTATCGCTGTAGTAGTACTATACGTATTACTGATGGTAGGGAGAAGTGTACTAATAAATTGGTCCGTACAGATATGTTAGAAACAGCTATATGGGAAAAGGTGAAAAATTTACTAAAAAACCCAGAGATAATAAAAAATGAGTATCACCGTAGAATTGCAGAAAATAAAAATGATGAATCATCAGATAAGAAGCTTGCAAGAAGGGAAAATCAAATAAAACAAGGCATCGAAAAGTTAATGGAAGACTATTATAGTCAAGAAAATGTAGGAGATAAAGGATATATAAGTGAGGAAGAATTTAAACAGACGATGAAAAGAATGAGGGAACGCTTAAGAGGGATAGAAGAAGAGAAGAAAAAGGTAGTTGATCAAAAAGCAATAGAGAAGGGAATGAACCTTATCATCAACAGTATAAAGAGTCTTTATTCCAGTGTAAAATCTAATTTGGAACAGCTAGATTGGCAAACTAAGCGTGGCATCATTAAAGCATTAGTAGAACGAATTCAGATTGGTTATGACCAGGTAGAAGTGGCGTTTAGAATCGAAGAACCAGCACAGGATGGAGAGATTTTTAATTTGCAACATTGTACTGGACTTCATGATAAGGGGGCTGGCGGAGTTTGTCAAGTAGGTTTTGCATTTTCATGCTACTTGGATTTTTCTAAATCATAATGTTTGCACAGACGTGCCTTTTAGCCACACTGCTAAACGGATACCAAATTTTTTGCAACATCAAGTGCAGCGTAAGTGAATATTGCACTTGCACCCGCACGTTTGAAACCAATCAAAGATTCATAAATCACCTTGTCATAATCTAGCCAGCCATTATTTGCAGCAGCTTTTATCATTGCGTACTCACCGCTTACTTGGTAAGCAAAAATCGGAAAATTAAACTTATCACTTGCTGTTTTGATAATATCCAAATATGGCATACCTGGTTTAATCATAATAAAATCTGCACCTTCATTTATATCCATTTCAATTTCGCACATTGCTTCGTGCGCATTTTTATAATCCATTTGATAACCACTTTTGTCTATAGAATGTGATAGCCCACATGAACCAACGACTTGCCTGAATGGAGCATAGAAGCTAGAGCAATATTTCACCGCATAAGATAATATTAATACGTCTTGAAAGTTATTATCATCTAATGATTTTCTGATTCTTCCTATTCTACCATCCATCATATCAGAAGGAGCAACTATATCACATCCTGCCTTCGCTAAAGCAAGTGCTTGCTTACACAGTACTGATATAGTTTCATCGTTTTCTACATCCATCTGATTATCTTTTAAAATGCCGTCATGGCCATGAATAGTGTATGGATCCAGTGCAACGTCTGCAATAATACCAATTTCAGGTACCTTTAATTTTACAGCACGGATTGCTTTGCAGATTAAGTTGTCAGAATTATATGCTCCCTCAGCGTTTTCAGATTTTAGTTTACTATCAACTACAGGAAAAATTGCAACAGCATTAATTCCTAAATCTTTAGCTTCCTTAACTATAGACACTAATCCATCTATTGAATAACACTTTACGCCTGGTAAGCCAGAAATTGGTTCAGTTGTTTCTTTTCTGTCGTGAACAAACAGAGGAAGAACCAGATCATTTACTGATAGACTATTTTCACTTGTTAAATTGCGAACCCATTTGCTCGAGCGCCTGCGCCTTAATCTTGTATTTGGAAAATTAAACATTGGACCCAGGTAAATTCCCAGTAAAGAGCAACACTCCTGAAATGAGTACCACCCAAAGCACCGATATTGGCAGAAACACTTTCCAACCAAGACGCATTAGCTGATCATATCGATAACGAGGTATTGTTGCTCTAATCCAAATAAATACGAACAAAAGTATAACTATCTTCAAAACGAACCAAATCAAACCTGGAATTTTGTAAAGTAAACTGAACTCCAGCGGCGGATACCATCCTCCTAGAAAGAATATCGTCATCATAGCACTTGCTAGAATCATATTTGCATATTCTCCAAGAAAAAAGAGGGCAAAAGGCATGGATGAATATTCAACGTTATATCCAGAGACAAGCTCTGCTTCAGCTTCTGGTAAATCAAATGGGTGACGATTAGTTTCTGCAAGCAAAGAAATAAAAAATATTATTCCTATAGGCATTAGTAGCAAATCAACCCAAAATGGCATGTTGTGTTTCGCTACCACCATCTCTCCAAGGTTCAACGTACCAGTTGTAACAACAACTGTAGCAACTATTAAGCCTATTGAAACTTCATATGAAATCATCTGAGCAGCCGACCGTATAGCGCCAAGAAATGCATAATTAGAATTGCTTGACCAGCCTGCAATAATTACGCCGTATACTCCCAGCGACGATATAGCTAGCACATAAAGCACTCCAACATTAATATTTGCTATAACCTTAGGAATCACTACTTGCTGGCCATTTTCTACAATTACTTCAGCACCAAACGGTATAACTGCCCAGGCAATTAATGCCAAGATAAAGGTAAGCATTGGAGCCATAATGAACAGTATGGTGCTCGCTCTAAATGGTATTATCGGCTCTTTAATCAGTAGCTTAATAGCATCTGCAAATGGCTGCAATAGCCCAAAAGGTCCAACTACACTTGGGCCGTGTCTCAGTTGAATTGCACCAATAACCTTACGCTCAAAGTATACCAAGTACGCAACTGAAAGTAGTAGCGGTACTAAAATAAATAAAATATTAACTAGCGTGTTCATAAAAAGCTTTAGTACAATCTGCCATTATTTTTGAAGCGCGACTTATTGAATCCGTCATATAAAAATTACACTCCTTTAAAGTGAAAGGTGTATTACTTAAGCTTATCCCATCATTGCTAATTGGCACCCATGTGTTTTTTACCACTTGATCGGCATTTCTAAACTGTGGACCGATAGTATCTAATTTTTTTCTCACATCAAATAAACTATCATACGGTAAAGAAAGGTCTAAATATTGTGAAAGATTTTTAATAATTAACCAATCCTCTTTTGCTTCACCAGGTGGGAATACAGCTAAATTTGTTCTTTGCACTCGACCTTCAGTGTTTACATAAGTTGCATATTTTTCTGTATATGCAGCACCAGGCAAGATAACATCTGCCACATGTGCACCCTTATCACCGTGATGACCTTGATAAATTACAAATGTATTTTCTAATTTTGATGTATCAATTTCATCTGCACCAAGAAGATAAACCACTTCTATGTCACCACTTTCTGCATTTTCCAGTATCTGATTAGTGTCTTTTCCACCTTTTTCAGGAACAAACTCAACGTCCAGACCACCGACTCTTGCTGCAGCTTTATGCAGCACATTAAAGCCATTCCAATCATCTCTGATCATGTTAAATTTTTCTGCAATTTTGCCAGCTAGAATTAGAATTGATTCAGAATCATCTCTTATTAATGCATCTTGACCAATGATCAGCATAGGGTTTTGGGCGGCTACCAGCAGCTCACAGAATTTATGATTTCCATTTGCTATTTCACTCAAAATATCAGGATTATCGCCCAATTTCTCAACATGATACAAATATTCAATGTTAGGACCAACACTTGCAATAGGAAAGTTGCCCTGTAAATATCTCTTTCTCAATCTTACATTAATGATCGGTGCTTCTATCCTTGGATTTGTATTTATAAGCAGACACAAATCTGCATTCTCTATACCCTGGGTAGTGGTATTGAACACATAAGATCCGCGATTACTTGGTATAAGCTTTGCACCATCTTGCCTGCAGTCTATATTCCCCGAGCCGAGCTTCTGCATCACTTCTTTGAGTAGAAGCATAGACTCACAATCTGCTAAATCACCTGCAATTGCAGCTATTTTATTTGATTTTGTATTCTTTAATTTCTTTGCAGCAATAGTTAATGCTTCATTCCAATCAACTGGGGCTAATTTACCATCTTTTTTTACATAAGGTTGATCAAGACGCTGAACTTTTAGTCCATCATAGGCAAAGCGGGTTTTATCTGATATCCATTCTTCATTTACCTCTTCGCTCAGTCTTGGTAATATTCGCATAACTTCCAGGCCACGATAATCAACTCTAATGCTACTTCCCACAGCATCTAGCACATCTATAGTCTCACAATGTGATAGCTCCCATGGACGCGCTGTAAAGGAGTAAGGCTTTGAAGTTAAAGCCCCTACCGGGCAGAGATCTATGATATTTCCAGATAATTCAGAACTAATATGCCTTTTTATGTAAGTGCTAATCTCTACATTTTCTCCCCTTCCGATTCCTCCAAGTTCATTTGTACCTGCAACATCAGACAAAAATCTAACACACCGAGTGCAATGAATGCATCGATTCATCGCAGTCTCAATCAGTGGTCCGAAGTGTTTTTTTGGCACAGCCCTCTTATGCTCATCAAGTCTGCTGGTTCCTTTCCCATAAGCCATCGTGATATCTTGCAAATCGCATTCACCACCTTGATCGCAAATTGGGCAATCAAGCGGGTGGTTAATTAGCAAAAACTCAAGCACACCTTCACGTGCTTTTTTAACCTTAGGGGTATCAGTGTGAATAACCATCCCTTCTGCAACTGGCATTGCACAAGAGGCTACTGGTTTTGGAGGCCCACCCTCAACTTCAACCAAACACATTCTGCAGTTACCAGCAATTGCTAAACGCTCATGATAGCAAAAACGTGGAATTTCAACGCCCACGACTTCACAAGCTTGAATTATAGTGAGCCCATGCTCTACTTCACATTCCTTAGAATTAATAGTAACTTTAACCACAACTATTATACAGCTTCCCACTTTATAGGATTGCCGCTTACCTCATCTTCAACCAGATTGCCGTTATCATATTGAGCAGACATATAATTCATGCGCGAGTCACGATCTATATATCTAACAGGTTTTACCGGTTTATCTTTATACATTTTTTGCTCGGCCTTCTTACGCTGAGTAGGGTTATTTTTACTAGCTGTCTTTGCTTTCCCACCTACTGCCATATAAACTCCTAAAAACTTTTCATTCTATTTTAACACTTAAGTATATAGCGTCAATATTTAATAACTTTAAAATTTCAATAGATCTCTTATTATAATCATTGTTTAAATAAAAAGTTACTCCTTGATATCATTCCAGTGCTTGACCAGAAAAAAAGAAATATGCATCAGCTACTTTCATTTGCTGCGCCTCGAAAATAAACGTTCATGTAGCTGTGAGTCAAGCCATAAATCCAGTATAAAGACCTTTAATCATTGGCTTCGTAGTACTTTTTAACCAACTTATTAAGTAACCTTACACCAAAACCTACTGCTCCTCTTGGACAAATGTCAGTACCTTTTTCGTACCAAGCAGTGCCTGCGATATCTAAATGTGCCCAGCAAGTTTCATTCACAAAACGCTGTAAAAACTGTGCAGCCATTATGCTATCTCCACCAGAGCCTGCAGGAGCGATGTTTTGAACATCAGCAATCGGTGAATCAATAATTTTGTCATAAGTTTCATTCATAGGAAAACGCCATAACTTCTCACTTACTTCATTTCCTGCATCAATCAGACGGTTTGCTAATTCATCATTATTTGAAAAAAGACCAGCATATTCGTTATTTCCAAGTGCAACCACTATAGCACCAGTTAAAGTTGCAAGATCAATCATAAATTTTGGTGAGAATCTGTCTTGCGTATACCATAAAGCATCTGCAAGTATGAGCCTTCCTTCTGCATCGGTGTTCAACACTTCTATCGTCTGTCCAGACATTGAAGTTACTACATCACTCGGCCTTTGAGCATTACCACCCACTGCATTCTCTGCAAGTGCAACCACGCCGATTGCATTTACTTTGGCTTTTCGTCCTGCTAAAGCATGCATCACCCCAACTACAGCAGCAGAGCCTGCCATGTCATATTTCATCGACTCCATACCACGTGAAGGTTTGAGTGATACTCCACCAGTGTCAAACGTTATACCTTTACCAACAAAAGCTATTGGCTTTTGTTCTTTAGAAGCCCCATTCCATTTTATCACTACTAATTTTGGTTCTTTACTACTTCCTTGTGCGACTCCAAGCAAGGCTCTCATTTTTTTCTCTTCCATCTGCTTTTTATCAAGCACTTCGATTTCAAGACCAAGCTTAGTAAGCTCTTTTTTTATATGATCAGCATAGGATTCTGGATATAGAATGTTAGGAGGCTCTGTTATAAAAGAGCGCGCAAGGAATATACTCTCACCTTCTTGCCTTAAGTGCTCAAATGATCTTTCAGCATTACTTAATTGCTCATCTTTTACTAATACGGTAATTTCCTCTACCTCTGTAATTTTCTCATCCTTTTTAGTTTTATACTTATCAAACTTAAAACTACGCAGAAACGCACCATATGCAACATTTGCTGCACTACCTTCGATTAAAATCGCTGCTTTCTTAATTTTTAATCTGCTTAGCTCACAATATATTTTACCACCAATATTTAATTCTTTATTTTCATTCCATTCATCCTTCTTACCAAGTCCAACAACTACAACGTTTTTTCCTTCTGGTAAAATGGTAGAAGAAAATTCACCAAAGCTTCCATTAAAATCGCTAAATTGCTTTATATTATCTATGATCTGTTTTCCTTGCAAAACTCCGCCATCATTTACGGTTTCGTTGTCCTCAAATAAACCCATTACTATTGTTTTAAAATCGGGCGAAATTTTAGAAATTGTTATTTTCATTGCTGGCATCTTCATTGCAAATAATTGTAAACTGTACATAAAACATAGCAAAAACATCAGTAAGATATTTTTCATATACATCCTAAGTACAATAACATTCAAGTTTACTATGGACTACCTTACATGCAAGGGTTTTTATCTTTTATTAGAGAACTTATTATATCCACCCAAGGTAATGTTAAACGTATAGGTTTTTATGACCTGATCACTGTAAGTAAATGGTGTTATGAGAAGGCTTGCAAGCCCATTACTAACAAAATCTCCAAGAACAGGATCAGCACAATTATCGCAATTATGGTCAGCAAAAAACATTTGCGTTGTGAATTCTGGAAAATCTGGATGTTGAACTAGAAAGTTAATATGTGGAGCTCTCTCACCAATTTTACCAGGTGCTATCGTAATAAAATTATAATAGCCAAGATTATTCACTACAAACCTTCCTGATCCAGCAAAATTCGGATCGAGTTGATTATCCTCTATATTCTCATCGTAATGGTTCACGCCGCGTGAATTCGCGTGCCATATAGAAACTACAGCATTTTGTATTGGTAAACAGTTTATATCAGTAATTCTACCCACTATGTGTATTAATTCTCCTATTGCACTATTTGGAGAACCAGCTTTCCTTCTTAAATTGTTTGAAGAGCTAAAATTTTTTGGCCTTGCATCAAGGTCATATATTTCTGGAGTTTCAATGCAGTTGAGCAAAACAGGATCAGCTGCAAATAGCGGCAAACTGAATACCGTTTGTACTAAAAACGCTAATAAGATATTTTTCACATTCATTTCATTCACAATAGACTTCTTGCATAACCATATAACAAACTTTTATTGGGAATAGAAACGAAAAAATTACTTTACAAGCTTCGCCAGCCCCCTTATCATGAAAATGAAGCTATTTATTTATCTTCTCTGTACAGATTAAATGACAAAAAAACTCAACGTATTTGGCGTCTCATGTTTAATTTTTTGCACTATGTGCACCTTATGTCTTTATCAAATTTCTAGGTTTTTACCTACACAAGCTGAAATACGCTTATAAAGCATTTAAAACATCAAAAAACGCCAACTTAAAAAATGGATAGTGAATAACTAGCTACCCTAGGGTTTCTTTTGCCTTTTTTTCTGTTTAGTAAATTTCTTAACGTTTATAATTTAGATTAGTTGCGGTTTAAAAGCAGCTGAATCGCGGTTATTAAGCGTTTAGAATAAAAAAACGCCATACTTGAAAGTATAATGTAAGTAATTAGCCAACCACGGGGCTTCTTTTGCCTTTTTTTTCATTTGGTAAATTTCTTAATGTTTATAGCTAAACGACAACCGTCATTCCAGTACCTTCTCTTGTCATCCCAGTGCCCAGACACTGGGATCCAGTTCTTATTACCTGGTATAAAGTTAAGTTTTCTGGATTCCAGTGGGCTTTGTTGCATCGCTACTTATGAAAGGCTAACTATAGCTAGGATTATAAGCAACCTATTGAAAATCTTGTTTTTTTGCAATCAATCTGATCAAATTTAAGAATAGTAATTTATTATTTATATTAATAAACTTAATTCTATTGAAAATAGCTAAAGCATTGAAATTCTTGAATTTTAGCCGGATTAGTGAGTGGTAGTGAAATTTCTTTTACTCAAATTTAGGTATTCACTGACCGTTCTTGTTATAAATACCAGAATAATAAGCTACTGATATTCTCCATCTTTTTTATCTTTAATCCATCATAGCTAGCGATGCAACAAAGCCTTCCAGTGTCTGGGCACTGGAATGACACCGTCTTGGATGGAAGGGCTGGATGACAGGAGATACCGTCTTGTTAGTCAACAAAAAAATTATAAAAATTTCCCAAGTTGCATCATAAAATCAAAAAATACTTCCAATTGTGTAACAGTACACAGATTATAGTTAGTGGATATGTTGATAAGTAAATTAGTTTTATACGCACAAAACAGATGAAGTTTACTTATCAACATATCCACTAACCAACAACATTCAATAAATTTGTGTAAGATACCACTTTACATAAGATAGATAGGAAGCATTTTTGATTTTAAAGTACTAAACCTTCAGTCAACCTCCTAGCCCTGTAGTTTTTGATATGGTTAGGATCAAAAGCACTTTTGGATGTCAGAATACCGAAAATGATATGGAGTAGCTTACGCATTGCAGCACCAACGATGGCCATATTATGCTTACCCTTTTCCTTTAATCTTTGGCAAAAGCTCATAATGATAGGATTGTGATTCTTAGCTACTATGGCAGGAAAGAAAAGTGCCTTACGTAATGTTTGTGAACCGGATTTACTTAATCTGGGTTTGGCATATACAGAGGAACCTGACGTCATATTTCGTGGTATAACTCCTGTATATGCTGCCAATTGCCTGGCATCTCTAAAAACCTCTATATCAGAAACTTCAGCTAAAATAGCTATTGCTGATTCTTCTCCTATGCCTGGAATAGTCAATAGAAGTTGAAAATTTTCCAACAATTCTTTGTGTTGATTTAATAGTTCACGTACGGAGTTTTTTATTGTTTCTATTTTTTGAGCTATATTCATTGCAAGGTCTTCCCAAGCATTTGCAACTTCTTTAGGCAGTCTCTCTTTTTTTTCTAAGTGGTTATTTACTAATGTTAACTCATCTTTTAACGCAACTGAGCAACGATAAAGATGTTTTAATTTTTTCATTTCAGGAGAAGGTGGTGTCCAACTAGAAGGTTCCTGTCTTTGGCAATAATCAGCAATAACTTCTGCATCGGTCTGATCATTCTTTTGTCGTATCAGCTTACTCCTTGCATAAGATTTTATGCAATAAGGATTTACAACACTTACAAAATGTCCAGCATTGTGTAGAAATTCAGCCAGTGCTTCGCTATAACAACCAGTAGATTCCATGCAGGTTTTTACTTTTTCTACATTATGTTTGTGTAGAAAATTCAGTAGACTTTGAAACCATCGTTCTTAAAGCTTCTTTTTCTAGTTTCACGCTTTCCTTTTTTGCTTATAAATGAGAGAAAAACATCAAAGCGATCTTTTGATATATCTATGCCCAAAAAGTTGTTGATCATATATAACCCCATACGTTACCATTAAAAATGAAAAGTAAGGCTAACCTTGTGAATACAGAATTAGAACCATTCAGGTCTTTCTACGATACCGTCCAGCCTATACTTTTGAGAAGGGAATTCTTATCTCCTCTACAGATTTTATATCTAAGAAGAAGCACAGAGTTCCTCCCTTCTCCACCTAATGCTTAAGCTTAAAACATTAGATGCTTTTGACAAGATACAAGTAGAAGATATCCTTATTGCCTGCGTTGATGGGCTGAAAAGCTTTCCTGCAGCTATAAACAGTGTCTTTCCTAATGCGGAAGTGCAGATGTGTATAGTGCATCAGATACGCAACTCACTGAAGTATGTGGCCAGTAAAGATGCGAAGAGTTTTTTGAGCGATTTAAAGAAGGTATATCAAGCTTCAAGCAAGGAAATTGCCGAGAATTATCTGTTGGAATTGGATGAAAAATGGGGCACAAAGTACCCTATGGTTATAAAATCTTGGCAGAATAATTGGGAAAACTTGTCTGGTTATTTTAAGTATTCTGGTCCAGTTAGGAGGATAATCTACACCACCAATCCCATAGAGGGGCTACATAGGCAAATTAGGAAATTCACTAAGACCAAAGGCTCATTTACCAGCATAAATGCCTTGTATAAGCAGGTATATTGTGCTATAAAGAAGGCAGAGGAAAAGTGGACGATGCCTGTACATGATTGGGCATTAACTATCTCTCAATTTGATGTTTTCTTTCCTGGCAGATTGAAAATTGAGTTGAACTAAAAATGCGGTTTGACACAGTTTATTTAACACTCCCAATAGAAAGTGTTGGATGTAAAGTTTTATTTTTGCCGCCATACTCGTCTGATTTAAATCCAATTGAGAAGTTCTGGTTTGCCATCAAGCATGCCATAAAAAAAGCGCTGCCAAGCTTTTGGCCTGATATCAATTCTGCTATTGATTTTGTTTTTCAGTATTCAGGTAACCCTTTCTTGGGTTAGCTATAGGATCATCATCTATTCTTTTTTCTCTACAAGTATAGTATTTTCTAAAACGAATGATAAACGTCTAAAATGGTATTACCAACTAAAAGGTGTAAGTCTGTACATTGATGCATTAGAGGTCTGAGGCGACTTTTGATGGTGTGCCAACAATGCTCTATCGGATTTAGATCAGGTGAATATGTTGGAAGATAAAGCAAATGACAGCCAAAAGACTCTATTAATGACTTTGTTTTGGGAGTTTTATGGAATGTAGCATTATCCATAACTATGGTTGTATTACGCTGCAATTGTGGTTCGCTCTAACCATACATTAAATACATCTTTATTACACCCTCCTGTGAAGGTCATTGGTGCAATAAACTTCTTTTCAATCCATCCACCTATTATACTCACTCTTTCCCGCTTTTTTCCTGGAACATCAGCATATATTTTTTCTCCTCTTGGAGCTCGTGCATATTCTCAGTATAGAATATATTATACCTTTATCATTCGCTTTTGAAAATACTATACTTGTAGAGAAAAAAGAATAGATGATGATCCTAAATATTTAATAAATTTGACTACTGAGGAATTTCAAAAATCTCAATTTTTTATTAATTGTGAGATGTGGTACATTCTATCTTCATATAGCTTTCCTCTTCATACCTCAACTAATGAAATTAGAAGCATCAACTCCCTTCTGCAAGCAAGCAGCAATAACAGTGTTCATCATTAGAAATGCAATTGTCATTGGGCCAACGCCTCCGGGTACTGGGGTAATAGCTTTGGCTTTCCCTTTTATTCCCTCAAAGTCAACATCACCTACAAGCTCTCCTACATTAACACTATTTATGCCAACATCGATCACTATTGCACCTTTCTTTATCCAGTCTGCTTGAACAAAATTTGGCTTTCCGACTGCTGCAACTACTATATCCGCTTTAGAGCAATATTCAGCTAAATCTTTACTCTGTGAGTGCAAGATGGTAGCAGTGCAATTTTCCTGCAGCAATAGGTGAAACATTGGCTTGCCCACGATATTTGACCTACCAATCACCACTGCGTTTTTACCGGAAAGGTTCTCTTCAATTGATTTAATTAAATGCAAAGAACCTTTAGGAGTGCAAGGTATAAGGCAGTTTTTTTCACCTTTAACTAATCTACCAACGTTTTCATCGTGGAAGCCATCTACATCTTTTTCAATACTTACTGCGTTAATTACTCTGCTTGCACTAATATGATTTGGTAAAGGCAACTGTACTAAAATGCCATGCACAGATCGATCTTCATTTAACTCATTGATTTTTTCAATCAATTCATCTTCTGAAATATTATTAGGCAAAACAATGGTCTCAGAACTTATGCCTATTGATTCCGCTTTTTTCTGTTTGTTGCGAACATAAACCTGACTTGCTGGATTGCTGCCCACGAGAATTACTTTCAGGCAAGGAAAAATGTTATACTCTCTCTTTAAAATATCAATTTTTTGTGATAGCCTCTCACATAGGTCGTTTGCTATTTTTTTACCATCAATAATAATTGTCACTTCCTTGCCACTCCTTAAAGTCAGGTAATTTGATATCAAATAAATCCAATACTTTGCCAACAGAATGATTAATAATATCATCCAACGATTTTGGTTTAATATAGAAAGCAGGCACTGGTGGAGCAATTATTGCTCCCATCTCCGTTAATTTTAACATATTTTGTAAATGCCCAAGATGTAGTGGTGACTCTCGCACCATAAGAATTAATTTTCTTCTTTCTTTTAGCGTTACATCTGCAGCCCTTGTCAATAGATTGGAAGTAACACCTGATGCAATTTCAGACATTGTCTTCATAGAGCATGGTGCTACAATCATTCCTGAGGTTTTAAATGAGCCACTTGCTATTTTTTCTCCTATTTTTTCTTCAGAATAGTAAAAATCTGCAAGTGATGTAATATCTTCAAGTTTTTCTTTAATCTCATGAGCTAGAGTTATTTTTCCAGCACGACTTATCACTAAATGAGTTTCATAACCAAATTTGCAGCGCGTGACGCTGGAATCTATATTTCTTTTTCCCTGGATCCCAGTGTCAGCTACTCGGATGACAGGGATAAGAGATCTATTAATATTTCTTAACGCCTCTAAAATACGTACACCGTAAATAGAACCAGATGCTCCACTTATTCCAATTACAATTCTGCTATTCACTTAACTCTTCTTCGTAGCTCATTCCCAATGCACGTTTATAGGTATCAAGCAATATTTCCTGTTCCTCTCTGTCATCATCATCCATCTTCCTCAGCCTAATAATTTGTTTCATCACTTTTATATCCCAACCTTCATCTGCGGCTTTTACATATACATCACGAATGTGATCTTGCACATCCCTCTTTTCTTGTTCAAGTTTTTCGATTCTCTCTATGTAACCCTTCAACTCTTCAGCCGTTATTTTTACTGTATCTTCCATGAAACTCCACTAATTAATTGCTGCTACTAGTATTACCAGTTTTTACTTGCACTTCAACAACAGTAATAATATTTTTATCTTTTTTTAAAATCTTAAAGCGAAAACCATACATGGAAAACTCCTCGCCTTCGTCAGGAATGCGCTCTATTTCATTCACAATCATACCTGCTAGAGTTGTAGCTTCTTCATCAGGGAGATTCCAGTGTAACTGCCTGTTAATGTCCCTAATAGTAGATTTTCCTTCTATGTGATACATATTGTCAGATATTTTCTTTATGAAATTCTCCGTGATCAAATCATGTTCATCCGAAATTTCTCCAACTATTTCTTCCAGTATGTCCTCAAGAGTTACAATTCCCTGCAGTGCTCCATACTCATCAATAACAAATGCAAGGTGTTTCCTGTTCTTACGGAAGTTATGAAGTTGCACGCTGAGCGGTGTACTTTCTGGTATAAACCAAGGCTTTGACATAACTTGGGTAATGTCAACTTCTTCCGCTTTATTATTCTTTTCACGCAAGGCATTTATTAGACCCTTCACGTGAATTACACCGATAATATCATCTGGTTCTTTTTGCCATAAAGGTATCCTACTATGACTGCTAGTTAAAATTTCCCTTATTAACTCTTCTTTACTTCGATTTATATCAAGAGAAAATAAATTTCTTCTATGGGTCATAATTTGTGATATTTCTGTCTCAGCCAAATCAAGTATGCTGCTTAGCATATCTAAATCCTGTTGTAACATAGTTCCTTCACTGCGGTGAAGAGTAATCATATTACGCATTGCATCCGCTGCAGATATTACTTCCTTATCTTTATGCAGCCCACATAATTTCAGGATGAGGTTAACAATAAATTGAATACCTAGCGTCAATGGAGAAAAAATCTTTACAAAAAACAATACAAAATAAGCAGAAAATGATGCAAATTTTTCAGGATTTTGAATAGCATAAGTTTTTGGTAGAACTTCGCAGAATAATAAAATACAAAATGTCATTATAATTGTTGATAGGAGAATGCCCTCATTTCCAAAAAGATTGATAAATATTGCTGTAAATAAAGCAGAGCAAGTAATATTAATAATTGTATTGCCGAGCAATACCGTTCCTATTGTCAATTCTTTCTTATTTAATAAGCGGTCTATTATCCTGGCTCTTTTGTTACCGTCTAGCTTTAGCTTATTAACTCGAGAACGGCTAATTGAGGTTAAGCCTATTTCTGCTCCTGAGAACAAAAACGATAAAATTAACAAAATAAAAATTGCTGATGATACTAAGACCAATAACCAATCCATTAAAGTACGATGTTATTGTGATAAAAAATAAAATTAATTTTACATGTTATGAGAGGTATTTGCAAGCCTGAATTTATATTGCCGAATTTTATATATCTTTAATCTTAAAAAATAAATCATAAAGCATATTACACGCCGCATTCACATGCTCATCCTCAATGATAAGTGGTGGGGTTATCCTTACTACTTTGTTGTTTGAAACCCTAGTTATTATTAAACCTTTATCAAGAGATCGACTAATAACTTTATCAGCTACAGGAGTTGCTAGTTCTATTCCCATTAGTAACCCTTCTCCACGAACTTCTGAAATCATCTCAGGAAATTCTTTAGCTAAAGGCAACAGCTTTTCTTTTAAATATTTACTAATTCTCTTAACATGATCAAAAAAGCCTTCTTTTAGCATTATATCGAGCACTGCATTACCAACAGTCATGGCAAGTGGATTGCCACCATAGGTTGATCCATGAGTTCCTGGAGTGATTGCTTCTGCTATGTAATCTTTTACTAAACATGCAGCTAGAGGAAAACCGTTACCCATAGCTTTTGCACAGGTTAGCATATCAGGTTCAATGCCGACATTTTGATAATAAAATAAAGAACCGATGCGTCCATATCCGCATTGCACTTCATCAAAGCACAAAATTATCCCTTGAGCTTTTGTTATTTTCCTTACTTTTTGAAGATATTCTACGTCTAGTGGATATACTCCGCCTTCGCTTTGTATGGGCTCTAAAAACACAGCAGCTGTTTCATTGCTGATTTTTTTCTCCAAAGCTTTAATGTCATTTCTTGGCACTTTATCAAAACCAGAAAGAAGCGGAGCAAAACCTTCGCGTGATTTTTCACTGTTTCCAGCAGAAATTGCAGCAATACTGCGGCCATGAAACCCTCCTTCAATTGTAACAATACGATTACGTTTTGCTTGCCTTTTTGAATAAAAGTAACGACGAATAAACTTAATTGCAGCTTCTGTTGCTTCAAGCCCACTTGAGCAGAAAAAAACTTTATCTGCAAAAGTAAGGGTTGTTAAACGGTCAGCAAGCCTTTCTTGCTCGGGAATAGTGAAAATGTTAGAGCAGTGCCATAGTGAGCTCAATTGCTCTTTCAGTTTGTCTGTAATGTATGGATGACAATGCCCTAAAGAAGTTGTAGAAATACCTGCAGCAAAATCTAAATATTTTTTACCATCTTTGTCAAAAAGATATGCCCCTTCTCCCCTAACTATAGGAGTGTCAAGTCTATTGTACGCATTAACAACATGATCCATTTTATAAGTATTGTGGTATTATCTGTATTATACCTGAAATGAATCCATTAACACAAAGCTTTTCCTTTAACCTCTTATGCTACCTCAACTAAAAATTTGGCTAATGCAAACCTTTTTTGTCATTCTATAGCTAAAGTGACTTAGTTTTACCAACACTTATTAGCATTGTAAAAGTTTTTGTTTCTATTGAATGACAGTTGTAGCCTATGCAAGAAGTCTATTGACTTTGAGCGCACTTTAGCCTATACAATTTTAATATCTTAAACTACTGGACATGCCCGATCTAAAGACAATGATGTTAAATTTTGGCCCTCAGCACCCAGCTGCACATGGAGTGTTGCGCCTTGTTTTAGAGATGGACGGCGAAGTGGTTGAGAGAGCTGATCCTCATATTGGGCTTTTGCACCGCGGTACTGAAAAATTAATAGAACATAAAACGTACCTTCAAGCTTTGCCTTATTTTGATCGCCTTGATTATGTATCACCAATGTCACAAGAGCATGCATATTCACTGTGTGTGGAGAAATTGTTGCAATGCGAAATTCCAATTAGGGCAAAGTATTTACGTGTCTTGTTTTGTGAACTGACGAGAATACTAAATCATTTACTGAACGTCTCTTCTCAAGCACTTGATGTTGGAGCAATGACTCCCCTTTTATGGCTCTTTGAAGAAAGAGAAAAAATACTGGAATTTTACGAAAGAGCTTCAGGTGCAAGGTTTCACGCAGCTTACATCAGGCCAGGTGGAATTGCAGCAGATGTTCCAGAAGGTTTGATTGAGGATATTGCAAAGTTTATAGAGCAATTTCCAAAGTATATAGACGATGTTGATGAACTTTTAACAGAAAATAGAATATGGAAGCAACGCACTGTAGGAATTAGTGAAATATCAGTAGCGCAAGCACTTGATTGGGGCTTTAGTGGCCCAATGTTGCGCGCTGCTGGGCTTGCTTGGGATTTGCGAAAAAGCCAGCCATATGAGATATATGATCAACTAGATTTTGATATACCGATCGGCCAAAATGGCGACTGTTATGACCGTTATCTAGTTAGAATGGCAGAGATCAGGCAGTCTGTTAGCTTAGTGAAGCAGTGTATAGAGAAAATGCCTGAAGGGCCAGTAAAAACTGAAGATAGAAAAATTTCTCCACCGCCAAGAGCGGAGATGAAAAAATCTATGGAAGCTCTCATCCACCATTTTAAACTTTATTCGGAAGGGTATCATGTACCAAAAGGTGAGGCTTACACAGCTGTTGAGGCACCAAAAGGCGAGTTTGGAGTGTATATAGTTTCAGATGGTACCAATAGACCTTACAGATGCCGAATAAGAGCACCTGGCTTTGCACATTTACAAGCCTTAGATTTTATGGCAAAAGGACACATGCTTGCCGACGTTGCAGCAATTATTGGCTCACTCGATATAGTTTTTGGTGAGATTGATAGGTAATTATTGTAAAATAGCAACTCAACTAATGGTCAATACATCTTCTATTAAAAATTGTACAAATTCATTGCCATTCCAGTAATTCATAGAGATTTTACCCAAAATAGCTTTAACATTACCCTTCATGATAGCAGAGCCAAGATGAGTATTTGCAGAACGAAATGCAATAGCTCTTACCATAATATTATCATCAGCAATAAAACATTTTATATGGTCAACTCCTATAACTTCAGGCTTTCTTATCTTTGCTCCTTGGATAATAAACCTTGGTTCAGGATTCCCAACTCCAAATGGTCCCAAGCGTTGCAATTGATTCCATAAAGATAAATTTATTGCTTTAGCAGTTACTATACTATCAGCTTTTAAAGTTTTCTCATTTATAGAGTTTGAAAATCTTTCAGTAAAAAAATCATGCAAATCATTTATTTTGTCTTCTTTAATTGAAAATCCTGCCGCCATACTATGGCCACCACCTTCAATAATTAAATTTGTAAACTTTGCGGAAAGGACTGCAGCACCGATATCAACTCCCAAAATTGATCTACAGCTTGCTTTTCCTATTCCATTGTTTAAAGACATCACTATTGTTGGTAAGTGAAACTGCTCCTTTAGCCTCGATGCAATTATACCGATTATTCCCTGGTGCCAGTTGCCGCTTACCATTATAAAATTTACACCTAATTGGGCAAATTTTTCCGCTTGTGCTGTAGCTTCCAAGAGAGCCTCATTTTCTAACACTTTCCTTGCATTATTCAAATCTATTAATTTTAGCGCGATTGAATGTGCCTCTTCATCATCATCGGTGGAAAGCAACCTTGCACCGAGCGATGCTTCTCCAATTCTTCCTCCAGCATTTATGCATGGCCCAATACTAAACCCTAATCGTGAAACACTTGGTTTTTCAAGGATCCCCAAAGCATCAAATAAAACACGCAAGCCAACGTTTTTTCTTGCTGACATAACTTTTAATCCTTGTGAGACAAATGCTCTATTGAGGCCTGTAATCTGCATAACATCGCAAACAATTCCAAGGGCAACTAAATCCAGCAGATCAAATAAATCTGGTTCTTTTTTGTTGGTAAAAAATCCTTGCTCACGTAGGCTTTTATTAAGAGCAATAATCAGCAGAAATGACACTCCAACTGCTGCAAGGTTAGTATAAGGAGAGCTTTCATCAAGGCGGTTTGGGTTAACAACTGCTACGGCGCTTGGTAACTTTTCTGTACCAAGATGATGATCGACAACTATAATATCAAGACCAAAGACCTTTGCATCTTCTATTGGTTGATATGCAAGCGTACCGCAATCAACGGAAATACATAAATCGATCCCGTTTTTTTTAAGTTGTAATAAAGCATCTGTGTTTAATCCATAGCCCTCATCAACACGATCTGGAATGTAGATTATAGAGTGTATATCGATTGCTCTCAGGTACCTGTTAATCAATGCTGACGACGTTGCACCATCAACATCATAGTCACCAAATATTGCAATGTTTTCATTATTTTTTATTGCCCGTATTATACGAGAAACAGCTTTATCCATATCAAGAAGGTGAAAGGGATCTGGTAATAGCGATCTGATTAGTGGATATAAGAAGTCGCTCGCATTTTCTATGTTAACACCACGAGTAACCAATATTCTTGCTAGTACTTCTGGCAACTCAAATCTCTGTATAAGAGTTAAGATTTCCCTTTGATCTGCTTCTTGCAACTTCCACAATGCATTTGTTATGCTGCGCTTTTCAATTTCAAGTAGCATATTCTTTGTAAATAAAACTACTTTACCAGAACTTTTAAACTTGTTCTATAATTGTATTAGATGCACAGTTCCAGAGTGTGATGGTATGATAAAATGTGAGAAAAAAATATCATCAAAGGGAGGAATTATGGGACAAGTATTACATGGGTGCGCCAGAACAACAGAGACAATTCGTAGAGCAATACAAAATAGTAAAGAGAGCATAGCAAAACTCTCCAAGTGTTATAACCTTAAACCAAAAACTATTATTAAGTGGAGAAAACGCTCATTTACCAAAGATGCTGGTATGGGTCCAAAGCATCCAAGATCAACTGTTTTAACTTTAGAAGAGGAGGCTATAATTGTTGCATTTCGTAAGCATACTCTATTGCCATTAGATGACTGTCTCTACGCTTTGCAAACCTCAATCCCACATTTGAGTCGCTCCAGCTTACATCGTTGTTTACAAAGGCACAACATTAGCAGACTACCAGATGTCGATGGTGAAGTTAAATCAAGAAAGAAATTCAAACAATATCCTATAGGCTATTTCCATATTGATATCGCGGAAGTTAGAACAGAAGAAGGAAAGCTGTATTTGTTTGTTGCAATAGATCAAATTCACCTACGTTGAGTTGCACAAAAGTGCTACAAAACCCATAGCTGCTGAGTTTTTAGGTAATCTGATTAGAATTTTACCGTATAAAATCCACACTATTTTGACAGATAATGGCATACAATTTACAAATCAGAAGCGCCATAAATACGCCTTCCAACACATATTTGATAGAGTTTGTGAAGAAAATAACATTGAACATCGTCTGACAAAAGTTAGCCATTCTTGGACAAATGGACAAGTTGAACGTATGAATAAAACTTTAAAGAATGCTACAGTTAAGAAATATTACTATCGTTCGCATCAGCAACTTAAGGAGCATCTTTATGACTTTGTTATGGCCTACAATTATGCAAAGAGACTCAAAGCTCTTAGGGGTCTTACGCCTTTTGAATTTATATGTTCTCAGTTGACAAAGTCTCCTGAATTATTTATAATAGATCCACACCATCACACTCTGGAACCATACATCTTATACTCTACCTTAATTCTAGTTTCCGGACAACCTCTATCTCTACAAAAACTATATTTTTCTTCAGAAGAGAGTTATATTGTAACTATGGACAAAATAATCATAAAAAAATTTGGTGGGACTTCGCTAACTGATTTAAACCGAGTTGCAAATTTGATAAAAAACGATATTGAGAAAGGTTGTAATGTAATCGTTGTTGTATCTGCTGTTGCAGGATTTACTGACCAAATGGCTTTTCAGGCTAGGCAAATCTCAAATTTAAGTTGCAGACAAGAGTTATCAGAGTATGACGTTATGCTTTCAGCAGGAGAACAAATTTCTTGCGGTCTATTAGCTATCACTCTCCAATCGATCGGAGTTAATGCTAAATCGTGGCTTGCCTGGCAGTTACCGATTGTAACTGATGATTTTTATTCTGAGTCTAAAATAAAAACAATAAAGATTGACCGTGTGAAAAGATCTTTTGCTGAGGGTTATACTGCTGCGATCATCGCTGGTTTTCAGGGTATAAATGATGATAGAATCACTACTTTTGGAAGAGGAGGCTCTGATATATCAGCAGTTGCCTTCACGGTAGCCTTTGGTGTTAGAACTTGCGAAATTTTTACTGATATTGATGGAATATATACAGCAGACCCGAGAATTGTTCCAAAGGCACGCAAGCTCAAATTTATCTCTTACGATGAAATGTTGGAAATGTCGTCATCTGGTGCTAAAATACTGCATAATCGTTCAGTACAACTTGCAATGAAGCATAACATTAAAGTGCAAGTGCTATCCACTTTTAAAGAAGTAGAAGGCACCACAGTACTACACAAAAGGGATGTACTAGAGAGATACTTAATTACTGGAATAGCTTATAGCACTAATGAAGCTCTTGTAACTTTCACTAACCTTGCAAATAACTTGCGTACTTTAAGAGATATAGTAGGGGCAAACGTTAAAATTGATATGATACATGGGTCAAGTTTTGTTATCTCCAAATTTGATATTGATTTAATGGAAAAGTTACTGAATAAGAATGAAAATTATGCTATAAACGATAATGTAGCTAAAATTTCAATAATTGGTATTGGTGTTATGTCTAACACTGAAGTGATGCACCGCACACTCAAGGTTTTAAGCGAAAAAAAGATAGAAATACTTGCTATCACAACATCCGAAATCAAAATCAGTATAATTGTTCAAAAAGAATACGTTGTAGCTTTGGTCAAAGATTTACATACTGAGTATGAGCTTGATATGCAACACTAGGATAGGCTCGACGTCCACAACTGTACGAACATTGCAATTTGGGCCTACCAAGGAGGGTGTCATTCTCCTGTCATCCAAGTAGCTGACACTGGTTCCTTTATGACGGTGTCATCCCAGTGCCCAGACACTGGGATGGCTTTGTTGCATCACACTTTATGAGATGGTGATTTATGGTAAATTCATGTAACTATCTCAAATTTAGCCATACCAATATCAGTGAATTTATTAAGCAAATAGCATTTGATTAGCAGTTCTTTTTCTCGATTTATCTCAGATTTATTCCTAAAACTAAATCCGAATATTTGCTTTAATCTTGAGAAAAACCCTTCAATATAAGATCTTTTCCCATAATTTACTTCTTTTTTCCATTCTTTCATGCCATCTTCACCGTATAATTTTATTAACCTAATAGCAGCATTCCTGTCAGACATATAATCTATTTCTGGATGTTCTGCCGCATTGTTTATTGGTGGAATTTTTGTCTTTATATCATATTCGTTACACAACTTATAAAACTTGTGCCTATCACATGCTCTATCTGCATATAGTGCTTTTATGGCATGCTGAAAATCAACTTCTTTTAGCAAATCACAAGCTCCATAGTGATCAGAGTAGACACCGTTACTGTATTTTACAGCTATGGCTTTTTTGTTGTTTATATTCAACATTACGTGCAATTTTCTCGTTTGCTCATAGCCACGATATTTTCTGTCAGTGCTATTTTCCTTGCTGTGTGTTGTTGTATATACTAATTCCTGTACTGTCTATAGCAATTTCGATATCTTCCATATTATTTTTATCAATTCTGCAATCATTTATCTTAATATTAAGTTTCTTTTGATGCTTGTGAATAGCTGATAACTGCCAAATCTCTTCCTATTTGTTGCAAATACCCTTTTATAAACCCGACTGTTTGTCTTAAACCAATTCTAAAGAAACTGACGATTATATGCACCAAAATCACAACTTTATCACTATAAATATAGTTGCCGCCCTGCATTTTTGGACAATTCTCGTACCAATTTTCTATGGCGTCATTGATATAACAAAAAATGCTTCCTCTTTCTTGGAGAAATTTGTTATATTCATGGCAGTTACTGACTCTCATTTTTTGTGGCATATTTTTTCTTCAACAGTTAAATGGCTATTTATAATGAATTTTGTCAGTAACTGCCAGTTCTTTTCACTTGAGCGATGCAACAAAGCCATCCCAGTGTCAGCTACTCGGATGACATCATAGGGGCGCTGGGATGACACCCTGACAATCGTCATCCCGCTACTTGTTAGCGGCTAAGAGATACCGCGGCGGTATGATGTAGGGGTTGCCGAGAACTTGTCATTCCAGTGCTTGACACTGGAATCTAGTTCTTATTGTACATTTACTTGGTGTAGAGTTAAGTTTCCTGGATCCCAGTGTCTGGGCACTTTAGACAATGTTACAAAAAATAATATCATAGAATTCAATAGGATAATTCCTAGAGAATTACTCATCTACAAAAAGCCAAATCGTGTTAATGCTGTTTAGATGTAAAAGATAAGCTAAATCTTTACAGGGAATTTAAAACAGTAGAATACCTTTGATTGAAAGAAAGCACCAACTTTATGGGGTGAGCAACTGCAACTACTACCACTAAATCAATAAATCTTAATAGGGGAAAACATTATGAAAACGTCAAAATTGACATTAGTATGTGACATATATGAATTAACAAATAAAGATAGAAAGAATATTCAAAAACTAGCAAGAAAAATAGAAGAAGGGGAAGGTGTTGCCGAAAAGTTTAGAAATAGAATATTCAAAAAGTCCAGCTATAACGCAAGCACGATTCTTTTAGCGAAAATAACTTACGAGTATCAGGGTAGAGAGGAGACATTGTCACTACTACATTATGCTATAAGTCATAAAAATAATCAAGCTGTAAAAGATCTTTTAGAAGAAGCCAAAAAACAAAAACTATTAAAGGAAGTTCTGAATGAAGAAATAACCACAAAACATTCAGATGGTCGGGAAGAAACTCATACAATACTTACAGATGCTATATCACGTAGAGACAATGACATGATTAGAGAAGTGTTAAAGATCTCTGAGGAAAATGGTATCTTGAAAGAGATTGTCAAAAAAAGAATAACGATAAAACATTCAAATGGCGAGGAAATGACTTACACCCCATTTACCTATGCTGAAGCACGTAAAAATAGTGAGGCTGTAGAAGAAATCTTAAAATTCTCCGGAGAACTTGTTAGTAGGAGAGCAACCCAGAAGCCCACTGTTGTAACAGCCAAAACTACTACAGCTAGAAGTGAAAAAGTGCTTCAAGATACTATTGGTAATATCGAGACACCGGCTGACGCATATGAAAATAGTAATAAAAGTAGTCTTGAAGAATCTATAGAACATGAATATCTTGAGCCATGCGAAAATAGTAATGAAAGTAATACAATAGCTATAGAGCACATCGCTGCTTCAATAGAAAAGCTTGATAATACTGGAATATGCGAAAAAAATGAAACTGCTGTAACAGAAACTGACATACAAGAACCAAATGCTTCCAACAGCCTTTCTTCTGCTGCATGTTTTGATAATGGATCTAGCAAAGAAAATACTGCAGACAAAAAAGAAAAACCATCAATGCAACAAAGACGAGCAATCTTGGCTGGTAGTGTTGGTGCGGCGTTACTAGTCAGTAGTGTTGTAGCTTATATATTGAAAATGTATGCCATAGCGATTATTGGGGGAAGTGTTGGATTAGCGTGTATAAGTTTTGCGTTGTATGATGCACTAAAGCCCAGCACACAGCTCGAGAAAGTGGAAAATGTAGAGCAACTAGATGTTAAATCTCTTCCTAGTTTGTGAAGGAAATGCTCTACCGAAATTAATATATTGATATCCTTACTATTATTAATAACAAATAAATATTTAAAAAATTTCTTGACTTCCGCCAAAATAGATGGCTTTATGCCAATACTACTAAGAAAATAGTAGTAAACATTAAAAAAAATTGAAGCGTTAATTAGTGAGGATTTTTACATGAGTAATAATAACAATAACCGAGAATCAGTGTTAGCACGACTACTATCAAAGACCCCTGAGCAGCTAAAACTATACTGCAAACTGCTCGATAATGAGAAAAGACAAGATCTTTATCAAAAGGTGCTAAAGGAAATGCGTGAGAACCCAGAGGTTAATCAGGTGAAGAAGCTGAACGAAATAGCTGCTGTTATAGAAGAGGCCATTGAAGAGTGAAGAAAGTGAGTTTATTAATTAATACATATAAGATATTAACACGATTAGGAGTATCCTCATGAGAGAGAATAAGCAGTGCATATAGGAATTTATACGGGTTTTACAGTTAATAAAAAAATAATGTTTGTGTCTGTAGAATGGAATAGTTTTATTAATTTAGTGAGGTTGGTATGTGTAATATCATAGAAAAGTATTTAGTAGATAAGAAAGATGTTAATGTTAAGAATGATGAAGGGAATACGCCTTTGCATTTAGCTGTGGAAGAAGGTAATCTTGAAGCAGTTAAACATCTTATAGAAAAAGGTGCTGGTATTAATGCTGTTAATAGGTATGGATATACTCCTTTGTATATTGCTGCTTATAAAGGTAGCACAGATATAGCTGTATATCTTGTAGAGAAAGGGGCTAATGTTAGTGATAACATTCTACATGAAGCAAGTAACTTAGATATAGTAAGACATTTTATAGCAAAAGGAGCTAATATTAATGCTACTAAAGAAAATGGTGAAACATTTCTGCATATAGCTGCTATAGACGGTAAGTTAGAAATAGTTCAATATCTAGTGGAAGAAAAAAACTTCAACATAAATGCAGCAAACAAGAAGGGTAATACTGTTCTGCATCACGCTGCTCATGGTGGTTGTGAGAGAACAGCTAGATATCTAGTAGAAAAAGGAGCAAACGTGAAAGCAACTAATAGACATGGGATAACACCCTTGCATATAGCTGCTTTTTGTGGGTACTCATATGTGGTAGAAAATCTTATAGAAGATGGTGCCGACAAGAATGCCATTAGTAGCAATGGTTGTACGCTAGCACATTATGCAGCTATAGGCGATGAGTCTGGTATGTCATGTGTCCTTGAATATCTAGTAGAAGAAGAAGGAATAAATTTTAATGTCACTGATAATCTAGGTAGTACACCACTACATTGGGCAGCTTATTGGAATAATAGTGAAGTAGTAGAGTATCTTGTGGAGAAGCGAAACGTGGATATAAATGTAACTGACAATGAGGGCAGAACGCCTCTACATTGGGCTGCTTACCACGCTAACATTGATTTAGTAAAATATTTCATAGAGAGAGGAGCTGAAATTAAGGCCACTAAGAAATATGGGAATACACCATTACATTATGCCCTTAATGGTCAATGGAATGATGATTATTTAGAGGTAGTTGAATACATAGCAGGAACAAGAAAATTAACTATTCCCGAAAATGTTGAAAACGTTGAGAAGGACAGCTTGGACATCATCAAATATGATTTTTACTGAAGTCTTACTCTCTTACGGTAGTGCAAAGGAAAGTCTCCTTTAATAGAATCTTAGGTTAAAGAGTATATCTTTTCTTGAGATTCTTTTAAAGAGACATGACTAATGACACAAAGTTAACAGACTACGAAGTAGGGAAAAAATTAAAACATGAGAGGGAAAAGAAAAGATATACTCAGGCAGGTCTAGGAAGTAAAGTCGGAGTATTAGAGAAGCAAATGTCCAGATATGAGCGAGGGGAAAATCCGATTTCAATCATTATATTCTGTATGATAGTAGTGGAACTAATGATTGATATGGCAAAACTACTGCCTGAATCGATGGCATCAGAGAAAGGTGAGGTAGAAAAAACATTAAATCTAGTTAGAGAATGTAAAAAATTTAGGAACCAGGAATTATGTAAGATAGCCTCTGCATTAAATAAATCTATCCAGGTGGGGGAAGAAGAAGGTAAAAAAGCAGGAAAGATTAAAGTAGCAAAGAATTTACTTAAAGCGGGTATTTCTGTTGATATCATTCTCCAAACAACAGGCTTGTCTAAAGATGAACTTGAGAAACATAATAAAACAGAGATAGTTAATTTTATAGCCTATAAAACAGGGGAAAATATGAAAGACTGGAGGCTAGCAAGAGGACGTTCTCAGGAGGATTTAGGAAATGAAGTCGGTTTAACAGGTGGTCAAATACGACGCTATGAGCAAGGAACACATATCATGACAATAGGAAAACTATGTAACGCAGCAGACAAATTATCAACGCACGCTCAAACTCTACTGCCGAAAATTAGTGAACTAATAGAAAAAGGCAATGTTGAAATTGAAAGAAGTAATGAGGATAGAGAAGGAGAAAATGGAGTACTAGATTTAGTGAGAGAGTATAATAAAATTGAGGATGAAGAAATACGTGATAAATTTTATTCATTAATTATGTCAGTATCTAAAAGAATACAGATTGATAAAGAAAAGGGTAAAAAAATAGGGAGAACAGAAATGGCAAAAAATCTACTTGAAGTGGGTATTCCTACCAATGTAATATGTCAAGTGACTGGCCTACACAATCTTGAAGCTATAAGATAATTTCTTTAGAAAATCTCTTAAACCATTAACCTAACATTACCTCCTTTCACACTTGTGCCATTTCCGCTTAACTTGCTACGCCTGTCAGATTAACGACATTGTGATCTGCTGTCTATTTTAATATCACTATCGTTATAATATAAAGAACTTAATGACTGACTGTGTGGAATTGGTTGCACTTTACTTAACCTGCTACTTGGACCTGACTGATCGTTATTGCTACTGCCAGAACTTGACAGGCTTGACGACCTACTACGCGACATTGGCAGCACATTTGAATCATTGGCAGCTTGAGCATTTGGTTTTTGTTGCTGATCAAATTTAGCATTAGAAGCCTGAATAGCTGATTCTTGTTGTTGATCGTTAGTACCTTGAGCATAGGGTTGTTGTTGGCTAGTACTTGCCTCTTCATTCTGAGCTATTCTGCTATATCCTATATAGTTAAACAATTCTTGCGTAAAGTTTTGTAACTCTTTTCTCGTTTTTCTCCTCTCTTCTGTAGATCTCCTACATTCTTCTTCAAGTTTTGCATTCCCTCTTATGACCCTATCACAATCTTCTCGAAGCTTCTTATTCTCTATTCTAGAGCTCTCTATATAAGTGTCAGTATCAGCTATAGACTTCTCTGCTCTTTTCAATACATCATCCATAATCTTTGTCCATTTAATGTACTCTTCCATAATATATTTTCCAACACCACCTTCTATATAAGAATCAGGTTTAAATTTATGTGCTAAATTATTCTTGATTATTTTTATGATTTCAAAAAATCTATTTCTCACTTTTTCATGGCTGATTTCCTTATTACCTGTTATTTCAAGGATGTCTCTTACTTTTTTTCCGTATTCATTATTGCCGTTAAAATACGATGCTAAACAATGCGCATAACCGTATAACACCCTTTCTTGTTCAAAATTAATCTCTGAATTTTCCTTCGTTTCCTGTGATGAATTCCCTTCCAGAAGGAAAGAAAACCATGATTTCTTCTCTTTGTTTTTCTTTTTTTCTACGTTAACACACATCTTACTGCACATCAATAAAACGCTAACATATTCTATAAACGGTAGCACAAAATATTCATCCGCATCTTCATAAACTCTGGGAGGTTGAAACTTTTTTTGTAAGGAGTCTGTAGCAAACTCATCTAATTCTTGCAACATATCCAATTGCATTTCACTCTCAATTAACATATTACATATTGAAGAATATATACCTTTCAGTGCTTTATCTTTCTCGCACACTTTCCCACACTCTTTTTTTACTTCATTAAACTCTTTAACTAATTTTTTATATCCCTTAACACACATGCTTAAATAGAGTAGAGCATCATCTCTATTTCTTTTAAAATTATCCAACTCATCATTAATAAAGCTTTCTATACCACATTGGCCTGCCTTTAAAAAGCTATTTATGTTTGCTATTATTTTCCCTTGTTTAATTTCTGACACTCTAGCTAATTTATTTAATATTCCAAAATTCAGCTTGTTTACCTCATCTTCATTTCCTAGTAAACTAATTTCCATTTTTGCATAAAACCCATACTTATAGTCAACATCAAGATCCTTTAAAAATGCTTTAGTAAGGCTATTTAATACCGTTCTTGTTGTACCCAGTGCGGTTTGCATCTCTTTAGCTTGTGCTACTTCTTCATCAGAGCCACCTCTATTTTGAACTCTATCAGGGTGATACTTTAAAGACAAATTCCTGATTTCCTTATCAGCATCCTTAACACGTTGTTCATGTTCTTTTTCATCCTTTATATGCCTTCTTACCTCTTCAAGACTAACGTCAAGTTCTTGTAGCAGCTTAGGTAAACCAAACAATTTTAATACATCACCCAGAGTCATCAAATCAGGTCCTTTATTTAAATTATCAGAAATATTAGTCGATGTTGTTGGTACTTCTTGACTTCTGTTTCTTGCTTGATTTCTGCCTTCAAAACTTCCCTTTTTAAACATACAACCCCCATAATAATTTGTAACTAAACTGTTCCATTGTAGAACCCGGCAATGAATCAAAACTGAAGTAAATAGACCCAAAACTATCTTCCAAAACCAAGAATAGTTCCCATATTCTCCTGCCCTCTGACATTGTTTCTTATCTATTTGAGCATCTTTTAGCTTACCACTCCACGGCCACCACCAATACAACTTTTCCTCACCAAAAGCCTCAAGCAATGTTATACACTGTTCTTTTATTCCTTCAGAAAACTTATCTTCTAAAAGTTTTTTAGCATTAAAGCCTTTCTTTTTGCATAAACTCTCAAGCAGAGTGGGGCCAAAACCCCACCATAGTACTCTATATTTTCTCTGCCCAGCAAGAAAATTAATTGCTTCTTCTTGCCACATTAACGACATTGTGATCTGCTGATTATTTCAACATCATTATCGTTAGAATGTGAAGAATCCAGTGACTGACTGCGCGATATTGGCTGCACTCCACTTAGCTCGCTACTTGGATCTGGCTGATCATCTGCTTGGTTTGCAGGCTGTTGCTGGCTAGATGAGCTACAACTAAGTTTGTTGCGTTGTTCTTTAACACTTTCAATCATTTTTTTTAACCTTTCCTCCCTTTCTGCACTGGCTGCTTCCTCACGTTCTAAATGTCCTATTAAGAACTCTGAATCTTGCCTACAAGACTCTGAAGCTTGTTCACAAAGCTCTGAAGCTTGTTTATAAAATTCTCCTTGCTCGCGAATTTGTTCGCACATCTCTGATACTACTTCATTCCGCTCCAAATGCACTTCGTAAAGTTGCTCATTGTATTGCCTCAGATCTTTACAAAATTCATCACCCAAATTTTTCATTGTCCTCAGAAAATTCATCTGCACTTCTGCAACTTTTTCATAAAAATCCTTTTCAGGCTGAAATTCCTTTTCTAGACAATTTGAGTATACATTGATTATTTGAACAAGCAGCTGTAATGCATGTTCTTTATCCAATGAGTTAATATGCAAAAGCTTAGCAGCTAATTTTCCATTTTCCTCATTTCCATAGCAATAATATGTTACAAGGTAATGAGAAAGTTCATGCAATGATAAAAAGCTATTTAAATTTCTAATAACCTTGTTATCAGCCACAGTTTTATATATCGTTTCATTACTAACAAGCTCTCTCCACCTTTTTGTATTAACTATCTCATTACATATAGCTAAAATGTTAGTATACTCTATAAACGGTAAAGTAAAATCTTTCTCTGCTTGTTCGTAACTTCGTTTATCATTAATGCAATAAGAATATTCGTGATTTATTAAATGACCAGAAACTTTATTTAATATTTTACCCTGAGTTTTACACTCTTCTAACATCTGAGTTGCAATAGGTTCCATGCGATCATTTTCTTTGCATAGATCACAAAACAACTCTAGATTAGTACGCAATTCTTCATAACCAATTAAATAACTTTGAAAATAACATTCAGCATTATCTTTTTCTTTTTGGAAGTGGTCCACATTATTTGAGATAAAACCTTTCATGCTAGCTTGACTTGACCTTAAAAACCCATTGAGATCAGGTACCAACCTCTCGTACTTAATATGAGATAACTCGCCTAGCTTGTTTAGTACTGTGTAAGTTATGTTTTTTAATTTTTCCTTGTTACCTAAAAAATCAACTCGTACTTTGCTAAAATAGCTGTATTTAAAATTATCACATTGGGAAAAGTTTTCATTAAAATGCTTCAATATACTTCGTATGTCATCTAATTTTGCCTGTATTGCTTGAGCTTTTGGTCTTTCTTTTTCAGGTATACTGTGCCATTTTGGCGAGTTAGGATGATATTTTTTACAAAGTTGTGTAAGTTTCTTGTCAACTTGTGTTTTAAAATATTCCTTGTGGTTTTCTATAGTTCTCTTTCCCGCTTTAACGTCCTTTAGATCATCATCAAGCTCAGACAACACGTTATCAGATTTAAGTATCCTGAGCGTATCTTCCAAAGTCATATGATCTATTACTGTTAAATCATCTTGCCTCTGTTCTCTTTGAGAATTAGATGCAGTAGGAATTTCTTTATCCTTACGTTCTACACCTTGAGAATTAAGTGATACATTAGGAACTTCTTTATGTTGTACACTTCCCATACCAGTGCTACTAGCACCACCATTTTTATTTGGTAACATTTTACTACCCTCCTTTTTCCATTTAAAAAAATACATTAACAATAAAATAAGCAAAAGAACCACTAATGCTACAATTAATAAGAGGACTACAAGATCCCTATTTTTCACAAAAACCCCCTTATAACTATAACATTATAAATCATCTGCTGAGGTTATTACTTACGTGATTAGACAATACAGGCTCGTCTATATCAGAGCTTGGGGGAGTGTTAAATAAACTGTGTCAAACCGCATTTTTAGTTCAACTCAATTTTCAATCTGCCAGGAAAGAAAACATCAAGTTGAGAGATAGTTAATGCCCAATCATGTACAGGCATCGTCCACTTTTCCTCTGCCTTCTTTATAGCACAATATACCTGCTTATACAAGGCATTTATGCTGGTAAATGAGCCTTTGGTCTTAGTGAATTTCCTAATTTGCCTATGTAGCCCCTCTATGGGATTGGTGGTGTAGATTATCCTCCTAACTGGACCAGAATACTTAAAATAACCAGACAAGTTTTCCCAATTATTCTGCCAAGATTTTATAACCATAGGGTACTTTGTGCCCCATTTTTCATCCAATTCCAACAGATAATTCTCGGCAATTTCCTTGCTTGAAGCTTGATATACCTTCTTTAAATCGCTCAAAAAACTCTTCGCATCTTTACTGGCCACATACTTCAGTGAGTTGCGTATCTGATGCACTATACACATCTGCACTTCCGCATTAGGAAAGACACTGTTTATAGCTGCAGGAAAGCTTTTCAGCCCATCAACGCAGGCAATAAGGATATCTTCTACTCCTCTTTCTTTGAGGTCATTTAGCACTCCCAACCAGAAGTTAGCTCCTTCACTTTCAGCCAAATAAAAACCTAATACTTCTTTTTTGCCATTTTGATCTATGCCTAATATGTTATACATGCATTTACTTACGCAATGCCCGTCCTCTTTGACTTTAAAAAACCATGAAAACTATCGGATATACAGACTGCAGCAGGCGACTACGCCATTCGTTGATTACTGGTAGCAATTTGTCAGTAATACTTGATATCTCTGCCACCGATATTTTGTGATCATAAATTTCCTCAACATGTGACACTATATCTCTATAGCCCATACCACTGGCAAATGTGCTCAAAATCTTCGTTTCAAGCTCTGGATGTAAGTTTGTTTGCCTTTTTTTGACTATTTGTGGTTCGAAACTTCCTTCCCTATCTCTTGGCGTCAAAAGCTCAAATGACCCTGCGCTTGTACGTAAAGTCTTTGCATTCCTCCCATTTCTTCGATTATTCTCTTCGCTTTCAGCCGACAAGTGGTTTTCTATTTCACCTTCCAGGCTTACCTCCAGCAACTTTTTTATAAACGGTGTTAATGCTCCATCTCTTCCTGTCAACGGTCTTCCTTCTCGTATAGACGACAGGATATTTGTTTCTAATTCTTTATAATCTACCAAACCGGTAGTTCTGTTTACTACTTTCTGACTCATTGTCAAACCTCCATTTTTTTATATCAATTTATTACTTTTTTTTCGGTTTGACACAGTTTATTTAACACTCCCTGCAATTGTGGTTCGCTCTAACCATACATTAAATACATCTTTATTACACCCTCCTGTGAAGGTCATTGGTGTAATAAACTTCTTTTCAATCCATCCACCTATTATACTCACTCTTTCCCACTTTTTTCCTGGAACATCAGCATATATTTTTTCTCCTCTTGGAGCTCATGCATATTCTCGGTATAGTCTATTATCAACTCCTGCTTCATCTATATATAAAATGCTACAGTGGTCTATTTTTGAGACTTTATCGATAAATTGCTGCCTATCTTCTTGATTGCGCTCTTGATAGAATGTGACTTTTTTTAAGGTTATTTTTAGCTGTTTTAACCTATACCAAATTGCACTTATTCCAAAGCCAAGGTTTTGTTTCATTTCTGCTAGTGTGTGATCTGGGTGTTTTTTAACATAGTCTACAAGTATTTTTGGGTCTATTTTCCGAATAAAACCAGTACTTTTTACCGCTTTGAGACCTTGGCCAGTAGCTTTCTTTTTTAGCCATCTATATAGTTTCTATCTCAAAAACCTCTGCAACTTCAACCTTTGACTTTCCTTTTTCTACCAAAGACACTGCTTTTTCCCTTAAATCTACACTATATACCATCGCTTTCCCTACTTTAAAAAAACATATTATACCTTTATCATTCGCTTTTGAAAATACTATAGTTTGCTTATGAGCAACCTGGATCCCAGCGTCAGCTACTCGGATGATAAAAGGAAGGAATATCGGAGTGACAAGAAAGGGATCATAGTGTGCTAGACTTTATACCTTTTGCATTCAAACTCACACAAATCATGAATTATACACGTTTCACACGAAGGCTTTTGCGCTTTGCAAACATATCTACCATGCAAAACTAGCCAGTGATGAGCATAAAGCAGGTATTCTTTTGGAACTACATTTAAAAGAGATTGCTCTGTTTTAAACACATCTTTTTCTCTCACAAGTCCAAGTCTATTGCTTACTCTAAAAACATGAGTATCAACTGCCAATGTTGGAATACCAAGTCCTGAATTTAAGAACACATTAGCGCTCTTTCTCCCAACCCCTGGTAAAGATACCAAATCATCGAAATCAGTAGGCACTTTGCTATTGTACTGCTCAATCAATATTTTGCTGAGCCCGATTATGTTTTTTGCTTTGGAATTATATAAACCAATACTGCTTATGCATTTTTTCAGCTCATTTTGTCCAAAGCTCAGCATTTTTTCTGGCGTATCAGCGATACTAAATAGCTCCTTTGTAATTTTATTAACACTGACATCGGTTGTCCGCGCTGATAGAACTATTGCAACTAATAACGTAAAATGATTGGTATAATTTAGCTCTATTTTCGGTATAGGATTTGATTGTTGAAACTTTTCAAATATCAATTCTACTTTTTTTGAATCCATTTCATTTATCACACCTCTTTTAAAGAATTAAGAAAAGAACCCCTCTTTCCCATCATATAAATACAACTTATCCATTCTCACCACGTCAAAGCTATTTTCTTCGAGTTTGATTAGCAAGTTATTCACATCAATATTTGTAATAGTTTTCTTTTCATTATTTGCGATAAACCTACAGGTTATTTGATCGCTTGAAGATTTTGAGCTTCTTGGCCAAATTGCCAGTCCTTTTGAGTATATTGCTATCATTTGCAGATTATTTAATCCTACTATTTGATCAAAATTGCTGGATTTGTCCCAAGCAAGCGTTATATCACTACCCACTAGCTTTTTAACTTTGTAATCTTGTTCGTAATTGTCTTGTACTTTATTTATTTTACTATCTGAACCACTGCTAATTATAAGCTCAGGTAATGTTGCAGGTTTCTTTCCTAGATTATCTATAACAGCTTCTGCAAATTCTTTTGTACCAACTTTCTGTTTACTTCTTTTCTCCTTATACAAATCGGCAGTGTGTATTCCATCCTCTAAAGTCTTCAGCCATGCATCGTAGATTAGTTTTGCAGTACCCACTTGACCTATGTAAATTAGCATATGCACTGCAGCATTTAAAAGACCAGAAGGATTAGCTATGTTTTTTCCTGCAATATCAGGAGCAGAACCATGAACCGCTTCAAACATCGCATATTCATTACCTATATTGCTACTTCCAGCGAGTCCCACAGATCCAGAGGTTTGTGCCACTATGTCTGATAATATGTCGCCATATAGATTTTCAGTTACTATAACATCGAAATTCTCCGGTTCTGTGGCAACACGTGCCATTCCAATATCAACTATATAATGTTCTGCCTTTATGTCCTGGTATTCCTTTGCAATGCGATCAAACGCTGCATGGAAAGTTCCGTCAGTCATTTTCATTATGTTGTCTTTAGTCAGGCAAGTTACTTTTTTTCTGTTGTGTTTTTTCGCGTATTCAAAAGCATACCTGCATATCTTCTCTGAGCCAGATCTAGTAATAATTTTAGTGCATTGGTAAGAATCACCAGTGAGCCTATGCTCTATTCCGGTGTAAACGTCCTCTTCATTTTCGCGTATCACTACGATATCAAACTTATCGAATTTATTTTCTATAACAGGATGATATGAAACGCATGGTCTGATATTTGCATACAACCCTAGATTTTTTCTGAGTGCAACATTTAAGCTCTTGTGGCCTTTACCTTGAGGAGTTGTTGTTGGAGATTTTAATAATATTTTTGTCCTTTCAATTGATTCCCAACCACTTGGAGAAATTTCGTGAGACCATTCCTTACTATAAACACGCTCACCTATTTCAATAATATCTATTGAGATTTTTGCTTCCGCTTTGCGCAATATCGACAGCACCGCTTCCATGATTTCTGGTCCGATACCATCACCATATGCAACTGTGATTGGTGTTGACATAACTTTCCTAGTTATAAATGATTTAATATTAATTCAAATAACAGAGTGGCACAAGTAGCTAGTATTATCCAAATTAGTATATTTACGGTTATTTAATAACATATTTTTATACTAGTTATGTCACAGTAGAACATGGGCAGAGTATGGATACTAAAGTAAGTTATGCAGGGATTCTGAGGCGAGTTTCAGCATGTGCGATCGACGGTGTTTTATGGATGATAATAGCACTTGTTTCACTCCTTTTTCTAAATTACGATGTAGATGATATATCTACCCATAGGATAATCCTTATGGCAACACTGCTTATAACATATATAGTATTTAATATATTAACAATAACGAAGTACGGTTGCACTCCAGGAAGACTACTGTGCGGCGTACGTATAAAAGATGCAAATACATTTAAAAACGTTACTCTAATGCAAGCAACAATAAGATACATTTTTAGGGAAGGCATTTGGGTTATTTATAATTTTCTGTCTTATCTTCTGCCTGGCTATGTTTCTGGATGCCTTTTTATTATACTAACTTTAGTTTTAATGTTTGCAATATTTGACCAACGTAAACAGACCTTTTATGATAAAATTGCAAAAACAGTGGTAATAGACTATAAACCTAGTTGATATTTTTCTTTATAGGCAGTGTATGGATAAAAACGTAAACTACTCAAAAATGACAAGGCGTATTCTAGCATTTATAGTTGATTGTATTTTATTTATCGCAATACCATTTGCTTTAATGGCGGTAGGTTTCTCACTTACACACGTAATACAAGGGATCATGGGTGCAATAATTGTAATCACCACGATTGTATTTTCTTTATTTTTAATGATACCATGTATATTTCATATATTCATGCTAGTAAAATTTGGCAGCACTCTAGGGCACTTGTTATTTAGCATGCGTGTAAGAGACAAAGATACACTTGAGCAGATCACTCTAATACAAGCAATAAAAAGAACCATCGCTTTTTTCATAATTTACTGTATATCGCTTTATAATCCTATTTTACTTTTAGCTATACTAATCCTAGTTTTAGTATGTGCAGTAGATGATGAACATAAACAAGCTTTTCATGACAAAATTGCAAACACGGTAGTGATAGATTATAAACCTAGTTGATATTTTTCTTTAGTTGTTACCACCAAGGGTGTTATTCCAGCGCGTGACGTTAGTTAGAATCCAAAAACCATGAGAGCTACAAAAAATTACTTTACAAACTCCGCCAGCCCCCTTATCATAACACTGAAGCTATTTATTTATCTTCGCAATCTCTGCAGTGGATTAATGACAAAAAACTTAATGTATTTGGCGTAAATCATGCTTAATTTTTGCACTATGTGCACCTCATGTCTTTATAAAACTTCTAGGTTTCTACCTATATAAGCTGAAACGCGCTTATAAAGCGTTTAAGACAGTAAAAGACGTCAAATAGACAAGGGAGAATTTGAATACTAGCTACCCTAGGGTTTCTTTGCCTTTTTTTCCGCTCAGTAAATTTCTTAACGTTTATAATTTAGGTTAGTCGCATTTAAAAGCAGCTAAATTGCAGCGTTTAGAATAAAAAACGCCAATATTTTGAAGTACATATAAATAACTAGCCAACCATGGGGCTTCTTTTGCCTTTTTTTTGTTTGGTAAATTTCTTAATATTTATGACTAAAGTAATTTAGGCCTACCGACAACCGTCATCCCTGTAAAGGTCAAGTATCCCGCTACGTGTTAGCGGATGAGATACCGCGAATGAATCGCGGTATGACGTAGAGTCAGCGTTAGCTATACTTTTATACTCACCAAATCAGTTTGCTTGCTTACAAGCAAACTTTCCTGGATCCAAGTAGTCAAGCTACTCGGATGACACCATTATAGAGTGAACCAGTGTCAGCTACTTGAGTGACACCCTTTCTAGCAGAAACTGCTCCTCAAATCACAACGTTCGTACAGCTGCGTTTTAGATTAGGCACTAATGCATTACTTCCAATACCTTCTTACCAATCACTGCAGGGGTTTCAGCAATTGCAATCCCGGCGCTCCGCATAACTTCTAGTTTTGCACCAGCACTTCCACCACTGGAAGAGATGATTGCTCCAGCGTGTCCCATACGTCTTCCTGGAGGTGCTGTTTGACCTGCTACAAAACCAACGATTGGCTTTTTAGTTTTTTCTGTTTTCACAAAATGTGATACATCTTCTTCTTCGTTTCCACCTATTTCACCAATAACTACAATACCATGAGTATCGTCATCTTTTAAAAAGAGCTCCATACAGTCGACAAATGTCATACCATGAACTGGATCCCCCCCAATTCCGATACACGTGGATTGACCAAGACCAACAGCGGTCGTTTGTGCTACTGCCTCGTAAGTTAAAGTTCCAGAACGAGACATAATCCCTATATGTCCACGCTTATGGATATGGCCAGGCATAATCCCTATTTTGCACTCTTCGGGCGTAATAATTCCCGGGCAGTTAGGACCAATCAATCGACTTTTTGAACGAGCAAGAGCATGCTTCACCTTTACCATGTCAAGTATAGGAATGCCCTCTGTAATGCAAACTATTAGCTCTATCTCTGCATCTATTGCTTCAAGTATTGCATTAGCTGCAAACTTAGCAGGTACATATATTACCGTGGCATTCGCATCAGTTTTTTCTTTGGCTTCTGCTACAGTATTAAAAACTGGTAAGTTAAGGTGAGTGCTACCACCCTTGCCAGGAGTTACACCACCAACCATTTTTGTTCCGTAGCTAACTGCTTGCTCTGAATGAAATGTACCTTGCGCACCAGTAAAACCCTGGCATATTAACCTTGTATCTTTGTTTACTAAAACGGACATACTCTATTTCACCTCTTGTACTATTTTCTGCGCAGCATCGCCCAGTTCATCTGCAGCAATAATATTTAATCCTGACTCTTCTAAAATTCTTTTTCCTTCTTCGAAATTAGTGCCTGATAATCTAACCACTAGAGGAACTTTAATGCTCATTTCTTTTACAGCCGCAACAATTCCACTTGCGATAATATCGCAACGCATTATACCACCAAATATGTTAACCAAAATTCCTCTTACGTTGCTATCAGACAATATGATTTTAAATGCTTCAGTTACAGTTTCTTTACTCGCTCCACCACCAACATCCAAAAAGTTAGCAGGCTCTGCTCCGTAGTATTTTATTATATCCATTGTTGCCATAGCAAGACCTGCACCATTTACCATGCAACCAATACTGCCATCCATTTTGATGTAACTGAGCCCATACTTTGAAGCCTCTATCTCTTCTTTCACTTCTTCATCATAATCACGAAGTTCCATAATTTCTGGGTGACGATATAAAGCATTGTCATCAAAATTAATTTTCGCATCGAGCGCAATAAAATCTCCAGAACTTGTTTCAACCAGTGGATTAATTTCAATTTGGCTCGCATCAGTTGCAATAAACGCATCATATATATTTTTTGCAACATTTGTTATTTTTTCTATTTGTTCTGAACTCAAATTAAAACTGCTGCTTAACTTGCTGCTATCAAAACTTGTAGCAAGATCAATATCAAATTTCACAATTTTTGCGGGAGAATTTTTCGCCACTTCTTCGATGTCTATTCCACCTTCTGAGGAAAATATGAATATTGGCCTACTGAGCTTCGGGTCAATTACCAGGCTTAAGTAATACTCTTTCTTAATGCTTGAGCCTTCTTCAATATATACTCTTCTTACTTGCTGCCCGCTTGGCCCTGTTTGATGAGTAACTAAAGTCATACCAATCATGTCTTTTACAAACTGTTGAGCTTCTTCAGCTGACTTTGCTAGCTTTACGCCACCGGCTTTACCCCTACCACCTGCATGAATTTGAGCTTTAACCACAAACACGTCAGATTTTAATTGACTTACTTGAGTCTTTACTCCTTCTGCAGATATAGTGACAAAACCTTTTGGCACTGAGACATTAAATTTATGCAAAATCTCTTTTGCTTGATATTCGTGAATATTCATAAAACAACCAATGATAAACTATTAAAAAATTACCAACCGTAACGCTGCCTTCTGCATTCTTGCTGGTGCCTCTTTTTTCTCGCTTCAGCTTTCTTTTTAGCTCTTTTTTCTGATTTTTTTTCATGATATTGTTTTTTCATTTTCAACCCTCTTCCTTCCTTTTGAATTGTTTTTTTCAATACTGGAAGAGCTCTGTCTACATCACCATAATGGACTGATACTTCAATCAAACTCTATACCTCCTTCGGTAATCATTTCAAAATTTATTTATAAATTAGAAAATTAACATTGTCAATTATTTTATAAACTTGAGCGTTAAACTGCAATATGAACGAAATGCCTTTAAAAGCTCTAACTATTAAAAGCGTTAAAACTTCTGCTAGCATCGGGGCGGAGAGATTTGAACTCCCGACCCTTTGGTCCCAAACCAAATGCGCTACCAGGCTGCGCTACGCCCCGACTTCTTTACTCAGAGTATCAATAACTCAGGCAAAATGCAAGATTCATTTGTTTATTTTAGAAAAAATATAATATAAGATTTAATATTATTTTAGAATATGTTTTTTATTAGCTCCTCTTTAGTAGCAAACTGCTTCGCAGGCGGCCTATAGAGTTTGTACAGTTAGCGCGTGCAACACTGAATCAGATTTCTCTATGGCCCAAACCTTAGCCATATTTAAAAATCTAGCTACACCAATTGGTGAAAGTTAGTGCAGCAACCACAGCAGTATCGACCCTTAAAATTCTTTTTCCTAGACTCAATTTTTGACAAAACTTATCGGCAAGATCAAGTTCATAAGATGAAAAACCACCTTCAGGGCCAACAATAATAGCAACATTTTTCTTACCTTTCAGCACTTTATCAGCTTTACCTGTTTCATCACATAAAACAAAATTTTTACTCTGGGAATCAGGTAACTTACAAAAGTTAATAGGAGGCAAAATCTCTGGTATACTCATCCTACCGGATTGTTCCGCAGCTTCGATTGCCTGTAATTTTGCTCTACTTAGGTTAATGTTTTTTACTACTGTACGTTCCGTTGAAATAAATTGAATGCAGGTTACTCCCATTTCAGTTGCCTGTCTTACTATGTTGCCTAAAGCACCACTTTTTACCATGGCACAATATAAGTATAAATTTTCCTCATATTGCTGTTGTTTAGTGCATTCTTTGAGTGTAACTTTTGTTAATTTACGCGATATATTAACTACTTCTCCTAACCATTCTCCATCCTTTCCATTAAAAAGAGAGAGATTATCATACTTCTTAAGCCGCATTACATTGCAAATATAGTGACTTTGTTGTGGATTAAGTGCTAAACTCACGCCTTGTGATAAAGCTTCTTCAAAATAAAGCCTAATTTTTCCCATTCAAAACTTTAATTATATTCTACTTGAGTGACTCTTACGGGATTTGAACCCGTGTTACCACCGTGAAAGGGTGGTGTCCTAACCACTAGACGAAAGAGTCAATGCGAATTAACTCAAGTTATATTGATTATGCACATAAAGTCAATTATTTTATGGCGCAAACGTCTTTCTCTATTCCATATTTAATATTCACTGAATTTATTTCAGATTTAGGAGTTTTAGATCCTAATTCTAATTGTTGTTCAACTTTTGTATCGGAATCATAGCCAGAATCGTAGCCAGAATCTCTACGCTCATATTTCTGCTTTATTTCTTCTACACTAAAGCCAGCCTTTTAGTGCATTGTAGAGACTTAGAGTCAGTTTAACACCTTTTATGTCATTGTTTTTGACAGATTTAATTAAAAAATTATCTATTATACCCATGATTATACCCCCTATATAAAAGCTCACTATCATGGTACAACTTTAAACTATGATGATTTATTTTCTGCTAATAGCAGCTCTCTATAACCACTTAACAAGTGGTGGCATTGACATCATAATTGCATCTGGATTGCCGTCAGTCATTAAACCAAACCTTGTGCCACGATCGTATAACAGATTGAATTCTACATATCTGCCACGTTTTATTAATTGATTTTCTCGTTGTTCTTTTGTCCAAGATTTTTGTATATGTTTACGTATGATGTGCAAATAAATTTCCAAAAAGGCTTCACCTACTGCTTTTGTGAACTCAAAATCATTTCTCCAATTGCCAGAACTCAGATTATCATAGAAAATACCACCAATGCCACGCGGCTCTTTTCTATGTGGTAAGAAAAAATAGTTGTCACATTGCTCTTTAAATTTTGGATAATATCCGGTGTCAAATCTATCACATGTCATTTTGATTGATTCATGAATATACTTGCAATCTTCTTCATTTTTATATATTGGCGTAAAATCCATCCCTCCACCAAACCATTGTTTTGAAGTATATATCAGCCTTGTGTTCATATGTGCTGCAGGGATAAGGGGCGATTGCATATGAGACACTAAAGATGTACCGCTTGCCCAAAACTCTCCGTTACTTTCACTTGCACCAGGAATTTCATTAATGGCTGAATCTGCAAATTTTCCGTGTACTTTTGAAACGTTTACTCCAACTTTTTCAAAAACATTGCCAAAAATAATTGTAGATTCACCACCTCCACCACCTGGGCGATCCCACTTTCTTTTTTCAATCTTTGGCTCTGTGGATGATTGTTTTTCAATTAATAAGAAAGATTCTATGATCTTATCTCTTAGTGCACAGAACCACTTAAATGCTTGTGTTTTTTGTTTTTCCATAATGTCCTCTTGCTAGCTTATTAACATTGTTATATCTGATATTTAAGGAACTTAATTAGATTTGGATGATAATTATCTATCAAAGACGTTAATAAATCTATAATAATTAAATCAATATAATAAAACATTTTCGTATATACAACAATGCCAAATAGCAATAATGAATAAAAGATACATAGATAACAAGAAAGAGAACAGGGTTGACTTCATACTAAGAAATTATGGAATGTCAATTGTTGTGATGGCAGTTATTATGCTCTTACCTCCAGTAGCAATATCGATACTCTACTTTTTTGATATATATAGTCAGCATATTAATATAGAGATTAATTTATTAGTGAGCATTCTAACAACTCTCTTTATGATATATAATGTAAAACGCTACAGACACCTACTTAATACTATAGAATTTCAAAATGCAATATTTGCAAATGCACTAAATCATAATACAGAATTTTGCCTTATTTTACATAGAGATGAGGGTATTATTTATGCTGATGCAAGGTTCTACGAAAGGTTTAAAGATCATATAGATGATGACATTACGTTAGGCAAGATTTTTGAAATAGGAGATGTTTCAGAAGAAGACAAAAAAGTACTCTATCATGCACTAAAAAATAACTCTTCTGTACAAGTATGCATTTCCTTAAACAAGAAGAATAGAGTATCTAACTTTCTTTTGCTCTTTGAGCCGATACCAGATAATCCCCAAATTGCTATAAATAGTAATAAGATTTTAAATTTATCATTAGTGCCAATAGCAAGGCCAGATGGGTATTTTGTGTTAAAAGCAACACAGATAAACAAGGAGCAGATATATGAAGAGTTAATAGAAAAACACAGTATAGGAACTTACATTGCAAATGCCAAAGGGGTGATTTTATCTGTAAATAAAAGATTTTTAGATATATTTGAACTGAAAAAACTGGAAAAAGGTAGCTCAATCAGTGATTTTATATCTCAATCTAAATATAACAATACAACAACCGATAATGAAATTTTGTTTTTTACTATAAGTGGTATTCCATTCAAGGCTTATATGAGCACTGCTATATTTTGTGATAAATACAACCATAGCTATATATATGGCTTTATAACACCAACCGAATCAAATATTGTTGATTATCAATTACACCCTTGTTTTGCAAATTCATCAATTGCTATTGCACAATGTGACATAAACGGCAACTTTGTAAAGAAAAATACGGCACTAATAAAGCTTGCAGGGTCAGATAATAATTCAATCTTTACATTGATATTAGATAGTTATCATGTGAAAATACGTGAATATTTTTCGAGTAATAGAATAAATAATGCGTCCTTTGATGTACAGCTCAACGGCGATAATAACATAAAAATATATTTCAATAAGTTTCTTCATAATAAAATGATCTTCATACTTTGTTATTTTATTGACAATACTGAACACAAAAACCTAGAGATAAAGCTTGAGCATTATCAAAAGATGCAAGCTATAGGGCAGTTAGCAGGTGGTATTGCGCATGATTTCAACAATATATTGACTGGGATAATAGGATTTTGCGATTTGCTTTTACTCCAACATTCAGCTGGTGATCCATCTTTTGGAGATATAATACAGATACAGCAAAATGCAAAGCGTGGATCAAATTTAGTAAGACAATTGCTTGCTTTTTCAAGAAGACAGACCTTGCAGCCAAAAATTATTGATGTAAATAGTACTATAGCTAATCTTTATGAAATGATAAAAAGATTAATAGGTGAAAATATAAAGTTTAATATTTATTATGGTAGAGACTTGGGTGCTGTTAGGGCTGATCAAGGGCAATTAGAGCAAGTTATACTTAACTTAGCAGTCAATGCTAGTGCTGCTATGGAAAAGGGCGGAGAATTAACTATACGAACCTTTAATCAAAAGATTGACTCATTAAATTCTACATCTCAGGACATGTTTTCTCCAGACAAGGAAACGATCGAACATGGAAATTATGTTGTGATTGAAGTAATTGATACTGGATGTGGAATGACAAGTGATACAATTGAAAAGGCATTTGACCCATTTTTTTCTACCAAAGATATTACCTCTGGTACAGGTCTTGGCCTCTCTACTGTATATGGCATTATTAAACAAACTGAAGGATACATCTATGTTGCTAGCAAAGTAAATCATGGAACTAAATTTAGCATATTTTTGCCCATGGTTTACATATCAGATGAAAATCTGATAGAGGAAGATAGTGAAGAAATAGAAAGACCGGTAGTAAGTGAAATTAAAGGTAATGGTATAATTTTATTGATTGAAGATGAAAATTCAGTAAGGGAATTCATCTCTAAAGCACTCAAAAGAAAAGGATTTGATGTAATAGAAGCGAGCATAGGCAGCGAGGCGCTAGAAATAATCAGTAAAAAAAATCAACACATAGATCTAATAATCACTGATGTAATCATGCCAGAGGTGAGTGGTCCAGAAATAGTTAAAGAAGCATTGATCCATAGGCCAAATATCAACGTTATTTTTATTTCTGGGTATGCAGAAGATGCTTTTTTAAAGAGTGATGACATCAATATAGAAGATTTTCACTTTTTGCCAAAACCATTCACTCTGAATGAATTAGGAAACAAGGTTCAAAGTGTGTTACACAAAGCAAAAAAGACAGTCTAATTTTAGTGTGATTAGCAACAAAAAAATTTTCTAATGCAAAAGTTTCTTGCATATATACAATAGAATTATTTTATACATAAGATAAAAGGCGTGAGCAAGATTATTGCAATAGTAAATCAAAAGGGTGGAGTTGGCAAAACCACAACTAGTATAAATTTATCGACAGCCTTTGCTGCTGTGGGAAAAAGCACTTTATTGGTAGATCTTGATCCTCAAGGAAATGCTAGCACCGGACTCGGGATTTCTTATCGTAGTAGGGAAGAAAAAAATATATACAAAATACTACTGAGCAGAGAAAATAAATTGATAGAATCGGCAATTTTCAATATAAAGGAAATTCCAAATTTATCACTAATTTCGTCAGTAGTTGATCTGTCAGCTGCAGAAATTGAATTATCGCAACTTGAGCGAGGAAAATTTGTGCTAAAAAGCGCATTAGAGAAGATACGCGATAATTATGAGTATATAATCATCGATTGCCCTCCATCACTTGGGCTTCTAACCATAAATGCTTTGACTGCTGCTAATTCTATTATTGTTCCTCTTCAGTGTGAGTTTTTTGCTCTGGAAGGATTAAGCCATTTAGTTAAAACTGTAGAACTGATAAAAAGGAATAACCTAAACCCTTTTTTGGCAATAGAAGGGATCGTGTTAACAATGTATGACAGGCGCAACAAACTCAGTGAACAGATTAAAAACGATATTTGCCAGTATTTAAATGATAAAGTATACAAAACTATCATCCCATTGTATGAGACTGTTATTCCACGTAACGTACGGTTATCAGAAGCGCCTTCTCATGGAAAACCCGCTATTGTGTATGATCTTAAGTGTCCTGGTGCACAAGCATATATAAGTTTGGCAAGGGAAATTTTAAAAAAGCACGCGAGCAGTTGTAAGGAGAAGAAGCTAGTGAGTGAGGGCGTGGTATGAAGGATGATAGACGCCTCGGCAGAGGTCTTGCCGGCCTCATAGGCGATAATTATGATAATAAAGAAGATCGACAAGAGTATTTGCCTATTTCATTACTGCACCCAAGCAAATTTCAACCGAGGAAACATTTTGACGAGGAGTCATTAAGAGAACTTGCAAATTCGATAAAGAAAAGTGGCATTATACAGCCTATCGTGGTACGCAAAGATTCAAATGATGATGGTTACGAAATAATAGCTGGGGAACGTCGTTGGCGAGCAAGCAAGATTGCAAATCTTGATAGTGCACCCGTTATCATAAAAGATCTGAGCGACAAGGAATGCTTGGAAGTATCCATTATTGAAAACATACAAAGGCAAGATATTAATCCAATAGAAGAAGGTGAAGCGTATAAGAGACTGATAGATGAGTTTTCCTATACACATGAAGAATTAGCTTCAACTATAGGCAAAAGCCGCAGTCACATAACCAATATGATTCGGATGTTGTCACTTCCTGATGGAGTAAAAACAATGATCAACGAAAAAAAGCTATCTATGGGCCATGCAAGAGCGTTGATTAATGTTGAAAATGCGGAAAGTATTGCAGAAAAAATAATTTCCCAAGGCTTAAGCGTTAGGCAAACTGAAAAATTGATAAAAGACTTACATCAAAGTAACAACCAAAAAGAGCAGAGATATACCAAAAATCAAGATATGGCAGCACTAGAAGGTGCTATATCTTCTCAACTTGGTTTAAAGATCAAAATTAATGACAGTAATTCTAAGGGTAAAGTTATGATACGGTATAATAATCCAAATGAATTGAATTTAATATTAAAAATTTTAAATAGGAAACTTGAGTGCTAGTAGAGCAAAAAGATAATATAAAATACAACTGTTGGTGTCACCCAAGTAGCATGGAGAGACAAAAATCACTTGACAAACTCTGCCAGCCCCCTTATCATGAAACTGAAGGTATTCAGTTATCTTCATCTGTGCAGATTAAACAGCAAGAAAACAACGTGGTTGGCGTCTTATTTTTAATTTTTTGCACTATGTGCACCTTATGTCTTCACAACATTTCTGGGTTTTTACCTATATAAGCTGAAACGCGCTTATAAGTCGTTTAAGACAGTATAGTACGCCAATTTGCAGGATTAGAGAGTGACAACTAGCTAACACGGGGTTTCTTTTGCCTTTTTTTCTGCTTAGTAAATTTCTTAAACATTTAAACTAAGGTGAGTTGCATTTAAAAGCAGCTAAATTGCAGTGTTTAAGACTTTAAAAACGCCAAATACTGAAAATAGACAATGACTAGGGCTTCTTTTGCCTTTTTTTCGTTTGGTAAATTTCTTAATGTTTATAGCTAACATGAACTGGGCAGGAAGGTGTCATCCCAGTGCTCCTTTCTCGTCATCCGAGTAGCCCCTATGATGTCATTCCAGCGCGTGACGCTGGAATCTAGTCTTTATTATGCAGCCACTTATTTAAAGTTAAGTTTTCTGGATCCAAGTAGTCAAGCTACTCGGATGACACCTTGACAATCGTCATCCCGCTACGTGTTAGCGGGATCTATGCTAAGAGATACCGCGAATGAATCGCGGTATGACGGTCTGCGGCGATATGACGGTTCGCGGTGGCATGACGATAACTTCGTCATCCCGCTGCTTGTTAGCCAGTATCTAGAGATACCGTGACGGTATGCGGCAGCATGACGATAACCTTGTCATTCCAGCGCGTGACGCTGGAATCCAGACTTTAACTGATATGATTACAGAAAGAGAATTTATTAGGTAGTCATAGACACTGAAAGTGGTAAAACTTACCACTTTCAAGTAAAGAAAACTACGTTTTGTGCCTCCAATAATTTCTATGGATGAACCGCTACTGCACCGTCTTTACAAATCACACCGCTTGGTGTTATTTTTGAAACGACTACAGGAGCGCCAAAAAACACAGCAGTAAATGCACCGAGTGCAAAAAGCTCTGGCCACGGCATTCTGCCGAATATTGCAAGCAACGCTGCACCAATTATCACTATTGTGATCATTGGTCCACCTATGCCATGAGTATAGCCTATTATCTTGCATATCACTAATGATGTTGTATCATTTTGATCAACAAAAGTAGGACTAGTATCAGCATTTGCATCAAATGCAAAGGAGAGAATTAAAGCTACAAGTAGAAGAAAATTTTTCATTACGCCTACTATAATTTCTGTTTCATATTTGATTATCTATCACATTGATTAAGTTTAAGTAAATGGTGAGGATTTTTTGCTTAAAAGTATCCTTTATTTCATTTAGAATACTTTTCTTGGTTCGTTTATATTACATGCTACAGAAATTTTACAGCATCGTTTATTGCCTTTATCGTGCTTTGATTGACACAATTCATAATGATGGAGTGGAGCATGCAGGGTATCTATCATTTTTAATCCTGTTATCAATATTCCCTTTTCTCATCGTTTTAATGGCTGTGGCGTCAACATTCGCAAATTTCTTAGACCAGTATAACATTGGCTGGGTATTTATCATTGATAACATGCCACAGGATATTTTATCATCTTTGATGCCGCGTATCAGAGAGATAATATCAGGCCCGCCGCAAAGCTTACTAACTTTAGCAATTGTAGGCGCTGTTTGGACCGCCTCGTCAACAATTGAAGGGCTAAGAACAATATTGAACAAAGCTTATAAAGTTCCGGTTTCGCCACCTTATATATTAAGAAGGTTGTTAAGTATACTACAATTTTTAGTGATCACGCTTATTATAACTCTAACTATAGTGTTCTCTACATTAGTGCCAATGCTAATTGATTTTTCCTATCAGGGGATTAGTTATACTAAATATCTCCTCATTGAATTTGTACTTTTCACAGTAGTCTCTTGGCTATATTTTATGTTGCCAAACATAAAACAAAATTTATCAGACGTCTTTCCTGGATCTTGTGTGGCTGTTATTCTTTGGACAATTTCTGCTTCAGCTTTCAAGCAATACTTAAAAGCTTCCTTTGATCAACTGAATTTGATATATGGAAGTTTAGGTGGTATGGTAGTGTCATTACTATTTTTTTATATGCTAAGTTTGATTTTTATATATGGAGCAAAATTTAATTTTCAGCTAAAATATTTCAATGAATCTCGCTAAGGAGAAAGAAATGAGTAAGTTAGAAGGTAAAGTAGCTTTAATCACCGGAGCTTCAGGTGAAATAGGCTCTGCTGTTGCAAAAAGATTTGTAAAAGAAGGTGCATGTGTAATTCTGATTTCAAGATCTCTTGATAATCTCAAGCCACTATATAATGAAATTGAAGAGCTTGAAGAATTTAAAGAAGGCTCTGTGAAACTAATTCAGCTTGATCTTTTAGACTTTGAGAATGTAAAGATACTGACAAACATGATAGAAAGCCTGAAATTATCAGAATCTGGAGCACTTGATATATTAGTTGCATGTACTGGAATTTTAGGCAAATTGAACCCTATTCACGACTGTGAGATTGAAGAGCTACAGAACGTAATGAATACAAATTTTACTGCCAATTGGTACTTACTAAAAAACTTAGATCCAATGCTAAAGAAGTCTAATGCTGGAAGAGTGATATTCATGACCTCAGAGGTGACACTTTCTCCTTCCTCTTATCCATATTGGATGCCGTATGCTGCAAGTAAAGTTGCACTAGAAATAATGGTGCAGATATATGCATCTGAGACAAAACATACAAAATTATGTGTAAATGCTGTATACACGAAAGGACCTGTGGGTAGTGAGCAGGCATTTCCTGGATCTGAATTGGTGTCACCTGATAAACTAACAGACAAATTTGTGGAGTTAGCTTCTAACGATTGCAGCGTATCAGGAAAAATCTTACCGCTTAGCAAATCTCCCGAATAAATTACACTAGAAAGGATGTCATCCCAGTGCCCAGACACTGGGATCTAGTTTTTAATTTAACATAATCAAGAACGTTGTGTTTTACTTTTATGCTTACCAAATTAGTTTACAATCAAAGTTTCCTGGATCCCAGTGTCTGGGCACTGGGATGACACCATTCTTTTTCCTGGATTCCAAACTGGGATGACAGCTAGCCTGACAATCGTCATCCCGCTGCTTGTTAGCGGGATCTATGTGAGATACCGTGAATAAATCACGATATGACGTAGAAGCTATACTTTTATGCTTACCAACCCAATCAAAATCCTGGATCCCGCTGCTTGTTAGCGGGATCTAGAGATACCGCGGCGGTATGACGGTTCATGGTGGAATGACGTAGAATTTTATACTCACCAACTCAGTGTCCAATCTGGATTGTATCTTATCGGTAAAAAAGAAGAGCTATTTTAGGAAGTTTTTATAGAGCTAAAACTAAAGAAAACTTGCATATAAGTTCATCAAGTGTAAAATTAGAGTTGTTTTAAAAGAATAGGTCAATTATGAATCTTGTAACAAAATCTGCTATCGATTTTACTGCTTCAGCTGTTCTCTCCGGCGGAGAAATTGTTGATGATTTCTGTCTGAGTAAGCACATAAAAAATAAGTATGCTGTCCTTTTTTTCTATCCACTTGATTTTACTTTTGTTTGCCCAACTGAATTGATATCGCTCAATAATAGAATAAATGAGTTTGCAAAGCGTGGTATTGAAGTGATAGGAATAAGTGTAGATTCAAAATTTTCACATTATAAATGGCGAAACACTCCAGTTAATGATGGTGGTATTGGAGAGGTTAGCTACACTTTAGTGTCTGATATCAAAAAGTCTATATCAAGAGACTATGGGGTCTTATATGATGACTCAATTGCGCTGAGAGCAACTTTCGTTATTGATGATAAATTTATTGTACGTCATCAATCGATAAATGATTTGCCTTTAGGGCGTAATATCGATGAATTCGTTAGAATCATTGATGCAATTAAACATAATGAGGAGCATGGTGAAGTATGTCCAGCAGGGTGGAAAAAAGGTAAGCCAGCAATGCAGGCAAGCGATGAAGGAGTAGCTGATTATCTAAACTCATACAGTGAAGAATTATAGATTTAGTACAAAAGTTCTTATTATTGGATCTGGAGCAGCGGGTTATGCTGCTGCTATATATGCAGCACGTGCAAACTTAGAGCCAATTGTAGTAACGGGAATGCAGCCTGGTGGTCAGCTTACAATTACTACAGATGTTGAAAACTATCCTGGTTTTGTTTCAATACAGGGTCCAGAACTAATGGAGCAAATGAGGTTGCATGCAGAACAGGTTGGAGCAAAAATAATAGATGATGAGATAAAAAGCGTTGAACAACTTGAGGATTCTAATGAGTATAGGTTTAGATCTTCTGGTAATACTAATGACTACTATTCAGATGCAATTATAATTGCATCTGGTGCGCAAGCGAAGTGGCTTGGTCTCAAGAGTGAAAAGGAATTTCAAGGTTACGGAGTTTCGGCTTGTGCAACTTGTGATGGTGCATTTTTTAGGAATAAAGTTGTAGCCGTGATTGGTGGTGGAAATACCGCTGTTGAAGAAGCAATATTTTTAACTCGATTTGCCAAAGAAGTGATATTAATACACAGGCGTGATAAATTGAGAGCGGAAAAGGTAATGCAAGATAGGCTCTTTAAAAATGATAAAATAAAAGTAATGTGGAACCATACCGTAGAGCAGATTCTTGGAGAAGAAAATCCGAAAAAAGTTACTGGTATTATAGTTAAATCAACGGAAGCTCAAGAATTGAAAGTCGATGGAGTGTTCATTGCAATTGGGCATGCACCAAATACAGGTATTTTTAAAGGCTTTGTTGAAATGGATGAACAGGGTTACATAATTACAAAACCTGGAACAACTTTAACTAGTAAAGCAGGAGTATTTGCTGCAGGTGATGTTCAAGATAAGGTATATCGCCAGGCAGTAGTTGCCGCAGGAACAGGGTGCATGGCTGCACTTGATGCAGAGAAGTTTTTAGAGTCGTAATTAATTAACTCAGAATTAGGATTTTATAGCTAAAGTGACTTAAGTTCATCGATAATTTTAAAAACAAAAATTCGTCATTCCGCTACTTGTTAGCGGAATCTATGCTGAGATACCGCGAATAAATCGCGGTATGACGTAGGAAAACCTTTCTTGGGTTAGCTATAGATAAATCGCTTGCAATTTTCCTTTTTTTTTACATAATTATATTAGTAAATCATTAATAAAGAGGGTTTAGTATGCCTTATAGAAACGGTGTAACATATTATGGAGCTTATGGAGGTGGTGATAACACGGCATCGCAAGCTCGAAATTCGACAACTTTAGACAGCTAAGTGAATCAACAAAACAGTTATTTAAAGCTATTGATGATGAAAACCTAGAGAATTTTAAACAAGCTCTAGCAGAAGGTGCGGATGTTAATGCGTTTGATGAGAGATATACACCACTAATGACTATTATCATGAATGGTGATGACAGCCCTATATGCTTAAAAATGATGATGTTGCTTTTACAACATCAAAATTTAAATATTAATGCTCAAGAAACTAAAAAATGTAATACAGCTCTACATCTAGCCTTTCACATGGAAAATAAGAATTTTATACGGATGTTACTTAGACATCCTAGCATTAATACAAACAGTAAAAACAAAGTTTTTCTTCTTCAGGATAAATATCTTGAGCCTGAACATGATCGTACCAGAGCATATCTTATAGAACATGCAGAGTACAACCAATGTTTTTTTTATACTTCTAAGGAATATATTGAAAAAATAGGGCGAATACAAAAAAAGGACTTTTCGCATCTTACAATGGAAATAACAAAAGCACAAAAAGGAAAAAAATTATTAGATGCTCTTTTTAATGGAAATATTAACCGAGCAAAAACACTGTTGGCTCAAGAGCTTAATCCTAATTGCTGGAAAAGAAACCAAAATGGAGAAATAGAAACACCCCTGAGCTTAATATGTTTACAAGGAATAACACAAGATAACGAAGAAGTATTGATTAAACTTTTAAAACATAAAGACCTAGATTTTAGTCAAATAAAGCCAATACGAGCTATAGAGCAAAATTCACGGTTGAAGAAAATAATTGAACAAGCTATTACAGAGCGATTAACTGATGCTATTAATAGAAAAGATTTAGATGATGTAGAAAAGTTAGTAGAGGATAATTGTTTCATAAATCGTGCAATTGTTACTGCTGCATTTGAAAGTATTGAACGTATCAGAAATTATCTAAATGAAAAATTCCCTACAAGTGCAGAGCAACCTGTAGCAAATACGAATAATATACCAGCAGGTTTTGAGGAGTTTGCACAAAAACTTGTAGATGAACTTGAAAAGACAAAAGCTCAACTTGCAGAAACAGAGCAAAAGCTGGATAAGGTTGTGCGTGAAAAAACGAGCGAAACTAGCAAAATTTCACAATTAGAAAGAGATTTGAAACAAGTAAGGGAAGAAAGAGATAGGCTTTCATCAGAAAATATACTGCTCCGTACTAAAAGTCTGAGTAATAAAAACGAAAAATCCTCGGAGGCAATTTCTCCTGGTAAAAAACAAAGCAACTATGCTTATGCATTTTTTATATTATCTGGAGCATTGACTGGTTGTGTAGGTTTAGCAATTTTATACGATTATCTAGTAATAGGTGCTTGTCTTACAGCAGTTGCACTGGTTCTTTTTTTAGTAGGATATTATTTATGTAAAGCGGATGAACGAGATATAGGACCTGGTGGTACCACCGACAATCCTCAAGTTACAAGGGTTTTGATTTCTTCTCCAGGCCCTGCTGAAAATTTTTGTACATGTTAAAAACATCTTGATAATTGAGGTGAGTGTAAACCTGGGTGGTTTCCAGGCTTGAGTGGCCAAGCAGTTGTTGTATTGATCTTATGTCAATATCTTCTTGAAGCAAATGAGTAGCAAAACTATGACGAAATGCATGTGGAGATAAGATTTCTGGCAGATTTAATATTCTCCTTATTTTCTGCAAACGATTAGCCACATAAGTTCTTCCCAATTTTTTTCCTCTTACTCCCAAAAAAAGATATTGTGTTTCATTATTAATGCCAAGATAAGGACAGGCTTTTACATATTCCTGTATACACTTTTTTACTACCGGAAGAATGAATACCTGCCTTTGTTTATCTCCCTTACCTGTTACTATTAAACTTTCATTGTTAATATCACTAACCCCAAGATTCAACGCTTCACTGATTCTTAAGCCTGTACCATATAGCAGGACGATAATTGCAATTTCTCTTTTTACCACCCAAGGTTCGCTCAAGTCAGATAATTTCATTTCTTTCACCAAAGTTTTTATATCAGGTATTGATAATGCTTTGGGCAGAGTTCTTCTCTGAATTGGCCTTGATAAGGAAAATACAGCTTCATTGTCTATATTGTAGTTGTTTTTTATGTACTTGAAGAAATTTCTGATTACTGACAATGCACGAGCGTTAGATCTTGCATTCACACCTCTTGCATAACGAGAGGTAAGCCAACTTCTTAACTCAGGTATACTTAAATTTTTCAGAGTACCAACATTTACTTCTCCACCAATGTGAGTATTTAGGAAACTTATAAGATCCTTCAAGTCCCTCATGTATGACTCTAAAGTGTTTGGTGAATAAGATCTGTTGCACCTCAGCCACTCATACCATTTTTCAATGATTGAACCGAGGTCCACAATTATTTTTTAAAGAAAGCATCGATGCACGCATCTCGAAAGGCTTCATTTATATCAGGATGAGAATGACAAATTCTGTATATATCCTCTGCTGCTGCGCCATATGCCATTGCAACCGCTGCTTCGTTGATTAGCGTATCAGCGTATGCTCCTATGATATGCACACCTAGTATTGTATCTGCTCTGCTACAAGTCAGCACTTTCACGAATCCTTCAGCATCATCAGTGATTTTTGCTCTGCCGTTTGCAGCAAATTGACATTTACCAACTTTGTACTTATAGCCAGCATTTTTGAGTTCCTCTTCGGCTTTACCGATCGAAGAAACCGCAGGGTGAGTGTAAATGACAGATGGTATAATTTCATAATCAACGTGAGGTGACTGTCCTGCTATTATCTCTGCAACTGCCACTCCTTCTTCCTCTGCTTTATGAGCAAGCATTGCTCCACCAATCACATCACCAATAGCAAATATTCCTTTCACATTAGTTTCATATCTGTTGTTAACTTGAACGAAACCGCGATTATCTTTTTCTATTTTTTCATCAATACTAAGATTCTCAGTGCATGGTTTGCGTCCTGCTGCCACCAATACCTTATCCGCCTCTATAGTGTTTGTTTGATTATCTTTTACAGAGCAAACTTTCACACTCAAAGAGTTACTACTTTGTTTTATTCCCTCAACTTTAGTGCTAAGTAAAAATTTTATTCCTTGTTTTTGTAGACTAGAAAGTAGAGACTTACTTAATTCTCCATCCATTGCTGCAGCGATTCTGTCAAAAAATTCTACTACAGTGACTTCAGACCCTAGCCTCCTCCATACAGAAGACATTTCAAGCCCTATTGCCCCGGCTCCGATTACGACAAGTTTTTTTGGTACTTCAGTTAAAGACAATGCACCAGTTGATGAAATAATACTTTTCTCATCGATATTAATTCCTGGCAAAGAAATAACGTCAGAACCGGTTGCAATTACTATATTTTTTGTCTTCAGCACCTTATCTTCAACTGAAACTTCAAGATTACCTTGGTCAAAAGAAGTAATTTTCCCAAGTCCATTGATTTTAGTGATTTTGTGAAGGTTAAACAGATATTCTATACCTTTTCCAAGTTCCTGAACTCTGGCGTCCTTATAGCCTAGCATTTCTTTTAAATCGAAACTTGCATCCTTAATTTTTATGCCAAGCTTCGACAGATCATTTTTCGTGTGAGCATACTGATAGGAAGAATGAAGTAGTGCTTTGGAAGGTATGCACCCAACTCGCAAGCATGTACCACCAAAAATGCTATTTTTATCTATGCAGACAACTTTCAATCCAAGTTTTGCAGCAGCGATAGCACACTTATAACCGCCTGGACCACCACCTATAACAATCAGGTCATAATCAATCATAAAGAACAAACCTATTTTCTAAAGAATAAACACCATTTCCCTCAGTTGTTACATATATTTTATCGTGAGTAAACACTGGAGTGTGAAACACATTACCAGGTACTTTGATTACCTTTCCTGCACTTTCAGATCCAGGAAAAGCAAGCATTGAACCTTTATTGCTTGTCACCCACAGTGTATGGGCATGCACAATTGGAGCAAACAATTGCGTATTTTCTATTAAATCAGATGCCCAGACTGTTTCTCCATTTTTTATATCCAGGCCGATTATTTTATTATCTTCAGTTACTATAAAAATTCTTCCGCCTTCTTTTTGTTTCTCTGCAGGAATAAGAGGACTATAATATGACTCAATGTCTGATACACTTTTTACTTGCAGTGACTTTGACCACAAAATATTTCCTGATTTCACGTCAATACCATAAATATAAGAATTGTTTGTAGCTATTAAAGTATCGCCAAGCACTCTCGGTGTAGTAGTTACATCTGTGAGCTGTGTATCCAAAAGGTTTGTAGCCAATTTTTGGCTCCACAATTTTTTACCGTCTTCATTAAAAGCTATTAACTCACCATTTGAAAATGGTGCTATTATTTTATCGTTAGAAATTGTTGGCGATATGGAATACAAACCTCGAACCTCATTGATACCGTTTTGATAAGCCCAAACGGAGCTGCCATCTTTTATATCAAACACGTACAGATAATTATCAATAGTCAATACTACCAATTTATTATTTATTACTGCTGCTTTCCCTCTTACTGGAGCTCTCAATTCTTTTTCCCACTCAATCTTGCCAGTTTTTGCATCTATTGCGTGTAAAGTGTTATCCACTATAAAGAAAACATTTTTTTCATAATGCGATAGGCTCATGTTACCAATTTTTTTCCTACGTGAGAGGTGTAATTTCCAATTCATAGCCTTTGAGTTATCAATATCAAAGGAATATAAAGCGCCGTGCTTGTCTGATAAAATAACGCTATCTTCTGTAAGCACTGGAGCTACATATCCTTGAGATAGTTTTTTATCCACTAGACTTATTCGCTCGCTTGCCATTGTGTAACTGCTACACAATAACATTATTATAACAATTATTACTTTCATTACTTAGTTGAGAACAAGATTTATTAATATACATACTAGAAATCTTAATCACAATGAAAATGTTCTTGTTGTACGTTGAAACATTGATTTATGAACAGAATATTATATTATTATGTAAAAATCATACTCTTAGAGGTAATACACCTCATCCACTATGCGGCAACGTGCATAGCTGTATGAACATTGAGATATAAAAGTAATTTATACCAAGAAGAAAGATGTCATCCAAGTAGCTTGACTACTTGGATCCAGATTGGATACTGAGTTGGAGTATAAAAGTATAGCTAACGCGAGCTCTGCGTCATACCGTGATTAATTCGCGGTATCTCAGCCGCTAACACATAGCGGGATGACAGCAATCCTACGTCATGCCGCCGCGAACCGTCATACTGCCGCAGATCGTCATACCGCGATTCATTCACGGTATCTCTTAGCATAGATCCCGCTAACAAGCAGCGGGATGACGAGGTTATCGTCATGCCACCACGAACCGTCATATCGCCGCAGACCGTCATACCGCGATTCATTCGCGGTATCTCTTAGCATAGATCCCGCTAACACGTAGCGGGATGAAGGTTTTCAGGGTAGCTGTCATCCGAGTAGCTTGACTACTTGGATCCAGAAAACTTAACTTTAAATAAGTGGCTGCATAATAAAGACTAGATTACAGCGTCACGCGCTGGAATGACACCATTTTCGGTCTCTTAAATTGCTTTAGCTACAAACATTAAGAAATTTACCAAGCGGAAAAAAAGGCAAAAGAAGCCCCGTGGTGCGAGTTTTGACTCTATATTACTGTAAGTGGCGCTGCAATAATGTGCTAACGCTTAAAATAAGCGCGATTTGGCTGAATGTAGAAAAAATTTAAAAGACATGCAGCCGCTATAATTTTATGTAATCCGCCAAAAAATACCCTAAGTTTTTTACTGAATTTTGTCATTGAGCCTGCAGGTCAAAAACAAGTTTTGAGTCATAAATACCCTTATTGTCATAATAAGGAGGCTGGCGAAGTTTGTCAAGTAAGTTTTTTCGTTTCTGCGGGCTACTTGAATAACGGCTACAATGTTTGTACAATTGTTCGTCATGCGCTGGAACCCGTTTTAGCCCTTATCTATATCTCAGTTCCACCAACAGTTATTGCGTCGACTTTGAGTGTTGGTTGACCAACTCCAACGGGCACATTTTGTCCATCTTTTGAGCATGTGCCAACACCGGGGTCCAACTTTAAGTCGTTGCCAACCATGGATACTTTTTTTAGCACTGTTGGCCCATCACCAATTAGTGTTGCTCCTTTGACTGGCTGTGTAATTTTACCATTTTCTATTAAGTAAGCTTCTGAAGATGAAAAAACAAATTTCCCTGACGTTATATCAACTTGCCCACCACCGAAATTTACTGCATACAGACCTTTCTTTACGCTAGATATTATTTCTTCCGGCGTATGTTTCCCTGGTAACATATAGGTGTTTGTCATGCGCGGCATAGTAACTTCTTTATAACTTTCTCTTCTACCATTACCAGTTGGATTCACACCCATGAGTTTAGCATTCATATGATCCTGCATGTAGCCTTTGAGAATTCCATCCTCTATCAACACATTATAACTGGGTGGAGTACCTTCATCATCTATGCTAATAGAACCACGCAAATTAGGCAGAGTTCCATCATCAACTACTGTGATGCCACTAGCTGCTACTTGTTTACCAATAGAATTTGAAAATGCTGAGACTCCTTTACAATTAAAATCGCCTTCGAGTCCATGACCCACAGCTTCATGCAACAATACTCCCGGCCAGCCCGGACCTAGAATAACTGTCATTTCTCCGGCTGGAGTTGGAATTGCTTCAAGATTTACCAGTGCTTGTTCCAAAGCCTGGTTTGCAACTTCTTTCCACTTTTTCTCAGAAATAAACTTACTATAAGAATCCCTTCCACCGTGTCCTGCGGAGCCTCTCTCGGTACGGCTATCCTTTTCTACAATGACTAGCACATTAAAACGTACCAGAGGCCTGATATCGCTTAATCTGTGATCACCCTTTATTATTTGTACGACTTGCCATTCTCCACTTAGAGTTATTTTTACTTGCTTCACGCAGTTATTTTTGGACCTTACATACTCATTAACCTCATTGAGTAGTTTAATCTTTGAATTCAGATCCATTTCATTTGTAGGGTTAATCCTCGAATATAGGCTTTTTGTCTCTTCGTTTAAATTTATTGAATTTGTCTTGTTTAAAGACACTGAGCTTTTTACCATAGAAGCAGCATTACTAATTTCTTTTTCGCTAATCTCAGAAGAACAAACGAAAGATGTACTATCCTCACAAAAAGACCTTAAACCAAATCCCCTTGTGGTATTCAAATCCACGTGTTTTAATATGTTATCATCGAAAATCAGGGACTCCGACTGGCAAAATTCTAGAAACAGCTCACCACCATCGCTATTGCTCAAAGCGTTATTGACTATTTTATATACGTTATTAATATTAACATTGTTTTGAGCGAAAAATATTTGATCTAGATTTGGCATTACCTTTGAACTAAAAATTGTTTAAGTATATTATTTAACTTTAACATAGTAAACTATAAAAAGCCCGGGTGGCGGAATTGGTAGACGCGCTAGCTTCAGGTGCTAGTAACTTTTTAAGTTGTGGAAGTTCAAGTCTTCTCTCGGGCACTTTTAGCTTCCATATTGCTTGTTGAATTAATTAATGCTACAATATAACGTATTAGGTAATATTTATGCTATGTATGGTGAAAAAGATAAGTTAGCCTACAGAAAGAAGGTACGAACTTACTCGAAACGCTTAGTTACTACACTATCTACTGCTTCTTTTATTGGATATATAGCAGCATTAGCCTTTAGTATTCCTGTCTTAAGTCTGTATTTTAGTATTGCCGGCACTATATTAAGTGTACTTTCGTTTGCTTTAAATATATGGTCATTAAAGGATCATTTCCTACAGCAGAAGCAACTTGGTGTAGCAGGACAAAAAAAACTAACAAAGATCTGTCTTGATATTACATCTAACGTTTCGTTTTTAATAGGAGGAATTGCATCTATATTGCCTCTCGAATCTCCTATCATTCCTTTTGTTTCTACTGCCTTTTTTATTCTAGGCTGTACCTTTATGGCAGCTAATATCGTTCGGACTTTGATCAGCAAACCACAGGCAGAAAAACCTACTGATACCCTCTCTCCATCTGTAAAAGCAGTTTAAGTGTCAACAAGTTAACTTATTTGACTTGTATAGGAATATTAGCTATAATATTAATAGTTTAATAATAAAAGAGGTTAGTATATGGATTTTTTAAACAGTCACCCAGATTTTTTTGAGGATAATGCTTATTATGTAATATCTGAATATAATACGGATAATCGAGATCTTACAGATCTTAGTACATATGTAGTAGAACGTGATGCATATGAGAATTTGGTATTCAAAAACTTATATACATATATACGTTCCGATGGAAACGTACATAAAGATATAATGCTTAATCCAAAATCTTTACAAATAGAAGAGAGGATAGAAGATAGCAGAATCGAACAGTGTTATACAAATAACTATAAGATAGATAATGGAACTTTATCTTTAGATGAGAGAGAATTAGTATTCAATATAACTCCAGGTAAATGGAATGATTCAACAGAGTTCAATGTAATTAGCATTAGAAAAGTATAAGTGAATTTAAAGCTTAGTGGTAAATAGGGGACTGAGTATCCTTATTTCAACATCAATTACTTGAATAGTTGCTCAAGCCATCAAAATAAAAATTTTTATTCAGTAATTTGTGTATAAAGGGTACTATTTTACTAGTAGTGAAATAAATCAGAATGAAGTCTATTTTATTAACGAGGCCTTTATTGGATTCGTTCAATACAAGAAATATATTGAGAAAGTATGGATACAAAGTTTTTATAGAACCAGTATTCACAATAAAGTACTTAAATCCTGATATATCTGCGTACGAATTTGACGTTGTGATATCTACAAGTAAAAACAGTGTAAAGGCTTTTAGTCAAATATGCAAAGAGGATGACTTTCCGATTATTACAGTTGGTAATTCAACCATGCAGGCTGCAAAAAATTTGGGATTTTCTGATATAATCTCAGCAGACAGCAACGTTGATGGTCTGATATCATTCATAAAAGCTCATTATTCAAACGCAATAAAGTTCTTGTATATAAGGGGACAAGAAGTATCATGTGACCTAAAAAAGAGATTATCTGAAGAAGATTTTAATGTAAGAGAAGTTGTACTCTATAAAACAATTATAAAAAGGAGTCTAACTAATAGGTGTAAAAATTTACTGTTGGATGGTAAAATTGATAGTGTTGCTTTTTTTTCCTCACAGACAGCAAGGGTATTTTGTTCATTAGTTCTAAAAAGTGGGCTATCTCATGTGATGAATAATACAGTTGCATATACCATGAGTAAAAACATTGCTGATAGTTTAAGGTTAATCAAATGGAAAAAAATTATAACATCGAGGTTGCCTACTGGGGAGAGTTTAATTGATATAATTAATAAGGATTGTTGATGCTAAAGATTGCAACTTGGAATGTAAACTCCATACGTAAAAGAGTTAACCAACTTTGTAGTTTTATAGTTGACAGTCAGATAGATATAGTTTTGCTGCAAGAGATAAAATGTACGGAAGAGCAATTTCCTTATGTAGAGATAGAAAAGTTAGGATATGAATATGCTATCTATGGACAAGTTGCAAGAAATGGCGTTTGTGTTTTATCTAAATATCCGATACTGGAAAAATTAAAAATTGATGTTGTAGAGAGTCATCAAGAAGCACGTTATATAGAATGTGTGATAAAACACACCAATCATAAGGTAAGGGTAGGAAGTGTATACGTTCCAAATGGTCAAAGCCCAGACTCTCATATGTTTGAGTATAAACTCAAGTTTTTTGATAACCTATATGAAAGGATGAGCACTTTGTTGAAAAATGAAGAGTTAACTATTATAGCTGGCGATTATAATGTTGCACTGGATGAAATTGATGTTTTTGATTCAAATTTATTGAATGGCCAAGTGTGCTTTCATATAAAAGAACGTGAGAAGTTAAGAGCAATCTTGAATCTTGGGTTTAAAGACACGTTTAGAATATCCCACCCCAATTTGCAACAATTCACTTGGTGGCATTATCAAGGCAATTCACTCAGAAACAATCAAGGAATGCGAATAGATTATATGCTATTATCGCCACAAGCTGTAGATAAATTGGAAACATGCTACGTAGATGATAGATTGCGTAAGCTAGAAAACCCGTCTGATCATACTCCTGTTGTATGCGTTATAGAATAATAGTAGACCTCTTACACAACTCACTTTATTGGCAAACTCAGGTAGTCTTACTTGGTTGCTGCCCTGTGGTTTTTTGCTGATCTAAAGTAACTTGTTCAAGCACAGTAGACTGCTCACTCTTTTGAGTAAGTTGCTCCTCAGTTGTTACAGCAGGTTGATTACCCTGCCCAGTTTCATTAACTTTGGATCCTAAAATTTTACTAATACCATCAAGAATTTTCCCATCCCATCCTTCTTTTTTCTTTTCATCTCGTGAATGAGGGTTATATAAAGTACCTTTTTTGTCATTTGAAAAAAGAACCTCCACTCCCCCTTTTATGGCGAATATTGTACCAATAACGGCAGCAACTATCGCGAGTGTAGTAGGACCAAAAATTAATATTGAAGCAATGGAAAAAGAAATAGGAAGAAAAATCTTACGTAAGAATGCTGTTGCCATCTCTTCATCACTGAGTGGTGGTTCATCCTCTTCTTTTTTATCTTTACCTAAGAATGGTATTTTTTCTTTCACCCCATTCATAAAAGAGCTGGAAATATTTTTTGGGTCTATCTTTATTCCAAGCGGCCACCCAGCAAGCTTTATGAGTGAATCTTTAGCTTCTGTACCGCGTATATCAGCTACACATTCAGCTACTTCTTGCTTTATTTTGTCATTCTTTAAATTCTCTTCACTAGCTAAATTTTTTTCTCTAATTTTTTCAAATACGGAAAGTAAAAGCTGACAAAAGTTTTCTTCACTTAGTAACTTTATATCTTCTTGATTAATATTATTGAATATACCTTCATGATTTTTTGATATAAAAGTAAAAATTTTCTTTTCATTTCCATTCTGTAATCGCTCTAATCGTTCATCTAATGACTTCAGATCATCCTGTAATTCTTGTTTTTCTCGATCTGGAAGTTCTTCTTTCAATTTCTGTTCCTTCTTTTCTATTTCCTGTTTCGTTTGCTTTTTTAGATTTTCTAGAGTTTCTGGATTTTCTAAAGTATCTAGGAAAGCACGATAGATTAACTGGTGCTCCTCGTTTTTAAATTTAAAAACTTTCTCATCTTTGTTAGTTACCTGATTTGAAGGCTCCAAATTCTTTGTTTGTGGAGTTAATATTTTTGTCATAACTGAGTTACTCACATTTACTATACTTTAATTGTAGCATATTTTTCATATTAATTCAAATAATCTATACTCTTAGAATCCGCCATGTTTAAGTCATAATTAAGAGCCCAGTTGTCGCCAATTTTTATTTCTACTTCAAGTGGTATAGAAATTTCTATTGCATTTTCCATTACGTCTTTCATAAGTTTTGCTGTTTCTTGTACCTTTTCGTCTTCTACTTCAACCAGTAGTTCATCGTGAACTTGGAGGATTATTTTACCTACTTTTAACTGATCAAAAAGCTGAATCGTCGCACGTTTTATTATATCAGCAGCAGTTCCTTGCAGTGGTGCATTTATCGCTGACCTTTCTGCAAATTGTCTTACATAAGGAATTGTATTGTTTATGTCTCTTACAAAGCATCTCCTGCCAAACAAAGTTTCTACATAACCATGCAATCTTGCGATAGACACTGCTTTTTCCATATAGGCCTTTATTTCTGGGTAACAGGAAAAATAGTAATTAATGTATTCAGCAGCTTCCGCAATGGTAATTCCAAGCCGTTTTGCAAGGCCAAACGGGCTGATTCCATATATAATTCCAAAATTAATGGATTTTGCTTTGCGTCTTAATTGCTCATCTATTTCTTGCACTCCAAAAACTTGCCTAGCGGTGATATCGTGAATATCTTGTCCGTTTGCAAAAGCTTCTTTAAATGCTGCAACGTTTGCAACGTGTGCCAGGAGCCTCAATTCTATTTGCGAATAGTCAGCAGAGATTATCTTGCACCCTTTTGGCACAATAAATGCTTGTCTGATAAGATTTCCCTCTTCGCTTCTGATAGGAATATTCTGTAAATTAGGATTGCTGGAGCTCAGCCTTCCAGTTGCAGTTGCAGTTATTGAAAAGCTTGTGTGTATTCTATCATCGAGCGGATCAACCTGTTTTATTAATGCATCAGTGTAGGTACTCTTCAATTTACTTGAATGTCGCCAACTTAAAATTTTACCTGCAATTTCTACCCCTTCTTCTTCGAGTGCCTCTAGAACTTCATAATTGGTGCTATACGATCCAGATTTTGACTTTTTCTTTTTATTAAGCCCCATTTTATTAAATAAAACATCACTTAATTGTTTTGGTGACGCAATGTTGAATTTCTCCCCTGCCAAATTATATATCTCACTTTCAAGTACAGCAATTACCTGCTGAAATTTATCGGACAGCTCCTGTAATTTTTGAATATTTAGCAATATTCCATTTTTCTCCATATTAAATATCACTTTCATAAGTGGCTTATCGAAGCGCTCGTAAATTGTGAACAATTTTTCCTGAAATAACCTTTGCTTTAGCTTTTCATGAATTGCTATTAAAGTTTTTGCCGAGAAAATTTCTGCATTTTCACTCAAATTATGCGCAACTATGTTTGGAATACTGTGATCATGTTTTCCTGTATCCAAGCTATACGACATTATCATCAAATCATCAACTGAATCTAGCATCTTCTCCACTGCAGGGAAGATTTTCCTCATCTCTTTAATGTTATGTATTATTTTAAGCACCCCATTTGAGAGTAAAGTTGAGTTGATTGTAATGAGTGCATTTTGTATGCTATCTTGCTCTATACAAAAAATATTACTTTCGCTATAAGATAGACTTAATACATTGTTTTCAAGGTGGTAATGAATTGCAATTTTGCCTTCATATCTACAATGCTCCAAAAATTTCTCTAACTCTTCACTACTATATTCTATTTTCTCTTTTGTGCTAGATCCATTATAGGAAAAAAGCTTTTCTATTTTACCTATTAAGGAATTGAATTCATACTTCTTTAAAAAGGATAATAGTTTTTCCATATTTGGAGGGCGAACTTCACATTTTGCAATATCATGTTGAAGGTCTACTTTTTCGCATAGTGATAAAAGTTCTCTTGAAATTAGCGCTTTTTCCTTATGTTCAGCAAGAATATTACGAATCCTCGTTTGCTCGATGTTATCAATGTTCTCTATAATATTATTCAATGAATCAAATTCATCTAGTAATTTAGCTGCAGTCTTCGGACCTATTCCCGGAACGCCTGGAATGTTGTCAGATGCATCACCAGTTAGAGAAAATAAATCAAGAAGCTTGTGTGAGTTTACACCAAATTTTTCTATTACTTGTTTTTCATCTATATATATATTTTTAATGGGGTCGAATATTAAAATATTGTGGTTCAAGAGTTGAAATAAATCTTTATCTGATGAAACGACTACCACTTTAAAGTCTTGGTGGTTGGCGTATTTTGCAGCTAGTGTTGCGATTATGTCATCTGCTTCATAACCTTCAATTTCTTCATAGCTGAGGTTAAAAGCTTCTACCGCTTCCCTCAGTATGGTGAACTGTGGAATTAGATCCTCAGGAGGCGTTACTCTGTTTGCTTTGTATTCAGGATATAAATTGTGCCTAAAATTCTTTTTTCCTGCATCAAGTGCTATAGTTAAGTAGTCCGAATGGGCAATGTACTTAAGAACCATATTCAGAAAGCCATATACACCACCTATTGGCATTCCTGTTGTGGTAATTAAGTGAGGTAGTACATAGTAAGCTCTGAAAAGAAAACCATAGCCATCGATGATTGTGAAAGTTTTTTCTTTCATTGTAGATATTTATGCGTGCTTTTGATGGTCCACTATTTAGCTGCGAAAATCAAGTTTTTGTTTTTCTGCTTTTGAGCATTGTAAGAGATTCTGCCGAAAATAGCATTCATGCATGGTTATACCAATTAGACTTCTTGCATAACCATATAACATTGGGAATAGAAACGAAAAAGCTACTTGACAAACTCCGCCAGCCCCCTTATCATGAAACTGAAGGTATTCAGTTATCTTCATCTGTGCAGATTAAACAGCAAGAAAACAACGTAGTTGGCGTCTTATTTTTAATTTTTTGCACTATGTGCACCTTATGTCTTCACAACATTTCTAGGTTTTTGCCTATATAAGCTGAAACGCGCTTATAAGTCGTTTAAGACAGTATAGTACGCCAATTTGCAGGATTAGAGAGTGACAACTAGCTAACACGGGGTTTCTTTTGCCTTTTTTTCTGCTTAGTAAATTTCTTAAACATTTTAGCTAAGGTAAGTTGTATTTAAAAGCAGCTAAATTGCAGTGTTTAAGACTTAAAAAACGCCAATGTTTTTAAATAGATATTAATCGGGGCTTCTTTTGCCTTTTTTTTTATTTGGTAAATTTCTTAATATTTGTGGCTAAACGACAATCGTCATCCCGCTGCTTGTTAGCGGGATCTAGAGATACCGCGGCGGTATGACGGTTCGCGGTGGCATCTCGTCATCCCGCTACTTGTTAGCGGCTAAGAGATACCGCGGCGGTATGACGGTGTAGATGATGGTTAAGTAACTCGTCATCCCGCTACTTGTTAGCGGGATCTAGAGATACCACGGCGGTATGACGGTGTAGATGATGGTTAAGTAATTCGTCATCCCGCTGCTTGTTAGCGGGATCTAGAGATACCGCGGCGGTATGACGGTTCGCGGTGGCATCTCGTCATCCCGCTACTTGTTAGCGGCTAAGAGATACCGCGGCGGTATGACGGTGTAGATGATGGTTAAGTAATTCGTCATCCCGCTACTTGTTAGCGGCTAAGAGATACCGCGGCGGTATGACGGTGTAGATGATGGTTAAGTAATTCGTCATCCCGCTGCTTGTTAGCGGGATCTAGAGATACCGCGGCGGTATGACGGTTCACGGCGGTATAGTAATACCAATTCCCACTATGTAAAGAACAGATAGACAATAATGGGAAAGAAGTGATACTAAAGTAGATAAAATAGAGAGGTATAAATGGCATTAAGGTCAAAACTATTAGACGAAAAAGTTGTAAATTTGGCGAAAGAAATGTTAAAAAAGGTCAGAAATAACGCATATGTTTCAAAAAAGTTACAAGCGGTGATAGTAGGAAAAGAAAGTAGTATAAGCGCTGTGGCAAGAATATGTAAAATTTCAAGGACTGCTTTGACTGAATGGATAAAGCATCTAAAATTTGGTAGAGTAGAAAGATTATTTGCCCCGTCTCAACGGCGAAGGAAAAGCAAATTAAACAAAAATCAACGTGAGCAAATTGAAATATGGGTAGAAAGAAATCCAAATATTACTATTAAGGAAGTGCAAATAAAAATCTCAGAGGAATTTGGCCTAAACATTAGCAAATCAACAGTGCACCGTGAGATACAAAGGATGAAATTTTCTTACATAACACCGAGGCCAATTCACCATAAACAAGATAAAAAAAAGCAAGAAGAGTTTAAAAAATACTTCAATAAAATAGTCAATTCCCACCCTGAAAAGGAGGTATTTTTTTGATGAATCACGATTTGGAACTCATTCAAAAATCGGACACGGATGGTTTAAAAAAGGGGTCAGAACGCAGGTTAAAATGAAAATTGGTAGACAAAATTTCTATATCTACAGTGCAGTAAATCCAAGAAGTGGTAAGAAAATTAGCCTACTTGCTCCATATGTAAACACTGATTGTATGAATATATTTCTGGAGCAGATGTCGAAAGATTTAGGCACGAAAAAAGTCTTTCTTGTAATGGATTGTGCAGGTTGGCATAGATCAAAAAGTTTGAAATTTCAGGAAAACATTACCATTATATACTTGCCTCCTTATTCACCGGAACTGAATCCTGTTGAGAGGCTGTGGCAATATATCAAACACAATACTTTACGCAACAGAGTCTACGATACCATAGGCTTACTTGAAGATGTTCTGTGTAATTTTATTGTCAGTATTTCCAGCACTACTATTAAACGAGTTTGTAATGTTTCTTATTTGTTCGATTAGTAATGGAATTTGGTATAACTCGTCATCCCGCTACTTGTTAGCGGCTAAGAGATACCGCGGCGGTATGACGGTGTAGATGATGGTTAAGTAATTCGTCATCCCGCTACTTGTTAGCGGGATCTAGAGATACCACGGCGGTATGACGATTCGTGGCGGTATGACGGTCTGCGGCGATATGACGGTTCGCGGTGGCATGACGATAAGCTCGTCATCCCGCTACTTGTTAGCGGGATCTATGCTAAGAGATACCGCGAATGAATCGCGGTATGACGATGAATGAATCGCGGTATGACGGTTCGCGGTGGTATAGTAACTCGTCATCCCGCTACTTGTTAGCAGGTGAGATACCGCGGCGGTATGACGGTTCGCGGTGGTATGACGATAACCTCGTCATCCTGCTACGTGTTAGCGGATGAGATACCGCGAATGAATCGCGGTATGACGGTCTGCGGCAGTATGACGGTTCGCGGTGGCATCTCGTCATCCCGCTACTTGTTAGCGGGATCTAGAGATACCATGAATAAATCACGGTATGACGTGTTAGCTATACCTTTTTTCTACTTAGCTTGGGTTATACAAGAAGTCTAATGAAGTGAAAATAAATTTATTTACCAAAATAGAGTTGCCTTGGTCTACAGATCTTAGTTTCTTTATCATTTATCATTTCATACCACTGAGTAACCCAACCAGTGGTTCTTGCAAGTGCAAAAATAGGCGTGAACATATTTGAGGGAATATCGATAGCATTCATTATTATACCTGAGTAAAAATCAACATTTGGATATAACTTACGCACGATAAAATATTCATCCTTTAAAGCTATTTCTTCAAGTTTTTTTGCAATTTTGAGCAATTCATTATTTTGTTCTAGTTTACTTAGAACCTCATGACAAGCGTCTTTCAATATCCGCGCGCGCGGATCATAATTTTTATAAACACGATGTCCAAATCCCATCAATTTAAATGGATCTTTATCATTTTTAGCTTTTTCGATGAATTTATCTATATCTTCACTTTGCTCTATCTCTTTTAGCATATTTATAACTGCTTCATTAGCTCCACCATGTGCTGGTCCCCAAAGTGTAGCAACTCCTGCAGAGAGGCTTGCAAACAGATTAGAGCCAGCCGATCCCACCAATCTGACAGCCGCCGTAGAAGCATTCTGTTCATGATCAGCATGGAGAGTAAATATTTTATCCAGAGCTTTTGCAAAAAGGGCGCTTTTATCATTATCAACAGCATCGCCAAATATCATCTTTAAGAAATTTTCACTGTAACTTAATTCATTGTTAGCATTTATGAATTCCTGATTGTTGATATGCCTATAAATCATTGCAACAATTGCAGGAACTTGTGCTATTGCAGAAATTCCAAAATCTAAATCTTCACCATTGACATTGTTGCCATGTGTTTCATGGTAAGATGCTGACAAATTTGCAAAACATGCAACTAAAATCGACATAGGGTGAGCAGTTTTTGGAAATGCTTTGATTACATTTGTAACTTGCTCTGATACTTTGGATGATTCTTGTATTTTGAGAAGAAATTTTTTGTGTTGCTCTGAACTGGGTAGTTCACCATAGAGTAATAAATAAATCACAGCAGTAAAACTATTATTCTCTGCCAAATCAGCTATATCATGTCCCCTATATTTAAGAACTCCTTCATCTCCATCAATAAATGTAATCGAAGAAGAACATGAAGCTGTGGAAACAAACCCCGGATCATAAGTGAATAATCCTGTCGTCTTATATAAATCCTTGATATTTAACACGTCAGGACCTATTGTTCCACTTAATATGGGTAGCTCAATTTTTAATCCATTACTTAGTTCTAATAGCACTTTTTTATCCATCACTTAAGCTACTTAAATTTTATACAGAATATACAAACTGAAGAGTATATATTAATACAGTTAACTTTACATTAACCGTATTAAGCGGTCATCAATGCTTTTACTTTTGCATTTAAGCGACTTATTTTACGCGCAGCAGTATTCCTATGAATAACACCTTTATTCACACACTTGTGTAAATTAGATTCAGCATTCCGAAATGCCAGAACAACATTTTCTTTGTCGCCAGACTTGATTATATCAACCAATTTTCTAATAGCGGTGCGAGTTTTACTTTTCCGCATCTTATTTATTAAAGTGCGCTTTGCTATTACCTTTATCATTTTTTTAGCACTCTTATGATTTGCCATATATTAATACCTAAAATACTGTACTTTTTTTTTAATTATAAAGTTTTTTTGTTAATTTGCAATATCAGTTTTTTCTATGGTTAATCTACTGCTTCTCTCTTCAATAATTTTTTCTAAACTTTGCAAGAATTCATTTTTGTTTAACCCAGGATATATTGGGGGCAATATTTCTATTACTGCCTTTCCGGGATTCTTTCTCAGAGAAAGTATGCTTTTTGGCCAAAACAAACCAGTCTTTAAAGCAACCGGTAACACAGGAACAGATAATACGCTATATAAAGCAGCAATACCTGATTGATATTTTATATTTTGGTTTATAGTCGTTCTTGTACCTTCAGGAAATATTATTATGCTTCTATTTTCTTTTATACGCATTTTTGCTAGTTTAATTATATGGCGTATAGAACTGATACCATCTGAACGGTTAATAAAAATCATTTTCAGCGCTATAAGATGTAAACCAATGAATGGAATCCATTTCAATTCACGTTTTAAAATAAAAACCGCTTTTCTAAATAGTAGTATAAAAATAAATGTTTCAAATGGAGATTGGTGTTTAGATGCAATGATAAAAGGTTGCTTAGGAATGTTTTCCATTCCCCTCACTTCATATTTAATGCCACATAATAAACGCAGCATGAATAATACAACTCTCACCGAACAGACGAGGAAAATGGTTATTACATACTCAGGAAAGAAAATTACAGGGAGAGCAATTAAAGTATAGAATACTTCCCATAATATAAGGAAGAAATTAAACAATAAACTTGAAATCACAAACTCACATAAACTTATTTGAATTTAACTTTACTACAAATTAAAAGCAATAAGTTTAATTATTGATCATCTGAGTAATAGGATGCGAATCAGCTAATTTGTCCTTTAACTTTTCGTTAGCAATATGAGTATATATTTGTGTTGTAGAAAGGTTAGTATGGCCAAGAACTTTCTGTATCAACACAATATTTGCTCCGCTATCCAGTAGATGGGTAGCAAAAGAATGCCTAATCACGTGTGGAGAGATCTTATTTTCATCAATATTGCATTTTCTTGCTAACTCCTTCATTAATTGACCGACCCTCTGCCTTGTAATTGGTTTATTAGGTTTATCACCTGAGAATAGCCAATCGGATTCCTTTTCGTTAGGGATCAGATTGTCACGAACTGATAAATAATTTCTAAGGCTCTGCAATGCTTGTTCATTAAAAAGAATTTGCCTCTCTCTACCACTTTTTCCTTTTATTATTATATAGCATTCTTTGTTATTACTGTTTATTAAATGTGACACTTCACATAACTTCATATCAATTAGTTCAGAAACACGCATTCCAGAAGAGTAAAGGATATCTAAAATCGCACATAGCCTTTTACTGCTTATCTCTTTATTCGATTCGCTTGCTGATTTTCTCACTGCGTCCATTAGCAAAAATATTTCTTCGACACTTAAATACTTAGGCAAAGGACGAGAAACTTTTGGATTCTTTAATTCAGCATCATTAGCCGGTGCTGGATTAAAATCTATTATTCCGTCATTAAATAGACACTTATAGAAATTTTTCATAGCGGATATTTTTCTTGATATAGAGCTACTTTTATATTTTTTTTGTGTACATAGATATTTCACATAATCTTTAATATTGGTTTTGTTTACGCCAACCAAGGTAGTGCCGCTTTCTAATAAAAATTCTTCAAACTGGTGTAAATCCGAACGATAACTTTCCAGAGTATTTTGTGTAGCGGACCTCTCTGAAGCCAAAGCATCTATGTAATATGTTATGTAAAGATTTTCTTTTTTATTTTGCGACTGTTTATTTTTCATTATCAGCTCCTATATTTATTTCTTTGGCTATAATTTGATTGGAAGTGTTTCCTATGTGTCTTATGAGAAAATATGAGACAAATAAGGCATTTATCAATAGAGTGAACATCACAAACCTTTGCTTTAACCTTTTTTTTAAATTTAATCTTACTCTTATCATAGTTAAATTATAACGTCAAATCTATAAAAAACACCTTATAAAGTGAGCTCTACTATAAATATAGAATACTTCTTAGCTGTATCTATCTATATTTATTATAACATAACATTTATTATAATTCTAACATGGACAGATAGAGATTTCAATTACGTTAGTGTTATGGGTGTTAATAAATTTTTAATATATACAATGAATACTTTACAAAAGAAGAAATCAAATGGCATCTTTTTTAAATAAAGTGCTAATAAAAGGAACGGTCACATTTGACCCTATAGATTCATTATCTATCTTCTCTATAATTTTATCAATGCTATAGAAAGAACGTTCTATTCTTGCTAAAATATAATTAATCACTTTTAAATCAATTTTTAACTGTTTATCTGAAAATCGTTTTATTAGCATGATTCTTAATAATTCTTCGCTTGCAGGCAAAATTTTTACGCTGATAGTTGATAATATTCGAGAACTTAAATCTCTTAGTTTGAAGTTAAGTTTTTTTGGCGAAATTGAAGAAGTGATTAGCAGCTTCTTATCATTTTCTTTCATGTAATTGTAACAATGTAATAACATTTCTTCATCTTTAATGTTTTGTACGTCTTCTAAAATAAAAGCATCGCTATACCTAATCTCGCTTACAAAGTTATTCACATTGATAAAAATTGCATCGTTTATTGACTGCCAAATATGAGCAAGATGAGTTTTACCAGAGCTTTTAGGTCCAAAAAGAATGAGAGATTTCCAAGATAAATCCTCAATTACTGAATTATATATGTGCTTATTTTCATCTAAGATGATGTAATTTTGCCGACTATAATCAGCTTGATTGTTGTTAAATAAATTTAATTGCACATTAAACCTCTTACGTAACCTCTTTCTGGTAGTAATTTTTGCGCAGAAATTTACTTACGCTCCTCAAATATCTCAGGTATTCTGGGCTCATTTCTCCTCTTACCATAAATTGATTATGCAAAAGGTCTGTTAGCCGTTTTTATAAAGCTCACTTTTAAAATATTTATTGATTGCATATTCTACTGATACATTGAACATTGCTATTATTGGAATAAAAAGTAATATACCTGTAAATCCAAAATATGAAGCGCATATAGTAATTCCCAGAATAATTACAGTTGGATGTATATGAACTTTTTTTCCTATTAATAAAGGAACTAATATGTTTGAATCTATTAATTGTCCAACACCAAATAATAGCAAAACGGCAGCACTTTCAAACCATTCACTAAATTGAGTAATAGCGCTCAAAAACCCAATAATGGTATATAATAATGGTCCTACGTAAGGTATGAACGTTAATATTCCTGATAAAATTCCAATAACAATAGAGTGTTTCAATCCGATTATGCTCAGGCTCACAGAGTAAAAGACCATCATGACAATACATACATTTACCTGCCCCTTTAGATAATTAGATATGATGAAATCCACTTTGGAAAAATAATTTGCAACTTTTTCTCTATAAGAAACAGGAATTAATTTATTAGCTTTTTCTATAATTAAAGGCCAATCACGTAATATATAGAAAAACACTACAGGAGTAATCACCATTAATGATACCGTGTGAATCAAGCTAAAGCTTGAACTTAACACTTGGATTATAAAGTTACTAGCAATATCAAGAGCATTTATGAAATAAGATACATAGTCGCTGTAATTTTCTGCTAGATTTTTAGATAAGTGATCAAATAAGCTATCCTCGATTTTTATATTAAGAAATTCTAATACAGAGGGGATTACTTTAAGTTTTAATGAAGGCACTTTACTCACTAAGAAATTTAATATTGAAGTAATTTGAACATATATAATAGGTAAAACAAATGTTATAACTAGTATAAAAGCTATTAATAAAACAAGTATTATAAAAATTACAGAACATGAACGCGGTATTCTATACTTTTCAAACTTGACTACTAGCGGATTAAACAAATATGCAATAACAATAGACATTAAACATGGAAAAATCATAGGACGCATCAGGAATAACATCCCTATTATAAAAAGCAGTATAAAACAAATAGTTATATGACGTTTTTGCATGCGTTTAGCATAGTCAATTTACTGAAAAATATACAGTTTATTGTAAATACTATCTATTCATTGTTTTATCAATTTTATTAAGTATTAGGTCAATCAAATTTTCACCCAATTCCCAACTAGATAAAACTCCGTTATGTGGATCATCTTCATACCTTTTCGAATTAACAATCTTGATCAATTTTCCACGTAGCAATACATCATTTTCTATTGCGTGCGCCAATTGTGCAGGTTGTGGTATTAAGTAATCTCTTTTGCTATTAATAACTATTATTGGCATATTCAATTTTCCCTCATCTCGCAACTTTCGTATATCGTTCACTAAATCAAAATCTAGATCTAAAGCCTTTAGCAATTTTTTAAAAATGGATGAGGGCAACATACTTAAAATTTTTGCTTGAGGGATCGGAAAATGCCCTATTGCTGTATGAAAAGAGCTGAAAGTGCTAGTAAAATAACACTTCCAAGTTTAACGTTTTTGTCTGCAAAGTGCTTCAAAACTGCCGATGCAACTGCTCCTCCAAAGGAATGGCCAAAAAGTATAATGTTTTCAGGCCTCACACCCTTGTCCATTAATTCATTGATTTCTTCTATCGAGGGCTTAAGCAAACTTTGATCTCTATTTATAAAGGGAATAATAATAAGCATTACGGATAAAAAAATGCAAGTTAGAGCAGCTAAGCTTGCTAAACCAACTACTCCAGCTGTTATGGGGCTTATAAGTAGTAATATTGCAATGGGCGCTGATACAGATGCCACGAGGAACAAAAAGCTAACTGCAGCATAAGTTATGTAGTTTTGGAATATAGCCGGATATTTATGTGTATGAGCAATAGCTTTTAGCCTATTTCTGCCACATAAATGCTGTAAGCATTGTTGAGCATTTTTATGATTATCCCCTATTCCATGAAAGAATATAAGGTGTATCTCATTTTCTTTATTACACTTAGTAATGTGCATTCTAGCATCGTATTATATCTTATAAGATAATACACTCTTTTTTTAAAACTGTAAATAACTTGTTACTATACACTTACGCTGAAAATGATAAATATGCACACTAACAGACTTAAGAAATACAAAATAGCAGCATTAATAGTTGCAGCAGGAGTAGGCAGTAGATGCAGTAACACAATTCCTAAGCAGTATACAAAACTTGCAGGTAAATCTGTTTTATTTCATGCAATTAAAAGATTTCTGGCTAACCAATATATAGATTACATAAGAATAGCAATTAATAGAGACCATGAAAGTTTTTATAGGGAAGCAATGGATCTCTTATCCAACCATTATTTAAGTGAAAAATCAGCAGTACACTCCTTCCAGCGCGTGACGCTGGAATCTAGAAAAAAAGAAAGTATGGATCCAAGTAGTCAAGCTACTTGGATGACAGGAGGTGTAGATACTAAATTACTAAGTCCAATATATGGAGGAGAAAACAGGCAAAATTCAGTTAAACTAGGGCTTGAAAGCTTACAAAAAATTAACCCAGATTTTGTAGTTATACACGATGCTTGTAGGCCTTTTGTGTCAGATGTTCTGATAGATAACTTGGCTCAGTCCATGATTAATGATCAATATACAGGAGTAGTACCAGCAATAGAAGTCGAAGACACTATGTCATTGGTGGGTAATAATTTCGTTGAATCTACGATTTCAAGAGGAAAACTCAGAGCCATACAAACTCCTCAAATTTTTAATTTCAAAGAATTATTATCGTGCCATCAATCAGACAAAGAATTTACTGACGATTCATCACTAATGGTAGAGCACAAAAAACATGTTGCGATTATTAAAGGTGAGAAAAGCAATTTTAAGTTAACCACAAAAGAGGATATCAATATGGCAAAGCTTCTCTTTGAAGAGCCAAAATTTCGTGTCGGAACTGGTTATGATATACATAAGTTCATTAAAGTTCAAAATGGTGCTGAGAGCTTTATAAAAATTTGCAGTGTGAAAATTGAACACAACATGGCAATAGAAGCGCACTCTGATGGTGATGTTGCAATACATGCAATCGTTGATGCAATACTCGGAGCACTGGGATGTGGCGACATAGGAGAGCACTTTCCTCCTAGTTCCTCTGAATGGAAAGATTGCAATTCATCTCACTTTCTTGACTTTGCTGCTAAAAAAGCAAAGGAAAAAGGGTACAGCGTGTCTAATTTAGATATTACTATAGTTTGTGAGGAGCCTAAAATATCGCCTTACAAAGTAGAAATGAAGAAATTCATATCAAAAGCATTAGAGATTGATGATGAATTCGTAAATGTCAAAGCAACCACTGCAGAAAAATTAGGTTCTCTTGGAAGAAATGAAGGAATAGCAGCATATGCTTCTGTGTTATTGCATACAAACTTTTATTGGGAATAGAAACGAAAAAACTTCCTTGACAAACTCCGCCAACCCCCTTACCATGAAACTGAAGGTATTCAGTTATCTTCATCTGTGCAGATTAAACAGCAAGAAAACAACGTAGTTGGCGTCTTATTTTTAATTTTTTGCACTATGTGCACCTTATGTCTTCACAACATTTCTGGGTTTTTACCTATATAAGCTGAAACGCGCTTATAAGTCGTTTAAGACAGTATAGTACACCAATTTGCAGGATTAGAGAGTGACAACTAGCTAACACGGGATTTCTTTTGCCTTTTTTTCTGCTTAGTAAATTTCTTAAACATTTAAACTAAGGTGAGTTGCATTTAAAAGCAGCTAAATTGCAGTGTTTAAGACTTAAAAAACGCCATACTTGAAAGTATAATGTAAGTAATTAGCCAACCACGGGGCTTCTTTTGCCTTTTTTTTCATTTGGTAAATTTCTTAAATATTTATAGCTTATATCTAAAATAATACCTTGTATCTTTTTTCTGTTTAGGTTATGCAAGAACCCATGCTTGACACTTGGATTTAGTGCAGCTACCCTAAATTGGAATTGCTATTCTTGGCTGAAAGGAACACATTTTTAGAATAATGAAAACAATCAGCACTTTAATTCAAGAAGGATCGGAGTTATTATCGTCACATAAAGTTGAATCACCACATTTAGATTGTGAAATCATCATGCAGCACGTACTTGGAGTGGAAAGATCATTCATAATTATGAACCATGCTGATCAAGTGCCGATGGAGAAAGAACTTTTATTTTGGAAATTAACAAAAAAAAGAGCGGAAAGATATCCAATATCGCAAATAATAGGTAATCGTGAATTCTGGAGTAAAAATTTTATAGTTAACCAGCATGTTTTGGATCCAAGACCAGATAGTGAAACAATAATCCTAGCAGTGTTAAAATATTACCCAAATAAAAAGCAGAGACTAAAAATTGCAGATTTTGGTACAGGCACAGGTTGTTTATTGATATCCGTACTTAGTGAGTATGAAAATGCCGTTGGGATCGGTTTTGAAAAAAGCTTGGAAGCATACAAAGTTGCCTATCAGAACACAAAGAAACATAATCTTCTCAGCAGAGCCAAAATATTTCCAAGCTCATGGACAGAGTGCAGAGGTTCATTCGATCTTATAATCAGTAATCCTCCATATATTAAAAGAAGCAAATTGAAAGACCTGCAAGCCGAAGTGCAAAAGGAACCAAGAATTGCTCTTGATGGTGGAATTGATGGTTTAAACTGTTACTTGAGTATTTTTTCAATATTAAGGAGGTGTCTTAAAAAAAATGGGTTTGCGATATTGGAGATAGGTGAAGATCAAAATGATATTGACAAAATAATACCCTCATACAAATTAGCTTTTCAGGAATATGTACATGATTTGGCAGGAATGAAGAGGTGCATTGTTGTGCAAAAAACATAGCTAATGTTTTCTTGTATTATCTCCTTCATCCCATATTATCCTATGTCATTCCAGTACCCTCTACCTCGTCATCCCAGTGCGTGACACTGGGATCTATATTTAACTAGATCCTATGGTCAAGCCATAGGATGACAGGAACGGTTTTATGCATTTTTTAAAAGGGCAACATGTTTAAGCTTTGCTGGCAAAGTGGAAAGTAAGGCCAGCCTCTATGCCGTGTGTATGAAAAAAGCCATTCTGTATGGTAGTAGATACTTGATTATCACCTGTTTGTTCAACCATTTTACCTTTTGGCTTACCTGCGCCATTATTAAAATTGGGATCCCACTTTGAGGTTTCTAGTTTGAACTCACTGCTACCAATAGCACCAAAACCTCTATATCCAATATGCATATTTACATCTTCGTTTATGCGATAATCAAGGCCAGCTTTTAATTGACCTGCGGGTCTTATTGACGATTTTTCAAACATTTTCATTCTTGTTGCACCGACTCCAATACCAACGTAAGGAGAAAAAGAGAAACGGTCACTTTTCCAATGATGATAAACATTTGCCATTAAAGACGCGTTTTCTATCTGGTCATGATTGACTATTGCTCCATATCTCTCTTCTGGGTTAGCTTTATCCTTTATGTAGGATATTGTTATCTGGCTGCTTGCTAAACCAATATTATCCACTTTTACAGAAGAATACATTCCTTCCAATTCAGCTCTGTAGCTATTGCCATTCAATTCCCCTGTATAACCAAGTGCCACATTTGCAGCAAAAGGTGGATTATAATCTCCTTTATACTTACTTAGTGATTGACCTTCTGTATTCTGAGCACTCCTGTCATTTACAGATACATTATTGGCAGCTGTAGCAGCAGTATCTCCAATTTTTGCTTTCAACTCACCCATGTAATTTAAATATTGACCGTAATACCCACTGCCAAAGTAAAACCCTTCTGTTTCACTTGCAAAAGATTGTTGTGACAACAGCAAAGCAAGTGCTGTAACCGCTAATGTTTTTTTACTAATCATTACTACTCCCCTAGTTAAAATAGCTAATCTAATACTAATTAATTAAAAATGGCTTAATATGAAAAACCTAATTATTTGCATAACTTGCACTTTTCTGAGCTAAAAATAGGCAAAGTTAACCTTTATTTTTGATCATTTTTTAATTTATCGTCAATATCCTCATCTTCAAATTCATCCTCCTCGTCTTCGTCATCAAACCCATCATCGCTCCTCTCGTCATCAAACCCGTCATCATCATCTTCAAACTTATCGTCAATATCTTCATCATCAATATCTTCGTCTGCAAATTCATCTGATTCATCATACACTGCATCCTCTGTTTTAGTTTCAGCAGGATAATCAGCAGCGCTAGGCCCCTCAAGAGCATTATTCCCCTCGTTATTAACCTTATCTTTGCTCGCAGCAGCAGAAAGAACTTTGTTTGGGTCATATGGTTCTTGTGTAGGCACAAGAGTTTGCTTGAGCAGTCTTTTTGTGAAGGTGCTATCACTATAGTACAAAATTTTCTTTGATTTAATTGGGTAAGTTGACTCTATTAAAATTATCTGATCGTCGCGTGGCAACATAATAACTTCTTGAGGCAATAGCAATGCCCTCTGTGTTTCAGAGATATGCAACGACCTTGAAGCAGGATTTAAATCTAAAAATTTAGGCTTATTCAACGATTCTTGTTGTACAGTTTTGTTTCCTATAAGTTGCGATATTAAATTAGCTGTTTCAATATTATTGGCTGCAAAAGTTATTCTGTAAGTCGAGTTTGACAAAAAGGAGTTCATTCCTGCTTCTTCGTATATTCCTTTGAGCTGCTCAGTATCTTGAACAATTAAGAATAACCTAACTCGATAACCACGAAAATATGCAATACCTGTTTGAAATTGCTCCATTTTTCCAAGTGTAGGAAACTCATCCATTAAAAACAATACGCCATAAGGCTCGTCATCCGATGGCAATTTTCTACATAAAAACTCAGTTGCCTGTTGGTAAAAAACCTGCATTAAAGGCCTGAGCCTAGTCAAGTTGTCAGGAGTTAAACCAACATAAACTGTAGTTTTCTTCTTTTTAAAATCTAAAATATTAAAATCACTTGACGCAGTTGCAGTATCAATCAATGGGTTTGCCCACAATTCAAGCGATGAGTTCATAGTTGATACAACACCCGACCTTTCTTTATCAGCTTTTTGTAAAAAAGCTGCAATATTCATATATGCTACAGGGTGTAGTATTTTACCCATTGTATCAAGAGCAACAGCAAGATTATAAACTACGTCATCACTACGCATCGTACGCACAACTTCACCAAAAGATTTAACTTTCTCTGGTGCAGCAAGTAAGTATAATACCACTCCAACAAATAAGCTTCTTGCTTCATTTTGCCAAAAGTCTTGTTCAGGCATGATGAGGTTAGCTATTTTTTGCACATCGTCAACCATCTGCCCAGGTTTTTTACTAATCCATTGTAATGGATTGTAACAGTGACTTATTCCATCTGGCTGCGCTGGATTCCATACGTATACTTTTTGTCCTTGTCGTTCTCGCCAACCACTTGTTATTTCATAGTTTTCTAATTTTATGTCGTGTACAATTACCGAGTCAGTCCAAAATAATAAATTAGGAATTACAAAGCCAACACCCTTACCAGAACCTGTAGGTGCAAATAACAATGCATGCTGAAACCCATCAGCAATAAAGTATCCTCTTTTATCTTTACCAAGCAATAATCCCTTTTTGCTTCTTAATCCTGCTTTTCGTATGTCTTTCTCTGATGCCCACTGCGAGTCTCCATGAAGTGATTCTTTCTTTTTAAATGGTCGCCACTCAATTATCCTTTCTCTTAAATTCCATAAGATAATCATTAAAACAACAATAGGCATTGTAGAAGATAGAATTAATTTTAATTTGAGCTCAAGGCTATATAACTCTGGGTGGTGCCAACAATATTGTATATGATCAAAAATCGTTGGCCAAAGAGCTTGAGGGAAAGGCGTCAAACTAGGATTAATTGCCTTAAAATCCACAGCATCCGGACCGTCAACTAATAGAAAGAACAATATACCAGATAGATAGAAGCAAAACTCAAGTACGCTAAAAGCTACTACACCTCCTATGAGAATATTACGTAGGTGATTTCCATTACTCATAAACTACTCTTTTTTAACTTATGTATAAATTTAAGCATTTTCGCTTGCAGATCTAGTAAATAATATCTCAGAAATGCTTCTTTTGCCCCCACCGGTTCTTTTTAGCTGAATAACAATATCAATCACATTTCTAATGTATGGTATAATTTGGTCTGGAGGAATGCCAAGATTTGCCTGCATAACCATCAATTTTATTTGCTCAAGGGCCATTGTTGGACTATCCGCATGAAGGGTTGATATTGATCCAGGGTGACCAGTATTTATCGCCCTAAGAAAACTAAAAGCTTCCGCTCCACGGAGCTCACCAACTATTATTCTGTCTGGCCTTAAACGTAAGCACGCCTCTATCAAATCTTGAGTGGTTACTTTTGCTCTGCCCTGCCCTCCTTTGGAGGCAATCAGATGCACTCTATTTGGATGATCGTTCAAAACGATTTCCCTTGCATCCTCAACAGTAATAATTCTTTCCTCAGTTGGAATAGCACGCAAAGTAGCATTAGTAAAAGTAGTCTTACCAGTGGAAGTTCCACCGCTAATTATAATATTTTTCTTACTTATTACAGCGTATTCTAAAAACTCTTTTATTTTTTTTTGCCTTAACAGTAAATCCAAATGACGGTCAACTGGATTATCAGTTGCTTCTGTAACAGTTTCAGAAAAAGCCCCCATTTTTTCGTAATCATCGAGTGCTAATTGCATGCTAGAAGGCTTACGAATCGACATGACTACTTTATCAGGTTCACATGCTGGTGGAAATACTATCTGTATACGATAACCATTTGGTAATGTTGCCGAAAGTAAAGGTGCTTCTTCGCTAAGTTTTTGTTCTGTAGCTTGAGCAATCAGTCTGCCAAGAGATTTCAAATGGTTAAGATCGAATACTTCTAATTTTTCACACCTTATTTCACCGCGATTTTCAATCCATACTTCCTTTGGCTTATTTATTGATATTTCATTTACGCCTTCTTCTTGAAATATGCCTTGTAATGGCTCCAAATATGTATCAAGTGCAGCATAATTCATTTCATTGATTTAATATTGCCTGTGGAGGAAATACTATATCTTGGTTAACAAATACTTTCAACGCGGTGCCTTGATCAACATAAATAGTTGGTTTTTTATCTGTGTATCTGCCTACTATATCCCGCATATCTTTAGAAAAATCCTCGATTGATTTCCCGATTGCTTTATCATAAACAGACTTGCTTCTTTTCTGAGTTTGCCTCAACAGTTGACGTACATCGTCTAAAGTTATACCGATATTGTCACTAGTAATTGCATCAACTCCACTAGCTCCAGAACTTTTTATCACACTTACTATTTCTTCCTTTATTATTCTCAGTAAATCCTGATCACTTTTAGCATTCCGAATTTTTTCAATAGCCCTAAGACCCAATTTCCATTTTTCGTCTCCTACCCTCCCAACTTCAGTTTTTATAGCATCCTCCAATCTCTCAACAATAGCCCCTTTGAGAGAAGAGATATCTATTTCAGTTGCAGTGATGGATCTCACCGCATCCATAGCAGTTAGCGTATCAATAAGATTAGAGGCCTTTTGCCCTATAACAGCCGAACCAATTGAAACACCAGCAAGTGCCACTGAAGAGAATAATGCACTTACTATTTTATTATCAACTATTCCAGCTATTCCTGCTCTGCCAAGTTCATCCGTACCAAGTGATGAAATAGCAATATCTATTCCATGAGGAAGAATGACCCTACTCCAGTTTATATTTACACGAGCTCTTGCGACATTTGAGTCAAATGAATAACTGCCTATCAATCTTGAGCCTTTAGGTATTAAAACTGTATCACCAGTTTCTGCATAAACATCTCTACTCACCATAGCACGCAGCATTCCTTGCAGATCAGAGTTTATTGCAGTTTCAAGAACAGCATCAATAATTTTACCTTGAGTAACCATTAAACCAAGCTTTCCTACTCTGGTAGCTTTGCTCGATTGTGCTGAAGTGTCAGATAAAATAGCATCAGCAGCCTTATTCTCTCCACCATCACTTGAAATTGTTAACATTTGTGCACTACGTCTGTCTCTAGGATAACCGCTACCCCCTATTGTAGGAAACGAGGTAGGTAAATTGCCCATAACATTACTAGAAGGAAAATTTTGCTTTGGCAAAATAGGTATATTTGACACAGGAGTTTCTTTTGGTTTCTCTTCTTCTTTTCTAATTTGTTTTATTTCTGGTATGATTGGTGGTGTAGGAAGAGGAGGTAAGGGTGGTAAGGGATCAGTTATTATTCTTTCAGGAACCATTACATTATCTGGAACTTGTTCCAACTTTCCCTTCAATTCTTGAACATTTTGCTTTGTTTCCTCTTTTTTAATAACTTCTGAACCCTCTTTATGAGAAGGACTAAAATAGAGATAATACACTCCACCAACCAGAAGCACTAAAATAATGACCATCAATGCCCTATGACCTTGATTAGAGCCAACTGTTACTACCTTGTTCTCTATTTCTGATTCATCTTCTGAATTGTTACGCCTTTCTTTATTCATATTGCATATACCACAGCTAAAGTGACCTATTTATAATTTCAACTTCACCATCTTCATAACGCATAAATAGCTTTTTATGTACTCCTTTTATTATAACATAATCATCAAATAACAGCCTTTTACAAGGTTTATCCTCCTCTTCTACAAAAATCTGAGGTATTTTATTATTATTTCTAAATTTTAAATAGGTTAAATAACCATCATCAAATAGCTCAATCGGAACTATATCCGCATTACCACCTTCATCAATATATGTATAATTGTACTTCGTATCATTTTCTTGTATTATTTTTTCTGGCTTGTCTGTAGTATATTGCATTTGAGTAGGTAAAGAAACCTCATCTAAATCAAGATCAAATTCACCTTCTTCTTGAGGATAATAAAAACGTACTACGTAAGATATATCCTTTTCAGCAGAATAATCGTGACCCACTTTCTTAGCATCAGTATCTGGGTATTTATCGTAGTTTGGCCTTGAGATTAAATCAAAAATGTAATTTCTTTTTTTAGTTGTTGTAATAATCATGTTAGTGCGACTACTAACTTCAAATGGCATGATAAGCAATTTATTGTCATAAGGATTAATTTTCCAACTTGATGCATCACCAACAGCGATATTTTTAACTTTTTCTCCTTCCGCAAATTCAATATAAGAATAGTAACCCTGACTAAAAACCACCGTAAATACTTCATTAGGGCTATACACAAAAGTCTTTATTCTACTATCTACAGAAATAGGCTCATTATAATTAATGGATGCGTTTAAATTGCCACTTACAAGTAAAGCTAAAACTAATAATATCCTATACATATTCATCATCTACTCTATATGAAATAACTTGAAATCCTAATGGGTTAATATATCTTTGCTGATCATCCATTTCAAGCGATGCATATCTATATGACATAATAACTATCTTATTTTTTCTTGTGGAACTTCCATCTTTCCGTATAAATTCCACAAAAAACCTCACCTGAAGAGCATCGTTACCCAATTTTTGAATTGAGCGAATTTTAAATTCACTTTTGGTATCTGAGTACAAATTAAAAAGATCATCCATATTCTGTGATCCTACATAATTTCTAAATTCATTATACACATTAGGTGAGGAAAACAACCTCACCTTTGTATAATAGTTATAATTATAATGATATGGATCAAAAACCTCCCTTGCTTTTATATACTCTGAAATAAAATAAACGTTTAGCGCTTCATTTGCAGAATATTGTTTTACTGTGACAGGATCAACCAATTGCACTATTCCTGATTTCTTGTCAATTTCTATAACAAATGGCTCAATAGTGCTACTTGTGCTAATTTTAAATATGACTAATATGCTGATAGAGATCGTTGCTAATAATATTAATGCAAATAAAAGTAGAATATTCCTTTGAGCAATAACTGTGCTGTAGCGGTTTGAATTCCAATCTATATCCTTATCTAAGGATTCAGTATTTTTTTCTCGCTTAAAAAATCTTAGCATTTTAGTATTCCTAAAAATCTTAACTTATGTTAATAAACATAGCAAATTAACAAAGTAGTTACAACAAAAAAGCTAAAAAACTCTTAATCTATGGCCTAGCTTACCAAACTTTGTCTCCATATATGAATCGTTATATTTATTACGTTCCACAATAAGTGGTAGACACTTTGTAACTCCTATACCACTACTTTCCAATTCTGACAATTTCCTATCATTGTTTGTAAGTAATTGGATTTTGTTAATGTTCAATTTATTAAGCATTTTAGCTGCAACAGCAAAACTCCTTTCATCATCTTCAAAACCTAATATTCTGTTTGCATCAACAGTATCAAGATTATGTCCTCTTTGCACACTGTAAGCTCTTAACTTATTAGTTAAACCAATGCCTCTTCCATCTTGCATCAAATACAATATAATACCACTTCCAGAGTCAGCTATCATTTGAATTGCTTGATGTAACTGACTTCTGCAATCGCATGATAAGCTATCTAACAAGTCACCCGTATAGCACGAAGAATGAATTCTTACTAATGGTTCGCCATCTTTATCTGGATTGCCAATGATAATTGCATGATGTTCTCTTCCACCACTTTCTGTTCTATAAGATATGATATTTACTTCTTGAGTCTGTTTTAAAAATAATGATGTTTTGCACACTTCATATACATCCTGATTTTCTTGAAAATTATTTATGAATGACGTGTCCAGTGCAATAACGTCATTTTTCTCGCACCAATTTCGCATTTCATGGTTATTCTCAAAAGTCATATCAGCCACTAACGCGTATGGCAATAATTCTGAGAACTTAAGCAAGGCAATAGCACATTCATCTATTGTCTTTGAGCATTGCAACTCTCTTATGCAATCTTCCTTTGAACAGTTTATTAAATGGAGCAGTTCATCAAAATTATTCACCAACAGACGTTTGCTGTTATGTTCTTTATTCTGAGATATGTATTTTACCTTACTTGAAGTTAAAGTAACATATACATTACTTGATATAAGCTTGTATTGATTAAATAAATCTCTTTCTAAAGCCTCAGCAGCAGCGAACAATAGGTAATTACTTTTATCATATATTACAATTGGCCGGCCGCGCCTGATTTCGCTGATAGCTCTTTCTACCTTATTGCTACTCTGATTTCCTATAAACATTTTTACCCATATTAAGCAGCTATGAAAAAACTGGTGCGGCCGAGAAGACTTGAACTTCCAAGGCCTTATGAGCCACAGCGACCTCAACGCTGCGTGTCTACCAATTCCACCACGGCCGCACTATATTCTAGTTTTTATATAATTATTTTAAATTATTTAATCATTTTAGAATTTTTCATCTAGAGTGTCAATCTGATACTAGAATAATTTAGAAATTACTTGTATAATTTGATTATGAATTTTGTGATTATAAATTTTAATCATTTAAGACAACCTTACTACTAATTTTTAACTTAGGTTTTTATACAAATGAATGTAGCTAATATCTTTATTTTTTTAGCTCTCTCTCTTATAACTAGCTTTCATTTCGTCCATGCACAGATATTATACACATGGTCTCAAGTTATCCCAGAAAATAAATTAAGCATACGTGCAATTACAGACAATGACATGTGTCCCATTGTTTATGTCGATGGCGAGGAAATAGAAATGCTGAATCGCAGCTCAATTAACAATGGTGATCATAACGAAACAGTTTGTGAACTGACAGTACAAACAAGTGCCAAAAACATTAGTATTGAGGATCTACGAGTTCCTATATTACCAGAAAAGGTTAATAAAATTGCTTTTATTGGTGACACGGGTTGTAGAATAAATATGTTATTTCAGCAGGAATGTAATTCGGTAGATAGCTGGCCTTTAAAAAAAAATTTAGATTCAATCGCCCTTCATAAACCAGATTTAATTATCCATGTTGGTGATTATCATTATAGACAAACAAAATGTAGAAATACAAAAAAGTGTGGCGATATTTATGGATATAATAAAAAAGCTTGGTACGCTGATTGGTTTGAGCCTGCAAAGGATATTTCATTACAATCCCCTTTCCTTTTTGTTCGTGGAAACCATGAGAGTTGTAATAGAGCTTATGAAGGATGGTTCAGGTATCTAGATTCATACCCCTTTTCGTCTGAAAAATGTGGAAACTTCGTTTCTAGTTGGTCCTTAGATGCTGGACCGATGAAATTTTTTATCTTCGACTCTTCATCCGGTGAGGATATTTTTACAACCCAAAGCACAATTGATGCTTTTGAAAGGCAATTTGATAAATTGATACAAGATAAGCCCACGTGGTTTTTAACTCATAAACCGCTTTGGAGATCTCCAAAAAAAGAATTTTTGACATTAAAAAGCCATGGTAATCTTACACAAATTGAAGCTTTTGGAGATAAATTTCCAAGCAATGTCACTACCATAGTTTCTGGCCACATTCATATAGCCCAGATTTTATTAATGGATAATGTTCCAGACCAGATTATAGTTGGAAACGGTGGTGCATTATTACACGCTCAAGATCAAGAGCCTGTTTATCAAAATGTAGAATTTGACTATTCAAATGGTAGAAACTACTTAGCACACGAGGTTAGAAACTTTTTCGGTTTTGGCTTTGCAATACTAAACTTAGATGATCACAAATTTACCTTCTATAATCAACACAATAAGGAAATGTATTCTGCGAAGCTAACAGAAGATTTTAAACTTAAACGGATTAAAACTATAGTCGATTCATTTTAGGACTTGTTATTAGCTATTTTAACAACGCTACTTAAACATTTTTTTTAATCGATTGATTTCATCAGCAAATTTTGAGTCGGTCTTTATAAAATTTTCTACTTGTTTTACTGCATGTATAACGGTAGCATGGTCTCTGCCACCAAAGTTTCTCCCAATATCTGGTAGGCTTTTTTGCGTAAATTTTTTGGCAAAATACATAGCTATTTGTCTTGGCCTTGCAAGACTGCGAAGTCTTCTATTGGATTGCATATCTGCAACCTTTATATTGAAAAATTCAGCTACTTTCTTTTGTATTTCTTCTATTGTGATTGACCTATGATTTGACCTAAGAAGATCGATTAGGGTTTCACTAGCTGATTCTACCGTCATACTTCTTCCAATTAATGAGGTATGGGTAACCTTATTTAATGCTCCTTCTAATTCTCTTATATTAGATTTTATGTTCCTTGCTAAAAACTCTAGGACATCTTTCGGAACATACATATTCATCTGCTCCACTTTTGCCTGCAATATACCAAGCCTTAATTCAAAAGTTGTTTCATTAATATCTGCCACCAACCCCCAACCGAGTCGTGATCTTATTCTTTCTTCCACTCCATCAAGATCACTAGGAGACCTATCAGCTGATATAACCAATTGCTTATTTTGGTCTATCAATGCATTGAAAGTGTGAAAAAATTCTTCTTGTGTACTATCTTTACCACTGATAAATTGCACATCATCTACCATCAATACATCTACTGATCTAAATTGCTCTTTAAATAACATAATATCTTTGCTTCGCAGCGCTGTAATATATTGGTACATGAATTTCTCTGCTGATAAATATACTACTTTTCTTTTTTCTGATGGGGAATTGACTATGTGCCAGGCTATAGCATGCATTAGATGTGTTTTACCAAGTCCCACTCCACCATATAGAAACAAAGGATTGCTGCCTAATATTGGATCTATAGATTCTGCCACACGCTTTGCCGCCGTAAATGCTAATTCATTTGGCTTTCCCACTACAAAATTATCAAAGGTGAACCTTGGATCCAGCGGCGAACCAAGATTATGATTACTTTCCTCTCTGTTTTTTAGTATAACATTAAAATTTGAATTCCTTTCCTCAATTACTTGAATATCAATAGAACGTATGCTTTTATCTTCGCTTTGCCATAATGATAATATTTTTTTCATGTAATGAACTGTAATCCACTCTTTTATAAACCTTGTTGACACGGATAAAAGAACTTCCCCATTTCTGCTACTGACAAATTTTAGCGAACTCAGCCAGCTGTTATATGTTGCTTCTCCATAAAGATTATAAAGACAATTTTGGATTTTTTCCCAAGTAACATTGTGATCCGTTACTGTAATAATCTGATCAAAAAACATAGTAGAAACCTTAGGGCTAGTTAAGTTCATATACCATACCAAGAAAAAAGCAACAATTAGAAAAATATAAGATAATCAATAGCTTACTGCAAAATGAAAAGCTAATACTACTTAATACATACTAAAAATTATGGTGATTTTTTGATGAGTTGTAAAGGGTATAAAAACACTAAAATTGATCATTTTTATTTCAAAAAAATGAAAAATTTGTAAATGTCGCTTGTATCGAGGATTAGAAGCATGCTATTAAAAATAGTAATACATTATGTATAAATAAGATGTTAAATTTACTGGCAAATAAGTAAAGTATTCATATAAATATAGCTAACCTAATATAGATTTACTGAAGCAAATTTATGATTATATTAAGTAATTTGAGTTGTCATGCTGTATTCGGTATTGAACTAGAGTTTTACATTGAAGGAATAGAAAAAGAATATTTATTTCTGAATAGCATCAAAAATAAAATAGCATTTCTTGAATTTTCCTGCGAGAAGGAGAATTCTACACATCAATATGAGATAAAAAGTGGTTGTTATACGAACTCCGACAATTTAATTAAGCATTTTGAGTTAGCAAAACAATTACTTACTGAAGTAGTACAAAAACTTGGTGGGAACGTTTCTTTTAAAGCAAAGCCTTATTTGGATAGAGCAGGCAGTACATTAAATGTGCATGTTAATCTCGTGAATTCAAATAACGATAACTTATTTTATATCAATGAGCAAAAGTATAGTGATTATTTGATTCATAGTATTGGCGGATTATGTGCAATGATGAAAAAACATATGTTGTTTTTTGCTCCAAATGATGATTCATATTTAAGATTTCAGTACCCGGATATTCACACTCCAACTACGATTAGTTGGGGAGTAAATAACAGAACTGCTGCGATAAGAATTCCCTATTTTGGCAACGATTCCAAAAGATGCCGCCTAGAGCACCGTGTTCCTGGAGCAGACTGTAACCTTGAAAAAGTACTCACAGCAATAATTGAAGGTATAGTTTTTGGTATAGAGAACAAAATTGCTCCGCCAAATAGGGTCTACGGCATTGCATCTGATTCTCAATATAAGATGAAGAGTTTGATATAAACTCTAACCACGTTGGTTAACAATATCTTCCATAGTTAGCCGCTCTGGCATTCTCATTAAGTTATCACTGAAAAAAGTCCTCGGAGCATTGGTAAGTTCTTTGATTTTTTTGTCATATCCATTCATATGCATAGGAGGGGATCGCATTAAGTCCATATAGTTCGTTGCGTATTTAGTCCGACTTGTATCATCAGCGTTAGTGCTTTTAGAAAGTGAATTACCTTTGAAATCCATATGTTCAGGTAGTCCATTTTTCATTTCTTCTTGTGCTCTTTTATTTTTTAATTCTTCTGCTAGCTCAGTTTCAGTTCTTTTTGGTTCTTTTACGGATATTTCCGTATCTTTTTCTTCACCTTCATCTTCTGAAACACGAGTAATTTCAGCTTTAGTTCTTATTTTATGAATCAGCAAAAGTAATAAGTAAGTAACTGCAGCAGCAGAAACGATAATGGCTATCTTTGCGGCAATGTGGATTGCTGTTAAAAATATTAAAGCTGATAAAGCTCCAGCTAATCCAGACACAATAACTTTTCTCTTGCCTTTTGTTACATTTAAAATTGCCACCATAATAACCTCTCAAATACTGTTCTAGAATTATTATACAGAAATTTTCTTATACTTGCAATTTTGCGAAAATTTTAATTATTTGCGTAAAGTTTTAAAGCTATACAAGGATTAATTAATATGCAACGTATCTCGACTATAATATTGTACAAACACACATATTTAGTTAACATTCAACATGCAGAGCTTACTCATAGAGCGAAACAGGGCGGTGGTATTATTACTTATAGTAATTTTTATCTTCGGTTCATACGTTTATGTAAAAATGCCAAGGGAAAGTAACCCTGATATACAGATTCCTATAATCAGCGTGTTTGTTGGACTTCCTGGGATTTCTGCTCAAGATAGTGAAAAGCTATTAGTGCTGCCTATAGAAAATGAACTAAGATCCATCGAAGGTGTAAGAGAATTGAGAGCTTTTGCAACTAATGATGGTGCTCACATGATACTCGAATTTGGAACAGAGTATGATAATAAAGAAGTGCTCGATAATGTCCGTTCAAAGCTTTCAAACATAAAATCGAAGTTACCTGTTGAAGCGGAATCTCCGATAATCAATGAAATAAACTTGAGCTTATTTCCGATACTCAATGTCGGCTTAATTGGTAATTTGCCAGAAAGAGCCTTAACTGAAATAGCACGCAAGCTAAAGAAAGAAATAGAATCTCTGCCAAATGTTCTCAAAGTTGAAGTGGCAGGTATGCGTAAAGAAACAGTGGAAGTTATAATTGAGCCCACAGTTCTAACAAAATATAACATTCAATCAAACGAAATATTCCAAGCTATATCAAGCAATAATAGACTAGTGGGAGCTGGGTCACTGGAAAATGATACCGGTAAATATTCGATTAAAATATCAGGGTTATTAAAAGATATAGAAGATATTATGAATATTCCTATTAGATCTCAAGGCGATGCAGTTTTGAGAATCAAAGATATAGCAAAAGTATACCCTAGGTTTGAGGATCACCAAGGGTTTGCTCGCATTAATGGATTACCTAGTGTCGTGCTAGAAATTTCAAAACGTAACGGAAAAAACATAATAGACACAGTAAATCAAGTAAAATACTTAATGGATAAGGCAAAAGATCAATTACCTGAAAATTTAAAAGTGGTGTACTTAAATGACCAGTCAAAAAACGTCCGCGATGTGCTTGATGACTTGGAAAACGGCATAATATTCGCTGTGTTGTTAATATTGATCATAATGATGCTTTCTATGGGAACAAGGATTGCTATTCTTGTGGCACTCTCGATACCCGGTTCCTTTCTCATTGGGATAATAGCTCTTTACTTTATGGGCATAACCTTAAATATCGTTGTGCTCTTCAGTTTAATCATGGCTGTTGGCATGCTGGTTGATGATGCAATTGTGATCAGCGAATATGCCGATAGAAAGATGATCTGCGGAATGGACAAAGTAGAAGCCTTTCACACTTCAGTTCGTGATATGTTTTATCCGGTTCTATCATCGACGTTAACTAAATTAGCAGTGTTTTTTCCTCTATTATTCTGGCCTGATACTGTTGGTAAATTCATGCAGTACATACCAATTACAATAATTCTAACTTTGACTGGATCGCTCATTATGGCTTTGGTTTTTATACCAACACTTGGTGCAATATTTGGTAAGCCTTCAATAACTTCAAAAAAAGAAATAAAAAAAATGAGTGCTATAGAAAGTGGTGAGATAAAAAATGCTGGGTCTATAATAAGAGCTTACATACGCATGCTAGAGAAGGTTTTAGATCATCCTAAAAAATTCATATGTGCTACTGTATTCGTCCTGTTTTCATTTAGTGTGCTGTACTTTACCTTTGGTCCTGGAGTGAAGTTTTTTCCGAAAGTGGATTCAGATAATATTTTAATCAGTGTTAAAGCAAAAGAAAGCTTATCAGCCAAAGAACGAGATCTGATACTCAAAGAAGTGGAAGAACGCATTTTGAGCGTTGAAAAAGAAATTCATGTTTCTTATGCTAGATCAGGAGCATTTTCAGACAACGTTATCGCCAGAATTCAACTAGAACTTATGGATTGGCGCTTCAGGCGCAAAGCTAAGCACATATTAAACGATATAAGGAGCAGTGTGCAAGACATGAAAGGAATAATAATTAATGTTCAAGAGGAAAAGTCAGGACCGTCGGCTGACAAGCCAATACAAATTAACCTCAGCGGAAGTGCATCCAATCTGAATTTAGCAGCAGAGAAAATTCTAAAAATTATGGACCAACCTTCATCCGGGTTTATAAATATTCAAGATAGCAGATCAGCACCTGAAATAGAGTGGAATATGAGTGTTAATAAGAGTAAGGCTACAAGTTCTGGAGTAAGTGTTGCAACCATTGGCGATTTTATAAAGATGGTTACAAATGGAGTGTTGATTGGAAAATATAGACCAAATAACACGGATGAAGAAATCGATATTGTACTCCGTTTCCCCAGAAGGGACCGCAACATGAAGACTATAGATAATCTTTTTATCAATACAGTTAATGGCCCGCATCCTATGAGCAACATAGTAAAATATGCTCCCGAAAAAAAGGTAAACAAACTAAATAGGATTGATGGATTACGTACAGTGACAATTTCCGCTGATGTGGATACAGGCTATCTTGTTAATGAAAGAGTAAAGTTCATTCAGAATTCTATTGCCCAGGATTGGGACAAGGGAGTAAAAATTGATTTTAAAGGCGACAAAGAAGATCAACAAAAATCAGGAACATTTTTGTTAAAGGCTTTTATATTAGCAATTACACTAATGATATTGGTATTAGTGACACAGTTTAATAATGTATACCATACATTTATCGTAATGACAGCAGTGTTTTTATCCACAACATGTGTGTTTTTTGTTTTCTTTCTTATCCAACAAGTTTTCGTAGTTGTTATGTGTGGAGTGGGGATAATTGCTTTGGCAGGAATTATAGTAAATAATAACATACTATTGCTTGATGCCTTTCATCACCAAATTAAGGTACACAAAAATGACATCAAGCGATGTGTAATAAACGCTGCAATTTCTCGCGTTAGGCCAATATTGCTTACCGTTGCAACCACAGTTCTTGGTTTAATACCGATGATTACCAGGTTAAATATCAATTTTTTTACGCTACAAATCACATATGATGCTCCATCAAGCCAGTGGTGGGTTGACATTTCAACAACCATAGCAAGTGGAATATTGGCTGCAACGGTCTTAACTTTATTCTTTACTCCGGCGTTGCTTGTCATACAAAGACATGAAAAAACTTGACTTAAATTAGCAATCATTTAATATTTAAGATAGCGTTCTTTGCCCGTTGAAGCTATAATTATAACTAATTACATTGGATTTATTTATTATGATTGCTAATCGTAAAAGCAGTGTTAAGCAGAAAAGTAACAAGAATAACATAGTTGGAAGCCTTGATGTAATAAAAACAGCAGGAGAACTTTCACTTCAAAAAGGTTTAGATTTTAATGTTGTAATAAAGGCACTAGAAAGTGCTATAGAAGCAGTGGCTTATCAAAAGTATGGTAGCAAAAGTAAAATTGTAGTTAATATAGATAGAAATACAGGCAAAGTTACTTCATACAGAAAACTAAAAGTTATTGATGACGAATCAAATGAAGAAGAGAACACTGAGTATGAATCAATTACGCTGACACAAGCTAAATTAATAAAAGGAGATGCAAAAGTTGGAGATACTGTTAGTGAATTGCTCTCTCTTAACACTGATCTTGCTTCAGCAAGGATTGCCCAGCAAAAGATTGCTCAAATAATTAAAGATGAAGAGTCAAAAAAGCAATATGAGGAATTTAAAGATAAGGTGGGAGAAATAAGGTATGGTATTGTTAAACAAGTAGAATATTCAGATCTTATTATAGACATAAATGGCACTAGGGCATATCTTCCATTGCGAAATTTGACCGGTGGTGAATCATTTCGTGAAGGCGATAAGGTTAAAACTTACATACAGACCGTTAAGCGCTCTGATGATGGACGTCAAATTATTCTTTCTAGGACTCATGAAGGCTTTTTAGAGGCATTATTAAATCAAGAAATACCAGAAATTGCTGACGGGTTAGTAACAATTAAAGGTATAGCTAGAGACGCCGGCTCAAGGTCTAAGGTTGCTGTTTTCTCTCCTGACAAGAACATTGATCCAGTAGGTGCTTGTGTTGGAGTTAAGGGAGATAGAATAAAAACTATTATACACGAATTAAATGGTGAAAAAATTGACGTTATAAATTACTCCTCAGATTTGGGTCAATTTGTTATTAAAGCCATTACTCCTGCAGAAGTATCGAAGGTTATTATTGATGAAAATGAAAATTGCATAGAGTTAATAGTTGCTGAAGATCAATTGAGTTTAGCTATAGGAAAAAAGGGCCAGAATGTAAGATTAGCTTCAGAGCTTGTTGGATGGAAAATTGAGATATTAAGCACTCAGCAAGAATCAGAAAGGCGAAGTAAAGAACTTAGTCAATGTTCAGCTTTATTTGCTGAAGCTTTAAACTTAGAAGAGATTATGGGTCAGCTATTGGTAACAGAAGGTTTTTCAAGCGTAGAAGATATATCCAACGCTTCAATTAAAGAGCTTTCTTCAATAGAGGGCTTTAATGAGGATATTGCAAACGAACTTCATAACAGAGCAAACAAGCACCTGAAAGCAGAAAATGATAGAAAAATAGAAGAGCTAAAAAGTCTAGGTATGGAAGATGATGTAATCAATTTAACTTTATCAATAGACAATAAAATTGCTCTTAGTAAACATGATATTAAGACTTTAGAGGACATAGCAGATTTATCAAGTTATGAGTTTTGCAGCATACTCTCTTCCTCAGCTGATAGTAAAGAAAATCTAAAAGATACAGTAGACTCAATAATCATAGAAGCACGTAAAAAGCTTGGGTTAATATAATAAAATAATATGAATAATGAAGATATCAGTAATAAAAAATTAACGCTCCAAGGCTTAAGCAAGCTTAAATTAGACCTCAATTTAAACTCTTCAGCTAGCCCAAGTACTGGAGCTACAATAGTAAAAAAAAGAAGAAAAAAATCTCATGATGCAGAAGAACATAATTTATTTGACGAGAGTAAATTAGGTTCTTTAACAGAGAAAGAACAAATTTTCCGCATTAATGCTGTGCAGAATGCTGCTTTGCTGAAAGAAAGAAATCAGAGAGAAGAAAAAGAGAAAACAGCAAAAGAAGACAGCAATAAAGAGATTGACGAGAAAAATGAAGCGGACACTTTATCTAAAGAAATAAATAAGAAAGTTTTAAGTAATACTCACTTAGTTGAACTAAGAGAAGATAATATTGACTATGAGAGCGACGATAAAAAGTCTTCTAAAGTCAACAAAGATATATATTCTAAGCATTCTAAACTGGTAATTACACAGGCAATAGATGAAAAAACTGAACAACCCCCTGTATTTAAGCAAAGATTTGGTATAAGAAGTAGAAAGTCAAAGTTTACTAAGGGTAAAAATATATCAAGAGAAGTTATTATACCAGACAAAATAACTATCAGGGAGTTATCTGTTCGTATGGCAGAAGATAGCAAGAGTGTGCTAAAAATGTTCAAAGAAGAAGTCGGTGAGAGTTATAGAGTAGATGATCTGGTGGATCCAGATATAGCATATGAAATAGTGGAAAAATTCAATCATACGGCTAAACGAGTGAGCGATACCAACAGAGAAAAGGATTTATTTTTCATAGAAGACAGGGAAAGCTTGTCTAAAGAACCTAAACCACCAGTCGTCACTTTTATGGGACACGTTGATCATGGTAAAACCTCATTGCTCGATGCATTTCGTGAATCTAATGTTGCAGAAAGAGAGTCAGGTGGCATAACTCAACACATAGGTGCTTATCAAATAACGACAAAAGATAAGCAAAAAATTACTTTTATTGATACACCAGGACATGAAGCGTTCACTGCGATGCGTGCACGTGGTGCCAATATTACTAATATAGTTGTAATAGTAGTTGCAGCTGACGATGGAATCATGAAACAAACAGTTGAAGCAATAAATCATGCAAAAGCAGCAAATGTTTCTATTATAGTTGCTATTAATAAAATTGATAAATCTGAACCTGGTGATGTAGAAAAAATAATTAATAGTTTGCCTCAATATGATCTCATCTCTGAAGAGCTTGGTGGTGATATTATGATTGTGCCAGTATCAGCAAAAAAGAAAACTAATTTAGATAAACTAGAAGAGGCGATTTTGTTAATCGCTGAATTAATGAAGCTAGAAGCAATAGAAGATTGTCGAGCACTTGGATGGGTAATAGAATCCAAAATAGATAAAGCGAAAGGAATATCAGCTACATTGATAGTTGAGGAAGGAACGTTAAAGGTTGGTGATATATTGGTAGTTGGTACAACATACAGCAAAGTACGTAGTATGGTTAATCACCTTGGTCAAAGAGAAAAAGCAGCACTACCCTCCGCTCCAATTGAAATTACTGGTCTAAATGGTGTGCCAAATGCTGGAGATAAATTTGTTGTTGTAAATTCTGAAAAGCAGGCGCGTGAAATTGTTGAATACAGGCTAGAGTTGATCAAGAAAAAGAAAGAAGATTTAGACGACAATAATTTAGATATATTCAGTCGTAATAACAGTGAAACAGAAGAACTATCTGTAGTTTTAAAGTGCGATGTAACTGGTTCTATTGAAGCGATATCAAGTTCAATTGATAAACTCGGTAAAGACCAAGTGAAATTAAATATCCTACACAAAGCAGTAGGAGGGATAACAGATTCAGATGTGCTGCTTGCAGAAGCATCAAGTGCAGTAATTTTAGCTTTTAATGTAAAAGTGGACTCAAAAATAAGGGACTTGGCAAAACAAAAAGGTGTAGAAATACATATTTATAACATAATATACGAGCTCATTGACGACATGAGAATGTATTTAACTAAAATGTTAAAGCCTGTTACACGAGAGGTTCGTGTTGGTTCTGCATCTGTGAGGCAAATATTTAACGTATCTAAAGCTGGTAATATCATTGGATGTTACGTAAGTGATGGAGTCATAAGAAAAGATTCTTTAATTAAGGTAGTGCGTGGTGGCAAATTGGTGCATGAAGGAAAGTTAAAAGCACTACGTAGATTTAAAGATGATGTTAAAGAAGTAGGTGTAAACTTTGAATGCGGAGTATCACTAGAGGGTAATATCGATATTAAAGTTGGAGATATTTTGGAAGCTTATCAATTAGTGCAAGAAGAAAGGGTGTTATAGTAGATGGATATGAAAAAGGAAATTAGAAACCTAAAAATAGCATCGGTATTGCATAGAGCAATATCAAGAGTCCTAATGGAAGGTAAGGTGTTCAATAAAAATGTAGCGGTATCTGACGTAAAATTAAGTAAAGATTTGAAAAAAGCAGATGTATATATTGTGTTATCTTCATTGAATATCCAAGTAGCTGACTACTCAGATTCAGAAAAAAGTACATGGATTTCAGCATCACGCACTGGAGATCCTTCTGAGGATAATTGTGATATTAACACTGTTGTTAATGAAATGAACCAATCTGCATGGTCAATACGTAAATCTATATTGTGTTATGTTGATTTGCGATTTATACCTGAGTTAGTTTTCAAGCCTGATTTAGCGTTCGATAATTTTGTTAATGTAAGCAAAATATTACATAATCACACTTAATTAATGTATTTCAACCGTTACTTTTCATTAATGAGACTGCACAGTTTAACAGGTTTGTGGCTTGTGCTATTTCCCAGTTTGAGCGGTATTCTTTTAGCCTCAACTTCTCTATCGTATCAGGCTCTTTTTCTCCTTGTTTTATTTACTATAGGTACATTTTTAATGAGACCTGCAGGGTGCATAATCAATGACATTTTCGATAGGGAAATAGATGCGCACGTTGAACGAACAAAATATAGGCCACTTGCAAGTGGTGCATTAAACATAAAGCAGGCTTTGGTTTTACTCTCACTGCTACTATCTATCGCCTTGGTAATTTTATTGTTAACTAATAAAACCACACTCATACTTGGAATAATCTCAATGTGTATGATAGCTACTTACCCTTTATTAAAGCGGTATGTTTGGTGGCCACAATTGTTCTTAGGGTTTACCTTCAATATGGGATCGCTCATGGGCTCAGCAGCAATAATAAACCAGATCAGTATAGAATCCTTGCTGTTTTATATAGGATGCGTCTTTTGGACACTTAGCTATGACACCATATACGCTCATCAAGATAAAAAAGATGATGAAAAACTCGGAATGAAATCTACCGCATTATATTTTGGTGATACAACAAAATCTTGGTTGAAAAGATTTTATTTAATATCTCTTATGACGTGGCTATATGCTGGTATCTTATCATCATTAAATAACATCTTTTATATTGCTCTACTTGCTGTAGGGTTCATATTTCACCGCCAATACAAAAATTTCAATCCTGACGATCCCAGTCAATGCATGTCCATATTTAAAAATAATTCCTACGTAGGGTTGCTTCTCTTTTTTGGCATCCTTTTAGATAGAATTATCACCTAGGTCTCAAGAGTTTTGGCTCTAATGAAGTCAATAAACTCAGGTAGCTCGCAGAAACGAAAAAACTTCCTTGACAAATTCCGCCAGCCCCCTTATTATGATAACAAGGGTATTCATGACTCAAAACTTGTTTTTGACCTGCAGGCTCAATAACAAAATTCAGTAAAAAACTTAGGGTATTTTTTGGCGGATTACATAAAATTATAGCGGCTGCATGTCTTTTAAATTTTTTCTACATTCAGCCAAATCGCGCTTATTTTAAGCGTTAGCACATTATTACAGCGCCACTTACAGTAATATAGAGTCAAAACTCGCACCACGGGGCTTCTTTTGCCTTTTTTTCGTTTGGTAGATTTCTTAATGTTTGTAGCTAAAGCAATTTAAGAGACCGAAAATGGTGTCATTCCAGCGTGTGACGCTGGAATCTAGTCTTTATTATGCAGCCACTTATTTAAAGTTAAGTTTTCTGGATCCAAGTAGTCAAGCTACTCGGATGACACCTTGACGATTTGAAGAATCGTCATCCCGCTACGTGTTAGCGGGATCTATGCTAAGAGATACCGCGAATGAATCGCGGTATGACGGTCTGCGGCGATATGACGGTTCGCGGTGGCATGACGATAACTTCGTCATCCCGCTGCTTGTTAGCGGGATCTAGAGATACCGCGGCGGTATGACGGTCTGCGGCGATGTGAAGGTTCGCGGTGGGATGACGATAACTTCGTCATCCCACTGCTTGTTAGCGGTTAAGAGATACCGCGGCGGTATGACGTAGGGAAACCTTTCTTGGTTAGCTACAGCAGCTTGCAAACCATTCAGAAAAGGGAAGACAAAACTATAAAAAACCATAGGCGCCAGATGGTTTTTAGCTAAAGTCAAGTGTCTGGAATTTTAGACATAGAATCCCCCATATGAACAAGATTCAGAAAAAATGCAACGTACATTGGGCAGAGATTAAGTATATGTATACACGCTGAAGAAGATACGCCACATTTTTAACTGAAATTTAGATGAAAAGTCTGCAGACGGAGATAGATTTTGAGCTCTCTAAATATCTCTAATTGTCATTATAATAAGGCTTTGAATATGCAGAAGTAATTTTTTTAGTTAAAATAAAAAAGTTTTCTGCTATAGCACTACTAAGCAGCAGAAGACCTTGCATGACCTCCAAAAAATGCTTTTACTCTTTCAAGATAAGTAGGTGGTACTGGAGGAATTTCTATACCATCTATAACAGCGCTTATTGCTTCTTTTACATCATCGCTTGTAATTAACTCTTTTAATTTATGCTTTATAGGGCCTCTTCCAACATCTTGCCCATACCTATTGTAATAATCCACATATAATTCATTAAAGACAGATTGTTTTGCTTCTTCTATCAGTTTACTGATGTTGCTTTTTATTTGAGGATCCATATCACCATCAGAATAAAAATTATCAAAATTGTCCTTTAAAACTGTAATTTTTTTATTGTTACAGCTTCTCAGGAATTTTTCTGTAATGCTTGGCATTCTCTCATACACTTGAGCGTTTACCTCAACTGTAAAGTTATTTTTAGCTTCAAGACAACTGAGTGAATAAATAATACGATTGAACATTCCTAGATTGCACTTACCATTTCCCTCTTTGAAACGTATCAGTAACATGCACTTTAGAAAATCTATATCTGACTTTTGATCCTTAGCTGCAGTCAAAACTAAATTTGCAGCTTGCGTGAGAGTAAGGCTAGTTTTTGATTCTCTATAAGCTGCTCCATTGGAACCATTAAAGTTAAGATAAAGTTTTAATTGCTCTTTTTGCTCAGTTGTAAGCTCATCTGAATTATTTATGTAGTCTTCAAACTCTTTATTGAGTACATTTGGTTGAGCTCCAAATTTCTGTTTTAACTCTTGAGCGCATTGGAAAATACTATGTTCAAAACTACTCGTGTGAACACTTTGACTGCCAGTGCCCACATCACTTACATTAAACAAAAAGCTTAGCTGCTTTACATTCAAACCCAAAGGTGAGAAAAGCCTCACTAATGGATACTTTATCAATTCAAGAAGTGCTACTGGAATTAATAATACAGCATTTATAAGCACAAGAAATATGTGATTACTTGGTATTTCTCTTCTAGTACTCAGTAGCAGCCACCCATTAAGGGCAGATATTTTCGATGCACAGTACAAAAATGGTAATTGAATGTAATATATTAAATATATAGAGAAAAATAGAATCTTATCTTTCAACCCTATTGTTGGGTCGTTATATACTTCAGAAAAAATACTATCATCACTGTTTTTATTTTTGAAAGACTGATAGTTGCTTGTAATTTTTTCTGTAAAGATAGAACAGAGCTTATGTATGCCATAGCATGCAACACAGGCAGCAAGAGAAATTGCAAGTGTTCCAAAAGCAGCTAATACCTCACTTGAAGTTTTGGCAAGAAGGAATGCATAAAGCGCATTAATAAAGATCTTAAGCAGAGAATCATGATAAAATAATGTTCCAATAGCAGCACCAATTAATAAAACATACCCACAAACAACCAAAAATGTTTTTAACCTCGGATTCATAGCCTTCTCCTAATAATCTATTTCATTATATGCATAAATTTAAAAAATGCAAGTTTTTATAAAGATCGATTGAAATTTCTGAGCTTCAGTTATATCGTTAGTCTATTTAGATAAAAATTATTGTGTCAAATAAAATAGGTTTTTGGGCTATTTTTGCCTTAGTGATTAGTAGCCAAATTGGCTCTGGAATTTTTATGCTTCCAATTAGCCTTGCTCCATATGGCATGTACAGCCTTGTAAGCTGGGTGATATCAGGGCTTGGTGCTATATCTCTTGCTTTGGTTTTTGCCTTACTCTGTGCAAAATTTCCAGAAACGGGTGGTCCTCACGTTTATGTAAAGCATGCTTTTGGCCCTGCTGCAGCTTTCTTTGTTGGTTGGACATATTGGGTAATTTCATGGGTTAGCACGACAGCAGTAATCGTTGCAAGTATTGGCTATCTTACTTCGCTTTTTCATGGAGATATTCAAAATATACGCTTATTTTTAGAAATACTATTATTTACGATCATTACACTAATAAATTTAAGAGGTGTCACTGCTGCTGGATGTGTTGAGCTTTTATTGATGACTGTCAAAATTACCGCACTGCTTGCTATACCAGTAACAGCGTTGTTTTTCTTTGATAGGAATAATTTTATCATAAGTGAGGAAATATCAACCCTCACGATGTCTCAAGTCCTTGCTCGCTCTACACTACTCACTCTATGGTGTTTTATTGGACTTGAATCAGCAACAGCACCTGCAGGATCAGTCAATGATCCAGCAAAGACTATACCAAGAGCCATAGTACTTGGCACAATCTCTGTTGCAGTTATATATTTCATTAATAGCCTTGCAATCATGGGATTGATAAACGGCAATGATCTAGTTAATTCAAAAGCGCCGTATGTTGACGCAATAAAAATTATGTTTCCTGGTAATTGGCATTTGATCATTTCTATTGTTGCTTTTATTGTTTGTGTTGGCAGTTTAAATGCTTGGGTACTAGCTAGTGGACAAGTGGCCCTTGGCCTTGCAGAAGATAAACTGATGCCACAGTTCTTTGCTAAAAGAAACAAGCACGGTTCTCCTTTCTGGGGCATAACAATCAGCTCCGTTGGCACTTCAGTTCTACTAATTCTCACTTCAAGCAACAATTTTGCTAAACAGATCACATCAATTATCGACTTTTCTGTAGTTTCATTTTTATTTGTTTACCTTGCATGCAGTCTTGCTTTTCTCAAGGTTATTATAAAGGAGAAAAACTATTACAAATTTTTAATTGGCAGTATAGCAACAACCTTTTGCTGCTGGGTAATATTTGAAACTTCTGTGAATACCTTGCTGATCGCAAGCTTATTCACCGCAAGTGGCATACCCATTTATTTATTTTGGTACTGCAGAGCTCCTGCACAATAAAATAGAGTTTAACGACTTTTCTTATTGTCCACTTGTTCAACATTACCCTTCTCAAGTTTACTATCTACTTCTTTTGCGTGTTCATCATCTACACTAGTCTCATCTTTTATCTTACTGGAGTGACCTGCTTGCGATTTTTCATATGCTTCCATGTTGTCATATATAGGGTTACTGATGATTTCTATTTTTTCAGGTGTGAAAATCCTTGCTAAAAATCTCCCTATTATTGGTATTGATCTTAAGAAATCTCTTAGCTTTGAAGATTCTTGTCTTTTATTTAGGAACTGTTGGTCTATTTTAAGGTTTTTTACACCATACTTTTTATCATCAAAATTTATTGCAGGCTTTCTTTTTTTCGAAAGAACATTTTGAGCCTTTAATCCATTGGTTCTTTCAGGCTCTTGAGGTGTAGACATTGCAGGTTTAACCTTAGTTTCATTGTATTCTTTATTCATCTTTCACTTTATTATGTAATATTACTAATATTGCATAATAATAGCTAAATTACAATTAATTGCAAGGTAAAAATATTAAAACAATTGTAAATTTTGTCAGTAAAAATATAATAGAACTTTAAAGTTAGAGGTTCATCTATATGGGATACAAAATTGCTGTTATTGGAGCAACCGGAAGAGTAGGGCGTGAGGTATTAAGCACGCTTGCTGAGTTTCAAGATGAGGCAATAGATTCTGTTATTGCACTTGCGTCGAAAAAATCAGAAGGGAAGAAGGTGAGTTTCGGTAATGAAGAATTAACTGTCTTGTGCCTTGAGAATTATGACTTCGTTGGAGTTAATATAGCCATTTTCTGTGCCGGATCTCATGTTTCTGAGAAACACGTACCGACTGCAATTGAGGCTGGGTGCATCGTAATAGATAACACTTCCCATTTTAGAATGAAAGAGGGTGTGCCACTCATTATTCCGGAGATTAATAAAGAAAAAATTATGGAATATAAAAACCACAACATAATATCCAACCCAAACTGTACTACAATACAGATGCTGCTAGTACTACATCTATTACACCAGAAAGCAAAAATAAAGAGAATCGTTGCTTCAACTTATCAATCAACTTCTGGCGCAGGCAAAGCAGCAATGGATGAGCTCTATGACCAGACAAAAAAAATCTTCATGAATGAGACTAAAAAGCCCGAGATATTCCCCAAGCAAATAGCGTTTAATTGCATTCCCCATGTAGGGAAATTCATGGAGAATGGTTCTACAGAAGAGGAATGGAAAATGCAAGAGGAGACAAAAAAAATTTTAGAGGAAGATATAAAAGTTACTGCAACTTGTGTAAGGGTACCCGTCTTTATCGGCCACGCTATGGCAGTAAATGTGGAATTTGGTCAACATATCACTGAAGAACAAGCTCGTGAAGTGCTAAGTGAAGCCGAAGATAGTGGAGTTTTAGTATACAACAGGCGTGAAGACAGTGAATACATAACTCAAATTGATGTTGTACAGGAGAATGCTGTATATGTATCGCGTATTAGACGAGACAATACTGTTGAGCACGGATTAAATATGTGGATAGTGGCTGATAACCTGCGCAAAGGTGCAGCACTAAATATAGTGCAGATTCTTGAGATTTTGATAAGAGAGCATTTGTCAATCAAGTGCATATAGAGTGCACGTACGTTGTAATTCGAAGGAAATTTGTATACCACATGGCAGCGCGTGACGCTGGAATCCAGCTTTTTAAACCATGAGAGCTACGAAAACTTACTTGACACCCTTCGCCAGCCCCCTTATCATGATAGTGAAGCTATTTATTTATCTTCGCAATCTGTGCAGGTTAATGACAAAAAACTTAGGGTATTTGGCGTCTCATGTTTAATTTTTCGCACTACGTGCATCGCATGTCTTTAAAAATTTTTAGGTTTTTACCTATATAAGCCAAAACGCGCTTACAAAGCGTTTAAGACAGCAAAAAACGTCAAATTGACAAGGGAGAATTTGAATACTAGCTACTCTGGGTTTTCTTTGCCTTTTTTCCTGCTTGGTAAATTTCTTAAACACTTGCGGTGTAGGTGAGTTGCATTTAAAAGCAGCTAAATTGCAGTGTTTAAGACTTAAAAAACGCCAATACTGAAAATAGACAATGACTAGGGCTTCTTTTGCCTTTTTTTTCGTTTGGTAAATTTCTTAATGTTTATAGCTAAAGTAACTTAGGTTCACCGACAACCGTCATCCCGCTACGTGTTAGCGGGATCTATGTTAAGAGATACCGCGAATGAATCGCGGTATGACGTAGGGCTACAGGTGTCATCCCAGTGTCAGCTACTTTCATAACATCATCATAAAGTAAAATGAGATCCCAGTGTTAGCTACTTGGATGACAGGGGAAGGTATTAGGACGACACCGTCATAAAGTAAAATGAGATCCCAGTGTTAGCTACTTGGATGACAGAAGAAGGCACTGGGATGACAGAAGAAGGTACTGGGATGACAGAAGAAGGTACTGGGATGACAGAAGAAGGTACTGGGATGACAGGAGAAGGTACTAGCCTGACAACCGTCATCCCGCTGCTTGTTAGCGCCGTGGCGGTATGAAGTAGGAAGCTATAGTATATAGAAATTCCAGTATTGTCTACATCTCTACTTTTCCTGGGTGAGTTCACTTGATTTTTATGTCATATGATGCTAATATATATTATTTGTGAGTTGGGGTATATATGGCTAGGAACTACTATGAAATACTAGAAGTAAATAAAGATGCTACTCCGGAAGAAATAAACAAAGCTTATAAAAAATTAGCACTGAAATATCATCCTGATAAACTCCCACCTAAAAAAAAAGAAAGATATCGAGAATTGTCAGAAAAGCAACGTGGTGGTGGTATTTTATCTGAGTCCGAATCGAAAGAAATGCAAGATCTTGTAATGCCATTTCTAGAGGTTCAAAAGGCATATGAAGTGTTATCCAACGAGAAAAAAAGAAAAGAATATGATAAAAGTGGTTGTGAAGAGAAAAATACAGCAAAATCTGATGATTTATTTGCAGATTATATAAGGAAGCAACCATACCACTTTTTGTACCAATCAATTCTTGCAGGTGATCTAGAATCTGTACGCACAGTAGTAGAAAAGTTCAGTGTCGATATTAATATTAAGTATGATTGCATATATATTGGTATTACTCCGATTAATTATGCAATTAAAGAAGATCATGAGCAAATTGTTGATTATTTGATTAGCAAAGGAGCAAAAGTATCTCTTATTGACGCTTTACGTCTTGCTATCAAATTAAATTCTTATAAAACCGCAGGCTTGCTGTTAGGGAAGTTAGATGTGGACGATATTAATGTGCAAGATAGTGACGGGAATACGATTTTCCATGATTTCTTTAAGTATTTTAATAACCCTAATTCTGATGATTTTGTTCTAAAAAAGACGTTATTTAACTTTGATGCTTTTAATTTTGGTCAACCTTCTTCTAAGAAGTCTTCTTCCGAAAATAGTAGTAACCCTAATGTTCAGAAAGATACACAAGATAATAACATCAGTTGTAATACAAGTCCTCTCTATAAAAATATAATTAAGCTTTTTGATCAATGCCAGTCAAAAATGAACTCAATGGAATTTAGGGAAGGTTGTGCAAGAGAGAGTGTAATTATATCTCTTAAGAATGCTGTTTCCTTTTTTCACTCACTTATAGATAAAGGTGTACGTTACGATATTTCAAATAGTGAACACGTAACTTCACTTGATGTGTGTATTGACCAGTTTGTAGATAATCATAGAAAGAGTTTATGGACTGATTACATCTTTTATTATGATCGCGTGGAAACAGAGAAAGCATACTATTCAATGATGAATGTTTTTGTTGAGAAAGGAATTATAGGATTAAAGGATGCAAACGGTATTCCTATATCACACAAGATTGTAGAGCATAATATTTATCCACACGTCGAAAATAAAGCAAACATTGACTTAATGGAAGAGGATAGCAGTGGCAAAAACGCATTAGTTAAAGGATGTTGTGATGTTTCTACTATAGAATCTTTAATTGAAAATGGAGTAGATCTAAATACTCCTGATTCTTTAGGGCAAACCTTGCTGCATTACGTTGTTTCAGAATATTGCAACAGCGTTGAGGAGGTAGGTCAGAGTTTTCAGCTTGAAGAAGTAAATAAACGTTTTTATCCCAAATTAGAAGCATTAATAAAAGGTGGGGCAAAAATTGATGCTAAGGACAATAATGACAAGTCCCCAATAGACCTATTGGTAGAAAGAGGTAAAAATATGAAGGAAGATATTAATTGTTCTGCTGAGGAAAAATCTGCTGCTCTTAAAAATTCATTAGAAGTTTTGGGAATAAAACAAGAAGAAGAAAAAACTCCTGAACAGGAGCAGCCTGAAGTTTTGGATCAAGTAAATCAAGACGATGATGTACTGCCAAGTAACCTAGAAGAAGAAAAAACACCAGGAAATAAGCAGGAGCAGCTAAGCCAACCTGAAATACCAGTTTCAGATCAAGCAAATAATACTCAAGGCGATGGTGTACAGCTAAGCAACCCAGAAAAAGAAAAAACTCCTGAACAGGAGCAGCCTGAAGTTTTGGATCAAGTAAATCAAGACGATGATGTACTGCCAAGTAACCTAGAAGAAGAAAAAACACCAGGAAATAAGCAGGAGCAGCTAAGCCAACCTGAAATACCAGTTTCAGATCAAGCAAATAATACTCAAGGCGATGGTGTACAGCTAAGCAACCCAGAAAAAGAAAAAACTCCTGAACAGGAGCAGCTTGAAGTTTCAGATCAAAAAATTGGTATTCAAAACAATAATCAACAACCAAGTAAACCAAATGCTGCTGCTCCACGAAGTGAAAAGAGAACTATTATAGCTGCTTCTGTACTGGCAATAGCTGGAGTTGCTTTAGGAATAACTATTGCAGTTTACTTAGAAATGTTGGCGGTTGGAGTAGCGGTTGGAGTTTGTTGTCTTATTGCTGCTGCAATCATATATTGTTGTAATCAGCCTTCAAAGTCACTTGAAAATAGCAAGGTCCAAGGGTTTTCTGGAAACCATGAACAACCTACTCTGTAAAATTCACAAGACCTATTAAAATATTTTTTTACTTTTCATCGTATATTTCTCAACATATTATCTTTAAGTACTAAAATAATTAACAATATGGCGTTATTAATAGTTGAATCACCTGCGAAAGCAAAGACAATAGGCAAATATTTAAGTAAAGAGTTCAAAGTAGCTGCATCCTTTGGACATGTGAGAGATCTTCCAGCAAAAAACGGCTCTGTTGATCCAGATAATGATTTTGCCATAAAGTATGAGATTATTGAGAAAGCAGAAAAATATGTAAAAGAGCTGGCAAAGCAAGCGAGTAAAACATCACCTTGCAACAGATCCATCCCAGTGTCTGGGCACTGGGATGACATCTTTTTTCTTGACTCTTATATCTCAATGTTCGTACAAACACAAAGGCAGTGCTTGACACTGGGATGAAACCTTGACAACCGTCATCCCGCTACGTGTTAGCGGGATCTAGAGATACCGTCACGGTATGACGTAGAGTCAGCGTTAGCCATAACACAACACTTTTATACTCACCAACTCAGTATCCAATCTTGGATCCAAGTGCTTGACACTGGGATGACAAGAGGGGCTACTTGGATGGAAACCAGTGTCAGCTACTTGGATGACACCCTCATAAAGTGAAATGAGATCCCGCTAACACGTAGCGGGATGACGAGAAAGGGGCTACTTGAATGACATCCTTCCTGGTGTGCTCAAATAACAATGTTCGTACAAATATGTGCTAGAGTGACACCGTTTACTATGTAACATCTCATCATATCACAATGTTCGTACAGTTGTGGCAGAATGACGTAGAAAAACTATTAACTTAAATCTATATTGACATGTCCCATTTTACGCTTATCTCTAACCTCTTTTTTTCCATATATGGTTAAACTAGCTTTTTCGTTGCTCAAATACTTATGAGAATCATATATATCGTTACCTATTATATTTTTCGTCATACAAGGAAAGCGTAATACTACTTCCTGCATAGGTAGCCCGCATATTATCCTAACCAGCTGTTCAAATTGACTAACGTTACATGCATCCAAGCTCCAGTGGCAAGAATTGTGAGGTCTTGGAGCTAGTTCATTAACTAACAATTCGTTATCTTTAGTAACAAAAAATTCAATAGCCAGAATTCCTATTACATCGAGCGCATTTGCTATTTTCTTTGCAGCTCGTTGTACCTCTTGAGTTAATTTGCTATCTATTTTAGCTGGCACTGTTGAAGTATCAAGTATTCCATCAACGTGGTAATTTTCTGCTATAGGAAAAAAAGCTACTTTACCGTTTTTATCTCTTGCAATGACTATTGAAACCTCTTTCAGTAAATCAACACTTGCTTCAAGAATGTACTCTGTATTCCAATCAAAGGAAGCAAATTGCTTCACTTCAGAATCATTCTCAAGCACATATTGCCCTTTTCCATCGTAACCCATTTCTGTTGTTTTCAGCCTTGTTGGATAGCCAAAAGTTCTACTGCTTTTCAGTAGCTCATTATAATTTTGTATACTTTTGTATTCAGCAGTTTTTATACTCAAGCTTCTAATGAAATCTTTCTCTCTAAGCCTATTTTGCGCAATGTGTAACGCTTTTTTACCCGGATAAAAATTTACATCGATATCAATTGCACTACATGGAATATTTTCAGACTCAATAGTGACCAAATCCACACTCTGTGCAAAAGATTCAAGCGCTTTCTTATCAGAGAAATCTGCTATTGTGAAATCATCAGCAACAGAGCAAGCCGGATCGTCCTTAGCACTGGCAAAAACATGTGTTTTTTGTCCAAGTTTTGTTGCAGCGATAGCAGTCATTTTACCTAATTGTCCACCACCTATTATTCCTATTACTTTTTTGCTAAGCGCATCTGGTTCGTTCATACTATAAATTGATATTTCCTAATTAAAGTATACTTGAAAAATCTATGAAAAAAGTATATAATTAAAATACTATCTTTTTATCATGAATATTCTATAATGATAGAGTACACACTAACTACCAACTTTGTTGAAGTTACAGTTTTACCAATTTATATTGAAGAGCAATCCATTCCTTATGAAAATTGCTATATATGGATGTATAACGTTAAGATAAAAAACAAAAGCCAATCAACTATTCAATTATTAAGTCGTCATTGGCAAATAATAGATTATAAGGGAAAAATAAATGAAATTGCCGGAGTTGGTGTTATCGGAGAACAACCTGTGATAAAATCTGGAGAGGTATTTAAATACACAAGTGGAACATACTTAAATGCACCGTCAGGAATAATGCAGGGTAAGTATGAATTTCTGAATGAAGAAAGCATAAAAATTTTTGAGGTTATGATACCACCCTTTTCTTTGGATAGTCCATACGTCAAAACTAGACCCCATTAACTATCAAAATAGTTTATTTGTAACCAGACTGCATTCTGTGATTTTTAGCAAAACATGATCTTTCATTTGAGCTTTCTTCAATTTAAAATAAATACAGAAAATTGCTGCCTATAGCTAAACTGACTTAGATTTACCGACAATTTGAAAAACCGTCATTCCGCTACTAGTTAGCGCCGCGGCGCTATGACGGTTCGCGGCGGCATCCTCGTCATCCCGCTACTTGTTAGCGGGATCTATGCTAAGAGATACCGCGGCAGCATAGCTATAGCTATCTTCAAAAATATGGTTGAATAATTGTTAATAATAGTGTATAATTATTAATATTTTCAAGCATTTTTGCCATGGCTCTTTCAAAATTTCTCGATCCTCGCAATGATTTGTGTTTCAAAAAAATCTTTGAAACGGAAAAAAATAAGAATATCCTGATCCACTTTTTGAACGATATTTTAGGGTTTACTGAGATAAATGCAATACAAGAAGTTGAGTTTCTTAGCACTATTATGGATCCCGAAGTTGCCTCTGATAAACAAAGTATTGTTGATGTTCTCTGCAAGGATTCTCACGGAAATAGATATATAGCAGAAATGCAGCTCGCTAGAGACAAGGGCTTCGAAAAACGCGCTCAATTATATGCCGCTAAAGCCTACTCAAGACAATTAGATAAATCTGGCAACTACATTGATTTAAAGAAAGTCTTCTTTATTGCTATATCAAATTGTAACTTACTTCCTGAAGAAGTTGATTATATTTCTACTCACAATATACGTGATATAAAAACTAACGGCCATTACTTAAAAGATTTTCAATTTATCTTTATAGAATTGCCCAAATTTTCAAAAAGTAAAGTAGAGCAGTTAGAAAGTATAGTAGAAAGGTGGTGTTTCTTTTTTAAATACGCAGAAGAAACAACAGAAGAGGACTTAAAAGAGATAGCAGAAAAAGCGCCAATAATAAAGCTAGCATATGATGAATTAGACAAGTTTCGTTGGAACGAAAAAGATTTAGTAGCTTACGAAGAAAGAATAATGGATCTACGGAAAGAAGAAGCCATTCTTGAATACAGACTTGATCTTGCTGAAGAGAAAGGAAAAATTGAAGGGAAAATTGAAGGGAAAATTGAAGTCGCAAAAGCAATGCTGGCTAATAATGTTGATGTCAACACTATTGTCAAGTTTACTGGCCTTTCTATTAGTGAGATTGAAGAATTAAGTGGAAATCTGTGAACGGTTACGTTTATTTTTTATCCTTATCATCAAGTGTAAATAAGGTTATTGTAGAGATTAAGCCTATTATAACTATTATCAACGAAAATGGGGCAGCTTCTCTATAGCGCTCATCGCTTACAAGTTCATATATTCTAGTTGATATAGTTTCAAAACTAAATGGTCTTATAATGAGTGTTGCTGTGAGCTCCTTGATAGTATCCATAAATACGAGCAAAAATCCCGATAATATACTCTTCTTGATGAGAGGGATATGAACATTCAAACATGTGGAAATAGGCCCATGACCCATGGTATATGCAGTCCACTCAATTTCATTTGGTGTTTTTTTGAGCCCTGATTCTACCGCCTTGAAAGATATAGCAAAAAAACGAAATAAATATGAGTAAACTAATGCGCCAATAGTTCCTACCAAGCTAATTTCCACAATATATTGAGTAATGAAAGAAGATATTCTGCTTAAAAATATTATTATGCTAATTGCGATAATTGCATTTGGAATTGCGTAGCCTAAAGAAATGAGACGTGCTACATTATTGATTACCTTACTTTTACGCGCCGTATATCCAATCATTATTGCAATGCTAATTGAGATTAATGCGGTGATAAATGATAAACTAACGCTATTTGCTATTATATTATAGAACCTTGCTTCGTATATGAAAAACCCCTTCTCTATGCTCCAATATATGAGCGGAATCATTGGCAAAATAAAACCTATTAATATCGGCAATACACACATAAGATAAGCAAAGATCAATGGTATAGTGCCACTTACACTCCGTTTGTTGTGATAATCTGCATTAGCGTTGATTGAAGAGTAAGATATTCCTTTTTTTTGTAGTTTCTTTTCGATAGCTATTAGTGTTGCAACGAAAATCAATTCTGCAACTGCTAAAACAGTAGTTGAATATTTATCATGCAGTAAAAACCAGGTGCGATATATTCCTGTCGTAAAAGTATCGATAGCAAGAAACTGTGGTGTGCCGAAATCCGTAATTACCTCCATTAGTACCAAGGACAACCCAGCTATAATTGATGGACGTATGGAAGGTATGATGACAGAAAACAGGCTCTGTAATGAGGAGAACCCAAGTGTTGACGCAATAGTGACTGAGTTACTAACATTCTTTAGACTTGAGCGGACTAGCATATAAACGTATGGATATAAACTAAATCCCATTACTAATATTCCACCACCTAGGGATTTTATTTCAGGAAACCAATAGTCACCTTTGCTCCACTCTAAAATGTCTCTTAATGAGCTCTGCACCGGACCTGAAAATTCTAGTGTATTTACATAGACGAACGCTACTATATATCCAGGAATCGATATCGGAAAGAACAAAGCAATCTCAAAAATTTTACTTCCAGGAAATGAAAAAAATGTGGTGAGCCATGCTGGAATCACTCCAAATATGAAGGATATCCCCCCCACTCCTATCATCAAAATTAGCGTACTCAGTATATATTCAGGGAAAAGTGTGCTGATTACCCATCCAGAATTTGCTGATTCTGTAAATAGAATCGATATTAACGATAGTATAGGACAGACGAATAATATACTTACTAAAAATAAGAATATATTTTTAAATACTCTCAAAAACATTAATTTGGATCTATATTTGATATTAAAATGTTATATGTAAAAACTGAAGATATCCAGTAATTAACAGCCGTACTATTGAATATCTTTATAATTTTGTATATCATGTTTTTAGTTGATAAGTGAATAATCATGAGCTTCGTCATTGCAACTTTCTATCACTTTGTAGAACTCTCTAATTATTATGACATGAAAGACGAAATAAAAACTGCATGCGACAACATTGAATTAAAGGGTACTATACTCCTTGCAGAAGAGGGTATTAATGCAACCGTATCTGGTGAAAGAAACGCGATTGATAAAATATTCGATTTTCTACGTTCTGATTATAGGCTAAAGGACCTTACATGGAAAGAGAGTGCAGCAGAATATCAACCATTTAGCAAGATGAAGGTAAAATTAAAAAGAGAGATTGTGAATCTTGGTGTAGGCAATCTTGATATTTCCCTTAAGGGTAAATATGTTGATCCAGAGCATTGGGATGATTTTACTTCTCAACCTGACGTTTTAGTAATAGATACACGAAATGAGTATGAAGTGAAATTAGGCAAGTTTAAAAATGCAATCAATCCACATACTCAGCGTTTTCGCGATTTTCCTGAGTGGGCAAAGTCTTTCTCTGAGAGTAAAGACCTGAAAGTAGCTATGTACTGCACTGGTGGGATTAGATGCGAAAAATCAACAGCGTACATGAAAAATCTTGGATTTAACAATGTATACCACCTGAAAGGCGGCATTCTTTCTTACCTTGAAAAAACTTATAATAAAAATGGTAATTGGGAAGGTGAGTGTTTTGTTTTTGATGATAGAATTACTGTTGACAACTCACTTACTCCAAGCAACACAATAAAATGTATATTCTGCTCAAATCAAGTTTCAACGGACAAGCTGAAGTCAGTTCCACGTGGCCAAGTGGTTTGTTCTGATTGTAAACTTCAGTGTTATAGCTATAATAAATAAAACATCATGCCGCTGCAGTTGTATGCACGTTGTGATTTGAGAGCAACCTCTACCAGAAAGGGTGTCATGCCAGTGCCCAGACACTGGCATCCAGGTTCTTTTTTTCTAGATTCCAGCGTCGCGCGCTGGAATGACAATAAAGAGCATATGGTTATGCAAGAAGTCTATTTCTTACCCTTAATCAACTCTAAAGCCTTCTTCAAATCTATGCTTTCAATATCTGCATTCTTACCCAAAGCAACGTTTGTTCTATCGCATTTTATATAGAATCCGTACCTACCGTTGCAGATGAAAACTTCTTTTCCTTTTTCATTAACCCCGAGAGATTTTAACTCTTTGCGTGGACTGTTTGCAATAATTTGTACAGCTTCGCTCAATTCTGTATTCAGCACCTCTTTAGAGCTTTTTTTAAGAGAAAAATATCTACCATCATAAAAAATATAGTACCCAAATCGTCCAAGGCCTATTTTTATTTCCTTTCCGGTCTCAGGGTGTTCTCCGATTACTTTTGGCAAGGAAAGTAACTGAGTAGCGGTATTCAGATCAATATCATTAACATTTAGATCCTTTGGTATGGAAACTGTTTTTTTCTTTTTGGACTCACTATTAAACTCAAGGTAAAGCCCAAAAGGACCTTTTTTAATTACTACCTCTTGGCCTGTTATATCATCTACACCTAAACTTTTTGGATATTCTAAATTGTCATTACTACCTGTAATTTCTTTTGTATGGTTGCATTCAGGATAGTTAGAGCATCCAAGGAACACTCCTGCTCGCCCAAAGTTCAATTTTAATATACCATCAGAGCAAGCAGGGCATTTCTTACCTATTTCTTCTTTTCCTTCCTCTGAACAAAACCAATTAACTACCAAATCGTGAATGCCGCTGAAAACTTCATCATGTGTCATTTGCTTGACAGAATTTACATGACCAAAAAATGGCACCCAAAAGTGGCTCAATTCTTTTTTCCAATCTGCATGTCCATTTGAGATTAAATCAAGCTTTTCTTCCATTTGTGCTGTGAAATCATACTCTACACAACGCTGAAAAAAAGTTTCTAAAAATATGGTAACGATCTTACCACGACTGCTTGGAATAAATCTTTTATTATCCAGTGTAACATACTCACGATCCTGCAATACCGAAATAATTGTCGCATAAGTTGATGGACGGCCTATACCGATTTCCTCCATTTTTTTAACGATACTTGCTTCACTATAATGAGGTGGCGGTTGAGTGAAATGCTGTTTTGGCTCAACTGAAATCAGCTTACACGCTTCCCCTTCCTTCATGGCAGGTAGCAGGCCTTCATTTTCGGCTTCCATGTTATCTTGATAGACTTTATAAAAACCATCAAAGAATATACTTGATCCACTTGCTCGCAGAATCACTTTCTGATCAGTAGAACTAATTTCAACTACCACTTGATCAAGAATCGCCGATTCCATTTGACTTGCAATGGTTCTTTTCCAGATTAAATCGTACAATTTAAATTGCTCTGGCGTTAAGTAATCCTTAATACTACCCGGCGTTCTATTGATATCAGTTGGACGAATTGCTTCATGTGCTTCTTGAGCATTTTTGACCTTTTTTACATATTTACGAGGAGACTGTGGTAAATATTTATCACCATATAACGACTTAATTGACCCTCTAATTGAGTTTATAGCCTCATCTGCAATATGAAACCCATCTGTACGCATGTAAGTTATCAACCCTACAGTTTCACCACCAATATCGATACCTTCATATAAATTTTGCGCTATGCGCATAACATTTTTCACATTAAAATACAGCTTATTCACTGCATCTTGCTGTAGAGTAGAGGTAATAAATGGAGGAAGCGGATTTCTCTTAACTTGCTTGCGTTCTACTGTGCTTACAGCATATTGCCTTGATTCAATCTCCCTGACTAAGTTCTTTGCTTCTTCTTCATTTTTAATATCAAATTTTTCTAGCTTCTTATTGTCATAGTGACTCAGCATAGCAAAAAAAGCCTCATCTTTGCTATTTTGCATTTCTGCCTTTATGCTCCAATACTCCTGTGTTATAAACTTACTGATTTCATCTTCTCGTTCGCATATAAGCTTTAATGCAACAGATTGAACTCGCCCCGCAGATTTGCTTCCCGACAATTTTGTCCACAGCAGCGGTGACAAGCTAAATCCAACTAGATAATCCAAAGCTCTGCGTGTTTGCTGTGCGCGCACTAAGTCCATATTAATTTCACGTGGATTCTTTATTGCTTCTTGAACTGCTCTCTTTGTTATCTCATTAAAGACTACTCTATAAATGTTGTTTTCATTACTGATTGCTTTCTTTTCTTTTAATGTCTCTATCACATGCCAAGCCATTGCTTCCCCTTCTCTGTCTGGGTCTGTTGCAAGATATATATCTGATGCTTTACTCGCTGCTTTTACTAACTCTTTTATATACTTTTCTGCTTTTTCAATGGTTTCATACTTTATAGCAAAATCATTATCCGGATCGACAGAACCGTTTTTTGCTGGAAGATCCCTCACATGTCCAAAGGATGCAGCTACTTTGAACTCTTTACTTAAATATTTGCCTATTGTCTTTGCTTTCGCAGGTGATTCAACTATTAATAATGCCATATTGTTAATTATTTTAGTATTTAAAGATAATATGTTGAGAAATATACGATGAAAAGTAAAAAAATATTTTAATAGGTCTTGTGAATTTTACAGAGTAGGTTGTTCATGGTTTCCAGAAAACCCTTAGACCTTGCTATTTTCAAGTGAATTTGAAGGTCTATTACAATAGTATATGATTGCAGCAGCAACCAGACAATAAGCTCCAACTGCTATTCCCACTGCTATAGCTAACCCAAGAAAGGTTTACCTGAAGGATAGAATAGGTTATAATGGCATATTAAAGAGATGAAAAATGCCAAGCCCATATAGTGAAGACCTCAGAGAACGAGTTCTCAAAGCAGTTGATGAAAAAACAATGACGATAAAAAGAATTAGTGAAATATTTAAACTGAATATAAAAACAATATATTTATAGAGGAAAAGGAAAAAAGAAACAGGAAACATAAAGCCATCTTCAGGCTATCAAAAGGTGACTGAGCCTCATCGGTGGCAGAATCTGGGTCACGAGGTCTTCTTCCTACACTCCATGTAAGAGCAGACAGTGCCTCAAAAGAACTGCCACCTATCCACTCTGAGAAGTTATTATCTTCTCTTGCTTTCAACCAAGTAATACTTATTCATATCATCTGGGTAAGGTCAGTTTGTAAAACTTAATTTGTACGCTTCCTAGTAATTCTGATATAGTTACTTTAGTTAAAGTCTATAAAAGTTTATAAATGGCAACCTTAAGTGTAAGAGAAGCTTTATGCACAGCGATCAGAGAAGAAATGCAAAACGACCCTGACGTGTTGATCATCGGTGAAGAAGTTGCAGAGTATGATGGTGCCTATAAAGTAACAAAAGGATTACTGAAAGAGTTTGGAGAAAATAGAGTGGTTGATACGCCTATTACCGAACATGGATTTGCTGGCCTTGCTGTTGGAGCAGCATTCGCTGGATTAAAGCCAATTGTCGAATTTATGACTTTTAATTTTTCTATGCAGGCTATCGACCAAATCGTGAATTCTGCAGCAAAAACAAATTATATGTCAGGTGGACAACTTGGATGCCCCATAGTATTTCGTGGGCCAAATGGTGCTGCAGCAAGAGTTGCTGCACAACACTCTCAATGCTTTGCATCTTGGTATTCGCATATACCGGGATTAAAAGTGATAGCACCTTACTTTGCCTCCGATTGCAGAGGTCTGCTTAAAGCTGCAATTCGTGACCTGAGTCCGGTAATATTTCTAGAAAACGAAATAGCTTACGGACATGAACATGAAGTTTCTGACTCTGAGCTGTCAAATAAAGATTATCTACTTGAGATAGGCAAGGCTGCTGTTATACGGGAAGGAAAGGATGTAACTATCACTGCTTTCTCACTGAAATTAATGGATGCTTTAAACGCAGCAGATTTACTTTCAGGTGAAGGTATAGAAGCTGAAGTTATTGACCTCAGAACCTTAAGACCACTTGACACTCAAACTGTTATTAACTCTATTCAGAAGACTAATAGGTTAGTTAGTGTAGAAGAAGGATGGCCATTTGCAGGAATAGGAGCAGAGCTGTCAGCCGTTGTTATGGAACAAGGATTTGACTACCTTGATGCTCCAGTTATGCGCGTAACTGGCAAGGACATCCCCTTACCTTACGCTGCAAATCTAGAAAAAAAAGCATTACCACAAGTGGAAGATATAGTTGAAGCCGTGCATCAGGTCTGTTTTAGAAAAAAAATAATTTTTAACTTCTAATACAATATATAAAAGCAATTTACTGGCAAAATGTTATCGGAATTTATTTCTGTTTGTCCACTCCACATTGGTCCATCAAAGAAGTATTTCCACCTATACCACCCATTACTTTTGTCACAATAGTTTTAGCACCGAAAAATACAGCACAAAATATACCGAGTGCAAAAAGAGCTGGCCATGGCATTCTACCAAATATCGCAAGCAAAGCTGCACCTATTATCACTACGGTCATAAGCGGTCCACCTATTCCCCAAACGTAGCCAATAATATTACATATTACTTGAGCAGTTGTATCAGCATTAGTGTCAGCGGCAGCACTCCCAACATAAGAAAAAGAAATAAATAATACTATAAAAAGAATATTAAAAACTTTCCTAGGGTTCATCCCTATACCTTAAATTTAGATATTGCAATTATACCTAAAATACTATAATTTTTAGTAAAGCTAGCATAAAGATTGAATAACAAACGGTGCCACAAAAGTAGTTGACACACAACTGCACGAACATTGTAATATGGCACGATATCACATAGTAAACGATGTCATCCCAGTGCCCAGACACTGGGATCCGTTTTCTTTTTTCTAGATTCCAGCGTCACGCGCTGGAATGACAGCAGTCCTATGTCATACCGCCGCGGTATCTCTAGATCCCGCTAACACGTAGCGGGATGACGAATTGCTTAACCGTAATACCGCCACGAACCGTCATACCGCCGCGGCGCTAACAAGTAGCAACTGTTCTCCCTCGTCATACCGCGATTCATTCGCGGTATCTCTTAGCATAGATCCCGCTAACAAGTAGCGGGATGACGAGATGCCACCGCGAACCGTCATACCGCCGCGGTATCTCTAGATACCGCTAACAAGCAGCGGGATGACAGCAATCCTACGTCATACCGTGATTTATTCACGGTATCTCTTAGCCGCTAACACGTAGCGGGATGACGGTTGTCGGTGAACCTAAATTACTTTAGCCATAAATGTTTGAGAAATTTACCAAACGAAAAAAAAGGCAAAAGGAACCCCATGGTTGGCTAATTATCTATATTAACTTTATAAATTGGCGTTTTTTACTCTCAACGCTCCAATTTAGCTACTTTTATAACAAAATTGTAAACGTTAAGAAATTTACTAAGCAGAAAAAAAGGCAAAAGAAACCCCGTGTTAGCTAGTTGTCACTCTCTAATCCTGCAAATTGGCGTACTATACTGTCTTAAACGACTTATAAGCGCGTTTCAGCTTATATAGGTAAAAACCCAGAAATGTTGTGAAGACATAAGGTGCACATAGTGCAAAAAATTAAAAATAAGACGCCAATACGTTGTTTTCTTGCTGTTTAATCTGCACAGATGAAGATAACTGAATACCTCCAGTACCATGATAAGGGGGCTGGCGGAGTTTGTCAAGTAAGTTTTTTCGTTTCTAACGGTTGTTGCCAAAAACTATACAAGAAGTCTTTTAAGATCAATCACTTATCTTCAAAGCTTGAATAAAAGCATTCTGTGGAATATTTACGTTCCCTATAGAATGCAACCTTTTTTTACCCTTCTTTTGCTTTTCAAGTAGTTTCATTCTTCGCGTTACATCTCCACCATAGAGTTTAGCTGTTACATCTTTTCTATATGGATTAATCGTTCCTCTGGCAATAATTTTCCCGCCCACTGCCGCTTGAATCGCGATTTTATATTGCTGACGTGGTATTAGATCCTTCAAGCGTGCGCATATTTCACGCCCCCTTTTTTCTGCTCTGCTTTTGTGAGCGATACAAGCCAGTGCATCTACGGGCTCTCCATTAATTAAAAAGCTTAATTTATCTATTTGGCTTACCAGATAGCTGGAAATTTCCCAATCCAAACTTGCATACCCCTTGGAAATTGATTTTAATCGATCATAAAAGTCAAAAACAACTTCAGACAGTGGTAACTTATATCTTAACAATGCTGTTGTTGTGTTACCAATGTAAGATAAATCTTCCTGTTCTCCCCTCCTCTCTTCACATAATGATAGAATCTCACCTAAATATTGGTCAGGGACCATTATAGTTGCAGTAATCCACGGCTCTTCTACCATTTCAATCTTTGTTGGATCTGGCATGTCACTAGGATTATGAATGCTCAGAACTTCACCACCTTGCGTTGTAACCTTATATATAACACTCGGTGCAGTTGCTGTTAGATCTAAATCAAATTCTCTCTCGAGCCTTTCTTGAATAACTTCAAGATGCAACATTCCCAAAAAACCACAACGAAATCCATAGCCTAGCGCATTTGAAGTTTCTGCTTCAAAAGTAAAACTTGCATCATTCAAATGTAATTTTTCCAGTGCTTCTCTTAAAGATTTAAAGTCGTCCGTTTTATTAGGAAAAATACTACAAAATACCACAGGGTGCACTTCTTTAAAACCAGGCAATGCCTTGCTGCACGGTCTTTTCTCTTCAGTAATAGTGTCTCCCACTCTACAGTCTGCAACTTCCTTCATTGAAGCAGTGATAAAACCAACTTCACCTGCTGAGAGTTCACCTGTCATTACTTTTTTAGGAGTAAAAATACCGATATTGTCCACTTGGTATGTAGAGTTATTAGACATCATAACAATCTTCATGCCCTTTTTTAGCACTCCATTTTTAATTCGTACTAAAATTACTACTCCCAAATAAGTGTCATACCAACTATCAACTAAAATTGCCTGTAGTGGAGCATTCACATCACCTTGAGGAGCTGGAAGTTTTGTCACTATAGCTTCTAATACATCCCTTATTCCAAGACCAGTCTTGGCTGATATTAAAACTGACTCACTTGCGTCAATGCCAATTACTTCCTCAACCTGGAGTTTTACCTTTTCTGGATCTGCAGCAGGGAGATCAACTTTATTGAGTACAACTATTATTTCATGATTGTTGTCAATAGCTTTATATACATTTGCAAGAGTCTGAGCTTCAACACCCTGGCTACTATCTACCACTAAAAGTGAACCTTCACATGCAGCTAAGCTTCGACTTACCTCATAAGAAAAATCAACGTGACCTGGGGTGTCCATGAGATTTAGGCAATATTGATTACCGTCGTTTGCCGTATAATTGAGTTTTACCGTCTGTGCTTTAATTGTAATGCCACGTTCACGCTCTATATCCATTGAATCGAGTATTTGATTGATCATTTCTCTTGCTTCAAGGCCGTTACATTTCTCTATTAAACGGTCAGCAAGCGTTGACTTACCGTGGTCTATATGCGCTATTATTGCAAAATTTCTTATGTTGTTCATTTATGGCCTACTATACTTAATTAGTAAAACTATTTTACATTTTAAGTGTTGTGAGGGCAATTATTTATTAAGAGACTATTTACTCCTTCAACATAGACGACACTTTTTTCGAGCAGGAAATCACTTTATTAACCATATAGTTTTCATGATTGTTATCTATTTTAGGCAACTCATACAGATAATTCACCATCATTCCAGCCGACTGACTAATACCCTTTTCAGAAGTATCCGCCATCCAGTTTAATTGTTTTATTGATGCGCCATTGCTTAAATGAAAATGTGCCACCGGATCATAAGCATTTCCATTACTATTATTCACTTTTAGTAAATAATATGTACACAGTTTAAGCATGCATTGTTTAGTTTCATTTGTACATTCAACGTTAGTTTTTAATTGCTCTGCACTTTCTAAAATTTCTGCACTAGATTGTTTTATATTTAGTTTGCCCAATAAAGTGACATCTTGGTTTAGATTGTTTTTTAGCCATTTCGTAAAGCCAGGTATTGGAGAAAGAGTTGCGTATGTTTTTATACTTTTAAACTCTTGCGATAGCTTTTCTACAACCCTTTTGATCAAAAAATTACCAAGGCTGATTCCAGATAACCCTGCTTGAGTATTTGATATTGAGTAGAATATAGCAGTGCTTGCACTACTTGGATCACTTGAAGGTACTGATTCATCTAAAAGGTGTTGAATGCTATCTGCAATCTTATTCACCAATGCAACCTCTACAAAAATTAGAGGTTCGTTTGGTATTTTGTAATGAAAGAAAGCAAAACAGAGACGATCAGAATCTAGTCTGTTTTTTAAGTCATCCCAAGAGGAAATTTTATGCACAGCTTCATATTTTATAAGTTTTTCTAGCAATGATGCAGGTGAATCCCAGGTGATTTGACGAAGATCGAGTAGATCAACATCAACCCAAGTATAGAGTATATTTTTTAATTCATTCTCTAGTGGATTCAAGCTTCTATATTGGTTCTTTAGCTTAAGCACATCAGAACGCATATCAACAATAAACTTGAGGCCTTCTGGTAGAGAAATAAATTGCTTCAATATTTTAGAACGCGGTGATTCAAGAATTTTTATTAAATCCTGTTCAAATTTATAGTTTAACTCGGGATCTTGGTTTTTCTTATACTCTTTAATTTTCTCATCTATTTCCGCTTTATTCGGATTAAATTTTTCTGCCAGGGTTTGTAGAAATTTTATTTTACCTTTCTCTGATAAGCTCAAGTACAGGTTACCAAGAGATACAGCGTTCTTACGTGCTGAAACCTCTCCTCCCTTTGGGTTTAAGCACTCGTTCATCTTCAAGACTAAACTATCGATATCGCGACTGTTGCTTAAATCAGGACCGATGTTACCAATCCACGATCTTACAGCATCTGCCACTCCACCTAGTATTTTAAAAAAGCTTCTTACCGCTTTTTTGTCTTCAACTTTCACTATATCAGTTTTTACCAATGATTCTTTTGTCATAGATTCCCTTTATTATACATGGCTAATGCAAGTCAGGTTTCCCTACGTCATACCGCCGCGGTATCTCTAGATCCCGCTAACAAGCAGCGTGATGACGAATTTGTCGTTTGTCAAATCGTCGGTAAACCCAAGTTATTTTAGCTACATATAGCTTAAGTTAAAGGAAAATTTTAGCTACATAGCAGGCACTATTACTGAATTATTAATAATTCAGTAATACAATAGACTTCTTGCACTACCTCCCAAGCCACAACTGTCATTCAGTAGAAACAAAAAACTTCCTTGACAAACTCCGCCAGCCCCCTTATTATGATAATAAGGGTATTTATGACTCAAAACTTGTTTTTGACCTGCAGGCTCAATGACAAAATTCAGTAAAAAACTTAGGGTATTTTTTGGCGGATTACATAAAATTATAGCGGCTGCATGTCTTTTAAATTTTTTCTACATTCAGCCAAATCGCGCTTATTTTAAGCGTTAGCACATTATTACAGCGCCACTTACAGTAATATAGAGTCAAAACTCGCACCACGGGGCTTCTTTTGCCTTTTTTTCCGCTTGGTAAATTTCTTAATATTTGTAGCTGAACGACAACCGTCATCCCTGTAAAGGTCAAGTATCCCGCTACGTGTTAGCGGATGAGATACCGCGAATGAATCGCGGTATGACGGTCTGCGGCGGAATGACGGTTCGCGGTGGCATCTCGTCATCCCGCTACTTGTTAGCGGGATCTATGCTAAGAGATACCGCGAATGAATCGCGGTATGACGGTTCGTGGCGGTATGACGGTTAAGCAATTCGTCATCCCGCTACGTGTTAGCGGATGAGATACCGCGAATGAATCGCGGAATGACGGTCTGCGGCGGAATGACGGTTCGCGGCGGAATGACGGTTCGCGGCGGTATGACAGTTAAGCAATTCGTCATTCCGCTACGTGTTAGCGGATGAGATACCGCGAATGAATCGCGGTATGACGGTTCGTGGCGGTATGACGGTTAAGCAATTCGTCATCCCGCTGCTTATTAGCGGGATCTAGAGATACCGCGGCGGTATGACGTAGGACTGCTGTCATTCAAGTAGCTGACACTGGAATGACACGTCATAAAGGAACCAGTGTTAGCTACTTGGATGATACCTTTTTTCTACTTAGTTTGGGTTATGCAAGAAGTCTATTTACTTCTTAACTTGACGCACATGATGTCTTGCAGCACCATCTACTGCTTCTAAATAAACCATCGCCAAACATATACCACTGTGTACTTCTATAGATAACTTACTGCCTAAACTTCGATTAAAGCAAGAATTCTTTCCTGGAAAAGCAAGGTTGCTAAGATGCAGTTCCCATTTTAATCCTTTGGTTGATATTTGAGCTCTCGGTATACCAAGTAAAGATATTTTAGTATCTTTCGGCAAAGAAAAATGGGTAATACTTTTTTGTAGGATGTAACCTACCATGGGAGGTGAAGGTGTGTAAAAGATACTGCCCGTACTTAGAAAAATGTTAATATTCTGTAGTATGTGATCAATTACTCCTCCAGTAATACCCGTTACTATTGATGGCAATAACTTTACTGTTTTTAAGTGAGCCATTGCTTTAGAAAAGTCGCAATAATCTTGATCAGGTAGATATATCGTATTCAAATTAGCACGTAAATCCAGATTTACGCTATCCAAATCTCCTACTACAAGATCAGGTTTTACGCCAATTGATAGAAGCTTGTTTGCTCCTCCATCTACAGCAATAATAGGTATATCTCGTTTAAAAAACGATGAGCTCGGTATTTCTCCATTTAGCACTACAATAGAACGATATTGTTGTTGTGTACTGCAGTGCAGCACATGATCATGGTGCAGGTTTTGCATCGTAGTAACATTTTTAAATAATTGATATTATGCTAATCACTAATCCAGCAATATTGCTAAGCACCACAAAAATTGAGCTCTGGTAAAGACCATAGCCAATCCAAGATAATGAACAAATAAGATAGTTTACTAACATTAGCATCGATACATCACGAGTAACTTTAGTGATATATGCTTTATATACTTGAGGTGATAATCCAATTAGAGATGCAATTAACGCAATGAAGCCGAAGCATTCTTCAATATTTATATACATACATTTTCCTACGCTTGCTTTAACAATATCAGGTTCAAAGGGTTGTACTTTATGTACTCTCAGCTTTTCTAGAGCACCCCTAATGCGTGTAATTTATAACATCATTTAGTCTATTAATCAAGAAATTAATAGTGACTTGCATTCATGAAACCCAATCGGCTTCTATGCTAATTATTATCCAAACTAATCGTCGGTTGTGCATCTTGCTCAGAGATTAGGGCAACCAACAAATTATTTATCAATTGAACCTTTTGCTTGCCATCTAATTGTAAGCTTTTGTTTTTTTCAAAATGAGCTATTACTTCCTCGACAATTCCTATTGCATTTTGCACTATATGCCTTCTTGCCGAAGTGATAGCATGTGCTTGTTGACGCCTTAACATTGCTTGTGCAATCTCGGACGAATACGCCAAATGCGATATTCTTGCTTCTGTAATCTCAATTCCTGCAATATCTAATCTTTGTTGTAACATTGACCGCAATTCATCTGAAATTTTATCAGAATTTTTACGTAAAGATTCCTCATCGCTTTCGCTATCATACGGATAATTGCTTGCTAATTCTCTTATTACTGAGTCACTTTGTACAAAAACAAATTCGTGATAGTTGTTAACATTATAATACGCCTTTGCAGGGCTGTTTACTCTCCAAACAATTACTGCAGAAATCTCTATTGGACTTCCATTTGCATCATTCACTTTTATTTTTTCTGTGTTGATATTTTGAAATTTTAGGGAAACTATATATTTGCTTGAAAAGGGAAGCGTTACACATATTCCAGACTTAAAATAAGTTCCAATATAATGACCAAAAAACTCTATCACTCTTGCTTCATTAGGGTCATTAATAAAAAATCCTTGAAGAAAAGTCAAAATTGAAACAGCAGCAACTCCAAGCGCAATTGTGCTGTCATATGCAAAAAAAAGCAGCGATAAAATTAATCCTAGCGCTATTAGTACAGGAAAAAACCGGAGTTGACTTAAATTTCTATCGTTTATCGTATTCTTATCCATATTGTCTTTAAACTTCTTTTTCACTTGAACCCTCTCTGTTGATCGTTTTATTTATCTTATTTACAAATAGTTTAAACTCTCTTAATTCATGATCAGGCAATTTTACTTCAGTTTCATGCGCTATCGTAAGCGGATCGATGTGTTTGCCGTTATATATAACTTCGTAATGTAAATGGGGTCCTGTTGCAACACCAGTGCTACCAACATAGGCAATGACCTGCCCCTGTTTTACTTTAGAGCCTAACTTTATATCGCCACTAAATCTACTTATATGCGCATAACAGGTTGAATATTCATTTTTGTGTTTTATTTTGATGTAATTTCCATAGCCACCATTCTTTCCTATATATTCTACCACACCCTCTGCAGCAGCGTATATGGGAGTGCCAAGCTTAGCTGCATAATCCACTCCTTTGTGAAAAGCAATTTTACCGCGAACAGGATGCTTTCTATTGCCAAATTTTGAGGATATGCAATAATCTCCATTTAAAGGATTTGCAAAAATTTCGCCATTTTTTAAGCTTATTCCTTCTTTATTAAAATACCTTTCTTTGCCGTCTTGCGATTTATAATGATATAAACTAATAGCTTTCTTGTTTATTGTCAGTGAAGCATATAAAATCTTTTCTTCAGTCTTCTGATTACTGAGCGATCTCTCAAAAAGAACCTCCAATTTACTCTTCGGCACAATGTCTTTTTTAAAATCAACACCAAAATCTTTATATATGTTGATCAATTTTACCACTGTATTTGGCGCCAACCCTTCCGTGTCAAAAAAAGAGGATTTTATGTCACTAGATATGAATAACAACTTTCCATCACTTTCTGTCGTCAAAGTAGCTTTTTTTTTTCTGATTCCATGCTGGAATGGCTGTGCAAGATCTGTTGATGTTTCAGTAGCATATGCTGGTAAAATACAAAGCAATACAAATATTACCAGCCTCATAGCTTATCAACAAAAGTAAAATTACCTTCAACATACTGTACATCATCATTATCTTCTAATTCTTCAACCAATGTGGATAATTTATCGATCAACTCTTTATCGCTAATTTCAACTAGATCCTTTGGTTGCCACGAAAGACGAGCAAGTTCTGGTTCTCCGAATTTTGCATAAAAGGCATCGCGTACTTTACCAAAATCTTTTATTTCACAAGTTATAACGTGTAATCCTTCTTTGTCATTTTCCTCAACATTCAATACTTCTAACTCGATCCCATAATTAAATAAATCATCAAAATTCACACCCTCTGCTTTATAGACGATTAAGCCTACATGATCGAAAAGGTAACTAACACTTCCTGTTTCTCCCAAGTTTCCACCCTTGCGAGAAAATATATAACGTACCTCAGAAGCAGTACGGTTGCGGTTATTAGTCAAGGCATGGACAATAAGTGCAGTGCCAGAAGGCCCATGACCTTCATATTGGATTTCCTCATAATTTTCTCCAGCAACGTTACCAGTTGCATTTTTTATTGCTGTTTCTATTTTATCTTTTGGTAGATTTTCCTTGCGTGCAGCAAATATAGCAGAGCGAAGGCGCGGGTTGAGTTCGGGATCGGGTAGCCCTTGCTTTGCAGCAACTGTTATTTCTCTAATCAGCTTCGTAAATTTTTGAGAGCGCTTTGCATCCTGAGTGCCTTTCCGATGTTTTATATTTGAAAATTGTGAATGACCAGCCATATTCAAATAGTTAAAAACCTAATTATATATCAAAGCATAGAAAAAGCTAAAGCAAATTTTCAAGCCTCTGGCTTGGCATCTTGCAGGTTTTCTGCTAATAACATACTTTCATACTGCTCAGCTTCTAAGTCAAGGCCAAGAGCTGAATGGGCTGCTATTAAATAGTTAATAGACTTAGAAAAATATTTAGAATCCTTATAGCTTGCTATATTCTGGAAACGCTTAATTGCTGCTAAATATTCACCACGCCTCAGGTAAAACTTACCGATAGAGTACTCTTTTGTTGATATATGCTCTGTGATCAGCTTTGCTTTTTCCTTCATCTCGTCTACATATTCGCTGCCTGGAAAGAGATTAATGTACTCTGTAGCTAGCTCTAAAGTTTTATATGCAACTTGTTGCCCGAGCTGCACTTTGTTAATTTGCATGTAATAAGATAGTACTCTTAAGTAATACACATATGGCAAATCTTCACCATTTGAATAAACGTATATATAATCATCCATATCACTTGCAGCACTACTGTAGTTACCCATATTATAGTGAGAAACCCCAGATAATAATTTTGCTTTCCTTGCCCAATAAGAGAAAGGGTACAAATCTTCTATCTTTTGAAATGCCCTAATAGCTTGTTTATATTTTTTCTGGTCAAAAAGTTCAACTGCTTCCTCATATAGTTCAGCTTCAGTTTTTTCAAGATCATCCGCATACGATTGTGTAAAGGAGCAAATTAGGAAAATAAAGCACGTGATTAAAGTCTTATACATAAGATTTTTTTCGATCAAAATAAAGTATAGACCTAAATATTACTTAAATAAATAAATTTCTTAGGCAATAGCCGGCCCTTCCTCTTTATAACTACGGTCAGAACTACCTGCATTCCTCGATTTACCTTGTCCTTCCACTTTTGGATCTTTCAGCGTTTTGCTGTAGGAATGTGTAGTTAATATCTGTACAACCATAAAAAGTGCAATACCTATCAAGCCTAAAGTAGGCCCAACAGCAGGATTTAAGGACGATGCTAATGCCATTAACATTATCCTTCTTATTAAAAATATAGAAGAACCAGCAAGCGCCAATCCGGCTAGGCTTTGTTGCATCGCTACTTATGAAAGGCTAACTATAGCTAGGATTATAAGCAACCTATTGAAAATCTTGTTTTTTTGCAATCAATCTGATCAAATTTAAGAATAGTAATTTATTATTTATATTAATAAACTTAATTCTATTGAAAATAGCTAAAGCATTGAAATTCTTGAATTTTAGCCGGATTAGTGAGTGGTAGTGAAATTTCTTTTACTCAAATTTAGGTATTCACTGACCGTTCTTGTTATAAATACCAGAATAATAAGCTACTGATATTCTCCATCTTTTTTATCTTTAATCCATCATAGCTAGCGATGCAACAAAGCCATCCGGCTACAGACATATTGCTAGTTTTCTTGCTAGATTTTTCATCAAGATTAGATTTTTCTGTTTCCTTTTTCTTATTTTTTTCATGCTCATCAATATAAGAAACAAGAGTTACAAGAAAAGCAATTGCATTGGCAAGAAATAAAATTGCATCCTCTGCTGCTTCAAGTGAAGATGTTTCACCCATTATCATACCTACAATAATCAGTGCAGTTGTTATAGCCTCAATATAGATCAAACACTGACCTATATCAGAAATATTGTGCTCTTTTTCCTTTACTTCCTCTCCATTTTCAATATTCTCCAACTCTCGTTCTTTTTGTGCTATTTTCCTATTATTGTAAATTAAATATAGCGTACAAATAAGAGATAGGACCATAGAAGGTAATATAGTGTGGCTTAGTGCGCCACTTATCACGCCAAGTAATACCTGATCGCTACATATTTTTTCCAGTTCAATAGCCATAAATAATGCAAATGGAACCATTGTTACCAATGATACACATTGTCTATATAGCTCTCTTTTTTTTAGTGTTAATAGCTCTTGTTCTAGCTTCTTCTTTTTTTCTGCTTCTTCTTTTAGTGTTAATGACTCTTGTTCTGACCTTTCTTTTTTGACTTCCTTATCAACTGTCAGCCAAAAATCCCCAAAAAAATCTTCAGGAGAAAACGTAGTCTTAAAGTTATCAGTCATATAAACCCTATTAACTAATATATTATACAGGATTTTAACTATTCAGTCAATATTATGAAAGTATTAACTACTTTTGTATATTAACTGTTTCTCAAGAAATTCAGTCAACCTGTTTGATGCCGGCTAGGATATAATTATAGCCTGACCACATAGTTATAATAGCTGCAACCCATAAACAAATTGCACCTATATATTGAGTTGTGTCGTAATCGTTCATTATTAGCGCTACTACAGCAACCATCTGCAAAAATGTTTTAATTTTGCCAGCTTTGCTTACAGGTAGACTAACATTTATAGCTATAAGGAACTCCCGTAAACCCGAAACTAATATTTCCCTACAGATGATGATAATCGATGGTACTATTGTAAAATCATTTATCTTCTGCTTATAAACTAGCATAATTATCGTTGAAACCACTATTAATTTATCAGCAATTGGATCAAATAGCTTGCCAAACTTTGATTGGACTTTCCACGCACGCGCCAAGTAACCATCAAAAAAATCCGTAATGCACGCAAACACAAAGATTGATATTGTTATCAGGCCTGCATATTTATTTTCTATATAAAAACTTAATATTATTGCTGGTATTGCAAGTGCACGAGAAATTGTAAGCAAATTAGGCACGTTTTTCTTAAGCATGTAATATCATCTTACGTAATAGGTAAACTTATACAGAAGTACAACAGAGTTCACAAGCTAATAGTTTACAATTGAACATTTATAAAAACTCCATATACTTAAAAATTACAAGCTTAAAATATAAGAATGAACGATGATTTAGATAATACCACAAAACAAGAGGCACTTAAGTATCACAGTAGAGGTGGTAACCCTGGTAAAATTTCAATCATGCCAACAAAACCTTTATCTACCCAGTATGATTTGTCACTTGCTTATTCTCCTGGCGTTGCAGCTCCGTGCCTTGAAATAGCTAAAAATCCTGAGGTTGTTTATGATTATACGGCAAAAAGCAATTTTGTAGCTGTCATTTCAAATGGCACTGCAGTGCTTGGGCTTGGTAATATCGGTCCTCTTGCTGCAAAACCTGTCATGGAAGGCAAAGCTGTTTTATTTAAGCGTTTTGCTGATATTGATGCAGTTGATATAGAAGTTGGTACAGAAAATATAGAAGATTTCATCAATGCAGTAAGGTACCTTGGGCCAAGTTGGGGGGGGATAAATTTAGAGGATATAAGATCTCCCGATTGTTTTATAATAGAGAAACGTCTGAATGAACTGATGGATATTCCAGTGTTCCATGATGACCAGCATGGAACTGCAGTGGTTGTTGCAGCTGGTATAGAAAATGCTCTTGATATTGTCGGAAAGAAATTAGAGGACGTTAAGATCATTATGAATGGTGCTGGAGCAGCCGGTATTGCATGTTTAGAAATACTAAAGTCCATGGGCGCTAAAAATATAGTGCTGTGTGATAAGCAAGGAGTAATATACAAAGGTAGAAACGAGGACATGAATAAGTGGAAGGAAAAATATGCAATTGATACTTCCGAACGTTCTCTACTTGATACAATAAAAGGCGCTGATGTATTCATCGGATTATCTGCAAAAGATGTGTTAAATGAAGAGATGTTAAAGAGTATGGGCAAAGACCCGATTATTTTCGCTCTCGCCAACCCCGATCCAGAAGTAAGGCCTGAGTTTGCAAAATCTGTGAGGCCAGATGCAATAATCGCAACTGGCAGGTCAGATTACAACAATCAAGTCAACAACGTAATGGGATTTCCTTATATATTCAGAGGAGCGCTTGATGTACATGCAACAACAATAAATGATGAGATGAAAATTGCAGCTGCAGATGCAATAGCAAAGCTTACCCGTGAGCCAGTGTCTGACGAGATATCTGCAGCCTATGGCGGTCGTAAAATGAGCTATGGACGTGAATATATAATACCTACTCCATTTGACCCAAGATTAATTTCTATAGTATCTCCTGCTGTTGCAAAAGCCGCAGTTGATTCAGGTATTGCAAGAAAGGCAATACAAGATTGGAGTAAATATGAAAATCAATTGAAATCTCGCCTTGCTAGTACACTTAACACGCTGAATCTACTGTCTTCACAATATTAGTAACCATATAATCAATAATTCAATTGCACCCAGTCGTTTTAGATTTATAATGAAAGTATTGTAATTTAAAGCAAATCAATGACTATTGCAATTCACGAATTAGAAAGGATCATCAAACAATCGTTCCCCGACGCTGATATAAAGGTTCAGGACCTTGCTGGAGATGATGATCATTATCATTTAAAAATAACCTCCAAGCGCTTTCTTGGAAAGACAAAAATAGAACAGCATAAAATGGTATATAAAGCTCTGGAAGGTCAGTCTATACACGCCTTGCAACTGGAAACTAATACTTAAAAATAAGGTGAATTTATGAGCAGTTTTGAACAAATAAAAAAAGATATAGCGGAAAATGATGTGGTGTTGTACATGAAAGGCACTTCTGATTTTCCTCAATGCGGATTCTCTGGACTCGTCGTGTCAATCCTAAAAAAATTGAACGTGAAGTTTAAGTATATTAACGTGTTGGAGAATGATGAAATACGTGAATCTATAAAAAAGTTTTCTGATTGGCCAACAATTCCACAATTATATATAAAGGAAGAGTTTATCGGTGGTTGCGACATCACTCGCGAGATGTACGAAAAAGGCGAACTGCAAAATTTATTGAAGGAAAAAAAAATTATTGCGGAATAAGTACCAAGAAACCAGTGCCCAGACGCTGGGATTGGTATAACGTAGTATAAGCTATGAAAAAGGATCTTATGTCTTAAACCTTATCACCAGGCTTAACAAATAGGTGGCCCAATACTATTAACTTTATGGGTTTACCTTCGTTATTTGCTACTATCCAAACCCCATCGCTCTCATGATCAACAATTTCTATTGGTACAAATATTACATAATTATTGTCATCAACAATCTTTATTCCAAGAGCACCCTCGTCACTTAAGCTCAGGGCTGAAGAAGGAACTTTATATGCAAATCTTTCGCCTGAAGGTAGTCTTACGTTGGCAGTTAGTCCCTGCAAGGATATCATTTTATTATTAATTACCTTTACCTCTACCCTATAAGACCCAGTTTTAGGCTCAGCAATTTTACTAATAAAACTTACTTCACCTGCCAATTCTTTTCCGTCCAGTAAACTAATTTGAGCTGTGCTGCCTAGCTCTATTTTATTTACTTCATTTTCCGAAACGTATAACACCACAAGAATTTGATCGAAATCAACCACGTCAGCTATTTTTTGCCCAGCATTAACAAAATCCCCTTCGTTTGCATTGATTTTATCAATATAACCATCTATAGGAGATTTGACTGCAGTATTTTCTAAATCCAATTCTAGCCTTTTTAGGTCAGCTTTTGCACTTTGTAACGCAGTAAAAGCTGCTTCTACTTGTATTTGTGCTCCATAGCCTGTTTTATTCAGTTTGTGAGAGGAATCATACTCAATTTCACGCTGCTTTAATAAAGCTTTGGCTTTCTGAGATTGCTCAATCCTGTCATAATCTTCTATCTTTAACACTACATCATCTCTTTTTACCTTTTCACCATCAGGTAAATAAATAGCAATAATCTTACCACTTATTTTTGAGACAAGGCTAGCTCTATGTAAGGGATTTACTGTACCAGAAAAATTTAAATATATAGTGCGGTTTTGCGGCGCACATTCTTGAGTTTTTACTGAAAAGCTACTAGTTGCATTATCACTATGAACCGCCTGATCTTTTTTTAAAAATGCACTGCTGATAAAAAACAGTAGAATAAAAGCAATACTAGAAATGATGATTACTTTATTTCTCATCTTTAAACAATAGAATTTGTTGACTAATTTTGTTAGAAACAACTGCATAAATTTTCGAATCAAAAATGTAAGTATAATACATGCACCATTGTCACTCCATAAATAGTTTTATATGAGAACAAACACAAGATTTTCCTACAATAAGTAAGTTTTTTATTGCTAAGAGGCAGTATAAATTCCGTTAAAAAGCAGCAGAATGACAAACAACCTAAAAATAATTAACTGTAGCAGCCTACTTTTCAATAAACTCCATTTGCATTTCTTGTATATTACTTTCTATTTGCTCTATTTGTTCTATCAACCTTTCCTCTAAGTCAAGATTACCGCTCAGCCTCGCTTCGGTTCTTTCTTTTCGTAACGCATTTAATTCTTTTAGTAACACTATATTATTCCACACAATTTCTGCAGATTTTCTCTCGTTCAGTTGGCTATTTAGTACACTAGTTTTTTCAAATACATACTTTATAACGTCAAACTGTTTCAATTCTTGTAACAAAGCCTCTTTACCAAGTTTGCTTTTGTTACTTATTACATCAATTACACGCTGTTGTAATCTTTTCATCTCATTAGTAAATTCAAAATGAGAAAATTGCTCAAAAAATATAGGACGGTTCAAGATTTCAGGAAATTCTACGGCTATACGCAAAATTATGGCCTGATTTTGCTCTGCCTCAATTAGCTCTGGAGATTTGTTATGAAGATACTCACCTTTTGTTGCTCTAGTTTTACTATTAAAAATCTGTTTTTTGAAGCTACTTCTTAGTTCACTAGCCTTATTGTAAAAATAATCTCTATAATACCTTCTAATACTGCTGTTGCTAATAGTATTTACATATTCCATGAACTTGTGCTCAAGAATTGAATATTTTTCCGGAGCAAGTTTTTCATAATTTTGAAAGTTGCTATCGATTATGTGACGCCATAAATATTCAGAATGCAGTTTTGTTGAATGGTCAAGAGCAGTCAACACGTCTTCTTTCTTGTATGCCAGTTCGTTACATATATCGTATGGATCTTTATTACTCGGCAAAGTCACAAACTTTAACGTGTATCCAGGCTCTAATATTGGCAGAGCAAGTTCCGCAACTCGTGTAGCAGCACGATATCCGGCATTATCGCCATCCATACAGATGGAGATTTCTTTAGCAAATCTCCACAGGTTTTTTATCTGTTCTGCAGAAATTGCGGTACCAAGTGGAGCAACTGCATTACTAATTCCCGCTTGATGTAGCGCTATAGTGTCCATATATCCTTCAACAACAAATATGTGCTGTTTTTTACGTATTTCGCTTAAAGCAAAGTTTAATCCGTATAAATTCTCCCTCTTCTTGAAGAGCTGACTCTCTGGGCTATTTAAATATTTTGGCTGTTGCTCAGAACTCAGCGCACGTCCGCCAAAACCAATAACTCTTCCTGCAATGTTGTATATAGGAAATATCAGCCGGTCATAAAAATAATCATGAAAATTTTTGTTTACTAATCCAATATCAATTAAAATTTTGTCTTCAATACCTGAAGAGTTTAAATACTCTTTCAAACCAGAGCTTGGTGCATAACCTATCTTAAATTTATCTATGATTTCAGGTAAAATCTTGCGCTGCTTTAAATAATCTACAATGCCCTGATTTTTTTGTGCAAACCAATTTGCAGCTAAATCAAGCGCTAAAAATAGTTTATTGTCCCCTTTTGTAATACTAAGACTTTTGGGCAGTTCAACACCTGTAACCGATGCTAATCTTTCCAATGCTTCTTTAAAGCTTAATCCTTCAGTTTGTGAAATAAATTCAAATGCATCACCACTAGCTGAACAACCAAAACAGTAATATAACCCCTTAGTATTGCTCACCGAAAAAGATGGGGTTTTTTCGTTATGAAATGGACAGAGCCCAACAAAACTATCTCCTCTTTTTATTAGCCTGACTTTTTTACCTACTATGTCAGATAATAATAATTTTGATTTTATAATATCTATGTGATCCATCTTATTGAATTAGTAGTAGGATAAAAATTATATAGAATTTATACACATCTGACTCGAAATTTATTTCAAGCTTTAGGACTCCCGAAAGATCAGGAGTATTAAAACGGCTTGACAGAAAGATCAAAATAAATTACCCATATAAATATCCTTAAGTTATGCAAGATCAACTTTTTATATGTCAGATATAATATCAATTGCCTCAGATCATGCTGGTTATGAATTAAAATCAGAAATAAAATCCTACCTGGAAACCCTGGGTTACACAGCGGTAGATCAAGGCTGCACTGCTAAGCAAAAGTGTGTAGATTACCCAGACTATGCTGTTAAAGTTGTAGAAGATATAACAAGCAAAAAAGCAAATTATGGGATATTAATTTGTGGTACAGGTTTGGGCATGAGTACTGTGGCAAATCGTTTTGAAGGAATCTACGCTGCTTTATGTAACAGTGTTGAGATCGCAAAATTAGCTCGCGAGCATGGCAACGCAAATGTACTGTGTCTTGGTGCAGGGTTTACTGCGAGTGGATTAGCAAAAGACATAGTCAAACAATTCCTCGAAACAGAATTTTCAAAAGAAAGCAGACATAAAAAACGCCTTGATAAACTCAGTAATATAACCTCTAAGAAAAAAAAAACAAAAACTTATAACGAAGATGAAATATCAAAATTCGCTAAAATGGCAGGCCAGTGGTGGGATGAGAACGGCAAATTCAAACCATTGCACATGATGAATCCTGTTAGAGTATCTTACATTATTGAGAAAATAAAAGAGTTAAAAAAATGCAATTTGAAAGAATTATCATTGCTTGATGTTGGATGCGGTGGTGGCATTTTGTCAGAGTCAATGGCACGCGTTGGCATTAACGTTGTGGGAATAGATGTATGTGAAGAAAACATCAAAGTGGCACAGTCACATGCGAAAAAAGTAGGGCTTAATGTAGAATATATGCACACCAGCATTGAAGAGCTAAGCAATGACAAGAAGTACGACGTGGTTCTGCTGATGGAAGTAGTCGAGCATGTAGATAATTTAGAATTCTTTATGAGAAGAGCAATAGAATTGCTGAAACCAGAAGGGCTAATCTTTATATCCACAATAAATAGAACTATCAAATCCTTCTGTCTTGCAATAGTCGGCGCAGAGTACATATTAAATTGGCTGCCTAAGGGTACGCATAATTGGAATAAATTTCTCAAGCCGTCAGAAATTGCAAATCACTTAAGAGAAAATAATGTAACGCTGCAAAACATGGCTGGCATGGAGTACAACGTAATAAAGCGTGAGTGGAATTTAACTAAAGGTGTGGATATTAATTATATACTTTGTGGTTTGATGAGTAGTTAGATTTAACTCTATAAAAGCACCATTTTCACTTCCAATACTTTGAAGGATCTTGGCCAGCTTTTATACAGTAGCCTTTATTAGTTAGCGCCCAACCGCGACGACAAGAATAACTTGTACCTACACGTTCATATCCAGGAGCAGCAACACACTTTCCTTGAACCAACGTTTGACCTTTATAAGGACAACGAACCGGCATTTGATCTTCAAGAAAATTACAAACGTTTTTTTCTGTTATCGCTGTTGCAATTTTAGGTGCACCAAAAAACACAGCAACAAACATACCAAGTGAGAAAAGTGAAGGCCAAGGCATTCTTCCAAATATTGCAAGTAAGCTTGTACCAATTACTACTACTGTAATCATTGGTCCACCTATTCCATGAACGTAACCTATTACATTACACATTACATCTGTTGCTCCATCAGCGTGTGCATCAAATGCATAGAAAACTATAAATAGAATTACAAGAAAATTTCCCATTGTTCTTTCAATAATCATACCTGATTGTTTCTTATTTTAATAAAATTTCAGTAAATAGCTTTTTTCAAAAATTATGCTTAACCCAATCAATATTTATTTATTACTGCCTTTTTAATACTATAATTAACTCAGTTGATTTTTATCAAAATGCTAAACCATGGATCGATTTGAGAGTTTTTACATCACCACGCCAATATATTACGTAAACGATAAGCCGCATATCGGTCATGCATACACTTCTCTCTTGTGTGACGTGGTGGCAAGGTTCATGAAACTAGCTGGGAAAAATGTCAAATTTACCACCGGTACAGATGAACATGGACAAAAAATAGAAAAAGCAGCTAAAGCAAAGGAAATGCAGCCAAAAGAATTTACAGATGAAGTGAGTGTTTCATTTAAAGAATTAGCTAAGTTCATGAATTTTGAGTATGACGATTTTATTCGCACTACGGAGGAACGTCATGAAAAAGCAGTGGTAGCTTTATGGAATAGGCTTGAAGAGAGAGGACAAATATATTTGGATTCCTATTCGGGTTGGTATTCAGTTCGTGATGAAGCATTTTATCAGGAATCAGAGCTGATAGATGGCAAAGCACCAACAGGTGCTGAGGTTGAATGGGTAAAAGAAGAGAGCTACTTTTTTCGTTTGTCGAATTGGCAGGATAAATTACTAGAACTATATGAAAATCAGCCAAATTTTATCTTTCCTGAGAGCAGAAAAAATGAAGTGGTATCGTTTGTAAGATCAGGGCTCATTGACCTCTCAATCTCTCGCACTAGTTTTAACTGGGGAATAAAAGTACCAGGTAATGACAAACACGTAATCTATGTCTGGATAGATGCATTAACCAATTATCTTACATCAATAGGTTTCCCTAGTACTGAAGGTGAAGAATATAAGAAGTTTTGGGCAGAACCAGAAATACAGATTCCAGTGTCAAGCACTGCAAACCTAGCTGACAACTCTTTCAACGTTCATGTAATCGGCAAAGACATATTGCGCTTTCATGCTGTGTATTGGCCAGCGATTCTCCTTGCAGCAGATTTGCCACTGCCAAAACAAATTGCAGTTCATGGTTGGTGGCTAAACGAAGGAGAAAAAATATCCAAGTCTCTTGGTAATGTCATAGATCCAATTGGCCTCGCTCAAGAGTTTGGTGTTGATCAACTACGCTATTTTCTCCTTCGAGAAGCAAGTTTTGGCCAGGATGGCAACTTTAGTAAGAAAAACATGATCAGCCGCATAAACTCAGAACTTGCAAACAATATAGGCAATTTAGTACAAAGAACAATTTCATTTTTACACAAGCAATGTTCTGGAATTGTACCAACAATCGATCAAAGCCTACTTAAAGGTGAAGAAAGTCTTCCAGGTTGCAAAGCTATACTCGATCAGGTGATGAATCACCTATCAAAGTATGAGTTTAACCATATCATACTTCTAATCATCAACATCTCTTCTGAAGCCAATGCTTATATAGATAAAAGTGCACCCTGGACACTAAGCAAAACTGACAGAGAGCGCATGAACTTAGTAATTTATAAGCTACTGGAATACATCAGGATAATTGGCACTTTATTGCAGCCAATTGTCCCGAGGTCAGCGGAAATGATACTCGATCAATTGCAAATTCCGAAAGAGCAACGAGGTTTAAAATCTTTGTGCGATACGTGCGTAAGTTCAGGCATTACGCTGCCTAAACCTACGCCGGTTTTTTTGAGGGTTGATGTTTAACTAAGGAAGCATTCAGGTAGCAACACATCATATTTATTACTTGTTGTAACTGTATACACTATAGGTTGTTCTACTCGTGCTTGTTTTCTTTTTCTTCTTGCGGCTCCACTCCTTTTATTTTTACCGCCTTCTTCCGTATTGTTTATGCTGTTGTCCCTTTGAAGATTTGGCTTTTGGTCTGCTTGCTCTTCTGGCTTTTGAGCTTCTTTATTTACAACCTCTTCTTGTGGTACATTAGCCAAGGTGTTTTTATGTTGAGCATGCAACAGATCAGTACCTAGTGCACAACTATTATAAACATTCTTACTATAAATACTTTGTACCCCACTCCAAAAGCTGGTAAACTTTCCTTTTACTGACTCACATAAATCAGAAATTCTTGACGGAACTTTTGCTTTACTGTTTTCATCTAACTGCTCTTTCAGGCTAGAAGTCTCAGTATCTTTTTCACCACCAGATTCTGCATCATAAAATATCTCCTGATCCTCAGAAAGACTCATTAAATACCTTTTAGCAGCATCAATACTTAAATGATCAGGTTGCTTAGGAACGTCGTTATCAATATTTAAATAATCCAAACTATTAGCTCGTTGCTTTTGCTCACTGGAAGAAACTGCAAGATCTAAGTAATCCAAACTAGTTAGTTCTTGCATACTAGGTTTAGATCCATCTTCACGCTTAAACTGCTCTTCCGAACTAGAAACCTTAGTACCATGAAATCTACTGTACAAGCTGCTTCCAACGCTGTTAAGTGCTCCTTTTGTATACTCAACTGATGTACCATAAACATTTTTTAATTTATTTCCAGCACTATTAAATTTCCCTTTTACATACTCAACTGATGTGCCATAAGCATTTTTCGCACTACCTACGACATTTTTTAAGTCATTCGCAACATCACTACGGCGCTGCTTAATAGTACTATGAACGCGCCCACTACTGTAGGCTTCTGCTACATATGCAAATACTTCTTGAGATGCTTCTTTGATATTCTTCATTGCTTGCGGAACAAAAGTTTTCTTGTGTTTAAGTTCTTCTATTTCTTTTTTTTGATTATCAATCTCCTCATTTTTTTTATTAATTTCAATTTTTTGCTTAGAATTTTCCTCCTCTTTAGCTTTTACTTCCGCTTCTTTTTTAGTCAGTTGGTCATTTTGCCCAGAAATTGTTTGCTTTTGAGCCTGTACTTTATCTTCTTCTTTAGCTAGTTGAGCATCTTTTTTAGATATTTCTTCTACTTTCTCAGTCAGTTGAACATCTTTCTCAGAAATAGTTTTATTCTTACTAATTGCTTTATACGAAAGTGCCATAGCTACAGCAGAAAATACAGCACCACCAATAATAAATGGCAGGCCAACACTTAATGCTGCAACAGGAGCTAAGAAACCAATATAAGGAGCTGCAGCAAACACTCCAGATGCTAATAAAGTTAAAGCAGCCAGAGTTCCAGCTATATAATAGGGTAAATTGTTTTTACTCATATGATTATTCCTCACATATTGTAAAATATAATACCATATAAAAGGATTTAAAGGAAGTTGTCAAGCTAACTTTTTACATAAAAAAACAATTGATGAACTTGGGAACAAGAAGATTGCTGCCAAGCTACACACTATGCCTCTCCGTGTAATCTTTAAATGAACCTCTGTTAGAGTCAAAATATAGCTTCACACTGCCAATTGGCCCATTTCTCTGCTTTGCAATAACAAGCTCTGCAATATTTCTAATTTTTTCCATTTTTTCTTGCCACTCTCGATGTTTATTGCTTCCTTCACTTGGTTGCTTTCTCAATTCATAATATTCCTCTCTATAGAGGAACATCACTATATCTGCATCCTGCTCTATGCTTCCTGAATCACGCAAATCAGAAAGTTGTGGTTTTTTGTCGTCTCTCTGCTCAACAGAACGAGAGAGCTGAGATAGTGCAACAACGGGAATATTCAGCTCTTTTGCAATTGCTTTCAAACCCTGCGTCACTTCCGAGATTTCTTGTACTCTATTTTCATTACTTCTTTTTGTTGTTCCTCTGATTAGCTGCAAATAATCAATGAATACCACTTCTACATTATATAATTGATACAGCAAGCGTATTCTGGTGCGAAGGGCACTAATTGATAGCGCAGGGGTGTCATCTATGATGAAAGGCAGTTCAGATAATTCTGTACTAGCATTGATAAATTCATGCAATTCAAAATCACTAATTCTCCCGGTTAATGCCTTATAATAACTAATCCCTGAATCTATAGTGATCAGCCTTGCGGTTAATTGTTCTGCTGACATTTCAAGTGAGAAAAACGCTACATAATGTTGTTTATCTGCTCTTTTTTGCAACATCTTACAAGCATTAAGTGCGATGTTTAGCGCCAGTGCTGTTTTACCCATAGAAGGCCTTGCAGCTAAAATTAATAAATCAGATTTTTGTAGGCCACCAAGAAGCTGATTTAGATCTTGAAGTCCGGTTGTAACGCCCAGCGCTTCTGGATTATTTTTCAGTGTGCTGATCTTCTCAACTACGTCTTTAATTGAACTTGCAAGTTTTATATATGTTTTCTCACCTTGTTTTTTTACTGCTAAGTTGAACAATTTTGTCATTGCTTGTTCAATTTGCGCCTGTGCAGGATTTTCAATATCGTAGTTGTAGCTATCACCAACTATTTCTTGCCCGAGCTTAATTAAACATCTCCTTAAGTAAGTATCACGGATTATTCTAGTCAAACTATAGATATCAAGTGCAATACTTGCCTTTGCTGCAAGCTTTGCTAAGTACTCTACCCCACCACACTCGGTAAACGCTTGGTCGTTCTCAAAAAACATTTTGAGGCTTAGTTCATTGGCAACTATACCGTGTTTCCTGGTTTTGGATATCTGCGTAAAAATACTTTGATGTAATGGATCATAGAAATTTTCTGCTGTGATTGTGTCTTCAACTGCATCACAGATTCTATTATCACGAATCATTGCACCAATAAGCATCTGTTCAGCTTCTAAATTATGCGGTAATTTACATATTTCCTTATCTACACTTCTTGAACTGAGGAGACTAGCTAATTCATTCATTTTAAGTTTTGAGAGTAACTGTTGATTATTGTAGAATATTTAGTCCTCATTTGAAAGACATATAAAATTTGACTAATTCCGTGTTGCCTATAGCATTAAAACTTAATGCCCCTGTGGTGGAATGGTAGACACGGCAGACTCAAAATCTGTTGCTTGCAAAAGCATGCTGGTTCAAGTCCGGCCAGGGGCACGTTAAATATTGGAAAGTATATATATGTTACATAAATTTTTTAATCGTTTATTTTCTATTTTTTCTTCTATAAATGTTATTCAAAAGGTAAAGAAAGATGAAAATGGGATATGTTATGTAACAGGACTTAGGCGCTATATATCAGTATTGCTTGATTTGATTATTATCGTTTTGTTCTTGCAGTTTTGCAGCCAAGCCTTAAATAAGCTCTTTATGAACTCAGAGGATAGCAAAATATTAAGTCAAATTGCTGCAAAATACCAAATGCAAGCGCCACTGTCTGCAGAAGAAAAGACAACGCAGAGTAGACTTATAAAATTACAAATCCTAAATCAAATAGTCCAATGCATTATGCTCTTTTGCTATGTAACATATATGTGGGTAAGGTTTGCTGCTACACCTGGAAAACTATTACTTGGGCTTAGAGTTGTGGATGCACAAACTTTCGAAAAGATGACCCTAAGACAAGCAACAAAGAGATTTTTTTCCTTTATATTGTCAGCTGCACCATTATTCTTGGGCTTTTTATGGTCAAATTTCAACAAACGCTGTCAAACTTGGCACGACAAGATCGCAGGCACAGTGGTTGTCACGAGTAAAAGCCTTAGAAGGCAGAACTAAAAACTAAAGAGCTCAAATGAAAGAAGGTAAACTCTACAGTATACATTTAGTAGCGCTTTCTATGAGAGAAATCGTATTATCTATTCCATAAAGCTTTATGAAAGATCCCATTCTTGGACCGGTTTTTTGGCCAAGTAACGTTTCATATAATAGCTGAAACCAGTCACGTAAGTTGGTATAATCATATTTTTTTCCAATAGAAAATACCTGAGATTGAATTTCTTCAGCAGTAACAGTTGTAGATAGAGAATGTAAAGTGTCCTTCAAATCTAGTAACGCTTCTTTCTCTTTTGCATTTGGAGTTTTATATGATTTTGTTGGTTTGATAAAATCGTGGTAATACTTTACTGCAAAGTCTGAAAGTCTATCAAGCATTTTATTATTTTCTGGTGTGACGCTTGGTGCATAAGTGGATATAAAACCCCAGAGAATCTCTTTGTTTTCAGCGTTACAAGCCGCCGCTAGGTTTAAAAGTAGCGTAAAATTTATACCTGAAGTTTCTATACTGGGAACTTCACCTTGATAAATATGCCATGCAGGATTATTTATATCTTTTTCTTTACCCTCATTATAGCACCTTACAAACTCTAGATACTCATCGGTTGATTTTGGTATCACATCAAAATATAAACGTTTAGCTTTTTTAGGACTCTGAAAAATATACAGTGATAAACTCTCCGTTGGTGCGTAAGTTAGCCACTCTTCAATCGAAATGCCATTTCCTCTTGATTTTGATATTTTCTTTCCTTCTTTATCAAGGAAAAGCTCGTAGCAAAACAGAAGTGGTGGCTTTTCTCCAAGTATTTCACATATTTGACTTGAAAGCACAGCAGATGGAGTTAAATCTTTTCCGTGAGCTTCATAATTTACTCCAAATGCGGCCCACCTCATTCCCCAATCAGGTTTCCATTGCAGTTTACATTTTCCTTTTGTCACTGGAACTTCTATTTTTTCCCCGTTTGGGTCTTCATACGTGATTGTTCCTTTATCTGTATTTGTTTCAATTACTGGAACTTGTAAAACTTGGGAAGTTTTTGGGCATATCGGCAAGAATGGACTGTAAGTCTGCTGCCTTTCTTCCCGAAATGATGGAAGCATTACGTCCATCACTTTATCATAATTTTTCAGCAGGAGTAAAAGTTTTTCATCGTAAACGCCAGATTTATAACACTCTGTTGCACTCCTAAATTCGTATTCAAATTCAAACAAATCAAGAAATTTACACAACAACGAATTCATGTGATGACCATAACTCTCATGAGTGCCAAATGGATCGGGTATCATAGTCAATGGTTTATTTAAGTGCTCCCTTAGCATCTCTTGATTTGGCACATTATCTGGTATTTTTCGCAAACCATCCATATCATCTGAAACTGCAATGATTTTGGTTTTTATACCAGGAGCTATTTTTTTTAATGCATTTACAACAACTGTAGTGCGGAAAACCTCTCCAAAGGTTCCTATGTGGGGTAAACCAGAGGGTCCATAACCAGTTTCAAATATTATTTCTTTTTTATTAGGAAACTCTTGCAATATTTTTTCTGCTTCTTGAAATGGCCAACTTGTCATTATCTGGGTTAAATTATTAATCAATGTATCTTAACTTAAAGTGCTACTAGTTTCAATGGATTTTTAATATAATGATATAGTATTAGTGTTAGAGCTATTATTAGAAGGTTAAAGATATGTCCACAGGTAGTATACAAACAGATCAATTATTTAAAGGTCTTACAAGACCTGCAATGCTCTTTGGTGTGAGTTATATGTTTGCAATATTAAACGTCCTGATTTGCCTGCTAATTTTCATTAATTCAAATGATTTGAGAGTGATTCTTTTAATGTTACCAGGTATACATGGACTTGGCTATATAGCTTCTGCAAAAGAACCTTTGTTTATTGAATTATTTATGGTAAAATTAGGAAAGTGCTCGAAATGTTTAAATCGTTTTTATCATGGAGCCAATTCTTATGATATTGCTTAATGTTGTGTGATGCTGAGGTTTAGGGCTATTCAATCAAAGAGTAAATCTACTCTGAGCAGGGAAGTTCACGCTGCTGAATTTATTCCTTATTCTTGCTATTGGAATAGCACAACCTTGATGACAAAAGAAAATTGGTTGGTTAAGGTTATAAAACTAAGTGGCTTTGCATTTGAAACCGCCGATGACGAGGATTTAGTAATACAAAATAATATCAGGAATCAGATGCTCAGAAGCATTTCATCTCCGGCATTTAGTTTGTATTTTCATACTATCAGACGTAAAAAAAATATTTTTTCTGATGAATTTGCAAGTCAAGGTTTGCCGAATTTTTTCGCTAATCACGTAAATCTAAAATGGAGAGAAAAACACGCAACAAGGCAATCATTTATTAATGACCTATACATTACGATTATCCGTAGAGCAGACACAAAAGGAGTAGAATTTTTGTCATATCTACTAAAAAAATTCGGACATGTAACTTCAAAACATGCTTGGGAAAGTGATATGCGTGCCACGTATGAAGATTTAGAGGAAACGACAAATCGTGTAGTGACAAGCCTTAGAAATTATTCGCCTAAAATTCTTGGAGTAAAAGAAACTCCAGATGGTTTGTTCTGCGAAATAATGGAGTTTCTATCTAGAATCGTAAATTGTGGCTTCGTTACAAATACGCTTTTTCCGCTAAGAACTGAAATATCAAGATACTTACCAGTACATAGGTTATTCTTTGGCCGTAAGATGATACAGGTTGTGACTCATAATGAGAGTAAATATGCTGGAGTAGTTAGTATCAAAGAATATGGAAATCATACTTCTGCAGGAATGCTTGATTCGTTTTTACAACTTCCTTACGAGTTTATAATTACGCAATCTTTTCAATTTATAAACAGGCAAATGGCGATTGGAAAAATGCAGATACAGCAAAATCGAATGATACAGTCTGCAGATAAAGCTATTTCTCAAATAGCAGAAATTTCTCAAGCGCTTGATGACGCAATGAGTGGTAAGATTGCATTTGGTCAACATCACCTGACTATTTTATGTATAGAAAAAAGTCCTAAATCATTGGATAACGCTCTGTCGTTGGTAGAATCAGAGCTTTCTAATTGCGGTGTTTACCCTGTCCGTGAGAGAGTTAACCTTGAACCAGCATTTTGGGCGCAAATTCCTGGTAATTTCGATTATATAGTGAGAAAAGCTACAATAAGTAGTCTTAATTTGGCTGGATTTGCATCTCAACATAATTATCCTACTGGTAATAAATTCAATAACCACTGGGGAGATGCCGTTACAGTTTTCGACACGACATCTGGTACTCCATTTTTTTTCAACTTTCATATAAGGGATGTTGGACACACTATGATAATTGGCCCAACTGGTGCTGGTAAAACTGTTTTAATGAATTTCTTATGTGCTCAAGCGATAAAATTTTCTCCAAGGATATTCTTTTTTGACAAAGATCGCGGTGCAGAGATTTTCTTAAGAGCACTTGGTGGTATCTATACTGTAATAGAACCAAGAACTAAAACAAATTTTAATCCTTTGCAACTTGATGACACCTCTGATAATAGAACATTTTTAATGGAGTGGATAAAGTCTTTAATTTCGGTATATAATGATAAATTTACTTCAGAAGATATTGCACGAATTAATGATGCAATTGAAGGAAATTTTAAATTAAGAAAAGAAGACAGGTTCTTGAGAAACCTTGTACCGTTTTTAGGACTTGCAGGTCCTGATACTCTAGCTGGGGCAATATCTATGTGGCATGATAATGGTTCTCATGCTGTAATATTTGACAATAAAGAAGATTTGCTAGATTTTTCACGAGCAAGAGTATTTGGTTTTGAGATGGCTAGCTTGCTCAAAGATCCTGTTGCCCTTGGACCAGTATTGATTTATTTATTTCATAGGATTAGTATATCTCTTGATGGCACTCCATCTATTATCGTTCTTGATGAGGCATGGGCATTAATAGATAATCCAGTTTTTGCACCCAAGATAAAAGACTGGTTGAAGGTACTGAGAAAACTAAATGCTTTTGTGATTTTTGCTACTCAGAGTGTTGAGGATGCAAGTAAAAGTGCTATTAGCGATACGCTTGTACAACAAACAGCGACACAGATTTTTTTACCAAATCTGAAAGCTACTAGTGTCTATCGGGATGTTTTTATGTTAACTGAACGTGAATATATATTAATTAAGCACACAGATCCGAGTACTAGATTCTTTTTGGTAAAACAAGGAGTTAATGCTGTGGTAGCTAGAATAGACTTAAAAGACTTAGATGATATAATCAACGTATTATCCGGACGTGCAGAAAGTGTTCTATTGTTACACGATATATTAAATGAAGTTGGGGACAACCCAAAAGTATGGTTGCCTATATTTTATCAGAAGGTAAAAAATGTTTAAGACTAAGCTGTCATTGCTATTAATTGCGATATTTTTACTAAATATAGACTTTTTACTCTCATATCCAGTGCTTGCAGATGGAGTAAGTGGTACTGACAAGACAGAATTTGTTAGCAGATTTAATTCCACTGGCAGCTTCAGTCGTGCCTCTAATCCTGATTGTGGGGCGTTTAAAACAGCTGCAGCACTTGCTGGAATAGCGATTGCTGTTGGCGCAATATTTACTGGCATTGTCTTAATCGTCTCTTCTGCTGGTTTGTTTACCGCTCTTGTTATTGTTGGAATGATAGCTGCAATTGTTGGAGTCTGGAAAGCAATAGGGGGGCTTGTTGTTTGTGAACATAGTTTTGTTAAACACCCAGTTGCACGTGGTCATGATGGAAAATACAAAAATTTTAAAGAAGACACAGGTTATAGTGGCTGCACCAATAAAAATTACCAAACAGAAGATGAATATTTTTCTTGTTTGCAAGATAAAGCTCGGGAAGACGTGAACAAAAAAGACTATGACGGGAAAAGAGCAGAAAAAGAAGCCTTAAATTCTAACGTTCAGGAGAGTACAGAAAGTTATTACTGGCCAAAAAACGGTGTGCAATACAGTGAATATATAGAAATATGTCATCGAAATCCTTTAACTTTTGGTAATCTTTTTAACAAGAAAGACTTTGATTCCAGAGAAAAACCTGGATACATAGACTTTGATGTAAGGGAAAAAGATACTGGATATGTAGATGGGTCATGGTCCCCGACGGTCGATGGTGAGCTGAAATGTAAAGTTCTTAAAGCTGGGCAAAGCGAAACCATACATGGGTCAACATTTAAAGCAGTAAGAAAAATGGGCAGGTTGTGTGTGGAGCTGGGAAGTGTGAGCATGCTTGGTATCGAAATGACTCCTTGGCCGCAAGGGGTTGATATGGGGTGCACGGAATTGCCACCTGACTCACTTGCTCCTATGTGTGAAAAATCTATGATGACATTCAAAAATAAAGATGGTACAGGAGAGGAAAAAGTTTCTATTGGTAATAATGATGACTATAAAACTATTATCAGATCTAAAGAAAAAGGACTCAACGGACAAGGGGGGAAAATTTTTGTAGGTTATGATAATGCTGGCTGTTTTAGCTCGTATGTCTCTAAAGCTTGCTATAATCAGGCAGGAAGTAAATCATTAGCTCCTATTCCCATCACTTCTATGATAGTGCAATGCATTAAGGAATCGTTAGATAATTTAGTTGCAGGTATTGATTCAAGTGGCAGCCCACTTAAAGATAAAGATGGACATAACAAGGGCAGTTTCTTATCTGTAGCACAAAAGAGGTTGAAAAACACTGTAACTGCTGTTTTGGTTTTAGCTTTAATACTGTTCTCTATAAAAGCTATGTCTGGTGGAGTTCGCAGCCCACAAGAAATGTACATGTTGATTATTAAATTCGCTTTAGTGATTTACTTCACAACAGGCAGTACCATGTCTCATTATTATGGAGAATTAACTCGTCTCTCAAATGGTTTGTCAGAGATAGTGCTAAAAGCGTCATCTGAAAGTAAAGGCATATGTAATTATAAAGCAGGTACAGATTATGAATATACTCGTGAAGGAAAGAAGGTATCTTACAGTTATCTTGCACCTTGGGATAGGCTTGATTGTAGAATTTTATTTTATTTAGGTGCCCCTTTAGATGGAATTGGTGGCAAAATTGGTACTGGAGGTGTTGCAACGTTAGCAGTCTTGCTTGGTGCTGCTCCTGTCTTGTTAGTTGCAGGTTCGGTGATTGGTATTATTTTCGCTGGTGGACAAATTTTAGTAGCTCTTGTCTGTATATTTATGGCCGTTCTGATGATGATGGTTATTTTGTGGCTGTGCTATGTATTTATTTTATCTCTAGTTGCTTTAAGTGTAATTGTTATTCTATCACCTTTATTTATTCCTATGGTTTTATTCCAACACACCAAAGGATATTTTGACGGCTGGGTGAAAGAGTTGATTACCTATAGCTTATACCCGGTTATCCTTTTTGCGTTTTTGTCCTTTATGTTCATAGCATGTGATAAAATATATTTTAAAAATTTGAAATTTGAATCGGATAAGCTATATGAAAAGAAACAAGCAGAAACCTCAGATAGTAAGAAAAAACAGTGGTTCAAATTGAAGGATGGTGAATGTGATAAAAATGAAACTACTCTTGCATGTATGATGCAAAATTATAGCTTTAAAAAGAGCAACATACTTGGTCTATTCTACTTTAAATACATGGAGTTTGGCAGCTCTCTCATCGGAGAGTTATTAAAGTTGTGTCTAGTGTTATTCCTCTTTTACCACTTTTTAAACATTCTTCCTAACATGGCTGCTGAACTTGCTGGTAACCATAGAGCATTACTCGGTTCTGGTAGTACACCTGGACAAATGGTGGGCAAAGCTTTATCTGCTGCCAAAGCCACTGCTGGAGGTGTTGGTCAAGCTGCTGCTGCGGCTGTCAAGAAGGCAAGAGGTGGTGCTGGTGGAGGAGGTGGAGATAGTGGTAAAGGTTCCAGCGAAAAGATTAACTAAGGTGGCGGTGATGCTAGTTAAGGTAAGTAACAGATGCTTAAACGTTTAAGTAACCAAAACTTGGGTAAGCTATGCATAAGTTTTGTGGTACTTTTTTTATTGTCTGGATGCGGGGAGGATCACTGTATTAAGCCAGAAAATTTATCAGGTTTGCGTGAAAAACTAGATATAGTGTCAACAGAGCAGAAGTGGGTTGATTCTGGTGTTTACATCTCAGATGGGATAAGAAGCGTAACAGAGATTAATATAGTGCCTAGTAAGGTTAATTTTTGTCCTAAGCAGTATGCAGATTTTGCAATTAGGCCTGGGAGAAATGACGTTACATTACCATTTGCACTTAAAAAAGACGATACGATAAGCTTTAGTGTTATTGGAAGTAAAGTGTGTAAAGATAAAGAGAGTGAGACAAAAATCAGGTATGTGAAAATCGATGAAAAGTGTAGCGAGCAAGAAACGGAACATTTTGCACATGTTTTAAATCAAGAAGAATGTCAAGGTAGTATTCAAGATGGAATATGTTCTAATAAATATATAATAGGCGATGCGCAATGGTTGAATGGAAAAGAGTACTGGTTTTCGAAGTTAGATCAAGATGAAAAAAAGATTAAAAATATCATCAATTCTATAAAACAAGGAGAAAATATAGACTGTAGGAGCCTTTCAGATAGCAGCGCAAGCGAAATAGATACGCGCATTTTGAATTTACTCTGCGGACGTATATGTAAATTTCCTTCCGGCAGCGGAAACAAAGGTTGCGCATATATTGAATACAATAGTGTAGAAGGTGAGATATCCCGGTCTGATGTTGAAGCTATTAGTAAAATACTAAAAGAAAAACAGATAAAAACTGGCATTACACTTTTGAAAATTCACATGGATGGTGAAGATTTTGAATACATTCCAACAGGTGGCATATGTACTAACTGTGATTATAAGATAGAAAAATACCATCGAACACCAAGTTTAACTTTTAGTTTATGTAGTAGAAATGACGAGCACTGCTACGATAGAAATGACAAAGGTGGTTTCAACATAAGAGTAACAAAGAACCATAGCCTAAAAAATAACTTATATATACGTGTTTCTGATAAATTCCCTGACCATAAGCCTGGTGAAGACCAAGCGGATATATCTGTGGATATTAGCCAAGTTCATGACGTTCAATACATGGAAAGCTTAAAAGAAAAGTTAAAAGACAAAACAGGCACCATATATTACGGAATAAGAGACCATGGCTGCGATTACAAAAATGAAGGTCAGTTTAGCATTAACCTAACAACTAAAGAGCCACCTACAAGAACTTTTAGTGCAATCTATAATTTTTTTGACGAAAAAGTAAAAACTGCATTTTTTGGTTCCAGCTATAAAGACTCCAACGCGATTCACTCTGATACTAGTCCTGTAAAGCATCTTTACGAAAGTTTTCTAAAATCAAGCAAAACAAATATCATTAGATCTACGATAATATCGCTGTTAGTATTATACATAATCTTATATACCCTTTACTACTTTTTTGGATTAACTCATATTTCTATATATGAGTTTCTAATTATATGCGTAAAGATAGGAGTTATTACCCAGCTGCTGCAGGACAACAGTTGGAATTTTTTTTATAACAATGCATTTTCTATTTTTATTAACACCCCAAAACAGTTAATAGAAATAGCAAATTTCAGAGGCACTACTTCAAATGTTTTTGAGTTTCTTGATTTGCCGTTAAATAGATTTCTGTCATCGCATTCAGTATTGTTAATAGTATCTCTTATATTTTCTGGCCCTTTGGGCATTGTATCTTTTTGCTTGGTGATTTGGGGTTTAATCACAGTGAGCTTATCTATTTTTAATGCCTTATTTTCTTTTATTACATCTATAGCAATAATTGCGTTATTGCTTTCTTTAGCACCTATTTTTATTATTTGTCTTTTATTTGCGTATACTAGGCAGATGTTTCACAACTGGGTTAAAAATTTAGCAAGATTTGCGATTCATCCAGTAGTGCTTTTAATTTTTATATCACTGATAAGTCAGGTTATGGATTATATCATATATTCAGTATTTGATTTTGAAGTCTGCTCTACGTGTATACTTAGTATTAACCTAAAGATTTTTAACCCTTGTATCTTCTATGGTTATGCTTCCAAATATACACCTAATATTACCGCTATGATGGCTTTTGTTATTTTGGGACACGCTATGAAAGCTTTAGTTAAAGCTTCTTCGGCAATATCTGACTCGTTGTTTGGTGCTTATGTGCAAAACGAACCTGGAAAAGAATATCAACAAAGCTTAATGGGAACAGTAGGGTTAGATGAACAAAGCGTTCAAAGAAGAGGAGGAGGTACTTTTCAACAGTCAGGTGCGTCAAGACCTCAAATACCACAAGGGACTCAAAGGTCAACGCCTCAGATACCACAACCAGGAAGACAGCAATGATAAGTAAAAGATCACTATTATTGATACTGTGTCTTGCAATCACTGGTTGTACTATGGAGTGTGTTGAGCCTGGGTTGCAGAGCAGAAACACCAGCGTTAATGTGGATGTTCCAGTTCATAAAGCAGATGAAGGAGTTAAAATTCATTGGGTTGATTCTGGTCAGATAATTAGCAAGGGTGAGGAAATCAAATTCACCCTCGATGGATCAGTAAATTTTTGCCCTTTTAAAGAAGACAAAAATCCAAGGAAAGTACTTGTGCCAGCTAGCTTTTGTGCTGATGGCTCAGAACCAAATTATAGTAAAGCTGCAAATATTAACGATGTGCCTAATAATTATGGCGTAAATGAAAACGAATTGTGCGGCGGTAAAGAATTTGGCAGCAATAGACGTTATGTAGACACTGGAATAAAAGTAAGTCCTGGTGACAGGTTAAGCTTTAGCTTAGTTCCCAGAAAAATAACAATTGATTATGACAATCCAGAAGGGAAAGGCATCAATTTTGATGATAATTGTTATAAAGCTGTAGAAAATGACCGTAAGGAAACTGTATATAAGAAAGCTACAGTGAGTGAAGTACATCAGGGGGGAGAGTTTTTTTGTGATGGTAAAGATGGTACAAAAAATGAAATACAATTTTTACCTCTTGATAAAACAAAAGCAAAGGAAAGCAAAGTGCTAGTTGGCAATGGTTACACCCCATATGATAATAAGGTACATTTTAATAAAGGTTATATTCAAGACAACGAACCATGGATATATGGCTCGCTACTCGATTTACGCCGCGCTAAAATAGGATTGAACGAATTATGTGATGGAAAAAACTGCGATTCTAACGAGGTGAAAAAGTACAGCTCTTATGAGCTTAATTGTTACTATCAGAACGTGTGCTATACCGAGAAGGGTATATGGAATTATACATATAAAGACAAAGAACGGAACTGTGTCTCTTCTATAAGGTATAGCAAATATGATAAAGGAAATAAATGTGACATGTATTCTCACCTTAAAGGAGTTGAAGATAAGCTTAAGAGGATAGAAGAAAATAAAGGGGGTCCCATGCAGATTAACGTTGATTTTACATCAAACACTGAAGAAGATATCTCATGGGCTGAGGCTCTTGTTGCAAAAATTGGTGATCTTGGTGATCAAGATACTGCTAAAGGTATTCAATGTCTTCCAAAGGAAAGGGGTGCAAAAGGGGATAATGTGTGTTCACAAATTAAAGATGAATTTGGAGATTTTTCTCTGAAATTAAATCATGACTATCCAATAGGAAGTGTAACACCTGGTAGCAGTGTGATGCTTGCCATTGCAGATTATGATCATTATGGAGCTAATAGGGGTGGGTACCATGTTAAAGTGACTAGATCATGTGAATATATTAATGGCGAAAAACTGTATGTGTATTTGGGTGATGAGCCACCTAAAGATTTGCATGGTGTGGGAACTAATGATTTCAAAGTGGTAGAAGTGAGAGAAAGAGTAGACGGAAAAGATGAGTACACTATATTAGATGTAATAAGCGGAAAACACTTTCAGAACGAAGAATCTAAGAAGATATATTTTGGTATTGATGTAAGCAACGTAGAGAGAGATGACATTACGGACAAAAATGGCAAATATTACGAAAACAATAAGTATAGTGTAACTTTATTTGTCAAAAGAAAAATTAATGATTTTATTTCATCAAATATAAACAAGATATTTGGTTTTATGAAAAAAGAAGTAATTGGTGACAGCGTTAAAGATTCATACAAAGGATATGCAAGAGGTCTTCTTCAAGGAGTAAGAGCTTTGCTTACTCTATACGTTATATTTACTGTCGTTGGCTATATGCTTGGAACAATACAGCTAAGTAAATTTGATTTCATTGTAAGAATGTTCAAGATAGCATTTATAGCTTTTGCCTTTAGCGATAGAAGCTGGGAACTTTTTGGTACAACTTTATCCAGACTTTTTATAGATGGTAGCACTTATTTAGTTGATAGCTTTTCTGGCTATATAGGGGAAGGGGGGAGAAAATTTGCATTCTTAGACTTGACAGCAGGAATATTATTCACAGCAGAAACTTGGTTAAAGTTTTTATCGTTGATGCTCTCTGGTCCTTTTGGCTTTATTGCATTTTTGGCAATACTCTACGCTACTTTTGCGTTTTTAAAATGCATTATTAGCGCTACGTTTAAATATGTAATATCTACTGTTCTAGTGGCGTTTTTACTGTCATTAACACCTTTGTTTATCGTGTTTATTTTATTTCAACAGACTAAACCCTTGTTTGATAACTGGATAAAAACGCTGGCTCACGTTGCAGTACAACCAGTTATTTTATTTTCATCTTTATCTCTTTTAAATCAGTTGATGTATTCAGTTCTATACAATCTCACAAATTTTTCTGCATGCTATCAATGTTTAATTAGCGTAAATTTCTTATCGTATGATCTGTGCTTGATGAAATCAATACTGCCTCTTGGATACAGTCCTGGCACTAATGTTGATGTTGCACTCAGTACCGGAGAAAGGGCTGGTGGGCACTTTGCAGCGTTGCCCATAGATCTGATCCAAGCATTTATGTACTTAATTATTGCTAATGCAATGGAAGCTTTTGTTACTATATCAGAAACTATGGCACAAGCACTATTCAGCTCTGGTTGGGGAGTTGCTGGCAGTGTTCGTCAAGTTGCCACAAGCGCATCACAAGCTATACTGTCAACTGTTGGCCTTGATAATAACACCCAAGGTATGATACAGAACATTAGGCAACAAGTGGGTAAAGATCGGACGGAAGTTGACGTGAAGGATAATTCCATGAGCCCTAAATCTGAAATACCAGAACAATCAGGTAAGCAAGAAGGTCCTGATAAAAAGGAGAGGGGGAGCTCTAAACCTGAAGCACCAAAACAATCAGGTCAGCAAAAAAATCCTGATGAAACAATAAGAAGTGATCCTAGTGATAAAGCTAAAAACAAGGAAGGAAATGGAGAGAAGTAAGATATGAATGATGTTATGGAGTAACTAATTAAAAAGATATTTTAAGTAAAGTTTTAGAAATTTATTTCTATATTTGGAAAAAGTTTAGATATGCAATCACGCTTAGGCAAATGTTGGTTTAGGGTATTACTTCTTGCAGCTTATGTGCTGATCACAGGTTGTAGTAAGAACGATATGCCTTTCCCAAGGTGCATATCTGCCGATTATTTTGGTCCTGAACCTATTGCAGTAAGCGCTCATTTTACAAACGATCACGATGCGTTTATTCCAGAAGATGGAGAAGTTATTGATCCTGAAACTGGCGAAATTAATTATGGTTTTCACCATAACCAAGTGGTGAAGTGGGAGGATACCGGACTCGAAACCAATGGAGATAGTTTAAGAGTGCGAGTTAATGGTGCATGGACATCTTGGAGCAATAATAACAAGAAGGAATCTAAAAAAGGCAGTTATACCTTACAAAGCTTGGAGCAGTTAAAATATGCAACTAAATTTGAAGGCAAGTCAGGTGATAATAGTCTACCTGACTTTCACTTAGTTTGTAATGATTATAAACCTAGCATACAAAAATTTTCAAGTAAGCCTAATGCAAGTTGCACTGTAAATTGCAAGTGCATTAATGAAGATGATAGCGCAAATACAGTATCACGTGGTGCTCCATGCTGGTTTACCAATGGTCATGGTGCTTATCTTTTGTTTCAAACGGGGAAAGATGATCCTAACGAAAATCTAAAGTTAATGCGCGATCCTCAATATCCTACTGTACATCTAGGTTATAACTCCACAGCAGAGGGCGCCAATGGACTTTTTACTTTAGACAGAGATAGCACTGAATTAAAGGACAGAAATTGTAATGAGTTGAAGTTAGAAAAGGGATGGAAAATATATGTAAAAATATTAGATAGATATTACTTAGATAATGTAGGTGGCTACTCTTTTGAGTTTTTGTATGGAGTACAAAAACCAGGTACCTTTGGATTTTTCAATGAAGTTTATCATTATCTAAAAGACACTTTATTGATCTCACCTAATAAAGATTGTAAAGGTAGTGAGTGTGCGGCTGCGCAAACTATGTTTGAGAATATAGTTAAAAAAGGTTCAAGTTTTCACAATTTTGTTCTTTCCTTGCTTGTTCTATTTGTAATGATTTCATCGCTTCTTTATCTTTTTGGCATGATACGAGAAACTAAGCATGATATGCTCATCAGAATGATGAAAATCACTCTAGTAATAGTGCTTATATCTCCTGGAAGTTTTAGATTTTTCTATGATCATTTTCTCGTTCTATTCGTTAAAGGTCTTGAACAACTGATAAGTATAATTACTAATTTTGCTCCCAACATGAACACCGGAAGTATTGCTCAAGGAGATGAAGCTAAGTTGTTTAAGTTCATGGAGGACATGTTCAATAAGTTTTTTGCTTATTCTGTTTGGAAAAAGTTTGCAGCGTTTTTACATTACCAAATGTGGGCAAGCTTACTTATGATACCAGCAATTTTCATAGGGATAGTTTTATATTTCTTGCTGTGCTTATATGCTTACATAATATTTCTCTCTGGTTTTATGGGTATAGCTTTTCTTATAGCTATCATGCCATTGTTCCTGATCTCTATTTTATTTTCACCGCTGAAAAGTCTGTTTGAAGGTTGGATAAAATTCTGCATCAGCTTTTGTTTACAGTCGATTATGATATTTGCTCTCTTGTCATTACTGGCTTCCATTATAATGAATACCTTTTATAGGCAGTTAGGTTTTACTGTATGCTACAATAAATGGTTTGAGGTAAGGTTATGTGCTCCAAAATGGGTGTTTGGCGGTTTTTGTATCGTTGATAAGCAGTACTTTGGTTGGACCCCAGGGCAAATTTTCGTACCTTACACTCTTGGAGAAGCTTCTCCGCTGAACGTAGATAAGAACATAGAAGGTATAGAAAAGATAAGCAGAGAAGGTGGTACAATAAAATTTACTGGAGGCGCTGGATATATCCTGCTTCCACCGGATTACATTGAAAAAGGTTTTCGTTATATAGATTATCCTTTCTTTAATCCAATTCCTGGTACTAAAAGGAATCCAGCAGACCACTATATTGCGAAAAGTGATATAGTAGTGGATAATAACTGTAGTGCAAAGGATCTAGTACGCTTAACAAATAGTTTATCTCATGCATCAGAGAGGGCTAACATTATATTACTGATCAACAATATAGACAAAAAGATAGGTGGTATGAATAGTAAAATAACAGAGCTTTACTGTCAACCTCAGCAAGATGAAGAAAAATGTAAAAATTATAGGAAAATAGTGGATGACTACAGAAAAGGTACCATAAGACCAGATCTTAAAAGAGAGATAAAGTCTTTGGTGCAGGATGTTATTAGACGAGAGCCACATTGCCAATTACAGGATTTGCACAAATTATATAGGGATCCCAACAGTGAATACTGTCAGAAATGTAAAGATTGTGAGGATTGCAAAAATTATCAAGAAAATAGCGATTACCAAAGGGTGCAAGACATACAGAGGGGCTATTTAATCAATGCGGGGGAAATCTTTGTATTATTCTTGCTCTCATTCTTAATGTTCTCCTTACGTGAGTTTGTGCAACAAATGGGCTCAAGTATTGCCGGTGGTGGATACAGCGTTTACAGCATATCTAGCATGTATCATGCGTCACCTTTAGCTGGTGTAGCAGAAGGATTAAAGCAGAAGTGGCAAGATTTTGCTGGTGGAAAACTAGAGTCTTTAGGCAGTTGGGCTACTCATTTACCAGACAGATTAGCCGGAGGTACAGCTAATCTACTGGGTAGGATACCAAGAGTTGGAGGTGTACTGAAACATGCTATTGATGCGCCACGTAAACTTGTAAATGCTACTATTGAAGCAACAAAATTTGTGACATCGCCTGAAAATGACATTGATAAGCTTGAGGAAAAAATTTACAGGGCATTTGGAGTTGATAAAGAAGATATTACACATAGAAGGATTGGTAAATATTTAGATTATTATAAAGGATATGTAGGGTCACATTTGGGCTATACAATAGAAGATGCTATGAAGTTTACTTGGGAGCATGGCCTTGATTCTATAGGAGTTAGCCACCGTACAGGAGAAAAAGATGGTTACCAAGGTAATCTGCTCTGTAGAGCAAAATCGCATAGGCGAGATTTCTTAGAAAAACTTCATGATTACACTATCGGACGTAAGAGAGAACCAGAAAAAGACAAGCTTGATCAACCACTAAAGGAAAATAAGTCTGATCAATCAAATGAATTAGCACGAGAGTTAGGCACAGAAAAATACACTAATACTCCGGAAGATATAGAAAAACGTGCTGAAAGAGCTAGAAGAAAAAAAGAAAGAGATCAAGAAGGCGAAAATTACGACACCTCATTACTTTTTGGAGAAGATACAGAACGTGAGAATAATGAAAGGGCTGATAACAGGGGTGATAATGACGAAGAATCATAACTTTAAAGGATTAAATTATTATGGTCTGCAGCAAGACGGTGATGGTAATATAAAGTTAAATGACTACGATGACATTTTAAATGCGCGTAGGGCAAGAGTAGATCTACTATTAGACAACACACTAGACAACAATATCGACCTCACTAAATTAAATAAAGCTTTGAGTGAGAAATTTGTAGATAATCATAGTTTATTGTCTGAATTTGATAAGGAAGACAAAGAGATTGCACAAGAAAGGCTTAAGGTGTTTAATATTTTAGACAATCTTGATAATCTTGCAAACATTAAAAGTGAAGATCTATTAGAGGTTAGTTTATTACTATCAGATCTTAGCTTCGTAGAGAGAAATGTTGTACTGAATACCGATCAGAATTCCAATTTAGTAGGATTTAAAAACCTATTTGTTGAAAAAAAAGCATCTGGCGAAGAGTATAGTGATGAAGAATGTAAAAGCTTTCTCGATAACATAGATAAAATTAATACTATAATTAAGCTGGAGTTAGAAAGCAGAATTGAAGGGATAAATCATGATGAAAGAAATGATTATGGTGGTTTACAAGATGAGATTGGTCAAGCAATTAATGCAGTAGGCAAATCAGAAAAAAATAACGGATGAGTTTTGTGTTTGTGTTTTTCTTACAAGCGACTCGATAGCTTCTCTCTATTAAACTGCTAAAGCCATATTGACATTAATCATATAGTATTAAATAATTAGTTATTTTGGAGCTTATTTAGTATGCTACGCATCATTGCAGGCAAATATCGCGGAAGAAAAATAACTACAGGTAAGCATTTAGCTGCACGACCAACTATGAGTGTTGTCCGAGAAGCAATATTTAGTATACTTTCCTCAAGAAAACCTATTTATAACTTGAATGTACTTGATTTATTCTGCGGAAGTGGCTCTTTTTCATTTGAAGCACTTTCTCGCGGTGCTAAACATGCATTCATGGTGGATTCAGATTATTACAATTTGCAACTGCCTAAAAAAACAGCAGAAGATTTTGGAATTACGAACAATGTCACGCTAATTTGTTGCAGTGCTAACAAATTGCCACAACCTATTTCAAAGTGCGATGTAGTTTTTATAGACCCACCTTACAATAGCAATCTAGTTGAATCAACGTTGAATGGACTAGCTCACTCAGGCTGGTTAAGTGATGATGCATTGATAATTCTAGAGATTAGGAAAAACGAAGGTTTTGAGTGCAATAAAAACTTCAGTATAATCTTGGAACGTACCTACGGTATAGCAAGAATAATTTTTCTTTCTCTATTAACTTAAACTTGTATATGCTTTTCATTGATGGGTTTCAGTTCTATTTCCGTCAAGCTTCCAAAGATACTACTTTTACAGTAGTCTTTTAGCTTAAAATTTCTATTAAATTTACCTTTCAACAAATACTTATGTGCTTTTTCAATAAATTTATTTTCTTTTTCTTCGTAACTGGTGTATTTTGTTATATCATCATTATCCTCACGATAAACTAAATGTTCTTTATGATCAGCATGAATATTTTTGCTCTTACACTCCGTGTTTTGAGGATCGTGTTCAAGTACTATATTCCATCTAAACCATTCAGATGTGTCAGATGTGGATGAATCTGGAAGTTTACCAACGAGTTGTGCTTCCTGTGGAATTACAGTATCGCCTTTCCTGCCAGCAATTAATACAGGGCATTTTGTATTCTCTATAATCTCTCGTGAATTAAATTCCAATCCGCAACGATTAAACCAAAAATTCAAGAATTTTGCAGGAAGCCGTCTCATGAAAAAATTCCCTATCCAATGAGGAAAGTTATTAGTTGCATCCTTAAGTGAGCTATAAGAATTACTATGAATTAATGTTAAATAGATACCTTGTTTTTCAAATCTTTTTAAAACTTCTGCTGCAATTCCTCCTCCAAGAGAGTTAGTATCCAAAATTATATTGTTTGGATGCACACCTTTTACAAGTAACATGTTTACCATTGCCATTCCAGCTTGAACTAACTTTTCACCGTTTGTTAGAAATTCATATAGCGCTACAATTTTCTTTCTTTCCAAGAGGAACTCTATAATATCCTCTATATCTTTTTCCAACTCTTGATCACAAGCTTCTGCATCTCTTTTCGAATCTTTATCTATAAGTTCTTTTTTATAACGCTTTATCCACTCAGGGCTGACTTCATTTTCTAAAAAGCTTTTAATTCTGTGTACTACAAATCTCTTCTTAATAAAGTCAAAAAGCATCCATAGGCAAAGTACGATAAAACATATGGTAGCCAAAATTGATAGCACTACTGATGCAAAAGCTAACCCTGTAAGTACCTTTTTTGATTTTTGATTCTGGTATGCCAAGTATAACGACACAATAGAAGCAGTGGACAATATAGCAGAACATAACCATAGTGAGATTATTCTCCTATTGAATTTTTTTTCTTCAGCATTTAATTCTTCTTGAAAGAATCTTGGATTAACAATTCTAGAGAAATAGGGATAGTCAAAATAATGCTTAACTAACTTACTTTCTTGTCCCTTAAGTGGATTTTTACCACGAGCATTAACCTTAATACACCCAAGTACTCCAAAAAAGTTTATCACGTGTTTTGTATTTTTTTCTGGCTTGATATCACTATTGGTATGATAAATAACTTTCATTTTATCGTTAATGAATATTTAGTTATTTTAACATAAAGATCAAAAAAAAACAAGAGAATATAAATATGAATAACCAGTATGATGAAAAGCTTATAAGAAATTTCCTATGATTCCTTTTAAGCGAGTTTTGAATTTTTGAAATGTCATGACATTGTTGATACGGTTATCAAGAAACGATAAAGTATCCGCAAAATCTTCTGAATAATCATTGATAAAAAAAAGTATCGTACTTAAGTACACTCCAGCTAATATTGCTCTTTTTGTATAGTAGTTAAAATCTGTTGATTGGTCATGAATGCCATACCAAATCGCGCTAATAGTTCTGTATAAAAGTTTACTAGAAAAATATGTATTTTTTGGTGATACGGAGAATGATAAAACATTTTTTAAAAGTTCTCTATAATTCGGTAGCTTAGCGTAGTTTGAAAGGCGTATTTGAATAGCTAATTTTACCCGCTCTCGCACTTTCATATCTTCTAAATTGGAATTTCTTAGTTCAGCTTCCATTGAGCTATTTAAGTCCTCTGCTATGTGCTCCAAAGCGCTATATATTCCATTCTGAAATTTGCAAAAGCTATTAGCTAGATTAAGGTCTGTGCAAATTTTTAATAGGGTTTCATCGCTTATCCCTTCAAATGGAATAACCCTAATTAGCTTATCTATTATTAACTTTATTTCATCTTGTTCCACGCAACATTATACTAAACAGCATGTGTGATTGTACCTGAGATTTTCAAACATTCTACAAAATGCTTCACCACGTTCCTCGAAATTTTTCCATTGATCAAAAGAAGCACACGCGGGAGAAAGTAATATAGTTACTTCTTCTGCGCTATTTAAGGCCTCTTCAAAAGCCAATCTGAATGCATCTTCTAGATTGCAACATCTAACATAATCTACTTTATTCTCCATAGTGTTTGCAAAGGCTTCGGTTGATTCTCCAATAAGAAAAGCTTTTCTAATCCTCGTGAAATGCTTGCTTAATGATTCTATTCCACCTTTTTTGCTTCTTCCACCAACGATCCAATTTATGTTTTCATAAGATAAGATCGCCTTTTCGCTCGACTTTGCATTAGTTGCTTTGCTATCGTTCACGAAAAACACATTTCTTATTTTGCCAAGCAGTTCATTCCTATGCCTCAGTCCTGAAAAGGACTTGATTCCATTGATAATAGTGTTGCTATCTACTCCAAGTAGCTTACATACGGCATATGCGGCTGCTATGTTTTCTGCGTTGGATATTAGGTTTATTTTCACGTCGCTTACTGATAAGCTATGACTCTCTAGTTTTAACGAGATCTTCTGGATCCGAGTAGTCAAGCACTGGGATGACAAAAGAAGTGGCTGGAATGACAAAGAGGATGACATCGAAGCTGAGATTGGAATTTTGTTTCCAGTGAATTTGTTGAATATGTCAGCAGTAATCTCATTGTCACATCCTATTACGGCAACCTCACTACCGTTTATCAGTTTTAATTTAGTTGCTATGTAGTTCTCCATACTTCCATGCCTATCTATGTGATCTGGTGTAATATTGAGCAGTGCTGAAATGTCCACGTTAATTTCATTCATCAACTCCAATTGAAAAGAGGAAAATTCAATTACATAAATTTCTGCATCTCTTTCTAGATCCAAAACAGGAACGCCTAAATTTCCACCAATAGCTACTTTTTTCCCTGCAGATTTTAATATGTGCCCTATTAGTGATGTAGTGGTTGATTTACCATTTGTTCCTGTGATGCCTATTACCTTCTGGTTCGTAGTTTTAGCTTCAAGAAATAGCTCAATGTCTGATTTTATTTTGCAATCAAATCTCCTTGCAAGTTTTACTATCCAATGTGGCTCTGTTGGCACTCCAGGGCTTAAAACCAATGCACTGATCTCATGCCAATTGTATTCCTTGGGATGAATAAAATTACATTTTTTATACATCATTTTTGCATTTGCTATTTGCTCTTCATGATCATCCCATGCATATATTCTTGCACCACTCTTTATTAGAGCGTTAATGGCGGATAAACCAGTTTTACCAAGACCAAAAACCGCGACGTTTTGATTTTTGTATTTGTTTAGTTGCACTGCTAGATAACTTATGCGAACCATTTTATAAAGATATCGTACAAACTACAACAGACTTCTTGCATAGGTCACAACTGTCATTCAGTAGAAACGAAAAAACTTCCTTGACAAACTCCGCCAGCCCCCTTATTGTAGTATTAAGGGTATTTATGACTCAAAACTTGTTTTTGATCCGCGCGGGCTCAACAACAAAATTCAGTAAAAAAACTCAGGTATTTATTGGCGGATTACATAAAATTATAGCGGCTGCATGTCTTTTAAATTTTTTCTACATTCAGCCAAATCGCGCTTAAACTAAGCGTCAGCACATTATTACAGCGCCACTTACAGTAATATAGAGTCAAAACTCGCTACTCGGGGCTTCTTTTGCCTTTTTTTCGTTTGGTAAATTTCTTAAATATTTATAGCTAAACGACAACCGTCATCCCGCTACGTGTTAGCGGGATCTGGAGATACCGCGGCGGTATGACGGTCTGCGGCGGTATGACGGTTCGTGGTGACATGACGATAACCTCGTCATCCCGCTGCTTGTTAGCGGGATCTATGTGAGATACCGTGAATAAATCACGGTATGACGGTTAAGTAATTCGTCATCCCGCTACTTGTTAGCGGGATCTAGAGATACCGCGGCGGTATGACGGTCTGCGGCGGTATGACGGTTCGCGGCGGCATGACGATAACCTCGTCATCCTGCTGCGTGTTAGCGGATGAGATACCGTGAATAAATCACGGTATGACGGTTCGTGGCGGTATGACGTAGAAGCTATACTTTTATACTCACCAACTCAGTATCCAATCTGGATCCAAGTAGTCAGCTACTTGAATGACAAGAAAGGGGTACTTGGATGACAAAAAATAGGCACTGGAATTGCAAAGAGTTTGCAAATATTAGTTATTACCTGTAGAATACAGAGAAATTAGTAAGGATTTTAATAGGAATAATATGCCATCTGTTACTTTTGTTTTACCTGATGGGAGTAAGAAAAGCTATGAAGCTGCAGAGGGAGAAACTCTGCTTAATTTAGCCCACAGAAGTGATCCAGATCTGCTTGAAGGTGCATGTGAAGGCTCTCTTGCTTGTTCTACATGCCACGTGATTGTTGATCCAGAATTTTATGATGCTGTAGAAACGCATAATCCCATATCTGATGAGGAAAACGATATGTTAGATCTAGCCTTCGGCTTAACAGAGACATCAAGACTTGGGTGCCAAATAAAAATCACAAAAGATATCGACGGTTTGTGTGTAACCATACCAAGGGGTACAAGAAATATATCATTGGATAAACAGGGGAATAATTAGCTATGCGTAAGATTTTTATCTATATTATCATCTCTTTACTTTTGTTTATTCCTGTAGCGTATGGTGGTTTTTGGTATTTTTCTGCATGTAAGGTAAAAAATCTTTTAGCTGAAGCAATACTATACATTAACGACGAAAAGTTTGATATTTCACATGATTTCAGTGGACTTCCTTCTAACCTAATTTTCCGTGTGACAAACCCAAAATTTTCCAATAAGCAATTAACCATCTCATCTGATGCTTTATTGATAAAAAATAGATTGTTTGATAAATCAGTATATATCTACATACCAAGCAATGAAGTCAACATTGTTGTTCATGGTGATGAGAAAAAGAATATAAAATGCCACACAAACGATAGCAGCCACTTTGTTGTTAGACTAAATGATTTACCATCTTCATTGCGATTCAACAGAAATAGTACCGTGATAGACTATATAGATACACTTCGTTACGCAGATTATGGATTAAAATGTGATGTTTCAGAAAATCAGCAAAGTGTTATAACTGAAGTGAATGATAAAAGCAATTACATTCAATTTCACCTCGATAAAGAACCAAGTGGAAATACTAAACTAGGATTTGATTTTTATACTTATCGGTATAAAAATACTGCAAGTCCTGAAAGTTACCTTAGTATCGACACTAAATTTGATTACGAATTTGTAAACCACATCTCAGCTTCCAGAGTTAATTTCAACATAGAGAAATTTTTAATTCAAAGTAATAATTTTTCTCTTGCTGCAGATGGTGGAATGCAAAATTATAATTTGGTTACGTCTTCATTTAAAGACAAAATCAACGTGGCTATATCAAATTATAAAGAATTAATCTCGTTTATGATTGGTGACTCAAAAACTTCAGATGCGTTTGAAAAATTAATGTCTTCCTTATCAGAAAAAACAACTGATGACAGCGTTCAATTTTCAATAAAGTACGATGATGATGTAGGGTCAAGCTTTATTGGAAAGTTATCCACCACTGATTTTATGAACCAACTCAGTAAAATAACCCAATTAACCAAGGATGAGAGCAGTAGTTAGTTTACTTTTCATATTGATATTTCACTCAGGCGTAAACGCTTTTACTCTGGATAATAAACTCAGAGATAAAAGCATGGAAAAACGAGCAACCAGTTTATTTGAAATAATAAGGTGTCCAATATGTTCTGGCGAATCATTGTCTGAATCTGGATCTCAGATTGCGTATGATATGCGAGAAGCAATTCGTAAAAAAATCAATGATGGATACACAGATGAAGAGATAATCTCAGAGTTAAAAAATTCTTACGGCAATTCAATTATAACTACCCCACCTAGCACTTACATTTTGTGGTTTATTCCACTCACAACTCTGCTTATTGGGTGTTTTTTAATACGAAAGTATATCAGTATGTCCAGTATATTTAAACCTTTTATGTAATGTAACCGTTCACAGATTTCCACTTAATTCTTCAATCTCACTAATAGAAAGGCCAGTAAACTTGACAATAGTGTTGACATCAACATTATTAGCCAGCATTGCTTTTGCGACTTCAATTTTTCCTTTCTCTATACCTTTTTCTATACCTTTCTCTTCAGCAAGATCAAGTCTGTATTTAAGAATGGCTTCTTCTTTGCGTAGATCCATTATTCTTTCTTCGTAAGCTACTAAATCTTTTTCGTTCCAACGAAACTTATCTAACTCATCATATGCTAGCTTTATTATTGGTGCCTTTTCTGCAATTTTCTTTAGATCTTCATCTGTCGTTTCTTCAGCATATTTAAAGAAAAATAGCCAACGATCTACTATGCTTTCTAGCTGTTCTACTTTGCTTTTTGTAAATTTAGGTAACTCAATAAAGACAAATTGAAAATCTTTTAAGTAATGGCCGTTGGTTTTTATATCACGTATATTATGAGTAGAGATATAACCAACTTCTTCAGGAAGTAAGTTACAATTGGAAATAGCAATAAAGAAGACTTTCTTTAAATCAATGTAGTTGCCAGATTTATCTAATTGTCTTGAGTAAGCCTTAGCAGCATATAGTTGAGCGCGTTTCTCAAAACCTTTATCACGAGCCAGTTGCATCTCAATCACAAACCTATTACCAATAGAATCCTTGCAGAGAACATCAACAATACTTTGTTTATCAGAGGCAATTTCGGGATCCATGATAGTACTTAAGAATTCTACTTCTTGTATTGCACTTGCCTCAGCAAATCCTAAAATATCGTTCAAAAAGTGAATAAGGATATTCTTATTTTTTTCCGTTCCAAAGATTTTTTTGAAACACAAATCATTGCGAGGATCGAGAAATTTTGAAAGAGCCATAATGCTTGGAAAATATTAATAATTATACACTATTATTAACAATTATTCAACTATATTTTTGAAGATAGCTAGTTTCTGTATTTACTTTAAATTGAAGAAAGCTCAAATGAAAGATCGTGTTTTTCACAGAATGCAGTCTGGTTACTATATAATTTTTTGATTTTCACTTTTTTTTTAACCTTGCAATGATATTTTCTTTGCCGATAAAAATTAATAATTTAGCGAGCTCTGGTCCTGTTTCTGTTCCTGTTAAAGCTGAACGCAACTGCATAAATAAGTCTTTTGCCTTTATATCCACTGTCTGTCGAATAGCTTTTACCCACTCTGATAATGTGTTTTCGTTACAATCGCCTTGAGGCAATGCATTGAACGCAATTTTTATAAGCTCCTTATCAAGAATCACAGGCTCTATATCAGATTTGCATATTTTCCACCACTTGGCCACCTCAGAAAACCTTTCTATATTGTTCCTTATAAAATACCAAAACTCTGAGGAGCCCACTCCAATTTGATTTAAACGTTCTTGTACAATTTCAAATGACATTTGTTGCAGCACTTTGCTATTTAGCTTGTATACTTCACTCAAGCTGAATTGTACAGATGCTGAGCTAAATTTTTTAATGTCAAATGAGTCAATCAAAGATTGCATACAGGCGCAAGCTTCAATTGGATTGGATGTTCCGAGCTTCACTAAATAACTAACTAGCGCCATTGGTTCAGTCTCATCTTCTCTTATGGACTTGATATCCAGCCCGCCTTTCCGTTTCGATATCTTGCTATCATCAAAATGTAGTAGAGAAAGGTGAGCAAATATAGGAATTTTCGCTTTTAATGCTTTAATCATTTGGATCTGAACTGCGGTATTAGTTACATGATCTTCCCCACGTACAACATGGGTTACATTAAAGTCAACGTCATCAATAACAGAAGGTAGCATGTATGTATAAATTCCATCTTCTCTTTTTACCACAGGATCGCTGATGTGACTTGTTGCAATATTTATTTCACCTTTAACTTCATCATTCCATTTAACAACTTCATTTCTATCCAATTTAAACCTGAAATGTGGTCTTCTTCCTTCTTGCTCATAATGAATTTTCTCTTGCTCAGTTAGAAGTAACGCGCTTCTGTCATATACCGGGGGAAGTCCTTGTTTTAACTGCAATTTTCGTTTAATGTCTAACTCTTCTCTTGTTTCATAGCATGCATAAACATGCCCTTCTTTTATTAACTGCAAAAACACCTCATTGTAACGCTCAAAGCGCTCTGATTGCTTAAAACTTGCATCCCAATCTATGCCAATCCATTTTAGGTCTTCTATGATATTATTTATATATTTGACATCTGAACGCTGAAGGTCAGTATCATCAAAACGGAGTAGAAATTTTCCATTTTGATTACGTGTGTACATCCAACAAACCAAAGCAGTCCGTACGTTTCCTACGTGGAGATAGCCAGTTGGGCTTGGAGCGAATCTTGTTAGCATTTAAATAGCAATATTGTAAAATAATAACTTATTTACTCTAATTTATTTTAATTTTATATAAATATACGGCTAAAGCAAGTGAGATCTGCTAATACAATTGAGCAAGAGAAGAATAAGTATGGCTATAGCATTGTGGCACCTTTGATATTTGATGGATTAAGACCATATGATAAATTCAAGAAAATTCACAACTTGACGACAAAGGCTAATGTAGCATCATATTGATATCATGACTAACTTAGAAAAGATGAGAGAAAAACTGCAAGATCAAATAAATTATCATAATGTTTTGTATCACCAAAAAAATAAGCCAGAAATAAGTGATGCTGAATATGATGAACTGAAGAAAAAGTTAGCTGAAATAGAGGCACAATTTCCAGAAATTTATGCAACACAAGATAGTGTTGGTGCTCCACCTGATGAGAGGTTTTCTAAGGTGGAACATCAAGAACCTATGCTTTCTCTTGAGAATGCTTATGATGAACAAGATGTAGAGAAATTTTTGTCTAAAATAAAGAGGTTTTTAATTGAGGACAAAATAGAGATATTATGTGAGCCAAAAATTGATGGGTTGTCGTTTTCTGCAATTTATGAGGATGGGAGATTTGTTAAAGCTGCAACTCGAGGTGACGGTTTTTTAGGGGAAGATGTCACTCACAATGTTGCAACAATAAAAGGCTTTCCTAAGTTTTTGCAAGGCGTGCAAGGAAGACTAGAAGTAAGAGGTGAAATATACATCAGTAACAGCGACTTTTTAAAGTTAAATGAAAACGATGAATTTGCCAATCCTCGAAATGCAGCTGCTGGTTCTCTAAAGCAATTGGATGCAAACATTACAGCAAGTAGACCACTTAGATATTTTGCTTATTCTTTGATTGGTGGAGCAGAGAAAAGTCAAAGTGAAATACTAAATAAGCTTGAGGCACTTGGTTTTTGCGTAAATGAGCATCAGTCCTTAACGAGTAGTTTGGATGGAATGCTGAAGTTCTATAACGAGGTCTATAATTGTCGCTATAACTTGGATTATGATATTGATGGAATAGTCTATAAAGTAAATGATTTGGTACTACAAAATCGTCTAGGGAATACTCACAAAGCACCGCGCTCAGCACTTGCATACAAGTTTTCTGCGGTTTATGCAAAAACAAAGTTAAATAAGATATTTATACAGGTGGGCAGAACAGGGGTTTTAACTCCAGTTGCAGATTTAGTGCCAGTCAATATTGGTGGGGTGCTAGTTAGTAGAGCAAGTCTGCATAACCAAGATGAGATAAAACGTAAAGACATAAGAGAGGGAGATATTGTAACAATCAAAAGGGCAGGAGATGTAATTCCCCAGATCGTTGAAGTAAGCAGAGATTCTCGTCTTCCAAATACACCTGAATTTGTGTTTCCTGGAGTATGCCCTGAATGTGGTAGTAAAGTACGTCAGGTTGAGGGAGAGGCGGCAGTAAGATGTCCTGAGGAATTTGCCTGTAAAGCTCAAATAATAGAAAAACTAAAGCATTTTGTATCGAAAGATGCATTTGACATTGTTGGCCTTGGTGATAAGCAGATAGAGTTTTTTTACGACCTTGATCTGATAAAACAAATCCATGATATTTTTACTTTAGAAGAAAAATTGGATGAATTTAATCTGGAAGGACAGTCTGGCTGGGGCGAGAAATCTATAGCTAATTTGTTAAATTCTATACAAAGCAGAAGGGTAATAACTCTAGATAGGTTTATATTTTCTTTAGGTATTAGATTTATTGGCCAAGTTGCAGCAGAATTGCTTGCAGATTATTATGTTTCTTATGATAATTGGTATAATTCGATGATTGAACTGTCATCAGATAATACTGAGCTAGTCGGTATAGACGGCATAGGAAAAAAAGGGGCTGAATCTTTGGAATCATTTTTTTCTAAGGAACATAACATCAAAATGTTAAATGATCTTACTGCTTGTCTTCAAATTCTTCCTGTGAACTCCAACTCTAGTGACTCTGTTTTAAATAATAAAATTATAGTGTTTACTGGTAAGCTACTTGCTATGAGTAGAGGAGAGGCAAAAGTAAGAGCCAAAACTCTAGGAGCAAAGGTCAGCTCACATCTTTCTGCTAAAACTGACTACCTAATTGCAGGAGAAAAACCAGGATCCAAATATAAAAAGGCAGTGGAATTAGGTGTAGAAATTTTAGATGAAGACCAGTGGCATAAAGTGATAAGTTTGGGAGTGTTCAAATAACATTTGGATTGTATATTAAATCAAAGTTGCAAGACTATAATGAGCAAGCTGTTAATTGGATTGATTGGATTACCACAAAAAAACTCCTTTCTTTCTCTCCATTTTTTCTGGGTAAGGTCATGGTGCTGGTACAGGTCCTATAGCTGACCCAAGCAACACGTCATACCGCGATTTATTCGCAGTATCTCAGCATAGATTCCGCTAACAAGTAGCGGAATGACGAATTTTTGTTTTTCAAATTATCGGTAAACCTAAGTCACTTTAGCTATAGCTATCTTCAAAAATATGGTTGAATAATTGTTAATAATAGTGTATAATTATTAATATTTTCAAGCATTTTTGCCATGGCTCTTTCAAAATTTCTCGATCCTCGCAATGATTTGTGTTTCAAAAAAATCTTTGGAACGGAAAAAAATAAGAATATCCTGATCCACTTTTTGAACGATATTTTAGGGTTTACTGAGATAAATGCAATACAAGAAGTTGAGTTTCTTAGCACTATTATGGATCCCGAAGTTGCCTCTGATAAACAAAGTATTGTTGATGTTCTCTGCAAGGATTCTCATGGAAATAGATATATAGCAGAAATGCAGCTCGCTAGAGACAAGGGCTTCGAAAAACGCGCTCAATTATATGCCGCTAAAGCCTACTCAAGACAATTAGATAAATCTGGCAACTACATTGATTTAAAGAAAGTCTTCTTTATTGCTATTTCCAATTGTAACTTACTTCCTGAAGAAGTTGGTTATATCTCTACTCATAATATACGTGATATAAAAACCAACGGCCATTACTTAAAAGATTTTCAATTTTTCTTTATTGAGTTACCTAAATTTACAAAAAGCAAAGTAGAACAGCTAGAAAGCATAGTAGATCGTTGGCTATTTTTCTTTAAATATGCTGAAGAAACGACAGATGAAGATCTAAAGAAAATTGCAGAAAAAGCGCCAATAATAAAGCTAGCATATGATGAATTAGACAAGTTTCGTTGGAACGAAAAAGATTTAGTAGCTTACGAAGAAAGAATAATGGATCTACGGAAAGAAGAAGCCATTCTTGAATACAGACTTGATCTTGCTGAAGAGAAAGGTATACAAAAAGGTATAGAGAAAGGAAAAATTGAAGGGAAAATTGAAGGGAAAATTGAAGTCGCAAAAGCAATGCTGGCTAATAATGTTGATGTCAACACTATTGTCAAGTTTACAGGCCTTTCTATTAGTGAGATTGAAGAATTAAGTGGAAATCTGTGAACGGTTACGGATTGATTGGATTACCACAAAAAAACTCCTTTCTTTCTCTCCATTTTTTCTGGGTAAGGTCATGGTGCTGGTACAGGTCCTATAGCTGACCCAAGCAACACGTCATACCGCGATTCATTCGCGGTATCTCGGCATAGATTCCACTAACTAGTAGCGGAATGACGAATTTGTCGTTTTTCAAATCGTCGGTAAACCTAAAAAAGTTTGCATCATATGCAGCAATAGCCATAGGGTCTGTAGGGCTTATAGCTAGTATCACAGCTCTTAAATATTATCCTAGTTTACCGCCTTTGATCGCAGGGGGGATGATTGGCTCTATGCTCCCGCTAGTTGCGTGTACGCTTGTTGGCATTTTATTGCTTATAGATAGAAGCTCTCTCGATAAAATATACGGTAATATATATGACCAAAAAAAGATAAATGAAAAAGCTGAATTGTTTGATAAATTGAGTAAGTGTGTTTTACCTCTTATAGCAGGGGCTGTTGTTTCTTTTGGAGTTGGAGCAGGTTTAGCTGCCCTTGGCCTTGAATCGCCCCTAGCTATAGCCGTCTTAGCTGCAGTAGCATGCAAAGTTATTATGTCACTTTTTAGTGCAATAACTGAACGCTCTTCTTCTCCACCAACACCACCAGGTAGCTCGGTTGACAGCGGTGTGAAAGTTAATGGTGCTAGTGCAGATTGTGTTCCTAGCCCTAGTCATTAGTCAGTTCTTTCCATCCAAGAATCATTTTATTGGCTTGCCTCAATTTTTCAACAGAAGGCAAGTCTTCTGTGCTGAGTGGTAGGCGGACAGTTTGATGTTCTATAAGACCAATATCATGCAAAAGTGCTTTAGTGGGTATTGGGTTGCTGGCAATAAATAGAGCTTTGCAAGCTTGTTGCCAGATATCTGTTGAACTTTTCATGTCATTTCCTGTCATTTGAGGAGTTGTTTTTTTTCTAGTTACGTGCTGGAATGACAGTAGGCATTGCTTAACATATTCATGTGCTACATGTGGCCAAACATTGGAAGCAACGGAAACCAGACCAGCCGCACCATAAGCGGCCATATCGGATATCATATTATCATCTCCGTAAAAGACCTCAATATTTGGAGCAACTTTCTTATACTGAGCTAAAGTATCAACGGTGCCACTTGAATCTTTGATAGCCCAAAATTTTTCGTGGCTGGATAAGTTGCGTACAGTTTCAGCGTGAAGACTCACTCCTGCTCTCGATGGAATATTGTAAAACATAGCCGGCACATGTGCTTTCTCAAGCAGCTTTTCAAACCATAAAGTCTGCCCCATAATTCCGGGCTTTGCATAAATGGGAGTTGTCATTAGATAGCCATGAATAGGCATACCCTTGCAAAAATCAAGCCATTCAAGAGTTTGATATAGATTCACTCCTGGTACACCAATTATAATTTTCGTATTTAATTTTAGCTTACATACAAATTCAACTAATGTACGCTTTTCAGAATCAGTAAGCGATAGGCCTTCACCTGTGCTACCCAGTAACACTACGCCATTTTCAGCTTCAGCTTGTATTGTAAGTAAACGCTGCAAACTGCGGTAATCTATGTCATCCCCATTGCAATTAAAAGGAGTAACACAAGCAGTCCATAAAAATATAAATTTCAATTTAAATTGTTAAAATGGTATTTCATCGTCGATTAGTTCATCTTTTATATCGTTGTCAAAACTTTCGTGCTTATTTTTTTGTTCTGTTTCATTTTGCTTGTATTCACTTGGCTTGTAATCGGAATTTGGTCGCGAATCCAAGAGAGTAAGAGCGCTATTAAAATTATATAGAACCACCTCTGTTGTGTATCTTTCACTACCGTTTTGGTCAGTCCATTTTCTAGTTCTCAAAGAACCTTCAACATAAACTTTACTGCCTTTGCGTGCAAAATCTTTGACGATTTTTACTAATCCTTCACTAAAAATTACAATATTATGCCATTCTGTCTTTTCAGAGCGCATACCGGAAAGTTTGTCAGTCCAACTTTCAGACGTGGCTATTGAAAAACTTGCCATCTCTTTTCCATTTTGTGTAGTCCTAATTTCAGGATCTTTTCCTAAATTACCAACTAATATGACTTTGTTTATGGTACCACCAGACATAATTATGCTCTAAATAAATCCCTTTATTATCTTATGTGAAAGTACTATTGTCAAATTTAATTAAAAGTGCGCTTGGAGGGATTCGAACCCACGGCCTTTGCCTCCGGAGGGTAACGCTCTATCCAACTGAGCTACAAGCGCATATATAGCTACCCACCCGCGGTATCTATGTTGAGATCCCGCTAACGAGCAGCGGGATGACGGTTTTTCAAATTGTCGGTAAACCTAAGTCACTTTGGCTATATACTAAATTATTTAATAGATAAGCTATCCAAGTCAAATTTTTGTTTTGGATAAAGCGTAAACATAACACTCCCATGTCCAAGATATACATTTTGAGAATCATTCGCATGCTTTTTTATTGCTTTTTGATCTACGGCCCATACAAAAGTCACACAATTTTCAGTGACTGAGTGCACCTTTAAGTCCTTAGTATTTATAAACAGCTTTCCATTTACCCATATTTTCCATGTATCGGAAGAAAGATATAAAATTGAGTCTAAACTCACTACCTTACAGTTGAAATTATCTGATACCTCCTCTTTTGCAGCTCTTGAAGACCGTAAATTGAACTTTTCCATTTCATTGACCATTCTATTAACTGGCTCTTCATCAAAAAAAATGCTTTTTACGTTACTATATTGTGACAAAACGTCAAAGTCACTTTCCACTGCTTCTCTTATTATATCGTCCCGATCTGTATAGCTTAGTTTTTGATTGTTAATAAAGAAACACTCTTTTGCACGCAAATTTGCTATATCAATAAAATCATCGATTTCTTGATTGCCAACTTTAAGAATACTTTCAAAATATCTTTTTTCTATCATCATTCCATACTGAGAATGATGACAAACCATTTCATCATCACCTTGTTTTTCTATATATACGCATAAATTTCCACTATTTAATCCTAATATTTTATGCTCAATAAAATCTTCATTGCCAATATATTGTCGGCAAGAATACTCCTTACAAATTTCTATGCTTTCTATGATATCTTCACAACTGCAATATGCATTAACATTGGAAATGAGTAGCGTAAAAATAAAAAACAGCTTTATGTTCATCACCTTATCTACTTAATATAGTATACCAATCAAAGACTATATTAACTCTCACTATCTCTATCATATTACCATTCAAAATTTGATTCATAGTTGCAGCATCAATATTTCTCTGCTTGTTTAAAATAAGAGATTTGATCATAACATAACCGGGCAGATTTGGAATAGACTGTAGAAATAAAAAAATATGCTTATCGCTGATTGAACTTAAATTTAGGACCACTTCACTTTTTATTACTTTTGTGCGTTCACTTTTGTTGTGGAGCTCAACTTCTTCGGGTATAGAAATTGATATTTCAGGTTCTAATATATAGTACTTTTTATATAACCTGCTAAGCTCGAAATTTAAATTTGCAATGTATCTGCTACTGTGTAAATTTGAAGAAGAAATTTTTTTCCATAAATCTAGGTTTTTATTTAGAACAACTTCCTTTTTTTGAATTCCAGTAATCTGTAAATTAATAGAACGTATTTTATCAATCGCAATTTGGTTTTTATTATAAACCTTTTCGTTATAGATAACAACATATGTTAATAACCCTATTAATCCAACAGATAATAACAAACACGATATAAACTGAATTGTAGCTTTTCTTTTTAATTGAGAGATAGTCATTAATCTACATTGCCTCTCCTATTTCAACATCAATAGATAGATTTTGCCCTTTAGCAGCAGGTAAGTTAGAAATATTAATGTCATAGGTACGAAAATTATCGTTTAAATTTTTTCGTAGTTTCTCGTATTGATAGGAAATATTTTTACCGGATCGAAAATTAAACCTTAAAGTTGTGGTAATATAACTTTTTGCCTCATTATAATTCCATTCAAATGATCGAAGCTCTATACCTGGTACTTTTAACTTTTCTACATACTTAACTTGTGTAAGAGGAGAGTATTCTATTTTTGATAAAATATTATTGATATTAATAAAATCATAAATTTCATCTATTTTTTTTACATTATAGCTTTGGCTAAGTTTTGTTAATTGGTTATTTAAGGTGCTCTGCTTTGCGGATAAATTATCAGCGACACTGAAGTTTGAATACAAATTTAGCAAACAAAGGGCGTTAATTACGACTAAAACCAAAGCGAAGTATAGAAAAATTTGAGGAGAGTTTAAATAAAGATAATTGAATAGATAAAATTCTTTAGTTTCCTTTGTATTAAAAATAGCTGCTAATTTATTCTTAAAGCTGTGAAACAAAATTATGGTATCGCAAAAGTTATCTTTTTCACTTATAGCTAGTTCTGCTCCTAATAGTTTGCCTAACTCATATGGAGTTAATATGTTCACACTGTTCTCTGAAAAATTTATGACTGATAAACTAGCTTTAATATCTTCTGACACTATGATGCAAAGGTCGATAGGGTTATTTTTTTCAAACCCAAACTTAGTTAAGGATCGAATAGTATCTTGCACTTCCTGATATATTCCACCAGCAATAATTCCTGGTAAATTATCATTAGTAAATGGTACTAAACGCGTAAATATCATTTTATTCTCTTTAAGAACCACTTGTCTATAGCCTCCCGTTTTAGTTGCAGCAACTATAATTTTCCAATTATTAGGATCTTTATGTAGAATCTTTTTTGTTATATTACTTATTTCTATAGGAAACATTAATATTCCCTTAAAGTTGGAGCCTATCTCAATAAACACATTCAACCAATATTCTACTAAATGCTTTGCTTTTGATGAAACAAGAAGATAGCACCAGTTTTGATTGAATTTGTTTGGCTTCTCAACCAAAAAAACTGAACTTATGTCATTATTACGAGAAAAATGCTCCATCTTTGTTTTTGCTGATAGATAGGCACTAATCTTGTTTGCCCTTGTAATAAACTGTAGCGAGTAATTTTGATCTGCATGATTAAGCACCAGGTATAAAGGTGCTTTTTTGTCTGATGAAAGACATGAAATTAAATCGGAAACTGCTTTATCGTTTTTGCCCTTAACAAAATACCTTTTATTTAAAGTATTATTTTTAAAATATAGTAACATTATGCCTTCTTCTCCAATAGAAAGCATAAACTTACTTTTGGATTTTAAACTAAACATATTAACAAAGCATATACTTATCTAGAATTAAAAAGGCAATTTATTGAAATTCATTAAACGTTAGAGGGAAATATTGTTATAAATTTTCGCAGCAACATTATTTATATTATAATTTTTTTATAAAATCACTACTAATATTAAGCTATTTAATTAATAAATTAAGAAAACTCATTAATTAGAAATATACACTATCTGCCGATTAACTTTAATTAATAGGAGTTATTAATCTATTTACTATTCTTGTAATATTATTTCTAATGGTAAACATTTCTAGTAATACTGGAACAGTTGTTATTTCAGATACAGAATTTAGTGTAAGTAAACTAACCATTTGCTGAAGAGCGCTCATCTTCTTTGGTATTTGATGATGGAGCAACTAATTTGCTCAAAATCTCATCTTTTGGTCCCATAGCGTAAATGACACCATCTGACATGAGGATCACCTTATCAACTACGGACAATAACGGTAGCTTGTGAGTGATGATAACAGTAGTAGTATTTTGCTTTCTTGCAATGCCAATTGCATTAATTAAGCATGCCTCTCCATTGCTATCTAAGTTAGCGTTTGGTTCATCAAGTACTAAAAGTTTTGTGTGACCATAAAAAGCTCTGGCAAGTCCAAGAAGCTGTTTTTGGCCGCCAGAGAGCGTTACTCCTCCAGGACCTCCTATTGTTGTATCATATCCATTTGGTAAGCTTAGTATTAGTTCATGTATTCCTGCAATTTTTGCTGCTTTGATTATTTCTTCAGGATTTGGATCTGGTCTCATGCGAGCAATATTAGCTTTGACACTAGTGTTAAATAACTCAATATCTTGAGGTAAGTAGCCAACATAATTACCAAAATTTTCTCGATTCCAAGTATATACATCAGCGCCATCTAGTCTGACTACACCAGATATTGGCTTCCATACACCAACAGTTAATTTTGCGATAGTGGATTTACCAGAAGCACTTGCACCAATCACACCTACTACGTCCCCTGGTTCTATAATAAATGATATTCCTTTTACTGTTGGCTTATTGCTTCCATAAGGAGTAAAAAATACTCTATCAAATTCCAATTTTCCTTCAGGTTCTGGTAGAGCCATCGTTTGCTCTCTTTTTGGTGATGTTAATATAAGTCTTTGTAGCCTTCCATATGACATTCTAGCCTGATTTAAAAACTTCCAAGTATGAACCGCAGCGTCAAATGGTGCTAATACTCTACCCATTAAAATTGAAGCAGCGATGATGCTACCAGCAGTTTTATGAGCTGTAATTGCAAGTAATGCACCTGTTCCAATTACTGATATTTGCAGAGTTGAGCGCAAAAACTTAGTGATTCCAGTAATTACATTAGAGCGATTTTGTGCTTTAATTTGCATTGCTCGATTCTGATCATTTCGTTTACACCAATCAGAGACTATGAATTCTGACATGCCCATAGCTTCAACTACTTCTGCATTTCTTGTTGCAACATCTATAGCATTGATATTCCGTATAGTTTCTTCGTTGGTTTCTTGTAATATTCGTTTAGTGGCAAGTTCATTCCATATTGCCATAGAGACTAATATAATGATTCCAGCAATAGCTATAAACCCCGTGGAGGTGTGTATCATGAAAATCACAACAAGGTAAATTAACGACCATGGAGTATCAAACAGTGAGAATATACCATTTCCTGTAATGAAATTTTTTATTACCCCGAGATCTCGTATTGCTTCACCACTTGAAGTTGAGCTCTGCACTGACGTTAGCCTGATTGACCTTACTATCAGATCTGGTGTTGCAGTTTTATCGATCCAATCACCTATTTTTGCCATGGCTAAATATCGACAAGTTTCAAGCATTGCAGAACATGCAAATGCAGATAAAGTGATAATTGTCAGCATAATTAGTGTTGATACACTTTCGCTTGATATCACCCGATCAAGCACTTGAGAGGTATAAAGTGGTAGAAATAACATTAATAAATTGATTCCCGCACTAAACCAAAAGATAAACCAAAATGCACTTTTGCATTTTTCTAGGCAAATATATAGAGTACTTTGCTTCAATTCTTTTTTTATTGATGGCGTAATTTCCACAATCTTCCTCTTAATTTAATTACATGCACCATATACAATTTTTATTACAAAAATATTAATAACGGCAGTTAGCCTGCTTTAAGTGAGTAAAATATTAATATATGTGAATAGGAAATATAAACAATGGTAAAAAGAAGTATAGTTAATATTTCCTTCATTGCCTATAGCTGAGCTACGTCATACCGCCGCGGCGCTAACAAGAGATCCCGCTAACAAGCAGCGGGATGACGAGGTATAAACCATCGTCATGCAGCCGCAAACCGTCATACCGCGGTTTATTCGCGGTATCTCATCCGCTAACAAGCAGCGGAATGACAGCAATCCTACGTCATACCGCCACGGCGCTAACAAGAGATCCCGCTAACACGTAGCGGGATGACGGTTGTCAGGGTAGCTGTCATCCCTTGTGGAAATTGTTCTCAAATCACAATGTTCGTACAGCTATAGATTCATTCGCGGCGTAGATTCCGCTAACACGTAGCGGAATGACGAATTTGTCGTTTTTCAAATCGTCGATAAACCTAAGTCACTTTAGCTATAATTCAGAATTGAGAGTTTTTAATAACTTTCTAACTCCCACTTAGGTCTTGGTGCAAAATTAAGTGGATCTATATAATTCTTCTGTAACCTTTCAATTCCTGCCCATCCAACCATTACTGCATTGTCTGTACATAGATTATTAGGGGGGAAAAATATGTTTAAGTTTATGTGTTCTTTCAGTTTTTCTCTCAAAAAATTATTTGCTGCAACTCCGCCGGTAATCACAAAGTCATTGATTTTGATATTTAAAGATTCGGCCATAATAATCGCATTACTAACCCTGTCCAGCAGTATGTCACTAATACACTCTTGAAACGAAGCACACACATCACACACATCTTGCTCGCTCATTTCGAGTTTCTGCACTAAGTTTTTTACTGCTGTCTTGATTCCAGAAAACGAAAAGTTACATCCAGAACGTTTTATCATCGCCCTTGGCAGTTTAAATCTTGCACCATTGCCTTTTTTAGCTAACTTTTCAATTAATGGCCCTCCGGGATAGCTTAAACCCAGCATCTTAGCAACTTTATCAAATGCTTCTCCTAACGAGTCATCAAGTGTCTCCCCGAGTTTAATATATTTACCTACATCCTGTGCAATTAAAAATTGACAGTGACCACCTGATATTAATAGAACTAAAAACGGAAATTTCACCTCATGCAGTAACCTAATAACTAATGCATGCGCTTCTAAGTGATTCACTGCAATGAACGGTTTTTGTGCTACATGCGCAATTGCTTTAGCCATCATTGTACCAACTATTAATCCACCTATGAGTCCTGGTCCTGATGTTGCTGCAATTGCATTGAGATCACAAAAGTTAAGGTTAGATTTTTCCACGGCGCTTTTTATTAGACCACTTAAATGCTCCATATGAGCACGTGAGGCTATTTCAGGGATCACCCCACCGCGTTTTTTGTGTTCTGCTTGGGAGAGAATTTCGTGAGCAAGGACTTGCTTGTCACTATTTACAATCGCTACTGCAGTTTCATCGCAGCTTGTTTCAACAGCTAAAATGGTTTTCATGTATATTCGAGCACTTTATTATAAAAACTATACCTTGAAACGCTGTAGAAGTTAACTGCAAAGTTAACTTCTATAGCTAAAAGATTTACCGACAACCGTCATTCCGCTGCTTGTTAGCTGATGAGATACCGCGAATGAATCTACAATCGTATGAACATTGCGCTATTGAGATGGAGCACTTTCTTGTTATTCCAGGTCTCCTCTCTCGTCATCCCAGTGCGTGACACTGGGATCTCACTTAGTAATTTCGTAATATAAATCATACCAATTTGGGTTTTTTCTTGCAACTAAATTGATTTTCCATTCCCTTCTCCAACTTTTTAGAAGTTTTTCTCTATCAAGAGCCGAATCTACGTCTTGAAATTCTTCAAAATAAACTAATTTTTGTACATTATATTTCGACGTAAAACCGGGAATAACCTTGTTCTTATGCTCCCAAATTCGTTTAATTAAATTCGACGTAACACCTATACATAGAGCCTTATTGTGTCTACTTGCAAGTATATAAATATAATAGTTTTTCATAAAATTTAGATCCCAGTGTCACGCACTGGGATGACAGGAAGAGGAGACTGAGATGACAAATGTGAGTGCTGATGTAACAAATGTAAATGCTTGAATGACATCAATAATTATATACATTTTATCACTAAACTAGACGTTCGTACAGTCGTGGAATGAATTGCGGTATGACGTAGGAAAACCTGCACTATAAGCTAATCATCATCTCCAAATATGGAGCTAATTTTTTTGCCCCCAGGAGAAAATTTATTAGTCCAACTGCTTTGCACTTTGGTTACGTCTTTAGTGGCGGTTTTATTGCTGTATTCCTTGATTTCCTTATCTATTCTATCCATCATTTGTGGATCCAGGCAGCTCTTTTTCCATTGATCAGTAGCAAGGAACACTTTGTTTAAATCTTGAGTGCGAATTAAGTATTCTTTATCCTTAGGATAAACCTCTTGTGCCCAAGCAAATAGCTCAAAATAGCGTGCAAACAATTCAGATGCGCGTGACTTTGCAGTTTGATAAGCTTGTATCTCCTTAAATATAACTTGGCTAATAATTTTCTGCACAAGAACATTTGCTTGCCTTAAATTCTGCTCAATATCCTGGTAAACCTTATGGAGAAATTCCTGCTCTAGGCTCAAGTTAAGCTCATTTTCAACCATATGTGAAAGTTCATGCACTATAATGTATGGATTTGACCTTCTCAGCACAATAACATACCTATTTACACCGGAAGACCTGATTGTCTTACACACCCCTTCTTCCATATCCACTAATCCCTCTTGGTATATTTCAAACGAAAGCTTATTTTGCTTTATTAGTGATAAAGTGAGGTTTAATGTGTTTCTAAACTTCTCAAATTGATAGAGATACTCAATATATCGTATTGCATTTTCACTGCTTCCTACTTTAGTCGCTTGTTTGATTAAATTCCTGATTAGCATGCCTTATTATTAAAGGAATTTTTTTTTATACTCAAGAGCTATAAAGTGTTTTTTAGGAAATCTCATTGCATAGCTAAAGTAATTCAGGTTTACTGACAACCGTCATACCGCTAACACGTAGCGGGATGACGAGATGCCACCGCGAACCGTCATACCGTCACGAACCGTCATACCGCGATTCATTCGCGGTATCTCTTAGCATAGATCCCGCTAACACGTAGCGGGATGACGAGATGCCACCGCAAACCGTCATACCGTCACGAACCGTCATACCGCGATTCATTCGCGGTATCTCTTAGCATAGATCCCGCTAACAAGTAGCGGGATGACGATTGTCGATGAACCTAAGTTACTTTAGCTATAAACATTAAGAAATTTACTAAACGAAGAAAAAAGGCAAAAGAAGCCCTGGTCATTATCTATTTTCAGTATTTGGCGTTTTTTAAGTCTTAAATACTGCAATTTAGCTGCTTTTAAATGCAACTCACCTTAGTTTAAATGTTTAAGAAATTTACTAAGCAGAAAAAAAGGCAAAAGAAACCCCGCGTTAGCTAGTTGTCACTCTCTAATCCTGCAAATTGGCGTACTATACTGTCTTAAACGACTTATAAGCGCGTTTCAGCTTGTGTAGGTAAAAACCTAGAAATATTGTGAAGACATAAGGTGCACATAGTGCGAAAAATTAAAAATAAGACGCCAAGTACGTTGTTTTTTTGCTGTTTAATCTGCACAGATGAAGATAACTGAATACCTTCAATACCATGATAAGGGGGCTGGCGGAGTTTGTCAAGGAAGTTTTTGTATTTAATCCGTTTCTATGGCTTATATAATAATCATTATTGTGATATAAAACTTAGAATAATGCAATAGATACCTAATGTTTTAGCTATTAATTATATGTTGCACAAGAGCACATATTACAATACCATCCAAGTAGGTCAAAAATAAGGAGATTGTCATGAGTTTTACTTTACCTGAATTACCATATGATAAAACAGCTTTGGAGCCTTACATATCTGCAAAAACCTTAGATTTTCATTATGATAAGCACCATAAAGGATATTTAAATAAACTCAACGAGCTAGTTGAAAATACAGATTATCAACATGTGAAAATTGAGGAATTAATAACAAAAGTGCATGGTAATAGCGATAAAGTTCCCATATTTAATAACGCAGCGCAAGTTTGGAACCACACTTTTTATTGGAATTCAATGAAGAAGAATGGTGATGGTAAACCTAAAGATGATGGTTTTCTGGCAAAAAAAATTCAAGATGATATCGGTGGTTTTGATAAGTTTTGTGGGGAATTTGCCAATCATGGAGTAAGCCAATTTGGTAGTGGATGGGTATGGTTAGTGCTCGAAAAAGGAAAGCTCAAAATCACCAAAACTCCAAATGCAGATTTGCCATTAATTTATGGCCAAGTTCCATTACTCACTATGGATGTCTGGGAGCACGCCTATTATTTAGATTGTCAAAACCGTAGAATTGACTACATAAAAGTTTTTCCTTGACCATTTGATTAATTGGGATTTTGCAGAAGAAAATTTAAAAAAGAATACATAAGATGAATACACCTCAGGTAACAAAATTAGATAATGGTCTGCGCATAATAACTGAGCAGGTGCGTGATGTTGATTCCGTAGCTTTAAGCATACGAGTTGGTGTTGGCAGTAGAGCGGAAAGTGCAAATCAAAATGGAATATCCCATTTTCTAGAACACATGGCTTTCAAAGGAACGAAGACAAGAACTGCGTTTGAAATTGCAAAAGCTTTTGACGACATAGGTGGGGTTTTCAACGCCAGCACCGGTAGGGAAAGCACCACCTATTATGCAAAAGTCCTCAAGAAAGACATAAAAACTGGTATTGATATATTAATAGATATATTGATGAATTCAACATTTCCAGAAGATGAATTGGAACGTGAGAAGGGCGTTGTAATACAAGAGATTTTTCAAACTAATGATTCACCAAGTGACATTGTTTTCGATAAATATTTTGAGGCAGCTTATGAAGATCAACCTTTCGGCAGGTCAATCTTAGGCACGCAAGATACTGTAAAATCTTTTACTCGAGAAGATCTAAATAACTACATAAATGAGCATTACTTTGGCGAGAATATGCTATTTGCCGTTGCAGGAAATGTTGAACATGAAGAAGTTGTTGCATTAACCAAAGATTTTCTCTCAAAGATTCATTCTAAAAAGCTGAAAAAAAGCCAAAATGCGACGAGCTACACTGGTGGTGAGTATTTAGAACATCGTAAATTAGATCAGGTGCACTTGCTAATTGGTCTACCTAGCGTTTCTCGTTATGACGATAAATATCACACGTTTCAAGTGCTTGATTCTATATTAGGGAGCGGAATGTCATCACGTCTGTTCCAGGAAGTAAGGGAAAAGCAGGGATTAGCTTACTCTGTTTATTCATTTAATTCCAGCTACACTGATACAGGGATGTTTTCCATTTTTGCTGGCACAGATAGTAGTAACTTAGATAAGCTTTTAAAATCTATGACGACAGAGTTGAAGAAGCTGTCTACAGATAATCTGAGGGAAGAAGAAGTAAATAGAGTGAAAGAGCGAATAAAATCCCAAATTTTAATGTCACGCGAAAGTGTTAGCTCACGCGCTGAAACATTGGGGCACTACTATGGTAACTATAATAGGTACATCAGTAAAAATGAATTAATAGAAAAAATTAGTGCAGTTACCACTGCTAACGTAAAAAAAGCAGCAAAAGAATTGTTATCTCAGCATGAAAAAACCACTCTAGCTGCAATTGGAGAAATTAAATCATTGCCAAGTTACGATAAAGTGGTTTCTATGCTTAAAGGGAGTGTTAAATAAACTGTGTCAAACCGCATTTTTAGTTCAACTCAATTTTCAATCTGCCAGGAAAGAAAACATCAAGTTGAGAGATAGTTAATGCCCAATCATGTACAGGCATCGTCCACTTTTCCTCTGCCTTCTTTATAGCACAATATACCTGCTTATACAAGGCATTTATGCTGGTAAATGAGCCTTTGGTCTTAGTGAATTTCCTAATTTGCCTATGTAGCCCCTCTATGGGATTGGTGGTGTAGATTATCCTCCTAACTGGACCAGAATACTTAAAATAACCAGACAAGTTTTCCCAATTATTCTGCCAAGATTTTATAACCATAGGGTACTTTGTGCCCCATTTTTCATCCAATTCCAACAGATAATTCTCGGCAATTTCCTTGCTTGAAGCTTGATATACCTTCTTTAAATCGCTCAAAAAACTCTTCGCATCTTTACTGGCCACATACTTCAGTGAGTTGCGTATCTGATGCACTATACACATCTGCACTTCCGCATTAGGAAAGACACTGTTTATAGCTGCAGGAAAGCTTTTCAGCCCATCAACGCAGGCAATAAGGATATCTTCTACTTGTATCTTGTCAAAAGCATCTAATGTTTTAAGCTTAAGCATTAGGTGGAGAAGGGAGGAACTCTGTGCTTCTTCTTAGATATAAAATCTGTAGAGGAGATAAGAATTCCCTTCTCAAAAGTATAGGCTGGACGGTATCGTAGAAAGACCTGAATGGTTCTAATTCTGTATTCACAAGACTAGCCTTACTTTTCATTTTTAATGGTAACGTATGGGGTTATATATGATCAACAACTTTTTGGGCATAGATATATCAAAAGATCGCTTTGATGTTTTTCTCTCATTTATAAGCAAAAAAGGAAAGCGTGAAACTAGAAAAAGAAGCTTTAAGAACGATGGTTTCAAAGTCTACTGAATTTTCTACACAAACATAATGTAGAAAAAGTAAAAACCTGCATGGAATCTACTGGTTGTTATAGCGAAGCACTGGCTGAATTTCTACACAATGCTGGACATTTTGTAAGTGTTGTAAATCCTTATTGCATAAAATCTTATGCAAGGAGTAAGCTGATACGACAAAAGAATGATCAGACCGATGCAGAAGTTATTGCTGATTATTGCCAAAGACAGGAACCTTCTAGTTGGACACCACCTTCTCCTGAAATGAAAAAATTAAAACATCTTTATCGTTGCTCAGTTGCGTTAAAAGATGAGTTAACATTAGTAAATAACCACTTAGAAAAAAAAGAGAGACTGCCTAAAGAAGTTGCAAATGCTTGGGAAGACCTTGCAATGAATATAGCTCAAAAAATAGAAACAATAAAAAACTCCGTACGTGAACTATTAAATCAACACAAAGAATTGTTGGAAAATTTTCAACTTCTATTGACTATTCCAGGCATAGGAGAAGAATCAGCAATAGCTATTTTAGCTGAAGTTTCTGATATAGAGGTTTTTAGAGATGCCAGGCAATTGGCAGCATATACAGGAGTTATACCACGAAATATGACGTCAGGTTCCTCTGTATATGCCAAACCCAGATTAAGTAAATCCGGTTCACAAACATTACGTAAGGCACTTTTCTTTCCTGCCATAGTAGCTAAGAATCACAATCCTATCATTATGAGCTTTTGCCAAAGATTAAAGGAAAAGGGTAAGCATAATATGGCCATCGTTGGTGCTGCAATGCGTAAGCTACTCCATATCATTTTCGGTATTCTGACATCCAAAAGTGCTTTTGATCCTAACCATATCAAAAACTACAGGGCTAGGAGGTTGACTGAAGGTTTAGTACTTTAAAATCAAAAATGCTTCCTATCTATCTTATGTAAAGTGGTATCTTACACAAATTTATTGAATGTTGTTGGTTAGTGGATATGTTGATAAGTAAACTTCATCTGTTTTGTGCGTATAAAACTAATTTACTTATCAACATATCCACTAACTATAATCTGTGTACTGTTACACAATTGGAAGTATTTTTTGATTTTATGATGCAACTTGGGAAATTTTTATAATTTTTTTGTTGACTAACAAGACGGTATCTCCTCTCACATTCCACTTACAGTCACGAGAAGTAATTAAAACATAAGGTTTTTTATGCCTAGGATGTAAAGATGAAGGTAAAAACCTTTTAATACCTTTATATCCCTCAGCATTATCAAAAATGAACAGGCTTCTCCTTCCCCTTCTTGCAAAAAAAGCATATGTTTCTTTAACAATAGTTTCTATCATCTTGTCATTTCCGTACTTATCCTGGGGAGAAATGCCTAGTTTATCATCTTTAGCTAAGTCCAGAAAAGAACTTTCCATAGTCTTAGAGTTTTCAGCACTTATCCATATAACATTGCCACCATAATACTTTCCATACTTGTAAGCATATTTCCTAGCTAACTCACTTTTTCCCACTCCTCCAAGACCACTAATAGTAGCAACCTGCGATATCACCGCTTGCCTGCCCGTGCTCCTTTGTAGTGCGTCATGTAAGGCTTTTAATTCAATACTTCTACCAGTAAAAGATGCCACTGGCTCTATTATGCCAAACCAAATCGCTCCTAAAATTTCCTCTCTTATTTTTTCAAAAAACTCATTTATTTCTTCATGTGATAGAAACTTTCCCTCTCTTGCTTTCATCCAATCCAGAACTTCTACCAGAAAGCGACCATAAACGTTCTTTTTATCGATATTATTAAATTCTTTGCCTAACTCATTCTCAATGATTTCCGCTAGTTTTATCTCGTTAGGTTGATTTACTGCAAATACTAATTTATCAAAAAATTCCCTTATATTCTCTTCTAACCTGCCTTCATTTGTCATTCGCTCAAACTCACGTTGCCATACCTGATTTCTTTCCAATTTTCTTTTTGAGTTTTGATCTGATTTACCTTGAAGTTCTTTTATCTCCTTTTCCAATTCTTCTATTGCTTCTTTTACAGCACTCTTAAATGCCGGTTGCACTATTGAAATCATGTTATCGTGAGTATAAGAGAACTTGTATCTCGTACCGCCGTATTTAAAAAAAATATCACTAATGCTTATTACTTCAACTGCAATTTCTATTCCCTTGTTTGGTCCCGAAGTTTTTACTTTCAACTTTTTTATTGTATTTTGTGTTGTACTTTGAGCTAGATCGAAACCGATATTAGTACAGATAATAAAGTCCTCTAGGTCACCATCTGCAAAATCTTGATTATTTTTAGTCTTTAGGTAGGGAACAAAATATTTTGCCAAGCTAAATTCACCACTTTTATCTTTTGAAAGCAATTTGCCTACACCGATTTTTTCGCATTCATTTTGCTTGTGTTTGATTTGTACAAACCTATGTACTGTTGTTCCATTTTGCCTATATCGAAAAACAATATCATCAAAACCTGCAGCTGATTCCATTTCTGTGGCTAAGCGGAAAGAATATTCTCTATCTACTGCACGTTTGAGAAACAGCATTAGCCACTTCAATTGGTAAATATCACCATGAAAAGAGCGTTTTCTCCCTCCAGCAGGATAAGTTTCAGGCATCCTCAACCTCACATAATTTTATAAATAGTACCCATAAATGGTAAAAAAGTTATATGTCATGATATACAGATATCGTAACAAAGACCTTGGAATATCTACGAGATGTGCTGTTATGTAAATAAAAAAATGTGACTAATTACTTAATCTTTCACTCAAAATTGAATTCACAACATCAGGGCTGGCTTTTCCCTTGGTGAATTTCATGACTTCACCAACAAAGAAACCATATAATTTTGTTTTACCGCTTTTGTATTCTTGAACTTTATCTTGGTTGTCATTGATGATTTTATCTATTACCTCTGAAATTTGACATTTGTCAGTTATTTGCTTGAGATCCTGCTCTTCTATAATAAGGGATGCAGGCTTTCCAGTTTCAAACATAATATCAAAAACTTGTTTACCAAGTTTAGCAGAGATCGTTCCATCAACGATAAAATCTAAGAGTTCTGACAAAGCATTTGCTTTGATTGGGGAGCTCACAATATCAATATTTGCTTTATTTAAACGACCGAAAAGCTCTACAGTTAACCAGGTGACCGCGAGCTTTGAATCATGTTTTTTTATCAATTCCTCAAAGTAATCAGCAATCGCCTTATCGAAAGTAATGACATTTGCATCGTATTCGTTGATACCTAATTTTTCAATGTATCGCTGCTTTTTCTGCTCTGGCAACTCAGGCAAAGATGATTGAATTAAATCAATTTTCTCCTGGCTTACCTCAACAGGTAATAAATCAGGCTCAGGGAAGTATCTATAGTCGCTTGCATCTTCTTTGTTTCGCATCACTTTTGTTTTTCCCGAAGCAACGTCAAACAATAAGGTATCTTGACTTATTTCTTCCCCACCTTCTAAAATTTCAATTTGTCTTTGTATTTCATAGTCTATAGCTTGCACAATATAACGTATCGAGTTCAGATTTTTTATCTCACAACGAGTGCCAAATGTGCTACTGCCTTTTAGGCGGACAGAAACATTTGCATCACAACGAAGTGATCCCTTTTCCATATCACCATCACATGAACCAATGTAACGCAAAATCTGCCTCAATTTTTTCATGCATTCTGCAGCTTCCGCAGATGAACGGAGATCTGGTTCTGAAACAATTTCCATTAAAGCAACCCCTGCACGATTTAAATCCACATAAGTTTTGCTTTCCTCATGAACGCTCTTTCCTGCGTCTTGCTCTAAATGAATTCTCGCAATTCTTATTTCCTTTTCATTGTCGTTGATAAATACTCTACCATTTTTAACTATTGGCTCAAAAAACTGGGTTATCTGGTAACCTTGCGGTAAATCAGGATAAAAATAATTTTTCCGATCAAAGTAAGAACACTTATTAATTTCTGCAGAAATTGCAAGACCGGTGCGTATTGCTTGCTCTATGCAGTAATAATTTAGTATTGGCAGCGTACCTGGCATTGCTGCATCAACTAGAGAAACTTGAGTGTTATGCTCAGCACCAAACTCCGTTGATGAGCTAGAAAATAGCTTCGTATTAGAAGAAACTTGAGCGTGCACCTCAAGCCCAATTACCGCTTCCCAATCCTCTTTCGTCATGTATTTTATTTAAATGATAATCTTAATATTCTGCAAAATTAACACAAAAAGTCAAAACAAAACCCACATTTTTATTTTTTGTCTTAACTTTTTAACCTATAGTAATTAAAATATGACCTTACCCAGAAAGAGTGAAGAGAAAGAAAAGGCGTTTTTTTATAATAAAAATGTTTTTTCAAAAGGAGTAGTAATGACAAAAAGAAGAGAATATACAGTTGAGTTTTAATTAGAAGCTGTGTATTAAACAGCGTAGACATTCTGCTATTAATTATTGCATTCCTGAGCAATTTGATTCATTATTCTTTTTGTAAAAAATTTTCTTGACTTTCTCTCTACTTTTTCTGGGTAAGGTCACTTTAAAGGAAGTCTAATAGATGCTACATAGAAATCCAGATGAGTTTCTAAAGTCTATTCCAAAAGATAAGCGCATAATGTGCCTTGACATGGGAGAAAAGCAAATAGGTATAGCATTTAGCGATAAAACACAGCTTATAGCCACAGCTCATAGTGTATATTATAGGAAAAATATGAGCAAAGATTTAGGTTATCTGCATAGAATATTCAAAGAAAATGAAGCTGGATCAATGGTAATAGGACTACCATTAAAAATGGACGAGCAAGAAACTAAATGGTGTAAAACCATAATCCAATTCGCAAATAAAATAATAAAAAAATATAAAGTACATATATACTTACAAGACGAAAGCTTCTCAACATCTATCGCAACTCATACACTAAAAATCACTGGAATATCAATCACAAAATCAAAAAAAATAGATGATAAAATCTCCGCATGTATTATTTTGCAACGAACGTTAGACAAAATAAATACAATCAAATAGTTTTTTCAGATCTGGAAATCTTCAAACTGAATCTCATATAAAAGTTACTCAACAAAACAAGAACCTTTCGTATAAGCATGACAAATTGCTACAGCAAGAGCATCAGCAGCATGGTGACATTTTATACTCAAATTTTTAACTATTTGCTTCACCATAAATATAATCTGATCCTTATCAGCATGGCCATTTCCGGTAATGCTTTTTTTTACATAGTTTGCATCATATTCATTCATAGTTAGCTTTGTTATTTTTAACGCTAAAATTACAACCCCTCTTGCATATCCTAAAGTTAGTGAAGATTTAGGATTTTTATTAACAAAAATTTTTTCTACTGCAGCTTCATTCGGAGAATATTGAAATATTACTTTCTTTAATTGTTCAAAAATTATATGTAAGCGTTCACCTGTACCCAATTTTCCATCAGTTGATATGGTACCGCCGCCCAAAAATTCAATATTATTTTTCTCGTTCAGGCTGATAATGGCCCAACCAGTCTTGCTTATCCCTGGATCTAGACCTATTATTTTAACCACTTAATAAACGCTTAACCAATAGACAAACAAAAATAAAAACATCCAGACTACATCTACAAAGTGCCAATACCAGGAGGCAAACTCAAAGCACAAATGGTCCTGAGGTGTAAACTGGCCTTTCCGCGCTCTAAATAAACACACTGATAAAAATATTATTCCTATTATAACGTGTGCGCAGTGAAAACCGGTAATCATATAAAAATTGGATGTATAAATAAGCTTTTCTCCTGTTTCTTGTAGAGAAAAACTCGCTTCATGATACTCTATTGCTTGCACTATTATAAAAAAAACCCCAAGCAATATAGTTATGGACAGCATTTTAATCGTGCTCTTTTTATCATTTTCAAGTAAAGAGTGATTTGCCCAAGTAATTGTTGTACCAGAAAGCAATAATATTAATGTATTCATGAATGGTAGTGACCACGGATCAGGTGGCAAAATTCCCTCAGGGGGCCATTCAACTTTTTTTGCAGGAGAAAACGCCTCAAATAAAAAAACTGGATCAAGCCAGGCTTTAAAGAATGAACAAAAGAACACTATAAAAAATACGACCTCCGAGAGAATAAATAAGTACATTGCAAATTTGAGTCCATGTTTTACAATGGTAGTATGACATTTATCATAAATGGCCTCCCTTATTACATCTCTCCACCAATAGAACAGCACCCCTGATACTGCGGAGATTCCCAGAACTAAACAAAACATTCCGAAAATTTGTTTATGAAGCGCGCCAACTAATCCAAGTGCAAGAATAAGAATTGCTGCTGATATAGCAATTGGCCAAGGACTTGGGTCCACTAAATGAAAATCATGTTCTTTACTTTTCATAGCATTTTAAAAAATACTTACTAAGGATACAAATTAGCTTAAAATTGTCAATGTTCCTTAGGAAATTGATTGAATCTTGAAAAATTATATGCACCATTCAAAAAATCTAACATGAATTGGGCGCTTATTCTAAATAACTTAAGCATCCTGCTCTTTTCATTTTCTCTTGCCCTGCTGCAATATTCATCAACAATATTTTCCAAAATAATGCATCCAGATTCTATAAAACTACCGCTATAATAATCAAACCAATCCTTATATCTATTATTTTTCTTGAATCTATTTTTCATACTATCAACGATAGTCTTGTATATAAACATATAAGAATACAAAACTGTTATGGCTTCATAAGTGTTGCTATATGAGGTAGACAAAAGAAAATTAGTAAAATTTAAGCACTCAAGAGATTTCTCTCCACGACTTATAGCATATATAGCAAAGTAGTGGTTATGCAAAATTCTCTCAATAGCAATTGCCCCTCGAGCCACCCTAATAAGTGAAACAACATTGTTACAGCCTTCTACCCTGGATGCAGTAATTAAGACGGTACGAATATAATCACTCAAGAGTAATGTACCTTGTTGAATATAGAATCTGAAACTTTCTATACTTAGAGTGTTATTCTCCAATTCAACATTAAAAGGATGCTTAATTATATCCTTTAAAAGATTTGATCCATAACAACTCTTAATTATACCACTGAACACTACAATACTGCCAACGTAAACAACTTGTGCTAATGCGTTTTTATTGAGGTATATTAGAGCAATATGCCTCATCCAAAAACATTATCTCTAGCTCCAGTCCTTTCCTACAAAGCTCATATATCTTTTCCTTTTCACAGTCACTAGCTCTTTTGTATAGCCTACTTGTAATATCACTAACCTCCTCAACCACCGCGTCCATTCCTTTGCTATTACAGATATCAATCCACTTTTTGTATTTGTTATTTTTAATCCCCTTAGTTGTTATCTCATTTGCCATATGGCATATAACAATTTGGTATACATTAAAGGAAGAATAAGACAATACTAAGGTCTCAGTAACAGAATTGTGATACGCAGTACTCATGAAAAGGTCAACACAGGCAGAACAAGCTCTTGACTTTTTATGATTATCAGATAGATCACAATCCTCGAAATATTTTTTATATTGTTCTCGAAAATCAAATGCTCCTTTTGCTATATCAATTAACCTACTTATTGTTTCAACATCATTAACTTTAGCTGCAACAACTAAATGAGCACGAGCACAATCTACAGAACCTAGAAAATCCTGCTGAAGGTAAAATTTAAATCTTTTATAATCTAAAGTACCATTCATCAATTCAACATAAAAAGGATGTTCTTTCATCCTATCAATAAGATCGGAAAGCTCTTTTACAATTACGTTGTACAGTTCTCCTTCTATTTCGTTATACACTTTATGAGCCTCATAATAAAAACTGAATATAATAATTATCACTAATATAGTATAATTATTATGAAAAAGCAATTATACTTCAACAATAAGCTAGTATATAAATATGAGGCTGTAAATCAAAAATTTTAGCAATCTAAAGAAATTTTACTATTACCTTCTATATTGAATTCTCTACAAAGATCAGCAGACAAGTTCATGCTTTCCCAAGAAAATCCACCGTCATTTTCTGACTCTTTACCAAAATGTCCATAACAGGCTGTACGTTTATATATAGGGCGATTAAGCGATAAATGCTTGATTATGCCTTTTGTTGATAAATCTATACTATTCTCGATAAACTCTTTAATTACTCTTTCCTCCACCGCATTCGTACCAAATGTATCAATATAGAATGAAGTAGGTTTTGATACACCAATTGCATAAGAAAGCTGCACAAGACAACGTTCAGCTAAACCTGCAAAGACAATATTTTTAGCAAGGTATCTTGCCATATAAGCTGCAGATCTATCAACTTTGGTTGCATCTTTTCCGGAAAATGCCCCTCCACCGTGTGGAATATAACCTCCATAGGTATCAACCATAATTTTTCGTCCGGTTAATCCACAATCACTAACCGGTCCACCAATAACAAATCTACCAGTTGGATTGACTAAGAGATTTTCCTCAGGACATATCCACCCTTTAGGTAAAGATGAAACTATGTAAGGATAAATTATTTCTTTTACTTTTGATTGATCCAAATCCTCAGGGTGCTGTATTGAGACAATGATACTTTCAGCACGTACCGGGAGGTTATTCTCATATGCCAAAGTGATTTGTGATTTTGCATCCGGACCAAGCTTTGCTTCTTTAACTGCGCTCATGATATTTTTCAGAATCGAGTGTGCATAAAAAATGGGTGCTGGCATAAGGTTTTCTGTCTCTGTTGTTGCATAGCCATACATTATGCCCTGATCGCCAGCACCTTGATCCAACCCTATTACAATGTCATTTGATTGCTCATGCAGCAGTATATTTACCTTCACTTTTCTCCAGTGGAAACCATCATGCTCATAACCAATATCTTTTATTGTATTCCGTACAATACTTTCAATCCTGCTATTTTTGATGTTAGGTCCGAATACTTCCCCAGCTATAATAACGTTATCTTTGGTGACTAAAGTCTCTATTGCAGCTCGCGCAAAAGGATCAGTGAAAAGGTATTCATCAAGTATTGCATCTGAAATTTGATCTGCTACTTTATCTGGATGACCAGCCGCCATTGACTCACTGGTTACTAAATTTTTATATAAACTCATGCTTTAGGTTTCTGCTTATACAATACCAAAACCGCTATAAAAACACAGTTAGTAATTACTAAATGGTGGGCCTGGGAAGAGTTGAACCTCCGACCTCACGCTTATCAGGCGTGCGCTCTAACCACCTGAGCTACAGACCCCTGATTTATTCAAGCTGAAGCTTTCATATTATCTGTAGGCAAGATATCAATAAAAGTCTTTTTATTTGCTGACCTTCTAAAGCTGACCCAGCCTTCTACTTTGGCAAAAATCGTATGATCTTTACCTATACCAACATTCTTCCCAGGATGGAATTTTGTGCCTCTTTGGCGCACAATTATGTTACCAGGAATAACCTTCCCATTCTTCTTTATTCCTAACCTACGACCTGCTGAATCTCTACCATTACAGGAACTACCACCTGATTTTTTAGTTGCCATATCTTACCTCTTACTTTTGAAGATTAATTTCATTGATACGAAGAACAGTTATATACTGCCTATGACCAGTCTTTCTACGGTAATTTTTTCTTCTTTTCTTCTTAAAGATTATAATTTTTTCTCCTCTACACTGCTCCAATACTTCAGCTTTAACAGTAGCATTAGATGAATAAGATAAGCCATTATTTGAAATACAAATCACCTTATTGATTTCTACCTCTTTTTTTTCTTCAACTTCTAACTTCTCTACTTTTATTATACTGCCTTCTTTTACTAAATATTGTTTTCCACCAGTCTCAATTACTGCAAACATGATAAATATAAATTATTGTTATTAACTTTAATCGTAAACGATGTCATATATGCTGTCAATATAAATAAAAAACATGACTTAATGCTCCTTCTGAGCTACTTAAATACTTCTATCTTTTTTCACCTTGTTATCTGCTTTTTCTCAGACAATAATTAATTCTCAAAAAATCTTGTTTTGAACAGAAGCAAAACTTGATCATTTTTAATCTCCCTCACTTTGCTTTTGCGGTAGGTCTCTAATTAAAACTCCATAATATGGCTTATTAATTATCTAGCAAAAATTCAGCTTCAATTTGAAAAAAGTACAACCTGTTGCTATTCAGCTGGGGTTTTATAAGTTATAATTTATTCCAAGCTCAAATCCATGATTATAATCTTCAAATGCTTTCAATAGACTATAACCAGCAAAAGCACTTGTCCTTGAAGAAAGCGGAAAATCAAGACCAGAGCTTATTTTATATGAGAAACCAAACTTTGACTGTCCAATAAAATCGATAGCAGCACCTATACCAATATTGACATACGGAGTGATATCCGTGTTTGTAAACTCGTAATGATAACGTAAATTTGCTAAAATTCCTCCTTGCAGTCTGTATTTAAAAATATTTGCAACTGAAATCATAGGCTCAACTGAAATTTTTACGCTGTTTGTGTAGTGATAACCGATACTATGACTAAAATTGCCAGAACTGTATGACGAAGAAGTATAGATCCTATCTCTAACCCAATCAACTCCAAAACATGGTACTGACAAAGAAACAGCAGGCAATATAGCTACTAAGGTAAGTAATTTTTTCATTTTTACCCTCCAAATATTGATATACGCATGTATACAAATATAAGCATTAAAAATAATATAATTACAGCGAATTACTTTATTCTCTTAATCACCTGCTTTTCTCTTGCTATTGCAAGGCTTTTTTCTGGTACATCTTCCACTATAACACTACCTGCCGCAATTACAGAGTCATCATGAACATTAAGCGGTGCAATGAGTGAGCTATTGGCACCAATAAAGCAATTGCTTCCTATGTTCGTTTTATGTTTCTTTTTCCCATCATAATTACAAACAATAGTACCTGCTCCTATATTACTCCTCTGCCCTACTTTAGCATTTCCTATATAACTTAAGTGTTTTATTCTAGTGTTTTGACCAACTTCACTTGTTTTCACTTCCACAAAATTTCCTATTTTTGCCTTATTACCAATTGTTGTGTTTCCGCGTATTCTGGTAAATGGACCGACCTCAGCATTACTTTTAATTAAGCAGTTTTTTAAATGCGAAAATGGCAGTATTTTCGCACCAGACTCTATTTTCACTCCAGTACCGAAAAAAACATATGGGTAAATAACTGAATCTCTGGCAATTTGCGTATCAAGAGAAAAGAAAACAGTCTCTGGAGCAACAAGCGTTACTCCAGAGTTGGTAAAAAATTTTCTTTTGTTTTCTTGAAAGTAAAATTCAGCTTTTATAAGGTCATTTCTGTTATTTATTCCCGTTGCCTCTTCTCCACCGGTAATAACGTAACCGACATTTAAATTACTCTTCACTGCAATGGAAACTATATCGGTCAAATAATATTCATGAGTTGAGCTATTGCACTCTATTTTCTCCACCAATTCACGTAAATTCTTTGCACATGCAACCATTATTCCAGCATTTGCAAGAAACTCTTCATGATTATTTTTATCACTCTTTGCTTCTACGATTTCTCTTAAGGAACCATTCTCAATAATTAACCTACCGTATTCTTTATTGCTTGTCCTAAAACCTAGGCAAACTAGAGCCTTGCCTTCTAAGCAACTAACCATTTTAGTTATTGTGCTGCTTTTTATGAGTGGGGTATCTCCATACTGCACAATAATTATGCTCGAATCTGGCAATTCTTTCAGGTTTCTCATCGCAGTTTTGACTGCATCTCCCGTGCCAAGTGTTAATTCTTGTGTAATTAACTGTATATCCTTAAAGCACTTTAGTCTTTCAATTAAAGGCAGATCAACTACAACAGCAATATTTTCAGGATTTAACTGTTTTGCATTGTAAATGACATGCTGGAGCATGGAAAAACTGCCTATTTTGTGTAGGACCTTAGGCAAATCTGAATTCATCCGCCTGCCATGCCCTGCAGCAAGTATAACGAACGTATGAGTTTTACTTATCACTTATCTTAAAGATGAAAAATGAAAACCGTAATGATCAAGCCATCTGATTTTGTTGTCATAAAAGCTCCTTAAGTCGCTAATTTGATATTTTAGCATTGCAAGCCTTTCTATACCAATGCCAAACGCAAAACCGCTGTATTTAGTGTGATCTATTCCAACATTTTGAAATACATTTGGATGCGTCATACCGCATCCCAGTACTTCTATCCATTTACTACCTTTATAACTTATGTCCACTTCTGCAGAAGGCTCGGTAAAAGGGAAAAAACTATTACGAAAACGTATCTTCAGCCCTTTATCTCCAAAAAACTTATTAAGGAAGTGATGAATAGTAAATTTTAACTGGCCCATATTGACATTCTCATTGACATATAACCCCTCTATTTGATGGAACATAGGGGTGTGAGTTGCATCAAAGTCGTTTCTGTATACTCTACCAGGAGATACGATTTTAATCGGAAAAGTTTTCGCTTTTTCCATAGTTCTGATCTCCACAGATGAGGTATGAGTGCGCAGCACCATTCTTTTGTCGTTTATTTTATTCTTTAAGTAGAAGGTATCTTGCTCCTCCCGCGCAGGGTGGTGACTTGGAGTATTCAGTGCATCAAATACATGAAATTCATCTTCAATGTCAGGGCCATCAACTGCTTTAAAACCCATATGTGCAAAAATAAGCTTTACTTCATTTAGAACCTTACTGAGTGGATGGACCTTGCCCATTTTTTCTGGTCTAACGGGCAACGTGATATCAACCGCCTCGTTCTGCAATTTAAAGTTAACTTCTTCGGCTTTTAGTGCATTTTCCTTATTCATTATAAGCTGATCTAGCTTATTACGTAAAACGTTGATAACTTCGCCTAAATTGCGCTTTTTTCCTGCGTCTTCTATCTCTTTTAAGTTGTCAAAATAAGCTTTAATTACACCCTTTTTTCCCAAATATGATAGCCTGACTTTTTCTAAATCTTGTAAAGAAGAAGCATTCTCAATTTCAGAGACCGCTTTATCTTCAAGTGAAGGTATTTCATTCAGTAGCTCTTTATTCATCTTAGAAACGCTGGCTTAAACTTTAATTATAGTAAAATCTTGAATAGCATCAACAATCTAAAAACTGTCCCATTTTGATTATTAATTTATTGACCAATTAGTTTTTTTTATTTACCTTTGCGTTGATGAATTTGCTGTATCAACCATGCACAACAGTGACACTGAAACTGATAATAAGTACAAAATAGAGGATTTACCTAAGTTCTTTAAGGAAAGATCCAAAAACATAAGTAAAGCATTTTCTAGCAAAATAATTAAGATCAGTACCATTCGCTCGAGAAGTATTGAAAGTAATATACAAGAATTTTCATTTGAGCTAACAGCAACAGGTAAAGACACCTTTAATACAAGACCATTTCAAATAAAATCTTTAATTGATTTTTTTAAAATCTGCCTTTCTCGGGAAAAAAATTTTACAGTCAACATAAAAGTACCAAAAGAAAGCAGTGAATTATATAATAACTACTGTAAAACTAGTAGTGATAAAACTGTAGAAGAATTCGTAAATAATGCTCCGCCTCAAATCCTTCTGCAAGGAATAACAATCATACTACAAACAAATGTTAAAGACATTAACTTAGATAATTTGCACCAAATAGGGTCATTTTTAAATGAAAGGCTAAAACATGCAGAAAAAACTGAAAATGAGGAACAGAGTCAAGTTACACTACAAGTAAAAGAAGCAGAAAATAAAGACAGACAAGAACAGAGTGAAACTAAGCAAAAAAACGCACAAAATAGACAAATTGTACCATTTACAGGCTCGTTTGGCTTTAACGTAGCAAGCAAAGTAAATTGTAAAGCTCCAGTGGTTACTGCTGCAATAAAAGCTAATATACCAAAATATAGAATCTTCCTTCCCTTATCCAATTTTTTTAATGATGTAATAAGGTTATCCCTTTTAAGAACACCAAAACCTTCTATACAGAGCAACAATATACCATTTGGTGTCATTCCAGCGCTTGACGCTGGAATCCAGAAAAAAAAAGAAAAATGGACCCCAGTGTCAGCTACTTGGATGACAAGTAGTATAGGAAATCCAATACCTCAAGGAGCAGAACAGAATGTAGGTCAAACTACTTCGCACACAGAGTATTTTAAGGCTAACAGAAAAAAGAAGTCAAAAAAGCAGACCAAAGAACTATCAGAGAAAGAAAAACAATTAGCCATAAAACAAGCACAAAATGATGCTAGAGTAGCTATGTTAGATAACCAGATTGAGCGCAGGGGAAAAAAACTCGATGAAATATTTATTGAAGTGATGAATGGATACAAAAATCAAGATCCAGAAACATTTCGCAATGTTTTTAACTCAATATTCAATATTGTTTATTTTCAAGATAAACAATTACATGAAATATTGGAGTCAGGTGAGATATCAGAAGTATTAGAAATACTAGAAATACCACAACCAGCTGGCAAGTCTTCTTTTCCAAAAGAGTATTTACATAAGCAAGTATATAAAAAAAAAGAGCAATTGCTCAAATTAGTTTCAGGTGTTTATATACAACAACCTCCTACGCAACATGAAAATACTCCTCATAAATCTACAAACCCTTTACCAATAAATAAATCTAAAGATCCTTCACCAGCAACAAATGAAGCTAAAACTCTACCACCTACTAACATTACACTCAAATCACCGTTAAAAACTGTATTTTCCTCAAAAAAGGCTTATTTTTGTCTATTTATAATAGTAGCATCTGCATCAACACTTTGCTTATGGCATTTTCCATTAGGAAAAGTGTCAATGTTAAAAGAATTAGTGCCACCAGAAAAAAGAGAAAATATTGGGTTAGCATTGAACATAGGGTTACCGACATTGATTACATTATGTGTTTTGAGTTTAGCTTACTTTATATATTCTGAATATTCTATAGAATCTGTTAAGCAAGTAAGTGAAAACGATCCCCTTTCTCGTGCCTATAGCTAGTGCAGGCTCAGTTTTCCTACGTCATACCGCCGCGGATAGATCCCGCTAACAAGCAGCGGGATGACAGCAGTCCTACGTCATACCGTCACGGTATCTCACATAGATCCCACTAGCAAGCAGCGGAATGACGAATTTGTCATTTTTTAAATCGTTGGTAAACCAGAATTACTTTAGCTATAACAAAATAGAAGTAAGTTGTTGTAAAAAAATTTTCATGGTAAAATTATTTATTTTCACCATATGTTTAAAGGAATTATCACGGATATCGGGACTATAACTGATACTACCACTCACTCCAACTCTGATCAAATTTTCCATATCAAAACACAAAATTTACCCTCTATAAACAAAGGAGATTCAATAGCTTGCTCTGGTGTATGTTTAACTGTTGTGAACATACTGAACGATGTATTCACAGTTCAAGTGTCTCAAGAAACTATGAAGGTTGCTAACTTAAATACGTGGAGAATAGGAAAAAAAATAAACCTAGAACAAGCAATGCGGCTAAGCGACAGAATCGATGGCCACTTGGTTCAGGGTCATGTTGATGGGATAGTAAAAATTTTAACAATTGAGCGAAATTTAGATTCTCATGAAATCAAACTATCGTGCCCACAAGAATTAATTAAATTTGTTGCAAAAAAAGGCTCCGTTACACTAGACGGGGTTTCCCTTACAGTGAATTCAGTTATTAATCAGGAATTTATAGTAAATATAATTCCCTATACATGGGAAAATACAACTTTTCAGTACAACAAAATAAATGATTATCTGAATTTAGAAATTGACATGATCGCTAGGTATTTAGATCAATTGATGCAGCATAAATACAATTAATTTTACAACCTTGTTATTTACAACTATTATATCTTGAAAACCATATAGATATAAAATATGCTTTTCGATAGCCTAATTATCTTCATTGTTGTTCTATGCGTAATAATCTCGGTAACTAGAGGTTTTATAAAAGAGCTATGCGCATTGATGTTTCTATTTTTATCAATTTTTCTGACAGCTAATCACTATGATTTTTTCACTCCAAATTATAGTAAATATTTTGATTCTAAAGTTATACTAAACATACTTTCTACAATCTCTGTATTTATTATACTTAATCTTATATTCATGATAATAAACAACTGGCTAATGTACATATTATCACCCATAAGGTTGGGGTTTATCGATAGAGTTACTGGAATCTTTCTCGGAGTGCTTAAAGGAATATTGCTCTCTTATGTATTATTTTTTGCTGTGCACTTATATTGCTACACAGTATATGACAAAAAAGAATATGGCAAAAAAGAGGAACATTCTGAAATAAAAGCAGAAGACATATTGCCTAATTGGATAATAAATTCACACTCTTATCAGGCTTTATTTGTGACAGCAGAAGAAGTAATTGACATGTATGTACCAGAGTCGTTGATACTAAAAATAAAAGAGATCGGTGGAGAAATGGTTGATCAAGAAAAACCCAAAAACAATAAAAAAGAAGAGTAAATATTTATTTATAAATATGTTCATTAGGAGTATTCAAAAAGCCATATGTGTCAGGTTAAGAGCACTCCTCTCTTATAATTCACGTATTTAAGAATGACTTCTGCTAAACCTTTACTAATTCCATGTACGTTTTGAATTTCAGCCAGAGAAGCTTTGCTTATATTTTTCACTGAACCAAAATAAGACATCAACGCCTTTTTCCTTTTGTTGCCAATACCGGGTATTTTGCTTAATTGTGAAACTATAAACTGTTTATCGCGTTTTTTTCTATGTGAAGTTATCGCAAAACGGTGGGCTTCATTACGCAGCAATTGTAAGTAAAGCATGACTTTGCTGTCATTTGCCAGACTGAATTCTTCCCTGCCCAGCATATAAAATGTTTCATTTCCTGCGTTACGATCAGGACCTTTTGCCATACAAGCAAAAGGAACGTTTATATTCAATACTTCCAGTACATTCTGTACTATGGAAACATGTCCTGGTCCACCATCAATCAGTAAAAAATCAGGTATTATGCCTTTTATATTGCCGGAGAAACGTCTGGTTAGCACTTCCCTCATCATTTTATAGTCATCGCCTGAAAATTTTTCCTTTATAGTAAATTTTCTGTACTCACTTTTTAAAAAACCCTCCTGCCCTGCAACAACCATTACACCAATTTGTTGATTTCCAAATATATGGCTATTGTCATAAACCTCAATACGCTTTGGAATGTTTGGTAACAAGAAGATTTTGCTAAGCTCCTCAAGCTTTTCTAGGTTATTTCTATAATCGATAAGCTTCTGCTCTAAGCTATGCTGAGAGTTATCATAAACAAATTTCAATAAATCACGCTCTTTTTTATTCTTTGCATGCAGAACTTTTACTGGCTTTTGAGCAACCTTATATAGTGCTTGTTCTATAATTTCCTTATCCACAATAGAATCTGGAACGTAAATTTGTATTGGAGGTATGTTAGCTGAATTATAAAAATTGACCAAAAAGGTGGATAAAATTTCATCATTTGAGTGATCACCACAGTTCTCGGCAAAGTAAGGAGTGCTGCCGTAGTTGTCTTTATTTCTGAACGATAACACACTAATACATGCTAGATCCTCTTCACGTACAATACTGAAGAAATCTGCATCTTTTTCAAAAGAAAAATCCGTGTGCTGTATTTGAATTTGCTCAAGAAACTTTACCCGATCTCTATATATAGCAGCAAGCTCATAGTTTTCTTCACTGCTGCACTTTCTCATTGTGAAAAGTAACTGTTCTTTCACTTCCTTATTTCTTCCAAGCAATGTATTTCGTGCCTGTTTTACTGATTGGCAGTAGTCGTCTTTTGTGATTTTGTTTATGCATGGTGCTGAGCAGCGCTTAATTTGATATTCAATACATGGTCTTTTTGTTGAGGAAAAGTATTGATCTGAACATACTCTTAGGAGAAAAGCTTTTTGCAATGACAATATAGTTTGCTTAACAGCAGCGGCAGATGTAAAGGGACCATAATAATGAAACTCATTCTTCTTAAATTTGCCTCTATATTTTGCTATTCTTGGATAATCGTGCTTGGAAATTGTTATATAAGGATAAAATTTTCCATCCTTGAGCACAATATTATAAAGTGGTTTCAATGATTTTATTAACTGTGCTTCAAGAAGCAGTGCTTCGATTTCATTCTCAGTGATGAATATTTCAACCTTAACAACCTGTGAGAGCATAACTCTAATTCGTTCAGAAAGGTTTTCGAATTGAAGGTAGTCAGATAATCTCGATTTCAAGTTTTTTGCTTTACCAATGTATAAAACTTTATCCTTATCTCCAATCATCTTATACACACCACAAGACTGCGGAGATAATTTTATCTGTTCTTTATATTGCTTGAACATTTATCCATTACTTGACTTGTATGAGGTTAAAATCTGCTACTAAATGAAAGACGGAAACTACATTTTCAAGCAAAGATAATCTGTTTCTTCTCAGCTTATCAGAATCACAGTTAATCTTTACACTGTCCATAAACTGATTGATAAACGGAGCAAAACCAGCAAGTTCATCAAGCGCTGCATTAAAGTGGTTATTTTTTATCGCTTGTTTTATGTTTTTACAAGCAGTTATAGCACAATTTGATAGCGCAATTTCTTCATTTTCAATCAAAAATCTCTTACCGTAAGATGCACTATAAGTAGTGCCATCACTTTTCCTTACTTTGCTCATCATGTTACTGACTCTTTTGTAAGTGCTTAGAATCTGTTCACCTTCTGGCGTACTAAGATAACGATCCAATATAACAGTTTGCTTTTCTGCTGTCAGCAGATCATTAATATCGATTTTATATAGTATTGAATCTACGACATCTTGCCTTATATCTCTATTTTTTAAAATAACCTTGAATCTTTCTAAGCAGAATCTAAATACTAGTTCTGAAATTTGTTTTCTATTTGGCTTATCAACTGACGTTGTATTTTCATTAAATAGAAGCCTTGAATATAAAGATACTGACTTATCTATCAATAGCCTAATTGGAATATGCAAATTATTTTCAAGTATTGTTCTAATTATACTAATTGTCATTCTCCGCAAACCAAACTGATCATACGAACCAGAGATTTTCTCACCTGCTGCAATTAAACCAACTAAGCTATCCACTTTGTCTGCAATTGACACAGCAATTGCTGAAGGGGATTTAGGACACTCCTGCTCTGGCCCGATTGGCTTATAGTGTTCAGTTATAGCTTCCACTATTTCTCTATCTTCTTGAAAATAAGAAGCATAATATCCACCCATTACTCCTTGTAATTCTGGAAACTCTCTTACTATCGATGTTGCCAAATCAGCTTTTGCCAAATATGCAGCACGTTCAACTTTTATCAGCGAAGCATGTGGAATAAATATAGCTATATACTTTGACAGAGACGTAATACGCTTCACCTTTTCCCCCACGCTGCCAAGAAAAGCATGAAATAATATCGAACCCAATTTTTTGACATAATGATCCAGATCTTCCTTTTTGTCCTGAGATATCAAAAATTGTGCATCAGCAAGACGTGCTTCTAATATTCTTTCGTGTCCTTTAACAACTTCACCATTGTTGACGTTGACAACAGTGACAAAGTGTGAAATTCTCTTTCCATTACTTAAAGCAAGATATTTTTGCTGCGTATTAATTATACTAAGAATTACTTCCTTCGGTAATCCAAATGACTTTTCTTGATTCACTTCACCAAACAGTACGATTGGCCACTCTATAAGCCCTGTCAATTCATTTAGTAAATAATCATTTTTCTCAAGTTGTAAATTCTGCTCTTTTGTGAATTTATTAATCTGATCTAGTATAAATTGCTTTCTTTTGTCCAGCTGGAGAATTACGCTGTTTTTTTCTAGCAATTCAAAATAGTCTTTAGGTGCTTTAATAGTTAACGTCGCATCACTTGAGAGAAATCGATGGCCATATGTTGTGTTAGATGCTGTGATCCCTGCAAAAGACACAGGTATTATTTCGTCATTTAAAATGCATAAAATGTTTTTAATTGGCCTAACCCACCTTTCTTTTCCTTCGCCCCATCTCATGCTCTTCAACCAAGAAAAGTTTTTGAGCATTTCCTCCAGTTGATTTTTGAGGAATTCTCTGATGTTAAATGAGCAGCTTTCTCTTTTAATGAAGTAAAAATCCTCATTATTTACTTTTCGAACGAGCAAATCTTCTTCATTTTTCTGATATTTTCTTAAAAAACCTTCGATAGCACTTTTTGGTGCGTTAATGTTTGGTCCCTTAACTTCGTTATTGGAATCCTTTAGCTCCAAAGCATTTATGTTGTCAACAAATAGGATAATGCGACGTGCCGTTACAAAAACCTCCATTGATGTAAATTTTACATTATTTTTGTTAAAAACATTGGCAATACAGCTCTTAACTTGAGTTGCAGCTACATTCTGCATTCTCGATGGTATTTCTTCTGAAAGGCACTCAAATAACAACTGCAACGACATACGCTATTTACTCATGTACAATTCGCAACATTTTTTTGTCAGCTCTCTAACTCTACCAATATGCGCTGTACGTTCATTGACACCAAGCACACCTCTTGCATCAAGCAGATTAAGTAGGTGACTAGTTTTAATACATTGGTCATAAGCTGCAATTGGTAGCTCCTTTTCAATAAGGAACTTACATAATTTTTCCGTATCTTCAAATTGCTGCTGTACCACTTTAGTATCATAATAATCTAACGCTAAATAAGAAAATTCATATTCTCTTTGTTTAAAAATATCTCCGTAAGTTACACCGTTATCGTTCCAAGTTATATCGTAAACATTATCTACACCTTGTATGCACATTGCTAAACGTTCCAACCCATATGCCACCTCACCAGGAATCATCTTGCAGTCAATCCCTCCAACTTGCTGTATATAAGTAAGCTGTGTTACTTCCATTCCATTGCATGTAACTTCCCATCCAAGTCCTGATGCACCAACACTTGGGTTTTCCCAATCATCTTCAACAAACTTAATATCATATTTTTCTGTAGATATGCCAAGAGCTTTTAAGCTATCTAAATAGACGTTTTGTAAATTATTACCAGATGGCTTTATTATAACTTGATATTGGTGATGTTGATACAAGCGATTAGGATTATCACTATAGCGTCCATCTGCTGGCCTAATTACTGGTTGTAGATATGCAATTTTTGTCGGTTTTGTATCAATTGCAGACATAATTGTTGCAGGATGTAATGTACCAGCACCAACTTCAGATGTGTATGGGTGAAGTATAACGCACCCTTCACCAGCCCAAAAATCTTGCAACTCTTTTATTATACTTTGTAAATTCACACAAATTGCACACTTTTTATACTAAATATATAAATAAATAAGTACTATTCAATATTTATTTTTTTTTGCAGCACTATGTAAATAATCACCTAAAACTGCTGAACTTTCCCTCACATACTGAATTATGCTTTTATTTAGGACAATTGCATCATGCATAGTTAAATCGCAGAATATAAATGCTGTTAAATACAGTAAAATCACCGCATAAAATGTGTGAAAAATCCCCTCAAATGTAATTGAAATTGCATTATTATAGCTGAGTTGTATTGAACTTATTGGCCATGGTTTTATCACTTCTACGACATTAAAAAATACGTAAGGTATCATAAGAAAAAAGAAAAAGTGCATAAAATCATTAAACCAAAATGGGCATTGAAACATCTGCTTACATATACTCCCATAGAGTTTACTTACAGTATAATAAATTGACATTATTGCTGGCATTGAAAGTGCTACAGTCAATACTTGCCCTGACGCTATTTGTATTACTATTTCTTCACCACTGTTTGCTGAAGGGCCCTGAGCATGAAAAATAAATATTCCAATTAATTGTATTACTAACATAACTATTGCCAATTTTGTAAAAACAGCAGCTACAACTATTCCTGAATTTGGCATTTTATATAGTAAATATTCGCCTCCATATGTAAAAATCAATATAACATCGACAATAAATAATATTAAAAAAGAAGACCAATAGTTCTGCCAACCTGGTAAATATCCTATTCCCAAAAAAGAGCTTACTGTTTTGGCAGGAAAAACCTTACCTAGCATCTTTCCCAAAAATTCAAAAAAAATCCCCATGCTCTAAGTAACACTTGGTTTATATTATTTATAATACTGTATTGTAACGGACTTATCAATAGACTTCTTGCATAGAAAAAAGGCAAATAGTTATTATAGCTCTAAGTTTACCGACAACCGTTCCTCCCTGTCATCCGAGTAGCCTTCTCTTGTATGGTCCCAGAGTGTGATGGTGTGGGTCTATTATAAATATCAAGCAAATAAAAAAAAGGCAAAAGAAACCCCGGTCACTGTTTATTTTCAGTATTGGCGTTTTTTTAAGTCTTAAACACTGCAATTTAGCTGCTTTTAAGTGCAACTAACCTTAGCTTTAATATTTAAGAAATTTACTAAGCAGAAAAAAAGGCAAAAGATATCCCGTGTTAACTAGTTGTCACTCTCTAATCCTGCAAATCGGCGTTCTATACTGTCTTAAACGCTTTGTAAGCGCGTTTCAGCTTATATGGGTAAAAACCCAGAAAGGTTGTGAAGACATAAGGTGCACATAGTGCAAAAAATTAAAAATAAGACGCCAATCACGTAATACTGTTGTCGTTTAATCTGCACAGATTGAAGATAATAAAATACCTTCAGTTTCATGATATGTATAACAATGTTACAAAAAATAATATCATAGAATTCAATAGGATAATTCCTAGAAAACCCCTACATACTAAAAAAAGCAAAATGCTGTTAAAATGAGCTTAAGAATAAATAGCAAACATCTAACATAACAATTCTATTTGTAAATCAGGTGAGACTTATCCTATAGAAAGCTTTCGAACTACGCAAGCGTATCTTTTGCCTTTAGTATTTCTTTAAACCTGCTGCAAAAGAGTAGGAATGGTTATAAAATAGGGAGGTATAGCAAGAGAATAGAGAGGGAAGATGAGCTTAAACTACCATAATCTAAAAGAACATCCGAGAAATTTTCGAGATGTAACAGGTTTGAAAATAGAAGAATTCGAAAAGGTTGTAGAAAAAGTGCGCCCAGAGTGGGAAAAAGTTCAAGAATAGAAGAAATGCCATGGAAGAACGTCAAGATTGCCTGTATTGGAAGATAAAATACTCTGTATAATTCTATAGACCTGCTGCAAAAGAGGAGATATTTAAAGAGAGATGTAGCAAGAGGGAAGATGAGCTTAAATTATCAAATCAACGTTATTCTACTTTACCTCACTAGCATTTTCCTTACCTTGAACCTTACTATTACTCACAAATATAAACATTCGTTACGTAGTTCTTAATATGTCTACAGAGACGAAATTTCCCGAATTATTTATAATGGACCCTTACGATCACATTCTGGGGACGTACATCAGAAAACTTTTATATTATTAGTTTTGTAGTAAAATTATATGAGTACATCGTATCTATTAAATCAGAAGCTTTATGGATTACAGATTGAGAGCTTATTTGTTTGGGGTTATCTGGTTTATACTTAGCTTACTTAGTAGTGTAGCTAATGATACTATATCAAAATATCTAAGTTTACATCTTCAGAGTTTTGAAATAATTTTTTTCCGCTTTCTGTTTACCACTATTACCCTTGTACCTTTTATGTTTTACTATGGAATAGAAGCTTTTAAAACAAGTCAAATATCTATTCAAATAACTAGAGGAGCACTGTTGTTTTGTGGAATGGTCTTATGGACCTATGGATTGAGTACTTTCCCCATAGTAACTGCAACGATTATAAGTTTTTCTATACCATTATTTGTTATATTTCTTGCAATCCCTTTACTAAACGAAAATATAATTTGGCAAAGATGGATAGTAACTATTATTGGTTTTGTTGGTATTGCTATTACTATCAAAGCTCATAGTGAAGACTTTAATCCTAAAATTCTTATTTTTATTGTATCTGCATTAATCTTTGCTATATTAGACATACTTAATAAGAAACTTGTGATAAAAGAGTCAGTAATAAGTATGTTATTTTATTCAGCTCTAATGACAACTGTTTTTTCTACTCCACCTTTGTTATTTTATTGGCATATGCCTTCCTTGTTGGAATTAGTATTACTGCTGATTTTGGGAATTAATTCAAATCTAATTTTGCTCTTTATGTTAAAAGCTTTTACTCTTACTGATGCTACTGCACTTGCACCTTATAGGTACATAGAGCTAATAATTTCTGCAATAGTAGCATACGTTATATTTAATGAATTACCTGATAAAAGTGCTTTATATGGTACTTTGATATTAATACCATCAACCTTATTTATAGCTTATTCGGAAGGTAAGGCAATTAAGAAAAATAGTGTAACAACAAAAGTTTATAATTGTTAATGGTATTTATTTTAGATGCTAAGCTATATTTTTAAGGTGATAATAAAATGCACATAACTATTATAGGAGTAGGGTATGTAGGATTAGTATCTGGTACAATGTTATCGGAGCAGGGCCATAAAGTTGATTGCATTGACATAAATACTGAGAAGATTGAACTTTTGAAATCAGGGAACATTCCTCTATATGAACCTGGATTAGCAGATTATTTAGAGAATAATATAAAGTCACAAAGGATAAGATTTTTCGATTCGTATTTTCAAATAAATCCCAATACAGAAGTAGTATTTATAACTGTAGATACTCCATCAGACTCCCTAGGAAATGCAAATTTAAAGAATGTATATAATGCAGTAAGTGAAGTTTCTGAGAGAGTTAATCAAGATTGCTTAATAGTGATAAAGTCAACTGTTCCTCCTGGTACTGCAGAAAATATATATAATTATTTATCTAATAAGGGCTATAACTTTGATTTGGGGGTTAATCCAGAGTTTCTCAAGCAAGGCTCTGCAGTATCAGATTTTTTATACCCAGATAGGATAATAATAGGAGTAAAAACTAAGCTAGCTAGGGCAAAACTAGAAGTTATATATAAATCATTTATAGATAAGAATATTCCGTTAATGGTCACTGATACAGTTACTGCTGAAATGATTAAATATGCTTCTAATGCTTTTCTAGCAACAAAGGTTGCTTTTATCAATGAGATGGCAGGTTTATGTGAGCTATTAGGAGCAGACATTGACCTTTTAGCTAACAGTATGGGAATGGACCATAGAATAGGTAAGGAGTTTCTCAAAGCTGGTCCAGGATTTGGAGGATCATGTTTTCCTAAAGATTTATCGGCCTTAATAAGGCTTGCTGAAGATCACAATGTCAAGCTACAAATTTTAAATTCAGTTAAGGAATCTAACTATAATCATATAACAAACATTGCTAAAAAGGTAGAATATCTATTAAATGGAGTCCAAAATAAAAAAATAGCAATATGGGGGCTAACTTTTAAGTCTGGTACTGATGATGTAAGAAATAGCCCAGCTATAGATATTGCACAATTGTTAGTGAATAACAAGGCTAAAATTACTGCATATGACCCAATGGGGATGGATAATGCTAGGCAAGTTCTAAAGGATATAGAGTACGCGGACAATGCTATAGGGGCTGCAAGGGACGCGGAAGCCTTGTTATTGTTAACGGAGTGGAAAGAATTTAAAAATCAAGATTTTGCAAGTTTAAAGAGTATTATGACTGCACCTAATGTTTTTGATTTCCGTAATTTATTAGATAGCGAGCTGTTACTAAGATATGGTTACCATGTTTATTCCTTGGGTAAAAAATCTATCTACAAAGTTTAACTGTTGAGAAATATTTTTTACACCGCTTTACTTAGTTTTTTAAGGTCTTTGCTTGATAATATGGAAAAGCAAACGAGTGCAACAACAGAGCAAATGGAAAAAAATGAAAACATAATACTGTTACCACAGTGCTTAACAAGTACTCCTAAGAGCACGCATGAAAATATTGAACTTGCAATATACCCAAATAATCCTGTTAAGCTTACAATTGCACATACATTATTTTGTGAAGCAATTTCTACAGCTATAACACCTGTCAGTACTTGAACTCCAAATATAAAGAATCCTGATAAGATTGCACCAAGGTTCATAAGAATTATGTTTTGACCAAAGTTCATTGCAATAAAAGTGAGTGCTATACCCAACATGTAAAGTAATGCCAGCAAGCTTCTATTTTGAAAGAAGTACATATCACTAATTCTTCCTGTGATTAAAATTCCAAGGATTCCACCTAAATCATATACACCTGTTATTAGTGAGGATTGTACAAGAGAAATTTGTAATTTATCCCTTAAAATTATAGGAAACCAAAAGAAGATTCCCATTTTTATAATATAAGCACAAAAAGTAGCACAACATAGAAACCATATGGAACTTGTTACCTTGATACCTATTTGAGATTTATGCACCTTATAATAGGTAGTAAAGTTGGCACTTTCTTTGTAATATGCTTTTAATATTATATAAATTCCAAAAAGTAAGCATAAGAGACCAGAGTACAAAAATGCACTCTTTGCATCATACATTTTTATTATACTTGGTAATACAATTAAAGTAATACAAGAACCAAGTTGCTGAGATGCGCTCATAACTCCCCATGATGATGCAATTGAAGAGAGGCTAGAGTTTGTAACCATAAACTTGGTAATAGCTGGCCAACCTAACCCTTGTGTCCAAGCTAATAATATTAATGTTAACAGTAATAAAGTTAGATTATTATATGATAAAGTTATACCAATGGTTAATAACCCAGTTGCAATATTGCATAGCCCAAACATAAATAGTGGATTATTTTTGGAGTCCATGACTATTCCATTAACGAATTTTGATACTCCATAAAAAAAAGAAAAGCAGGCAAAAAAATAGCTTAATTTTACATGGTCAGTATCTATTAACAGTGGTAGAGCAATTGGTATACTTTGTCTTGATAAATAAAGCAGCATATATCCACAGAAGAATAGTAAATATTGAAAGAAGACAAAGTTCACACCTATTCCCAAATAGCTCTATGCAGATGCCAGCATAATACTATATTGGTATAATATTATTTGACAAGAAGTTTGCAAACAATTAGTGCAGAAAATTACTTACTTAGTATCTTTCTTATAGCAGATACAGTAATATTAATATCTTCATAGCTTATATCTCTATGTGTTATAGCTCTGATTTTACCTTTGATGTTAGCCATTCTAATTCCATAATTTGTTATTAGTACGTTTATTAATTCTTGAGTAGATATACAATTATTACGTAATGAGAAATACGCTATATTAGTTTTGTATAGGTCAATATCAATTATAACTTGATCTATGGAGTCTAGGCCTTCTATAAGGTGCTGCATTTTTTTATGATCTTCTTCTAAAGAATTTACATTATTACGTAGAGCATATAAACATGCAGCTGAAATAATGCCAGCTTGGTGCATACCTCCGCCAATTTGAAACTTATAGTACCAAGCTTTTTCAATAAACTCTTCACTTCCAAGCAATATTGCGCCCATTGGAGCACCTAATCCTTTACTAAAATCAATGAATACCGAATCAAAATAACTTGCATACTCTTTTGGAGATATTTTAGTATGAGCACAAGCGTTGAACAGTCTTGCTCCATCTAAATGAGTGAATACGTCATTCTCTTTGCAGAGACTTGAGATCTCTTGAATATATTCTAAAGGCCACACAGCTCCACCACCAAAATTTGTCGTTTGTTCGATAGAAACAAGCCCAACTCTCGGAATATTTCTTAAACTAGGACGAGTAATAAACTCAACAATTTGTTCTCCAGTAAATATTCCTCTCGTACCTTTGATTGGCAAAGGAGTGGCATGTGCCTGGGCTGCGATCAAGCCAGATTGTACTATGAGCGGATGTGAAGTTTCATCAAGCAGCAAGTAATCACCAGGTCTTTGAATGTGTACTTTATAAGCAATTACATTGGACATTGTTCCTGAAATCAAAAAGATTCCTGCAGGTTTACCTAATATTTTACATGCGGTTGCCACTAATTCGTTCACAGTTGGATCTTCACATGCAGCTTCGTTTCCAACTTTTGCTTTAGCCATCGCTTCTCTCATTTTAGCTGAAGGGTCAGTGTTTGAATCGCTAAAGAAATCTATTTTTATTCTCATATTAAATTTAACACAACCTCCTTTATAATTTCAGCAGCTTTCATGATGTCTGTTTCCTTTGTGCCAAGATGGGTAACTGCTCTTATATGAGACTCGAGCCAAGGAAAAAGTAATAAACCATAAGCTTGGCACTTACTCAAGAAAACCTCATTAGTTACATTTAGTGCTTTTATACTAAAGCTTACTATATTAGTTTCTGGATAAGGTAGTACCAGTTTTATGTGTGGAATTTCCTTAATCTTGTCTGCAAACAGTTTGGCGAGTTTATTGTCTTCTTTAAGCCTAGAAATATTGTTCTGTAGTACATACTTTGCTGCATTAGCACAATACCCTATCTGATGATAACCACTACCTAGCCAAACCTGTAGCTTTTTAGCCCTTTCAATTATCTCTCTTTTACCCATAAGCATTGAACCAAAAGGAGCGCCAAGTCCTTTAGTAAAAGAAAAGCTCATTGTATCCACATATTTAGCATAATCTGCTAAAGCAATATTTGTTTCGATATGAGCATTAAATATTCTTGCACCGTCTAAATGAAGATTTACATTGTGAGCTTTTAAAAAGTGATATAACTCGACTTGTTTTTCAAAAGGATAAATTTTACCATTAAACCCATTTATACTATTTTCTATAGAAACAAGACTCACCTGAGCAAAAATTTTATACCTCGGCTTAGAATTAATAGCACATTCTACTTCAGCAACATCTAAGATTCCGCTATTATTTCTAATACAATTAAATACGATATTATTTACTTTTGCATTGCCTGCACTATCGAAAAAATTAACGTGATAATTATAATGAGTTATTAGTTCATCACCAGGACTTGTTTGACTGGCAATGGCTAATCTATTTGCAAGCATACCGCTGGTTACAAATAATGCCTCTTCTACTTTGAATAATTGTTTGCAATATTCTGATAAGTCATTACAGCTTTTGTCTTCACCATAAGCAAAATCTCCAACAGTTGCATTACTTATTGCATGTATAACGTTGGAGCTCTGCAGAGTTGTAGTGTCACTTCTCAGATCAATAATTTTTTCCATCTTATTTTTTGCCATTCAAACAACCAATTTGAGCATTCCAAAGTTCCTTGTAAAGACCTTGCTTAGAAACTAGTTCAGCATGTTTACCATCTTGGACAATTTTTCCTTTGTTAAATACTAGAATTCGGTCCATGTGTAAAAGTGTAGAAATACGGTGTGCTATAGTAATCGTAGTTTTATTTTGCATCAGTTTAAATAAACTCATTTGAATTGTTTTTTCTGTTATAGAATCTAACTGACTAGTTGGTTCATCAAGAAATAATATTGGAGCGTTTTTTAAAAATGCCCTTGCTATTATTATTCTTTGTCTTTCTCCTCCAGATAGTTTGATGCCTTTTTCTCCGACTGTAGTTCCATATTGATCTGGTAGAGTCATAATGAAATCGTGAATACCAGCCAGCTTTGCAGCTCTCATTATTTCTTCGATAGTAGATTGAAGTCTACCATATATGATGTTTGCTAAAATAGTATCATGAAATAACAATGGGTCTTGAGGTATTACAGATATTTGTTGCCTCAAAGAACTCTGTGTAACTTCTGATACTATTTGATTATCAATCTCTATATTACCTTTTTTAACATCAAATAGCCTTAGGATTAAGTTTATAAAAGTAGATTTATCACCTCCAGAATAACCAACTAGACCTACCTTTTCGCAAGGATTAATGGTAACTGAGAAATCTTGAAATAATGGCTCCTGACCTTCATAAGAAAAAGAAACATTGTTAAACGTTATTCTTCCACTTAATAAATTTAATTCTTTAGCATTTTCCTTATCTTGAATTTCTGGTACGGTATTCAAGATTGGCAATGCATCTGAAACTTTGCCGAAATGAGTAGAAAATTGGGTAAGATTTCTAGTTAGATGGTTAAGAAACTCTATAATCGATATATTAATTCCAAGTACAAGGGCAATATCTCCTATTGCGATCTTGTTCAATTGATAATCATGAATTAAAAAATACAAGTTTACTGCTTGGAGTATATCAAATGAATAGCCATATATAAACCAAAGCCAAAAGTATGCCCATTGTAATTTTCTCTCTGCAATAGTTCTTTTCTTGCATATTTGAAAAAATTTGTGTCTCTCATGTGCTTGCTGAGAAAATAACCTTACTGATATAACATTTAAAATACTATCTGCTATACTAGCTATTACTTTTGAATTTTGTTTAGAGTAATTATCAGCTAGTTCAGTAAGTACACGAAAGCTGAAAATCGAGACTAAAATAAAAATGCTTACCCAAGTGAATGTAGCGATTGCAAACTTTATGTTTACTAATGATAAGGTATAAATAGCTAAGACTAATGCTATACTGTAACCGAAAAAACAATCTATAAGCAATCTTATTAACTCTATCACACTATCCATTAAGCTACTGACCTTATGTACTAAGCTTCCAGATAAATTGTTCTGATAATAGGAATGGTCTTGTTGGAGTAGCCTACAAAAAGATATATCAGCTATTTTTTGACGCATTAAGGTAAACATTCGAATGTCAACAAAATAGCCATAGAATCTAAAAGCAGTAGTGATAAGTAATGCCATGCCAAGATAAGCGCTTACAGGTAATAAAAGATTTTCAATTACATTACCTTCCTGATATTTTACAGCTGTATCTAGAATATTTTTTACTAAATACTTTCTAAAAGACAAATCAACAGCTACCACCAGAGCAACTAAAGACATTATAAGTACATTAAGCTTGAATTTAGATACTATATTCAAGATGAACATCAATACACATTTGAAGCTATCAACTCTACTTCTGTTCATTTACAATGCTAGCTCCACTACTTTGACTTTTTTATTGAGAAATACAAGTAGTGAAAACCATAAATTTTTGTATATTTTTCCTGAGATGTCACAAGCATCATGTAGTGCTGATGCTTGATTTAGAATAAGCAGCTTATATAAATCTCGCTTAGCCTCAGTAGTGTCGATCTCAGAGATATTTTTAGTTGTGTCTGCAATAAAGGCTAACCAGCTCTTGATAAGTTCTTCCATGTTTTTTGCTTTTATACTTTCCTGGTAGCCAAACAATGACAAGCATTCTCTCAGTATAGATTCTGTTAACTCACCACAATTGAGTATACCAAAAACTGAAGGCTGAGGTTTTGGCACATAGGGAAGGTCTTGATCTTTTATAATCCACCTTGTTACATAAGCAAATCTATCTTTAGCATCTGTATTCTTATCACTACCATGCCATAACCGGGAATCAAAAACTATTGCATCTCCTGCTGAAATAGGTAGTGACTTAATTTTGTAATTTTCTCGGTTATTTGAGTGCTGATCAAAAAAATATGGGTACCAAAAATCAACTAAAGGCTGTATTTCCCATTTATGACTGTTTTCTATAATTTGTAGTGTACCTGAAGTTTCACTGACATTATTCAAAGCTAACCAAACGGAAAAGTGGTAAGGATCATTAAAACTATAGGAGATGTCTTGATGGAAGGGAACTGCATCTATTAAATCAGCAGTTTTACATATAACATTTGATTTTTTCTGCAGTATCTGACACTGAAGTGATTTTTCAAGGTAATTTTTAATAATTTTATCTAATGCTTGAGAGATAATTCTAGTTACTTGAGATGACGTGCCCCATCTGCCGGTACAGTTTAAGTAGTCAGAAGTTGAAACACTTAGTTCTTGGGATAGCTTTGATATCTTATTTGTTATATCACTTAAAGACTGAGTTATTAGCTCTAAAGGAACCAGATTTTTGATAATAAAAAAACCATTTTTTTGTAATGTTTCCATATGATTAACACCTGACATCAATAACTGATAAGTAATCTGTTAAAGGTATAACAGCAAAAATTTTGAATCCTTTTACTTGTTTGAGTATTTTTTCCCAATCGCTTAATGTTCTTAGTTTACCTCCTGTTTCAACCATTACATTAATATCTACAGAGCCTCCAGCTGGAGAGCGGTAATCTAAAATAGTTTCTATCAATAAAATACGAGATATTCCTTTGACCAATTTTAAATAAGATAATACTTTATCATCATCATAATGCTGTAGAAAGCGGCAAAAGACACCTAATTCATAATTTGTAGCTGATAGTTCTTCCTGAGTTATAAGTTTGACTTTTAAATTTTCTACTAACTGTCTTGGCACTTTATGTTCGTTATATAGGCCTATGGAACCTTTATTGTGTATATCAGAATAAGCAAGAAATAAAGAGTGTACACCAAATAGCAATATATTCTTAGCACCATCTATATTAATCCTAGAATTAAACTCTTTAGTATCAAACCTAGAATATCCTAGCAATGCTTGGTAAAACGCTATTTTCTTATCTTCTGATGCTTCTCTTTCCTTAAAAGATTCAAATGAAGAGATTGACTTCTGTTTTAGTATATCGGCAATCTTTAACCAATTCTTTTCAGCGGCAACTCTCGCCCACATTATTGATGCTTTTGGCAAAAATGGTATTTCCTTAAAACACTTACCTTTTAATGATAGTTGCCACAAGTCGTTGTTCTTATCATAATCAATAAACCCTACTTCCCACAACGCCCTTAACAGCCTTTCTAGATTTGGTACGATAATGTTTAACTTTTTAGATAAAACCGGCATAGTTGCAGGTAAAATATTTAACAAATCAAGTTCAATAGCAACGCTTGTTAGGTACGTTTTCCAAAAGGCTGAAAGTTCTGCAGAAATCCTATGCACTTGAGATTCTTTACCTAAATCAAAAATACTAAACTTTACATTTCCGGTAATATCGATTTGTCCTAACACACCTTCAAAAGTTTCAACTTTTGCCATGCCATTATAGAATGCTTCTACCATTTTAAATCTCTGCTGGTAAACAGGATTACCATTAATATCTATATGAAACCAACCATGTTGATCTTCTGCAATAGAATATCCTTTATGAAAAACATTAAGTTTTTTATACCATTTATTATGTACTAACTTTCCATGATGATTAATATGTGTAGCTTTACCATCCTTATAGACTACAGCGATACCATCCTTAAAATCTCCAACATAATCATATTCCTCCTGATAAATCCTGTTGCCATTTAAATTAATATGAAAACATTTATCATGTCTTCTAACTATACAAGCATCTTCCTGATAATTTCCAACCCATTGATACGACTGTTTATATACTCTACATACCGATGAATCAATATGGTAACACCCTGTATCATCTTCTACGGCTGCTCTATTGAAGTAGAATCCAAAAGTTTTTAGAAATCTATGATGATAAACTGCTTCTCCTCTTACATTGATATGATAAGCACCTGTCTGATCATAAACCGGTGCAAGACCGGGCTCATGAAATTTACCAGCCTTTATAAACCTATTTTTATACAAAGGATTTCCTAGTAATTCGTGAAAACTCTCACACGGTGAAATTTTAATAGATTTAAGATTATCTTTGATTAATTGATCAAAGGTTTTCTCATGTTGCATGTTTTGCATAATTTATAATTTAAATAATTCTTTTGTAAGCTTAGGTACTCACTACTCTGCCATATTTCCTCGAGTTTAACCTCATTAACATTACCAAAATTTCCTAATGTCTTACGGAGTTCATCTGGAGCACAGCAAGGACTAAACTTTCCTTCATTGTTTATCCATGCTTCTTTACCTAAAAATGGGCATTGACCACCTGGAGCCAAATCCTTAATACCTTCTTGAGAAAGGATTGTGAAATTTTCTAATTTTATCTTTTTACCATTTGGCAATAGCATATTATCTCTAAGTTCGTATAACCTTCTCACCTCCGTGTTCCATCTACTAATTGCTAACTCATCTCTTCTCATAGATAGATCCTTAATTTCCTCAAAATGTGCCCAAAGATGATGTCCTTTAACTCTATCTATGCCGTTTTTTATGGCCATCTTAACTATGTCATAGAGTTCATGTAAATTACTTTCCAAAAATGTTAATTGTAAAGTAACGGTACACCTTTCACCTGTATCGCTAAAGTATTTATCTCTAACTTCAAGGAAAGTTTTTAAGTTTTCTGTCACTACTTCCCATTTTGAACCTTTCATGATTCTTTCATGAGTTTCTTTAGTTGCCCCATTCCAGGAAATCTTAACATCAGATAAAATTGGTACCAATAGTTCAGCCCATTTTCTAGCTCCTTTAATGGGAAAAGAACCATTGGTCGTGAGGTTAAGCTTCAGGCCGAACTCATGGCACAAATTGATTATTTCATCAAAGCTTTTGTACATTAAAGGCTCACCCATAGTAGAAGGAATGATTTCCCTTAAAGGTGTACCAGCTGCTTCTTTAATTACTTTTCTGATAGTTTCTATTGATAGTATCTTAGGTTTTATTCCTTTAGCTTTCTTCTCTTCTTTAACTTTACTGTATGGTGAAAAACATTCGCACATTATACAAGAAAAATTGCAGTAATCTGGATTAGTATCAAAAGTAATTCTCCAAGGACCGGGTTTAACAGCTACTGATTTGCCTTTCTTTTCAATAGCATTACGGTAAATCTTGTTAAGTTTTTCAGTATGCTCACTTATAGAAGGTATATTTCCATTTTCAGTATAAGGATAGCCTTTTTGGGTAAGTTTATTGTATAACTCCTGATTTGTAGATAGGACTTGCATTTTTTCTGATAAACTACTTGCATCTCTGTGCTTAAACAATAGTCCATCTCTTACATATTCTGCCATGCCACCATAATCGGCTGTTATAACTGGTATTCTAAGTTGCTGTGCTTCATGTATTACTAACGGTGAATTTTCACCCCAAATTGAAGGAACGACTATTGCATCAACTTTATTAAATACGTCAGTAACTATATTCTTATTATCATAACTTCCCATCCACTCTATTCTTTCTTTAACAACAGGTGAAAACTGATTGGCAATCGCTTTTAAGGCTTTAGTTTCTTCTCTTGCTGCTCCCCAAATTCTAAGTTTTACTTTAGATGATAAGTGAGAAAAAGCTTTCAATAATAGATCAATACCTTTTTCGGGAGTATGAGTACCAATATAACCGAAAATAAACTCTTTTTCTTGTGCTCTATTTCTATTCTTAAGACGATTGAGATCAAAACCATAATCAAGATAAGAAATTTTGTTTATCGGAACATTAAAATCCTGAGTAAATTTGTCCATCAAGAATTTCGATGGGGAAATAAAGTAATCTATATAGTCTATTATTTTCCTTGTGTGCTTCATTCTAGTTGCAACCCATTGTTCCCAATAATTTATGTCTAAATTCAGGAATTCTTTATCTCTTGTAAAATATCCTTTGTAACATTGGGTTGCACATTTTTGATCCTTTTGTCCATCACAAAGCCGTAACAAATCTTCAGAATTGCGTTGAATAAACCTTCCTCTTGGACACATTAACCAAAAGTCATGTAGCGTAAAAATTGTAGGTATATTTTCTTTAAAAGCAATTTCTGGTAAAGTAATTGATAGATGATTAAGATGACCAAAATGTATAAGATCTGGCTGAAAGTTATCTATTACTCTTTTAAATTGTATATCTACTTCTTCATTGATAAATTTGTAACGATATTTAGCTATGGGTATATTAATTAAATGCAGTAAGATTCGAGAATCACTACGATCTAGGACTGTAGTGTAATAAAAATCAGGTAAAAAGCTATTTTCATACCTAGTAAATACTTGTACCTCATTGTTATTTGCTAGTTCATGAGCAAGAGTTTGGCTATAAACCTCTGAACCAGCACTATAATAAGGAGGGTAACCATGAATAACTTTTAATATTTTCATATATTACCATATCTATATTGTTAGGATATTCTTGTGTATTGTTTTGTAGACTTTTTATAAATTTACTTAATCCTACTTTTAATGAATGTTTTGGAGACCAACCAAGTAGCTCTTTAGCTCTAGTAAAATCACCATAGAACTTAGTTACGTCAAAATTTCTTGGAGGATAAAAATCAATTCTAGAATCACTTTTCGTGACTTTTAATATTGTTTTTGCTAAGTTTTCTAAAGTACATGGGCTATTAGTAGTAAGATGAATAGCAGGAAGAGAAGATTTTTCGCTTTGTAAATATTTAACAGTTAAGCATATACCCTCTATAACATCATCCAAATAGGTAAAATCAAAAACACATTCTTTACCTTCTATTTTAATTGGATCACCTCTTAATGCATTAATACAGAGTGCAGGAATTACTCTACTGTTATGATCTAGTAAACCACCGTATACATTTGAAAAGCGTAATATTGCTACATTAAAATCTTTTGAACTTGTTATTTGTTCCTCAATAAATGCTTTACCTTTGGCATAATTATTTATTGGATCGATACTAGCAGATTCTGTAACTGGCAGTTCCTTCTGCTCTCCATAGACTTCCCTACTACTTGCATATATAAACCATGGTTTATTTGAAAGTGACTTACATAACCCTAAAAACTGCATTGTACCATCAACATTAATTTTTCTACACAGTTCAGGATAAAGTTCACCATGTATAACTCGAGAAATTGCAGCCAGATGAATAATTCCTGTACACTTAGCAAGTAGTGGTACTATATCTTCTGAAAAAAAACTGAGTGGATTGTTGTGAAACCTAATATCACAGCTTATTACTTCATGGCCCTGGTTTTCTAACTTTTTCACCAAGGTTGACCCTATCAAACCTGCAGCACCTGTTATTAATATCCCCATGTATACCCTCTCACTACAACTAGGAAAATTTGTCGTACCAATTATCTTACAAGTAAGAATCAAAAGGTATTATAAAACCAGTATAAAACAAATGTCAACTTAAATTAATGAATAAGAAAATGTAGTTATGAAAGAAAAGTTGGCCGCCTTTTTTTTTGAAAATAGTGTTCGGCTTTAATCAAATCCTCTTTATTATTTACTCCCATTGCTTCTCTTTCATCAGAAACTACATAACCTACACTCAAGTTATTGTTTGCTGCAATGGGTACTATATCATTAAGACAATATTCATTGGTCGAATTATTAAATTTTATTTCTTTTACTAAGGTAAAAAGATCTTTAGCATATGAAACTATTATTCCAGAGTTTGCAAGAAGCATTTTATCTCCATTTTTTAGGATTTTTTGAACATTTCCGTAATTATCAATTACTAATCTTCCATATCGTTCATCTTGACTATTGAATCCAAGAAGAACTAAATTATTATACTTTAAACAATCAGTCATTTTCATAACTGTATCACTAGATATAAAGGGAGTGTCTCCATACTGTATTAAAACTATGTCTTGATCAGATAACTCCTCCAGATTTTCTAGAGCAATTTTAACTGCAGTGCCAGTACCTGTAATATCTTCTTGAATTATTAGTTTTATATTGTATTGATCGATTATACTTTTTAGGGTATCAAACTTTTCTAAATCTTTTAGAAGGGAGTTGTTAACAACAATTGATAAGCTTTTTAGACTCAGCAATTTTGCATTAGAAATTATATGTTCTAAAAGAGTAAGATTTCCCACTTGGTGCAACGCTTTTGAATATTCAGAATTCATTCTACTGCTCTTTCCTGCTGCTAATATTATCAAAATGTTACTCATACATGACTTAGGGATTGATTAGATAGTAAGTTAATTTATAATTAATAAGATGTAAAGCCCACTATAATTTTCTAAATGATCTAGATCTTGGCACCCTCATTAGAGTTTCATTTAAGAGAGCTATAACTTCAAACTCTTTACTCTATTTTCTACGCTGACATCTTGTAAACTCTGATCTGGACTTTTTAATATTTCTAATAATCTACTTGCAAGGTTTAAGTGTTTATTGATTACTGCAACCTGGACTAATGACTTGCCTTGATCATCACGAGCATTTGTTACAGCTACGCGCTCATCGGGTTTTATTGCTTTCAGCTTACTGATAATTTCAACATTACCATTTTTTGCATTCTCAAACAGCTCTTCTACTAATTTCAATAGGTTAGTAATATTTTGGTCTCGAGAAAGATCAAGTGGTGCTTTACCTTCTTTATTCTTGATGTTATAAATTGCACCATGTTTTAATAAAGATTTTACAACTTCCAAGGAGCCACCTTTAGCTGCAACATGAAGTGATGTAGTACCACTAGAAGTAGTTTTAGCATTAACAAAGTCATTTAATTTATCACGACTGATATGTTGTAACAGAACCTCAACAATTTCTTTGTAACATTTGGAAGTAGCAGTGTGTAATGGTGTATTACCTTTATTAGTAACTTGACTAACATTAGCTCCATTTGTTAGTAAGATGTTTACAATATCTATGTGTCCATTGCTAACAGCGTAATGCAACGGTGTTCTTCCATCAATATCTTTATCGTTGGCATCAGCTCCATCTTTTAACAGACGCTGAACAGTTCGTATATCACCTTTACTAGCAGCAATGTTGATATCTTTCTGCAGATGCTGGAGAACCTCTGATGCTTCGCTACCCTCAAGCTTAAATCTAAAATTAATCATCTCTATCTTTTTTAAAATATCTAAAACACTCGGATGACTTGGTCCAAAAACAGCTTTTCTTTGATCAAAACTTTCTCTGTAGACTTTAAGTGCGCTGATCCATTTCCCTTGAGCAAAAAGTACATTTGCTATGTTGTATTGAGTATTCAAGGTTTCTGGGTGATTTTGTTGTAAAGCTTTTTTCTGGATATTTAAAACCTCTTGAAAAGCTTTCAAGGCTTCATGATATTTATTTTGATTGAAGAGTACCCCAGCAATGTTATGTAACGTTCTCAAGGTATCAGCATGATTAATACCTAAAATTATTTTCTTCTTTTCAAAAACCTCTTTATAGATTTTTAAGGACTCTTCGTATTTACCTTGGTTAGCTAGTACCATTGCTATATTATTTTTGGCACTCACAGTGGCTAGATCATGTGTACCTAGTGTTTCTTTCCTCTTTTCAAAAACTGCCCTATTGATATTTAACGCTTCTTCATATTTTCCCTGTTTATCTAATACTAATGCCATGTGAAACTGAGTATTTAAGGTATCTGAATGATTTGACCCTAGTATTTCCTTTTGTCTCTGATAGACTTCTTGATAAATATTAAAAGCTTCTTCATCTTTCCCCTGTCTATGCAGCACTAAAGCGATTGTACTTCTTGTACTTAAAGTATCCTTATCGTTTAAATCCAGCATTTCTTTTTGTTTCTGAAAAATCTCTTTAAGCATATTTAAAGCTTCTTGGTAAATTCCTTGCTTATATAGCACTTTGGCTATATATGTCTGAATATCTAAAGTACCAGGATTGTCTGGTCCTAGTATTTCTTTTCTTCTTTCAAATGCGCTTCTGAAAATACTTAAGGCTTTTTGGTAATTGCCTTGATTCAAGAGCACTAAAGCTGTATCAATCTGAGCGGATACGTCACTTTGCGATATCTGCTTCAACTGCTCGACTTTTGAAAAGTTACTATGTACTGCAGCAACTACTAACGTTTTGTTCTCTCTATTACGAGCACTCATCACTGCTTTTACTGTATCAATATCCTTTATCTTATTTAGGTCATTAATAACTTGAGCATTACCATCTTTAACCTTTTTAAATGATTCACTGACTAGTTTAAATAAGCTAGTTATACTTTTATCCACAGTAAAATCTGATGGTGTTTTCCCACTGTCAGAGACAGCATTGTATACTGCACCATTAGATAATAGGGCCTTTACAACTTTTAAGTGAGAGAACTTAGCAGCATAATGCAGAGGAGTAAACCCCTTGTTACCAACCACATTAGGATTAGCTTTATTTTGTAATAGAATATTGACAACTCCATCATAGCCCTTCCATGCAGTATAATATAATGGTGTTACACTATCAGCATTTTTGGCATTAACAAACGCTCCTGCTTTAATGTAATTCTCAACCTCTGAAGAGCTATTACGTTTTACAGCCTCAAATAATTTCTCAGTTGATGCTAATAGATTGATAACGTCTTTATCGTTAGTCATTTCTAATGGTCTTCTACAAAGCTTGTCAACAGCGTTATAAACTGCACCATTTTTTAATAAAACTTCAATAACGTCTTTATAACCAAAATTAGCAGCAATATGCATAGGGGTTAAGCCATTAGTATCTTTAGCATTAACGTCAGCACCTTGTGCTATCAAATACTTTACAACTTCTAACCGACCTTTCATTGCAGCATAGTGTAGTAATGTCTGGTTAGCTGTACCAAGCTCATTAATACTCAACCCCTTGCTAAGGAAAAACTCTACGGTATCTTTATAACCTTCTCTAGCTGCAATGTGTATAGGCTTTGATCCAGAGGCATTTTTAGCATTAATATTAGACCCTTCATCTACTAGACATTTTACCATTTCCAAGTTACTTTCCTGTGAAGCAATGTGCAGTATAGTCCAATCATCATTGCCTTTAGCATTCATATCTACTTTTTTATACTGCAGTAACATTTTAACCACTTGCAAATGACCATGTGCAACTGCTAATTCTAAAGGTGTTCTGCTCTTATTGTCCTTAACATTAACTTTTGCTCCATTACTTAATAGGACTTCAATAACATTAACATGGCCGTGTCCTGCAGCTATATGTAGTGGAGCACCTTCAACATTTACAAAGTTAACGTTAGCCTTGTTTGCTATCAAAATTTCAGCAACTTCTTCATGGCCTTCTTGTGCCGCAAGATATAATGGTGTTGTACTATTAATAGTCATAGCATCAACATTGGCTCCCCTTGCTATCAGAGCATTTACTATTTCCTTGTGGCCTCTTTTAGCAGCCAAATGTAATAGTGTAGCATCTTCAGGACCTTTCATATTAGTACGGGCCTTGTTTTTTAGCAAAATCTCTACAATATCCCTATAACCAGCGAGCACTGCTAATGATAAAGGTTCACCACCTTCTGCATTAACACTAGCTCCATTTTCTACAAGAACTTCAACGATTTCCTTATGATTATGCTTAATAGCAGAAAGCAATGGTGTTAGGTTGTTACTCTTAACATTAACATTGGCTCTATTTGCTACCAAAATTCCAACGATTTCTTTATAACCTTCCTCCACAGCTACATGTAATGGTGTACTACCTGCAATACCTTCCATATTAACTTTGGCTTCATTTTTTATTAAAAGGTTCACAATATCTTTGTGACCCCCTACAATAGCTGCATGTAAAGGTGTAAGACCATAATTAGCACTAGTATTGACTTCAGCTTTACTTTTGATTAGAAAAGCAATAGCGTCTTTATGTCCACTTAGAGCAGCTACATGCAATGGCGTCATGCCATCATTAGTTCTAGCATCAACTTCAGCTTTATTTTTTATTAGAAGATCAATAATATCTTTGCTACCATTCATCGCAGCTGCATGTAATGGTGTACTACCCTTAATGTCTTGAGCTCTAACTTCAGCTTTATTTCTTATTAGGAGTTCAATAATATCTTTGTGACCTTTCAGAGCAGCTACATGTAATGGTGTTAGATTATTATTGGCTTTATCATTGATTTCTACTCCATTTTTTATTAAAAGCTCAGCAACTGCCTTATGACCACTCTCTGCTGCATAGTGTAATGGCGTAGCATTATTTTTATCTTTAGCGCGAATGTTAACCCCATGCTCGAGAAGAGCAACAACTATCTTCAAGTGGCCACTCTGCACTGCAAAATGTAGTGGGGTTATACCTTCCACAGTGGCAATACTAGCATTTGCCTTATTTGTCAGTAAAGCCTTAACAATTTTCTCATGTCCATCTTTTGCTGCGTAGTGCAAAGGTGTGTTATTATAGGTTTTGTCAACAACATTAACATTAGCTCCATGCTTCAATAAAATATTAGCTATCTTTTCATGACCGTTTTCTATTGCATAGTGTAATGGTGTACAACCATCTATAACTCTGGAGTTAACATCGGCTCCTTTGAGAATTAAAGCATTCACTACTTCTAGGTGGCCATTTAGTGCTGCTGTATGTAATGGTATTCCCTCCTTATCGTTTCTTGCATTAACATTTGCCTCATTTTTCAGTAAAAAATTAACTAGCCCTAGATAACCACTTTCTGCAGCTATATGTAGTGAAGTAAAGCCACCCATAGTTTCGTTGATGTCAACATTCGCTTCTTTTTCCAGCATAATCTTAGCAACATCAATATGATTGTTTTTTATTGCATAGTGTAAAGGTGAAAAACCAGCTATATCTTTGGTATTAGTATTAGCATTATTTTTTAGTAGAATTTCAACAGCATCTTTGTGACCATTTTTAGCTGCAATATGTAGTGATGTTTTGCCACTATTATCTAGATCATCAACATATACACCTGTTTTTCCTATAAAAAATTCCACAATATTTTTCCTTCCATATGCAGCAGCAATATGTAGTGGGCTTTGACCATTAATATCTTTAACATTAACGTCTAAATTTTGATTAAGAACAAATTTTATAATTTCAAGACTAGGTCCCTTAGCAGCAAAATGTAATGTAGTCCATGAGTTAATACTTCTAGCATTGATGTCTGCTCCTTTTTTGAGATAACTCTTTAAGTCTTCAAGATTTCCTTCTTCCAACGCAGCAAACATTTTTTCCTGATTAGTAATAGTGATAAGGTTTTGATCGTATTTATCTTTCAGCTTGGAAGGATCATCTCTTACCGACTTGCCAATTTTCTTCTTACTTTTTATTACATTTTCTGAAATAAGTTTTTTAGCGTTCAAGATAACTGCTATTGAGGGATCAGATAACAATACATCAACTAAGGTATTATCGTGTGCTAAATGATTACGCAAACATTTTCCAGTTAATAAAGGAGTGTTATCATCTAAAAAAAGTAGATTGTTTTCTAGATGCTTCTCTGATCTACCTAAAATTGACATTATATCCAGAACAAGCATTTCTACTACTGCTTGCAACTTTTTATTCCTCTTGTAGGAAGGAAGCTTTTCAGTTAACTTGCCACTTAATGCGTTATTCCTCAAAATACTTTTCAGTTCAGATAACTTCAGTTCAAGCTGGTTATTGTATTTTTCTTCTGTTATGTTGTAAGCCTTCCTTTGTTTATGTATAGGAATAAACGAACCTTTCTCATTCAACTTGTTTCTTAATTCCTCAATCCATTTAAGGTCACCTGTTCCAAGTTCAGCAATGTAAAAAATCTCACAAGTTAATCTATTTACTTTATCAAGGTTGTCATCCTGTATTCTTGACCTAACACTATGAGAAATTTTCATTGATAGTTCGGCTATTTCTTTAAGATTGTGAGACTCTATTTGGGAAGGAATATTCTCTAGTGTTTTATTAGCAAAGAATTTTATTCCTCTAATAACATTATGGTCAATCTTATTGTCATTCAAACCAACATCTAAGCTCTTTAATGATATAAACGCCGTAACATAATCAGTTCTGATATTTTTTGATTTAGTTTTTGCAAAATTGATTATGTTATCAATTTTATTAAACAGCTCCTTTTCATAATTCGTCTTTTCAGTTATATTATTGCTTAATTCTTTTATGAGTTTTTCAAGCTTATCATGTTCCATCACTTTAAAACTCTCTGTAATCATTTCATCTAATTCAACGTTACTAAATATTCCAGCAACTTCTTTTATCTCGTCTAAGTTTTCACTACTGGTAATTTTCTTTAGCAACATTATGACTATTTTAATCTTGTTATTGTAAAGAATATCAGTAATTACATTATCGATTCTTTTAGTATCATTTTGAACACCAATAAAAAAGTTAACATCTGTATTTTCCTCAATCTCTGTTCTTTTAGAGAGCGAGTAAGCATGTGATAGTGAATTACGTAAATCTATAATGACTTCTCTTGTGTTCTTTGGTAATGATAGTAGAAGAAGCTCGCTTGTAGTGCTAGATAACTTGGGAGATTCTAGAGTGTTTTTTAAATATTCACCAATAACCTGTAAAACCCTTGTAATAATTAACTTTCCTTCCCTTTCTTTAGGATTAGCTGATAATGCCAACTTTATATAATCACTTATTTTCTCTAAAGAATGAATATCCCTAATTTGTTGATAATCGCTATACAACTCTCCAAATTGAGGATAATTGCTAACGATCTCTGCAACAACCCTCTCACGTTTTAACTTCGGGAGATCAGCAAATTTACCAATGTCCACACCTTCTATAATATCTTTTTCTTCTTTAAGTTTCTTTGCAAAATTTTCCAAGTGGTCTAGTATTTTACTTTTATTCAATGTGGCATTATAGAATAGATTCATTTCCTGTCGTTTTATGTGAGAAGAAACAAAACTGATCAAACAAAATTCCATTTCTTCCCAAGGTAGTCTATCGTAGGTTGATTTCAACTGCCGCTTTAATATATGAATATTTTGTGCAATAAATTTTGCTATGAATAAAAACTTTTCATCTACTTTTTCTGTGTTTGAATACTCTGCCTTTAACAGGCTAATATTTTGAAGTACTAACTCAATCCGCTCTCTTATGTTATTAAGATAACTCTTCACATTCTGATCTTGTCCAGAAGCACTAGAGAAAAAACGGAGGTTTATCAACTTATTTTCAACAAAAATTTCTATCTCTTCTGACAAGAATACGTTCTTTAGTTTTAATTCCTCATAAGCTCGTGAAAGAATTTCATCTAATTCCCTGAAATGAACAGCAAAATAATTACCTAGCCATTTATTAATGAGTGTATCAAGAAGTTCAACATTACCTGAACGTATAGCATAATAAAACGCATTATGGCATGTTTCATCCTCATCATCTGGTAATATAGTAGTTTCTCTGATGCCAACAGATAAATTACTGAGAATTTTACTATTATTGCCAAGTAGGTATTCTAAAATCTTTACCTTATTGTGTTTACAAGCTAAGATAACTAAGTTAGTACTCTTAACAGGATTGTTAGCATTATCATAATAGTCTCTCAAAGTTACTTGATCTTCTGCATCACTTATGTAATCAATAAAATTGCTTAATTTTTTTAAGCTGTCGACATTACCATCTGATATTGCCTCTTCGAGTTCAGTTAAAACCAGGAGATAAAGTTCTTCAGCTTTTGCTTTTCTGCGGTAGAGCTTTTTATATTCTCTAATAAACTCCTCTTTTGATGTGTAAGAACGTGATAAAAACTGTTTATCTTCTTGATAAAAACTGGTTTGTTGTTTAGGTACATGCATAAACCCTCTCTGAGATATATTTACATCAGTATTAGAATAGCAAAGTTTACTTAATATGGCAAAAATTAAAATAGCATCTTTTGTTAATAAAATATTTTTGAGAGAATATCTACTAATCCTGCAATTTCAGGACGAAAAGCCTTCACAACATTTGATTTTGGGTGTGGGAAATGTGTTGGTTGTTTAAATTTTTAGTAACACCTACTAATAATAACCCGTTTGAAAACAACAAAGAGAAATGATGATCAACTTACATAAAAAAGCACTAAGTTTAGTGTTTTGGCATTATAGCAATCTCTTATGTATCACCTCTCTGGAACCATACGACTAATTGTTGTTCATAAAAAACTCTAGTACTGACAAAAAATGTATTTATTCTAATCTTGCACGTTTGGTATCATTACTTATAGAAGTTTCATAAAGTCTTGTACCAGGCTCTACGAGATTATTTAAGGAACTTAAAGATTGAAAAGTACGTTTATTGGAATCATCAAACGCTACTATAAAGTTTAACAAGTTATCATTAGATAGATATTCAGTTATATTATATGTAGAATCATGATCCAGAATAATTTTCTTTTCTTTGGCATCTTGATCTGCCACATCTAATTTAGTATAAAATTGTATCTTACTTAACTTATTTAACAAATCTGCTCTTTCTAAAAAAGGTTTTACCTTATCTAATATGATATCATTATATATAGGATAGCGTATGGAATAATCAATTTTTGCTAGTCTTACAGATAATTGATTATTATATAGTACATGTATGTTGAAGTTATTTGTAACAAATTCATATAGTGGAAGGCTATCTTTTATTTCATCTGTTTTCATTTGAAGAATTTCACAAACACAGTCATCTAGATAACTTGATAATTTACTGTAATTACTGCATCCTTTATAAGGAGATAAGTCAATAATTTTTCCGTAATCCTTATTGAAGTTCCTTACTAAAGTAAATTTAATCAACAATTTAGCGCATGCTAGATCACTTACAGCGTTATCTAAAGATGTGGAACAATTATCATAAAGCCGTCGTTCACGATTTCTTATATTAATATCAGCTCCATATTCTAATAGTTCTTTAACTACTTCCAGATTTTTACCACTTTTTTTTACAGCATGGTTCAGTGCAGTATTGCCTTTACGGTTTGTTGCATTTACATCAGCACCATGTTTCAGAAGTTCTCTAACTAATTCTAATTCCTTCCCCAGTGTTATAGCAGAATGTAGTGGAGTTTCACTATACATGTTTCTTGAATTGACTTCGGCACCACCTAACAAAAGCTCTTTAGTAATTTCTACACTACTAGTAGTATGAAGTAACGTATCTCTATTCCTTTCTACTCTAAGGTTAGCATTAGCACCTGCAGACAAAAGAGCTTTAACTTTTTCTAAGTTTCGCTCATAGACTGCTTTTTCTAATTCTTTGTTAATATTATTATTTAGCATATTTTTAAAATCTTCCTAAATTTCACTATTTTGTAACAAAATTTTTGTATATTTTCTAGATCTTGGCACCCTCATTAGAGTTTCATTTAAGAGAGCTATAACTTTAAACTCTTTACTCGATTTTCTACGCTGACATCTTGTAAACTCTGATCTGGACTTTTTAATATTTCTAATAATCTACTTGCAAGGTTTGAGTGTTTATTGATTACTGCAACCTGGACTAATGACTTGCCTTGATCATCACGAGCATTTGTTACAGCTACGCGCTCATCGGGTTTTATTGCTCTCAGCTTACTGATAATTTCAACATTACCATTTTTTGCATTTTCAAATAGCTCTTCTACTAATTTCAATAGGTTAGTAATATTCTGGTCTCGAGAAAGATCAAGTGGTGTTTTACCTTCTTTATTCTTGATGTTATAAATTGCACCATGTTTCAACAAAGATTTTACAGCTTCGAAAAAGCTATTTTCAGTAGCAACATGCAACGATGTAGTGCCTTTAACTATTGTTTTAGCATTAATAAAATCACTCAATTTATTGTGGCTTACACGTTGTAACAAAGCTTCAATAATTTCTTTATGACCTTTGGAAGCAGCAGTGTGTAATGGTGTATTACCCTTGTTAGTAACTTGAGTAGCATCAGCTCCATTTGCTAGCAAGATATTTACAACTTTTATGTGCCCATTATTAACAGCATAATGTAATGGCGTTCTTCCATCCACGTTCTTCGAATCAATGATTGCTCCATCTCTAATGGAACTCTCAATTCCTAAATAATTATTATCTTCTATAGCCTTAAATAACTTCTCAACCAATTTTAGTAATTTTATTACTTCTGGGTTTCCTCTTCTTTCTGCAAAGTGTAATGGTAAAACATATCTACCTCCTTCAGCTCTAGCATTAAAGTATGCTCCGCTCATAAGTAGAGACCTAACTATATCTAAATTACCAATTTGTGCCCCTAAGTGTAAAGGCGTAGCATTTTTATCCATTTTTGCATTAACATCCGCTCCATTTATAATAAGAGTTTTAACTACCTTAGGATGACCATATTGAGCTGCAAGATGTAGGGCTGTGCCTTTATTTTGATTTTCTTTTACATTTACATCAGCACCATGTTTCAATAGAACGGTTGCTATCTGATCATAACCTTTTTCTGCTGCAAAATGTAAAGGAGTCCAATTTGTGTGATCTAAAGCATTAATATCTGCTTCCTTTTCTAAGAGCAATTCAACCACCTCTAAATGATCATGGTCTACTGCAAAGTGTAGAGGTGTAGTACTTTTAACTGTTTTAGCATTAATGTCTGCTCCTTTATCAAGCAAAGATTTAGCAACTTCTAAATTACCATCATATGCTGCACAATGTAGAGGAGTCCAACTTCTGTTATCTAGAGCATTAATATCTGCTCCATTTTCAATCAAGAAATTCATTATTTCCAAGCGATTATGTTCTGCTGCCAAATGTAGAGCTCTTCTACCATCATCCATCTTTGCATTTATATTTGCTCCTTTTACAATTAAGCTCTCTACTATTTTTAAAGAAAAACCATTATATGCTGCATTATGTAAAGGAGTCCAATTCTGATCATCCACGGTGTTAATGTTTGCTCCATTTTTAATTAAAAAATCACTCACCTCGAAATGACTTTGCTGAATTGCTAGATGCAAAGGTGTAAAACCTTCGTTTTTTTTAGCATTAACATTGGCTTTTTTCTCTATTAGTAGCTTCACTACTTCTAAGTGACCATTCTGAGATCCTATATGTAAAGCTGTGGAATTATCGTGGTCCTTAGCATTAACATCAATTCCCCTTACGAGAAGATAGAGACTTAATTACTCCAAAGTGATTACGTTCTGCTGCTAAATGTAGAGGTGTAAGATTCTCATAATCCTTAGCATTAACATTAGATTTTGCTTTTAGTAAAATGTCTACTAACTCTAAAAAGCCATTTTGAGACGCTAAATGTAGAGGTGTAATCTTATCATCTGTTTTTGCATTAACGTTTGCTCCCGCTTCAAGCAGAACTTTAACTATATCTAACCTACCAGTTTGTGTTCCCAGATGTAAAGGTGTAATGTTTGCATCAACTTTATGATTACCTATGCCTGAAGATCCAGCGTTAATATTAGACCCTTGTGAAATAAGAGCTTTAACTACTTCGAGGTTACCATTTTGTACTGCAGAATGCAAAGGTCTTGCTTGATCATTATTTACAGCATTAACATCTAATCCCTTTTCAATAAAAACATTTACTATATCTAGATGACCATTCTCTGCTGCTAGGTGTAAAGGTGTATTAAGTTTATCTGTTTTAGTACTAAGATCTGCTCCATTTGCAATCAAGGTGTTGACTATATCTAAATATCCTTGCTGGGATGCAAAACTTAAAGGTGTAAAGCCTAGAATGGTCTTATGGTTTACATCTGCTCCATGAGCAATAAGAAAGTTAACCATCTCTAAGCGATTTTTTGCAATTGAAAAATACAGTGGCGTAAAGCCATCGTACTTAATCTCTGAATTAATATCTAAACCTTCTCCTAATAAAGTGTTGACTAAATCCAACTGACCATTTCCTGCTGCTAAATGTAGTGGTGTAAGACTAAGATGTTTCTGAATTTCATAATTTTCATTTAAAAACTCTACAAAAAATTGCAGCTGATCCAGATTATTAGATATTCTATTAGTAAACATAAAGGCCTCGCATGAAGAATTTATGTAAAATATAGTATCTACAAGTTTTTAAGCAAGATAAATCTTCTTCTTAAAAAAGATACTGTAATCCAATCTGTATGCTTATAACTTTTTCATTTGATCATGAGTAGATCAGTTGTCTCAGCTGCAATAGAGACACCTGCCTTAAGTAGCTACGTCAATTTTCTCTGTTTTTGCCCCTTTTTTTTCTGATGAAGATGTCTTCATTCTTCTCAGTAGCCAATATTCTTTTTAAAGAATAATCGTTACGTGCACCAAGGAACTTAGAAAGAACAATAGGAAATCCACTTAAAAAGCATTAATAATTATACATAATTCTAATGATCTTCATGAAAGGGCTTAGAATAGAATTTAATAGACAATCTGATTTTAATTGATATTAAACTGATCAGACTGAGAGTTGAAAATATGGCAATAATTCTTTTAGACACAAAAACTATAAATCGTATAGCAGCGGGAGAGGTAATAGAAAGGCCAGCGAGTGTAGTAAAGGAATTAGTAGAAAATGCAATAGATGCTAGAAGTTCAGAGATAGAGATCAAAATAGAAAGTGGTGGACGTAACCTTATAACTGTGACAGATGATGGAAATGGAATAGAAAAGGACGACTTAGAACTAGCATTTATGAGGCATGCCACTTCAAAATTAAGCGATAGTGAGTTAATAGAAATCAAGCACCTTGGGTTTAGGGGAGAAGCTTTACCTTCAATTGCAGCAGTAAGCAGAATGAAATTATCGTCTAAGGCAAGTGGAGCAAAGGAAGCATGGTCTATAAGGTATGAGGGAGGAGAAAAAATAAGAGAGATTACCCCTTGTTCTTTGTTGCAAGGTACATATATTGAAGTTCGTGACTTATTTTTTGCTACACCAAATAGACTAAAGTTTCTAAAAACCGAAAGGGCAGAAACACAAAGTATTGTTGATATTGTGAATAACTTAGCGATGATTAATTATAGTATTGGGTTTACTCTCACTTCTGGTAATAAAAAGCTCTTAAAATATGTTAAGCAAACTTCGCTGTTCAACAGATTATGTGAAATAGAAGAAGAATTTCAAAGCAATTCACTGGAAGTTAAAGAGGAAGAAGAAGGCATCAAACTTAAGGGACACATCTGTAAACCTAATGTCAATCGTGGCAACTCAACTCAGATTTATACGTTTGTTAATGGAAGGCCAATAAAAGACAATCTACTTGTTGGTGCAATTAGATATGCGTATCACGATTTTATTCCAAACAATAGGTATCCTTTTGCAGTGTTGCATTTAGAAGTACCATATGACCAAGTAGATGTAAATGTGCATCCAAATAAATCGGAAGTAAGATTTCAGAATAAAAGGCTAATATATGAAATAGTGAGAAGAGGGATAATAAAAACACTATCAACGAGATTTGCAGCGGGTAATCAAGGTATTGAAGAGGAGCTAATTTTTAATGATAGTAAAAGCCAAGAGCAGGTTGATAGTCAAGAGAAAAAAGATCAAAAAGAGTTTTATGAAAAGAGACCAAGTCTTTTAGAAAATCGTCTAATGAAAGAATTCAATGCACCAAATGAAAGAAGGCAAAGCTTACCAGAAACTTTTAAGTATGGAGAATCCCCACCCCAAAAGGGAACGATGGTTTTAGAAAGGAAGCAAATTGATTTGGTAGAGGATCATCCCCTAGGATATGCACGTTGTCAGGTCCACAATACTTACATTATTGCTGAGGCTGGAGATAGGCTGATTATAGTAGATCAACATGCAGCCTATGAGAGGTTGATATACGAGTGCTTAAAGCAAAAATCAAGCATAAAAAGACAAAAACTTCTTCCTGAAACAGTTGAAATTAAAAACCAAGCTGGAATGGGGATGGTTAAAACTTATAAAGATGAGCTTTTTGAAATGGGTTTTGATATTGAAATACAATCAGAAGATAAAGTAACGATAAAAGAAATACCTGCAATCTTGGGAACAATAGATATAAAAGAGATGCTAGTTGATATAGTAGATAAGTTAATGGAAATGGAAGATACGTTGCCAATAGAGGATAAGGTGAATAAAATATCAGCCACAATCGCTTGCCATGGAGCAGGAAGAAAAATGAAATTGGAAGAGATGAATGAGATACTAAGACAAATTGAGAAAACTCCATATTCTGGTCATGAAAGACCAACTTATATAGAAATGAAACTAATTGATATAGAAAAATTGTTTGAAAGGAGATGAGTTCAGTTTGTCAAAAAGGTTCCCAATTAAGTATACGTAACAGCTCTTCTGGTTATGGAGTATAAAATGTGAAAAAAGAGAATAAATGCTCTAATTTTTTAGATTACAAAGTAATAGGACAGGAAGTAAGAAATCGTAGGTTAGCAAAGGGATATACTCAAAAAGATTTAGCAAAAAAAATCGATACAACATATCAGGTAATACTGCAATATGAAAAAGGAACACGCAGAATTTCAATTAAGAAGTTATATGAATTAGCAGAAGCATTATCAACAACTGCTAGAGATCTAGCTTGCGGACAAGAAGTATCAAATGAGGAAAGGTATGAGGAAGAAGAGATATTAAATCTAGTAAGAAGACATAAAGAGATTAAGGACCAAGAATTACGTGAAACGTTTTATTTATTAACTAAATTCATCCGTATTAGTGAGGAAGAAAGTGGAAAGGCAGTAAAAGTAGAGGTGGCAAAGGGTTTAGTTAAGGAAGGAGTTTCTGCTCATGTTATCTCTCAAACGACCAGTTTATCTATTGATGAATATGATAATGATGAGAAAAAAATTTCTATTCCGTATAAAGTAGGTCAAAGAATAAAAGAATGGAGATTGATACGAGGATACACTCAAGAAGATTTAGCAAGCAAAGTGGGCGTAATAAATCAAAGAATATATGAATATGAACAAGGACGAGCTGCTGTTTCACTTGAAATGTTAGATGAAATAGCAAAGATGCTATTAATTAATATTACAGATCTGCTTCCAGAAACAAGAGAAAATGAGAATAGTGAAGTGGAACTATCAAGGTTAATAGAAGAATACAAAAAGATTAAAAGCCAAGAATTACGTCATGTACTAATAAAATCTCTGTTTGAAAGCATACAAGTTTGCAAAGAGAAAGTGAAGAGAGTAGAAAAGATGAAAATTGCAAAGAATTTAGTTAAGGAAGGAATTTCTATCAATATTATTTTAAAAACAGTGGGCATCTCTTTAGACGAAATTCAACAAATTTAAAATAAAAAATCAGTATCTATTAATATCTTTACTTTTTGATGAAAAAATAAGTAAAAAAGATTGAAAAATTGATTTGACTTCACTCAAAAGCTATGGCCTTATGCCAATGCTGACAAAAAACAGCAGTAAATATATAAAAACATTTTGTTATTAGTGAAGGGTAATTTTTATGAATAATAAGGAAAACAGTAAAGATCGTAGAGAAGAAATAGAATTCAGAGCATTAGAAAGCAACGGTAAAGCACTACTTGATCGTGAAGTAATAGAAACGTTTCTAAGTGCAGTGCATGACAGGGAAGAAGCTCGAATTATTGCTAGAAAGCTAATAGATAGTTTTGGAATAGGAGGAGTTTTAGGCCAGGAAATAGATGACTTGAAAACTATAGAAGGGATAACTGACTCTACAGTAGCAGTAATTTTATGCCTAAAGGAAGCTGCAAAGAGAGTACCAAGAGAAGAGTTAAAGAAAGGACCTGTAATGGATAACTTGGAAACCATAGTAAAATATTTGAGGGTGAGTATTGGTTATTCAGAGGAGGAAAAGATGAAAATAATATATTTTGATCAAAAGTGCCGTTTAAAGGGGGAAGAAGTGTTCACTGGTACAGTGGATAAGGTACCTTTTTACATAAGAGAAGTAACAAGAAAGGCATTAATAAGAAAAGCGACGTCAATAATAATATCGCATAACCACCCAGAAGGAAGGTTAAAGCCATCTGATGAGGATGAAGCTGTAACTAAAGACTTGGCTAAAGCTTGTCAGACTATAGGGATTAGGTTGCTGGATCACATTATCATCACAAGTGTTGGGTATTTTAGCTTTAAAGAGCAAGGACTGTTATAAAGCAGATGTTTGAAGATTTTCATGAGTTGTTTAACTACTTGAATGAAGAAAGTATTTGCAATCACATTAATCATTGCTTATAATTAATGAGAAAGTATATATTGAATTAATAATAAAGTAATAAAGTCGGTTATAGACTTAGTAAAGTATATTTAATAGCGGAGGCTAATATGGTTAATAAAATAATTGTACCTTTTGATGATCAAGAAGGAGGTACTTACGAGTTAAACATTGATCTTGATAGATTATCAAAAGGTGAGGTGTTAAATGCTATTGTAGGAATTGGTCGTACTAAGGAGCAATCCACCTTTGTAAGCAAAATTAATAAGGCTAAAAAGCCTGAAGAAATAGCACCTTTCCCTGGTAGAGAAGTTCGCGAAAACAAAATCAACTATGGGAAAGGATTTGACTATGTTTATGGCACAAAACCTGTAAGTGATCAAGAAGATAAAAATCCATTTGCTTCAGCTTTGAAAAAAATAAAGCCAAGTGCAGAAAAGTTGAGCTGGTTTAAGAGTGCTGTGGTAAGAGCAAAAAGTCCAAATGAACTGCACAAGGTTGTAGACGAAGCACTAGCTGCTGGAGCAAGGCTAAATGCATGTAATGATGGAGAGTGGAGCCTCGCGGAATATGTGATACTGGGCACACATTTTCATAAATTTGATAAGGCTGATCGTAAAAAGCTAATACGTAAATTAATGCTAAACGGTGCAGAGTTTCATGATACTTTATTGGAGAATAAATTGATAGGTGAAATCTATAATGAGCTACAACCAGAAGTTCAGCCACATATAGATGAGAGACTAGAAGAACTAGAGAAAGCTGGCGAAAGTGCTGTGCAAGAAGGAGAATTAATAGATGTTGAAATAGATAATACAACATCGTATATAGAATTTTCTGGGGATAGCAAGGTAGAGGTAGCCAAAATACTGGAAGCAAAAAGAGAGCTAGGAAGTAATATTTTAAAAATTGGCAATGATGCAGTTGAGGTTAAAAGTGAGAAGGGAGGTATAAGAAACTATATCGATATGTCAGATGGAAGCTCTATTATATTAGAATTTCCTACAAGCATTGGTAAGCTAGATATTATATTGTACCACGATGTAAAAAAATATGATCAAGTACAAGTCAGAGTAGAAAATAAGGAAATGTGGTCTAAATTACAAGAAAGAGGCGAAGAAATAGGAAAAAATTGTCTTTTTGCTGGAGTAAAACTTAAAGAAGCAGTAGAAAAGGGAAGTTTTATGAGATGTGGCATATGGAATAGCAAGCAGCTTATGAAGGAGGTTGATAGCCCAAGTGAAAAATTGTCTTCATGGGTAGATAAAGTACGTGAAAATAGTAAAGAAACTTTTAGGGGGCTTTAATTCATTTATTTTAAGGTTCCAGAGTCTACCATTATATCTGGAGCCTTTGAGCTATAGTAGAAAATATTATATGTATGGTTCTTTGTATGGAAAAAAGTCTAGACTGTGAGGTAGGGCAAAAAGTAAAAAATTGGAGGTTAGAGAGAGGGTATACTCAGAAGGATTTAGCGGAGAAGGTTGGTGTAAAGTACTGGGCAATACTGCAATATGAAAAAGGGAGTCGTAAAATTCCAATTAAGAAATTATATGCTATAGCAGAAGCATTATCAGTAAATGTTAAAGGTCTAGTTTGTGGAGAGACGCTACCAAATGAAAAAAGATATTTTGAAGATGAAGAAATATTAAATTTAGTAAAGGGTTATAAAGATAAAGAATTAAGCGAGGTATTTTATTTATTAACCAAATTTATTCGTTTGAGTGAGGAAAGAAGCAGAAAAGCGGTAAAAATAGAAGTAGCAAGGGGTTTGATGAAAGTAGGAGTTTCTGCTCATGTTATCTCTCGAACAACTAACTTATCTATTGGTGAGTATGAGGAGAACAAAATTCCGGTTCCATACAAAGTAGGGCAAAGGATAAAAGAGTGGAGATTGATACGAGGATATACACAAAAAGATTTAGCGAATAAAGTTGGCATAACAAATCAAGGAATATACGAATATGAACAAGGGAGAGCTGCTGTCTCACTTGAAATGTTAGATGAAATAGCAAAGGTATTATCAATCAGTATCATAGATCTACTTCCCGAATCAGATGAGGATAGTGAAGCGGAAGAAAAGCTATCAAAGTTGATAGAAGAATACAAAAAGATTGAGAGTCGGGAATTACGCGATATGCTAATCAAGTCTTTATTTGAAGGTATACATGTTTATAGAGAAAAGGTCAGAGAGGAAAAGAAGATTGAAGTTGCAAGGAATTTAGTGAAAGAAGGAATTTCTGTTGATATTATCTTGCAAACGACAGGCTTATCAAATTATATGATTGAGAAATTTTTGTGATTTCATAAAAACTTAGCCAATAGTGGATTTTTTTGTGATAGAATATATGTTTGCTTCTGTAGGAAAAACAGCTTTTAGAGGATTTATCTATGATAATTCAGAGCATATTGGCTCAGTAAGCTACGAGCTGGGGAAAAAAATAGAAGGTTGTAGGATAGTACAAGGGTATACTCAGGCAAAATTAGCAAGCAAAATTAGTTTAACATATAAGCAGTTGTGTTAAAAGTCAATAGAGAAATGAAAAATACTGAAAAATAATTTTTACTTGGTGGGCTATAAAGCCAAAGATGCTTTTAACATATTTTACGTAATTTCGGAGGATTTATTGATGCAGGCAGCCAAGGCACGACAAAATATATAAACCTACAAAGCTAAAGCTATTCCGCGGACTATAGCAACTACAAATTCAGCGGAAAAAACAAAATTAATAACTTTATCAGCCAAAATTTCCAGGAGAAAGACATGTCTTGTATAACTGAACCAAATAATCTTGGTGACCTCTTAAAATATGAGGCATCAAATCTATACTCACGTGACCAAATTACTGTTGCTAAGGGACAAAACCTAAAGCTTGGAGCAGTGGTTAGCAAAAAGACAGATGATGGGGGCTTTATAAGAGCTCTAAATCCGCTAGGCACAGATGGTACTCAAACAGCAATAGGTGTGATTATAAACGATGTAAATAGTAAAGATGCAGATATTAAAGCAGTAATCATTACTCGCGTAGCTTTACTTGCTGATCATGCAATTGTCTGGCCAGCAAATATAACTGAAGAGCAAAAAACAGCAGCAATAAAACAACTTGAAGAGAGGGGTATTATTGTCCGTAAAGGAATCTGAATTTTATATTAATTTTTAATAGGAGCTAAACATTATGCAAAATCCACTTTCAAATCCAGCATTCAATATGACAGCATTAACTGGAGCTATTAATATTTTACCAATTAGTTTTGGTCGAACTGAAAGTTTAAAACTTTTTCCGAGTAAATCAGTAAGGTTTCGCCATATTGCCATTGAAGAACAAAACGGTTTTTTAGCACTACTTCCAACTCAAGTTCCAGGAGCACCAGCAACTGTTGGAAAAATAAGTTGTAATATTTGATTTAAATTCTTTTAAAAAGTGTGGATGTGGATAAGTGCTTTCAGTCTGTGTAAGCGCACTTATCCACATCCACACTAATCTGCTAGTGTTGGATCTAAGCAGACTTAGGGCTGTATTCCTCAGTAAAAACCCTGTCATCTCTTACTAAAGAGTTAGCAAGTAAAAGTAACTTTCTCATAGCAGCAGTGGAAGCAACTTTATATGGTTTTTTATATTGATTATGTAACCTATCAAAAAAAGTTTTTATGAAAGAATTCCATTTCCGCGCACTAAGAATACACATATACAAGACTGTTCTAATTTGTGACCTACCGCCTTGAATGCACCTTTTTCCTTTATTAAAACCACTGTCTCGATTAAAAGGTGCAACTCCGGCAATGCTAGATATTTGCTTTCTTTGAAGAGTTCCTAATTCTGGCAGATAACAAATAATAGTAATAGCTGTGATTTTACTTACACCTGGTATACTAGTTATTGATATGTATTTTTTTTTAAGCTCTTGACTTTGTTCAATCAACTCAATCATCTCATCTTCTAAAACTTGAATTTGATTCTGTAATATGACAAGTAGCTCTTCCATTTGTTTGATTATGGATATATCAGTTACTTGATGAGCTTGAGTTTTTTGTATTTTTGCCATTTCTACTAGTTGATTTCTACGAGATAGCTTTTGCCTCAAGAAGTCAACATTACTAACTTTTAAAGGAGTAACGCGCATATCTGTATTATTAATATAACGTGAGATAATGCTGCAGTCTATTTTATCAGTTTTAGTAGCAATACCAAGGCTTTTTGCATAGTCTCTCACCCATCTAGGTTGAATTACATATACTTCGAAACCATGGCTTAGTAAAGTATAAGCACATAATTTTTCGTACCCACCAGTTGCTTCAAGTCCAACTTTGATTACATTATGTAAATGCAAAAAGTCGAGTATTTGATCAATAGCTTGAACGTTATTTTCAAATACTTTATAATGTCCAAGTGGATGAATGTGGATATCTAGTTTATTTTTGCTAACATCAATGCCAGCAATGATATTTGATAAATTCATAATTCCTCCATAGAATAACATGTAATACTGCATTTTCCACACTTATATACGAGCCTAAAAGCTCAATCAGTTGTTCGGAACTTTTCAGTAAATAATCAGGGAAGAGAACCTTGCTAAATTACGGTCCTTTATGACCAAGGCGATCTACGGTTCCTCTTCTCTGCATGTTCTTAATATTACCACTTTGTAATATTTATGAACTTGTTTTTAACATATAAGGCGGTCTACTTCCTCTTGTAAGCTTTCCAGACTTTCTGATGTTATTGGCTCATGCGGGTTTAAATCGTTTTTTCGACTTCCTGCAAATACTGTGGTATATTTTATCCCTTGTTTTTCATCAAACCCACTTTGATCTATATGACTTGCTATTACTCCTATGCTTCCTACCCCAGATGTTCTGCTTACAAATACTTTTTCGGCACTTGACGCTATTGCATACGCCGCAGAATACGCATCATCATTTGCTATTGCTATGATCTTTTTTAATGCCCTTGCTTCGTAAATAAAGTCAGCAAGGTCGAATAAACCGTTTACTTCTCCTCCGGGGCTGTCTATGTCCAAAATTATTATTTCTACTTCTTCATCTATTAAAGCTTCTTCTATCTCTTTACGTATCTTCTCATACGATGTCATCCCCAACACATCATCAAAAGCTTCTGAATTCTTCGTCAAGATTCCATGTATTGGTATTACTTTTATTCCCCTTTCACTATTTCTTACTGCATGTTTTATGTTTTTAAACGTTGGATGCTTCTCTACATGTAATGACAATAAATCAAAGCTTCTTTGCTCTATCATCATCGGTTTATTGAGCCAGCTCACTTATATTATTTCAGTATTAGAATTAAAACTACTGACGTCCGAGTCAAAACTTAAGTTGAGTGAACTAGCACATCTTTGATCTTCGGCAATTTCTTGGTCTATTTCCTCTACATCATAACCAAGTTCTGATACCACTTCTGACCTGCTCTTAAACCCATTCCTTACCGCCATTTGCTGTGCTTGCTGGTCTTTTAGCGGATCCACCCAATCAAATCCTTGTGGTATCCATTTTACCTCTTTCGCCGCTTCTTTTACCCACTTTTCACCTATGTCTAGTTCTCCAGATAGTATTGCTAACTCTAACCACCTATCCCATACTGGCCGGCAAAATTGAAATACCATTATGTTATGCTGTAACATTCCGCACCTCCGGCGAAACTCTATTAACCCGGCTCGGATTGATGAATAATTGACATTTGTTAAGTCACCTGTTAGCTGCTCATAAGTTATTCCCATGCCTACTGCTATTGCCCTGAGCTGCTGTTTCATGAATGCTTCATAACTTCCTCCAACATCTGATGGTTCCGAGAACTTAATATCTTCTCCGGGATCAAGTAATTGCATAGTCCCAGGTTCTAAGCCTGACAGCGCTACTCCTTGTTCATTACTCTCTCCTTCTCCCATGATGTTCGCTTCAGGATCAAGTCTGGTAATAAATCCCGCAAACATTGCTGCAGTCTTTTTTCTCACTAATTCCGCATCGTCATATTGATCAAGTTCATAGAGCTTTAACAGTACACTGGACAACCACGGTACTCCTCGAATCTGCCCAGGTCTTAGTGGTCTATAGATATGTAAAACATCATTTGCTGGTACACGAACTGATTCGCCAAATGATCCTTCTCCAGGGTGTTCTCTAAATAGGTAATATGCTTCTCTTTGCCCAAGTCTATTGAACTCAATGCCGTTTCTAATTACATTACCATTGGCAAGGGTTTGATTGCTCTTATTGTCTAAATGCTCTGATTCCAGTACTTGCAGTTGCAACGGCACACAAAGTCCATCTTCTCGTTTTCTTGTTCGGAGTCTTACAAAACATTCTCCTCCTTCTATCATGCTCCTACAAACCAAAGCTTGTAATCCATAAAAATCACTCACTCCGCTACTGTCTGCTTCATCTGTCCATCTCAGCCATAACTCTTGGACTTTTTTCCGAAATTCTGCATCTTTCGCCTTTGACTGCGGTTTTATCCCTGTTCCAACGCAATTACTCACTATCGTATCGATTATGTTTGCTGCATAGGAGTTCTTTCTTACCATATCACGAGACCGACTACGTAGGTGCTCAAGGCTTTGAGACAGCAAATTGTTTATACTTCCTGACTCTGGTTGAAAGTGCAATAATCTCCTTCCTGAACCTGATGCATCCCACGCTGAGCTCTTGATTTTTGGTTTCCGGAATAATTGTTTGAATGATTTCAATAACATTTAGCCTCTGATTGTTTTAATTATGCAGCAGGTTGTTGCACAAATTTATAGTTTAATATTGAGAAATTTCAGCAAGCTGCTGGAGAATTTGGTCATTATAGTGCATTTACCTCGGGAGTGTTAAATAAACTGTGTCAAACCGCATTTTTAGTTCAACTCAATTTTCAATCTGCCAGGAAAGAAAACATCAAGTTGAGAGATAGTTAATGCCCAATCATGTACAGGCATCGTCCACTTTTCCTCTGCCTTCTTTATAGCACAATATACCTGCTTATACAAGGCATTTATGCTGGTAAATGAGCCTTTGGTCTTAGTGAATTTCCTAATTTGCCTATGTAGCCCCTCTATGGGATTGGTGGTGTAGATTATCCTCCTAACTGGACCAGAATACTTAAAATAACCAGACAAGTTTTCCCAATTATTCTGCCAAGATTTTATAACCATAGGGTACTTTGTGCCCCATTTTTCATCCAATTCCAACAGATAATTCTCGGCAATTTCCTTGCTTGAAGCTTGATATACCTTCTTTAAATCGCTCAAAAAACTCTTCGCATCTTTACTGGCCACATACTTCAGTGAGTTGCGTATCTGATGCACTATACACATCTGCACTTCCGCATTAGGAAAGACACTGTTTATAGCTGCAGGAAAGCTTTTCAGCCCATCAACGCAGGCAATAAGGATATCTTCTACTCCTCTTTCTTTGAGGTCATTTAGCACTCCCAACCAGAAGTTAGCTCCTTCACTTTCAGCCAAATAAAAACCTAATACTTCTTTTTTGCCATTTTGATCTATGCCTAATATGTTATACATGCATTTACTTACGCAATGCCCGTCCTCTTTGACTTTAAAAAACCATGAAAACTATCGGATATACAGACTGCAGCAGGCGACTACGCCATTCGTTGATTACTGGTAGCAATTTGTCAGTAATACTTGATATCTCTGCCACCGATATTTTGTGATCATAAATTTCCTCAACATGTGACACTATATCTCTATAGCCCATACCACTGGCAAATGTGCTCAAAATCTTCGTTTCAAGCTCTGGATGTAAGTTTGTTTGCCTTTTTTTGACTATTTGTGGTTCGAAACTTCCTTCCCTATCTCTTGGCGTCAAAAGCTCAAATGACCCTGCGCTTGTACGTAAAGTCTTTGCATTCCTCCCATTTCTTCGATTATTCTCTTCGCTTTCAGCCGACAAGTGGTTTTCTATTTCACCTTCCAGGCTTACCTCCAGCAACTTTTTTATAAACGGTGTTAATGCTCCATCTCTTCCTGTCAACGGTCTTCCTTCTCGTATAGACGACAGGATATTTGTTTCTAATTCTTTATAATCTACCAAACCGGTAGTTCTGTTTACTACTTTCTGACTCATTGTCAAACCTCCATTTTTTTATATCAATTTATTACTTTTTTTTCGGTTTGACACAGTTTATTTAACACTCCCTTTACCTCTTAATAAATGGTACTTCTGTGTCCTATTTCTGTGATGATTACTGTGTTCTCTAATTTATCTACTTTATAAATAATCCGATAATCGCCTACTCTTAATCTTTTACTTCCTACTAATCTACCACTTAATGGTTTACCAAGATTAATTGGATCAATTGTAAGCCGCTCGTCTATAGCTCTTCTAATTCTTGATCTTATTGTTGGTGGTAAAGTAAGGAAATCTCTCTCAAGAACCTTTTCTGAATAGATAATATTGTATTTCACTCATCTTTAATTGTCTTTGCAGATAATATTTTATCCCAATCGACATCCTCACTTCTGACCGTCTTTGCATCTGGCACATCACGTTCTTTTATAATTTCAGCCATCTCTTTCTCTGCTTCAAATTCTTCTTTCACAAGACACACTAAAACTTCTGGTATAGTTTTATTCCATGCTTTTGCGACCTCTGTAAGATACTGAGCAAATTCACCCTCGAAACTTACATTAATATTGAGCTTTTTTTGACTTTGAGCCATATGATTAACCAGAAAACATCAACTATAGACTATAACATTTTTACACAATTTTGTCAATCCCCTTACTCGTTGAAATAACAATCTTTCTCTTTGGCTTCACACCTGCAACTTTTAACTCTGCTTTGATTCGTTGTCTTAAATCCAATAGATCTTTTATCTGAACTTCCCCATACCTAACCACATGATCGCCGTACGCAATTGATACTACTCTCTCTCCGCTCTGTAGCTTCTTTATCGCTTCTTCTACTTGAGTTAAATATTCTTGGTTGTACATCAACTTTTCTCACTCAACCATTGACTTCTTCTCACTCTCTTTGACTTTTTAGCTTTTTCACCTGCTAAACTCTCCCATTTACTTTCTGGCCATCTATCTATTCCCAGGGCAATAGACGCAGCTCTTGCATAAACTCTGCAATCTAGTACTTCATTTCGGTCTCTTATCTTTTGCCACTCTTGTTTGGTATATCCTTTTACTACTTTGGTAATTAGTTGCTCTGCGGTTAGCTGTTTAAAATACTCAGGTGGATACTCTGGAAAATGACAATACCCCGGCGCCCCTTCTGTTAAAACATTAAGTAGCTGAAAAAGCTCTGACTTTAATATCGATACCCCAACTGGCCACAGCTTCATTCCTCTCTTTAGCTTTTGTCCGCTAACTGTTACATCTACTCTACTTGGGCTGCTAAGTGGCACTAGCGCTTTGTTTGCTCCTTTCACTGCCATTACCTTGATGACTCCTTACCCAGTTGTATACCTCTTGTGTTGCATACCCAGCATCTACCGCCATCATACTTATCATGTATTCAAGCCCATTTTCACCGATAAAATGATGATTCAAAAGCTCTGAAAGTTTTTCCCATACTTCTTCTCCTCCCGGATCTCCTTCAAATACTTGGTAGTCTATTGACCAACTTTCTCGATTTCTTCCCCATGCTACAATCTCTGCCTCTAGACGATCTTTTTGTACATCAACCCCTGCCGTTAACACTATTTTTCCACCTTTTGGCACCGTACCTATCGGAAAATTTTCTCGACGCTCAAATAGTTGCTTCCAGTCTGGTACTTCTCCTTTATCTACCCAAGTTTCTCCGAGTGTTGTATTTATCCAAACTTTCAGTAATTGTTCATTTTCCTTTGCATGTAGATAATCTTCTACTGCTTGTTTCCAACTATACCAGCCTACTGGGCTATACAAGCTTGAAAGGTGGAATCCTATTTTTGCCTCTTTTTTTCCTTCTTTCCCTGTAGCTCTCCATTCACCTCTAGCTAGCATCTCCGTTTTCTGATGATTTTTTATTTCTCCCCTACACTCTATGCAAACGTAGTGGGCTGTTGAGGGTTCTTTATCTTCCCACTTTATCTGTGGCCATTTTAGCACCTGATAGTAATTACAATGTGGACAAGGTACAAAAAAGTAACGTTTGTCTGAACTCTCAAATTCCTTCTCTATTCTGCTTATTCCGTGAACTGTTGGTGTCGATACCAAAAAAATCTTTCGACGAGCAAAAGTATTAGTTCGCGCGATACTGAGAAGAACTGGATCTCCTTCTCCTCCTGAATCTCCTGGATATGCATCTACTTCATCTAAAAAAAGATATCTTACCGGCATTGAACGCAGACCCACTGGACTATTGGCACCTGTTACTACTACCGTTCCTCCTGGAAACTCTTTGCTCTGCACAGTATTGCCTGAATCTCTCGACCTTGGATCTTTTATTTTACTCCTTAAACATGGGGTATCTTCAATGAGCGGCGCAAATCTTCCCTTTGACCAGCGCTTGCCCATTTCAACTGTTGGCTGTACTACCAGCATAGGGCCTGGTGTTTGGTCGATAATATAACCGATCCAGTTATTTCCAGCTTCTGTTCCTCCAATTTGCGCTCCTTTCATGAATACCACCTTTTCAGCCGGTGAAGACGAAGATAGTGAATCCATTATTTCTCTAAGGTACGGCGTTCTCTCTGTCCTCCATTTCCCCGGCTCTGATGATGCTATCGTTGAAAGTTGACGATTTCTATCTGCCCACTCTGATACTTTAAGTAGCGGATCTGGCTTTAACCCTGTATAAAAGCTACTGCTATATATCACACCATTGCCTGCCAAAATTTTGCTACATTTTCTACTTCCATATCGGTAAAAGTAGAACTTGGTTGTTTACAGTGGACATCTGTTGATTCTTTAGCAAAACAACTTAGAATAATGACTGCAATTATTCCTGCATATGCTGTAGAAATAGAGATGCTTATAGCTATTGAGCCTATTATTATAAGGCGTCTACTAATTTTCTTTAATAATTTTAAATTATTTGAATATAAATTAACAGTAGTCATTAAAATGTATTTTTCGATAATTCTTCGAGTACATTGGTAATCTCTTCTGTTAACGTTTTATGGATCTTCTCTGTGTCGTTCATCGATGCTAGTAATGCTGATACTCTGTCTGGGATATTGAGGAGATTGTTTCTCACTACTCTTGCCACGTTAAATGCTTCAGTCTTTACTTCCTCTACTGAGATAAGTTCACCAATTTCAGCTTTTGCTTTTGCCTCCAGCAGTTTTCCCCGCTCCATCTCGTTTTTTATCCGGGTTTTAAGCAACATCGTGGAAAGTTCATTATTTCCTCTTTTTTCCCCTTCTTCTCCACCTTTTCTCCTCAGTGGTTGACTTGGATCTCTAATTGCTTCTATTGCTCTATTTGCTTGTTCTCGGTCAATCAAACCATCCTCCAGCTCAACTATTCCTTTCTTTACTAAGTAACAGACGTACTGCTTTGAAACTCCCAGTTCTCTTGCCCATTCCGTCTGCATGATTTTTCCTCTTTCCACCTTTCTTTCCCCTCTTTTTTCCCTTATTTCATCCCTTACTGTCTTGATTCTTGAATTTGTGCGAAAGTTTTACCAGAACCAAAAAGGGTGGAATCTCTTCCCGTATACACCTGCCAACGCTTTATCGTTACATCTACAAACGTAGGATCTAGCTCTATCGTCCTACAGATTCTTCCTGTCCTCTCACAGGCAATTAATGTACTCCCAGAACCACTAAATGGATCAAGAACTATGTCCTGGTCTACTGCTGTTTACTATCGCTCTCTCCATTAACTCCACTGGTTTCATCGTTGGGTGCAGCGAGTTGTACGTTGGCTTATCGTAAAACCATAGGTCACTTTGATTGCGTCCTCCATGCCACTCACGTTTATTGCCGTTTTTCCAACCGTAGAGTATTGCTTCGTATTGTCTTTGGTAATCAGATCTTCCTAGCGTAAAATGATTCTTTGCCCAAATGATGAATGTCGACCATCTTCCACCTGCTTCTTCAAATACTTTTTGCAAGGTCGAAAGCTCAGATGATGATGCACAAATGTAAATTGCCCCTTTGGTGTATGCTAAAACGTGAGTACAAATGTCATACAGAAAAAGTTCGTATTTTTCACCTTGATCATCGTTTAATATCTTCTTGTCTTCTCTCTCTTGACTGTCACCATATGCTACATTATACGGAGGGTCACACACCGTAATATCTGCCATTTTATCGTCTAATACCGCTTTAAACGATTCAACCAGACAACTATCACCACAGTAGATTCGATGACCACCTAAAATCCACAGATCCCCTGGTTTTGTTATTTCCACTTTTTTGTCATCACCAGCTAAATCAGAAAATTTTTCTCCCTTTTCCCCTTGTTCTTCCCTTCCATCAAGGTTATCAAGAAAGCGTTGGACTTTTTCTAGCTCAAATCCAGTCATTTTGAGGTCAAACTGCAAATCTTCTAACTCTTGAATTTCTACCTTTAAAAGATCATCGTCCCACTTTGCCCAGTTAGCTGATTGATTTGCCAGTAACCGAAAAGCTTTGGTTTGGGCATCACTTAAGTTATCACTGAGCACCACTGAAATACTTTCCATACCCAGTTTCCTTGCTGCTTTAAGCCTTAAATGACCATCAACTACAGTTCCATCGCTTTTTGCAACTATCGGAATACGAAAACCAAACTCCCGAATTGAAGCGCACATTCTGTTTACTACATCGTCATTCTTGCGAGGGTTGCGATCATATTCGACAAGATTTTCAATAGGATAGTAGTGTATTGCTAAATTCATATTCTTAATATTTTATTAAATTGCTATATTTAAATTCTTAACAACTAATTAAAAAGTTAATAATCAAAATACGTCTGACGCTAGAGAAGGTTTGGGCTTTTTGCTACCAAGTCAGCCTGGCTGGCGGGAAGGACCCATATTTCACTCTGGTCCTTTGTTATGAAAATCGTTATTTATAGTAGAATTAGTATTAAAACTCATTATGTAAAATATTAATATCACAGCATTCGCTAAAACTCATTATGTAAAACATTAATGCCAAAGCATCTGCTTCATTATCGTCTTGAGGAAAAAAACCTTTGCCTTTCACAGCTTCAATGACTTCACCCTTACTTGCATTGCCTTTGCCTGCTATGAAACGTTTTATCGTCTTCACCGGAACACCTTTGTATGGTATATGATGCTTTTCACACCAAGTAGCTAAAACAGCAAAGAAACCACCATAACAATGCGCAGCATCAGTTCCAAGGTGTCTTCTTACTTCTTCAAAATACATTACAGAAATGTCTTTCAAGGAATTAAGCCAATTACTAAAACTTAAGAAGCACATGCCACCTCCGCTGAAACGGCTACCATGAAAATTTTTGCTCCCACTTTGAATTACTCCATCTGTAAGAATAGCCCAGCCAGTTTGTTTGCCGAGGTCGAGTGTTAGCATTTGCTATAATTTTACTGTTTAAAACTATGAGTAGCCTGTTTGACAATCAAAAACTTGCTAATGCCCAATAAGCTGAGTTTCCTCCCCCTAATAGTTATATACAGTAAATGTAACTTTTTGTTCAGTATTAATTATCATTTTATTGCACAATTTGGTAAAGGTGTTTGAGATAATCTAAATCTTGATAGTTGCTCCACTACCTTATTTCTTTTATCCATTGTTTCTTTTTCAGTCTTTTCCACTTCATTTCTACATTTTTCAATCTCTTCTAAGTTTTCTTCTGACTCTTTTATCCTTTTATCCTTTTATCCTTTTATCCTTTTATCCAGTAGGTCAATGAAGGCATTGGTGTCAGATTTTAAGTTTTCCACTTCTTTTTTGTCTTTACTTTCTTCTATCCTTTTTTTTATCCGGGTTTCGATATCAGAATCTAAGTTTTCTTCTATTTCTCTTCTCTCTATACTTTTTTCCAGCAAGTTGATTAAGATATTAATATCAGATTCTAAGCTTTCTACCTCTTTTCCAAAAACTTTTATATAATCCAAAATAAGATCTAGTATAAATTTATCTCCTCTATAATTCAGCTCAGGTTGTATTGTCAATAGCCTTATGAGCTCAATCGTTGCTTCTTTTCTTTTTTCTACATAGCCATAGATTTCAGCCTCTTCTAAAAGTCTAAAAACATCAATATTGTCGCGCAAAAAGTCTAAGTTCCTTTTCTGCATGATTTCTCATATTTGTTAGTCTCAGCTTTAGTTTTTTTAGGTAAAAGCTTGTCTAAGTTGCTTTAAATCTTTATCATGAGTTGAAGAGTGCATAATGAACATAAGACGCCTAAGCAAAGAAACCTGTTATTGCTTTTGCATTAAAAGGGTTGTTGTTATCATCGAAATATTCCATGAGCCTCTCATCCGGTGTTTCTTCTTCTATGGCAGTAACTTCAAACTTTTTTCCTTGAGCTACCTCTACAATTTGCTGATTTCATCACTGAGAGTTTTGCAATTAATTGCTCAGAGATTTTAAACAAAAGCTGTTCTACTGACATACTTTGCTATACCGAAATTATGAAAACTGTTCACTTTTTTGAAAAAATATTTTACAACGAATAAAAAACGTGATAAACTAAAGCAGGGATTTTTTTATAACAAGTAAAAGTTTAAAGTAAAAAATAATTTAGAAATGCCTTGTAATCGAGTTTTAAGCTACTCTACATGAGCAACTTAGGTCTTGGTGGTATAATTGTACCCTGAAGTCGTAGAATCGTTTTAAAACCGCGCTAATTGTATCTTTCATTAAATGTAAATATCTTAATAATGTTTTGTGGCAACCTTTCTGGACTTCTTTTTTTTGCTGTTTAAGTTATTGTACTCTATTTGTGTTTTACTATTATTTTATATTATTATCGTTACTATTATTATTTATTACTATTATATATATATAATATATAAGGGTTTTAGGAACGTAGAATCCGCTATAATGGCTGACTTTAGATACATGATTTCTAGGAACGCTTTTAGGAATGTAGGTAAAAAAGCTAGCTCTCACGCAGAATTTAGATCCCTGATTTCTAATTACTGATTTAGGAACCTAGGAATTAGGAATGTAATACAATCATTGGCGGTGCTATTTCTTATATATTCTACCTATCTTTAGTTGAAAATTATATCGTAATCTTCAGTGCTAAGATTAGCGTTTTAGTTGAGTGGATGTAAATTGATAGTAGCTATAGATTGAAAGGGCAATAGAGAAAACTGGGTAAACTCTAAAATATTTTTACCCATAAAAAAAGACTTATCCTAACATTAAATTTTGCCTATAGCTAAAATCTTCAGCTCCAAGAGTGAACTTTCCTATACCACAAGCAAATGGTCCAGTTGGAATGTCAAGCCACTTATCCTCTTTTGAACCTGTAGACATCACTTTAACTAACTGCTTTACCTGTAAAAGTTCCTGTACCATACGCTCTAGTCTATCCCTTCCCATGCTGTGAAAAACTTCAGGTAGTCTATGCCGTTGCTTATATACTCCTGTGCTTCCTGTGTGAGTAAATGGGTGTCCTGCAACAGCAGATCGTGTAATTGCATCAGTAAGACATATTTTAAGGTCTTTTTCACTAGCATTTTTAACTGTTAGTTGTATTGTTATATCTTCTAGTAGCCCTGTTTCCTGATTTCTTAGGTAAGTTCTTACAGTGCGATCAGCTAAACCATTGGCCTTCACAACTGCCCCATGAAACAAAGCATTCTGTCTTGGTGTTTCTCCTACTGCCTTAAAGATTTCTAGCCTAGCTGTATTTTCTATTGGCCAAAAAGCGTATGAGCATCTAACACCATTAACAAGAGCAGAGGTACCTCTAATTGCATCGCGTGCTTGTTCAGCAGTTAATATCGGTTTTTCTCCTTTTGGCTTGCTCATGTGATGAGCAGTAATTATCGAAGCTCCAGTACTACATGCTAAATCAGATAATAAGCACATTAGATAATCCCCTACAGCAGGATCAGCATTTATATCTGCATGGATAAATGAAGCAAGTGGATCAAATACTATCAATTTCAGATCTTTAATTTCCTCGAGCTGTTTCATTACGGATTCGAATTCAGGAGAAACTTCGACGATTTTACCACGAACATTTCTGAGTATTGTAAGTGATCCTCTAACGTTTGGCAGTGGTACAATAAATAATTTATCTTTATGTTTCAACCTTTCACACTTAGGGTCGAGTCGTTCTAAGCGGCGGTGTATCTCACTTGCATCATCTTCTGCTGAAAAAATCACTACTGATCCATGTTCAGTAACAAGTGAACCAAAGCCACACATTTGATCTCTATTACTTGCAACTTTAAGTGCTAAATCAAGAAGTAGCATTCCTTTGCCTGTATCTCCCATTGCTGCTATTATTGAAGTAACACCTAAAGGAAATATCCCTTCAACAAGAAACTTTTGCTCTGGTACCGGACCTACAAAGCGCTCTGCACTCCAATCTAAAATGTTAAGTGGCTGTTTTGTGGATCTTTCTAAACTTTTCATATTTGAAGTATCAGTAGCTGGAGTATCAATAGTAAGTAACAGAGTTGAAGCTAAAAACTCTTTGACATCTATACCTTCCTCTACACAATCAGCAGCATCCCATTTCTCAGGTTTACCTTGCGGAATCTCAAGAACAGCAAGTGATGCAACTCCGATCTCTAAAAGCTTTTTTTCAGCATTTTTGGCGTATTTATTACCTGCTTCATCATTATCTGGCCAAATAATAATATTTTTACCCTTTAGGGGTGACCAGTCTGTTTTATCAACATCTGCGTTTGCTCCAGACATTGTTGTTATAGCTGCAATCCCTTGTTCTATCAGCGCTTCAGCACATTTTTCTCCTTCAACCAGAACAACTTTATCAGACTTTAAAATTCCTGGGATGTTGTATAGAGGCCTTATTTTTGGTGCAGCAAACTTAGATTGTTTTACATCAAAAGGCTTGTATACTTTTTTCTTTCCAGGAGGATCGGAACGATAAACTTTTACAATGACCTGACCATTTTCATCATAATAATTCCAACTGTGGGTAATAAATTTCTCGAAATCTTCGTCAGCCTTTGCGCATTTTTTGCCAAGCCATTCACTTATAGAGGCCATCACTTCACAAAAGTCTCTCTTTGTATCTTTTCCCTGTGCACCTGCCCAAATATCAAGAACATCACCCTTCTGCCCAGTTGCAAAATCCTGCCAGAGTCCAGCTTTTCCACCAGTTAATGCTACTCTGAGGCTTTGTCCTTTGTTACCATGCACATCACCTATTCTGAATTCATCTCCATGAAAAGTTCCCCTTGGGAATAAATAAGAAAGGCATGATCTTATGTTTAATAATAGTTGTCTTTTTATCTCTTCTACATCAAATTGCTCTAATGGTTCTAAATGTGAGACAGTATTGTTAAAATCATAATATTCATCATTTAAAGTATTTTTTTGTTTGACATCAGTTAAAAAATCTTGTACCATAAATTGGAGCTCCTTTTAAGATTAAGCGTTTGAAAGGTTTTTGAGTAAGGTTGGGGTCTTACTCTTTCATTGTGTAAGTAAAAACTACGGTGGGGGTTCTTTTGGCAAGGCTGTATTAAGAAATAAAGGAAGTCAGTTCAGGTGAAAAGTGAGGTTTTAGTATCTTCTTTCTTTTAAGAAAAAATACTCTATTATAATTCTACTACATTTTACTCACCATGTCAACCACTTAGTTTTTATTCTGTTGATATATTTAAAATAAATTAAAAAAACTAATGTTTCTTTCTGCTATATAATTCATAATGATGTCTTTGATAGAAAACCCTCTACTATATATATACCGGGTTTCTTATGACTTTTTCTGAAAAAATTAAATTTTTTTTCTTTGGAGAAGTAATATCTTTGGCCTACCTATTAAGGATTTAATGATAATCTTTTCAAGCCATCTGTAAAAATGAAAAGTTTCTGAAAACAGCAATTACTTTTTGGTTCACGAATAGAATTGTTAAAGATGCCTTTTATTCAAATTTTAAAGGGCATTACAGGCGCTAAAAAGGTACAATGGATACTAGAAATCGCTTTAAAACGTAATTTTTTGGTAAATTAAAAGGTATCACTTACAATTCAATAATTCTCCAAAATCAATTATGTTTGAAAAGTAATCACACTCGCACCATTAACGTGAATAAGGACTGGACGGCATGAAAAGCCTTTTGAGTGTATCTATTTTCTTTTTAAATAACCAGTTTTATTTTTTAAAATTTAATTTACCACGTGACTTGTTTGAATTTTCCTATATAACAATTCTACTATAAACGCGAATTCTGGATGGCTTTGTTGCATAGCTAGAGTATTTTAGGGTGGTAATGGAGGTAGAAAAGTTCTTTTAAATATATGGTTACCAACAGATTTTAGTAAAATAAGCATTTTAATGGGAACATGTCGCAAAAAATGAGAGTAAGCAATCATGGTGAATATAATAAGTTTCTTCAAGAAAGAGGAAATATTTTTCATTTTGTTAACGAAGCTATAGAAAATTGGTATGAAAATACTCCAAGAGTTTCGGGTGGCAATAACATTTATAGTGATAAAGTTGTGATTTTAATACATATAATAGTTCATCTTTTTAGAATTGGTCTAAGGCAAGCTGTAGGTTTTGTGAAAGGTTATATGATGCAAATAGGCAAAAACCTTAAGGTTATCAGCTATACACAAGCTTCCAGAAGATTCAAAAAGCTTAACTTGAAAATTGATGATTGTAGAATTGACAAATGTGATCGGAAAAATATTGAAATTGCTATAGATAGCACAAGAGTTAGCATCTACAATAACAACGGTGGCCATAGTAAAATTAATGTTCGAGAAAGGAAATACAATCGTTATGATCAAGTAAGAAAACTACACGTTGTTTTAAACATAAACAATAAGAAAGCAATAAGCATAAAGTACACTAATGGCGTTTTTCCGGACTATTTATCGGTCTGTGATATGTTAAAGGAAATCAGCAATAAGTATAACATTCATTCTATTCGAGCAGATGCAGCTTATGATATAAGAGGTGTGTATAGAGAATGTAGAAAATACAATATTATCCCTATTATTCGACCTAGAAAAGATACTAAAATTTGTTTAGCTGACTATTTATTAGCAAGAAACAGGTACATTAGTAAAATTAGATCATATGAGAGCTACGAGGATGGTATTAATGAGTGGAAGAAGAAAGTTAAGTATGGAGCACGATCTTATATTGAAGCATTTTTCTATAGGTTAAAGCAAATATTTGGGTTTAGCTTGAAAAACAAATCAGAGATAAATCGTGAAAAAGAGCTGTTTATTAAGTGCTATTTGCTTAATGTATTTACTAACATAGGTATGGCCAAGTTTAAATTAGCTACATGAATTTACTGTAATTTGTATGCCTATAAGTGCTATGCAACAAAGCCATTCTGAGTTGAATACTGAGCAAATAGACGAAATTTGGAAAAATTTAATCGAAGCTAATGTGCTTGATTCTCAAGGTAAATTGTTAAAACAAAGTATTGATAGCGATTCTGGATTTGATGGCTATAAAGATCGTATTAATTACTTGTTAAATGAGCAAGCAAAAAGGGAAAAGCAAGTATATGTTCCTAACTACCTTAAGCCTTTTGTTGAGCAGAATTTAGAAGCCTGGATTAAGAGTGCTAAGAGAGCTAGGTTTGATGTGCATGAAGGCTATGATTATCAAGTAGATAGAGACAGAACTGGCAATTCTCCTAATCGTGACTTTCAGGTTATAATTACTGATAGAGATACAGGAGTAGATTTAAAAAATACAAAATGGCAAGAAGGGCTGCATCAGTTTGTAGAATTAAAGCATTGCTGTAAGTTATCTACACAAAGTTTAAAAGCTGTTTTTATTTCCAACGTTTCTTTTTTACAAGAATATGACAAATTATATGGATTAACCGGTACATTAGGGTCGAAGGTAGAAAGAGAATTGTTAAAAGAGGTACATAACGTTGATTTTATAACTGTTCCTACATCTAAGCCAAAACGGTTTGTAGAAGAAGAAGCTCATCTTTGTAGTGGAATACATGAATGGATTGGGAAAATACGCAGTGAAGCAAAAAGATTGACTCAAGATGAAGAGCGATCAGTTTTAATTGTTTGTAATTCAGTAAATGATGCAGAGACTTTAAAGGAAGCTTTTAAAGGTGCACCCAATGTGCACGCTTATACACGTGACTATGAACCATTTGATGTCGTTCAAGGCAGTAGAAAGTTGAAGCAGGGGGAGATAATTATTGCAACAAATTTAGCCGGACGTGGTACTGATATAAAACTTACAAATGAGTTGAGGGATGTAGGTGGGTTACATGTTTGTTTAGCTTATCTACCTGATAGCTTGCGAGTAGAAGATCAAGCATGCGGGCGAGCAGCAAGAAGTGGAGATCCAGGTTCTGGTAATTTGATAATTATAGATCCATCAAAAGGGGAACATGAAATAATGGAGCTTAAGAATATACGCGATAACGAAGAAGTAGTACGCATGTCAAAAATTCAGAGCCATTATGCAAATAAGATTCAAAAAGAGGAAGAATGCTTTAAAATGTTCTCTGAGCAATATAAAAAATTAAATAGAAGCCTCATAGACGATGGTACTCCTGAAAAAGTTAGAGAGATTTTGTTGGAAAGTTGCTTAGATAAATGGGCTTTCTGGTTAGACAGAAACGGAAAAGGGATTGAAACAAAGACTAAAGAGGAAGTAATAAAACAGTGTAAAGAATTTATATCAAGCTTAAATAATTTGAGCCCTAGAAATTGGCCAGCTTGGGTTCATGATCCTGTTCAAATTATTAAACTTGCAAAGTATTTTGCAGAAATTGAGAAGTATGACAACGCTATCAGTTTATTCAATAAAGTAATTAATGAAGAACCACTATTCTCTGAAGCAGCACATTACTATAAAGCATTTACCTTAGTCAAAAAGATTGATTGGGCAAAGAAGAAGTCAGAAGGGGAGAACAAAGAAGCTTTAAGGGAATTAAAGGCCGAATTACGAGAAGCTGAAAAGCTGTTTAGTGATCGTAGTAAGTTTTTTGCAGCTGCATCAGCTATCGTTGATAAGATAGAAGAAGACATCAATGGAGGAAAGAGAATCATTCAAAACGAATCTTATAGAAAGCAAAAGGAAGAATTAAGTAAGCTTTATAATGCCTTCTCACAGTCTGTAGATGATATATTAAGCCGTCCTGTAACTTCACAATCCTTAATGAATTTTGACATCACGAAAGAGCTGGCTGAAGAATTGCATGAAAAATTGCTTACAGAAGGTATTTTAAAGAAATCAAAGGTAAAGAAAAATATTTCTGAAGAAGAGTTAAAAAACATTAGTTTAGGCTATGGAATACCAGTTGAAGTACTGACAAAATTTCTTTCTAAGTTTCAAGGGAAAGAAATCGATGAAAAAGAATTTCAAAAGAAATTGAAGAAAAATATACCGTTACCAAGTAAAGAGGCGTTTTGGAAGCATTTGGTTAAAGAGGGAGCTTTAGATGAAGAAATAAAGTATGTTGTAGTTAATAAGACAAAATTGGAAGTTATCAATCCTACGTTATTCGTAGAGCTTAGTAAAAAAGTAGAAAGAGGTGAGCTCCAGAATAAGGTTTTAGATTTTAATACTCAAGGAATGGCTTTTTTAAACCTAACACAGGATAATGACAATAGTTATACATTTGAAAAAGGTGAATTCATAAAAGCTATAGATGAAAATAGATATGCAGAATTAGAAAGAAAGGGTGTACTGTCATTTAATAGAGCAGCATATATCAAAGGAGATAGAATTAGCTCTGTAACTTTGCCTGAATATAACTCCATTACCTTAGAAGATTTCATTAGTAAGAGTAGTATAAGTGAAGATGAAGCTAAGAAGGTTCTGGAAGATCTAGTCAATAAAGGAGTCCTTAGATTAGCTGATGACAATAAGTATCAGTTAGTGGGTCAGAATATTGAAAATATGAGGTTTCCTGTTTATGAAAAAGCGGTTACGAAATCATTGTCATCATGCTTTATCTATAAGTTGGCCTTAGAGAATCTTGAAGATCAAGTAAGAAATAGCAGCTACCCTATTCGTCTACGCATAGCAACTAAGCCACATAGGGAATTAATGTGGGAATTAGTAAGGCAAAGAATTATTAAGCCTGTAAGGGTTAATGCTAAGGCTAAAGGTTTAAAAGAAAAGGTAGGGAATATATATAACAAAATAACCACTGAACAACAAGAAGGAGAAGTAAAAGAAGTAACAGTAAATTCCATTGTTCAAGCTTTAGAACAGCTAAAAAGTCCGTTGAAGGCTTTAAAAGTTCCTGATAGCTCTTTAAAGTCCATAATTGAGGAGCCTATAACAAGTTGGGCAAATATAGAGGAATTAAGCACTGTCTTTTTCAATGGCTTGGATACACTGATTAAATTAGATGAGAAGAAATGGACAAGGGAAATGCTTGCTGAAACTTCGATGGCCCTTGCTATTGGTGTAACTCAGGTTGCTATAGGAAGTGCAATGGAAGTATATTCATCAGGTTTTGCACACTGTGTTGCTTCTGGTGTTATTAATGATGGCATAAGTGATATTGTCTTTGCAGCTCGTGCTCTTTGTTCTGGTCGTTTTAGTTGGGAAGACTACAGACAAAATAAGATTTATAGTATGGCTTCAGCAGCGCTATTAATTGGCGTAGGAACATTAGGTACTAAATTAGGGCTTCAAATTGGCAAGACAGTTAGTGTTGGACAAAATATTCAGAAGGTAAAATATGGAAAAAGAGTTATAAATAATATTATAAGTTGTACTACAGAAGGGATAATGCTTGGTTTAAGTAGTAAGGCAGTTGATATAAATGTAGAAGCACTTGTTGCAGGATCACGCACAAACATAAGAGCTGATGTTTCGTCAAAAATCATGAAAGAGCTAAGAAATCATGGAGTTTCTCAAAGTTTACGAGCAGGCTATGATGCGTTAGGAAGAGATGAAGCAAAAAAAATGATAGATCACTTAACTGATAACTATCAATATACAACAGGAGAACCACAACACACTCATGGTTCAGGTATGATTGGGTTAATTAATTCCTATTCTGAGCTTGAACAACCAACAGTAAATTGGTTTTTTAATTATATGCAAAGGCAAATAGATGCTAGGTTACAAGGTCATGCTGCTATTGAAGGTAATCATGATGAAGTAGAATATCAGAATTTTGAGCGAGAAGTGATAAATCTGTGGAAATCACGACTTTGTAAAGAAGCTGAACAACGTATAATTAAATATGCTGGCCCAATCATATCTTCAGCTTTGGATACTTCTATATCAGCGGTAAAAGAGGCAGGCAAAAGAGGAGAAGTCAACCGTGCTCCTGTTAATTCAGGTATTTGTTCTAAGAAAGAGGTAAGTAATATACTGCAGGACTCTATTACAACCAACCTTTTAGAGCAATTGGGGAGAAATCTTGATAGGTTAAAAGAACAAAAACCTATACCACGAACTTTTGTAGGAAAACCAGTTGTATCTCAAGTTATTGATACTTTACATAAAGTCACTAAAAGCTAGGCTGCTGGCTAGCGCCATTATTGACAACAACTTCATAGAGCTTGCTTGATATCATGTAAGCACCAGCTCCCACTATTAACGCAGATACAACTATTGCCAAAATGGGTAGTTGAACTGAATAACAGACCAAAGCTGTTGCTAGTGCAGCAACAATACCAACAGCAATTGCAATTTTTTGTTTTCTAGAAAATATTGGTGGCTCTTTTTGAGAATAAACGGGAGTGTTAAATAAACTGTGTCAAACCGAAAAAAAAGTAATAAATTGATATAAAAAAATGGAGGTTTGACAATGAGTCAGAAAGTAGTAAACAGAACTACCGGTTTGGTAGATTATAAAGAATTAGAAACAAATATCCTGTCGTCTATACGAGAAGGAAGACCGTTGACAGGAAGAGATGGAGCATTAACACCGTTTATAAAAAAGTTGCTGGAGGTAAGCCTGGAAGGTGAAATAGAAAACCACTTGTCGGCTGAAAGCGAAGAGAATAATCGAAGAAATGGGAGGAATGCAAAGACTTTACGTACAAGCGCAGGGTCATTTGAGCTTTTGACGCCAAGAGATAGGGAAGGAAGTTTCGAACCACAAATAGTCAAAAAAAGGCAAACAAACTTACATCCAGAGCTTGAAACGAAGATTTTGAGCACATTTGCCAGTGGTATGGGCTATAGAGATATAGTGTCACATGTTGAGGAAATTTATGATCACAAAATATCGGTGGCAGAGATATCAAGTATTACTGACAAATTGCTACCAGTAATCAACGAATGGCGTAGTCGCCTGCTGCAGTCTGTATATCCGATAGTTTTCATGGTTTTTTAAAGTCAAAGAGGACGGGCATTGCGTAAGTAAATGCATGTATAACATATTAGGCATAGATCAAAATGGCAAAAAAGAAGTATTAGGTTTTTATTTGGCTGAAAGTGAAGGAGCTAACTTCTGGTTGGGAGTGCTAAATGACCTCAAAGAAAGAGGAGTAGAAGATATCCTTATTGCCTGCGTTGATGGGCTGAAAAGCTTTCCTGCAGCTATAAACAGTGTCTTTCCTAATGCGGAAGTGCAGATGTGTATAGTGCATCAGATACGCAACTCACTGAAGTATGTGGCCAGTAAAGATGCGAAGAGTTTTTTGAGCGATTTAAAGAAGGTATATCAAGCTTCAAGCAAGGAAATTGCCGAGAATTATCTGTTGGAATTGGATGAAAAATGGGGCACAAAGTACCCTATGGTTATAAAATCTTGGCAGAATAATTGGGAAAACTTGTCTGGTTATTTTAAGTATTCTGGTCCAGTTAGGAGGATAATCTACACCACCAATCCCATAGAGGGGCTACATAGGCAAATTAGGAAATTCACTAAGACCAAAGGCTCATTTACCAGCATAAATGCCTTGTATAAGCAGGTATATTGTGCTATAAAGAAGGCAGAGGAAAAGTGGACGATGCCTGTACATGATTGGGCATTAACTATCTCTCAACTTGATGTTTTCTTTCCTGGCAGATTGAAAATTGAGTTGAACTAAAAATGCGGTTTGACACAGTTTATTTAACACTCCCTGCTTAAAGCTTAGTGTATTCTGTTATATTGATTTGGCTGCTTTACAATTGAAGCAATGTGCTGTGAACTACACGCTTCTTTTATATTGCTTCTAGAAGGAGATGATGATGCTTGACCTTGAGGTGTAGTGCTGCTTGCAGGATTCAAGTTTTTATTTTTCTTTTGCTGATGATAGTTCCATGCTTCTTGAACGGTTTGATGTGTAGGTTCTCCATCATTATAGTTTCCTCTCACAGAGTTTGAGTTTATGTCTTTCTTTTGCGGAGGATAATTCGATGCCTCTTCATGAGTCTGGAATATAGGCTCTCCATCATTATAGTTTGAGTTTATATTTTCCTTTTGCAAACCAGCGTTCAATAATTTCGATATCTCTCGCCCTAGCTGATCACCTTTATAATTATTGTTAAGATCTTTGATTTTCTCTTTTTTCTCGATTATTTGAGCTAAGGACTCGACAATAATATCTTTGTTTATTCTTGAAGCATCTATTGGCTTACTTCCTTTGACAGTAATTTCACTACTTCCTTGCTTACTACTTACATTATAGCCCTGCCCTTCAATTTTTGTTGCCACTTCTCTTCTAAATAAATTGCAAATAGCATTTATTACCTCTTGAATACAATCTTTAAAAAAAGCTTTGATTGCTTTAAATTCCTGTGCTAAGGAGATAGTCTCAGTGTATACTTGTTTTTTATTCTCACCATCAGTAACCATACCATCACTTGATTTCCTTTTTTGAGGAAGTGATGGTGATGCACTCTTATGTATAGGCTTTGCTTGCACTTTTAATGCACTCTTAATATCTTCAAAATTTTGGTATATACTTTCCTCTGGCACTATTTTTGATGCCTTAAATCCCTCTATTACTCGATCCGAAGCATCTTTTATTATCTCCTGAACCTTTTGAATATCTATTTGCTTACTCCCTTTGACAACAATTTCTTTTCTGTCCTTATTGCTCACACCATAGCCTTGCTCTTTGAGTGCCCTTATCGCCTCCTCTTTAAATAAGTCTTGAACACTATGTACTTCTTTCCTTAATTTATAACCATTGTTAATAAGAACAGACTTAATTGTCTCCATTTCTTTCTCTAAGGAAACAGTGCTTTTATTAATCTTAGCATATAGCGATTCTTGTTCCCTTGAGTTTTCATAATTTGGTTCTTGTATCAAACTGGTATTGATAAACTTTTGTACCTTTCCTAGATAACCAACATTTTTATCCTCTTTAGGTACTCGCACACCTTCAAATTTGATTTTTTGTATCTCTTCAATACTCAGCCCATTTTTTTCAAGCCATTCCTCTCTTTTACTCATTGATGCAACAAACTCATTAATCTTTTGAATATTTTTTACATCATCATCAACTAGCATGACAGTTTTTGGCAACTCACCATGTTTATCCTTATACTCCACAATTGCCTTACAGATGTGTAAATTTTTTCCAACTTGATTTTTTTGTTCTTTGAGACCTTTTGGAAGCTCATTATCATAATCTCCTGGAAACCCACCAAATACAGAAATACCGCCTGCTTGTTCTTTAGATAAACCCAAATGATTCTCTACAACCCTTCTCACAGCGTCTGAATATCCTGTATACGATGCGATATTAACTTTCACTCCATTTGAAAATGCAGATTGCAACACAGATTTTAATGTCTCCTTATTTTTTACTCCGTCTGTATTCTTTAGAAAATTTCCTATATCAGTATCGTTCACTGCATATTCTGCACCAGAATTGAAATCACTTTTTTTGAACCCGGAGTGTTTACCGGAGAAAATATTATGCATGTGTCCATTAGTAATAGTGTTATCAAAATCAAATATTAATAGGGTATTATTTCCTTTAGCCATATCTTCACCTCTAATCCTTACAAATCATATGGGTAGAGACTAACATTAATAGATTAATTATTTATTATAACCTTTCTAATTAATAGTGTGATAAATAAAGTAAATATAACAAGAAGTAAAAATCAACGGCATAAAGAAAAGACTTAAAGAGAGGCCAAATCAAAGTGCAATGGTATTTCACTAATCCAATTATTTTTCTCTTGATCTAGCCTATCATCCAATATTGCCTGCCTTATAGATGCCATTAACTTATTCATGAAGAAAACGTTATGAATGGTAACGAGTGTGTAAGCCAGGAGCTCTTTAGCTTTCAGTAAATGGTGTATATAAGCTCTTGAATGCTTTCTGCAGGTAAAACATAAGCAGTCACTTTCAATTGGGTTATTGTCCAGCTCGAATTGTTGATTTCGCAAATTAATATGCTCTTTGCACTTTGAAGAAATAGAATCTCTATTTTTTACTTTAATAAGCGCACCACCATGCCTTGCTAAACGGGTTGGATGCACGCAATCAAACGTATCAATTCCAAGACTAACTCCGCGAAAGATGTCCACAATTCCACCAATACCAAGCAAATGAGTAGGCCTATCTTTTTTCAGATGGTCCATAGTGAAAGAAACTACATCGTACATCTGCTCTTTACTTTGACCAAGTGATCCACCTATTGCTTGACCAAAAAATGGCAAATCGTTAATAAAATTACAACTTTCTCTACGTAAATCTTGATATACTCCGCCTTGACTAATTCCATACAGTGCCTGCTTGCCATTATTGTTTTTTTCAAATTCATTTAAAGAACGTTCAGCCCATTTGTGGCTCATGAGCATTGATTTTGCTGTGTATTCTTTGCTTATGTGAAATGGAGTACATTCATCTAAGACTAAATCTGCACCTAGTTTCTGTTGAATTTGTATAGACTTTTCAGGAGTCAAGCAATAAGTTTTACCATTAATGTAAGAACGAAAAATTGCCCCATCCTCATTAATTTTGATCAGAGTTTTTTGTTTTTTTCTTATTCCTTTTATCTCTTCCGAAACTGATCCGTGCCCTAAGCTAAATATCTGGTATCCACCAGAATCAGTGAGCATTGGTCCACTCCATCCCATCATCTTGTGCAAACCACCAAGTTTTGCTACGGTATCTTCCCCTGGTTGGAGCATTAGGTGATAGGTGTTGGAAAGTATTATCTGAGTACCTGCTTCACTAATTCTCTCGATATCTGCAGCTTTAATTGCAGCTTTTGTTGCACAGAATATAAAAGCTGGTGTTTCTACGCTTCCATTTGGAGTTTTAATTGTTCCAACTTTTGCAGAACCTGATTGCTTGATTATCTTGAATGCAAATTCTTCTTTCATCTATTTGCCTGAAAGTTCTGTTATGATGTTTTCTACTTTCTCAGGAGTAAGATTTTCATAGAAGTCATTATTGATCTGCACAACGGGAGCATTAACGCATGCACCTAGGCATTCAACTTCTTTTAAAGTGAACAAATTATCTTTAGTAGTCTCACCGATATTGATTCCAAGTTTTTTTTTAAAGGTATTTAAAACTTCTTCACTATTGCACAACCAGCAAGGAGTTGTTCTACAAATTTGTATTAGATATTTGCCTACTGGTTTTAAATTATACATGGTGTAAAAATTTGCCACTTCATATACACGAATATGTGGAATATGCAGCATATCAGCAACATAACGCATAGCAGATTCAGAAACCCATCCGCATTGCTCTTGAACCAGGTATAGTAAAGGCATGACAGCACTACCTTCTCTACCTTTGGGATACATCTCTATAAACTTTTCCGCTTTCTTAAGGTTTTCTGATGTAAAACTAAACTGCTCTTTTTTTTCTATCATTCATGAGACTCGTGTAAACTTTACAGATTATACCTGTAGAACCAATGATTGCAATTGTTGGTTTTTTGAGAAATAGCATTTTGCAGTATCATACTACCCATACTGCCCAACTTGTAAATTCTTTTGGCTTGGCCATAGGATCTAGTTAAAAAATCTGATCATGCGCTAACTTCAATTGTTTCATAAGTTTGTTTTAGTAAATCTCAATTATTTTAGCTACAGCTAACTACTTTAAAAAAATGCTTAAGAAATTATAGTATATTATTTATAAATACACTATCCTTGACATTTATTATAAATGTTGTGTATGATAAACTATATTTATTAATATGAGGTTAAACTATGAGTAAACAATTAAATTTATGGATAAAAGAAACTGGTGAAGAGAAATTTAAAAATTTTCTCACATCACTAGATAAAGAAAATCTTCAAAAGCATGCCACAACTATTTACAGAAATTACGAACAAAGTTACAATGAAAAGTATTTCATGTACAACAAAATTGGTTCTGGTGCAGTAGTAATAGGATCTTGTGCTCTCATTCTGCTATCTCGATATTTCGATCTAAGAGAAAAAGTGCAAAAACCACTTGAATACATGGCACTTGCAGCAATTGTTATCTTTGGAGTTGGATTTCTATACTCACTTTATCAAGAACATGAATATAAAGCCTCCAACAAAAAGGGAGAATATGTATCAGATCACGAAAAACATAAGGAGCTTCCTGAGGTTCAAACAATTATAGATGAGCTAAAGGCAGAAGCCCTATTAGGGAGTAAAAAAGAAATTTAGCCAAAACTTAAGATTCCGCTACTTGTTAGCGGAATCTGCATAAGACATAACGAATAAAAATTTACCTTTAAATATAGATTATAGGGTTTTGAGAACTCTACCTTCCTTTCATCTATAAAACTTCTTAGCCATTTTCGAGCCTATACTTACTTTTTAGTATAAAATAAAGACGTTAATTTTTTAATTTTAGTTAAAATTTTCATTGACATTAACACACAGGAGTAATCATAATAGCATTTTATTAATATTTTAAATAAAATTATGTCTATATTAGGAAGATTGCTCGGGATCAACTCAAATACACCGGAAGTTAAAGAAGCGGTAGGTTTTAACCCAGCAAACGTAGGGTTGATTGAAGGAGATGGAGTCGCTTATGGACTTAGCTATCAAGATAATGGTAATGGGAGCAGTAAAGTAAAATTACTTATTAGTCCATTATATCAATCAAAAACATACGAATGGGGTACAAATGTCAGCGTAGTAAATGAATTCAAAGATCAATTGTCTCTCACATTAATAGAAGATTCAGCTGAAACAGATAAAGTTGGAGTTATCTTTCCTACAGAAGAAATTAACAAAAAAGAAAAATGCATCAAAGGCTTAACATTCAACACTTACGAAATCAAGCATTCAATTAATGTTCCCTTAGTTGAATACGTAGGAAAAGTAAAATTATACAAGAACATTAATAGAGATAGTCTTGCAAATGAAGACAATAGCTACTTTCAACCAAAAGCAGTAAAAGTTGGTAATGGTAATGTTATTGTAATTGCTCATAACTTAAAGGATCAAACTTTAGTTTCTTGGTATTTACAATCAGACACAAATGGAAAATTTAAGGTTTTGCGTGAAAAAAACGGTCTTATAGAAAGAAAATTATTCAAATTTGATAATCCAGGGCAATTAGTACTAGATGAAAATACGATACTTTATTCGCAAGTGAGAAAAAATAGTATTGAAAATCAAGAAGTAAGAACAAATATTTTTAAGTTCGATATGGCTAAAGTGGTTAAGGATCTAAAAAGTGGCAAGAAAGATGAATGTTTGCTTAGTAAGAGATGTCAGATAGATAATAAAGCACTATCTCTTTCCAGAGAATATGAAATAAGCTTTTTACAGTATGTGAAACGAACTGAAGGCAATGATCTAGTTGCCTTTCTTGCAGAAGACCGGTTGTCTGATAAACAAACGTTACATTTAACAAGTCTTGTTAAGAATGGATCAAAATCGAACTTTACTATTTGCGAATTTGCAGATTCTATAGAGCAATTGTACGTTAAAGACAATGGTCAAGACAGTTTTATTGTAACTGCAATAAGTGAAGAAAACATCGCAATTTTCAATCATCAAAGATTTGAAAAACCTTCTAAGGTAACAATAATACCGGCAAGTAGTATCAAAACTCTCAGTGATTTTGTTGATATCATTAACGGTCGATTGACACCTGATATCATTTCTAGTAGTACCGTGGCTCCTGTAACTATTACAGAAACGGTTGTGACTTCTAAGAAAACGCTGACTGCTGCAATTACTAGCACAACAGAAACCGACACTGTAAAGACTACCAAATTAACAACAGAAGCATCAACTACCGTTGCACCTACTTCTACAATAAGTAAACCTTCAACAGAGTCAACGACTCAAACAAGTACAGTAACAGTGGAGCCAACAACAGAAGCCGTTGCACCTACTTCTACAATGAATAAACCTTCAACGGAGTCAACGACTCAAACAAGTACAGTAACAGTGGAGCCAACAACAGAAGCCGTTACACCTACTTCTACAATGAGTAAACCTTCAACGACTCGAACAAGTACAGTAACAATGGAGCCAACAACAGAAGCCGTTACACCTACTTCTACAATGAATAAACCTTCAACGGAGTCAACGACTCAAACAAGTACAGTAACAGTGAAGCCAACAACAGTAGCAAAAACAACTACTACTTCACAAGTGACCACGGTTGCTACAACGTCAACTAGTGTGCCAATAATAAACTCAGAGAAAACTATACAAACAGTATTTAGTATACCAAGTACTAGAACAAAAGAGTCAACAACTCCTATATTTACCACGACTTTACTTCCTCAACCTACTTCTTCACCACAGCCTACTCAACTTGCTATAGGGTCTAATAGGGCAGGAATGATAGGAGGATCTTTGATTGGAACAATAGGTATTGCTGGAATTATAGGATTTATAGCATATAAATGTATTAAGAAATATCACGGTTATTATAATGCTGCTCATGTGTTAGAATTAGCTGATTTGGAATCGCATTCAAATAGCAGCAATGAAGAAATTTTTTTCACCCATAGCAGAACAAGCAGTGATAATAACATATCTATACAAACTACGTATCAATCTGAAACAATGCTAGACAGTATATCGGTAGAAAGTAGTAGTAGGTCAAGAAGTAGCTCATCGTCTTCAGGCGGTGGACCAAGCTCTTGACTGACTGAAGCGGAGTCTAAAAGTGAAAAAAGCTTATCTTGGGATAGCGATGATGTGCCGGAATATCACCTTTAGCTATTTGTCTGAATGTTTTTAATATGTAGACTGTTAGGAAATTGTCTTTTGCTTTTGTGATTTTCATGTTAAAGTATAATTCCTGGGTGAAATAAGTAGCTGCTGTTGTGTGATAAACATAGCAGAGGAAAGTCCGGGCTCCAAGGAAAAATAGTGACGGGTAACGCCCGCCGGAGGTAACTCCAGTTATAGGGCTACAGAAAATTACCGCCTAAAATATTTTAGGTAAGGGTGAAAAGGTGTGGTAAGAGCACACCATGGCAATGGCAACATTGGTAGTCGAGTAACCAACACTAGGAGCAAGATTAAATAGAAGTAGATTTTATGTTTTTCTCATATCTACTCGGGTAAATCGCATGAGGTAAATGGTAACATTTACTCCAGATAAATAGCTACATAAACAGAACTCGGCTTATATTTCACCTAGGCGTCACATGATACGTGCGATATAAGCCATGCTATATTTAAGTGTAGGCATTTCATGCGTTGTCCTTCACTTGTTCTGCTTGATAGCCATCACTACTTTCGCCTACATTAACATTAGAATATTCTTCATCATCAATATACTCTTTCAGAACATACCCTCTGCCCCAAACGGTTTCTATGTGGCTTTTTCCATCATTTGCACTTTCAAGTTTCTTACGTAATTTGCACATAAAAACATCAACTATCTTGTTATCTGAAGGTTCATCCAAGCCATTGTAAAGATGATTTAAGAACATTTCTTTTGTTAGTACTGTTCCTTTACGCAGTGCTAGCAATTCTATCATAGAATACTCTTTATTAGTAAGGTGAACCGTTTTACCTTTCACCTCAACAATCCTGTGATCAAAATTGATATTTATATTACCAATCTTTATCACCGATTCAGGATGGCCTTTAGTACGACGCACTATGGCCTTAATTCGAGCTAATAACTCGCTTTTATGAAATGGCTTGGTTAAGTAATCATCTGCACCATACCCAAGCCCTTTAGCTTTGTGATTGACAGCGGATATACATGAAAGTATTAAGACAGGAACTTTGATTTTTGCACTTCTTAGTCTTAACAATATATCATATCCGTCAATATCACCAGGCAAGTGTATATCTAAAATAACTAGGTCATAGTAATCTCCGTTTGAGGAAACCATATTATTGTTATAATCTTGTGCAGAAGTAACAACGTCACAGAAGTGTCCATCAGAAGTTAAGGCATTAACCACAGTCTTTGCACTTACTTGATCATCTTCGATTAATAATATACGCATATTTTACACCCCATAAATAATTTATAATTTTAGTAATATATATAACTAAGGAAAGTAATAAATCAAATCTTTATTAACAAATGATCAAAATTACACTTATTAATTAATAATAAATATATTGTTCCAAAGTTATATAAATAGATCTAAAATATAATAGATATACCATGGTAGTAATAATATTTTTAGTAAATATTGAATTAAAGTTACTATTATTAAAAGAATACTTCGGTTAATAAATATTTAACTATTCTATATGTCTGTGTTATATTTTTAATTTACTTATCCTACTGTTTTAAAGTATAAGTAATACTTTCAGGAATATTGTGTGGCAATATCAATTTTAGGTGCTGGTGCATGGGGTACAGCAATCGCAATTTCACTCAGTAGTAAGAAAGATGTGATTTTGTGGACTCGCAATGAAACTACATTTGAATCAATCAACGGGAAAAGAGAAAGTGACAAGCTACCCGGTTGTCGAATTTCTGATAATGTGTCAGTAAAATTGGCTATTGAAGACACAATTAATGCTTCAGTAACAATCCTCGCTGTTCCCACTCAATCTCTGAGGGAGGTATGTCAGCAATTGCATAATTGTAATCTGAAAAAAGATGTAGCAATAATTTTAGCTTGTAAGGGAATAGAAAAGTCTACATTAAAATTACCTAGTGAAATAGTAAATGAAGTTTTACCTAACAATCCTATTGCTATTTTTTCAGGCCCTAGTTTTGCTGTAGAAGTTGCAAGAAAATTGCCCTATTCAATGGTTCTTGCATGCCGAAATAACATATTGGGTTCAAAGCTAGTATCAGAACTACAGCAAGAAAATGTTAAATTACGCCTTAGTAGCGATGTTATAGGGATACAGGTTTGTGCAGCGTTAAAGAACGTTTTTGCTATAGCGTGTGGGATTGTTCTAGGTAGTAAACTTGGGTTTAATGCTCATGCAGCATTGATTACGAAAAGTGTAAGCGAAATTAAGGCTTTATACTCAGCAAAAGTTGGTAACGGTAATGTGGATATAAATACACTACTTGGACCGGCATGTCTGGGTGACCTAATTATGACATGCACATCCTTGAATTCAAGAAACCTATCTTTTGGGTTTAAAATAGGTAATAGTGACAATGGCTTTAATGTTCAGCAGATTTTGTCAGAAGGCAAGTCAGTGATTGAAGGTTTTAGCACTGCTGAGCCCATATTTAATTTAGCAAGAAAGCTAAAGATAAAAATGCCTATATGTGAAGCGGTCTATAGATTATTGTATGAAAGCGCCTCTATAGAGGATACTATTTCTGTTCTTGTAAATTAGTTTTGTACTTTGGTGTATTGTGAAATTTTTATATAAATTGATATCAACATGGTGGCTGTCTGGCACAGTAAAAAAAATGCCAGGTACCATAGGCAGCTTAGCTTCTTATCCAATTGTTCCTGTGATACTGAGTGACAGAATTTTAGGTGCAGCAATTATTTTTTTTTTATTTTTGATTGGACTATGGTCTATAGGCAATTATATAAAACACTACAAGACTTCATGTGATCCAAAAGAGGTAGTAATTGACGAAGTAGTTGGTCAATTGCTGACAATACTTTTAGTTTCGATATTGTTAAGCCAAGAGATGAATTGCTCTTCATTGTTGTTGTGCTTTTTTTCTTTTAGGTTTTTTGATATAATAAAAACGTGGCCTATAAATTTGATCGATAAAAATACCAAAGGTCCTTTAGGTGTTATGCTAGATGACATTATAGCTGCAATTTTAGCCTGTGTTCTTATAGGAGCCTTTTATTGTTTATTGTTGATGTATGCAGGATAAAAAAATTTATTATTCAAGCTTAATTGTTCAAAATTTAAAGGATTATATACTGTACACAGCGAATTTATCTGAGTGGGAAGTACACGATGAATTTGATAACGTTACATTTACAATAAATGGTACTAGGGAGTCATTATTTAATTTTGTGTTCTGTGGAGATCAATGTACCGAGCTTTCTATACAAAAAACTCTAGATTATCTCAGAACAAGAGATATAGAAGCAACATGGGTAATAAATTCACATATGAAAATAAGAGATATTTTAGAAAAGTGTGAAATAAAACACGTTAGCACACCAAAAAAAGCTTTACTTAATATGAAAAATTACTTTTTACCTGCTGATGTTATTCCAAATTTGAGGTTAAATGCTGTAAATGGTAGCGACCTCTTAGAACAGTTAGATTTACACACTTCTAAAATTTTTTATCATGGCGTTGGAATTGTCAGCACATTTTTTCGCGGATTATCAAATTATGATGATAAAAACTCAAGATTAAGATTTTTTCTTGTAACACTAAATAGTGAAATTATTGGGACATGCGGTCTTTATGTTCAAGACAGTGTAGCTGGTTTTTATAGTGATGGAGTTTTACCAATTTACAGGAATCGTGGAATAGGTACCCAAATGGTTTTAGAAAGAATAAAGATAGCTAAACAGCTTGAATGCAAATATATAGTAGCACATTGTATGAAACCTTCTGTAAACCTTTATAAGAGATTGGGCTTTCAGATGTTAGGCAATCTTTACTTATATAACTCTTCAGCATAATTCTGAGCGGTTACAAGTTTTTACATCTGTTTTAGAAGTGCTATGTTTTTTTTGTATGAAGTGGTTTTAATATTGATTCTAATATTATTCTTTCTCTCTTATTCTAAATTAAAAATTAGTAATAAGATTAAGAACTTACAACATCGAAATGTTATCATAAATAATTTAATTGATACTGTGAATGATGGGTTTTATATTTGGGATGCAAAAAAGCGTATAGAAAAGTTCTCTCCCAACTTACTAATTTTGCTTAATACTGTTTTTTACTCATTTAATGAGTTTGTGAATTTTTTTGAGCAATCAGAAAGTTTAATTAAAAATTTTGCTGAGGCAAAGGAAATAAATAAATCTTTTACTCTAGATTTAAAGTCAAAAGACAGTGAGGTTTATTGCATATGTTATGGTAGAAGCATAATAGATGATTCTAACAATGTGATTGGTGTGCTGTTATGGATAAGGAATGTCTCAGACTGTAAAATAAAAGCTCACGGACTTGAGCTAGAAAATAGTAAGCTTACACAAGAAGTGGAGAGCTATAAAAATGTTTTCAACTCTTTACCATTTCCAATACTAAAATATAACAAGAATAGAAAGGTAGAATTTTATAATTTGTTTTATGATAAATATGTAGATGGCTCTAAGAAATTTGCTATTACCAGTAGCGCTCATAGCACAAAACCAGGAAGGCATGTCGTAACTTACAAGAACGAACCTAAGGTTTTCGATTTTGTTAAAATTCCAATACAAGGTTCTGGTAGCATAGTAATGTATGGGAAAGATGTTAGTGATGCAGAGAAATTATATACTGAATTAAACAGTTATTTAGCTACACAGAAAAATTTGCTTGAGAGGTTGCCGGTTGCTATAGTAATATATAGTAAGAATCAAAAGCTAAAATTTTATAATAATGCTTTCATAAAAACCTTTCAATTTGACCCAAAATTTTTGGCATCTTACCCAACTTATCATGAAGTTATGCTTTACCTCTTCGAATCTAAAAAGCTTTTAGAAAAAGAGGATTTTCAAACTATTAGTAACCAAAGACATGAGTTATTCAAAAAATTATTTGCATCGTATGATGATACGATGCATTTCACGAATGGAAAAGCGTTCAGGGTATTAACAATACCCTACGCTTCGGAAGGTTTGCTGTTCTCTTACGAAGAATGCAAAAGATGATACTTAAACTCCTTCTTTCTCTACCATGAGCTGTTTTACTTTCGCTATTGCTCTTGCTGGATTAAGTCCTTTAGGACAAGTTTTTGTGCAATTCATTATTGTATGACAACGATACAACTTGAATGGGTCGTTTAAAACATCAAGTCTTTCACCTGTCTTATTATCACGGCTGTCAGCAATCCATCTGTAGGCTTGTAATAGTATTGCTGGTCCTAAAAATTTATCACTATTCCACCAGTAGCTTGGGCAACCAGTCGAACAGCAAGCACATAATATACAGTCGGACAAGCCATCTAATTTTTTTCTATCTTCAGGAGATTGAGAGTATTCTTTATTTGGTAGGGCAGGCTTATCTGCTTGTAACCAAGGTTTAATTGATTTGTATTGCTCATAAAATTGGCTCAAGTCCGAGACTAGGTCCTTTATCACATACATGTGAGGTAATGGATATATTTTTACATCACCTTTTATATCGTGTATAGATCTAGTACATGCAAGAGTATTGGTTCCGTCAATATTCATGGCACAAGATCCACATATGCCTTCTCTACAAGAACGTCTGAAAGTTAAAGTCGAATCTATTTCATCCTTTATTTTTATTAATGCATCAAGTACCATAGGGCCACAACTATCCATATCAATAAAAAATGTGTCTATTCTAGGGTTTTTCTCGTCATCAGCAGACCAACGGTAAATTTGAAATCTTCTGATGTTTTTTGCTCTAGCAGGAATAGGATAAATTTTGCCCTTTTGATTAATTTTAGAATTCTTTGGCAAAGAAAACTGAACCATATCACTTACCTTTTATTGTTTATAGCTAAAACCCTTTGTAGATAACATATTTTATTATCATCTACTATATTTTTATTAAATTCCTTTTAAATCGCGCACATATTGTAGCCAAGCGAAGCTAAAATTTCTCTTTCTAGATTTTTCATTATAATTTCTTCATCTTTTTTTTGGTGATCATGACCAAGTAAATGCAGTAATCCATGCACTAACATGTGTGCAATGTGAGCAAGAATAGGTATACAATACTCATGCGATTCTCTTTTTATTGTGTCTATTGAAATTGCTATGTCTCCTAAATCGCACTCATTAGACAATTGTTCACACGGAAATGATAGTACGTTAGTTGGCTTATCCATTTCTCTAAATTTTAAATTAAGTTGATGTAGCAAATCATCATCAGCCAGAGCTATTGATATATTTGGTTTATAGTGGTCTATTTTTAATTCTTTTAGAGAAGCATTGATGACACCTAATACAAAATTTTTAGGATTTTCTATAATGCTGCACCATTTCTTGTCAAGAATATTTACTTCTAACATTCACTCATCCTTATTACTTCATTCCATTCAATTTCCGAAACTGGGGCAATTGATAAACGTGGTTGTTTTAATATAGACATATTTTTCAAAAGTGGGTTTTGTTTTATATTATTTAACGTTACTTGGTTATTTAAAGGTTTCAAAAACTTTACATTCACTAATCCGAACTTGGGATCATTAATATGATAATACTCTTTAAATACTTCAACGATTCCAAGTATTGCTTTCTCTTTACCTGTATGATAAAAAAACGCAAGATCGCTTACTTTCATAATTTTCATGTAATTTTGAGCTTGATAATTGCGCACGCCATCCCACTCAACTACCTGCTCCTTTTCCATTTTTTGCCATGAATATTCACTTGGCTCTGACTTGAGTAGCCAAAGTTGCATTATTTTTTTCTTCTTAAATAAGCCGGTATATCATAAACATTGCTGCCCCATTTAGCTCCTTCGCTTACCTGTTCAGTTGGTTTTGTTTCCAGTGTTTTGTCTTGCGTACTTTCACTGTGACTATAGGGCCACTTAAATTTCTCTTTCTCTGAGTCTTCGCTCTGACTTATAGGTGAAGTTTCTGACTTATTATTGCGACCATCAATGCCAGTTGCAAGAACAGAAACTCTAACTCTTCCCTCCATCGCTTGATCAAAAGTAGCACCAAATATTATATTTGCATTTTCATCTACTTCTTCACGCACTCTATTGGCTGCAGCATCAACTTCAAACAGAGTCATATCTCCGCCACCAGTAATGTTAATTAATATTCCTTGCGCACCTTTCATTGATACATTGTCAAGCAATGGATTGGATATTGCAGCTTCCGCAGCACTAATTGCTCTATCTTCTCCTTCTGCCTCTCCGGTGCCGATCATCGCTTTGCCCATCTCGCTCATTACTGTTTCTATATCAGCGAAGTCAAGATTAATAAGCCCTGGCATGACCATCAAGTCAGTTACTCCTCTGATGCCAATATGCAGAACATTATCAGCAAGTTTAAATGCATCAGAAAATGTAGTTTTTTCATTTGCAATTCTAAATAAATTCTGATTTGGAATGACAATAAGTGTATCCACGTATTTTTGCAGTTCTTCAAGTCCAAGCTCTGCAATGCGCATGCGGCGCACACCTTCAAAACCGAACGGTTTAGTTACAACTCCAACAGTCAATATCTTTTTTTCTTTTGGCGCTCTATCCTTAACTGCAGCTCTTGCTTCTCTGGCTGCTTTTGCAATTACCGGTGCTGCACCGGTTCCGGTACCACCGCCCATTCCTGCTGTGATGAAAAGCATATGACTATCTTTTATATGCTCCATAATTTCATCGATTGATTCTTCTGCTGCACCTTTCCCAACATCAGGCAAAGCACCAGCACCAAGACCCTTAGTTAAATTAATGCCAAGCTGAATTTTTTTATCACATAACGACTTTTCTAGTGCTTGAGCGTCGGTATTTGCGACAACAAAATTCACTCCTTGCAAATTAGATTGGATCATGTTATTCACAGCATTTCCACCAGCACCACCCACTCCCACAACGGTAATCCTTGGGTGTAATATAGGTAACTCCGGCAGACTAAGATCAATAGACATTTAAATTACTCAAATTTAGCGAATTCACTTGATAGTAAGTTACCGCTTTTTTAATAATATGCAAATACTTTTCACTTCTATAGGCGTAAACAGTAAACGGGATTTACTTATTCTTAATATTTATACTAATAAGTGCTATTTTATAATTACTAGATTTTTGGATGATATTACTTCAAAAAAATAAAAAATGTTTATAAAAAGGGACAGAGACCTATCCCTTTTTGTTTTGTTGAAGTTATTATACACCTTTTTCTGCTTTGTTCGATGCTTCAACCACAACATCTTTTAATTTTGAGGCAACTTGATATGTTCCATAAAGAACAGCAGCTGCAGCAATTGTCATTATGGCACCTGCAACTATCTGACCAGCAACACCTGTTCCGATAAATCCAGGTAATGAAGCAGCTATTGCTTGATTTGTCCCAACAAAGTAGCTGGCAGTCTTAGCAAGAAACCCAGAAGCTTCTGCTGCACTAACAAAGCCTGCTTTCATATGCATTGCTGTAAAGACAACACTTGCAACTGCAACCGGAAATAATGCTGTTCTTAACTTATTATCCTTAATATACTGACCAAGCCCACCAGCAGCACCTGTAACTCCCCAGTGTCCATTATCAGGGTTTTTATATCCCTCTGAAATAGCGTGAAAAACACTATGTTCTTGTTCGTAATTATATTCTGTTAATGCCATAACTCTACTCCTTAAATAGAATGTTAAAATTTCATTAAGGGCAGTATATAATGAAACAAATTGTCTGTCAAGTAAACTAATTTTTTAATATATCCTTATTCTGTAATTCAGCGCTTCAGCAATGTGTGCTCTTTTTACTTCTTCACTTTTTGCAAGATCTGCAATGGTTCTTGCAACTTTTAATACGCGTGTGTAGCCTCGATTGGAAATGTAATTTTCTTTCAGTACGTATTTTAGCAATTCTAACCCTGCCTGATCTGGTTCAGTAAATTTATTAAATGCTTCACCGCTTACTTCTGCGTTACAACGAACATTCAATTTACTATAACGCTCAGTTTGAACTTTTCTTGCTGCTATCACTCTTTCTCTTATGATTTTAGTACTTTCTCCCTCCACAGAGATTTCAGGAGAGAGTATGCTAACGTTTGGCATTTCAATGCATATGTCTATTCTATCAAGCAATGGTCCTGATATTTTGTTTTTGTAATCTGTGCCACACTTTGGAGCTTTGTTGCACGATCTACTTGCATCCCCCAAGTAACCACATCTGCAGGGGTTCATCGCAGCAATCAGTTGAAAATTTGCAGGGTAGGTTATGTGAGCATTTGCCCTTGCAACGGTAACTTTTCTATCTTCAAGTGGTTGGCGCAGAGAATCAAGCACAAGTCTTGGAAATTCAGGTAGCTCATCAAGGAATAACACGCCATTGTGAGCCATAGTGATTTCTCCAGGTTTTGCATTCTTTCCTCCCCCTATCATTGCTGGCATAGAGCATGAATGATGAGGTTCACGAAAGGGGCGAGTTACTTTGAATATTTCATTACCAGTTTTTGTTATGCTGGAAATAATATTAACATCAATCATCTCCTGTTCGGTCAAATCAGGCAGCAATCCTATAAAGCGCTTAGCAAGCATTGATTTTCCAGTACCAGGAGGGCCAACAAGAAGCATATTATGCCCACCTGCTGCTGCAATTTCAGCTGCTCTTTTTGCAACAACTTGGCCTTTGATATCCTTCATATCGGGAACCAATCTTTTTTCTTTGGGTGCATCACTATAATTAAAAATTACTGGCTGAATTAATTGCTCACCCTTAAAGTGTCTGATAATATCAGTTAATTTCTCTATAGCTAGAATTGAAACATTCTTTACCCATGAAGCCTCTACTCCATTTCCCCTTGGGCAAATTACTCCTTTATTTGCCTTTTTTGCATTAATTGCTGTTGGCAGCACTCCTGAAACTGGAATAACTCTGCCATCAAGAGCCAGTTCACCCATGATTATATAAGACTGAACTTTTTCAACTGGTATCACATTCATTACAACAAGTAGTCCAATAGCGATAGCCAAGTCATAATGACTGCCTTCTTTCAGCAAATCCGCAGGGGAGAGATTAACTGTAATTCTTTTTGGAGGTAGTAGTAGATTGATTGAATTTAACGCTGCTCTGATGCGCTCTTTGGATTCCGCAACAGTTTTATCCGGCAATCCAACAATATTAAAAGCTGGAATACCATTTGCCATATGAATTTGTGCATTGACATTTACTGTGCTAATTCCCTGAAGCGCAACGGTATTTATATTTGCAATCATAATATATTATATAAAATTGTTAATATAATATATTAAAGAAGTGATGAAGTAAAGGCTACAGCAATTAAAGATGGCTTAACTTAGCAAAAAAGTGCATAGTATCCTATCACTTTGCTGATTACAAAATGTTTATAAGGATAATAACTTTTCTTTTGCTATACTCAAGCGCGGTTTTCTGTGGTGATTGTAATTTTAATTTACCATACTGTGGGCTCAGTTGTAATCTGGATCTATCATATAGAAATTTAAGTAATATAAAAAAATTGTTGAATAACGACGATAAGTTTGTTGCGCTTACGTTTGATGATGGGCCTTCCAACAATAGAGTAAACGATATTATTAATGTTCTGGAAAGCTATGAAGCAAAAGCAACGTTTTTTGTGCTTGGTGAACGTATAAATAAAAAAACATATGAGATAGTAAAGAAAATCCATGAAGCAGGTCATGAGTTAGGCAATCACTCTTGGTCGCATAGGAAGTTGACATCACTTTCAAGTGAGGAACAATTGCAAGAATTGGAAAAGACAAATACAGCAATTAAAAATGCAATAAAACAAGATGTAAAATGGTTTCGCCCGCCATATGGATGTCATGACGATAATCTGATTGAAAATACTGATCAATTAAATATGTATTCAATATTATGGACAGTTGATTCGCTAGATTGGCAAGGTGATAAACCAGAAGCTTTAGTTGAAAGAGTTTTAAGTAATGTACATAATGGAGCAGTTATACTGTTTCATGATCACAATAACAGATCAAACACAATTGAAGCTTTACCTCATATTATTAAAATACTAAAAAAATCGGGTTACAAGTTTGTTACCTTAAGTGAGTGGGAGGAAAGGGTTTGTAATACGGTAAAAGCCAGAAGTGTAACAATAAAAGAGGGGGAAAAAGTGCGTTTTGAAGGAATGTTATGTGGACAAAAAACAAAGTCTTTAACCGCAGAGCATTCATATTAGGTGGTATTCAGCTTACCATTTCCGCTATTTTTAGCTATAGGTTATATAATTTACAAATACGAAACAGACAAAAGTACGAAGCACTATCTAATAGTAATAGAATAAGAGTCGCTACTATTATGCCTCAGCGGGGCAAAATTTTAGATAGGAATAGCACTGAACTTGCGGTAAACAAAATTTCGTATGTTGTTCTGTTTGATGGGCAAAAAACTTCTGGTGAGGAGGTCGATTTGCAAACATTATCAGAAGTCGAGTCTAAAATAGCAAGATCGTCAGAAACAAAAGTAACTGCTCTTTATAAACGTTATTACCCGTTTGGTTCAATATGTTCTCATGTAATTGGATATACAAAAAGACAGCAAGGCATAAACGAAGTAGGAATCAGCGGTATTGAATATACATATGATCATATATTGAAAGGCAAGTCAGGAAAATCTGAGCAGGAAATAAATTCTAAAAAACGCGTCATAAAAGAATTATCAAGCATACCACAACAAGACGGACAAGATATACAGCTAACAATTGATATTAATCTGCAAGAGAAAATCGCAAAGGTATTTAAAGATCACCAAGGCTCCGCAGTGGTAATTGATGTAAGTAACGGAGAAATTTTAGCACTATATAATTCACCTTCTTACGATAATAATCTTTTTGCTAGCAGACTATCAAATGAGACTTGGGAAAGCTTGAATACTCCTTCATTACCACTTGTGAATCGTGCATTGTCGTATCAAATTCCACCTGGTTCAATATTTAAAGTAATAGTTGCGCTTGCGGGTTTAAAAGACGGGATAATAATACCAGAAGAGAAATTCTCGTGTAAGGGCTATATGAAAATAGGTGAGCGGAAATTTCGTTGCCTGAAAAGCAAAGTCCATGGGTATGTATCTTTAAATGAGGCAATGGCATTATCATGCAACACTTACTTTTATAACATAGGAAAAAAAATAAGTGTAGACTCTCTGGTGGAAATGGCCAGAAAATTTGGTATTGGCGGTGGGTCGCTGATTGGAACGTTTAAGGAAGAAGCTCCGGGATTGTTGCCCGATAGAGATTGGCGCGCACGAAAACTATATTCGCAGTGGTATTTAGGTGACACTATCAACTTAGTTATAGGACAAGGGTATTTGCTTACAACACCACTGCAGCTTGCAGTTCTTGCAGCGAGGATTGCAACAGGAAAAGAGGTAATTCCCCACATTGAAATGAGTAATACAGTGCAAAATTTCCCTGACATTGATGTAGATTATGAGCATTTTAGCATAATTCGAAAAGCTATGTTTGACGTGGTGAATTCTAACTATAGAAAAGGGCTAAGCAGCATACAAATTGCCGGCAAAACCGGTACACCAGAGATAAACTCTAAGGGTGAAAGTCATAAGTTATTTATCGCTTATGGTCCTTACCATAACCCGCGCTACGCAATCTCTGTGTTTATAGAACACGGCAAAGCCCCGCGCCAAGATGTTGCTATGGCTAATGAGATATTTCAATACATGCTTGAAAAGTAACTATAAATATTATGGCTATTACTTGTCGTGTATTATCTTAATATAAACATTAATTTAGTCATAAACTATTGACGAATGATGATAATCTAGTTATTATTAAATTATCATTAACAAGTGAAGTAAAAAATGCGTACATCAAATCTTGGTCCTTTAATTGCTGTTTTATCATTATCTGCATTTAGTTTCACAGCTGGTCAATATCTTCCTTATGTTATTACAGCAATTTCTGGTTCTGGTGCCATTGCAGCAGTTCCTTTAGCAATTTTTGCTGTTTCTACGGTTGTTGCATTGGCTTCAGTGATATATCTTATTAAACGGGCCATTTCTATAGCTGGTAATGAGAAAAAAATAGATCTGAGTGGAAAAGAATTTGATCAGTCTGACCAACAACATACTGAATTTCCAGAACCAACAAAAAAATCTGTGTGTGAAAATGGTACTGATCTGAAGAATAAGTCAAGTACGCCTACTCTTTCACAACATCAGCTAACACTTGGTGTAGCAATTCCTCCATTAACTGGTACTCCACCACCACCACCTTCTCCTATGCCAACTCCTGAGCAATTGAATCAAGCAAGTGGTGCACCAGCTCCCAAGCTTACGATGCAAACCAAGGATGATGATATGTTCGCAGGGATAAAGAATGTAAAACTAAAGGAAACTGGTGGTCCTAGTATGCCTAAAGCTAATAATGATTTGCTTAAGGCAATAAAAAAAGGAACAAAACTCATGAACAAGAAAGAGTCTGACAAGAGGGAGAAAGAGAGGTTAAATAAACTGGAAGATGTGCAACCAAAAAATCTTATAGATGTTTTGTCCAAAAAGCTTCAGTCTCGATTTAAAGCAAATTATTCGAGTGATAGTGATGACGAAGATGACGATCAAAATCGTACACTTAATAGTGAATGGGAAGATGAACATCAAACACCTCCAAACCACCAATCAGACGATGAAAAAGGAACAAGCACTCCCGAGAGTGGTTATAGGTCTGATGATGTGGATCAACAATATCCTAAAATTGCAGCTTTGCCAAGCCACCAACCAAATACAGAAAAGCCACCAATACCTCCTAAGCCTGCTAATTTACAAACAGGACCTCAAGCTCCTCCTGCAACAACAGTGACTGAGGTGAATAGTGAGGTGAAAGATCCATCTACTCTTCCTTTTAAGGATCGCAAGGCACAGTTTGAGGGCAAATGAATTTCTTCCATTTGCCCTCTTCATAAGTAGCTATACAACAAAGCCCACTGGGATCCAGAAAAAAGGATGGTGTCATCCAAGTAGCTGACACTGGTTCCTTTATGACGGCAGTGCCCAGACACTGGTTCACTCTATAATAGTATCATTCCAGTGCCCCTTTCTCCTGTCATCCGAGTAGCTCCTTTCTTGTCATTCCAGTGCTCCTTTTTTTGTCATTCCAGTGCGTGACACTGGAATCCAGCCTTTTCATAATCATCAAAACGTTGTATTTTAACATAAAACGGCTACTTTTATACTCACCAACTTAGCTAGATCCCAATGTCTGGGCACTGGGATGACAAAAAAAGGAGCACTGGAATGACACCTCTCTTGGGCTCTTTTAGCTACAAATATTTAAGAAATTTACCAAATGAAAAAAAAGGCAAAAGAAGCCCCGAGTAGCGAGTTTTGACTCTATATTACTGTAAGTGGCGCTGTAATAATGTGCTGACGCTTAGTTTAAGCGCGGTTTGGCTGAATGTAGAAAAAATTTAAAAGACATGCAACCGCTATAATTTTATGTAATCTGCCAAAAAATACCCTAAGTTTTTTACTGAATTTTGTCATTGAGCCTGCAGGTCAAAAACAAGTTTTGAGTCATAAATACCCTTATTGTCATAATAAGGGGGCTGGAGGAGTTTGTCAAGTGGTTTTTTTGTTTCATCCAACGCGCTGCCAAAAGTTTGTTATGCAAGAATGCATAGTATCCTAGCCATTTCTCACAGATTCATTTAAACTTAATCAAGTAGGAGTATTATTAACGCGAAAAGGGTTCAATTAGAGACTTAAGTGATATGGCGCGTGAGGAAGATATAAACCAATTAGTAGAAAATGGATTTGATATTAACTCAAAAGATGCAAGTGGAATCACTCTCTTGCATAAGTTCACAAAAGAAGGCGATTTAGTTGGAGTAAAATCATTGCTAGAGCACGAAGCTGATTTTAATGTCGTAGACAACGAAAATAGAAACCCACTGCATTACGCCATTATGCATGGACACAAGAAAATTGCTAAACTTTTTGTTAATCAACTGACAATCAATTCCAAGGATAAAAATGGATTCACTCCACTGCACCTTGCTGCACTACAAGATGACATGGAATTAATAGATTTTTTGATAACAAAAGGCGCAAAAATTAATGAAAAAGACGCCAAAGAGGGCTATACTCCTCTTCATATAGCTTCACTATACGGTTCTAAAAAAAGCGTCCAAATTTTAATTAATAGCGGAGCAAATCTCGAATGTGAAGATAACAATTTTCGCACTCCTTTGTTTTTAACTATCTATCAATGCACTGCACATTATGACAGCAGAGCAGAAATTATAGAATATCTGATAAAGAAAGGTGCAAATATAGAAGCCAAAGATGCAGAAAATAACACTACGCTTTTCCTAGCAGCGTATAACAACAAAATGCAAATAGTTAAACTTATTGCAAAAAGACAGCAAGCAAGTAACGATGAAATTAAACTTAAAGAGTTTTTTTGCACAAAAAACAACCATGGTTTTGATGCATTAGATTGCGCTATTGAGCATAATAATAGAAAAATGGTAACATTTCTTGTATGAAAAGGAATAGATGCAAATGATCAAGATTTTAATGGCAACGCCAGGCTGCATAAAGCTAGCCATAATGGTAACACTAAAACAGTTAAGCTCTTATTGAAGCTTAAGGTAAACATTAATGCTGTTACTAAATGTAACAGAACTCCCTTGCTACTGGCAGTTAAAAAAGGCCATACAAAAATTGTGAAAATGTTATTGGAAGTTAGAGCCAATATGAACATTTGTGAGCAACAAGGTTTTGCACCTCTACATCTTGCTGTTCAAAAGGATTATTTTGATATAGCTCAGCTGTTAACAGAAAAAGGTGCAGACCTTAACATTAAGTGTAATAACGGTCATACCGCAATAGATATATTCATTAGCAAGGCTCATAGCAAAAAAAACATCGAAGAAAATTACAAAAAATTTTGTAGATTTTTGATGCTTTACCTGAAAGAGCTACATAGTAAACACAAAGCCTGTTGTATACTTTCAACCCTAGCTCTAAGCTTAACAATTATAGGCTTACCATTTATTTTTAAGCCTATTATTAAATATAGAGAAAGAAGTAAAATATATAAAAAAACTAAGGCTATGCTGGAAAACTTACTCTACATTTAAGTACAAGAGGGGCGTACAAAAAAACATATATAGCTATACCGCCACGGCGCTAACGAGTAGCGGAATGACGAGTTACTATACCGCCGCGAACCGTCATACCGTCACGGTATCTCTAGATCCCGCTAACACGTAGCGGGATGACGGTTTTTCAAATCGTCGGTAAATCTAAGTCAGTTTAGCTATAGCCAGTGTAGGTCAAGCTAATATATGACAATTATCTGCTCGATGAAAACGAAATTAAATACATTTTTAATATTTTTATAGAAATCTATTAGTATAGATCTATATGCTGTTCTAATGGCTATTTTTAAATGCTTAATACTCCTCTTCATTATTTCTTGCACACACCTGCCTACTAAGCAACATCTCACTAATATAGGCAACGAAGATCATCATGATATAGGTGAGCACGATTATTCGTTGCAGCAATACAACACCTCTTTGGAGATTAATGAACCGGCAATACCAGAAATTATGCCTTTACCAATAGAGTTTCCCGATCTCACAATCAGTAATCAGCTTATTTCTATTAATGTTAGTGAAGAAGTATCAGTAAAAGATTTGCTGATTGAGATAGGAAAACTTTCTGACGTTAACTTGGATATAGACCCAAAAATATCAGGTAATATTATTTTAAAGCTAAAAGATAAGAATATAAATGAAGTAATTCAGAGTATAGCAAATAGCGCCAAATTGCGTTACTCAACAAGCAATGGTGTAATTAGAATTGAGCAGGACTTGCCATACGCGCAAAATTATTACGCAGACTTCATTAATATTCAACATTCTGCTCAAAGCAGTTTCGTCATTAGTAACAATATTACTAACAGTGATGGAAGTCACACTGATAGGGACTATAACAATGTTATGAAGTCTCAATACAGTAGTGACTTATGGAATTCATTAGAAAAAGGCTTGAATGCAATAATGGATGTTAACGGGGTGGATGATGGCGAATTCCTTTCATCCAACAGAGAAGCTGGTGTTATTATTTTGAATGCTAGAAAAGATATCCATAAAGCTGTTGAAGAATATATTAATAAGGTTAAGAAATTAGCGTCTTCTCAAGTAATGATAGAGGCAAAAATAGTTGAAGTTGTGTTAGATGACAAATATCTTTCTGGTATAAACTTAAATGACTTACGCGATGGAACTAAGTCTATAATAAATCAAGATAACTCCATTATTAACCTAGCAATGAACTTTGGTGCGAGTGATCTAGGAGATTTAGTAAGAAATTTAGACAAATTTGGCACTTCAACTGTAATTTCAAGCCCCAGAGTACATGCTATAAATAATCAGCAAGCGATGATTTCATTTACTAAAAACCATATTTATTTTACTTCCGACATACAAAAAGATACTAGAAATTCTAATCAGACCTTAATTACCAAGATGAATAGTGTTCCAATAGGTGTTGTGCTAATAATCCACCCAAGCATTAACATTGATACTAGTGAAATATTCATGGATATACATCCAACTTTATCAAGAATTAACGGCTACATTAAAGATCCAGATATAGAGTACATCGCACAGCAGAGTAAAATGAAATTAAATAGCGACATTCCAATTGTTGAAATCAGAGAAATGAACTCTATGTTAAAAATTAAGAGCGGTGAAATTATGGTAATCGGCGGGCTTATAGAACATAGGGAAGATAAGCAAAGCTTTAAAGCTACATTACATCAGAAGTCAAAAAGGCTAGCGAATAACATTAGAACAGTAGAAACTGTCATTTTTTTAAAAGCAACAATCGTACCAACATTTGGTTTGTTAGATAGAAAAGATAAGAATTTATATATATATTAAATCACTACTAAAAATTAAATATCAAACCAACTTCAATATTATGAGTGGATATGTCATCTGCAACAGGTATCGGAACGCTAAAGTAACGATAGCCGAGAAAGGTTTTGACTTCTGGGATTATTGAATAGTTAATACCAAGCTTTATTTGATAAGCAAACCAAGGAACATTAAGTGGCATTGAACTTTGGGGTGATCCATTAATTCTTTTTAATCTAAAAACTGTTGATCCTATACCAAGGCCGATGTATGGAGCAAATTGCGTATCCTGAAAGCTGGGATTATAATATAAGTTTAACAAAAACGCAAATATACTTGCTGATTTATCAAATACCAGAGGAGAATTACTATTTTCAATATTGGCTCTAGAATACATGGCTTCAAAATCAACTCGGCCATTTTCTCCAGCATAGTAACCTAAAGATATGCTGTTAACCCATTGGAAATCAATTTTACCATTAAATTCTTTTATGCTTTTAATTTCATTTGCCACTATATTTTTTATCATAAAACCATAATGACTTTCAACTAAAGTTAGGACTCTCTCCCCTATTGCCTTTATACCCTTTACAAATGTTTCTGAATTATCATGGTATACCTTACCACCGTTAGCACTAACATAAAAATCAAGTTTTTTTGATTTTTCTTTTGTAGGCTGCTCATTATCAGCTTGATCTGCAATACGTGACCACATATTTTTCTGATCAGCTACTTGGAGAATAGAAGGTTGTTCAGTAGGACTACTTTCAAGTTCTTGATATTTTAAATCATTTATTAGTATTTTTTTCTCAGTAACCTCTTCAGAATGCATTACATCTTCATTATTGTCCGTTTCTAGTTTTAAGAGTTGTACTTGCTCAATGTGTGTATTACTAATATAAGTAATAAAAAAATAGACACATGGAATGAAAATCAAAAATAAAGTAATAGATATTTTAGTTATCACAAATGAACCCATAATTATCATTTATAGTATAACTACTATATCATATATTTCTTTAATGTACAAAAATTAAGAAAGAATATTTCCAATTAGATAATTATTTTCCACTCCTTTAACATTAACTTTCACAATACTCTTGGCTTGAGCTTTTGATTCAAGCTTTACTAATGCAAAATTTTCTGTTCTACCGACATTATTTTGCTCAACCAGAACACTTTGTTCAGTGCCTATCAAAGATTGATAAAAGCTACTCATCATTTCTCTATTCATTTCTCTTAAATTTTTTACTCGTTCTTTACGCACATTCTCTGGTACTTGTGGCATTCGTGCAGCAGGTGTATTCTTCCGCTCTGAATATGGAAAAGCATGTAGGTAAACTATATTTGTTTTTTTCAGTAAATCAACTGTATCCTGAAACATTTCATCAGTTTCTGTTGGAAATCCAGCAATAATATCAGCGCCAAATGCTATATTAGGCCTCAAGCTCTTCATTTTATGACAAAATTCTATTACTTGTTCTCTGTTGTGACGACGCTTCATTCTCTTTAGTATTAAATTATTACCAGATTGTAGACTCAAATGTAAATGAGGCATAAGTCTTGACTCATTAGCTATTAAATCCATTAATTCGTCGTCAACTTCAGCAACATCGATAGAGGAAAGTCTTAGCCTCTTCAACTCTGGTATATCTTTTAAAACTCTCCTAATCATTGAACCAAGTGATGGCTTGGCAAACAAATCTGTACCAAAGTCAGTAATATCAACACCTGTAAACACTACTTCTTGATATCCATTTTCTACAAAGATCCTAATTTGCTCTATAATACTGTTTATTGGCACAGATTGATTATTCCCTCTTGCCTCAGTAATTGAGCAAAATGTGCAGCTATGATTACAACCATTTTGAATTTCAATAAATGCCCTTGATTTATCTTCAAATCCATTAATTAGAACAGGTTCTGATTTGTTTACTTGGTTATCACTGACTAAGATTTTATCGTCATTTAGTAAGTAATTTTCAGCTTTTAGCTTATCTTGATTACCGAGCACTTTACTTACACCAGGAATGCTACTGTAAACTTCTGGATCCAACTGAACAGCACAACCAACTACGATAATTTCTTTACTTGGGTCGTTTTTATAGATCTTACGTATTTTTTGCTTTACTTGGCGTTCTGCTTCGTTTGTCACTGCACAGCTATGTACCACAACAACATTTTTTCTTTCTGCTTTTTTTAATGCTTCTTTGATTAACTCACTCTCGTAAAAATTTAGACGACAACCAAATGTTATCACTTCATTCATGCTAGTATTTTTTAGACCTTACAATTTAAATTATATCACACATCCAAGCAAAGTCTCTTGCATGACCATTGTTTTGGTAGATAAATGCTATGCAAGCAGCAGACACTGGGATGGCTTTGTTGCATAGCAACGTAAGTTTTTTCCAGAGTAAATAATTTTATGCGACTATTTCAAATTTAGGCATACCAATTACGTTGCAAATATCATTTTATAAACCCGACTGTTTGTCTCAAACCTATTCTGAACAGATGGGTTATTATATGTATCAAAATTACCACTTTGTTGCTGTAAATATTGTTGCCACCCTGCATTTTGGCCCAATTTCATACCAATTTTCTATGGCTTCGTTGATATCATGAAAAATATTTCCTCTTTTTTCTAGAAACTTGTTATATTCGTTTTGGTTACTGACTCTCATTTTTTGTGGCATATTTATCCTTAAATCGTCATTTTATAATGAATTTAGTCAGTAATCACTAGTTTTTCTGAACGCTATGCAACAAAGCCACCCCAGTGTCATGCTACTTGAATGACAAGAAAAAACCCACTGGGATAACAAGATTGAGATAGACTAGAAATTAAACGCTACTCCAGCTTCTGCACCAACAGTGCTGTAAAGAACTTTGAGTTCCCCTTTGCCGTCTTTGTCAGTTTTATCAAAGTTAGCACCATAAGAACCGAAATAGTGAGCTCCAGCGTAAAGTTTGACTTCTGGAGTTACATCGTAACTAACACCAGCTCTTGCTTGACCAGCAAAAGCAAATTTACCATTTTGACTACTCACAGCAGTTGCCAAAGGTGTGCTAATATACGCTGCACCAACACCAACACCAACATATGGAGTGATAGGCATGTCTTCAATCGCTACATCGTAATAAACGTTAACTAATCCTGAAATTGCTGTTAAGCTTTCTGCAACTGTATCACCTACTACATCTGCATCTTTATTCAACCATGAGTAAAGTCCTTCAACGTCAACCCTGATGTCGTCCATTTTATAACCAAACGCACCACCGCCAGCTATAAAAGATGCTTTTAAGGGACTATTATTGTCTTTGCCTGATTTATGTGCAATACCATCAACTTTTGTGAAAAGAGGTAAAATTTCACCGTTGTATTGCAAACGAACGTAGTAGCTAGTTTCTTCATCACTTATTGGACCAACAGGATCTGAGAAAGCAGAGTTTGATAAACTTAGCAACGTTGCTAAAGCGGCTGCTGAAAAAAACTTTTTATAATGCATAATTGTCCTCGTAAAAAAAAATTAAAATTCCACTTTAGCAGTCTAAGTAACAACTAAAGTTAAGTCAAGTGCTAACTTAATAACACAAAATATTCTACATTTTAACTAATTTTTAGGAGAAGACAAAGATTTTATTAATGAATAAATAGAGTTACACGACTTTTGATTTTTTGGTATAGCTAACATAGGTAAGATTTACTATCGAAAGACCTCGTCATTCCGCTGCTTGTTAGCGGATGAGATACCGTGACGGTATGACGTAGGACTGCTGTCATTCCGCCACGTGTTAGCGGGATCTAGAGATACCGTGACGGTATGACGTAGGACTTGCTGTCATTCCGCTACGTGTTAGCGGCTGAGATACCGCGAATGAATCGCGGTATGACGGTTAATTATTCCGCGCGGGATGACAAGAAAGGAGCAGCAGGATGACGCCTCACCATGTCATTCCAGTGCTTGACACTGGAATCTAGTCCTTATTATGCAGCCTACTTGACACGTTCATTAAAGTTAAGTTTCCTGGATCCAAGTAGTCAGGGCACTGGAATGACAGGGGAAGGTACTAGCCTGACAACCGTCATCCCGCTACGTGTTAGCGGGATCTAGAGATACCGTGACGGTATGACGTAGGACTGCTGTCATTTCGCCACGTGTTAGCGGCTGAGATACCGCGAATGAATCGCGGTATGACGGTTCATGGCAGCAGACGATAACCTCATCATCCCGCTACATGTTAGCGGATGAGATACCGCGAATGAACCGCGGTATGACGTAGGGCTGTGCTAGCTATAGGTGCATTATATGAAGAAGTACTGGCGTTAGAAATATTAAAAAAGAAATACTTACACTAAAAGAAACTTCAGTAGTAAATTCAAAAAGGAAGTTTAAACCCAGGTGGTAAACCCATCATACCTGCAAGATCAGAAGTTGCATTTGCCATATCTTCTTCTGCTTTTTTAACGGCATCATTAAACGCTGCTGTTACTAAATCCTCTACTATATCTTTTTCCTCATTTCTCATAAGTTCTAAGTCTATGTTCACCTTTTTAGCTTTATAGCTACCTATTTTTATGACTTCCACTAATACAGAAACTTTGCCACCACCAGAAATACCTTGAAACTCTTTCCCAACATATTTTTCTTGAGCTTCTGCAAGCTTTTTTTGCATCTCTTGCGCTTGTTTGATTATTTGACTAAAATCCACAACTTACTCCTTATTTTCTATATTAACTACTTTTGCACCTTTAAATGTATCAAGTATATCCTTAACTGCAGGTGCATAATTTAAATTACTCACTTCCCTATTTATATAACCCGTATCAACTGTAATAACCCACTCCTGCTGAGTCACCTGGTTTAAGTAATTTTTTAAATCATTGCAAAAATTACTATCCAACTTAGATACAGCTTTTAATTTTAAATATCCAGGTTTACAATCTATTAATTGTAGATTATTACACAGTTGTTTGTAAAGATAAATTTGGTTACTCCGCCTTAATAGTTGCAAAACTTTGTCAAAATCATAATTTTGTTGCTGTTCATTTCCTATACTATGCGTATTTCCCTGCTGTGCATTCTGCGAAAGAATTTTTTTGACCACTTGTTCCGGAGAAGGCAGATCAGAAAGATAACAGAGGCTAATTAACATCATTTCAGCAGCAACATCGTTGCATGTTGAAGTTTTTATATCTTGAATACCTTTAAGCAACACCTTCCACAATCTCGAAAAAAATATTAAAGACTTCTTTATACTTAAATCTTTTATCCTGTTCTTTTCATACTCTGTAACTGCATTATCAATTTCTTTTGTAATCAAAAAACGGCATACTAACTGAATTGTTTGCAATAGACCTTCAAAAATACTAAGTGGGTTTGCTGTTTTTATTGCCTTGTCAAACACTGATAGAGCTTTCTGTAAATCACCTTCTAATATTGCTCCTAATAGATCGAATATAATATCTTTATCCACTAGGCCAAGTATGTCTATCACATTTTTAGTGGATATTGCACCATCTTTGCTATATAGCACTGCTTGATTCATCAAAAACAAGGCGTTACGCATTGAATTTCCAGAATGTCGTGCAATTAACTCTAATGCCCCCTTTTCAATGGAATAACTCTCTTTTTGTGCAACATCATTTAAACGTTCTACTATTTTAGCTACAGGAATGTTGTGTAAATCAAATCTTTGACAACGTGCAATAATAGTTATTGGTATCTTTTTTATTTCTGTAGTTGCTAAAATGAATTTTACACTAGAGGGTGGCTCTTCTAGGGTTTTAAGTAATGCGTTAAATGCACTGCTGGATAACATGTGTACTTCATCTATAATGTAGACTTTGAATTTAGAGCTTATAGGTGAATAGCAAATATCTCCCAGGATTACTTTAACATCGTCAATGCTAGTGTGACTTGCTGCATCAATTTCAATCACATCTGGATGGCTTGAATTTTTTATTGCTAGACAATTTTCACATGATCCGCAAGGTTCAAAAATTGGCCCCAGGGAACAATTCAAACATAAAGCTATTATCCTTGCAGTGGTGGTTTTACCAACTCCACTACTACCAGAGAGCAGTATAGACTGTGGGATTTTGTTTAAAATAAAAGCATTTTCTAATACACGCACTAATATATCTTGACCTACTAGATCTTTAAAGCTACTAGGACGATGTTTTAATGCTATATTCATAGCCTCTGATAAAACAAATAAGAAATAGGTATGCAACCCAAAAAGGTTCTGATATGGCTGCTTCATTTCTGATCTGACCAAATTACAGAGTTTTTGCCTGCATACCTTATAAAATATTATACTTTTTTTTTTATTTAGCAAGGTATATCCTATATTAGTCTTATAATTTATATGTTAGACCTTTTGCAACATTACTTTGGAGTAAACAACTGTTACCTAAAATACTCTTCTCTTGTCATTCCAACTTGGATCCAGAGAAAAAAGATGTGGATTTCAGTGTCACACACTGGAATAACAACCTATAGGTACTGGGATAACAAAAGAGGAATATTATGATTTTATATCATTTTCCTCTTTGTCCATTTTCACGAAAAGTTAGAACTTTTCTAAAAGAAAAAAAATTAGGCTGCGATCTAGTGTATGAAAATCCGTGGGAAAAACGGAATGAATTTATGGAGATCAATCCAACTGGGCAAGTACCAGTATTAATAGATAATAACTTTGTAATAGCGGATAGTAATGCCATTTGTGAATATATAGAAGAGACTTACAATAGCGACGTCAAATTACTTGGTTCATCCACTATTATTAAGTCTAAAATACGCGCTCTAATCAATTGGTTCGACAACAAATTTTACAATGAAGTTACTAAGTATATTATGAATGAAAAAGTAATTACTAACCGCAGCCCTGACTCTAGATTTCTTCATGCAGCTCAGCATAACCTGCCTTGCCATATGGAATACATCGAACACTTAATTAACAAGAACGTTTGGCTTGCAACTGATAAGTTCACTTTGGCTGATATTGCTTTAGCATCGCATATTTCCGTAATGGATTATATAAGTAGTTTTCCATGGGAAAAAAGTAAAATTTTAAAAGAATGGTACTCCATTGTTAAATCAAAGCCTTGTTTTCGTGAGATATTATTAGAGAGAGTTTCCGGTTTAACCCCTCCTAAACATTACGCTGACCTTGATTTTTAACTTATGTTAGCTTTAAAGCTACAGTCATTCCTTCATCAGTTGGAATCAATATAGAGAAATATTTCTTTTCATCTGATAATCTATTATTAAACTCCCTCATAGCATGCCATGATTTTTCTGATACTTCTTTTGGAGGCGATTCTAAAAATACTGTATTAAATAATAGAGTGTTATCTGCAACGATTAGCCCATCTTGTTTAATGTATGACTCTGCCCAATCTAAATACTTAGGATAACTACTTTTGTCAGCATCGATGAATATCATGTCAAATGGTGCCTTTGCTGATAATTCATTAATTTTTTCCAGTGCATCACCTTCTATTAGAGTAATTTTATCACTTAGATTAAAAGCACTAAAATTTTTTTTTGCTATTCTTGAGTGTTGAGGATTATTTTCTATTGTATATATATGACCGTCTTTCAGTAGAGCTTTTGCCATGCAAATCGACGAATAACCGTATAACGTGCCAATCTCAACAATACTTTTGATTTTATGGATTTTTATAAATAAACTTAATAGCTTTCCTTCTTCAGGGCCAATCTGAATATGTTGCTTTTTTTCAAGAATACAATATTCTTCTATTTTTTTATATTCTTTTGCAAATAGATTTCTTATATATGATAATTTTATACTAAAATTATTACGCATTACGTTTTATATTATAAATTAGGGAAGCTTAATTCATACACAGTTTATAAATATAATAATATAGTTTAAAATAATAAAAACATTTATTTTAAGTTATTATTTCATAGTATAAAATTTTAAGTGACAAAAATTATTATATATCGTACTATGGTTAACTAGTATAATAAACAATCGATTATTATACTAGAATTAAAGGGATTGTTTATGCGCATTTCTCTTTTTAAAATATAATTTTTATAATCAATTAGAGGGGGTTATATGTCTTATACTATTGCTAGTGAAGTTGAAACGTTAAACAAAAAATCTAACAAGAATGAAGGGGTTATGTTACTACATAATCCAGCTTATCGTGAAAAGTATAAAGAACGTTTTAATGAAGCTCAGAGAAAAGTTATGGATATGGTTCAGTTTTATGATGGGACAATAGTATTAATAGAGAATAAAATCGCTATGTATTACTACACTTGGCACAGTAAAAAAAGAGAGTTTGAGCGTAAAAAACAACAAACAGTAGTGAAAAACAATGACTCAGCATAGAGTCTTTTATATGGTAAGCTACAGTGGTATTACTTCACTATAGCTTTTCCATATAATTTATCTATCACATCAGTAAGATATTTCAGCTCTTTATACCCTTCATGTTTAACTTTATTATGCTCTATATATGACTTACCATCATCGTTAAGCTTGATGAAAAATATTGGAGTGGCTGTGATACCAAGTTTATTGATTGCCAGTGATTTATCATTTACGATTTTATCCATAATTTTCTTATCATTAATGCATTGGTTAAATGCATCTTGCTTTAAGTTGCTTAGTGCAGCAATTCTTTGTAGTAAAGTCAAATCACTTAAATTGTAGTAATTCCACGAATCTATTGAGTTAAAAACAGCTTTGTTAAAATTAAAGTAGTCTTCTTGTTTTTCGTAGCAATGACTTAGCATTGCAGCCTTTAGCCCTCTGTAATCCAAAGGAAAATGACGAAATATATATAACATCTTACCTGTGTCTATATATTTCTCTTTAATTTTAGGAAAAACATTCTTATGAAAAAGAGAGCAGTGATAGCAAGTTAATGAAGCATATTCTATCATTAGAATTGGTGCTTTTGGATCTCCTAATAATTTATCATCAGGTAATAGTGATAGTAACTCCTTTGATGTTATTTCATTAGTTTCTTTTTGAATATGTTGGTTACTGGATTTAACAACTGCATAAGAATTAACACTCATAAGAATTAGTAAAAACAATAGTCTGAAAATCATTACAATACAAACACTTAACTTACTAAAAAAATTACATATTTATATTAATAATGTCAAGATAACTTTTGTTTAGCAAGGCTTTCAGCCCTATCTTTAAATGCAGCAATTATTTTACTCTGTGTATATTTATATACTGAGTTTAATAAAGTGGAAAATGAGTTGGACTTAAACTTAAACTCTATATAAAACTTTACCATAGTTTTATTTTCATCTATGGGAATGAATTGCCATTCATTGTATAGATGTTTAAATATTCCATTTGATGATACAGCTTTTATCCAACCTTCATTTGTTCCACTTGGAGAAAGAAAGGTTACTTCTGATGTGTACTTTCCTTTAATTCCATGAAAAACTGCGAGAAGATCCACAACCATTTGGTTGTCAATTTTTTCTTTTATATAAACGGCTTTGCACCAAGGAACAAAATCAGGATACCTTTCAACATCAATTACAATTTGGAGTACTTCATTAGGCGAACATAGGAAGGTACCTTGTTCTCTGCATTGATGAAGCATAAATTTAGTACCAATCAAAAAAGGATCCGTATCTATCGTCAGCCTTAGTAGATTCCTGAGACCTGAAGTTAAGGTGGGCATCGCATATTAGTTTCAACGAAACCAGCAGAGGCAATTCCCTTCTCTAGAAATTATCGCTCGGGAAATTTAACTTAACTCATAACGCATAGCACAGACCCTTACTTGAATTATAGATGATTTACACAGGGCATGTCTATAGGTATATTAAAGTCAGCGATTATTATTTAATCTTTATTAAATTTTGCATTTTAAGTATTATAGTTTATCTTATGAACATTACTAAAGTTTTAATCATTATTGTTTTTATTGCAATTTCTTCAAGAGCTTACACTAGTTGTACAGATCACAAAATTTTTGTGCATACTATGAAGCAACAAGTGGATGGTATATCTACAAAAGGAAATAGAAAAAACCTAGGGCATGTACACGAAAAGCTTCAGGAGGTCATTCAGAATAATGTTAACCTCAAAGGAATATCGCAATTCGTTATAGGAAAACATTGGGCTTTAGTTAAACAAAAAGAAAAAGAAGATTTTTTAAGAGAGTATGAAGTGTATCTTACGCGTTTGTGCGTTAAAATTTTATATAAATACATGCATGATAGTGAAATGATCATAATGAGTACAAAAGCAGTTGACGATGAAACTTGCTTAATTGGTACAAGATTTTCTTACGGTGATGAAGAATTTACAAATATTGATTTTAAAGTTACTAAAAATAACAGTTCTTTCTTGATAAGTGATGTTGTAATGAGTGGAATAAGTATTGCTATTAATCAACGTTCTCAATTTAGTGAAAAAATCGACACGCATGGCATAGCAAGCGTTATAGCTGAATTAAAATGCAATAACAATCCATGATATATATGCCTCATTGGCCTAAACCGCTTGGTAGTAGACCAAAGGATTTTTCTCTTGATCGCATAAAAAGCTTTCTAAATAAATTGGACAATCCTGAGAAAAAAATGCCTCCCGTAATTTATATAGCTGGGACTAACGGGAAAGGCTCAACACTAGCATTTATAAGATATATAATGCAAGCAGCAGGGTATAAGGTCCATGCATACACTTCTCCACATTTGGTGAATTTTAATGAAAGAATAGTTATTGCAGGCAGTTATATCGACGATAATGAATTATATAGCTTATTAGAAGAATGCCGTGCCGTGATTGCAGAACAACCTATCACTCTGTTTGAAGCTGCAACTATTGCAGCTTTTTTAGCTTTTTCTCGTCATAAAGCCGATATTACTTTAGTTGAAGTAGGTATGGGCGGAAGACTTGATGCAACAAATGTTATAGATAGTCCGATTTTAACAATAATTACTTCCATTGCCCTTGATCATACAGAATATCTTGGCCCTACTGTAGAAATTATAGCAGGTGAAAAGGCTGGAATAATGAAACCTAATGTTCCTTGCGTAATAGCACCACAAGAAAAGTCTGTGATGAGTACACTAGAATTCCATGCAATAAATAAGAAATCTCCTCTATATAGAGGAGGTCTTGAATGGAATTGCAAAAAAAAGAACAACAAAATGGTTTTCCAATCAGCTATTCAATCAATAGAATTTCCTTTGCCATCTCTGAAGGGTGAACACCAAATAATCAATGCAGGAAACGCCATTGCAGCATGTAGTATTTTAAGTGGAAAATATGGATTTGATATTGGAGAAGAGGATATCACTTCAGGTTTACAGCGTACCTACTGGCCTGCACGACTAGAGCTAATAAAAGAGGGTAATTTAATTTCCCTACTACCGAAAGATTGGCAATTATTTTTAGATGGTGCGCACAATAATGACGGTGCTAGAGTGCTATCTCAGTGGGTAAAAGATAATTTTGCTGAAGGTATCTATATAATTTTTGGTGTTACTCGTAACAGAAATGTGGCAGAGTTCTTAGAGCACTTAAAGCCATATATCAAGCTACTATGTGCGGTTTGTGTTAAGTCTGAACCTAAAGCAACAAATACAAATTTGATTAGGGAAAAAGCCAATAACATAGGAATAAAAGCAGTTGAATGTGAATCAATTGGCGATGCAATATCAAATCACATATTAAAAGCCTCTATCCAAAACATCAAAACCATACTAATCTGTGGCTCATTGTTCCTAGCTAGAGACTTCGCTATGGAGAATAACTAACTTTGATGATATGTGAGCATTAACTGACCGATGTGGAAATAACTTTGATTGCTCATAGTACTGCTTGGTTGTTCGTCATCAACTTCTACAAGTGGACCATCACCTTTAAATTGCTCCTCAATTGAATTTATAGTCGTCTTTTTGAGAATATAATTACTTGCAGCATTGAAAACAGGTGAAGTAACAATTAAAAGCTTGAATGGTAATGAAAGTAATAAGCCGGATAACATCATAGAGTTAGTTATACCAAAGCCGTTGGCAACTAAATCTAATCCCACACCGAAAAACATTAAAGATGTACAGATTATGTTGCTCAAAATAAATGAATTTTTTAGCCACTTTAATTTAGTCCTATCACTCTTTGAAAAATTTTCGCATTCTTGGTCAAAGTAAAACAATAATAAAATATTAGTCTGATTATTAAACTCTTTTCCATTTCTAGTATAAATGCTCTTGATAGCTGAACTCAAAATAAATCCTGCTAACAAGGGAGCAAGAAAACCTACTGCTATTGGTACATTACAAGAAATACCATTAATGATTAAAAATGCAATTGATGTGAAGAATACTAAAAGACTTCCTAAGAGATGTGAATAAGAAGAATATTTTGAATAAGCAGTTACATTATTGTTAATTGACTGCTGCTTATTATAGAGTTTATTTCTGTGCTTATCATCTAAGTATTTTTGCAATTCTTCATAACTGCGACTTCACAACTTACCGCGTAATTCTTTTATTAAATTATTTCTTTTATTGAGACCTTTCTCCAACGGCTCTATTATAAATTCTTCAAAAAATGGCTTATTTAATGCAATAACCTTAAATTTCTCCTCCGCTTCTTTATTGTTTGGGTTTTTATCTGGGTGATATTTTAACGATAATTTACGATATTGTTCACTAAACTTTTTATTAATATTCTCAATGCCAGAATTTACCACATCCTTCTTCTGAATACCAAACATTAAAAACAACCGCTTAAAAGCGTGATACTCATTTTCATTCAAAATCTTTCTAGCCATATTACACCTACAAATTAACTAACTATTAATGTTCTATAATATACATATTTCCAAACTATGTCAATTATTTCATAAATATCTCTGGTAAAAATTATTTCTGTTATGACTAGCATGATAAGTGTATGAAGCGACTAAAATTGTCATTACAGCGCTTAGTGTACGACAGTGCTCCAACATTTAGGGTTGCAGTTTACTTGTAAGCAAGCAAACTGAGTTGGTGAGTATAAAAGTATAGCTTCTACGTCATAACGCCGCGGTATCTCTAGATCCCGCTAACAAGTAGCGGGATGACGAGATGCCACCGCGAACCGTCATACCGCGATTCATTCGCGGTATCTCTTAGCCGCTAACAAGCAGCGGAATGATGAATTTGTCGTCATGCTGCCGCGAACCGTCATACCGCCGCGGTATCTCAGCCGCTAACAAGTAGCGGGATGACGGTTGTCGTTTAGCTATAAATATTTAAGAAATTTACCAAACGAAAAAAAAGGCAAAGAAACCCCGTGGTAATTAGTGTTCACTCCCTAATCCTGCAAATTGGCGTACTATACTGTCTTAAACGACTTATAAGCGCGTTTCAGCTTATATAGGCAAAAACCTAGAAATGTTGTGAAGACATAGGATGCACATAGTGCAAAAAATTAAAAATAAGACGCCAACTACGTTGTTTTTTTGCTGTTTAATCTGCACAGATGAAGATAACTGAATACCTTCAGTACCATGATAAGAGGGCTGGCGGAGTTTGTCAAGGAATTTTTTCGTTTCTATGTTGTCAGCTACTTGGATTTGCCACCTGTTAATTACAACGTTCGTACAGATGTATGCTTGACATAGGATCCAGAAAATTTAGTTATATATAGGAAAATCTGATTTGACTACACCAACTCACGTTCAGCAAAAAAGAAAGCTATCTCCTTACGAGCATTTTCTAGACTATCCGAGCCGTGAACTCTATTTTCACTAATGTCATCAGCAAAATCACCCCTGATTGTACCTTTATCTGCCTGCTTTGGATCGGTAGCTCCCATGATTTGTCTGTATTTACTTACTGCATTTTCACCAACTAAAACTTGAACTATCACAGAACCAGAAGTCATAAACTCTACCAATTCCCCAAAAAAAGACCTATCTTTATGAATTTCATAAAACAGCTCTGCTTGTTTTTTTGTCAGTAACATCATTTTTTGTGCTATAATTTTGAGCCCAGAGCTTTCAATGTATGAATTTATCTTGCCTGTAATATTATTTTTTACTGCATCAGGTTTTAATATCGAAAGTGTTCTCTCAATTGCCATATTATCTCCTTATATAAAATAGTATATTTATAGATTTATTTTATTGTAAATTTTGATTTGATAAAAGCAGTTTTTTATTTATAGTTAAGAATAAACCATCAAGGGAGTATTGTATGCATACTTGTTGTAAAAAAACTAATGAAAAACCTGAATCTACTACCAAACAACTGGTTGAAACTGAATCTACTGCTAAAAAATTGGTCAATAACTTGAAATCGTCAATTTTTTGTGGAGCAAAAGGGTTTTTAACTTTTAATTTGGCTTTTTTAAGTTATTTAGAATATGGTATGTGTGACCATATTCTACAAAAGCAAGGAAAAAGTAATAATCAATACACGGAGCTAAAAAAAGGCGCTGCCTTTGCAATGAAAAGAAACACTATTCCATTTCTTGAAATGGCTATCATAGTGCCATTTGTTTGTTTTGCGCTGCCAGCTATGGTAGGTAGTATAAGTCTTATGCAGTGTGCGCTTATATGTGCTGCATTGATGGTTACAACATGCTTTTTTGTAAGAACTTTTCACGTGCGTGAGTGGTCACTAGAAAAATGGACCAAACATAGTACACAAGAAATAGATGGGCAATTTAAGAAAGATACTATAAAATTTCCTATCTTTGATCAAAATAGAAAGCATATTGAGTATAATTCGCCTAACTCAGGGCGACCACTGGATGAAACAAGTAGCACCTCTCTTTTCGTTAAAGTTTTACTTTTTCCCCTCAAGGTTCTTCTGAATGTCCTGCAAAGTTGTATAATGCTATCTTTAGCTGCTGTTGAACTTCTTGAAACGGTACCAAGTCTTTTTGTCGATACATTTTTCGATTGGAACTTCACATCCACCAAGAGTAACCTGAAGAGATCAGGCCACTTATTGTATGCCAGTGTAAGAAATTTAGTGCCTATAACTAAATTTGATGAGTGTGTAGCTAATTTTATAGGCACCCCAGAAGTAACTTGTTGTAGTAGTGCGTAGGTGAAAAAGGCAGTTATCTTATTTAATCTTGGCGGGCCTGATTCACTAAATGCGGTCCGTCCTTTTTTATTCAACCTTTTTTATGACAGGAGAATAATCAATCTACCGAATCCCTTTCGGTTTCTTTTAGTAAAGTTTATATCTGCGAAACGAGAAAATACTGCACGAAAAATATACGAGGAAATCGGAGGTAAATCGCCAATTCTGGAGAATACAAAAATGCAAGCTAATGCTTTAGAACTAAAATTAAATGAAGATAGAAACCATGTACACAAGGTATTCATTTGCATGCGCTATTGGCATCCATTTGCTGACGAAGTTGTTAAAAGTGTAAAACAGTTTGATCCTGATGAAGTAATTTTGCTGCCACTATACCCTCAATATTCAACTACCACAACCTTGTCATCCATCGAAAATTGGCAAAAAAATGCTAAAAAGCATGGCCTAAAATGCAATACAAAAATAATTCATCATTATTATGACAATGAAAACTTTATTGAGGCTCATACTAACTTGATAGCCAAGTACTACAAATTAGCCAGCAGGATTGGTAAGCCAAGAGTCCTATTTTCAGCTCATAGCTTGCCCCTTAGCGTTATTAAAAAAGGCGACCCTTACGCTTCACAGGTAGAAAGAAGCGTAGAGTTAATAGTAGAAAAGTTAGCTATCAATAACTTAGATTGGTCAATATGTTATCAGAGTAAGATTGGTCCTGTAAAATGGCTAGAGCCAAGCACTGAAAGTGAGCTATCACGTACAAAAGCTGATGGTGTACCTGTAGTTTTATCACCTATATCTTTTGTTTCTGAGCATTCAGAAACTCTAGTTGAACTTGATATAGAATATAAAGCAATTATCAAGGATGGATATTATTTTCGCGTACCAACTCTCAGTATTGATTCCTTGTTTATAAAATGCTTAGCCGATTTATGCATAAATCACCCTTAAAGTCCTGATTTATAGGGCTTTTCTTCAAGGCTTTTATGTGATGGAATAAAAGGGAGTTATTATTTTGTTAACTATTTCATGCCAAACAAGCTAAAAAAGAAATCTAACATACTCGCACAAAAGGTGCATGATATTTATGATCATGATTTCAGGAAGGTAATCTGCATCACAACAGGTTTAACAGCCCTATTGTGTAAGATTTCACTGCAATTTTGCTGCGAGTTCATTGACAATAATAGATCCAATATCTTTCTTATACGGAATGTTGCTCGACTAGTAAAGTTTCCGACATCTATTCTATATATTGCCCATTCTGCATTTACTCTACAGGATCTAATTAAGGATTACAGAAACCCTGAGAGTAAAAAAGAGCTGGCAAAAGTTGTGGGTAAATCGGCTAATCTTGCAAGCAGCATCATAGAAGCATTGATGATGTTGAAAGTCATCCATTTTTTTACTAGGGGTAATGGAGACGTAATAAGTCACATTCACTTAACATCAACGATCCTATTTCTGTTTATTTCAGAACCTATAAGCTACTATTATTCATGGAGAAAATACCTAGATAATAAGGATCCTGAAAAGTCTGCTAAGTGTAAGAAGGACCTTATTATCAGCACATTAACTTTGTCATTAGGTTTGTTAAACTTCATATTAAAAAGAATGGAGACTGCAACCATACCAATAAACTTAGGTAATGGTATAATCTATAATTTCAACTTAAGCGTAACAGTTAGCATAATATATAGTGCAGTATTTCTGGCAGTTCAGCTTGACAAATTGTTTCAACAACCTGTCAATGATGATCCTTCCACTGAACTTGATAATGCTGGCCATAACCATATTCAGCCCGGTAATGATGATAATGATCTGCCCGATGGCAACGCTGTGGGAATGTAAGGGTTAGAGGTGAAAAGATTTTATTTCTACTGCCAACGCTAGTACTGCTAATTTGCCAACAATACTCCAAAGTGACAGAATTTTACCTTCCACAACCTGGCTAACATCATGAAACTCACAGTCAGTGGCATTCAAGCTAGAATATACATCTTTCCTGCTATTACATCGGTATAAGTAACATGTTGGAGTATCTCCTATATAGTATATCAGCGGTTCTGCAGAACTGCTTTTAAATATGTCAATGGTTGGTACACCTTCTTGTATAATAACGCTATTGATTGCTATTCCTTCTTTTATCTTTTTCATTTTATGACGCTTTTTTTTATTGAGATTTAATATTTCCTCTCCACTTGTTGCTGTTATAATGCCCATCCCATATGTGCCATTGCTTGCTTTGATAAAAACGTAAGGTTGTGTTTTTATTTCATATTCCTCATACTTTTTTTGCACTAGAGATAATATTTGGTCAACTTTAGTCGCTACTGCTCCTAGTGATGAATCATCATTAAAGTCAACTCCATTACAGCTTTCTGTAAGCACAGAAATAAGCCATGGGTCCATTTTAAATTCGCTACAAAATTCGGACGCTAATTCTTGATAGATTTCAAAATACTTAAATTTCTGTCTGCTATGCCAACCGTATAGTGGGCTTGGTACTATATCTTGCTTTACGTCTTTTAGCGTGTCTGGAATGTGGCTCGTCATATCACGATTCAGTATAATAACATCAGGCACAAATCCTGAAGTTGTCTTTAGCAGAGAGTTTTCTTTCACGATAGTTTCATATGGTTCTATTAAATTATATGCTTCGTTGTGAAAGAGGCCAATTCTAGTTTCAAAACCTGCGAGCTGCAGTACTTTCTCTATAACAAATACGTTTTCTATATACATTTTATTTCGTGTGTAATTCTCCGGTATTATAAGAGTCTTTTTATATTGTTTTGTTTCAAAATAACTTTTTATTAGTTTTGCTGCTGTTGCTCTTGATGTCTCACTTAGATTGTTGAACCCTGCAGGAAATAAATTAGCGTCCACTGGGGCAATTTTGTAGCTGGAGTTTCTAAGATCTATAGAGCTATAAAATGGCAATGTAAGGCCGTTAAATTTTGCCTCAAACCAATTATTTATACTTTTTTCCAAATCTGGGTGAATTATGTTTTGCATCTACACTTTAAATGTTATAAGGAAGGTATTATATTATAAGCTATAATTAAACATATTTAGCAAATTTGACTAAAGATTAAAGTAAAGATTAAAGTATAATGAGATTCTTATTTAAAGTAATAGAAAAATGATTCAACACGATAACAATAAAATGTATGGAACTACTATACTGTCAATTAGAAAAGATAAAAGCGTAGTAGTAATAGGTGATGGACAGGTTTCACTGGGCCACACTGTTATAAAATCCGGAGCAAAAAAAGTTAGGCGTCTTTCTGGTGATTCTGTAATTGCCGGTTTTGCTGGAGCAACAGCCGATGCATTTACTCTCTTTGAAAGACTAGAATCTAAACTTGACAAGCACCCAGGGCAATTAATGAGAGCATGTGTTGAACTTGCAAAAGACTGGAGAATGGATAAATATCTAAGAAAATTAGAGGCTATGATGATTGTTGCAGATAAATCTATTTCATTAGTAATTACGGGAACAGGTGATGTTCTTGAACCTGAAGATGGAATCGCAGCTATTGGCTCTGGGGGAAATTTTGCTCTATCTGCAGCAAGAGCTTTAATTGACATTAAAGGAATATCAATAGAAGAGATTGCAAAAAAGGCTATGAAGATAGCTGGCGATATATGTGTTTATACAAATCATAATGTAGTTATTGAAAAGATAGAGGAGTGATATGTCTTCCAAGCAAAAAACTTTGTGCACTAATTTTTCCAATCAGCCTATAACCCTTTCAGAAGGGCGGCCTTGTAGTAGTGACACCTATGATGAAAAAAATGACCTCTATAAAGATACTAAGAGTGGTTTTGATTCAAATGACAGCGATATTCAAGTTAATGACAGTACTCAAGTTTTGTTAGATGACCTGCCACCACAGAAGATAGTTAAAGAATTAGATAGATTCATAATCGGACAGGATGATGCAAAGCGTGCTGTTGCTATTGCGCTCAGAAATCGTTGGCGTCGCAATCAGGTTCCATTTCCATTGCGTGATGAAATCATACCTAAGAATATATTGATGATCGGTCATACAGGGGTTGGTAAAACTGAAATAGCTCGCCGCTTAGCAAAACTTGCCGGTGCACCGTTCATAAAAATTGAGGCAACGAAGTTTACTGAAATAGGATACGTTGGACGTGACGTTGATTCGATAATACGCGATTTAGTTGATGCAGCAATAGTTTTAGTTAAAGAGAAAGCCCGTAAAGCCTTAGCTAACAAGGCTTTAATTTTAGCTGAGAAAACAATAGTAAACTCTATGGTAGGCGAAAATGCAACCGAAGAGAGTAAAAAAATTTTTAGAGAAAGGTTGAGGAATAAAGAGTTTGAGGACGGAGAAGTTTCTATTAACGTCAGAGAGAGCAAGAGTATGTTACCTACTTTCGATATACCAGGCATGCCAGGTGGGCAAGTTGGTGTGATGAATGTAACAGAAATAGTGGGCAAGATGTTTAACGGGAGCAAAAAAACAAAAACTATTACGGTGAAGGTAAAAGAAGCGCGTGAAATATTAATTAATGAAGAAAGTGAAAGGCTAATCGATGAAGATAAGATAATCAAAGAAGCCATTGATCTTGTTAGTAATGACGGTATAGTATTTTTGGATGAAATAGACAAAATTGCAGCGCGTACAGAAGTAAAAGGTGAAGTAAACAGAGAAGGAGTGCAACGCGATCTGTTACCACTACTTGAAGGAACAACTGTTACAACTAAGTATGGCCATGTAAAAACAGACTATATATTATTTATTGCATCTGGTGCTTTTCATCAGTCTAAACCATCTGACCTCTTACCGGAATTACAGGGCAGATTACCGATCAGGGTAGAACTTAAGGCACTTACTCAAGAGGATTTAATAAGAATATTAAAGGAACCAGAATCTAGTTTGTTAAAGCAGTACATAGCTTTAATGAAAACAGAAAATGTGATGCTTGAGTTCACTGATGATGGTATAAAAACCATAGCTGAAATAGCGTTTACAGTTAATAGGCAAGTGGAAAATATAGGCGCAAGAAGGCTTCACACTATCATGGAGAAGCTTTTAGATGAAATAAGTTTCATTGCTTCTGAGAAAAATAGCGAAAAATTCATTATAGACAGCAAGTATGTAAAAGATAAACTTGAGTCAATTTCGAAGCAGCTTGATTTATCTAAGTTTATACTTTAGGAAAAACAAAAAGCCTACTTTAAGTAGTATAGAGAGTGTTCAGAAGGTCAGCCAGTAAGCCTAAAATTTCAGCTATATTCTTTAGGCTGTTTTTCAACAGTAGAATGGTGTGCTGCGACCTCTTGCTTAATATCTAAGCTTAAGTCAATTATTGAGATATTTTCTTCATCATAATCTATGTCTTTTATTAACATATCGTCAGTAATAGTCAAAAGGTCAGGCGGAGAAAGAATAGTTCTTTTATTACCAGCTCTCATTCCCACAACTCCAAGCTCTATAGCAAGTGGTATTTTTTTATCGCCAACCCTAAATTGCACTGTTTGATCTTTGACTATATATTCCCCATTATGCTCCTTTACGCTATATTTAACTGATATCTCATCACCGCACCTTACTTGTTTTCCAGTCTTGTTAATTAAGTCATTAAAAACCATCAGATTATTCACTGAGTCGGGATATTTATCCTTTACTTCGATCAGTTTGACGTAATAAGAATTAAAATTCATTTTGTTATCATTGGCAATAGTAACTACACGCTCTCCGCCTTCTTTCATACCTATCACCCCTAAACCCACTTCTTTTAGGTCATCTTGACCTATTTTCAAAGTAACATCAGAAACTTTTCTAGGGAGTATTGCTGAGTTATTATTAGAAATTTTATATATTTGCAATAGGACTTCCATGCCACAGAAAGCCTTGCTGCCACTGCCTTCAGTAATTTCATAAAAATTTATCGAATCTTCTTCCTTTTGCTGCGTCATTTCTTCTAAATATTCTGTTAGCCCATGCTTTTCAATATAGCGGTCGAGTGCTGATTCAAGTATTGGCTTCACTAGATAATGTGCTATTGTCTGTATCAAACCACCATGCATGGCACTTATCTCATAAAGCTTGTCCTTTTTTCCCGGTTTACCTTTGTTTATATAGACAATAGTAAACATAAAAGCAGAGGTTAAAGTGAGAATCATTACTATGGAAATAAGCATTTGTAATATAATTTTTCTAACCATCTTTCTTTACTTGATTCAATAAATCATATAAATAATTAGTATCCCCTGAAAGCGCACTCAAATTATCCAAGCCTTGTTTAAAGAGGGCGTCTATATAGTCCTCTACTTCACTTTTACCAAGTACAGACATTAGATTATTTGTTTTATCTTGTTCGTAATCTTCAATATCATCCTTAGCTTGAAAGATAAGCCCTAGGTTTATCCCGTAGTTATATAACGCTTTACGTTGCTTATCTGTAGCATTCCCTATTATAGCACCTATTTCACATGAAGCTGCAAATAGTTTTGCGGTTTTCATCAAATGAATTTCTTTTATTTTGTTAAAATCTGCACCAATATCTAAAATCTGTCCTCCTACCATTCCCCTAATTCCTATTGCCTGAGAAAGAACTTTCATGATTTCACAGCATTTCTCATTTAACGAAGATAATACCTCAAAAGCCAGAGTAAGTAGTGCATCTCCGGCAAGCACTGCTGTTGCTTCATCAAATTTTTTATGGCAGCTTAGCTGGCTTCTGCGAGTATCACTGTTGTCCATGCACGGTAAATCATCGTGAATTAGAGAGTAAGCATGAACAAATTCAATTGCTGCAGCAACTGATATTACTTTTTTAGCTTCCGCGTTAAACACTCGCGATGAAGCTACGACTAAAAAGGAGCGTATATGTTTTGCAGGAGCAAGGAGTATATAACGCATAGCTGATATAAGCTTATTCTCGCTATTTTCTGGTAAAAGTTTATTTACTTCTACAATAAGCAAATTTTTTGTTGTTTCGTCTAGCATTTTTGAATTGTTAATTGTTTAGCACGTAACGCTAGCCAGCTAGGGCAGTAGAAAACTTTGCTGTAGTTTACCAGTTATAAAAGATATTGCAAACATAAAAATTTTTTATAACATCAAAGAATAGGTTATTTTTTTGGTAAGAAATGTGAATAGCGAACTAGCAAAGAGCACTAGAGAAGACATAGAAGAGAAAGTGAAAAAGATTATACTAGAGCACATTAGTAAGGATGTAGAGAAATTCAACAGCTCTTCAAAGCTTTCGGAGCATGGTGCAGACAGTTTAGATGCAGTTGAAATCATCATGGCAGCAGAAGAAGAGTTCGGAATAGAAATTCCAGATGAAGACGCACAAAAAATGGAAACTATGGAGCAAATAGTTGAGTACATTAATAGTAAAAAAGGCTAATAGTTAGTGTTAAATGAGCAGAAGAGTAGTAGTCACTGGTGTTGGTTTAATCACTCCACTAGCGGCAGATGTTGACAACACTTGGTCAAGGCTGATAAAAGGCGAGTCTGGCATAAAAGCAATCAATACAGATAGATTTGACTCTTCTGATCTTGCTTGCAAGGTTGCAGGGCAGGTGCCTGTGCAATCCGATAACATTGAGAATTACTTTAATCCTGTAGGTTATATTTTTGAAAAAGATCTAAAAAGAACGGATCGTTTTATTCATTACGGCATTGCAGCAGCGATTCAAGCTGTGGAAGATTCATCTTTAGAAGATTCAAAAGTAGATAGAGAACGTGTTGGCGTAACTATTGGCTCTGGTATAGGTGGTCTTCCGTCAATTCAGGAAAATGTTATTACCATGCAGGAAAAAGGGCCCAGACGTGTCAGTCCATTTTTTGTCCCTGCAAGTCTAATAAATTTGATATCTGGCCATATTTCTATTAAATACGAATTTACAGGTCCAAACGATTCAGCAGTAACCGCATGTGCAACAGGTGCGCATGCAATCATAAATTCAGCAAGAACTATAAAACTTGGTGAAGCGGATATTATGATTGCAGGTGGAGCAGAAAGTGCACTGTGTAGAGTTGGAATTGCAGGTTTTGCGTCTATGAAGGCATTATCAACTAAATTCAATGATAAACCGGAAGAAGCTTCAAGGCCATGGGATGCAGAACGCGATGGTTTTGTTATGGGTGAAGGAGCAGGTATATTGGTGCTGGAGGAATACGAACATGCAAAAAAAAGGGGGGCAAAAATACATGCAGAACTGGTTGGGTACGGACTCACAGGAGATGCGCACCACATTACAGCACCACATCCAGAAGGAAGAGGCGCATTTAAGGCAATGCAGCTTGCCTTAAAAAGTGCGCAAATTAATCCAAATCAAGTAGGATATATCAATGCACATGGAACTTCAACGCCACTTGGAGATAAAATTGAAGTAATAGCAATGAAACAGTTATTTGGTGACTACGTTTATAAAATACCTGTTTCTTCAACTAAATCTTCTATAGGACATTTACTTGGTGCTGCAGGGAGCGTTGAAGCAATATTCAGTATTCTTGCGTTAAATAATGGAATTATTCCGCCAACCTTAAATTTACATAAACCTTCAGAAGGATGTGATTTAAATTTTGTACCGTTTAAAGCTCAGGAGCATAAAATTCAATATGCACTTTCTAATTCGTTTGGTTTTGGTGGCACTAATGCATCGCTCATCTTTGGACAAGTGTAATCAATTTTGCTGCTAAATAGCTAAAATGTACGAACATTATGATCTGTGATAGCTATATTATCTGTAATTTGCCTTTTACTGTCGATTTACTATACTTATTTGGTAAGATCTAGCTTAATTAAATGCACAAAATATTAGTAAGTAGTAACCATAAACTTCTGGTCGGAAAAATCAAGATTAATGGCTCAAAAAATGCTGTTTTACCAATAATGGCAGCAAGTCTATTGAGTAGCTTCTCGGTAATTTTGCATAATGTACCTGATTTAATTGATGTGCATCTAATGTCTAAGCTGCTTGAGAGTCTTGGAGCGAAAGTGAATTTTACACGCAATAAAGATTATAAAGCAAATCATACTTTGGAAATTGATTGCAGTAATATCAACAATCACGTAATGTCACACGAAACTGCAAGTAAGCTGCGAGCATCTCTTTTAATGCTAGGTCCAATTCTCAGTAGATTTGGTAAAATCACAACAGTCTTTCCTGGTGGATGCAATATCGGAAAGCGTCCCGTTGATATGCATATCAAAGCATTAGAAGAAATGGGAGCTAAAATTGAAGTTGAAGGCTGTAATATAATTGCAACAGTGAAAGGAAAGCTACAAGGAAAAGAAGTTATACTTGAGAAAATAAGCGTTGGTGCAACAGAAAATGTAATAATGGCAGCAACACTTGCAGAAGGAGTGACAATAATAAACAATGCTGCAACGGAGCCGGAAGTTCTTGATTTAATAGAGTTCCTAAAGAAAATGGGTGCTAATATTGAGATTAGTGATACAAGGATCACAATAACAGGAGTTGAAGAATTAAATGGATGTGTTCATAAAATAATACCAGATCGCATAGAAGCAGGCACCTATGCACTAGCTGCTATAATAACCGGTGGTAAGTTGGAGTTAGAAGGAATAAGTCTATCTGATATAAGATGTATTGTGAATGAATTGAAGGCTATAGGGGCTAATGTTGAACTATATAATGAGGGGGTTATGATTTCCAGAAAAAATTGCTCTATTAGGTCTGCTAACATTGCAACAGATCCATACCCCAACTTTCCCAGTGATATGCAACCACAACTGATGTCTGCAATGTGCATCGCTGATGGGATATCAGTAATTGAAGAGAACATTTTTGAAAACAGATTTGCACATGCAGATGAATTGAGAAAGTTAGGCGCTAATATCAGCATCGAGAAAAGCAAAGCTACTATAAGTGGAATAAAAAGCTTATCTGGAGCTAATCTGTGTGCCACTGACTTAAGGTCAACAGCAGCTTTGGTACTTGCTTCTTTGGTAGCTGGTGGAGAAACTACAATAAATAATTCGCATCATTTATGGAGAGGATATGAAGCAATGCACGAAAAACTCAATTCATGTGGAGCTGATATTTCCATTTCATCTTGAGGATATTTTATGAATGAAGCAACTAAACGAACTACAGTAAAAGAAATAGATGAAATCTTATATGAAGAACATAAGGTATTAGACCATGGATTTATTCGAGTAGTGGATTATATGGGCTCTGATAGCGCTATAGTTCAAGCTGCTCGTGTTTCTTATGGCAAGGGAACAAAACAGATAAGTCAGGATGAAGCACTTATAAAGTATTTAATGAGACATCATCATACAACTCCATTTGAAATGTGTGAAATTAAGTTTCACGTGAAACTTCCAATTTTTGTTGCAAGGCAATGGATAAGGCATAGAACTGCAAATGTGAATGAATATTCGGCAAGATATTCAATACTTGACAATGAATTTTATATACCAAAACCAGAACAGATTGCAAAACAATCTGATAATAATAAACAAGGTAGCGGTGAAGCTTTTGATCCGGATACCTCAAAGGAAATAATAGATTCTCTAACAAACGACTCTAATTTAGTATATTCTCATTATGAAAAATTTATTGAGCAGGGGCTTGCAAGAGAAATTGCCCGAACTAATCTAACGCTTAATTACTACACGCAATTTTATTGGAAAATAGATCTGCATAACCTCCTTCATTTTTTGAAGCTTAGAGCTGATAAGCATGCCCAATATGAAATCAGAGTTTATGCAGAAGTTATGCTGGATATAATAAAAAAATGGGTCCCATTGGCCTACAATGCCTTTGTTGAATATTGCCTAGAATCAGCTTGTATTTCAAGAACTGGTCTAGAAATAATTCGCAAATTAATTAAAGGGGAAAACGTTACTAGAGAAGAAAGTAATATTGGTAAAAGAGAATGGGACGAGCTGATGTCTATACTTGATAAACAATCTTAAAGATAAAGGCATACGTGTCAATCTCCTCTGTCAGTTAACTCTCGTTCACCAAATTGAATCTTGCTTTTTACATCACATTAACTCATCACTTCTATAGAACATCTCATTAAAATCATCCAAAGTTCCAAAATCTTTATTTTGAACAAATAGATGACCATCTGTTATGTATGCCTTAGGCAGGGTAAATGGTTTATCATAATGCTGCGATGCTGGCCTAACAATTTCATTATATAAAACCATTACTTGCTCGTAGTTATATCCATCACCAGCATGATATTTACCACGTGCGGTATCATAAAAATTCTTTATATCATCATATGTCACTTGCAGCTCCACCTCATACTTTCCCACCTCAAGAGGACTTCCTGTCCTTATTTTTAAGGGATGTTGTGCATTTGCAATACTGTTAGAATCTTCTGCTTCACTATCAGAATTTTTATCCATATTTTCTATCACACTTGCCATAACAGTTTCTTGTTCGTCTTCTATTGGTTTTGCTTGTTTTTCAATTTTATTATTGCTACTGTCAGTTTCCACAGTGACTTTTCTTGTTTCCATATCTTTTTGAGCTTTCTCATTACTTTGCTTGCGTATTTCATCTCCATGCAATTTCTCCTGCAGAGCTTTTTCCATGTCAGCATAACCGTCACGATTGCTTTGCAAAGCTGGTTGATCTTCAACATAACTGCTGCTATCATCTGCTTGCATTTGATCTATATAGTTAGATTCTTCTTCCTGTATAGTATTTTTTGTAACTCCCTTAAGGTAATCAAGCATATCTTTTCCAGTCTTTTCCCAACTTGCAGCATCTGCATATTTTCTATCATTATTGATTACATCCTTTAATATTCTTCTATCATCTATCCATTGTTCAGCATGCTCAAATAGCGTCCATCCTTCATTACCACAAATATCAACATCAGCTCCATTCTCTATCAGGTACTTTACTTTGTCCAATTGCCCATGCCTTACTGCATGAATAAGTGGTGTCCAGCCTTCACTATCTCGAACCTCAATATTTGCATTATTCTTTATTAAATATTCTAATATCTCTTGATTTCCTAAATTAACAGCAAAGTGTAAAGGTGCTAAACCGTAACTATCTTTAACATTAACATCTGCACCATGCTTTATTAGATATTTAGCCACTTCCATGTTTTTTATACTCATAGCAAAATGTAATGGAGATTTACCAGAACTAATATCTCGAGTATTAATATCTACATTGTGATCTATTAAGTATTTAGCTATCTCTGTATGTTTGAGTTCAATAGCATAATGTAGTAGTGTTTGAGCAGAGGTGTTTTTGACATTAAGATCTGCACCATGTTGAGCTAAATATTCCACCATATCCAGGTCACCTAGCTTAACAAAATGGAATATCGGATTACGTACATTAATATCTGCACCATTGTCCACAAGATATTTTACTAAAGCTGTGTTCTTTATAGCATAGTCGAGCGGCCTGAGATTGTGAGCATCTGGAATATTAGGATTTGCACCATGTTCCACTAAGTATTCAACTATTTCCATGTTTCCCGATTTTATGGCATAGTGCAAAGGTGTCTTAAAACAAGAGTAATCAGTTCCTTCGTAATAAATATCTTGAGAATTGAGATTTGCACCTTGATCGATAAGATATTTTGCTATTTCTGTATTTCCTGATTTAATAGCATGATGTAGCGGTGTTTGTCCGGCTTTATCTTTCGCGTCAATATTTGCGCTATGTTCTACAAGTTCGATAACTTCATTCAAATCCCCTGATAAAGAAGCAGAGTGCAAACGCGTCGCACCGGTTACCTCATTTGTTTCATTTATGTTTCCTATAGTATCTTCTGCATTATCTTCTTCAACTGCCCTTTTCTTTCTAGATTTGACTTCACTTTTCACTGTAACTTCTTCGTTCATAGGTTGATCACTAAACATAACTTCTGCATCTATCTGGTTACTATCTTTCTCCAACTCATGAGATAATTTTTCAGATAGCTGATCACCACTCAAATATGGTTCCTTTGAATATTTAGCGTAATTATAGGGATCAGTGCTGTCTGCTGAATAAAACCCACTTTCAAAGTCTGAGTAGAAGCTTTGATTGAGCGCGAAAAATAAATTTTCATAATCAAGTAGCATGTCATAATCAGAGCTAACACAATGCAAGAATTCACTATCTTCATAATCTGCTATATAGAATTTTTCGGAATCAAGGGTAATTTCATTTGTCCCCTTACCTTCTGCAGTAAACTGTAAAACTACTTCTGAACGCCCGTTACCTACGTCATTACCTTTTACCACTTTAAACAAGGTAATTTCACCTTTTTCTATGAACTCCTTTAATTTCTCATTCTTTTGATCTAATTCTTCTTCTGCTTGTCTTTTCTCTCTTATCAATTTCTCCTCTTTTTCAGTAGCTCCATTTTGCAACTGTAAAAACATCTCTTGTGTGGTTAAGCTATTTGTGTTGCTTAAAAAATTATCTAACATATTTGATGCAATTGGTGACAATTCACCGTGATCATCAAATACTTTTTCCTTTGCCTTATCATAGTGATTTGGGTTATAGATTGCATAAAGAGGATAAAAGCCATAATCTGCTATTGACGCCCCATCAGATGATAGTTCCATTGAGAATCCATAGTGATTAAGTGGAAGATTGGAAGTTAAATATCTACCGTTATCATCCCTAACGTATAGCTCACTTCTACCATTGTGCTCACTATATTTATTGTAGTAGATATAAAAATTCTCATGGTTAAGATTGAAGTGATCATCTAGGTTATTGAATTGTACTGCCAAGCTTCTCACGCAAAAGATTTTTGCTTTCATCTGTAAGCCTCATACGTGCAGAAAAGTAGTATCGATCTATAGGTTCGCCTTTTTCTATCTCAAAGTTCAAAGTAATCTTGTCGTTGACCATTGGTAGCCTCCAAACATTATGTAAATCTATTCATTATTTTATTTATCAATCATACGGTGTGTACTATGAAAAATGTGTTAAGTATTAAGATTTTTTTTTCTGTATCTAGATAAGGTAACAGTAATCTGTCATTTCAGCGCGTGAAGCTGGAATCCAGCTTTTTAAGTCATGAGAGCTACGAAAAATTACTTTACAAACTCCGCCAGCCCCCTTATCATGAAACTGAAGCTATTTATTTATCTTCGCAATCTGTGCAGGTTAATGACAAAAAACTTAGGGTATTTGGCGTCTCATGTTTAATTTTTCGCACTACGTGCATCGCATGTCTTTAAAAATTTCTGGGTTTTTACCTATAAAAGCCGAAACGCGCTTACAAAGCGTTTAAGACAGCAAAAAACGTCAAATTGACAAGGGAGAATTTGAATGCTAGCTACTACGGGGTTTCTTTGCCTTTTTTTCCGCTCAGTAAATTTATTAACGTTTATAATTTAGGTTAGTTGCAAGTTAAAAGCAGCTAAATCGCTCTTAATCAAGCGTTTTAGAATAAAAAAATGCCGATATTTTAGTACATAGTAAATAGCCAACCACCAACGGGGTTTCTTTTGCCTTTTTTCTTCGTTTAGTAAATTTCTTAATGTTTATAGCTAAAGTAACTTAGGTTCATCGACAATCGTCATCCCGCTACGTGTTAGCGGGATCTATGCTAAGAGATACCGCGAATGAATCGCGGTATGACGGTTAATTATTCCGTGACGGTATCTGCTTTTTCCTTGATCCTAAGTTCCTGCATTGGCAATCTATTCTCATCAATACTCGTGCCATCTTCAAGTACTGCAGGTATTATGATCTTCTCAAACTGTCGCTCTGATTTTTTCTCTAAATAACCAAATATGTCGTAAACACTGATCCTTTGACCAATCACTAAAAATGGCGTATCAGCAGTATTACGCCTTGAAGTTATGCATTGTTCAAACTTTTGACAGGCACTGATCAGCGATACCCGACTATAAGCGCAGCTTGCATCATGTAAATCATCAAGGATAATGCAACCACCGTACTTTCGACCTTCATCAAAATCAAGAGAACTATCCCCAGCTCCTGTACCTGTTACATGCCCTGATATTGAAAAGCCATTAACAAAACCTCCTTCTTTAGTTCTAATTACTCACGTACTTTTGCGACCAACTACTTTTACGTTTGGAAAGACTTGACGGTAAAATGGAGACTCAAGGACAATGTGCAGTTCATTGATTTTTTCACGCATCAAATCTCTTTGGTGCGTAATATACATAAACTTTGCCCTTGGATTATTACCGAGGGCAAACGCCACATGAAATATAAAACCCAGTGTTGTCTTAGCACAGCGTGGTGGTATGTTCCACCATTGACTGTGTGCTTTTTCAAACACCAAGCGATTAATGCTGCTGAACAGCACCCACAAATAGTTTTTGCTGCCATCTTTTCTTTTTAAATTTAATCTGATATTAAACACTCGCAGCATGCCTTGAAACGCAAAGAAACCAAAATCTTTGCGGCATAAAATAATATCCTCCTGAGATAGCATTTTTCATCCTTTAAACTAATTCCAGCATACACTAATTTATTGAAAAATTAAAAAAAATGTTGTAAAATTGTTACAGTAGTAGATTTTGGTAAAACTTATGGCAGACTTAAACGCTAATATAGTTCTCAGTAAAGAAACTTTACTGCACCTTGCCGAGCTAGCTGAGCTCACTAAGCAGCCTGCTCAAGAATTAGCAGAGAAACTACTCAAAGAAGCAATTGAGCTTGAAATCGAGGATTTTTTAGTGTCTAAAATTTCTGATGAGCGTGATGTTGAAGGCGCAGAAACAGTTGATTTTGAAGATATTAAGTGGGACTAGAACGTTATAAAATTAAGTCTCTAAAGAGCGTTACTGAAAGGGATTTACCAAATCTTCCAAAGACAATAAGGCTAAGAGTTCAAAAGGCTATAAAAGAACGACTTACAGTCGATCCAATAAATCTTGGTGAACCACTACATCATAGCTTAAAAGGGCTCAGAAGGTTAAGAGTAGGTGACTATCGCGTGGTCTACAGGGTAGATCAATCAGAACGTACAGTGGTTATCACAGAGATAGGACATAGAGATACTATTTACAAGAGATAAGTACATTCTTTTCTTTATTGAAAAAATAAAATGCTGTAGTTGGCTATATTGCAGCCTTACCCGCAACCTGACCAAAATTATCTAACATTTGATTCATAGCTATCCAACGATCATTTAAAGATTTTCCGTAAGAAGTGTAACCACCACCTAGATTTTGACCAATTTGTGCACCAAGTCCATGTGCTCCGATAAGACTTTGCAGCCCTCCTAAAGATGAACCGATAAAGTCATTCAAGCCACGCGACGCAAGTTCAGAGTTTAAACTTGCAACTTTAGATAGACCATAGCTTGATTGATCAAGCCTACTTGCTCTTAATTGGTTGCCAATCATTTGATTGCTAATAAACTGCTGGTAAGGATTGCCTTGATATTGCGATGCTATTTGATTAATAAATCCTCCTGGACCATCTTTTCCTAAGCCCCCAAGACTATCCATGAATTTATTGTACCGACCATACAATTCTTTTTGTACTCCGATATTATTTTCAAATTGGCGATTAGCTTTAGAACTACCAAAAAGAAAGTCAAATAAATCTCCTAATACCAATTCCCGCTATACAAGTAACGGATAGACAATAATGGAAAAAAGCCATACTGGAGTAAGTAAAATAGCGAGGTTTAAATGGCATTAAGATCAAAATTATTGGATGAAAAAGTGAGCAAAAGAAATGCTGAAGAAAGTAAGAAATAATGCATATGTTGCAAAAAAACTAAATGCTGTAATTGCAGCAAAAAAGCATAGTATAACAGCCGTAGCAAAAATATGTTGCATTTCAAGAAAGGCACTTACTGCATGACCTAAAATTTGGCAGAGAAGAAAAATTATTTGCTCCACCTCAACGCCGTAGAAAAACTATATTGAACCAAAGCCAACTTGAACAAGTTGAAGCATGGATACAAGCATCGAACAGACGAAATCTGTCAAATCAGAAAGAAACACACAAATTTAAGTTTTTAGTAGTTTTCAAGTATAGTTGTACAGGGAGCGCCTCTGCAGTTATGACCGACATTTTCAATGGTGCCTAAGTGCCCGTATGCAAGCATGGTTTTGGAAGGAACGGTCAAATCATTGATGGAGTCATTTAGACTACCTCGGTTAGGAGATTGTACTATCAACCGTTCCAAGCTGAAGCGTTTCCCTATTACAAATTATATGTAGGAGTTACCATGAAAAAAGCAAAAAGTAAATTAGAAATAGTGAATCCTAATGCAGCAGGAATAGACATTGGTTCAGCTGTACACTATGTGTGTGTACCTGAAGGAAGAGATGAACAACGCGTTCAGAAATTTGGCTGCTTTACTGAAGACCTTCATAACTTAGCACAGTGGTTGAAAAAGTGTAAAGTTACAACAGTAGCTATGGAATCAACAGGAGTATACTGGATTCCTTTATTTCAAATACTTGAGTCATACAAATTCGAGGTAAAATGCACGGCATGTAAAGAATGTACCTGGTAGGAAGTCTGACGTTCAAGATTGCCAATGGCTCCAACAACTGCATAGCTACGGACTGCTTCATGGATCGTTTAGGCCAGATAATCAGATGTGTGTATTGCGCAGTTACGTGCGGCAACGCAAAAATCTCACTGAAAGTGCATCTACACATATTCTGCGTATGCAGAAGGCATTAATTCAAATGAATATACAATTACACAAGGTTATTAGTCATATTACTGGGATAACTGGTATGAAAATCATTGAAGCTATAATTGAAGGCGAAAGAGATTCTGAAAAATTAGCAGAATTCAGGGACGTGCGAATGAAAAATGATCAGTCTACTATTGCAAAAGCGTTAGCTGGTGACTATAGAGAGGAACACTTATTCACGCTAAAGCAAGAATTTGAATTATATAATATTTATCAAGAAAAAATAGCAGAATGTGATAGAAATATTGAAGCCTATTATAAAACGTTTGAAACAAAGTCTTGTGAAAGCAAACAGCTAAGTAAGCAAAAGAATAAAAATAGCAAAAGTAAGCCAAGCTTTGCTTTGTATGAGGAACTGCACCGAATAACTGGTATGGATTTCACTAAAATTCCTGGATTTGATGTATTAAGTATACAAACCATAATTTCAGAAGTTGGTATAAACCATAGTAAATGGCCAACAGAAAAGCACTTTTCGTCGTGGTTGGGACTCAGTCCTGCTAATAAAGTTACAGGGGAAAAAGTGTTTAACACAAGAACACGTAAAGTCATTAACCGTGCTGCGAATGCTTTGCGAATAGCTGCTCATTCTGTAGGAAATAGTAAAAGTGCGTTGGGTGCATACTACAGAAGATTGAAAAAACGACTAGGAGCACCAAAAGCAATAACAGCTACTGCAAGAAAAATGGCATGCATATTTTATAGTATGCTCAAATACGGACAGGAATATGTAGAAAAAGGAATGGAATACTATGAAACACGCTATAAAGATAGAACTGTAAAAAATTTGATCAAAAAAGCGAGCGAATTTGGCTACATATTAGTTCAACAAGAAGAGTTAGTTGAGTGAGTTTCTTAGGAGAAGATACCTTAAGAAAAGTTCTGGAATTGATAAACGGCAGTGATTTAGTAATAGATAATTTTATTCATGTTGCATCTATTTGGGGACATGCAAGTAAGCACAGTAGGTTGATTGATGATTTTTATTTTAGTTCTATTTATTGTGAGCACAAAAGTACTATATTACATTTACTAGCTGAAAATAGTGACTGTGAAGCAATTCAAGGAATACTAACGCATATAAAAGAAAAACATTCAGATAGATTTAGTTGTGTTCTTAATGCTAAGAATAAGTATAATATTACCCCATTACATTCAGCTGTTTATGGTGGAAACTTGAATGTAATAGAATATCTTGTTGAAAAAAACGCAGATATCAACGCTAAAGATAAAGACGGTTTAATTCCATTACACGTGGCTGCTGAGTATGAAAACTTAGAAGCAGTAAAGTACTTCATTGAGAAAGGTATTGATGTGAACGTTAAAGATGGATGTGGTAGTACGCCATTACATATGGCTGCTTTGTATGGAAATTTGGAGATAGTGGAATATCTTGTTGTAAGAGGTGCAGATATTAATGCTGAGGCTAAAGGAATATTTTACAGTGGGACTTCATTACATATGGCTGCTAAAGGTGGAAACTTGGAAGTAGTGGAATATCTCGTTAAAAGAGGAGCTTATTTAAGTGCTGAGGATAAAGATGGTATGACTCTATTACACGTTGCTGCTGAGAATGGTAACTTGGATATAGTTAAGTACTTCGTTAACAAAGGTGCTGACATTAACGCTAGGAATAGTATTGGTAATACTCCATTATATATGGCAACTTTTTGTGGAAAGTTGGAGGTAGTGGAATATCTTGCGGACAAAGGTGCTAACGCTAACATCAAGAACAAAGCTGGCAATACTCCATTACATCTTGCTGCTATCAGAGAAAAAGTTAATATAGCTAAAGTGCTACTAGAACACAATGCAGATATTAATGCTGAAAATGATGAGGGAGCAACAGTGTTACACTATGCTATTATAGGAAAAAACTTGGAGGTGGTGAAGTACATTATCGAAAAAGGTGCCAATGTCAACGCTAAGGATAAAGATGGCAAAACACCACTACATCATGCTGTTCTGATGGGAAAAGTTGATATAGCTATGGTATTACTAAAACACAATGCAAATGTTAATGCTAGAAATAATTGGGGAATGAAAGTATTAGGTTATGCCGCTGATGACCACCAAGAGCTTGTGGAATTGCTTTTAGCTCATGGTGCATCCTATGACTACTAGAAATTTTGCATTTAATTTATAGCTCCGCTTCTATCAGGGCATAGGATGACAGAAGTGGGCTTTAATAGCTGTAGTACTATAGCTGTTATACTCCAAAAGTAAGTATTAGATATAACAAATAGAAGAAATTAGATAGAATGATTAAAGGGGCAAGGATATAAAGGTTTAACTTGAAATAACCTGATAAAATTTGAATCACACTTCCAAGTGCTGGCACCCATGAAAGTAATAAAGTTGCAAAAATTAGCAAATTTTTTGTAACTTTTGGCATTGTATATTCGTTTTCTAATTTGTGGTATGATTCTCGCATTAAGATTGTTATTCTACCTAAATACCAGTTAACTATTCCACCAAGGCTTGATCCTAGTACTCCAAAAAATAACATAAGTAGTAGATTGTGATGTGATCTAAAGTACAGCATAGCTTCAAACATAAAGCCTTGGTGTATAGGCAAGATTAACGATGATAATAGGCTATCTTTAAACAGCAGAAAGTAATCTTCCATATAAGTTTACCAAGTTGTTGTACCATCTTCATTGTCAGAAATTGTAACCCCCATTTGTTTCAACTGATCCCTTATTTTGTCTGCAGTATCGTAATTTTTATTTTTTTTTGCAATTTTTCTTAAGTCTATCAACCTTTCTATTTCTTGATGATTTACATCCACAGCAAACCACTCTTGATAACTTGACTCAAGAAGACCAATAAATCTGGCACTCTTAACAAAACTCTCAGTTAATTTAAGCTTTTCACTTTCATTACTCATTTTGTTAATTTTTGCAGCCATTTCATGCAGTATAGCTAGAGCTTCAGGAATGTTTAAGTCGTTTTTTAAAGCGTCTATAAAATCTTTAGAAATCTCTGCGTTACTTTCATCAATATTCGTTGTATCTAAGCCACGTAATAACCGATAAAATTTATTTAAGGTTTCCTGTGCATCAGAAATAACGTTTTCTGTCCAATCAAGTGGTTTTCTGTAGTGAGTTTTGAGCAGTGCATAGCGTATTACTTCACCCTTTATTCCACTATCTAGCAAATCTCTTACTTTGACTATATTAAATAAGGACTTGCTCATTTTTTCTTCACTTACTGTAAGAAAGCCGTTATGTATCCAGTATTTTGCAAACATTGATCCAGCAAATGCAGACTTACTCTGTGCAATTTCATTTTCATGGTGAGGAAATTGTAAATCTATGCCGCCACCATGAATATCAAAATCTTTGCCAAGATAAGCATATGACATTGCTGAGCATTCTATATGCCATCCAGGCCTGCCCTCTCCCCATGGGCTATTCCAATAACTTGAAAGTTTGTAGTCAATATCACTTGCAGGCTTCCACAGTACAAAATCTCCAGGGTGCTTTTTATTTTCATTAACTTCAACTCTGCTACCTGGAACCAATTCATCAGTTTTTTTTCCTGATAAAGCACCATATTCATGGTAAGATTCTATATTAAAATACACGTGTTTGTCAGACTCGTAAGCGTGGCCTGATTGCAGTAAATGTTCAATTAATTCTATAATATAATCTACGTTTTCCGTTGCTTTTGGTTCGTGTGTTGGCTCTTTACAATTTATGCTTTCCATATCATCATGAAAAGCTTTAATGTAATATGTGGTTATACTTTCTATGTTGCTATTTTTCTCACTTGCTGCATTGATTATCTTATCATCAATGTCGGTTATGTTACGCACATAGGTAACTTTGCCATAACAAAACTTAAGTAGCTGAAATAACACATCATACACAACAACAGACCGTGCATTGCCTATATGTGCTGTGTCATATACTGTTGGTCCGCAAACATACATTTTCACATGATCTTTATCGATTGGTGTAAAAAGTTCCTTTTTTTTTGTTAAGGTGTTGTAAAGCCTAACCATATACGAAGCTTTTGAGAAAAGAAAATGCCCCAATGATAAGTTGTGGCCCTTTGACTACTACAACAAGAGTAAGCAATAGTCCGCACAATGATATTAAAACTCCCAATATGGATAGAAACCCATCTTTACTCATAATACCAAGTGAAATAAGAGTCGTACCAATTGCAGGAATAAAGTTGGTAAGAGGTAATGGAAGAGCTATTGATAATGCACAAAGCAACATTACAAAAGCTAAAATTTTTTCGCCAGGCCCATAGAAAATAAAAGACATTCTTGGCTTCATGAATTTTTCTATTTTTCTTAATGCTGGAGAAGTTTTCTCCACCACAAGAGCTAGTGTTGAACGTTGAAAAGATCTTCTTTCTAGCCAACTGGGCATCCAAGGAGAATCAAATCCAAATAGAAGCTGCAGTGAGAATAAGATTAAAGGTATAGAAAGAATAGTTGTATAACCAGGTGGAACCGGTATAGGCACCGATAGTGGCAAGGAGAAGATGATTATTAAAATACCAAAACCGCGCTCATGCAAAGCTGTTTTAATATCGAACAAAGTTACTTTATCGCTATCATTGTTATTGGTATCTGCAACCTCTTTTAGAATATCAGAAGCTAGTTTATCACTTTTAGTCAACTTATCATTTTGTGACACGAAAAACCCTTGATAAAAGTAATTCTTAACACAATTATTGTTTTATTTCAATATGCATATTCATTTCGCGCTAGTACTTCATTCTTTTGTTAAAGTGTTGTAAAGCTTTTAAGAAGAGAAAGTGCTCCGGTTATAAGTTGTGGTCCTTTGACTATTACAACAAGAGTAAGCAACAACGCACACAATGACACTAAAACTCCCAATATGGATAGAAACCCGTCTTTACTCATAATACCAAGTGAAATAAGAGTTGTGCCAATTGCAGGAAGGAAGTGAGTAAAAGGTAATGGAAGAGCTATTATTATTGCACAAAGCAACATCATAAAAGCCAGAATCTTCTCACCAGGCCCATAGAAAATGAAAGATAGTCTTGGCTTCATGAATTTTTCTATTTTTTCTAATACAGGGGAAGTTTTCTCTACCACAAGAGCTAGTGTTGAACGCTGAAAAGACCTTCTTTCTAGCCAACTGGGCATCCAAGGAGAATCAAATCCAAATAGAAGCTGCAGTGAGAATAAGATTAAAGGTATAGAAAGAATAGTTGTATAACCAGGTGGAACCGGTATAGGCACCGATAGCGGCAAGGAGAAGATGATTATTAAAATACCAAAACCGCGCTCATGCAAAGCTGTTTTAATGTCAAACAAAGTTACTTTATCGCTATCATTGTTATTGGTATCTGCAACCTCTTTTAGAATATCAGAAGCTAGTTTTTTATCTTTAGTTAGTTTCTCACTTTTTTGCACAATTATCCTTTAATCAAACTATTCCTTTTAAACTAACGTAATTATTGCTGTATTTCAATATACATTTATTATTGTTAATTGTTAGAGTTAAAGTACAATCGTAATTTTGTCATTATACTTGCAGTTGGTGCAAATGAAGTTGTTTGTTACAGCATCAATGCAATACAGTTTTCCCTTGCGTGTTTTTTGGGTTACACGCAAGGGTTAAACTACCTATAAAAAAAAGTTATAGTATATCATTAGTATCTGACTGTGAATAATGACTTTCGTCACTTAATGGATCAGAATACAATGAACTCTGTGATAATTCGATAGATTCACTTTCTTCTTCTGTGCCCCATATCCATGATATAAAACTTCTAAAAATAGATGCAATAGATGAAAATACACCAGGTTCACTCGTTTGTGTAGATTGACTTTCTTCTGTGTTATCATCTAGCTTAGCGGTTTCTTTTTGCACTTCTCTTTTTTCTCTATAGAGTTCTTTGTTATTATATAGTGTATCTCCTTCTGTTTCCTCTTCCTCCACTATATTTGTTTTTTTATCATCTTCATTGCTTTCTCTAAGCTCTAATGCCTTGTTATGAGCTGGATTTTCATATTCTTCAGTTTGATATTCTTTTATCTCTCCACTATCTATATCTTTTTTGTTTTCTTTTTCTACTTGACTCCCAATTAAATTTCCAACTAATTCAGGGTCTAATGAATTCTTCATACTTGTTAATAGCTCATTTTGGAACACATGGCCCAGCTCATGACCTAAAACAAAGTCCATACCGGCAAATTTGTATACTACTATCGCTTTACCATCAGTTGCACCATAAGCATTATCTGCGTCAATGCCAGCTAATTCATTATATTTCTGGTAATCATTCTTGTTGTTAAAAACATTAACTTCTAAATTTAAAGTTGTTTCAGGTTTGTTTACATCAAACAATTTTTTAAAATTTTCATAAGCAGCATGAATGTCCTTTTGAATTTGGAACTTCTCTTGTGATGACATGTCATCATACCTTATATTATATTTTATACCTTCATCTTGGAATGAAAATACTTTTGGTAATACTTCCTCTATAGTTTCTGGTGCTTTGTCAAAGATCTTTGACTCTGAAGGCTTATATATCTTATTAAAGAATTTTGGTATACATTGTTCTCTAATGTTATATATATGATTCCCATCCATATCACGAACTTCATAATTGTATACAGGATTTGAGTTATTTTTGATTAATTGAAACTTTTGTCCATTAGTGTTAATACCTATTTTACCATTATAATCTTCAGAATAGTTTTTGTATTGTTGATTGTTATTTTTACTCATTTTCGTACCTCACTATTTAAATAAATTTACTCTTACATTATCAGTATAGTATGTATAAAAATTTATTAATAATAATGATTGTATTTTTAAATTTTCACTACAAGACTTGTTTGTATGCTATATAAAGTGACCGCGAAAATTTCTATAAAGCATTTTAACAATATTAGAAAAATTATGAATTCAGAGGAAGGTGAAGCAGACGCAACAGCTTAAGCGGAAAGATTGAAAAATAATTGATGCTTTAAGTGAGTAACACGCACCTTAGTGCGTGTCACGAAGTATGAGGACGCTAACGATCTGGTTCATTAGACGATAATTTTTCTGAGTCCTTAAGCTCCTGTTTAAGGTTTTTGATGCCTTTTCCTAAATCACCCATAACTTGCGGTAATCTGCCTGCACCAAACAGAACTAAAATTATTATTAAGACTAGAAACAATTGCCATGGTCCTAAACTCATTTTCACCTCCATTTAAAATATTGACCTTTAAATATTAAAACTTGACTGAAGTCAAGTAACACATAGATTATATCACCTTTATTTAATTATAAATCAAGGTTTTTTAATTATTTTATAACAATTCCAAATTAGATTGTTTTCTTGCAGCGAATAAGTGGAAACTTTTCGCTTAACTATAGAGTAGAGGAGAGCTCACTAAAAAACTTTGCTAGCGTATCATCTTTAGGCCTATGGTATATATCGCTAGAAACTCCTGATTGAATAATTTTACCATTTTTCATTACGTAGATAAAATCTGCAACTTTCAATGCTTCTTGCGGGTCATGAGTTACCATTAGCACAGGGATATTTTTACTTCTAAAAAGGGACAATATATGTTGTCTTATTCGGCACTTGAGCAGTATATCCAAATTAGAAAATGGTTCATCTAACAACACAACATCAGGGTTTTGTGCCATCACTCTTGCTATTGCAACTAATTGTTGCTGTCCTCCAGATAAGGCGTTAGGGTACATATTTTCATATTTTTCTATATTGAGTAACTTCAAGATTTCCAATGCAATTAGGTGCTTTTCTCTCTTGGAAGAGCTGCGGATAGCAAAGGTTATATTTTCTACTACTGTTTTGTGAGGAAATAATGCAGAATGCTGAAAAATCAATCCGATATTTCTATGCTCTATAGCGACTGATGCCTTATTGCTTGCAACTAACCTATCATTTATAAAAATAGTTCCAGATTTTGGATTTTCTATCCCTGCAATTAATTTCAAAATTGTTGACTTGCCACAGCCAGAATGCCCCAATAAACATGCAACACTTCCTTTTTTTACTTTAATGTTTATATTGCTTAAAGCAAAGTCGTCTTGATTGTTATAGAAATAACCAATGTTGTTAACTAGCATTAATCTTACTTAAACCATGTTATTAAATATAATAGCATTATACTCAAGAAGTACAGAAATGTTTCTTGTCGTCATAAATTGGTTATGCAAGAAATCTAGAAAAGAGAAGGATTTTTTGCTATAACTTTACATAAATGGTAGGAAACACGGGACTATAGCTCAGCAGGATAGAGCGTTGGACTCCTAATCCGAAGGTCGTGCGTTCGAATCGCACTAGTCCCACCACATTGCTTCACAAATTTCATGGAGATTTTTTTTCACAAATACACACACCTATTCCAGTGTCAAGCACTGGAATGACAAGTTCTTGGCAACCCCTACGTCATACCGCCGCGGTATCTCTTAGCATAGATCCCGCTAACAAGCAGCGGGATGACGAGGTTATCGTCATGCCACCGCGAACCGTCATACCGCCACGAACCGTCATACCGCGATTCATTCGCGGTATCTCTTAGCATAGATCCCGCTAACACGTAGCGGGATACTTGACCTTTACAGGGATGACGGTTGTCGTTTAGTTATAAATATTTAAGAAATTTACCAGGCAGAAAAAAAAGGCAAAGAACTCCCGTGGTGCGAGTTTTGACCCTATAATAATTTAAACTGGCGCTGTAATAATGTGCTAACGCTTAAAATAAGCGCGATTTGGCTGAATGTAGAAAAAATAAAAAAGACATGCAGCCGCTATAATTTTATGTAATCCGCCAAAAAATACCCTAAGTTTTTTACTGAATTTTGTCATTGAGCCTGCAGGTCAAAAACAAGTTTTGAGTCATGAATACCCTTACTATCATAATAAGGGGGCTGGCGGAGTTTGTCAAGGAAGTTTTTTGTTTCTACTGAATGACAGTTGTGGCTTGGGAGGTAGTGCAAGAAGTCTACTGATGGCTTTCAAAGCAGTTGAGCTTAATTATTAGAGTAGTAATGTTTATTTTTATATTGACTATTGAGGTTTATTATTTTATAACTAAAAACTTAGTTATTTTAATGAGCTTGAATTTATAACATATGCCTACGATAAATCAATTAATACGTAAGGGTAGATTAGGATTGACCCATAAGAAAAAGGTACCAGCTTTGGGAGAAAGCAACCCTCAAAGGAGGGGTGTTTGCACTAAGGTGTATACTACAACTCCTAGGAAGCCTAACTCAGCACTCCGTAAAGTAGCCAGAGTAAAAATTAGTGGGTATGGTGAAGTGACAGCTTATATACCTGGTGAAGGTCATAATTTACAAGAGCATTCTGTTGTTTTGATACGTGGTGGGCGGGTTAAAGATTTGCCAGGTGTGCGTTATCACATAATAAGAGGTGCCCTTGATCTGCGTGGCGTGCAAAATCGAAAGAAAGCTCGTTCAAAATATGGTGTAAAGAAATCTGGTTAAAATTTATGGCTCGTCGGAATAAAGCAAAAAAAAGAGAAATAAGTCCTGATTCGCGTTATGGCAGTGTTTTGCTGATGCGTTTCATTAATACAATCATGAAATGTGGTAAAAAATCTACTGCAGAAAAGATTATCTATGACGCTTTGTCTTTAGCTGAAAAGAAAATAGGCGAAGGTGGGTTATCAATTTTTGAAACAGCGGTAGGAAATGTTACTCCTTCTATAGAAGTGCGTTCTCGACGCATTGGTGGTGCAACTTATCAAGTGCCTGTTGAAGTTCGACAAGATAGAGCGATTTCTTTAGCGTTAAGGTGGATTGCTAAAGCAACTTCTGCTGCTCGAAAAAAGAGTGGAAAAACCACTGTTGATTGTTTGCAATCTGAAATACTGGATGCTTATAATAAACGCGGTGGTGCGTTTAAGATGTGCGAAGAAAAATATAAAATGGCTGAGGCTAATAAGGCATTTTCTCATCTTCGTTTTTAATGTTAGCTAATTAATTGTGATATGGAAATTGGGATATCTAAATACAGAAATATAGGAATAATGGCTCACATAGATGCTGGTAAGACTACCACAACAGAGCGTATTTTATTTTATACTGGTAAGCAAAATAGAATTGGTGAAGTGCACGATGGGGCAGCTTCTATGGATTGGATGGAGCAGGAAAAAGAGCGTGGTATTACAATCACATCTGCTGCAACAACATGTTTTTGGAATGATCATAGGGTCAATATAATAGACACTCCAGGTCACGTTGATTTCACTATTGAAGTTGAGAGATCTTTAAGGGTTTTGGATGGTGCAGTTGCTGTATTTGATGGAGTTGCTGGAGTTGAACCTCAATCTGAAACAGTTTGGCGTCAAGCTGATAAATATAGCGTTCCTCGTATCTGCTTTGTTAATAAGATGGATAGAATAGGGGCAAATTTTTATCGATGTGTTGATATGATAAAGACGAAGCTTGGTGCAGCACCTTTAGTCATTCAGTTGCCAATAGGAAGTGAGAAAGATTTCAAAGGTATAATTGACCTTATTTCTATGAAAGCCATTATATGGCAAGAAGAAACGTTGGGTGCTAAATTTTCTTATGAAGATATTCCTTCTGATTTGCTTGACAAGGCTCAAGAATATCGAAATCTTTTATTAGATGCTGCAGCTGAGATGGATGATGAAGCGATGAATACTTACTTTGAGTCTAATGATCTGCCAGTAGATTTACTGAAAAAATGCGTGAGAAATGGAACCATCAAAGGAAAATTTGTTCCTGTATTATGTGGATCAGCTTTTAAAAATAAAGGCGTACAACCACTTTTAGATGGTGTGGTTGACTTTTTACCTTCTCCTATTGATGTTGATGTAATTGTTGGAACTGATCCTAAAGATTCAGAAAAGAAAATTGAGATCAAACCTTCAGAAAAAGAGAAATTCGTTGCTCTTGCGTTTAAAGTGATGACGGATAAGTTTGTAGGCAGCTTGACGTTTATTCGTATTTATTCCGGTAAGTTAAAATCCAAATCCGCTGTGTTAAATGCGGGAAAAAATGAGACTGAAGGAATTGGCAGAATGCTGCTTATGCATGCAAATAACAGAGAAGATATAAACGAAGCTAAAGTTGGCGATATAGTTGCCTTAGTTGGATTAAAGAGAACAATTACTGGTGACACTTTATGTTCACCTGATTTTCCTATATTATTAGAGCGTATGGAATTTCCTGAGCCTGTTATTGAAATTGCTGTGGAACCTAAAACTACTTCAGATCAGGAAAAATTAGGTGTTGCTTTAAATAGATTGGTTGCAGAAGATCCTTCTTTAAGAATGTCAGTAAATGCGGAGAGTGGACAGACTATATTGAAAGGCATGGGTGAGCTGCATCTTGAGATTATTGTTGATAGAATGAAGCGCGAGTTTAACGTTGAAGCTAACGTCGGTGCGCCTCAAGTTGCATATCGTGAAACTATCACTAAATCTGTTGAAATTGATTATACTCATAAAAAACAGTCCGGCGGTGCTGGCCAATTTGCAAAAGTAAAGATTATATTTGAACCTCTTGAGCCTGGTTCTGGGTTTCAATTTGAAAGTAAAATTGTAGGTGGTGCAATTCCAAAAGAATATATTCCTGGTGTACAAAATGGTTTAGAGTTGATAAAAGAAGGAGGCATGATCTCTGGTTTTCCGGTTATTGATTTTAAGGCTACCCTTATTGATGGTGCTTTTCATGAAGTTGATTCTAGTCCTTTAGCTTTTGAACTTGCTGCTAAAGGTGCTTTTAAAGAGATGGCAAATAAAGCTGGTCCAAAAATGTTAGAACCTATAATAAAAGTTGAAATCATTACGCCTGAAGAGTATATGGGCGATATCATGGGCGATGTAAATAGCAGAAGGGGGCAAGTTTCAAGTATGGAAACGCATAATAGTAGCACTATAATTCTTGCTTTCGTACCTCTTGCGAATATGTTTGGTTATATAAATGTTTTGCGTTCTATATCTCAGGGAAGAGCTCAGTATAGTATGCATTTTTCTTATTATGAACAAGTACCACAATATGTGGTTGATGAGTTAAAGTTAAAGTATAATTAAGGGTAATAATTATGACAGCAGTAGTGGAAGCATTTGGAAAGCCGCATGTAAATGTGGGAACAATAGGACATGTGGATCATGGGAAGACAACGTTAACAGCGGCGATAACAAAGCATTATGGAAATTTTGTAGCGTACGATCAGATAGATAAGGCGCCAGAAGAAAGGAAAAGGGGGATAACGATAGCAACAGCGCATGTTGAGTATCAGACGGAAAAAAGGCATTATGCACACGTTGATTGTCCTGGACATGCTGACTATGTAAAGAACATGATAGTAGGTGCAGCACAGATGGATGCGGCGATATTGGTAGTGTCGGGGGTTGATGGGCCAATGCCACAAACGAGAGAGCATATATTGCTAGCGAAGCAGGTAGGTGTTGGATATATCGTGGTGTATATAAATAAAGCTGATGTTGCTGATGCTGATATGATAGATTTGGTAGAAATGGAAGTGAGGGAATTGCTGAATAAATACGGATTTCCAGGGGATGAAGTGCCTGTGGTAGTGGGGTCTGCATTGAAAGCGCTGGAGGATGACAGTAGCAAATATGGAAAGAAATCAATAGATAAATTGATGGAAAAGTTAGATGAGTATGTGGCGGTTCCACCAAGGCCTGTGGATTTACCATTTTTATTGCCAATCGAGGATGTATTTTCGATATCGGGGCGAGGAACGGTGGTAACAGGAAGGATAGAGAAGGGAGAGATAAAGACGGGAGAAGAGATAGAGATAATAGGTCTGAAAGCGACGCAAAAGACGATATGCACAGGTGTAGAAATGTTTAAGAAGTTGCTGGATAAGGGGAGTGCAGGACTCAATGTAGGAATATTGTTAAGAGGAACAAAAAGAGAAGAAGTGGAGAGAGGGCAAGTATTAGCAAAACCGGGGACGATAACGCCGCATAGAAAGTTTAGGGCGGAGGTTTATATATTAAAGAAAGAGGAAGGAGGAAGGCATACACCATTTTTTGCGAATTACCAGCCACAGTTTTATTTAAGGACAACGGATGTAACTGGGAGCATAAAATTGCTAGATGGGAAGGAGATGGTAATGCCAGGAGATAATGTGAGTGTAGAAGTAGAATTGCAAGTACCGATAGCAATGGATAAGGGATTGCGTTTTGCGATAAGAGAAGGCGGTAGAACTGTTGGTTCTGGTGTTGTTTCTGAAATTTTGGAGTGAGAGTTTGAGTTATAGGAGTGTAGCTCAATTGGTAGAGCGCTGGTCTCCAAAACCAGAGGTTGTAGGTTCAATTCCTATCGCTCCTGCATTAATGTTGTGGTGAAAATGTTAAAAAGTTTGTGTGTTTTTTTCTATGATATAAAGCAAGAAATACGAAGAATTGCTTGGGTAAAGAAACAGGAGGTGTTATCATCTCTATTTGTTGTGATGATTGTTATATTATGCTTTTCGATTTTCTTCTGTTTTGTGGATTTTATGTCTCTTTACGTAATTAAGGCTTTATTTGGAATTATTTATGGAATGTGAATATAAATGGTATATCATTAGAGTTGATTATGGATATGAGCAAAATATACGCGAATTGGTAAGTAATGCTGTTTATTTTAAGGAAGTGTTTATTCCTTATCAAACGGTATGTAATTCAAAGTCTGATATAAAAGAGTTATGTGAAGTGTATGTATATATGCATCTATGTGATGAAAGCAAAAATATTTTGAATCAAACGCCTGGATTCTGCAGTGGCGAATCTGGTGATTTTGAGATGATTTCAGATGATGAGATAAGTTTAAAGTGTAAAGAATTTAATAGATATAAATGGTATATCTTGAGAGTTGCTTCCAATTGTGAAGAGAAAGTGCGCCAACATATATTGGAAAATTCTATGAGATTGAGTGTTAATGGTTACTTTAAGGAAGTTTTTATTCCATATGAAGAGCTAAGTGAAGTAGAGTTGAAATCTAAGAAAATTGCTACACGAAGGAAATGCTTTCCTGGTTATGTCTTTTTATACGTGAATTTATGCGATGAAGTATTGAATTTTATCAATAATATACCAAAATCTCTTAAGGTTTATGGATTTTTGAAAAATGGTAATATTCCAAAGGTGATTTTGGATGATGAGATTCACTCAATGTGTAATGCACTTTATAATGCTCAAGAGACAAAGAAGTTAGGTTATGGTTATGAAAAAGGTGAAAAAGTGAAAATTAATGATGGTCTTTTTCAAAATTTTACTGGTAAGGTAAATATGGTAAACGATGAGAAAAAAATTATTAATGTGGAAGTATCAATTTTAGGTAAGCCGACAATAATAGAGCTTGATCTGGCTCAAGTAGAGAAAATAGAGGATTAATTATGAGTGTTATAGTTGCTAAGATTAACTTACTTATGGAAGCTGGGAAAGCAATTCCAGGACCGAAAATTGCTTCAGTACTTGGTCCACGTGGTATACCTGTTCCTAAGTTTTGTGAAGCTTTTAATAAAGTTACTAGCGCTGCTAACGCTAATTATAAAGTAGGCGATTTAGTAACAGTGCGAATTTCCATAAAGGATGATCGCTCTCATGATTTTACTGTCAGCGGTCCACCTGTGGCTTATTTACTTAAGCAGGAGGCTAAATTAAGTAAAAGTTCTGGTAATCCTGGTAAAGAATTAGTGGCTAAATTACCTATGTCTGCTATAATTAAAGTGGCAAAGTGCAAGATGGTTGATATGAAAGTGGATAATGAAGATTCAGCAGTGAAAATGGTTGTAGGCACTGCAAAATCTATGGGTATAGAAGTTGTGGAAGGTTAGGTAAATGAATACATATAATGATAATCCTAAGCAGTGTTTGAAGAAGATTATTGAGTCTGCTTCAGCAAAATTTAATGAATCAGTTGATATTGCAGTCAATTTAGGCGTAGATTCACGTAAATCTGAAGAGCAGGTGCGTGGTACAGTAGTTTTGCCTAAAGGTATCGGGAAGAATATTAAAGTAGCTGTTTTCGCTCAAGATAAACATTTATTAGAAGCTGAAAAAGCTGGTGCTGATATTGCAGGAGGAGAGGATTTAGTTGAAGAAATAAAAAAGGGTAGAAAATTAGATGTTGATTGGTGCATTACTACTCCTGATTTTATGGCAAAAATCACTCCTATTGCAAAAATATTGGGTACTAAAGGGCTGATGCCTAACCCTAAATTTGGTACTGTGACTTCTAACATTGCAGAAGCTATTAAAACCATTAAGTCTGGTCAGATAAAATTTAGAACAGATAAAAATGGTGTTATTCATGGTAAATTAGGAAATATTAAATTTGATATTGATGACTTGCTAGAAAATTTAAAAGCCTTTCTTAAAGTAATTAAAGATAATAAACCTATTTCTGCGAAAGGAATTTACTTTAAGGGTGTTTTTTTAAATTCAACTATGGGTGAAGCTTATAAGATAAGCAAAGTGGAAGATATAATTTAAGGGAGTGATACCGTGAAGCGTAAAAATAAGGATGAATTTATACAGAGCACAATAAACGTATTTGTAAATAATGATTTCTTGATATTAGTAAATTTTAAATCTATAAATGCTAATGATTCATTAACTCTGAGGAATAGCCTGAAGTCTATAGCAGGTGGGGTATTAGTAGTTAAAAACACTCTAGCGCGCTTGGCTTTGGAAAGGACTGGTAAATTTTCTTATTTATCAGGCAAATTTTCTGGTTCTGTTGCTATTATATACTCTAGTGGCATAGTAGAAGCTGCAAAGTTAATAGTTGATTTTATTAATGCTAACAAAGAAAAAATGTCTGTGATTTGCGCGGCTCATATAAATGAATTGTTAACAGTGGAAGATGTTAATAAACTGGCTAAGTTGCCTTCTTTGGATGAGTTGCGTGTTAAAATTATGCGTTTAATATCTTATGATATTCCTGCTCGATTGGCGTTGTCTATTAATTCATCTTCTATGAGGCTTATGAGAGTTTTGGATTATTATAGTTCTAAAAAATAAATTTGTTGTTAAGTAAGGTGGTAATTATGAGTAATGTAACAAGTGATTTGGTTGATAAAATATTATCTTTAAACCTATTAGAGGCTTCTGAACTTGTAAAAGTTCTAGAAGAGAAAATAGGGTTGCCTGCTGGTTCTTTTCTTGGTGGGGCTGTTGGTGCTGGGGCGCCTATTAGTGATAATGCTGCTGCTCCTGCTGCTCAAGAAAAAGCTGAGTATAAAGTTGTGATTAAAGAAATTGATGCGAGTAAAAAAATAGGAGTTATTAAAGCTGTGAGAGAAGTTAATTCTACATTGGGTTTAAAAGAAGCAAAAGAGTTGGTTGAATCTTTACCTAAAGATTTAACTGCTAATATTCCTAAAGACGAAGCAGAAAAAATCAAGCAAAAACTTATTGAAGCAGGAGCAACTAAAGTGGAGCTTGAATAATATTTAATGTATTAATTTTATATTGATATAGCTCTTTTAATTAGTTTGGGGTATTTTAATGGTTGATTCTTCTTATATGTACGCTTCTGGTGCTTTTGTCCCTAGAGTTTCTTATTCTAGGTCGATTGATTTAAAAGATTCTTTATTGGATTTGGTTAAGGTTCAAAAAGAATCGTATGATTCATTTGCTCCTAAGAATAAGGGTAATGAAAGACTTGAAGTTATCTTTCATACAATCTTTCCAATAAATGATCCTTTGCGTAGGGCTACTATTGAGTTTATAAGTTGTAGGGTAGATGATCCTAAGTATGATGAATCTGAGTGTATAAAGCGTGGTGTAACTTTTTCTGCTCAGGTTATTGCTTCTATACGTCTTGTTGTTATGCAGGATGGTATTTCTCTTGATGAATATAAATCGATTAAAGAGAGTGAAGATCATTCTAAACTTGCAACCGTTGTAAAATCTATAGAAGAGCAGGAAGTCCACTTTTGTGGGTTGCCTATGATGACTGATAAGGGCACTTTCATCATTAATGGTGTAGAAAAAGTTATTGTCTCACAAATGCATAGGTCTCCTGGTGTATTTTTTGATAGCGATAAGGGAAAAACTTACAATTCTGGTAAATTGATCTATTCTGCTAGAATTATTCCTTATAGGGGTTCTTGGCTTGATATTGAATTTGATGTTAAAGACCATTTGTATTTTCGTGTTGATAGAAAAAGAAAATTGCCAATCTCAGTTTTGTTAAAGGCGTTAGGTCTATCAAATAATGATATACTCGATAGATTTTATGAGAAAATAAAGTATGTAAAACATAAAGATGGTTGGAAAGTGCCTTTTGTTCCTGATAAATTTAAAGGAGTGAGGTTGCCTTTCGACTTAATGGATATTGAAGGTAATGTGCTGCTTAAAGCTAACGTTCGTATCACCTCAAGACTAGCTAAAAAGCTATATGATAATGAATTGAAAGAGTATCTGGTTCCTTTTAATTCTATATGTGGTTTATTCCTCGCAGAAGATTTAATGGATAGTGCTAGCTCTACGAAAATTTTATCTGCTGGTGAATCTATAAAGCTGGAAGACATAAAGAAGCTTGAGTTATTGTCTGTGGATGAAATATCAGTATTGAACATAGATAATGTATCTGTTGGACCTTATATATTAAATACGCTTTTCTTAGACGAAAACATGTCTTATCAGGATGCGCTATATGAAATATATAGAGTTTTGCGTCCTGGTGAAGTTCCTGTTTTAGAGATAGTAGAGGAGTTTTTCCGTAATCTTTTCTTCAGTCCGGAATATTATGATTTGTCTAACATTGGTAGGTTGAAGCTTAACTCTTACCTTGGATTAAATTATGATGAGGATTTAACTGTTTTAACGTATGAAGATATTATTGAAATTGTAAAAAAAATAGTATTGTTACGTGACGGTCAAGGATCTGTAGATGATATTGATCATTTAGGAAACAGAAGAGTAAGATCAGTTGGAGAGTTTATAGAAAATCAATTTAGAACTGGGTTGTTGAAATTGGAACGCGCAATAGTTGATTCTATGTCCACTTCTAGTTTAGATAAAGTTTCTCCATCTGATTTTATTAATCCAAAAGTGTTAACTAATGTCTTAAGAGATTTCTTCAATTCTTCTCAATTATCTCAATTTATGGATCAGACTAATCCGTTATCTGAAATAACACATAAAAGAAGGTTGTCCGCGTTAGGTCCTGGCGGTTTAACAAGAGAACGGGCAGGATTTGAAGTGCGTGATGTTCATCCAACTCATTATGGAAGAATTTGCCCTATTGAGACTCCTGAAGGGCAAAACATAGGGTTAATCAACAGTTTAGCTATATACGCGCGTATTAATAAATATGGTTTCATTGAAAGTCCTTATAGAAAAGTAGTTAATAGGGTTGTTACTGATCAAATTGAGTATCTGTCTGCCATAGATGAAGGTTTATATTATATAGCTGATACCAGCGCAAAGCTCGATGAAAATAATTGCTTTGTTGATGATATGCTATACTGTAGATATGCTAGTAGTTTCATTATGGTAAGTAGTGATCAGGTGAGTTACATTGACGTATCTCCTAAGCAGGTAATATCAGTTGCGGCTTCCTTGATTCCATTTTTAGAAAATGATGATGCTAATAGAGCATTAATGGGCTCAAATATGCAACGTCAGGCCGTACCTTTATTGAAGCCTACCGCTCCTCTGGTTGCTACTGGTATGGAGTCTTTTGTAGCTTCTGGCTCTGGTGCTGTAGTTTTAGCAAAACGCGATGGCATAGTTGATAGTTCTGATAGTAACTCTATAGTTATACGTGCTTTTGATAAAGAAAGGGTTAACTACTTGGACGTAGATATTTATCATCTAAGGAAATTTCAGCGTTCTAACCATAATACTTGTATTAATCAAAGACCGCTAGTGTGCGTAGGTGATTATGTTAAAAAGGGTGATGTAATAGCTGATGGTCCTGCAATTAACAGTGGTGAGTTGGCGCTTGGTAAAAATTTGCTAGTCGCTTTTATGTCTTGGCAAGGTTATAATTTTGAAGACTCTATTATTATTTCTAGTGAAGTTGTTAAAAAAGATCTCTTTACTTCTATTCATATAGAAGAATTTGACTGTGTTGTACATGATACCCCTTTAGGATCAGAAAAAATAACTCGTGCTATACCTGGTGTTAATGAAGAAAATCTATATCACTTGGATGATAGTGGTATAGTGAAAATTGGTACAAGAGTTGGTCCAGGCTATATTCTGGTAGGTAAAGTTACACCTAAACCTTCTCTTTCATTGCCTCCTGAAACGAAGTTATTAATGACAATTTTTGGTGAAAAGTCATTCGATTGTGCAGATTCCTCTTTATATACATCTCCAGATGTTGAAGGGACAGTAATTGATGTACAAGTCTTTACACGCAGGGGGGTTGAAGAAAATGAAAGGGCATTACTCATCAAACAAAAAGAGGTAAATGACTTTGAGGAAGAGCGAGATTATATAATCAATGTTACTAGTGAATATTTCTATGATGAACTGAAGAAACTTCTTATTAATTCTGGTTCTCAAGATCGAGAAAAATTTGACTCTATTGAACGTGAGCAATGGTGGGGTATAGGATTAAAAAACCAACCCATTTCTGAGCAAGTTAAGAGCTTAAAAAAAGATTTTGATGAAAAAGTATCACATGCAATAGCACAGTTTAAGCGAAAAGTAGAAAAATTACATGAAGGTTATGACCTGCCTCAAGGTGTGTCGATGTCAGTAAAAGTTTTCATTGCTGTGAAACATAGTCTGCAACCAGGGGATAAAATGGCTGGTAGACATGGGAATAAAGGTGTGATCTCTCGAGTTGTGCCAGTGGAAGATATGCCTTATTTGGAAGATGGTACTCCTGTTGATATTATTCTTAACCCTCTTGGTGTTCCTTCACGAATGAATGTAGGGCAAATACTGGAAACGCATGTAGGTTGGGCTTGTAGAAAATTAGGGGAAAGGGTAAGTAATATTCTCGATGAGATCAATAAAATCAAAAGTGCTTTTTGCAAGGGAATTAGGTCCCTTAACGATGATAATTTTACACAATTTGCAGTAGCATACCTTGACAATAAAAAAATTGAAAATATTGATGATGATGAAATAATGGCTTCTGTTTTAAATACACCTAATAAAAATGCACTAAATGACGAGTTGAATGCGTTAGTAGAGAACTATTTGAACTCTTGTAAAAGTTCATACAGCAATTTACGTAATTTCCTGATTGAGGTTTATAGCTATGGTAGTAACGTATCTATCTGTAATGATATTCGTAATATTAGTGATAATAATCTCATTGAATTTGCACGTAAATTACGTGATGGCGTTCCTGTTGCTGCACCTGTATTTGAGGGTCCAAAAGATGAACAAATAGCAAAATTATTTGAACTTGCTGGTTTGGATAACTCTGGACAAGCTGTATTATATGACGGTTGCAGTGGTGAAAAATTCGACCGCAAGGTTACAGTTGGTTACATGTACATGCTTAAGTTGCACCACTTGGTTGATGGTAAAATTCATGCACGTTCAGTAGGGCCTTATAGTTTGGTTACTCAACAACCTCTAGGAGGAAAATCTCATTTTGGTGGTCAGCGTTTTGGTGAAATGGAATGTTGGGCATTACAAGCCTATGGTGCTGCTTATACTTTGCAGGAAATGTTAACTGTGAAGTCTGATGATATTAATGGTAGAGTTAAGATTTACGAATCGATAATAAAAGGTGACAGTAATTTTGAATGTGGAATTCCTGAATCCTTTAATGTGATGATAAAAGAACTACGTTCTTTATGTTTAAATGTAGATTTAAAGCAAAATGATGTAGTGATTGAAGATATATCTCACACTAACATTGCACAACCTTTTAATGAGGTTAGCATATCGATTGCTAGCCCTGAAAGTATTAAGCGTATATCTTGTGGTGAGATAGAAGATGTTTCAACTGCAAATTATCGTACGTTCAAAGTTGAGAAAGGTGGATTATTTTGCCCTAAGGTTTTTGGCCCTGTCAATGACGATGAATGTTTATGTGGAAAATACAAAAAAAGAAGACACAGAGGTCGCATATGTGAAAAATGCGGAGTAGAAGTTACATCTTCTAAAGTAAGAAGAGAAAGGATGGGTCATATAGAGCTTGCATCTCCTGTTGCTCATATATGGTTTTTGAAATCGCTTCCTTCAAGAATTGGAGCATTATTGGATATGTCTCTCAGAGATATTGAGAATATTTTATATAGCGATAATTATATCGTGATAGATCCTCTTGTTTCGCCTTTTGAAAAAGGTGAGATTATTAGTGAAAAAGCTTATAATGAAGCTAAAGATAGCTATGGGATCGATAGTTTTGTAGCTATGCAAGGTGTTGAAGCTATAAGAGAGTTGCTAACGCGCCTTGATTTACATGAAATTAGGAAGGATTTAAGACTAGAATTAGAGTCTGTTGCTTCTGAGATAAGAAGAAAGAAAATTATAAAGAGATTGCGTATTATTGAAAACTTCATTAAATCTGGAAATAGGCCTGAGTGGATGATACTTACAACTATACCTATTTTACCACCTGATTTGCGTCCTTTGGTATCGCTTGAAAGTGGTCGTCCTGCAGTTTCTGATCTGAATCATCATTATAGGACTATTATTAATAGAAATAACAGGTTGAGGAAATTGTTGAGCTTAAATCCTCCTGAGATTATGATTCGTAATGAAAAAAGGATGTTACAAGAAGCAGTTGATTCTCTTTTTGATAATAGTCGTCGTAATACTTTGGTAAACAAAGCTGGTGCTGTTGGATATAAAAAGTCCATTAGTGATATGTTAAAAGGAAAACAGGGTCGTTTTCGCCAGAACCTCTTAGGAAAAAGGGTAGACTACTCTGGACGTTCTGTAATAGTTGTTGGTCCAACTTTGAAACTAAATCAGTGTGGATTACCAAAAAGAATGGCTCTTGAACTATTCAAACCTTTTGTTTACTCAAAGCTTAAGATGTATGGTATGGCTCCAACTATTAAGTTTGCTAGTAAGTTGATAAGAGCAGAAAAACCAGAAGTTTGGGATATGCTTGAAGAGGTAATAAAAGAGCATCCTGTTTTGTTGAATAGAGCGCCTACGCTACATAGACTTGGTATTCAGGCTTTTGAGCCAATCCTTATTGAAGGCAAAGCAATACAGCTTCATCCGCTTGTCTGTACGGCGTTTAATGCTGATTTTGATGGTGACCAAATGGCAGTGCATGTGCCAATTTCATTGGAAGCTCAGCTTGAAGCTAGGGTGTTGATGATGTCCACTAATAACGTTTTAAGTCCTTCTAATGGCAGACCGATTATAGTTCCTAGTAAAGATATAGTACTTGGTATATATTATCTGACTTTACAAGAACCTAAGGAAGATAATTTACCATCTTTTGGTGCTTTTTGTGAAGTTGAGCATTCTTTGAGTGATGGTACTTTACATATTCATTCTAGTATAAAGTATAGGATGGAGTATATTAATAGCAGCGGTGAAACTCACTATAAAACTGTTTGTACAACTCCTGGCCGTTTAATATTATGGCAAATTTTTCCTAAGCATGAGAATCTAGGCTTCGATCTAATAAATCAGATATTAACAGTCAAGGAAATAACTGGTATAGTTGATTTAGTATATCGTAACTGTGGTCAAAGTGCTACAGTGGCATTTTCTGATAAATTAATGGTACTTGGCTTTGAGTATGCCACATTTTCTGGTGTTTCTTTTGGTCGTTGTGATCTGGTTATACCTGAAACTAAAGCTACACATGTTGATCACGCGAGGGGTGAAATTAAGAAATTCTCTATGCAATATCAAGATGGGCTAATAACTAGAAGTGAGAGGTATAACAAGGTTATAGATGAATGGTCTAAGTGTACGGATATGATAGCTAATGATATGTTAAAAGCAATATCTATATATGATGGAAATAGTAAGTACAACTCAGTGTATATGATGGTTAACTCTGGTGCAAGGGGTTCTACTTCACAGATGAAACAGCTAGCAGGAATGCGAGGGCTCATGACCAAACCTTCTGGTGAGATTATAGAAACACCTATAATTTCTAATTTCCGTGAAGGATTGAACGTATTTGAATACTTTAATTCTACTCACGGTGCGCGTAAAGGTTTAGCTGACACTGCGCTTAAAACTGCAAACTCTGGATACTTAACTCGTCGTTTAGTTGATGTGTCTCAAAATTGCATAGTTACAAAGCATGACTGTAAAACAAAAAATGGTCTTGTTGTGAGAGCTACAGTTGAAGGAAGTACTATAGTTGCATCTCTAGAGAGTGTTGTGCTGGGTAGAACATCTGCAAATGGTATATATAACCCAGTGACAAAAGAATTATTAGTAAAAGCAGGGGAATTAATTGATGAGGATAAAGTAAAGCAAATCAGCATTGCAGGTCTTGATGCTGTAAAAATTAGATCGCCTTTAACTTGTGAAATAAGTCCTGGTGTGTGTTCTTTGTGTTATGGAAGAGACCTTGCAACTGGTAAAATTGTTTCAATAGGTGAAGCAGTTGGTGTTATAGCTGCTCAATCTGTTGGAGAGCCAGGTACTCAGTTAACGATGCGTACTTTCCATATAGGTGGGGTAATGACTAGAGGCGTTGAATCCTCAAATATTATAGCTTCTATTAGTGCTAAAATAAAGTTAAACAATAGTAATATAATTATAGATAGAAACGGAAATAAAATTGTGATAAGCCGTTCCTGTGAAGTCGTGTTGGTTGATAGCCTTGGTAGTGAGAAGTTGAAGCATAGTGTACCTTACGGTGCTAAACTTTATGTGGATGAGAGTGGGTCAGTAAAAATTGGCGATAAAGTTGCGGAATGGGATCCTTATACATTGCCTATTATCACGGAGAAGACTGGTACAGTGTCTTATCAGGACTTAAAAGATGGAATTTCGATCACTGAAGTGATGGATGAATCTACAGGAATATCAAGCAAAGTAGTAAAAGACTGGAAATTGCATTCTGGTGGAGCTAGTTTACGTCCTCGTATTGTGCTGCTTGACGATAATGGTAAAGTAATGACACTCGCAAGTGGCGTTGAAGCATGTTATTTTATACCAATTGGTGCAGTGCTCAATGTACAAAATGGCCAGAAGGTTCATGCAGGTGATGTTATTACAAGAACACCAAGAGAGTCAGTTAAAACTCGTGATATTACTGGTGGTTTACCGAGGGTTATAGAGTTATTTGAAGCACGTCGTCCTAAAGAGCATGCTATTGTTAGTGAGATAGATGGCTATGTAGCGTTTTCTGAAAAAGACCGTAGAGGAAAACGCAGTATATTAATTAAACCTGTAGATGAACAAATTTCTCCAGTTGAATATTTGGTATCAAGAAGTAAGCATGTAATAGTCAATGAAGGTGATTTTGTACGTAAAGGTGATCTATTGATGGATGGTGACCCTGATCTCCATGATATTTTACGTGTGCTTGGGTTAGAAGCTTTAGCGCACTATATGATTTCTGAAATACAGCAAGTTTATAGATTGCAGGGTGTTCGTATAGACAACAAGCATTTAGAGGTGATCTTAAAACAAATGCTACAAAAAGTGGAAATTACTGATCCTGGTGATACTATGTACTTGGTTGGCGAAAGCATTGACAAGCTGGAAGTTGATAGGGAAAATGATGCTATGAGTAACTCTGGCAAACGGCCTGCTCATTATCTTCCTATTCTGCAGGGGATTACTAGGGCAAGTCTTGAAACTAGCTCCTTTATTTCTGCTGCTTCTTTCCAAGAGACAACAAAAGTACTTACAGAAGCAGCATTCTGCGGGAAGAGTGATCCTTTAAGTGGATTAAAAGAAAATGTTATAGTAGGAAGATTAATTCCTGCTGGTACAGGTTTGATTATGAATAAGATCAGAGCACTTTCACTTTGTGATAATATAGATAAATATGAAAAATATTTTGATATTGAAACTTATGACGAGAAATGGTTTATGGATAATAATTGTCATTTACACTCTGGTGAGGAAGAGAGCGTAGTGGCATATGATCAGTCGAATTGAGTACAGCTAGTGTGTCTCTTGACCAAAAAAGCCAATAATATTTTCTTTCACTTCTGTGCTATCTGTCATGTTATTTACTCTCATGCGAAATTCAGATGAGCTTTGAAGCCCGCTACTGTACCAACCTATGTGTTTGCGGGCCATCTTTATTCCTGTGTTATTTCCATAGTACTCAAGAATATTGTCGTAATGCTCGAGTATGATGCTTAATCTCTCTGAAGCTGTTGGCTCAGAAGTTTCACTTCCACTGAGAAAGTTCATTGCTTGATTAATCAGCCAAGGTTTACCGTAGGCACCACGACCTATCATCACTCCGTCTGCTCCAGATTCTTTGAGAGCATTCTGAATATCATTTAAATTTTTAATATCGCCATTTACTATAACTGGAATTTTCACTTGCTCCTTAACATTTCTAACGAATTTCCAATCTGCTTGGCCGTTATAGAGCTGTGCCCTCGTTCTTCCATGCACAGTGATCATTTTTGCTCCTAAGTCTTCGGCAATTTTCGCAAGCCTCGGTGCATTGCGATTTTCATCGTTCCATCCAGTGCGCATTTTTACCGTAACTGGCACATTCACTGCTTTGACCACGGCCTCAATTATCTCAGCGGCTTTTTTCTCATCGCGCATTAGTGCTGATCCTGCATAACCGTTTACAACTTTTTTAACAGGACAACCGAAATTTATATCTATTATTTTTGCACCCATATCCTCGTTGAGCTTTGCAGCCTCTGCCATTACATCCGGCTCGCATCCAGCAAGCTGCACAGCAGTTAATTCATCGACTTTTGCTTTTTGCAGACTCTGGCGAGTTTGCATAATCATGGCTCTGCTTGCAATCATTTCTGAAACTAACAAACTTGCACCTAGCTTCTTTACAATACTTCTAAACGGATAATCAGTTACCCCTGACATTGGAGCTAAAATAACTGAAGAATCAATCGTCAAACTTCCTATTTGGAGGGGCATAAGGTTAATGGTAATCCTTCATTGTAAACTATATAGCAAACTGAGCTGTATTCTGCACCCTTGAGGTAAGAGAGGTGTCCGTTCCTGGTGGAAGATCGCATAAAAGCCCGTTTTCTAGATCTTCCTTCCATTTTTCATCTTCCATAAGCGCTTTTGTAAACTCTCTTCTTTTCTTTTGCAATTGTTCTGGATTAGGCTTGTATTCCGATAACTCTGCGTCAATTTCATCAAATGATTTACCTTCGTTGAGCATTTGCGTAATCCTATGAGCGTTTTCCAATGCAAATATTCCACAATTATGTCCATCGCTTTGTTGTTTGGCTCCGGAGCTTCTTATATTACAGTTCTCTATTTCCAAAACTGCTTCCAGTGCGCTCACTATATTATCAGTATTTATTGGGACATTAATTAATTCATTTTTCTTGTTCCGACACGTTTGTGCTGTCTCTTTGACATCTTTACTCATTTCTTTTTTTCCTTGCGCATTCAACTCACTAGCTTGATCAGTAAGAGGTGTAACCAATTCTTTAATTGCATTTGCAAGTTCTATTTTCTTACGTTGACTACCAGGACTTGGTAAATCAGCACTAAAAGAATCACAATAATAAGCTCTAAATTGTTTATTATCCGAGTTGTATGCAACAACTAGCGTTACCCAATGATTACCACCCAAATTAATAACTGAAGTAAATATCCTTTTCGAACTCTCTCGTTCTGCTTTATTTTTATATTCTCCCAACCTTTCACTCAAGGTTTCAAGATTACCAGGAATACAGAAGAATACACCATCCGTAAAATCTTCTGAATACTTATATTTAATTCTTGCAATATTAGCAATATCATGTTGCTGCAACCAGTAAGCGTAATTCTTTCTATTTGTTTGATGCACAAGAGTGTCCAAATTTTCATGAAACTCTTTACCACCCAAACCACTATCCAAAGAGCTTCTACGACTACTGTTCCTTGAATCGGGTTCACTGCCTGGTACAACACCACTATCTCCATCTTGAGTTTTTTGCTCACCTTGACCTGCTCCTTTTCCATTAACATAACCTTTTACCAAGTGAAATAAAGGTTTAACAATCATTTTGTATGCTGCTGTAAGGACTACTCCCATTATAATCCAAATCACAGGATGAGAAATTAGCATAGCAAGTGGAAAGGTCAATAGAGGAAATCCTATTATCAACCCCAAACAGCCAACAGCAAATGTGGCTGCTAGGCATACGCAAGTAGCGTAGATAACGAATTTCCCACCAGCAAAGTAAGTGCTCTCTTTAAATTGATTATATTTTTCTGTGATGCCCATACTACATCCTATGAATGCTAAGTTAATTAAATTTTAACAAATTCTAACAAAAAAATCAACCATAATAATTTTAGTAGTATGAGAAAATATTGAATATTAAGAGCTTTTGAAGTACAGTAACAGTGTTAGTAATAGCACAATATATGCACGATATAGAATATATACGCAAAAACCCTGAAGGATTTGAAAAGGCAATGAAAAGCAGGGGGATAAGAGAGTTTACTGCAAAAGAGATATTAGAAATTGATCACGAGAAAAGGTCATTAACCACTAAATTGCAAGATTTAAATAGGCAGCGCAATGAAATCACAGAGGAAATAAAGAAGCTTAAAATGAGCAAGAGCCCTTGTGAAGAGCAAATAGAGTTGTCAAAAGACATCACGAATGAGATAGAGGCAATTAGCTTAAAGGAACAAGCAGAAAAGGATAAGTTAGTGAATGTTTTATCTAACTTGCCGAATATTCCTGCGCAAGATGTGCCAATAGGCGCAGATGAGAACTCTAATTTAGAGGTGAGAAGATATGGAGGAAAAAGACAGTTTGATTTTGTACCAGAATCTCATTATGAACTCGGAGAAAAATTAGGTTTAATGGACTTCGAACAAGCGGCGAAAATTTCCGGATCAAGATTTGCGATATTAAAAGGACAGTTAGCTAAGCTTGGACGAGCGCTAATAAATTTTATGCTTGAAATGCATGTTAATGAATTTGGCTATACTGAGGTGTACCACCCAGCTTTGGTGAAAAACGAAGCTATGTATAACATTGGTCAGCTACCAAAATTTTCTGACGATTCGTATTTAACTACCGACGAATTGAGGTTGATTCCCACAAGTGAAGTGTTTTTAACAAATTTGGTTGCTGATAAAATAGTAGAGGAAAAAGAACTGCCTATTCGTTTTACTGCGTATTCAGAGTGTTTTCGTAAAGAAGCAGGCAGCGCAGGGCGAGACACGAGAGGCATGATAAGGCAACACCAATTTGGTAAAGTGGAGTTGGTGAGTATTACAACTGAAGACCAATCAAATGATGAACTTGAGCGCATGACGAGTGTTGTTGAAGAGATATTAAAAAAACTAGAATTACCGTATAGAGTAATGCTACTGTGTAGTGGTGATATGGGTTTTGCTGCACAAAGGACTTATGACATAGAGGTATGGTTACCTGAGCAAAATAAATATAGAGAAATATCAAGCTGCTCAAATTGTGGTGCATTTCAAGCAAGAAGGATGAACGCTAAATACTCTTCAGAAACTGATAAAAAGATAAAAAAATATGTTCACACTTTAAACGGCTCAGCTTTAGCTATAGGAAGAACGATTGTTGCCATAATGGAGAATCATCAAAATTCTGACGGGTCGATTGCAATACCAAACGTGTTGCAAAAATACATGAGTAATGATACTGTTATAAGCAAATAATAATTTTGACATATAGAAAAGCGAGGAAATAAAGATGAAGGTTCTGGTTATAGGTTCTGGTGGACGTGAGCACGCTCTACTTTGGGCTCTAAAAAAATCTCCTATCTTGACTGAGTTATATGTAACTCCTGGTCGCCAAGCTATGAAAGATCTTGGAACTCTTGTGGATGTAAATATTCAAAATTCAGTGGATGTTACACAATTTTGCAAGAGAGAAAATATAGAGTTGGTTGTTATTGGTCCAGAACAACCAATAATTGATGGACTTGCTGATGATTTAGTTGCAGAGGGAATAAATGTTTTTGCTCCGAGTCAAGCAACTGCAAAACTTGAGGGATCAAAGTCTTTCACCAAAGGACTATGCAAGCGATATGGCATACCAACTGCCAAGTACGAGTGTTTTGTTGATGAAGGATTAGCTAAAGATTTTGTACGTAGCAATAAAATAAAATTTCCACTTGTAGTGAAAGCAAATGGAATTGCGGCAGGGAAAGGCGTGATGATATGTTGCGCAGAAAACGAAGCTTTTTCAGCAATAGATTCAATGCTAGTGGAGAAAGAATTTGGTGAATCAGGTGAAGAAATAATCATAGAAGAATTTTTAATTGGAGAAGAAGTAAGCTTTTTTGCTCTTGTTGATGGGTTGAAAGTAGTAACTCTTGGGTGCGCAAAAGATTATAAGAGAGTGAATGAAAATAATGAAGGCCAAAATACTGGGGGTATGGGATCGTACTCATCACCTTCAATTATAAGTAAGGACATGGAGCAAAAAATCATCCAAAAAATAATATACCCTACAGCTCAAGCATTGGTTAACATGGGTACGCCTTATAAGGGAGTACTCTTTGCTGGTTTAATGATTTGCAGAGATGGCCCAAAACTTCTCGAGTATAACGTTAGATTCGGTGATCCAGAAACGCAATCTATATTACCTAGATTTGATTCAAATTGCGATTTGTTAAAATTGATGTTGTCAGTTGCAGAAGGAAAGTTAAATGTCAAAATGGTGGAACTTAACAACAAATCTACAGTTTGTGTAGTTGTTGCAAGTAAAGGCTATCCGGGTGATTATCAAAAGGGAGAAGTAATTAAGGGATTAGATAAAATTGAAAGCATTCCTGGTATATTGGTATTTCACGCTGGTACTAAATTAGATGAGAGTGGTAATTGGGTTTCAGATGGCGGAAGAGTGCTAAATATAGTAGCAGAAGGGAGCACTATAGAGGAAGCCAAAAGTAAGGTGTACTCAGCATTAAATTTTTTAGAATGGCCAGGGGGCTTCTTCAGATACGATATTGGTAGTTAATGTTAGCTGTCGGTTAGCAGGTAGACCAACCGATTCCAAAACGAACACCCCTCACGCTAGCTGATTTTTGTTGCTGAAAATGGTTGTATTATTTAAGTTTTTAGTAGTATTCAATGCTAAATTAACATTGATTCGTCAGGAAACAGCGAAGAAAAATGTATCCGTTAAGGGAAGTGGCAAAGAAAAAAAATAAGTGAAAGAATATATTAAAGTGATAATAATGCAAAATATTTGGTAGCAATTGTAGAGCTAGATGTTTCAACTGTTAATTAGTCTTGTCGAGCTGTATAATACCAATTCTCAATAATAATGAGACAAATGAAAAAGAGTGCTTTCCGCCTATAAATGGAGGTTTAAGTGAATTTATCGTATATTCTATTTGTCTTCCCAATAACGAAGTTTGGTATAAGAACTTGTCCGCAAACCAGTAAATTCAAGAATATTCCCTCTGCAACATAACCTTACTCATAGCTAAATATATAAAATTTTCAGTAGATGTTGTAAGCAAATCATACTCCTTTGATAGCCTTCTATTCCTATTGATCCAAGCAAAAGTTCTTTCTACAACCCACCTTCTGGGCTGCACTTTAAATCCTGGATCTCGTTGAGGCAATAGTTCTGGTGGCGTGTCTTGATGCACCCAAAATCTGCACGGAGGCCTCTTAACAATTTCAATGTCTATTCCATATTCTTTCTTTATATGATCCTTTAAATCTTTTTCTTGATACCCCATATCAGCCCACATTTTTCTAATTTTACTATATTTTTTCTTCATGTTATCTAATGCTATTTTCACGCCATCTCTGTCATTTTCATTGGCAGCTCCGACATAGCAACTGAGTATAAACCCTTGAGTATCTGTGATTATATGCCTCTTTCTACCTTTGACTTTCTTGCCTCCATCGTAACCTTTGACCCCCTTTTTCTGTTGTCTTTATAGATTGGCTATCCACTATACAAGCACTTGGCTCCTCGTTTCTTTCCATTTTTGACCTATGTATGGTCCCAGAGTGTGATGGTATGATAAAATATGAGAAAAAAATACCATCAAAGGAGGAGTTATGGTTACATGGGTGCGCCAAAACAACACAGACGATTCGTAGAGCAATACAAAATAGAAAAGAGAGCATAGCAAAACTCTCCAAGCATTATAACCTTAATCCAAAAACTATTATTAAGGTGGAGAAAACGTTCATTTACGAAAGATGCTGATATGGGTCCAAAGCATCCAAGATCGACTGTTTTAACGCTAGAAGAGGAAGCTATAATAGTTACATTTCGCAAGTATACACTACTGCCACTAGATGATTGCCTTTACGCTCTGCAGTCTACAATTCCGCATTTGACTCGCTCTAGCTTGCATCGTTGTTTACAAAGACACAACATTAGCAGATTACCAACTGTTGATGGAGAAGTTAAGTCAAAAAAGAAATTCAAACAATATCCTATCGGTTACTTTCATATTGATATTGCTGAAGTTAGAACTGAGGAGGGCAAATTACATTTGTTTGTTGCTATTGATAGGACATCCAAATTCACCTATGTTGAGTTGCATAACAGTGCTACAAAACCCATAGCTGCTGAGTTCTTACGTAATTTAATTAGAATTTTACCGTATAAAATCCATACTATTTTGACAGATAACGGTATACAATTTACAAACCAGAAGCGTCATAAGTATGCTTTCCAACACATATTTGATAGAGTTTGCGAAGAGAATGTTATTGAACATCGTTTGACAAAAGTTAGCTATCCTTGAACAAATGGGCAAGTTGAACGTATGAATAAAACTTTAAAGGATACTACAGTTAAGAAGTATTACTATCAATCGCATCAGCAACTTAAAGAACACCTTTATAACTTTGTTATCGCTTATAATTATGCAAAGAGACTCAAAACTCTTAAGGGTCTTACTCCTTATGAATTTATATGTTATCAGTGGACACAGTCTCCAGAATTATTTATACTAAACCAACACCACCACACTCTGGGACCATACATCTAAGACCTGGACAAACATTAGACTCCCTGCGAAAAGGTAAAAAATGGATAAAAAACACTAAAAAGTGTATAAAATAGCAAATTTGGCAATGGCAATAAGTTACGCAAAAGTTGCAAAAACCCCGTATGTTTTGAGGCAATTAACTGGTCTGACAAAAGAAGAATTTGAAAAAACAGTAGAAAAAGTTAGGCCAGAATGGAAAAAAGTTGAAAAACAAAAGAAATGCCAAGGAAGAAAATCGCACATTGAGACGTTAGAAGACAAGATTTTATGTATATTAATTTATTGTCGAACATACATAACGCACCCATTTTTGGGCTTTTTGTTTAATTTGCACAACTCAAATATTTGCCGACTTTTGAAGAAAATGGAGCCATTATTGGCCAAAAAAATTACTATAAAAAAGGATAGAACGATGACTACAGACGGGATTTTGAAGATTTTAGCAGATGTAACAGAGCAGCCTGTGCAGCGTCCGAAAGACAACAAAAAACGCAAGAAAAGTTATTCCGGAAAAAAGAAAACGACCACGATAAAAACCGAAATTGTGATCGAAGAAAATGGGCAAATTTTGTCGATTTCAAAGTTGCATCGAGCACGATTTTAAGATAAGGAAAAAGGAAAAACTTCTTCCCACGGATAGCATAAAATACGCCGATTCTGGCTATCAGGGCTGGCAAAAGCTGCAGAGCAATGTCATAATTCCATATAAAAAGTATCGTAAAAAGCCATTAACTCCAGAGCAGAAAGAGCATAATAGAAGATTAGCATCATTTAGAATGAGAGTAGAAAATAAGATCCGTGAGATAAAGATATTTAAGATTATGTCGCATGTTTACCGTAATTTTCAGAAAAAATATAACATGAGATTTAATATTATTGCAGGTATTGTGAATTTGAGGCATGGGTTTTAACATCTTTTGGGTTTGGGATTTCTTACCGATTTTATCGGACAACCCGCTTCCACTTGTTTCACAGGGGGTTTAGTAATTCTTGACAACGCAAGTTTTCATAAGTCCAAAAAAAACAAGGAAATTAATAGAAAGTGGGAAGTGTAAAATCTTATTTTTGCCACCATATTCGCCTGATTTGAATCCAATTGAGAAATTTTGGTTCCCTATTAAACGCTCCATAAGAAAAGCTCTGCCAAACTTTTGGCCAGATATTAATTCTGCTATTGATTTTGTCTTTTAGTGTTTAGGTAAACCTTTCTTGGGTTAGCTATAGCTACTTCGCGCTTTGAGTTTTTATAAAATCCGCTGAACGCTGCAATTATCGATTTAACTTTTCGACCAAATGTATTTGACGTAACACCTTCTGATAATTTGCTGCTTTTTCTTTTTCCACATTTTCGACAACGGCCATGTTCCATCTGATACCAAACTTCGTTATTGGGAAGACAAATAGGACATATTATAAATTTGCTTAAACTCCGCAATTACAGGCAAAAGGGCTATTTTTAATTTGTCTTATTATTAATGAGACTTGGTATGATATTCCATTACATAAGCCTTGATCTCCGGAAGATCTACTTTCTGATGGATATAAGGTTTTTCGCATATTACTATATTCTCTCCGCATTCGCAAGCAGATGACAACTCTATCTTTATCACCTCATCTGCTTCCATTTTAGCGCGATAATTACCTTTATGCCCAACTTGACCACCAATCTTTCTTTCGCTTTTCCTTTTTGTATAATTGTTTTGAGCTTGGTAGAGATGAATTTTTCGAGTTTAAACTAAGCCTTTCCTTTAACTCAGCGTTCTCTATCTTTAAAGCCTTATTTTCTGCTTCTAGCTCCTCTATCCTTGCTTCCAACCTTTCTATTTTTGCTGTAAATCTCTGCAAAGTTCTAAAAGATTTACCATGTTACCTAATGTTTTCTCTATGATTATCTTTTTAGATCACCTTACCACCTGATTCTGCCACTTTGCTGAACTGAGAAAAAATTCCCGTAAATTGAGACATTGGGTCAGACAACAGTGGATCACATTCTTTGTTAAAGCCATCATCATTGGATTTGATTTCTGCAATTCTTGTTATAAAATCAGCAGTTGTAATGCTCTTGCCACTGCCACGACGTATGGAACCAGCATGTGTAGCACGTACCAAATCTTTCAGTCCTGCCCCTGAAAAACCTTGAGTTTTTCCTAAAATTTTATCAACATCTACTCCTTCAAATGATAAATCCTCTTTCTTCATATGACTTTCCAATATCTTCTTCTATAACTGAGGAGTTTCTGGTGGAGAAAATCGAATTTTTTCAGAGAAACGACCAGGTCTAGACAATGCTCCTTTAAAAACTCCTGGATTGTTAGTTGCACCAATTACTATCACACGCTTATTGGAATTAAAGCCATCCATTTGATACAATAATTCAGCTTCCTCAGCCGATCTACCAGTCAACGCACCAAAAATGCCTTTGCTAGTAAGAAGACCATCTATTTCATCTATAAAAACTATACAAGGAGAGTGCTTCCTCGCATCTTCAAAAATCTTACGCAGGTTTACTGCAGTCATAGAAGGAACATTACTGATAATATCAGATGCAGAATAATTGAAAAATGAAACACCAGACTCATTTGCAATTATACGGGCAGCGAAGGTTTTACCATTCCCTGGTGGTCCATAGAAAATATATCCTGGTGCTGGATCAATTGCCATATCCTTTATATCATTGGAAATTTGCTTCAGCACTTTTTCAACTCCTTCTTCTAATATAATATCATCAAATGTTTCACTTCCCTTTTCTGGTTGTTTGGGTTTCGCTTGTGCCATCATTAAGCCAAAAACAAGAAGTAAAGATACAAAAGAAAACACAGTGAACAATACTGTGGATGTTTTTACAAAAGACTCCAGAACGATAGGTACTAAAGAGATACCGCTACCGAAAGATAAATACAACACAAGATAAGAAATCAAGATAGCAAAGGCAGCAATTGCTAAACATAAAAAAATAAATTTAAAATACCTTTTATATATGATAGACTTCACAACAACTATATACTGTAAGTATACTAATTTTTTTGTAGTATACAATGATAATTTTTCTAAATTTGTATAAAATCGTAGATTTAAACCAAAGTTATGTTAGATGTATGGTCCCAGAGTGTGATGGTATGATAAAATGTAAGAACCTGTTTAAAATCTCGGAGAGATGAGGTAAAATAGGCGTAGATTAAGAATGAGGTATATCTATGCGTAAAAATTATCCAAGTGATATAAGTCGAGAGCAATTTGAAAAAATCAGACCAATACTAGAGAGTGGCAGGAAGAAAACGAGACCAAGAAAACTTGATTTGTATGATGTATTTCGTACAGTGTTATACGTCCTAAAAAGTGGTTGCCAGTGGAGCAAAAGATTTTCCAAGGTGGGAAAGCGTATATTACTATTTTCAAATGTGGAATAAAAAGAATGGAGAAGAACCAAGTTTATTGGAATTAGTTTTAAAAAAAATTAGTTAGAGAGATCCGTATCAACAATGGTCGGAAACAGTTTCTGTATAATTGATGCTCAAAGTGTTAAAAACACAGATACTGCTGGCTTTGTTGCATGGCTAGGAATGAGAAGGATTAATGGAAGGAATTTACGAGGCAAATTCGAAAATAGGCATACCTATATCAGTAAAGTTGTTAATCAAATAGCATTTTAAAAGCACCTCTTGAGAGCAATTTACCTCAGATTTATTCTTAAAACTAAAACCAAATGTTTTTTTGAGCCTAAGGAAAAAACTCTCGATACGTGAAGGGAGTATTAAATAAACTGTGTCAAACCGCATTTTTAGTTCAACTCAATTTTCAATCTGCCAGGAAAGAAAACATCAAGTTGAGAGATAGTTAATGCCCAATCATGTACAGGCATCGTCCACTTTTCCTCTGCCTTCTTTATAGCACAATATACCTGCTTATACAAGGCATTTATGCTGGTAAATGAGCCTTTGGTCTTAGTGAATTTCCTAATTTGCCTATGTAGCCCCTCTATGGGATTGGTGGTGTAGATTATCCTCCTAACTGGACCAGAATACTTAAAATAACCAGACAAGTTTTCCCAATTATTCTGCCAAGATTTTATAACCATAGGGTACTTTGTGCCCCATTTTTCATCCAATTCCAACAGATAATTCTCGGCAATTTCCTTGCTTGAAGCTTGATATACCTTCTTTAAATCGCTCAAAAAACTCTTCGCATCTTTACTGGCCACATACTTCAGTGAGTTGCGTATCTGATGCACTATACACATCTGCACTTCCGCATTAGGAAAGACACTGTTTATAGCTGCAGGAAAGCTTTTCAGCCCATCAACGCAGGCAATAAGGATATCTTCTACTTGTATCTTGTCAAAAGCATCTAATGTTTTAAGCTTAAGCATTAGGTGGAGAAGGGAGGAACTCTGTGCTTCTTCTTAGATATAAAATCTGTAGAGGAGATAAGAATTCCCTTCTCAAAAGTATAGGCTGGACGGTATCGTAGAAAGACCTGAATGGTTCTAATTCTGTATTCACAAGACTAGCCTTACTTTTCATTTTTAATGGTAACGTATGGGGTTATATATGATCAACAACTTTTTGGGCATAGATATATCAAAAGATCGCTTTGATGTTTTTCTCTCATTTATAAGCAAAAAAGGAAAGCGTGAAACTAGAAAAAGAAGCTTTAAGAACGATGGTTTCAAAGTCTACTGAATTTTCTACACAAACATAATGTAGAAAAAGTAAAAACCTGCATGGAATCTACTGGTTGTTATAGCGAAGCACTGGCTGAATTTCTACACAATGCTGGACATTTTGTAAGTGTTGTAAATCCTTATTGCATAAAATCTTATGCAAGGAGTAAGCTGATACGACAAAAGAATGATCAGACCGATGCAGAAGTTATTGCTGATTATTGCCAAAGACAGGAACCTTCTAGTTGGACACCACCTTCTCCTGAAATGAAAAAATTAAAACATCTTTATCGTTGCTCAGTTGCGTTAAAAGATGAGTTAACATTAGTAAATAACCACTTAGAAAAAAAAGAGAGACTGCCTAAAGAAGTTGCAAATGCTTGGGAAGACCTTGCAATGAATATAGCTCAAAAAATAGAAACAATAAAAAACTCCGTACGTGAACTATTAAATCAACACAAAGAATTGTTGGAAAATTTTCAACTTCTATTGACTATTCCAGGCATAGGAGAAGAATCAGCAATAGCTATTTTAGCTGAAGTTTCTGATATAGAGGTTTTTAGAGATGCCAGGCAATTGGCAGCATATACAGGAGTTATACCACGAAATATGACGTCAGGTTCCTCTGTATATGCCAAACCCAGATTAAGTAAATCCGGTTCACAAACATTACGTAAGGCACTTTTCTTTCCTGCCATAGTAGCTAAGAATCACAATCCTATCATTATGAGCTTTTGCCAAAGATTAAAGGAAAAGGGTAAGCATAATATGGCCATCGTTGGTGCTGCAATGCGTAAGCTACTCCATATCATTTTCGGTATTCTGACATCCAAAAGTGCTTTTGATCCTAACCATATCAAAAACTACAGGGCTAGGAGGTTGACTGAAGGTTTAGTACTTTAAAATCAAAAATGCTTCCTATCTATCTTATGTAAAGTGGTATCTTACACAAATTTATTGAATGTTGTTGGTTAGTGGATATGTTGATAAGTAAACTTCATCTGTTTTGTGCGTATAAAACTAATTTACTTATCAACATATCCACTAACTATAATCTGTGTACTGTTACACAATTGGAAGTATTTTTTGATTTTATGATGCAACTTGGGAAATTTTTATAATTTTTTTGTTGACTAACAAGACGGTATCTCCTGTCATCCCAGCACCTTCTTCCTGTTATCTGAGTAGCTGACACTGTACGAACATTGTCTATCAGGAAGGTGTCATGCAAGTAGCTGACACTGGTTCTTTTATGACGGTGTCATTCTAGTCTGGAATCCAGGAAACTTAATTGCAAGTAATGCATTGGGTTTGGTGAGTATAAAAGTGTTGTGTTATGGCTAACGCTGGCTAGGTTTTCCTGCATCATACCGCCGCGGTATCTCTAGATCCCGCTAACAAGTAGCGGGATGACGATTGTCAGGGTGTCATTCCAGCGCCCCTATAATGTCATCCCAGTGCTCCTATAATGTCATCCCAGTGCTCCTATAATGTCATCCCAGTGCTCTCCTATAATGTCATCCCAGTGCTCCTATAATGTCATCCCAGTGCGTAACACTGGGATCTCATTTCACTCTATAATAGCAGTGCTCCTTTCTTGTCATCCCAGTACTGATTAGCTATAAAATTTAAGAAGATATTTAAGAAATTTACCAAGCGGAAAAAAAGGCAAAAGAAGCCCCGTGGTGCGAGTTTTGACTCTATATTACTGTAAGTGGCGCTGTAATAATGTGCTAACGCTTAAAATAAGCGCGATTTGGCTGAATGTAGAAAAAATAAAAAAGACATGCAGCCGCTATAATTTTATGTAATCCGCCAATAAATACCCTGAGTTTTTACTGAATTTTGTCATTGAGCCTGCAGGTCAAAAACAAGTTTTGAATCATGAATACCCTTATTATTATAATAAGGGGGCTGGCGGAGTTTGTCAAGCAAGTTTTTTTTCTACTGAATGACAGTTGTGGCTTGGGAGGTAGTGCAAGAAGTCTATTTCCACAAAAATGCTTCAATTTATCTTAACATTTTGTCAACTACCTTTATAGGAACGACAATTTAAAAGGGCATTTTTACATATTCCATATGGCTGCCAGTTGCACCCCTCACATGCGTAATCAAATTTCTTTAAAGACATTTTCTCTCTAATCTTTTTTACCGCCTCATTCCAAGTTAAAGTCTCGCCAATTTTTATTCCTAAAATTCCCATATGCCTTCTATCTAGCTCTAAAACTTTAGCTTGTTCGGTGCATTTACCTTGTTTAGTCTGGTTTGGGCAAGCACTACAAATACTATCAAGATTGCCAACTACTTTGATTTGAGTGTTAGGATCACTCATTACTTTGCTTGCTATCTTTTTATAATTTTCTACAAAACCCTGAGAATACCCATATCTCCGAAACGCGAGGGTGCACATGAAATGATGAGGACGAAACCTTATCACTTTTTCAAATACTGCAAAACCGCTACGAGTAGAAAAATTTTTACTAAACCAGGAAGGATAAATGGTAAAACACCCACCATTATTGCTTGTCCCAGACCCAAGTAAACAGCAAGCCAACTAACACCACAAATAAAGATTACAACTGTACCAGCCAGACAACTTAAAGAATTGCGCGCGAGTAATTCACATTTAAGGCTTAAGAGTTCATTTACTTCACCCATCACTATGACAGCAGCTAAAAAGCCAATTAAATATCCACCTGTTGGTCCGAGAAAAATGTGATAACCACCAGAAAAATTCGCAAAAACAGGAAATCCTGCTGCACCAAGTGATAGATATGTAAGCACAGAATAGAATGCTGTTCTGCGGTTAAATTTAAGCCCAATAAGCATTACTCCTAAAGTTTGCAATGTGATAGGCACAGGCTGCAATGGTACGCTTATTTGAGCCATCAAGAATAAAAGTAAAACGCAAGACAATATTTCAGCCAGTGTTGATCTACTGCTAGATTGTGTTATAAACATACCTTCCCAATAAAAATAACTTATAAAATATAATATATATAAGAGGTTTTGCAATTTAAATTTTGCTTATATTGTGCTACAATGAATTATTTATGCACTATTAAATTAAAAATGATAAGTAAACAAGATCTATTATCGTTGATGAAAGCAAGACACAGCGGACGTTCATACGATACTACAAGAGCAATATCTCAGGAAGACATGGATATTTTAATGGAAGCTGTAAGGCTGACTCCCTCATGTTTTGGTGATGAACCTTGGAGATATGTGATATGCAACAAACAGAACAATCAAAGCGCATGGGAAAAGCTGCTAAATTGTCTTGATGAATCTAATCAAAAATGGGCAAAAGATGCACAAGTGTTAATCATATCTTTCAGTGCTAAAAACTTCCGTAAACGAGGTAAAGGAGAAAATCTTTGGGCTAGTCATGATACTGGTGCAGCAAATTATGCACTTATGCTACAGGCTGCATCTGTGAACTTAATGGCTCATCAAATGGGTGGATTTGATAGAGATAAAATAGTAGAAAGATTCAACATATCCGATGATTTTAATGTAATGTCAGTGATAGCGGTTGGTTACGAAGAAGAGGGTGCTGAAACAAGTAAGAAAAAAAGAAGACCAATAGAAGAAATATTTTTTTATGATGAGTGGCCAAGGTCCTAAAAATTTTATCAAGATGCACGGTACTGGCAATAATTTTGTTATCATAGACTCACGTTCAACAAACAATTTAGACTGGAACTATAGACAAATTGCTGATCAAAGCAGTTGTGATCAAGTGATAATTATAACAATGTCTAATGCTGCAGACTGCTTTATACATATCTATAATGCTGATGGTAGTCGAGCTGAAATGTGCGGAAACGCAGCACGCTGTGTTGGATATTTGATAATGTCAGAAAAAGGTACTGAGTATATCACTATTGAGCTGGTAAACAAACGCATTTTAGAGTGTTTTAAAGTTGGTGATAAATCCATAAAGGTTAACATGGGTAAACCTTTGCTAAAATGGCATGAAATTCCCTTGTCTACTGAGTGTGACACTCTTCACTTACCTATAGAGCTTGAAATGCTAAAAGATCCTGTTGCAGTAAATATTGGTAACCCTCATATAGTTTTTTTTGTTGATAACATAAGTGAAATACCATTGCGAAATTTAGGACCAAAGCTAGAAAATCACGTACTATTTCCTCAGAAAATTAATATTAGTATTGCACAAGTTGAAAAGTCTGGAGAAATAGCTTTAAGAGTTTGGGAAAGAGGTACAGGCATTACTGCATCATGCGGTAGTGCAGCCTGTGCAGCACTTGTTGCATCCACACTACGTGGATATCTGACTGCCCAACAGACTTCAGTAGATTTACCAGGAGGTAAGTTATTAATCGAATGGGCAAATAACGTATTCATGACCGGTGATATAGGATTTTTGTGATCGTTGTTTTCACAATGCAAAACTACTTGACAAACTCCGCCAGCCCCCTTATTATGATAGTGAAGGTATTCAGTTATCTTCATCTGTGCAGATTAAACAGCAAGAAAACAACGTAGTTGGCGTCTTATTTTTAATTTTTTGCACTATGTGCACCTTATGTCTTCACAACATTTCTGGGTTTTTACCTATATAAGCTGAAACGCGCTTATAAGTCGTTTAAGACAGTATAGTACGCCAATTTGCAGGATTAGAGAGTGACAACTAGCTAACACGGGATTTCTTTTGCCTTTTTTTCTGCTTAGTAAATTTCTTAAACATTTGAACTAAGGTGAGCTGCACTTAAAAGCAGCTAAATTGCAGTGTTTAAGACTTAAAAAAACGCCAATACAGAAAATAGACAATGACCAGGGCTTCTTTTGCCTTTTTTTTCGTTTGGTAAATTTCTTAACGTTTGTAGCTAAAAGAGCCCAAGAGAGGTGTCATCCCGCTGCTTGTTAGCGGGATCTATGTTAAGAGATACCGCGAATGAATCGCGGTATGACGTAGGAATGAATCGCGGTATGACGTAGGACTGCTGTCATCCCAGTGCCCAGACACTGAGATCCAGCTAAGTTAGTGAGTGTAAACAGTAGCCAACCTTACGTTAAAACACAACGTTCTTGATGAGATTGCATAAAAACTGGATTCCTTACATCATAGAGGCACTGCCATTATAGAGTGAACCAGTGTCTGGGCACTGGGATGACAAAAAAAGGGGCTACTTGGATGACAAAAAAGAGGCACTGGGATGACACCCTGACAATCGTCATCCCGCTGCTTGTTAGCGGGATCTGCTGAGATACCGTGGCGGCATGACGCAGAGCTCACGTTAGCTATACTTTTATACTCACCAACTCAGTATCCAATCTGGATCCCAGTGGGCTTTGTTGCATAGCAGCAGAAAAGCTAGTGATTACTGACTAAATTCATTATAAAATGACGATTTAAGGATAAATATGCCACAAAAAATGAGAGTCTGTAACCATAGAGAATATAACAAATTTCTAGAAAAAAGAGGAAATATTTTTCATTATATCAACGAAGCCATAGAAAATTGGTATGAAATTGGGCCAAAAATGTAGGGTGGCAACAATATTTACAGCAACAAAGTGGTAATTTTGATACATATAATAACCCATCTATTCAGAATAGGTTTGAGTGGGATTTTTAGAGGGATACATTGAACAAATAGGAAAAAATTTGCAGCTATTCACAAGCATCAAAAGAAACTTGATATTAAGATCAATGATTGCAGAGTTGATAAAAATAACATGGAAGATATCGAAATTGCTATAGACAGTACAGGAATTAGTATATACAACAACACACAGCAAAGAGAATAGCAAAGATAGAGAGTACCGCGGCTATAAACAAGTAAGAAAATTGCACATAATGTTGAGCAAACAAGTCATAGCTACAAAATACAGTAATGGCGTTTACTCTGATCACTATGGAGCATTGGGGAAATTTGATGTTAAATATGCTATAAAAGCTCTATAAGCTGTGTAATCAATATGGCATAAAAACGAAAATTCCTCCGAAAAACAACGCAGCAGAGCATCCAAAATTGGATTATATGCTTGATAGAAATGCCGCTATTCAGTTAATGAAATTACATGGTGAGAATGGTATAAAAAGATGGAAAGAAGAAGTAAATTACGGAAAAAGATCGTATATTGAAGGATTTTTCTCAAGGTTGAAGCGAATATTTGGGTTTAGTTTTAAGAATAAATCTGAGACAAATAGAGAGAAGAAACTGCTTATTAAATGCTACTTAATGAACAAATTTACTGCAATTGGTATGCCTAAATTTGAAATAGTCGCATAAAATTATTTACTCTGGAAAAAACTTACGTTGCTATGCAACAAAGCCCACTGGGATCTAGAAAAAAGAAATGTGGATTCCAGTGTCAAGGCACTGGAATAACACCACTTACTAAGTATTTAAACTATAATGTTCATCATTACACGCTGGCAGGATGTCATATATAGTGTTACCCAGGTAGCTGTGCTGGGGCTTATCGTCTTTAAGATCCCAATTAGATAGAAGGTTTATACTTTTTTCAAATCAAAGCTTGAATTTTTGCTTGAAAATCAATATATTATATATATGAAGTTTTAATTTAAGTTGTTATGTTGACCCCAATGGCAAGCTTATGTGTTGATAGCAGAACCAATCTCATGCAATATATTGCTAGAGTGCAAAAATTTCCTATGCTGTCTCAAGAGGAAGAGGTACGATTAGCAAAAAATTGGAACCAATATAAGGATATTTCTTCTGCTCATAAATTGATTACCAGCCATTTGAATTTGGTAGTGAAAATTGCAATGAAATTCAAAAATTATGGACTATTGTTGATGGACCTGGTCATGGAAGGGAATATGGGTTTAATGCATGCAGTAAAAAAGTTTAATCCTGATTTAGGGTTTCGTTTTTCAACTTATGCAGTGTGGTGGATTGAAGCTTCAATAAAAGACTTTATATTGAAATCTTGGTCGTTCGTGAAAATAGGCACAACGCAAGCACAAAGAAGATTATTTTTTAGTTTACGTAAAATAAAAAAAAGAATTTTACAGTATACAAACAGAGAGACTTTAAGCAATGAAGAAATAAAAGCAATATCTAATGAGCTTTCTGTATCCGAAGGAGATGTTCTGCAGATGAATTACCGTTTGGCTTGTAAGGATCAGTCGCTAAACGATTGCATAAAAATAGGTGATGACTCTAAAAGGGAGTTGCAAGATATGATCCCATGTAACTTGGTCAGTCAAGAAGTAACCTATCAGAATCATGAAGAAAAAGAATTAAAAGAAACAATTTTAAACAATGCACTAGCAAGCCTTAACGAAAGGGCAAGAGACATTTTTATCAGTAGATATTTGTCTGAAAACACTCAAACTCTAGATGAACTTAGTAAAAAATATTGTGTTTCAAGAGAAAGAATAAGACAGTTGGCTGAGCAGGCGATGGCTAAGGTAAAACAATATATACAATCAGAAAGTTTGAAATTTGGTTTGCATGCGTAGTTTTTTTATATTTCTAATATTTTTTTCAATAGGCGCTTTTGCATCGGTTAGTGATGTGCAATTGAAGGAAAAATACAAAGACTGGCTTGTATATACTGCATCAGAAGATGGAGAGAAAGTGTGTTACATTGTATCTTACCCTAAGACAAAAAGCGAGCATTATACAACCAATCGCAAGCCGTATGTAATGGTCAGTTATGTTGATAAAAAAGCAGATGAGGTAAGCGTTACCTCTGGTTTTCAGTATGATAAGGAGCCTGTAGCTCTCAATATCGACAAAAAAATTAAATATACACTGCCTATAATACAGGGAAGTTTTGCGTGGGCAGAGCATACAAAAATAGATCAAGATCTCATTCTAAAAATGAAGCAGGGATTATCAATGGTAGTTAATGGAAAAACAAAAACAGTGACCATTGATGATACTTATTCCCTACTTGGTTTTCAAAAAGCGTATCAAAAAATGCATGATTTATGTCATACAAAGTAAATCATTGTAACAAAATACCCAGCTATAGTATAAACTGGACTACTCTTTCAATGGAAATATAAATAGCACTTTACTTTATATAGGATGTGGATATCATTTAAAATATATTTTTGAGAGTTAGCAATGTCAGAGGTTGCAGGTGTAGATACAGAAATCAAAAAGCAAAATTCTGTGTGCGAGCAGATGCGTTTTAGCGTGAGCCGTACAAGTCTTTTAAATACATTATCCAGAGTAAGTGGAGTGGTTGAAAGGCGTAATGCAATAGATGTTTTGGCATGTATAAATATCAAAGCACAACACGGCAGCATAAAATTAATGGCAACTGATCTTGACATTTCAATGTTTGCCTCACTTGCTGCAACCGTATTAACAGAAGGAGAAGTAAAAATTTCAGCGCATACTTTACATGACATAGTGAAGAAGTTACCCGCTGATTTGGATGTCAATTTTGAAGTAAACAACCAAAGAAAATTATTGATGTCTTGCGGAAATGCAAACTTTTCTTTACCGAATGTAGTTTCAAGCAGCTTTCCTGCTCTTGAAGAAGACAATTATAAACATGATTTTATTCTACTAAATACGGACCTGATAGACTTATTAACTAAAACAAAATTTGCTGTATCACTAGATGATACAAGGTATAATTTAAATGGAATATATCTACATACAGACGAGCAGTTTCTGTACTGCGTTGCAACTGATGGTCACCGTTTATCATGTATAAAGAGACCAAAGCCTGGGAACATCAATGGCGAATTTGGTGTGATCATTCCACGTAAAACTGTTATGGAGCTGTTAAAAATATTGGACGACTGTAATGAAATTAATGTAAAACTCTCAGACAGAAAAATCAAGTTTACATGCGGTGAATATATTCTAATATCAAAATTAATAGATGGGACTTTTCCAAATTATAAAGCAGTTATTCCAGCATCTCAAGATAAGCATATGATTATTGAAAGTAAAAAACTTTCAGATGTTATAGATCGAGTTTCCGTTGTTGTATCTGATAAAGTAAAATCCATTAAATTCTCACTACAAGAAAAGCTGCTGACTCTGCATTCAAACTCTCAAGAGTGCAATGATGCAACTGAATCCATAGAAGTGGACTACAATGAAGCCCCTATAGAAATAGGGTTTAACTCGCGTTATTTACTTGATGTTCTATCCTGCATAAAAAATAAATGTAAGTTTAGCTTAGCCGATGGTAATAGTGCTACAATTATCACTGATGAAGACGATTCAAGTGTATTATATGTAGTGATGCCAATGAGAACTTAAACTTGTCATCCCGCTTCTTGTTAGCAGGATCTGGAGATACCGTGGCGGTATGACACTTATTTCACTAAGAACATTACTTTTTATTAAATTAGTAATCTATCTTTACCAAATATAAGCCAAAAGGTGGTGCAGTAACTCCAGCTGCATTTCTTTTGCATTGGTTTAATATATTTAGCATTTCTTGTGGATTAGTTCTATTTTTTCCAAATTCAACTAAAGTACCCACAATGATCCTCACTTGGTTATGTAAAAAGGAAATAGCAGATATTTTGATGTGTATATGATTCCCATTTTGTATTATATCGATATCATCAATTGTTCTCATCGGATTTGCGGCTTGACAATCTTTTGAACGAAAACTTGAAAAGTCATGTTTTCCAAGTAGATGTTTAGCAGCTTCACGCATAATATTTACATCAAGTGGGTTAAACACTTGCCATACATAACCTGTCTCCAGAGCGGCAGGAGCATAGCGATTAACTATTCTGTATTCGTAATATCTTTTTTTTGCTGAAAACCGTGCGTGAAACGCATCATCTACAACTTCTGCATTCAGTACAACTATGGGAATTGATTTTAAATGATAATTTATTGCGTTTCTTATTCTATAAAGCTCAAATTCCTTTTCCATATCAAAATGAGCAATTTGTCCTAAAGCATGAACCCCTGCATCAGTCCTGCCACCGCAGTACAAAGTAACTTTCTCACCACTAAAATTAAATATAGCATTTTCTATGGCTTCCTGGATTGAATTAGCAGAATGTTGCTGCTTCTGCCAGCCAGAGAAACTACTACCATTGTATTCTATCGTTATTTTGTATCGCACTGCAGAGTCTATCTAACTTTCTATCTTAATATAATTTAGGTAGCTAATTTTTCTACGATAACGTTCTTCGTTATTAAAAAACCCTTGGCAGGTTGTTCACGTTTGATTATCATGGAAGTTATACAAGTTAATAAATGATCCATGGCAAACAACTCAGAAGAAAGAAATAATGATAAGCAAAAAGCATTAGATAATGCAATAAGCCAGATTGAAAAAGCATTTGGTAAAGGTGCAATAATGAAGTTGAAGCAAAACCCTGTAGAGAAAATAGACACAATATCCACAGGATCAATTGCGCTTGATTCGGCTCTAGGTGTTGGAGGTCTGCCAAAAGGACGTATAATTGAAATATTTGGTCCCGAGAGTTCTGGTAAAACCACTCTTGCCTTGCACGTGATTGCTGAAGCACAAAAAAAAGGAGGATCATGCGCATTTATCGATGCAGAACATGCATTGGATGTCTTATATGCTCGTAAACTTGGGGTAAGCACTGATGATTTAGTAATTTCGCAACCAGACACTGGGGAACAAGCATTACACATTGTTGAGTACTTAGTGTGTTCTGGTGCGGTTGATGTGATAGTTATTGACTCTGTTGCAGCGTTAACTCCAAGAGCTGAAATTGAAGGTGATATGGGTGATCAACATATGGGGCTGCAAGCAAGGCTTCTAAGTCACGGGCTACGAAAGCTAACCTCTGCCGTTTCAAAAGCGAACTGTATATTGATATTTATTAATCAAATTCGTATGAAAATAGGAGTAGTGTATGGAAATCCTGAAACTACCACGGGTGGAAATGCATTAAAATTCTATACTTCTGTAAGGCTTGACATAAGAAAAGTTGGTGTAATAAAAGACAAAGAAAATATTACAGGCAATGAAACAAGAGTTAAAGTTGTAAAAAATAAAGTTGCTCCTCCATTTAGAGAAGCGAAATTTGATATAATGTACAATGAAGGTATATCAAAACTCGGAGAAATAATAGATATGGGAGCAAAGCTTGGTGTGCTTGAAAAAGCAGGTGCTTACTATTCATATAACAATACACGTCTTGGACAAGGAAGAGAGAATGTAAAAACTTACCTAAAAACAAACAAAGAAGTCGCAAATGAAATAGAAATGAAAATCAGAGATTTACTCAGAAATCATGATAATTCTATTATAATAGACGAGGATAGTGAGCAACTTTTAGAAGAATCAGTGTTCTGATCTAAACTTAGTTTGTGTTGGATGGGTTGTTACAGTATGACGGTGTGTGCTAATCTGTAATGTTACCTTGTATCAAGAGGACTTTGCTGAAGCAGTTAAAAAAAGCTTTTCATGAGAAATTATAAATGATAAATTGTTAACAATAGGTTATTGTGAATAAGATTATGTGTTTTAGTTTACCCAATATAAACAGGGAAGGTTATTTATTTATAGTCGTTGCCTTTATAGTAACGTGTATAGCATTCTCTATATCTTGGGGGTTTGGTGTTACGTGCTTGTTTCCGACATTATTGTGTACTTATTTCTTTCGCGATCCAACAAGAGCTGTGCCAAACAACAAGGATCTTATATTAAGTCCTGCTGATGGTGTGATTTCAAAAATTGAAGAAGTTAATTATCCTTTATCGGCAGAAAATGGAGAAGAGAAGAAGTTCACGCTTGTTAGCATATTTTTAAGTGTTTTGAACGTCCATGTGAACCGTATACCAATATCTGGTACGATAAAGGAAATGAATTATAAAAAAGGCAAGTTTGTATCCGCAATGAGCAATAGGTCTAGTAATGAAAATGAAAAGCAGGTTATTGTGATTGAATACGAAAAGGGAAAAGAAATTATTGTGGAGCAAATAGCTGGATTAATTGCACGTCGTATCGTTTGTAATTTAGGAGTATCCCAGAATGTGAAAGCAGGTGAAAGGTTTGGAATTATAAGATTTGGTAGTAGAGTGAATATTTATGTTCCTGCTGATATAGAAGTCAGAGTTTCAGAAGGGCAAACTGTTATTGGTGGTGAAACAATTATAGCAAACTTAAATAAGGAAAACGTTCAAGAGAAGCTTACTTTTGACGTTATATGAATAACGATGGAAGTAACAGTAGATTCTTACCTATTACTAAATTATTCCCAAACTTTATAACTTTATTGGGTTTATGTTCTGGTCTCACTTCACTTAAATTTACATTTAATGAACAATGGGAATTCTCAGTAATTTTTATCATCATTGCAGCAATAATAGATGGAATGGATGGCAGAATAGCTAGAATTCTAAAATCAACTAGCGATTTTGGAGCCCAGCTTGATTCTTTTGCAGATTTTCTAAATTTTGGTGCAGCGCCTGCATTTCTTTTGTATTTTTGGAAGCTAAACGAAATCAAAGTCATAGGTTGGATTTTAGTAATGATATACGTAATCTGCATATCAATAAGACTTGCAAGATTTAATGTTTCGCTACACTCAGAACAATCACACTGGGAAAAATTTTTCTTTTCTGGTGTTCCAGCTCCAGTGTGTGCTTTACTTTCTTTGTTACCAATAATTATTACCTTTCAATCTCATGAGAGTGAATACTTACTTCTCATAGAGCGATTTTTTAACACAAGAAACGTAGCTTGTTACTTTCTGGCCATTTCATTTTTTTCGATAAGTCACATTCCAACCTTCTCTGCAAAATATATTTATGTTCCCAAAAGCCTATCCTATATATTTGTGTCATTTTTTGGAGTACTTATTATATTTTTCATCAGTAAGCCCTGGATGACGCTACCAATTTTAGGTGTAGTGTATGTACTTACTATTCCAGTAAGCACTGGGCTTTATATATATTACTCGTATAAAGCTCGTTAGCTATAAGTTGTAATAAAAAGTAGTGAGCAGCATGATTGTAAAAATAAGTGAACTGTTAAATTCATTTCTGTACATAAAGATATTCAACATTCCATTTATAATTATTTGGGTAATTGCAACTGGGGTTTTTTGTACCATCCAATTCAAATTCACTAACTTTAGATTGTTCAAGCATGGAATACAGACGCTATTCAATCTAAAGTGTAATAACAATAACAATGGCATAATCACTCATATTCAAGCGTTTGCAACAGTAATTTCAGGAACAGTTGGTCTTGGAACAATATCAGGAGTTGCAATAGCTATCACAATAGGGGGCCCAAGTGCAGTTTTTTGGATGGTAATTACCGGAATACTTGGTATGTCGATAAAGTTTGCCGAGGTGGTGCTTGCATTCACCTATCGCTCTGAAAATGCAACTGGCGGGGCTTTTTATTACATGAAGTACGGGCTTGCAAAAATTGGATTTGCAAAAACTGGTAGATTTCTTGCCTTTACTTATGCGATTATGCTACTTATTGCAATGATTTTGGGCGGTATACCATTTCAAGCGAATCAGATAGCAGCATTGTCAAATAACCTCTTCGAATACAACGCATCTATTATTATATCCCTGCTTGTCTTTATTGTAATATTGGGAGGAATAAAGCGCATTGCTTTCGTTTCAACGAGCTTAGCACCAATTATGATAGTGCTATATATGGGTATGTGTATATATTTAATTTATGTAAACAGAAGTAATTTGCTGAATGCTCTATCCATAATATTCCAAGACATCTTCAATAAATCAGCTATAGGAGGCGGAGTATTGAGCGGATTAATAGCAGGAGTGAGAAGATCAGTGTTTGCTAACGAAGCAGGTACCGGAACAGCAGCTATAGCACATTCAGCTGTAAAAGAAGAAGATCCAATTAAAGTTGGATGCGTTGCAATGATTGCACCACTTATAGACACAATACTAATCTCATTTTTGACTGGTATCGTGATAATTATTACTGGTATGCATAGCACTGATAACGTGGGTGATATTACACTAATTAGTTCGGTATTTTCAACAGTTTTGCCCTTGTTCAGCAAGTTAGTTTTTCCGCTAATGATGTTTTCCTTTGCATTTTCTACAATAATAGCTTATTGTTACTACTGTGAAGTTGCTCTGCTGTATTTATTTGGTAATAAAAAAATACTGATACCGTTCCAAATTCTTATAGTGGTTTCAGTATATATCAGTTGTATGTCAAAAAATATAGAATTTATATCTTACCTAGGCGACAGTTTGTTCATGTGCCTTATGATTCCAAATGCTGTTGCAATATATCTACTAAGAAGGGAAGTTTTGAATACAATAGATTCTTATTACAATTCTAAAGGGTATTAACATGATTTATAGATTACTTTGTATGGTGTTATTTTGCCTATTGTTTAATGATGTGTACGCTGCTTCAGGTTTTTATGAAAGTTATGATGCTGTGTTGAATGGAATAAATAACTTCATGAATGAAGTGCTGTTTTTCAAAATCCTTTACGTGCCATTTATAATCTTTCTACTAGCTTTTGGTTATGTGTTTCTAACATTACGTTTTGGATTTCTCAACATAAGAATGTTTAAGCATGCGTTTGCTATTTTATGTGGAAAATATGACACGAATCACCATGATGGTCATATTACGCATTTTCAGGCATTTATGACTGCACTTTCAAGCACAGTAGGCCTTGGAACTGTTGCTGGAGTCGCAATTGCAGTTTCAATGGGAGGGCCAGGAGCGGTGCCTTGGATGATGATTACAGGTTTTTTTGGTATGTCAGCAAAATTTGCCGAAGTGACTTTAGCATTTAGACATAGAACAGAAGATCAGGAGCAATTGTTTAGTGGTCCCTTTCAGTATATAAGGAATGGTCTGGAGGAATTTGGATTTAAAAAACTTGGTATTGTTTTAGCTGCAATATATGCAGTATTCTTTGTATTATCAGGTCTTGGTGGAAGTGTAGCGTTTCAAACCAACCAAATGGTTTCAATATTATCTGGCTATTCAAGTTGGGTAGATGGTCACTCTTGGTTTCTTTCTTCCATAATCTCTGCGCTGCTTGCTCTAGTGATTATTGGCGGAATTAAAAGGATAGCTAGAGTATCTTCTGCACTAGTGCCTATTATGTCACTCATATATATATGTAGCTGCCTTATTATTATTGGATTTAATATCCACAATCTTGGTCACACATTTAAGATATTATTTTCCAGCATGATAGATTTTAATGCTGTTGGCGGAGGGATGGTAGGAGCATTTGTTGCTGGAATTCAAAGAGCAATTTTTGCCAGCGAAGCTGGTGTCGGCTCTGCTGCAATTACTCATGCAACAACTAAAGATGAAGAACCAGTAAGAACTGGGCTTGTTGCTATGATAGAACCGTGTTTTGATACAATGCTCACTTGCTGTTTAACTGGAATAACGATAGTAATAACAGGTGCATACCAGACTAGTGTTGGTGAAGGGATATTAATCACTCAAAAGGCATTTGAAACTGTTTCTTCATGGTTTCCTATACTTTTAACCATAGCTGCACTTTTGTTTGCATTTTCTTCAGTAATTTCGTTTGTATATTGTTGTGAAATGGGGTGGCTATATTTATTCGGTGCAAAAAGTATAGTGATATATCGCATAGCAGTAATAATTGTAGCGTTTTTTTCTGCTCTTTCTAAAGATATAATGGCTATTGCCAATATCGGTGGAACTTTGTTCTCTTGTTTAGCTCTCATCAATATGACAGCGCTTATACTGTTTAGTAATCAGATTAACGATGAAGTTCAGTGCTACCTAAAAAGGCTGAGGAATAATAAAATTAATTAGGTTCTTGGTATAATGGAAAAGCATGTAGTCCTTATACTATCCTACATATTAGGTTCAATACCGTTTAGCTTAATCATTACAAAAATAAAAGGGATAAACTTAAGAGAAGTAGGTTCAGGAAACATTGGCGCTACAAACGTTGCAAGAACAGGAAATAAATGTCTTGCTGCTCTGGCATTACTTCTGGATTCCTTAAAAGGATTCATCGCAGTTTATATAGCACAACAATTTTGTGATAATAACGATTTTTATATATATGTATCTGCAATTTTAGCAGTTTTAGGGCACATGTTTCCTATTTGGCTAAAATTTAAAGGAGGTAAAGGAGTTGCAACAACTCTGGGAGTGTTGATAGCGTTTAACATACCTGTGGCATTAGTGTTTATATTTGCCTGGATAGTGGTATTTTTTATCTTTAGATACTCTTCTCTTGCTTCTTTGACTGCTACTTCAACGGTTGTAGCATGGTCCTTTTTTTTTCAGAGGAATTTGTTCTTAACATTACTAGTTATAGGAACACTAGTTTTTCTCAAGCACTACAAGAATATTATGAATCTTCTGCAAGGCAAGGAACATAAATTTTTATAATTCATGTGCTGACCCTGTTGCTTCTTATATTATCGATGTTTGGGTCGGTTAATTTTCCTGGATTAATATATTCAAGATTTTCTATTGTATCTACTACATTCTGTTCACTACAATCCAAGCTAAACAAATTTCTCATTAAAGGTATCTTGATTTCTTGAATAAAATTAGAAGTTATTTGGTTACTGCTATCATCTGACTTATCCCAGGCATTGAGGATTTCTTTATGATTCTTCTTTTTTTGCAGCTCTTTCTTAATAAACTCACATGCCTCATCTTCTGCACATATTCCAATTCTATCTTCTACAAGGTATTCTACTCTAATACCAGGGTGTATTCCTTCTAATGACTTTAACATTGCACCAATAATACCAGTAAAGCAGGTTTCAGGAACAATTGTTCCTTTAGCATAGTTCATGGCATACATTAAAGACTTTACTAACTCTTGCCTTTTTACTGCAACTGATTCACTATCTCCACTATTACAAGCCTTTAGAACCAAATATAAAATTTGCCCCCCCATGAGTCCAGAAACATGAACTTGTTCATCATTATTGCACCATTCATTAAGAAAGTTAATAAATTCTTTTTTATTATTGTTTCCAAGCTCTTTTTCCCCTTCTACGAACTTAATAAACTTAACAAATTCATCATTATGTATAACACCATTAGGTTTTGGTATCTTCTCACCATATTTATCTTTTAGTGTATTAATACTGTCAATAATGCTATCATTTGCCATATGAGGCATCATATGTTCTTTCATAGCATTTATTACATTTTTTGTACCAACTAAATTCTCATACAAACCATCGGAAAGTAGCTTTAATGAAGCTTTAAGTAAGGCTATAGGGTTAAGTGTTGCTGGCCTTGTTTCGGGCTGCAATAGGATTATTCCAATTGCCAATGGTATCGGCGCCAGCAGCCAAGCTAATATTAAAGACTTAGAGAAAAAATAATAAATTGTTAGCCCAGCAATACATGAAACTGCGATTGACTTGATTATGTTACCTTGACCAAATATTTTCCAATATTCTTTATTACTTATTTTTTCCCCACCTTTTATTTTTTTATATCCAAGAAATGTTTTAATTTCTGTATCATATAGAATAGATACTAAGCTAGCTATTATCGAAGTAGGAATGGTTACTATAGTTAACGCATAATAAAAAGATAAATAGAGAGCAATTCTAACTTTACTGGAACCACTGCGAGGAAATTGTATTTGAGAGATACCTATCATAGCTTACCTTCAACATCATTACGCTCTAGTAATAGCATAGTAATTTAAAACGTCAATGTTTAAGTATCTTATTATCCGCACACTCATCGTATTCGATCTCGACTGTAGAGTGTGCTATCTCGAACCTATTTAGTAGTATTTTTTTTATCTCATACAAAATATCAGTGTGTTGTGCATCTTGCTTTACTTTGGCATGCATGGTAATTATAAAATAATTATCAGACAGTGACCATGCATGTATGTGGTGCACATCTATCACTTCAGATAATTCTGATGTGATCTTACTTTTTATTTCCTCAGTAGATATCCCTTCAGGTGTGCCTTCAAGAAGTATGTGGCAAGAATTCTTTAGAATTTTGTAGCCACTATTCAAAATGATTATACTGACAAATACCGATAAAATCGGATCCACCATTTGCCATCCAGTAAACATGATAATTATGGATGCAAGTATAGCAGCTACAGAACCTAAAATATCTCCTATAACGTGTAGTACAGCACTTTTTATGTTTATATTGCTCTCGCATTTACTATGTAATATAAAAAAGACTATAATATTAGAGATCAGGCCAAGTGTAGCAATTACTAACATTACTTTCCACTCAACATTTACCGGAAAAATAAATCTTTTTATTGACTCAATTATAATGATTACTGCAATGAAGAATAAAGTTAAACCATTAACAAATGCTGCAATTATCTGCAACCGATGATACCCGTATGATCTTTGCAAATCAGATTTCTTAGCTGAAAATTTGTGTGCTAACCAGCTTAAAACTAAGGCAAAGAGGTCAGTGAGCATATGCCCTGCATCTGATAGTAGAGCAAGCGAATGTGAAATTATTCCACCTACTATTTCCATAAACATTGTTATCGCAACTATTATTATGGAATAGATTAAGCGCTTGGACTGTGCTGCTGAGTGTTTGCCGTTATGCACTGCTGTCATATAAAATCTTTTCATGAACAAAAACGTGGGTAACACTGGGTTCGAACCAGCGACCGCTTGCACGTCAAGCAAGTGCTCTACCAACTGAGCTAATTACCCATCATGGTTTTAGTATAGTGCTTTGGTGGAATGAAAGTCAATTTGCTTTTAAATTCTTACCCTATCCTAATGTAACGTTAGAATTTAGATTTTTTTTGTGGTCAAGCTATAGAGCCTATAGCTAGTGCAGGTCAGGTTTTCCTACGTCATACCGCGATTCATTCGCGGTATCTCAGCATAGATTCCGCTAACACGTAGCGGAATGACGAGTTCATAGCTTACCAAATTATCGGTAAATCTAAATTGCTTTAGTTATAGCTATATCTTATATTGTTCATATTAAATTAATTACTTATATTTCTTCACTAAGATATAGATTATACCAATATGAAAATTCACACTTTTTTAGTAGAGATCACCTTATATTTGAAGAGTTAATAAATTAGAGGTTAGAATTATGACAATCAATCAACAAATAAATAAAAATATAACTAAAGAAGAATACTTTAACAATAACGGCAAAGGGTTTAATTCGCCACATGTTGTAGAAGTTAAAGATTTAAATATTAAAGTAGAAGTTTATTCTCATAATTTAAGAGCAAGTAAAATTGCAACAATTGAAAGTGAGATAAAAGAAACAGCTACTAGTTTTAAAGATACATTCAAGTTAGAACACAGCAACTCAGAACAAACATTTAAAATTTATATGTTTGATGACAAGGATGATTACACTCACCTTAGCGGAAGCGAGCGTTTCGGTTCTTACCTTGGAGATGAGGGTGGTAAATGTTACTACAAAGGGGAAGCTGATGTTTTTGCTGAAATGTATGTCTATCAGCAAGGTGGCGTTCATAACCTTCAGCATGAATTTGCACATGGTTTAACTTACTTGGCTACAGGAGGTAAGCACCTACCTACAGTATTAATGGAAGGAATTGCAGATTACTTTGAGCATCATTCAGATCATAAATTCAATTCTCAAGGATCAAGTATCGATAAAACTGAAGCTGCAAATTTGGATTTAGATAAAATTTTAAGTTTAGAATATTCAAAGGACAGCGAAGCAAATAGCCTGGTTTATAAAACAGGTCATGCGTTGATAATGTACTTACAGGAAAAAGATCCTAGTTTATTAAGAGACTACCTAGATGCTTTACGTCAAGGTAACTCAGATGAGTCAAAAAGTTTCTTGAAAGACATAAAAGGACATGATGCTGACTTCAAAAGTTGGCTTGCTGAGAATGATACAGAAACTGCTATGGAAGAAATTAATGCCCTACAAGTTACAAAAGGAGATTTTATAGCAACTGGTCAAGAAATAGTTGGTGGAGAAATTAAAAACATATCCTACTATAAAGCAAATATAGAAAAAATAGATGGAGAAAACGTTGGAAGTTTTTCTCCTGTAGAACATGTGTCGTTTTATGATTATGCTCGTGCTGTTAATAGGGCAACAAATGATAACCTCGATATATCAAAGGAATATCATTTCTTAAAGGCAGTAAAAACTGCTGATGGGCAGGTTAAGCTGACTTACTCTGACCAACAAGGTAATGAATATCAAAACAGTCAAGAGTATAAAATGCAAGCTTTAAGGATGCTATCAAAATATGGTGAAGATCTAAGAAAATCTTACTCTAATGGGAAAGAAGACTTAGAAAAAATACGTGCGAGCGAGCTAGAAGACTTAGATAAGCAGAAGGATATAGAATATGATGATGTGTTGAAAGGCCTGCGTGAACAGGAAGAAACACAGCATCATGATGCATACGAGCAACACAAAAGAGGAGAGATCTCTTATGAGAAATTTGTAGAAAAATGCAATTCAGCCAGCACTAATTATTGTAATGAAGATAAGAGATTATATAGTGCTACACAAGACAAATATACACAACTGAAAGATGCAATACTAGATAAGTATGAAAATTTAAAAAGTACCTTGCTTGATAAAACCATAAACACTGGCTTAGAACAAGTAAAAGCGACTAAGAACATCGATGTAGAAAAGATGTTAGAAGAGATGATCAATATCGATCCAAACTTAATCAGAGGTACTCACATTAATCTACAAGAAGGTAAGATTTTTTCTATGCAAGCTCATGGTCAAGGAGATATGGGTGCACTGTCTATATATGACGGAAATACAAAGCTTGGAGAATTATTGAGCGAATCAGGATTTTTTAAGCAAGTTGAAGGCCAAACTAAAGAAACTTTTGTTTTTGAGGACATATTGCACAACTTAAATGTTCAATATGATGGTGGTGCTTATATGGCGGTTACAAAAGAAAATGGTCATTATAAAGCTTCTCTGATAGATGGCAGAACAGTTGAACGCGATGAATACTTTGATGAAGCACATTTACATGAAAATGAATTGTTGCATCCTAGCACTGGACACATCCAAAAAGATTTAGATTCTCTGCTCCTTAGAGGTACCAAAATTTTGAATCATCAGGATTCAAAGCATGCACAATATTCTGATGAGCAAAAGGCAAATGGAGTAATCGTGGAAAAAGGAAAATTACTGGATAATAAGGGAACAGATAGGACAGACGACGATGTATACGAAGCGGTTGTAAAGCAAGGAGACGAGCGCTTACATGAATTCAAAAATATGGGCTTTTATATTACCGAAGAGGTGAAAAATGAAAGAGGTGAAATTACAAATGGAAGTAACTTGTTCATTCATGATCACGGAAAAAATGTGCGCTATGAGTTACCTGAAAAAGTTACTCATCTAAAGTTAGTGCAAAAGGATGGACAATATAAGTTAGCACCATCTGATTCTGAAGGGAGAGAGTATAATGGCATACCAGATGAATATAGATATATAGATCCAATATTTGCACATGAATATGAGAAGAGAGATTATTCCCATAAACATGTAAATGTGGGCCTTATAAACTTAGAGAAATATGGCTCTGGCAAACTTTTTGCTATAAAGTACGATCCAAATGATTACCAAATACAAAGAAACTCTAGCGGTGAAATAGTTAGAATAAAAGATCAAGCATATTTCACTAAAGTAAAACTATTTGATGGTGATACTGATGAAGAAATTGGAATGTTATCTAATAATTTCCATAACTTCAAAGGGAAAATATTCTTTTCTGCTGATTATAACTACAGTTATAACGACTTCCTCGCATCTGTTTCTCCTCAAGTTGAAATTGAGGACATGGGGAATGGAAGTAAAAAAATAACTTTCGATCAAGGTGATGGTGATATCGGTGACACTAATAGAGGCTACACGGACTATCAGAGAATATTCACAAAAGAGAAACAAACCGAAAGTCCAAAAGGGCAAGTAAGTGAAACTAAGACAGAAGTTGATACATCACACATAAGTCACAATACTACTAATGTTGTTGCACAAGCTGCTGAAGAGAGAACTGTATCAAACGACAATAGTGAAATGCAGTCTGATCAGCCAATTCCATCACAAAGTTTAACAAGAACGAAAAGAACAGCTTCAGTGGAGGAGAAAGAGCAAGAACAGGTAGTATTAAAAGACACAATTCTCAAAATAGAAAAGAGTCGCGAGCAGGACTCAGAAGGGAAGCACAAGGCAAATGTAACCATAGATTATAATGATGTGAAAGCCTTGTATGATAGAGCGGAAGGAGCAGAAAAGCAATCTGTGTTAAAGTTTTGGCACAAATTGGCTGAATCAGGATATAAGGTTGGTGCTTTGCCGGAAGACAAATACTATTTTGAAAAAGGCAAATTCGTAATCCACGATAGTGGCACAAAGAAGCTTATAGTGTTACCTGAAGATAAGGTGTCCATCAAAATAATGAAGGATGGTGATAGTTATAGTTTAGCTATATCAAGTGGTAATGGCAAAGTAATAAGCAGCATTAGTAAAATAGATAATCCAAATTACGAATTGCTGTCAGATTCAAGTCATTTCAATTTAGGGGAGCAAGATAATATTGTATTATCAGATCAACATCACGAATATAATCTTTATCTAGAGAATGGCTTTGTGAAAATGTTTGATTACACAAGCGACCACATTTATCACGACCACAACTCAGCCTACATCTAATACATACAAGGAGGCAAGTATAGCTGACCCAAGCAACACGTCATACCGCGATTCATTCGCGGTATCTCTTAGCCGCTAACAAGTAGCGGGATACTTAACCGTCATACCGCGATTCATTCGCGGTATCTCAGCCGCTAACAAGTAGCGGGATACTTAACCGTCATACCGCGATTCATTCGCGGTATCTCTTAGCCGCTAACAAGTAGCGGGATGACAGCAGTCCTACGTCATACCACCGCGAACCGTCATACCGCAGCGGTATCTCTAGATCCCGCTAACAAGTAGCGGGATGACGGTTGTCAGGCTAGCTGTCATCCAAGTAGCCCCTTCGGTGTCATGCGAGTAGCCCCTTCGGTGTCATCCCAGTGCCCAGACACTGGGATCTAGTTAAGTTGATGAGCATAAAAGTAGCCGTTTTATATTAAAGTACAACGTTTCTGATGATGGAAAAATGGATCCCAGTGTCATGCACTGGGATGACAGGAGAGGGGAGTGGGATGACAAGAGAAGAATTCTAAAATGAAAAGTTTCAAGGAAATCTTATGTAAAATCTAGCATTAACGAAAATTATACTATTTTCATGCATGCTATGGTTTTTGTAATTAATGGAGGGTGATATGTCGGCTAGTTTAAAATTTGAAAGCGCTGTAGGAACAGCAGCAACAGATTTAAGTCATGTTAAAATTATAACTTTAGCAGATAAGAAGGGTAATAAATATACTTTAGACGTAACAGGAGATGATCTTAAATTGGAATATACACCAGATAAAAAACCTGCAGTAGAGTACAAGGTAGATGGTTTAGCAACAGCTCTTGGAAGTTTACTTAGTACAAAAGATAATAATAAATCAGTTCTAGTGGGTACATTAGGAGAATTTCTTGGTAGCTCAGACAAAGCAAAGTATGATGGTACAAATGACCAAACAGCAAAGGCGTTCTTAGGAGGTAAAGGGCTACAAGGAGCAGATGGAGCTCAAGGCCCAAAAGGAGAGAAAGGAGAGAAAGGCCTACAAGGAGAGAAAGGGGATCCAGGAAAAGATGGTAAAGATGGAGTTCAAGGCCCACAAGGAGAGAAAGGAGAGAAAGGCCTACAAGGAGAGAAAGGGGATCCAGGAAAAGATGGAGCTCAAGGCCCACAAGGAGAGAAAGGAGAGAAAGGCCTACAAGGAGAGAAAGGGGATCCAGGAAAAGATGGAGCTCAAGGCCCAAAAGGAGAGAAAGGAGAGAAAGGCCTACAAGGAGAGAAAGGGGATCCAGGAAAAGATGGTAAAGATGGAGTTCAAGGCCCACAAGGAGAGAAAGGAGAGAAAGGCCCACAAGGAGAGAAAGGAGAGAAAGGCCCACAAGGAGAGAAAGGAGAGAAAGGCCCACAAGGAGAGAAAGGAGAGAAAGGCCCACAAGGAGAGAAAGGAGAGAAAGGCCTACAAGGAGAGAAAGGGGATCCAGGAAAAGATGGTAAAGATGGAACAAGTCCATCAGCTGCTGAAATAGCTGCTGATCAAGCCTTACAAAAGCATATAGCAGCGATAAATATAAAAAGTCCAGAATTTAAAGAAGCTGTGCAAGAGGAAATGTCACAACCGTCCTTTGACATTCCACCAAGTGATGATGCTGCACTTAATTGGACTTGGTAATACAGCAAGTAGTCACGCTACTTGGATAACACCTAACACCCCACAATGTCATTCCAGCGCGTGACGCTGGAATCTAGGAAAGTTTGCTTGTAAGCAAGCAAACTTATTTGGTGAGTATAAAAGCATAGCTAACGCGAGCTCTACGCCATACCGCCATGGTATCTCTAGATCCCGCTAACAAGCAGCGGGATGACGATTGTCAGGGTGTCATCCCAGCGCCTCTCTATAATGTCATCCCAGTGCCCATACACTGGGATCCAGATTGGACACTAAGTTGGTGAGTATAAAAGCATAGCTAATGCGAGCTCTACGTCATACCGCCGCGGTATCTCTAGATCCCGCTAACAAGCAGCGGGATGACGATTGTCAGGGTGTCATCCCAGCGCCTCTATGATGTCATCCCAGTGCCCAGACACTGGGATCCAGATTGGACACTAAGTTGGTGAGTATAAAAGCATAGCTAACGCGAGCTCTACGTCATACCGCCGCGGTATCTCTAGATCCCGCTAACAAGCAGCGGGATGACGATTGTCAGGGTGTCATCCCAGTGCGTGACACTGGGATCTCATTTTACTTTATGATGATGTCATGAAAGTAACTGACACTGGGATCCAGAAGACTTAATTTCAACCAAATAATAAAGGCTAGATCCCAGACTGGAATGACATCATAGGGGCACTGGGATGACAGCAGTCCTACGTCATACCGCGATTCATTCGCGGTATCTCTTAACATAGATCCCGCTAACAAGCAGCGGGATGACACCTCTCTTGGGCTCTTTTAGCTACAAACATTAAGAAATTTACCAAACGAAAAAAAAGGCAAAAGAAGCCCCGTGGTGCGAGTTTTGACTCTATATTACTGTAAGTGGCGCTGTAATAATGTGCTAACGCTTAAAATAAGCGCGATTTGGCTGAATGTAGAAAAAATTTAAAAGACATGCAGCCGCTATAATTTTATGTAATCCGCCAAAAAATACCCTAAGTTTTTTACTGAATTTTGTCATTGAGCCTGCAGGTCAAAAACAAGTTTTGAGTCAGAAATACCCTTAATACTACAATAAGGGGGTTGGCGGAGTTTGTCAAGGAAGTTTTGCATTTAATCCGTTTATGGCTTAGGTGCCGGCCAGCTACTTGACTCCCGGCTGGGTCGAATTTGTATAGCTACATTGTCGGTAAATCTAAATTGCTTTAATAATTTTGATTGAAAAATAGTTTTTCTATTATATAAATGCTACTTTAGGGTAATCAAAATGGAAGACGATAAATATAGCCTAGGTTTAAGAGTTATCCATTGGTTGATGGCTGTTTTTATTATTGGTATGCTTTGCTCTGGACTTTATATGAAAAGCTTACCACTTAGCAATGAGATTAAGTTCAACATATACGCTATTCATAAGGCTTGCGGTATCACTATTCTTGGACTAATCATAGTACGCATATTTTTTCGCGTCTTTACTTATGTTCCACGACTTCCAGCAAATTTTTCTCGATTTGTAATCAATGCAAGTAAAACAGTACACTTTGGTTTATATTCTTTAATGGTGCTAATGCCACTATCTGGCTATGTTATGTCTTCTGCTTCTGGCAAAAAGATCAAGTATTTTTTTCATATCCCTTTGTTGATTAATCAAAACAAAGATCTAGCTAACACGGCTAATCAGCTACATTCGATGCTTGCATGTTTTATGGTACTCTTTATAATCTTGCATATACTTGGCGCTTTGAAACACACATTTATAGATAAGCAAAACATTTTTAAACGTATGATATAGGTTATATGTTAAGTAGCCTCTGGAAAAAAGGAACAGATTTTCTTGGTAGTGAGTTTGCGATAATGGGTGGTGCTATGAGCTGGGTTTCAGAGAGAAACTTGGTTTCGGCAATCTCAAACGCTGGTGGTTTTGGTGTAATTGCATGTGGTGCAATGTTTCCAGACCTATTGAAAAAAGAAATCATAGAGACACAGAAATTAACTAACAAATCATTTGGTGTAAACCTAATTACTATGCACCCAAAGTTGAGTGAGTTGATAGATGTGTGCATTGAAACGAAAGTGAGCCATATAGTGCTTGCTGGCGGATTACCAACGAAGCCTAATATAGAAAAAATCAAGAGTGCAGGCATTAAAGTTATGTGCTTTGCACCAGCATTAAGCCTTGCGAAAAGGTTAGTAAAAATGGGAGTAGATGCGTTAATAATAGAGGGAATGGAAGCAGGCGGGCACATAGGGCCAGTTAGCACTTCTGTTCTCGCACAAGAGATATTGCCTCATTTTAAAAATGAACAAATACCAGTGTTTGTTGCAGGTGGAATAGGAAGAGGTGAAATGATAGTTAATTACTTAGAAATGGGGGCAAGTGGCTGTCAAATAGGTACATTATTTGTCTGCACTAATGAGTCAATTGCCCACAAAAATTTTAAGAAAGTGTTTATTAAATCAGCCGCACGTAATGCAATACCTTCTGTACAGATAAGTGCTGATTTTCCTGTAATTCCAGTAAGAGCTATAGCCAACAAAGCAAGTGATGATTTTATGAAGCATCAAAAAAAAGTTATTGATGAATACCAAAAGGGACAGATCTCAAAAGAAGATGGGCAGCTTGAAATAGAAAAGTTCTGGGCTGGAGCTTTAAGAAGAGCAGTAATTGATGGAGATGTTGAAACGGGATCTTTAATGGCCGGTCAAAGTGTTGGCATGGTTGATAGGGAAAAGCCTGTAAAAGAAGTGATAGACATATTAATTCAACAGGCAAACAATTATATTGAAATGTAGAAGTAGAAGAGCAAATAATTATCCATAATACGGCATAATTGCCCAGTTTTAATGTAAAATTAACGCTAAAAAGGTATCTATACATTTTATTATGTATGGAGAAGTCTATGCCAAGTTCTAAAAAAGATATTAACCAACAATTGCGCGACACTATATACAAAAAGGTAACAAAAAAAACACATAGTAATCAAAGTCCAAAAAAAAATGGAGATGGAACTATCGCAAAATGCATAGAGTTGTTCAACAAAGGAGCTGACCCTAACGTATTAATTCAATTAGAAAAATCACTGAGAGAGCAAGAAAAATATCAAAAATACTATAATTATTACACCGAGAAATTTCTTCCAGCATTGGAAGTAGAAATAACAAACTCAAAAAAACTAACTACAGCAAAAAGAACGGAAATAGAAAAAATAATTATGGAACTAATAACTTTAGATGTTGTTAGCAAGAGCAGCAGTGTAAGCTCAATACCAAGTGCTGTTAAAGAAAATATTGAAGATCAAATGCAGCTAGGACATATTGAAGAGCAAAACAACACACAAGAAACACCCTTGAATATAGCTGAGAAAAAAAGTGGTGATAATAAAATACTTAGTAATTTAGGTATTACAGAAGAAATACTTGAAAAAGATAGCAAGGTTGTGGAAGAAATAAAGGAGCATAAGCAGACTTCTGAACTCAGTAATGATAATGATTCAGATAGTAGAATAGATTCACCTAGAAAGAGTGAAGAAAGTTTGGAATTACCAGTAAGGAGCAGTATAAGCTCTACTGAAGAAGATAGTAATCCACAAAAAGCAGAAACTGAAAATAAAGTGCTGCTAGAACAGACCACAGAAAAAAAGCCAGCTCAGGTGTCATACCAGTGCGTGACACTGGGATCCAAAAAAAAAGAAAATATGGACCCAAGTGGTCAGGCTACTCAGAGGACAGGTAGTCAGCCAGTGAAATCTGAAGAACAAAAGGACAAAAAAATACCATTACAACCATGCAGAAACCTCCTGTGAATGAGAAAAAGGGTGAAGATACTCCACTTAAACAACCCAATAACAGAAATCTTCACGTTGCACTTGTAGCAGGTTGTGCTCTCTCTACAATAGGGTGCATTGTTGCAGGAGCAATGACATCAGGACTGGTAGGAGCAGGACTACTTGCTATGGCTGCAGTGTTTGCTATAGCAGCAGTAGCTGAATTGCATTCAAACTTCCTATCAAGTAAATTAACATCCATTAATGTGGAACCTCTTGTTGATGATAAAAAGCTTACAGCATGTTCACATCTGTAAAAATTAAATATGTGTTACTTGTAGTGGATAAGTGAATTCAGTTCTTGCCTATTGATATAAAAGTTGTTATATTTGAGGAATATTTAAAGGGTATTTAGTTGATGCGCATTCAATTGAATAAAGTTTTGGTTTTTATAGCCTTATTAAGTTTCATTTTTGCATCATATTCTAGCGAAGCTTCGGTGAGTGATGAATTAAAGGATGTACAAGAAACAGTAAAAGATTTTATTTCTTCATTTTCAATTAAAGATACTGTAGAAAATATGAGTCCTTCAACAATCATAGGGTTATGTATAGCTGCGGTGATACTTGCAGTAGTGTTCAGAGGTCTAATCTTTTTTATGATAATGTTTGGTGTACTGATCATGATGTTTGGTAGTACAGAAAAGGCAACAGACTACTTAAAAGAAAAATTTAATTTTGCAAAAGATATAAAATTACAATCCGATAGCGAAAAAAAAGATAAAAATTAAGATAGTATTTTTATCTTTTTTAATTATCTTTATTGAATACGCATATGCAGCTAAAAGTACAAGCAATTAACTCTAAGTTTGAAAAAAAGAACAACTTAGCATTACTAGAGAGCATTGATTTAGATTTCATTCCTTATGCTTGTCATTACAATGAAGAAACTATACTAACAAAACAGGGAGAGTTGTTAAAAATAATCAAGTTAGAAGATTATTCTTCTGTTGATAATTACAGCGACCTTAGAACTGAAATTAGAAAAAGCATATCAAAAAATATTAATAGCCTATATTTTACCGTTTGGATTCATACTGTCCGAAAGCGCAATAAATTGAGCTTAAAATGGAATAAAACTGAAGACTTCTCTGATAAGCTACATTCAGCGCGGTTTGATAAACTCACTGATAGTAAATTACAGTATATAAATGAATTATATATTGTAATATTGTTTAGCGATTTTGGTAAGCATACTAATAATTCATTTTTTTTTAATAGAATAAAGAATAAGCATAAGCTGTCTTTACAAGAAAGCCACCAGGAGTTGCAAAAGATAACTGACTTAATTCACGATGATTTAGGACCTTTTGGAGCTAAAAAACTGGGTCTAAGATTTAGTGAAGGTAAAATATATTCTGAAATGATAGAATTTCTCCACTATATTGTTACATTAACGCACAAAGATTATCCAATACATGAAAGGGACCTGTCGCAATATATTAGAAATTTTAAAATAGCTTTTGGTTTCAATACGTTTCAGACAATCTTTGAAAATCAACAGAAATTTGGCTCTGTTTTCAGCATAAAGGAATACCGAGAAATCTCCTTAGGCAATATAGATAGGTGCTTGCAGCTTGAATCTGAATTTATCATTACAGAAATAATGATATTTACTAGTAATAGTAAGGCAATAAAAGAATTTAATAAACAAATTAACATGCTGCAAATTAGTGAGGATAATACCTTACTTAAAAGCTCAGGAATTGAAGAAATAATAGAGCTTGAAAAGACCTCTAGTCTAGACTTCTGCCAACAGAAAATTATTTTTACAATATTTGCAGACGATAGGAATAAGTTAGCCGAAAATATTAGTGATTTATCTTCTATAATGTCATTAATTGGCTTCATGATATTTAGAACTGATCTACATATGGAAAGTCATTTTTGGGCACAACTTCCGGGCAATTTTACCTTTATTACACAACCGAAAAATATATTAGCAAAATATGCTTGCAGTTTTGCTATGCTGCATGATTTTACGTCAGGTACATTAAAAGGAGGAAGGTGGAAAGAAGCGGTAACAGTTTTTTTCTCAAAAGAAGGAAATCCTTACTTCTTTAATTTCTATGGAAAAAGAAATAATGGCCATACTACGATACTTGGAGCTCCAAATTCAGGCAGAACTTCACTCATTAATTTCCTATTATCAGAATCAAGAAAGTTTAACCCAAGAATTGTCATATTGGATAACACTGGAAAGTCGATAATTTTTACTAAAGCAGTGAGTGGTAAATATTATATAATCGATCCGAAGTATAAGGACAAAAGCCTAAAATTTAATCCACTAAACATTGAAGATAGTGCTTCTAATCGCAATATGTTGGTTGAACTGATCAAAAGAATGGTAGCCGATACGAGCTTGGTGGACGTAGAAGAAAAGATAAGAAAAATTGTGGATTCTATATTTGCTATACCCAAGGAGTCACGTTCTATTGCGCAAATTTCTGAGGTGCTTTTGCTCCTCGGGGGTAAAATAAGTAGATGGTGTGACGGTGGTGAGTTTGCTTACTTATTTCAAGATGGTAATGAATCAGATATTGACTGGGAAACAAAAATTATATCTCTCAACACCGCAAACCTCACAAAACGAAAAGAATGTATGTCCGTGATACTTTACTATTTTTTATATTCTTTTGAGGCAAAATGTGATGGCTCGCCTGCAATACTTGTTTTGGATGAAGCATGGGAGATAAGTAATATCTTTCCTACAGAGAAAGAGTTTGATAACTGGATGCAAAGAATGACGGAACTAAATGTTGTAGTAATCCTAAGTACTGAAAACTTAAACCTCGCATTTGCTAGCAAATTTACTCAATATTTAGATAAACATGTTGATACAAGGATCTTGATGCCAAACGTCAATGCAAATAGGTTATACATGAAAGCATTTTCTTTATCGAAAGAGGAGCTGAATATAATTCTGCAGACGCCAACACAGGAAGGTTTATTTTTGATAAAGCAGTATAAAGGGTTAGTAACTTCAAATTTAGATTTAAAGAATATGCAAGAAATACATGTACTTTCAGCTAACAAAGAGACGATAAAGTATATGTACGAGGCAATAAAGGAAAAAGGAGAAGAAGTTAATGAGTGGTTACCGGTGTTTTATGAGAAGTGTAAAGCTTAATTTCTTATTGATGTTCTTTTTGATACTTGGTCTTTCGTATCAAGGATATGCTGATTGTCCGAATTTTGTAACGAGTAATACTTGGTTCGAAGCAATAGTTAGCGGAGATTGGGTAAAAGAAATTAAAGTACAAGCAATAAAAGATCAAGGAGTTGATGGCTATTTTAATCCTAAAATTAGAGTATGTGCTTATGATGGAAAAAGTTATTGTTATGACTTACAAAGCGGGGAATCCTGCCGCCAAATATATGGAACACAAAGTACAGGTGGGGGTGTTTCTGCTGCAGCTTTTATTGACTGGGGAGGGGATAAAATGCTGAATGGTGGAAAAATTCATGGACAGGTGACACGGGGTCTTGAGTGGGAATGGGCAGATGGTGTTACTGATGAGGAAAAAAGAAGATTCGCTAACTCTCCTAAAATATGCGCTTGCAGTCAAAAGGGTGCTTGTATATCAGGTATTTCTGCATGGGGTTCTAGAGTTTTTTCAGGGGAAAATATCTTTCGCCCTGGAGAAATGGAAAATGTTTGTGATACTTGCTATCAGGAAAAAGTAAAATGTGCCCCTGTGCCACTTGCACCTGGCCCCCCTCCGTTCTGTGAGCAACTTGCGATGTCACCTCCACAAGTTAGAATTGTTCCTATAACAGATGAAGACAATGATTACTTTAACCCTAAAGTTAAGGTAATCATTGGTGATCTGAAAGGAGGAGACGGAGAGATTGGAGAAAAATTAGATTTCCCTAAAGGGTATGGAGAAGATAAAGCTGAGTGGCGCTCTATTTTAGACAAAGATGGCATCACGTACTACTTCAAAACTTATAGAGAAAAAGATAAGCTCTGCGCTGAATACCTTGGAACTCAAAGTATAGATGAAAAAAATCCACAGTTCGTCCGCTGTTTCCCGGCACCACCTACTCCAGAGCCTGAAGTAGTAGAGATAGTAAAAAGTAACACGCCTGGAAAACAGAGTAACACGTTAAAGATAAGAATGAAGATGAGTGAGAACACTTGTACTTATGAAGCACGTGGAACCTACAGCAATGGTTTATGTACTTTTAATGTTAATGCTGGTTCTTCTACAAACATTGGCCCTCTATCTTTAAAGGTAGTAAAACCGAGAATAGTTAAAAAAACAACTGATAGTAATAACGAAAAAAGTTATATTGATAATATTATAGAAGGTATATTAGAAAGTAATCCGCAACAATTTAAAGTTCTGAAAGAATATGACTATGTTCCTGATATTGAAACAGAATGTAAAGAGTTTCAAGGAAATAAATGCAAATTGAACAGCTTAGGACAACCAGAAGTAGAAATAAAATATAAAGAAAATTCTAACAGTAGAATGCTTTGTCTTTCTGGATGGCAGCCAGAACCAGAAGAGTTTGTTCTTGAAAGAGAAAATAAAATAATACCACTAAAATTAATGGGAACAAAATATATTAAATACAATGCTGTTTATTCAAAGGAATCAAATCGGTTCTATTATCTTCCAAGCAAGGAAAGGGAAACAGTCGACCTCTTAAAAATAAAAAGACTTCAAGATCAGTTGGATAAAATAATATTTAATAAGCAAGGGTATGTTTTCTTCCCTGACGACAATAAACAGGAAAAGGGGAAATGCAGTTACTGTGTAAAAAGAAATGATGAGATAGACAAGGCATTTAAATCTGGTAAAGGACTGAAAGTAGTATACAAATTGACGGATGTAGAGCATAGAGAAAAATGTAATCAAGGTGATGATGGTTGCATCTGCTCTGATGGAAAATGCAGCCGTTCAAAACAATATTTGAATAAAAATGAAAATGATAAGCCATTCTACTTAAGGTATGAGGAAGTGGATTGTAAAGATAAGGATGATAAAGTATTAAGAGATGAAAAAAATGAAGTACAAAAGTGTACACAATTAAAAGATCAACTGATTAAAGCAGATAGAACAGAGGTCTTTTACGCTGATAAATTGTGTAGGTTCGATTTAGAAGGTCTCAAAAAGAAATTAAAAGAAAAATTAAAAGAGATAATCAAGGAACAGCTGAAAAATAAGAAACCAGATCTTGAAAAAAATAATGAAAAATCCTATGATCATGAAAATAAAGATGTTTATACAGATGACTTATCAATAAAATTTGATCGTGTTGAAATAGAAGCGTGGGGAAGTGGTGAAGCAGGTCATATAAAAGATACACCTATTAACTGCGAATCTTCTGTATGTTCCACTGAAAGTAGAGCAGGAATGCCAGGCGATTATATTAAAGCTAAACTGAAAATTGACCCTAATTATCCTGTAATTAAGGTGAAAGTTACAGAGGGAGGGGGTAACCAGGAAAATAACTCCTCAGATAAGGACGGAGGACCTATTTTTATAAAAATGTGTCGTTCAGACAAACAAGATTGCAAGCCATTAATCACTGTTGCAGGTGGAGGTATGTATAGAACATATGGTCCTGAACGTACAAGTTATCGGGACACAATAATTCATGAACCGAGTTTAGAGTTAGAAAAAACAGTCATACCAGCAAGTGCATTGAAGTCTACTGAAGATAATAAAATAACATATATAGAAGATGGTCAAGTCAAGTATGAAATAATAGAGTGTGGAAGTGGTTTGAGAAGCAGTAAACCTGGTGCAGGTGGTTGCATTTATAAAAGCAAAGAAATTTATGGTAAAGGCTCTCCAGGGTATGTGAAGATTAGACCTATTATAAAGGAATTTGACAAAGAAGAAATAAATGATGCTATTGAAAAAGTGACAAGAGATCTATATGATCTTGAAGCTATGACTGATTTTTCGACGAAGGACCTTAATGTGAATATAAGAGAGAAAGTTGAAGAGGAAATCAAAAAAGAATTGTTAAGGTAAAAAGATATAACTCTGAAAATTATGCTCTCGTTTTAATAATTAATTAAAGTAAAGCATGTAGTAAATGGTGTATCTTAACAAAAAGGTATAACGAATGTAGGAGGGTGCTTTATGTCTCTAAAGAATAAAATTTCTGAGCTAATAGAACAACAATTTAGCATTAAATACCATGACAATTATTTGGCTACCACTATACATAAGTGGGCTGCAAATGAAATATCTAATTCTATTGCTTTTTGCATAATTGGTTGTGGAAATTGCAAAATTGGATATTAAGATGTTGCAAATTCATTCAACATAACAAAAGAAGAAATTGATCAAGGTAATATTGCAAGCATAGAAAGCAAAATAAAAAGTGAAGCTGAAAAATCAGGTAGTGAGTTTCTTAAGTTGATTTCTAGAATGGATCAATCGCTAAGAGAACAAAGTGAAAAGTCTATTGTACAAATTTTAAACTCATCTGCTGAGGAGATGTTACAGAGTTTTTGTGACAGCACTATATGGCAAAATAATTCTCCAGAACCTCAAGAAGTTAGTGCAACTCCTGCTTCATCTGAAGAGTCTGCTACAGAAGGTCCGGAAACTAGTGTTAATCCAGATCCTTTATCAACCTAATCAACCCCATATATATGTTTTTTTTGTACCCATGCTTTACGTTTTGGGGTGGAAAGAAAGCACCATTCTTCGTTGCATTTTTCTATTTTCATTACAACGAACTTGTCTATTTTCATAGTAATCTTGCTGTCTACACTCTGTTTTTGATATCCATAAGTATCTTCTTTTATCATTGCGTGGTGCTTACCACTAAGCAGATTGCCTTTTATCCATCCGCAGTCTTCATCTATATCGCAGACCTTTTTCCAACTCTCAAACTCTTCTATCACTTTCAGGGGCAGATTTTTGCAAGTGTATATCCATTTTACAGGATAGTGAAACCCTGGCCCTGTTCTCATGTTGATTTTGTTTGACTTTGTTGAAACAAAGTTATTAGCAAACAAGCTATGACTAAATAATAAAAACAATAGGATAATAGTACTGAACCAAGATCCCAGTGTCACGCACTGGGATGACGTGAGGGATAGTGTAACAGACTTATTCATCATAATTCACGATTAGATTGACATAAGATAAAGAGTAAATTAAAAATTGAATAGATCTTTAAATGCAAAATCAATGCCTATAGAAATATTAATGCCTGCTCTTTCACCGACAATGAGCAAAACTGGAGGAAAAATTGTCAAGTGGCATAAAAAAGAACAAGACAAAGTTGAAGTAGGCGACGTAATTGCTGAGATAGAGACTGATAAAGCCATAATGGAGTTTGAATCTATAGATGAAGGAGTTTTAGCAAAAATTTTAGTAACAGAAGGAACAAGTGGCGTGCCTGTAAATCAACCAATAGCTTTAATGCTGGAAGAAGGAGAAGATGAAAGTGCACTTAACAACTATACTTCAACTTCCATCAATAGTGCAGTTAAAAAGGAAGTGACAAAAAGTGCTGTTGATAATCAAAAATCAGAACACCAAGATTTAAACGGAAAGCCAACAAGTCATTCTTCGGTGTCATTCCAGCGCGTGACGCTGGAATCCAGAAGAAAAGAACCAGTGTCAGCTACTCAGATGACAGAGGGTTATGTAGAAGGTAGAATAAAAATAAGCCCATTAGCTAAGAAAATAGCTCAAAATGAAGGGGTTAATGTGCAGCAATTAAAAGGTACAGGACCATATGGTCGCATAATTAAGGCTGATGTGTTGGAGTCTTTAGGTAGTGGTACACGCATTGAAAGTCGTGAAAGGCCCGAGGAAGATACCATGGTTGAAGTAAGCAATATGCGCCAAGTGATAGCACAGCGCTTAACTGAATCCAAACAGAATGTTCCACATTTTTATTTAACTGTAGACTGCCAGGTTGATAAGTTAATATCGTTAAAAAACGAGATTAGCTCAGCAGATGAAAATAACAAAGTAACAATTAATGACCTAATCATAAAAGCTGCAGCTTTCAGCATGAAAAAATTTCCTGATATAAATTCTTCGTGGATAGATAATAAAATACTTAAATACTCGAATGTAGACATTTCAATCGCTGTGGCACTTGAAGATGGGCTAATTACTCCTATAGTAAAAAATGCTGATAAAAAGGGTATTTTATCTATATCAAAAGAAGTGAAAGATTTAGTAAGCAGAGCAAGATCTGGAAAATTAAGGCCAGAAGAATTTCAAGGAGGTGGGTTTACTATTTCCAATTTAGGAATGTTTGGTATAAAAGCCTTCAGTGCTATAATCAATCCGCCGCAATCTTGCATTATGGCAGTTGGTGCATCCAAAAAACAACCAATTGTTATGAATGAGAAAATAGAGATAGCAGAAATAATGACAGTAACACTTTCTGTTGACCATAGAGCAGTTGATGGAGCATTAGGAGCAAAATTTTTAAATGCCTTTAAGCATTATATAGAGAGTCCTCTGGCGATGCTTATTTGAAACCTATTAGCATCGTTATTACAAAATTAATACCTCTAAGTTTATAATTCTACTAGTTAATAGGCTTAGAGGTAAAAAAATGAATACTACAGTAGAAAAAAATAATCCAAAAATTTTTCCTAAAAATGAAGGAAAGATTAACTCAAAAGGCATGGTTGCCCCACCGGTACCACCAAGAGCACCAGAGACCAAGTTATCGTCGCAGAATGAGTTAGAAAAAATAGTAAAGCTTAAGAAAGTTGCTCCACCTGTTCCTCCGAAATCTTCCCAAGCTAAATTTGCTGGAATAAAAGCGATTTTTGAGCGAAATGCATCTCATTCCCAAGCAAATGATAGTAATAAAACAGTAAGTAGCAATCTTGGAAGAACATTTGGCCCAACAATGCAAAAACTCATGAAAGACAATATTCATAGCACTTCTAACAAACAACGCCGTGATTCAGGGGATAGTGGTATCAGTGATGTTATACCAATTCCCACTATGTAAAGAACAGATAGACAATAATGGGAAAGAAGTGATACTAAAGTAGATAAAATAGAGAGGTATAAATGGCATTAAGGTCAAAACTATTAGACGAAAAAGTTGTAAATTTGGCGAAAGAAATGTTAAAAAAGGTCAGAAATAACGCATATGTTTCAAAAAAGTTACAAGCGGTGATAGTAGGAAAAGAAAGTAGTATAAGCGCTGTGGCAAGAATATGTAAAATTTCAAGGACTGCTTTGACTGAATGGATAAAGCATCTAAAATTTGGTAGAGTAGAAAGATTATTTGCCCCGTCTCAACGGCGAAGGAAAAGCAAATTAAACAAAAATCAACGTGAGCAAATTGAAATATGGGTAGAAAGAAATCCAAATATTACTATTAAGGAAGTGCAAATAAAAATCTCAGAGGAATTTGGCCTAAACATTAGCAAATCAACAGTGCACCGTGAGATACAAAGGATGAAATTTTCTTACATAACACCGAGGCCAATTCACCATAAACAAGATAAAAAAAAGCAAGAAGAGTTTAAAAAATACTTCAATAAAATAGTCAATTCCCACCCTGAAAAGGAGGTATTTTTTTGATGAATCACGATTTGGAACTCATTCAAAAATCGGACACGGATGGTTTAAAAAAGGGGTCAGAACGCAGGTTAAAATGAAAATTGGTAGACAAAATTTCTATATCTACAGTGCAGTAAATCCAAGAAGTGGTAAGAAAATTAGCCTACTTGCTCCATATGTAAACACTGATTGTATGAATATATTTCTGGAGCAGATGTCGAAAGATTTAGGCACGAAAAAAGTCTTTCTTGTAATGGATTGTGCAGGTTGGCATAGATCAAAAAGTTTGAAATTTCAGGAAAACATTACCATTATATACTTGCCTCCTTATTCACCGGAACTGAATCCTGTTGAGAGGCTGTGGCAATATATCAAACACAATACTTTACGCAACAGAGTCTACGATACCATAGGCTTACTTGAAGATGTTCTGTGTAATTTTATTGTCAGTATTTCCAGCACTACTATTAAACGAGTTTGTAATGTTTCTTATTTGTTCGATTAGTAATGGAATTTGGTATAATATTACTAGGAGTAACAGTAAGGAAGACCTTCGTAAACCTGATGCTTCACATAATGACAAATCTGCAGGTAAAAAATTATCTAATGTCAACGTAAGCGAATTAATCAGAAAGTTTGAACAAGGTAATAACATAGTAAAGGGGCGTTAATCAAATATTACCCTATCTTTGTATATGCAAAGGTAGGGTATCTTTTCAAAATATTATATCCTTTATAGCTTTGTTAATTTTTGATTCCTTCTCTGCAAAAGCAGCTTCTAGAGAGGTTTTAAGTTTTTCCCATTCCTCTTGACCATTTAGAATTAAAGATTTATATTCATTTTCAATTTTTTCCAATGCTCTTTGACATGAGGAATCTAACTCCTCATACAAATCAGTATTTACTGATTGCAGTATTACCAAAAACGAAAACAAATTTGGAGCAGGTAATTCTTCTCTTGTGTAATTCAGAAGACACAGCTTTATTTTTTTTACGCAGTATTCTATTGTTTTTAACGATAGTAAAAGGCTTTCTGCATAAAATATAAAACTATCTACAATCAAATTTTTTGACTTTTTCGGTAATTTAATATTTTCAAATAGTTCTTTTGTAAATTTTTCTATCGGTTGCTTCGGTAAATGTAAAGAGAGATCAGTAAAAGATTTTAGGTCAAAATTTGGTCCAAGTATCGTGCTAATGGCTTTATGCACATTGCTCTTATCTTTACTTACAGAAATAATGAAAACCAGCCCCTCCACATCAAGCATATACTTTATAGATTCCAAAAAATCGACAACGAATTTAGGGCGGCACACATCAAGATTATCCACCATTATATAAATGTTTTTGTCTTTTCTAATTCTATTAACTACTTTTGCCAATTGTGTTTTAAAATCCTTAATGTTTTCTTCTCTTCTTTGAAGAGTATTCAACTCTCTCAGTACAGAACCAATATCTTTCCTATCAGCCTCTTTTGTAGCGTCAAGCAATACGGAAAGCATAGCAAGTGGAGATTTACTAATCAGCTTTCCTAGTGTGTTTAGAGAAAATAGTTCTTGATTTATGTTCTTGAACTGTTGTATAACGCTTCTTTTTACTTCATACGATGCAAATAAATCTTCAAATAGAAAATTTAAAAAAGAAGGAAGTGGTTGATCCAGTGCATTGATATCCCATGCGTTATAGTAAGCTGCAATTTCATTTTGCTGTTTTAACTCTTTTACCCACTCTTTCAGAAAAAACGTCTTACCCCATCCGTCATATCCTTCTAAAGATATTATTGTAAAAAACTGATCAATCGTTTTAATTATAGTGTTGAATTTGCCTGAAAATTGCTTATAGTTTAGACGGTCATTTTCCCAAGCCGCCACTTGAAGTGGTGGCGCTGTTTCTTTCTTCTTGAACGTTATTAACGATGCAAGTTTTTTTAAGCACATACCTTATTTTATATTTAACTCATATTCTTGTCTTGAAGTGAGGGCTGCTTTTAACGTTCCTTCATCTAGATAGTCAATTTCTCCGCCCATTGGTATGCCGCAAGCAAGACGTGATATTTTCACATCCAAATTTTTTAGCAATTCAATTATATATTGTGCAGTAACTTGACCCTCTAATGTCGGATTAATTGCAATAATTATCTCTTCAACTTTAGATTTTGTCACTCTTTCCAGAATAGTATCAAGGTTCAGTTCTTTTGGACCTATGCCGTTTATTGCAGACAATCTGCCCCCCAAAACATGGTATAAACCTGAATATATATTTCCTTTTTCAAACGCCCATAGATCACCCAATTCTTCTACTACACACAGTAACTTAGTGTCACGTTTTGGGTTAGTACAAATAGAACAAGGTGATTTAGTATCTAGATTTCCGCAAATCTCACATTCTACTATAAGATCTGCTAGCTCTTTAATCAAAGATACAAGTGGTAGCATAACTTTCTCTTTGTTTTGGAGTAAATGTATAACCAACCTGCGTGATGATGATGGTCCTAAACTTGGCAATTTAGAAAAAGCATGAACTAGATTCTTTATGTTAATGTTCATTCAATAAATTCAGAATAGTTCATCAAATGGTAACATCAAACCCTTTGTAAAGAAAGTGGTAAGTTTCTCTTGATCCCACTTTGATTAGCTATAGAAAAAATTTTTTACTCTAATGCAAAAAATTACTTCCGCACACTTAAAGCCTGATTATAATAGACTTCTTGCATAACCCAAACTAAGTAGAAAAAAGGTATAGCTGACCCAAGCGAGACGTCATACCGCCGCAGTATCTCTAGATCCCGCTAACAAGTAGCGGGATGACTACCCCTACAACAACATTGCAAGTATTGATTTTTCTCCCCATGAGAAGAGTCTGGAAGCTCTTTCACTCTAAACACGATGTTCACATCCTCAAAATTAATCTCAATTCGCTTAACTAACGTTCTAATAATATCACGTTTAGTTAGCCAGTCTGCATTATCAAGACTTGAGTTAATACTAGAGGAAAATCCCTCTAAATTTGTTACTACTAGAGTGAACTCTTGTGTGAGTTTTTTCTGATCAAATGTTTTTTTCTTTTGTTCTTCAACCATTTTTAAGTTTTGTTTCATTGCTTTAATTCTTGGCTCAAATTCTTCTTGATCAATATATTCTTGAGCATCACTATCAATTAACCTTGCAATACCACGTTTTAATTTATCTTCTTGTGCTTCAAGCAAAGCGCTTTTTTGATCTAGTGGTAAGTTCTGAAAGTCTTCGTTTATACTCCTCTAATATTCTATTCGGATTTTTTAATAGATGCTTTACTTCTTCCCACACAGCTATGTCTAATGTATCTGTACGAATTAATTTGTTGTTACACATTTTATTACCACCAAAACGGCGTGCCAATACAACGATAATACACCTGATTATTAGTTTTTTTCCCTCCTTATTCCTTGCAGTGCTAGTACCATAATATGCATAATTACAAAGCTTACATACTACTAAACCTTGCAATAAATATCTTGCTCCTCTTTGTCTTGTTCTTGCTATTTTTCTATTCTCTGCTAATTGTTCTTGAACTATATCAAATAAATCTTCGTTTACTATACTAGGTACTTTAATATAAATCCAATCCTCTTTTGGAACAGGATAAGTAGAATAATTATCTTTTGGTTGCTCGCAGGAGTTTTTTTTGGTCTTATATGTTTTAATTTTACGCCTAACCTTGTTTTACCAAAAGCTGCTTGTCCTCTATAAGCAGAGTTTTTTAACATACTCAAAACTACAGCCCTATCCCAATATTCTTTTCCTGTTCGCGTCATAACGGACATAGCACTTAGCCCACGACATACTTCTCCTATACTCGCTCTTTCTCTTCCTACCCAAAAAAATACTTTACGCACAACTTCAGCTTCTTCTTCATAAATTTCAAATAAGGCTTGTCCTGTCTCTGTATTTTTATTTATATAATGATAGCCATAAGGAGCAGCTCTCATTACACTTATATAACCCTTATTGGCTGCATAAATCTTTCCTCGGCAGCTTCCTTCCATGATTTTTGCACGTTCATATTCTGCTATCATACCTTGCATTTGTAATAGTAATTGAGATTCTGGATGGCTTTGTTGCATAGCACTTATAGGCATACAAATTACAGTAAATTCATGTAGCTAATTTAAACTTGGCCATACCTATGTTAGTAAATACATTAAGCAAATAGCACTTAATAAACAGCTCTTTTTCACGATTTATCTCTGATTTGTTTTTCAAGCTAAACCCAAATATTTGCTTTAACCTATAGAAAAATGCTTCAATATAAGATCGTGCTCCATACTTAACTTTCTTCTTCCACTCATTAATACCATCCTCGTAGCTCTCATATGATCTAATTTTACTAATGTACCTGTTTCTTGCTAATAAATAGTCAGCTAAACAAATTTTAGTATCTTTTCTAGGTCGAATAATAGGGATAATATTGTATTTTCTACATTCTCTATACACACCTCTTATATCATAAGCTGCATCTGCTCGAATAGAATGAATGTTATACTTATTGCTGATTTCCTTTAACATATCACAGACCGATAAATAGTCCGGAAAAACGCCATTAGTGTACTTTATGCTTATTGCTTTCTTATTGTTTATGTTTAAAACAACGTGTAGTTTTCTTACTTGATCATAACGATTGTATTTCCTTTCTCGAACATTAATTTTACTATGGCCACCGTTGTTATTGTAGATGCTAACTCTTGTGCTATCTATAGCAATTTCAATATTTTTCCGATCACATTTGTCAATTCTACAATCATCAATTTTCAAGTTAAGCTTTTTGAATCTTCTGGAAGCTTGTGTATAGCTGATAACCTTAAGGTTTTTGCCTATTTGCATCATATAACCTTTCACAAAACCTACAGCTTGCCTTAGACCAATTCTAAAAAGATGAACTATTATATGTATTAAAATCACAACTTTATCACTATAAATGTTATTGCCACCCGAAACTCTTGGAGTATTTTCATACCAATTTTCTATAGCTTCGTTAACAAAATGAAAAATATTTCCTCTTTCTTGAAGAAACTTATTATATTCACCATGATTGCTTACTCTCATTTTTTGCGACATGTTCCCATTAAAATGCTTATTTTACTAAAATCTGTTGGTAACCATATATTTAAAAGAACTTTTCTACCTCCATTACCACCCTAAAATACTCTAGCTATGCAACAAAGCCATTCTGGATTATCGCTAATTAAAAAAAATGACTTCTACTCCTAGTTTCTTGAACTCTTCAAGTAATACCATCTGATATGCATACTTGCGAGATAAACGATCAGGAGAATGAATATAAACCTTATCAATGCTACCTTCTGCTATTTTATCACGTAATTTTTCTAAACCAGGACGGATTATATTAGAACCATTATCAATAAATTTATATTCATTTAATAATTTATGTCCGTCCATACTAATTTGATTCTCTATAGCAGCAATTTGACTTGCTATTGTACCTTCTTGTGCTTGTCTCCCTGAAGAAACTCTTGCATATAATCTAACTGTTACCATTTAACCCTCCTCAAATCTACTTTCTTACATTCAGAGTTTTCTTCCTTTTTGCTCACTTTTATTGGTTTACTTAACACTAATTTTTCATATGCATCTAATAGATACAACTCTGCTAATCTATTCACTTCATAACTACAACGAATACAAACTATTAATTTCTTGTTGCCCATTAGCTCTCCCATTTATTATTCATCGAGACATATGGTTATTTGATCACTAGCTCTATAAATAAATTCAACTCTCTGTTCTTTTTGTAGAAGCTTTCGGGAAATAGTTTTCTCAAGTTTCAGATTTCTTCCAATATTGTTGGCGGAGTCCCTACGTCATACCGCCGCGGTATCTCTTAGCCGCTAACAAGTAGCGGGATGACGATTCTTCAAATCGTCAAGGTGTCATCCCAGTGCCCTGACTACTTGGATCCAGAAAACTTAACTTTAAATAAGTGGCTGCATAATAAAGACTAGATTCCAGCGTCACGCGCTGGAATGACACCATTTTCGGTCTCTTAAGTTGCTTTAGCTACAAACATTAAGAAATTTACCAAATAAAAAAAAAGGCAAAGAACTCCCGTGGTGCGAGTTTTGACTCTATATTACTGTAAGTGGCGCTGTAATAATGTGCTAACGCTTAAAATAAGCGCGATTTGGCTGAATGTAGAAAAAATAAAAAAGACATGCAGCCGCTATAATTTTATGTAATCCGCCAATAAATACCCTGAGTTTTTTACTGAATTTTGTCATTGAGCCTGCAGGTCAAAAACAAGTTTTGAGTCATAAATACCCTTATTATCATAATAAGGGGACTGGCGAAACTTGTAAAGTAATTTTTTGCAATATCAGGGGATAATTTCGACCATAAACCCCTACCAATAAATTTTAACAAAAATACTTTAGTGCATTTTCAAATATAAGCATTCCATCACCATATTTTGGCACAGCAATACCTAAACGCTTGCTCTTTTCTTTTTCAAGAGGCCAATTATCTTGCTGAGTAAAAAATATTCCCCTCTCTGGATGGGGCATTAAAGCTAGCACTCTTCCACTTTTATCTGATAAAGCTGCTAGGTCGTATGTAGATCCGTTCGGATTGTAAGGAAATTGTAGGTTAGCATAGTTGCCATTTTCATCAATGTAACGTAATGCGGTGGAATTGCTCTCAATCAATTGGTTCAAAATATCTTGATCCATAAAAAATTTGCCTTCCCCATGAGCAATAGGGAGATATAGTTCACTCAGGCCCCGTAGCCAAACAGAATTACTCTGCGGATTAACTCCCACTCTAATCCAACGGCATTGATAATTGCCTATATCATTATGGATTAAAGCTAGACTAGAGAACTCTGGAATTAATTTTACTAATATCTGACAACCATTACATATTCCTATAATCAGCTTGTCCTGAGATAAAAACTCTTGAAACTCATCCAACAAGTTGTTTTTAATACGTAAAGCAAACGCATTACCAGCACCAGTGTTATCACCATAGGAAAAACCTCCTGGAATTGCAAGTATATTGCTTAATTTCAGTTCACTTGGATTATCTATGATATCATTAATGTGAACGATTTTTACTTCAATATTACTAATACCAAGTTTTCTGCTGCATTCCATAAATGCAAATGCGGTTTCTTTTTCGCAATTTAAGCCATAACCAGATAGGACTGTGATTTTCATGAATTGCTAAAAATTAAAAAATTCGAATTTCTTTTTTACAAAATTTGCTACTAAATTTAACGCAAATAACACCAATAATAAAGCTATAATTGCAATAGCAGCAAGTTCAATAAATGCAATTTCAGGACTACTTGACCATATGTATATTTGCACAGGCAGAACAGTCGCCGGATCGAAAAAGGACGTAGGTGTATCAGCAATAAATGCCACCATACCTATCATAAGTAAAGGGGAAGATTCACCTAAAATCCTTGCAATTGCAAGCACAGTACCATGTATTATTCTTGGTAACGCAATCGGTAAAGAGTGATCTAATATCACCTTGATGTGAGGCGCACCGAGCGCAAACGCTGCATCTTTTATCGTAATAGGAACATTCGCAAAGGCATTTTTTGTTGCAATTATAATATTAGGTAACATCATAAATGAAAGAGTCATTCCACCAACAAGTGGTGAAGAGCGCGGTAGCCCAAATATGCCAAGATAGAGAGTTAAGCCCACTACACCAAATATTATTGAAGGCACTGCAGCAAGATTATTCATGCTAATTTCTACAATATTAGTCATTAGCCTATTTTTAGGAATAAATTCGTAAAGACAGATGCCCGACATAATTCCTATTGGTAATGCTAATGCTAGGCACACTATAATTGTCATTAATGAACCGATAAATGCCCCTAAAATCCCTGCATTCTCAGGTTCACGAGAGTCAGATTTAAGGAATAAAGACTTATTAAAAAATTTTTTCACTCTCCTCTTTTCTTTTAGCCAATCAAGTAATTTAGCATAACGATCATTCAAATGTTTATCTTTATTTATTGAATTAATTATACTTGACGCGGTAAACCAGATCTCATATTCACCACTATCTTTTACTTTCTTACGAAAAAATTTCTCTAGTTCTTTGTAAGAATTACGACTTAAAATTTCGTCACTGTCTTTAAAATCAGTTCCTTTAAACACCTTACGTAAAGAATCGTTGAGTAAGCCAATGGACTTATACCGCAAATCACTAGGATTATTTGTTAAAGTAAGATCAGCACTTATTTCAATTGGCAATAAAATTTTCGTTACTGTTAAGGCACTGTAAGAGTTAACTAATATACTCAACAATATACACACAGGACAGCCAAGTGAAATAACTAGTGCCGTGAAAGAGCAAAAGCGTAACGCTCTGTTCTTTTTATTTTTCCTTTTTATACGAGCATGTACACGCCTTGACTGAAGTAATTTAAGGAATTTTTTCTTTATACTCATTTATTTTCCCTGGATCCTATCGTCAAGCCCACAGCTGTACAAACGTCCAGTTTAATAAACGTTGATGTCATTCCAGTGCTTGACACTGGAATCCAGTTATAAAAATATTTACAAATCAGGCAATTGGTAACAGACTCCATGCTAAAAATAACATCCATGATATAGAATAAGGTAGATCCCAGTATCAGCTACTTGGATGACACTGGGGAAGTGCTGGGATGACACAATTGACATCACTCCCTATTGTATCTACTTAGATTTCTTTTTAACATAAGTAGTACGCTCTTTGATCCTTGCAGCTTTTCCAAATAGTTTGCATAGATAATACAGTTTTGCTCTACGAACCTTTCCTTTTCTTGTCACTTGCACTGAAACCAGTGCAGGAGAATAAACAAAAAATTGAGACACTATACTTTCTCCATGGCTCACTTTTCTGACTGCAAAAGAAGAATGCAACCCGCGGTTCCTTTTTGATATACATACACCTCCAAATATCTGTATACGTTCACTTGCACCGTCAACTACTTTAAAAGTGACCTTCAAATCATCACCAGGACGAAATTCTGGTATTTCTTTAGCTAACACTTGCATTTGCTGTTCGTTAAATTTTTTAAGTAAATTTGTCATTTATCTCTCCATTCAATAATTCAGGCCTACGCTTTTTTGTTATAACATGAGACTGCTTCTGCCTCCAATCACTTATTTTTTTGTGATTGCCAGATAACAAAACCTCAGGTACTTTATATCCCTTCCACTGCTCAGGTCTAGTATATTGAGGATATTCAAGCATACCACCATCATAACTAAAACTTTCTTCAATAATACTATCGGAATTATTTACTACACCTGGAAGAAGTCTAATGCATGCATCGAGAACCACCATCGCAGCTGGCTCACCTCCTGAAAGTATATAATCTCCGATACTTAATTCATAAGGAGTATACGCATCAATTATCCTTTGGTCAATACCTTCAAATCGACCACACAATATTGTTATATGAGGAAACTCTAATAATTCTCTGGCAATATTCTGATTAAACTTAGTTCCAGATGGAGTCATGTAAATAAACTTAGTGTTTTTATGAACAGAGAGCATACTATCTACTGCATCACCAACTACATCAGAACGCATAACCATTCCTGCTCCACCTCCATATGGAACATCATCCACAGTTGAATGTTTATCTTTCGCAAAAGAACGAATATTTATTACTTCAAGGTTCCATATTTTTTTTTCTAACGCTTTTCCGGCAAGAGAATAGTTCAAAAACCCGGGGAACATTTCTGGAAATATGGTTAATATTGTAACATTGAATGCCATTAAGGTTTATTTTAAGTTATTTGGAGCTATACTCTAAGAACAGTAAATTGATATAATATATAGTTAAATTAAGCATGTCACTGAATAAAACAATATACGAAGGTAAAGCGAAAGCCATTATTGAAACTGAAGACTCATCAACTGTTATACAGCACTTTAAAGATGATGTTACAGCATTCAATAAGAAAAAATATGAAATTATTGAGGGCAAAGGAATAATTAATAATCATGTTAGTGCTTTTATCATGGAAAAGCTTGAAGAAGCAGGAACTAGCACGCACTTTATAAAAACTCTAAACGAAAGAGAACAGCTAGTCAAAAAGCTCAAGATAATACCTCTTGAGGTGGTAGTTAGAAATGTTGCAGCTGGCAGCTTTTGCAAACGTTTTAATATCAAAGAAGGTGAGGCACTTACATCTCCTATAATCGAGTTTTTTTACAAAAATGATGACCTAGCCGACCCAATGGTGAATGAAAATCACATACTGTATTTTGATTGGCTATCTAGCAAAGAAATGGATGAAGTTAAAACTACAACTTTAAAAATCAACGAAATCTTAGTCCACCTATTTTCAAATGCAAGTATATATTTAGTTGATCTCAAGTTAGAATTTGGCAGATTAATAAATGACAGTACTAAAATCATTTTAGCCGATGAAATCAGCCCTGATAACTGCAGGTTATGGGATAAAAATACTTATAAAAAGCTAGATAAAGACGTCTTTCGTTTGAATTTAGGAGATTTAAAGGAAGCGTACCTAGAAGTTGCAAAAAGACTGTCAGTAAAGTTAGACTAACTAAATACTACTCTATCAAGTGGAGGGTTACATGCCTCATCAAGTTTTCCAATAATTTCAATTTTTTCTCCACGTTTTTGGAAATGATTTTTCACGTTTTGCATATTCTCAGGACTTACGATCAATACCATGCCAATACCACAATTAAATGTTTTTAGCATTTCTTTCTTCTCTATTTTACCCTCCTTTGTTAGCCATAAAAATATATCTGGCCATTTCCAGGAATTAATGTCTATGTTTGCAAATAAGTTTTTTGGAAGAATCCGCGGAATATTATCTATCAAGCCACCACCTGTTATATGTGCAATGCCTTTTACCTTTGGCATAATAGGCAACAAAGAATCAACATATATTTTTGTTGGTTCGAGCAACACTTCTTTCCAAAGCTGATTATTCCATGGAGATGAGTCGTTATAATTTATACCTAAGCCTTTGAAAATATGGCGCACCAAAGAAAACCCATTTGAGTGAATTCCACTTGACTCTAAGCCAACTATATAATCACCTACTTTCATCATGCTACAGTTTGGAAGAATTTGCTTTCGATCAACTACACCAACCACAAACCCTGCAAGGTCATAGTGATTATTATCATACATTCCAGGCATTTCTGCAGTTTCCCCACCAACCAATGCTATTTTAGCTTGCTTGCACCCCTTTGCAATGCCTTGGACCACAGATAATAAAACGTCCTTGCTCAAAACACCTGTTGCAAAGTAATCAAGGAAAAATAAAGGCGTTGCTCCTTGTGCAAGTAAGTCATTTACACACATTGCAACTAAATCTATACCTATAGTATCATGCCTATTCACTTCTTGAGCTATCAATAGTTTCGTACCTACTCCATCAGTTGAGGAAACAAGTACTGGATGGTCATATTTCTTACTTAGTGCAGCAAAATCAAACAACGCAGAAAATGAACCTATTTCGCTGATTACTTCTTCTCTAGTAGTTTCTTGAGCAATAGGCTTGACTTCTTTTATTAACTTATTATATAGTTCAAGATCTATTCCTGATCTGATATAAGTATTCATAATCCTTCTATAAATTTTAAAATTGTTAATACTATATTAATGCCTTGATATAAAAAGTGCAACGAAACTTTCTCTTAATTGACTATTATATGTTTACCAATATAGGGTAACTTAAATCATTTATAATTATCCAATGAACAAAAACATCAAAAACATACTGTTAATAACGGAGCTGCTATCAGGACGGCTGCTTCATGACTTTGCTAACTCTATGAATGGAATAATGTTTGGCTTAGAAGAGCTTGAAGTAATAGATAAGAACGATGCTGATGCGCAGAAGGAAGCGTTGTCGTTTCTTAAAGAAAGCTCCGATGATTTAATATATAAACATAAAGTTATGAAGCAGGCATATTCTTCTTCAGCAGATAATTACAGCTTTGATCAGACCAAATCTAATATCGAAAATTATTTATTAAAAAAAAAGTAAAGCTTACGTGGAAAATAGACGCATACTCTGCAAAAAATAAGGAAGATTTAATTGAAAAGATAAATAAGATAATTTCTAATATGGTGCTAATTATAGCCAGCGCAGTGGCGGAAGTTGAACTAGTGTCTGTTTTACTGAGTCAAACAGAAGATAAAATGCTATTAACTATAAAAATTCTAAATGAACACAAACCAATAAGCAAATCATTAGTAGACAAATTAATCAAAAAAAATGACACTAATTTAAATACAAAAGATATTAATATCTATATGACCTCTTTATTATTAGAGTACTATAAAACTGAAATGCATTGTACTTGCGAAAATAATTTGCTGGAGATAGGTTTAACTATACCTTGAGTTGCATATTTGGTTATTACAACTTTTTCTTCGTTTCAAGGCAAGACATTCCCCGACAAGGGGTACCAAATCTAATTTTTGTAATCACTTAAGTCTAGTACTATTTTATTAATGTAGCGCTCATTTCCATCTTTGATGATAAACTTCATACCATTTTTATATTTAATGACTTCATCTACAGAAGGCACTTTACCAGCAATCGAAAGAATCAAACCACCAAGTGTAACATAGTCTTCTTCAGGGTCACGTAATTCTATTTTTAGATCCTCTTCTATATCCTTTATAAGAACCCTTACTGACACTTCAAACTTATTTTGAGACAATTCAGTAATGGTATATTCTGAATTTATTTCGTTCTCACTATCAATGTTTGGTATTAGCTCCTCTATAAGATCGGTCATTGAAATTAAACCATCAGTTCCACCATATTCATCCAATACAATAGCTAAGTATGACTTAGAAGATTTCATCCTAACAAAAAGATTAGTTGTCTTCATCGAGGGCGGAACAAATATTACGCTTTGTATAATATTTCTCAGATTAAAATTTTTATCCCTATTAAAAATAACATCTTTTACATAAAAAAAGCCTATTACGTTATCAAAGTTATTTCTATAAATTGGTATTTTAGTGTGGCAAGTGTTTTTTATCTTCTTTATTATTTCACGCTCGCTTGACTCAATGTCTACTGCGCATATCTCTGTACGTGGAGTCATTATATCCATTATACCACAATCGCGGAATTTTAATAGACCATTAAATATATTAAGGTCTGGCAGATCTTTCATTAATGCTTCAGTCGCACACTTTTTCAACACAGAAGCTTTTTTGAAAAGGAAGAGAAAAATTCTATATGCTATTTTTTCTACTAAGGTTCCTTTTTTACTCAATTTATTCCCTGTAATGGCAAAAACGTTTTCAGATCAGATTTATCAAGAAAACTGTTATTAAATGTTTAATAAGCATGTGAATAATGTCAAATTAATTTGTGAATTATTTGTTGATATAAAATACCAACAATTGATCAACAGTTTTTTCAACGACATATACATAGTTATGTAACAATGCATGATGGTAAAATGTTTTCCATAAAAGAAAATTACTAACACTCTGAACATCTTACTTATACACATAAATCATAACAGAAAATCAATAGCATATAGAAGTTGTTAACATATTTATCCACAAATTAAACAACGCCAATTTTTACTGAATTTTAAGTTAGTAACAAGTTGTTGATAGAACTATTATTACTACTATACTTTAGTATACAGAAAAATAGATAAAATAGATTGGAAAGCAGCAAAACAACAATAGTAGAAGTTATCAAACAAAATGAGCCAGGTGAAAGAGTGCCTATTTGGCTAATGCGTCAGGCTGGCAGATCTCTTCCTGAGTACCGCAAAGCAGTGGAAAATATGAATAATTTTATGGAGATATGCTACAACACAGATTTAGTGACAGAATTGACGTTACAGCCAGTGACAAGATTTGACGTGGATGCGGCGATAATTTTTTCAGACATTTTAATAATAGCTGATGTTTTGGGTTGTGACGTGAATTTCCTGCGCAATGTGGGCCCGAGAATAAAACCTATAAAGAATCCTAAAGAATTGAAAAGTCCACAAGACATTGAAGCTAAAATTTTACCAATTCTAAACGCTATAAAGAAAGTCAGAAGTCAGCTATCAAAAAAAAAGTCTCTTATAGGATTTGCTGGTGGCCCATGGACAGTAGCTTCATATATCATAGAAGGTGGAAGCAGCAAAACTTTTTCCAAAGTATTAAATTTTTACCCTTCGTATTTGAAGGAAATAATTGAACGAATAACGGAAGCAACGATTATTTATCTAATTAAACAGATAGAATTTGGAGCAGATGTTATTCAGCTATTTGACAGTAATGCTGGTGCATTATCGGAACCATTGTTTAAAGAATATGTTATCGAACCAACAAAGAGAATTACCTTGGCAATAAAGGATAGATTTTCTGATTTTCCAATAATAGGATTTCCAAGGTCTGCTGGAAATCTTTATAAGGATTACTGCGAACAAACAGGTGTATCTGCAGTAAGTATAGATTATAATGTCCCAATAGAATGGGCAAAAGCGAATCTAAAAATCCCTCTACAAGGAAATCTTGATCCTAATCTTTTAGCCTATAATAAAACGGAAGCAATAAAAGAAGCAAAACGTATAATAGATTGCTTTAGAGATTCACCCTTCATATTTAATCTCGGACATGGAGTACTCCCTGATACTCCAGTTGAAAATATCACTGCGTTGGTGAATTTGGTAAAAAGCTACTAATACAATACACAAAATTCCTAGCTTTTTTGCTGTACAGGGTTTATCATTTGAATTTAGCTTCAGTAAGATATGTCAGACCTTGCAAAAAGAATGTCCCTAATAAAACCATCACCTACGATTGCTGTAACTGATAAGGCAAATAAGTTGAAAAATAAAGGAAAAAAGATCTGTGTTTTAGCTGCAGGAGAACCGGATTTTGATACTCCAGATCATATAAAAAAAGCAGCTATTCAAGCAATAAGTGAAGGTAAAACTAAGTATACTGCTGTTGATGGAACGCGTGAGCTGAAAGAAGCAATAATTAATAAGTTAAGAAGGGATAATAACCTCGAGTACACGTTTAACCAAATCTGTGTTGGTACTGGCGCTAAGCAGGTGTTATTCAATTTGTTTATGGCAACAATTAACTCTGGAGATGAAGTTATTATTCCAGCTCCTTATTGGGTTTCATATGTTGATATGGTAAACCTTTTTGGGGGCTTACCAGTTGTAGTGGAATGCAAACAAAATTTTAAACTGACAGCGGAATTATTGAAAAGCAGGATAACTAAAAAAACTAAATGGTTAATTCTTAACTCACCGAACAATCCTGCAGGAGTTGTGTACACATATGATGAATTGAAAGACATAGCACAAATATTGCTTGAATATCCACATGTGAATGTCGTTACAGATGATATTTATGAGCATATAATATACGACGAAAAGTTTTTTACTATCACTCAGGTTGAGCCAAAGCTTTACAACAGAGTTTTTGTAGTCAATGGAGTGTCAAAAGCCTATGCAATGACAGGCTGGAGAATAGGGTATATTGCAGGTAGAAGTGATGTAGTAAAAGCTATCTCTACGCTGCAGTCTCAGAGCACTTCTAACCCAAATTCGATAGCACAAGCAGCAGCAGCAGCAGCATTAAACGGTGACCATAGTTTTTTGAAAGAAAGAACAAGGATTTTTAAGAGTCGTAGAGATTTTATGGTGAAAAAGCTAAATTCTGCTCCGGGATTATCAGCATCCATTCCGCAAGGCGCATTTTATTTATTTGTCTCGTGTGAAGGATTGCTCAGTAAGAGTACAAAAAGTGGTAAAGTAATAAATAATGATCTTGATTTCACTGAATACCTGCTAGAGGATCATTTAGTTGCTGTGGTTCCAGGAATTGCGTTTGGTCTAGAAAATTTTATCAGAATTTCTTATGCAACCTCTCAGGAACAATTAGAAATTGGATGTGATAGTATTACTAAAGCGTGCCAGGAGTTAAAATGAAATAGACTATCCATAAATTACCCATTTCACCGCGTCAAAAATATTCACTAAGGGAGTGTTAAATAAACTGTGTCAAACCGCATTTTTAGTTCAACTCAATTTTCAATCTGCCAGGAAAGAAAACATCAAGTTGAGAGATAGTTAATGCCCAATCATGTACAGGCATCGTCCACTTTTCCTCTGCCTTCTTTATAGCACAATATACCTGCTTATACAAGGCATTTATGCTGGTAAATGAGCCTTTGGTCTTAGTGAATTTCCTAATTTGCCTATGTAGCCCCTCTATGGGATTGGTGGTGTAGATTATCCTCCTAACTGGACCAGAATACTTAAAATAACCAGACAAGTTTTCCCAATTATTCTGCCAAGATTTTATAACCATAGGGTACTTTGTGCCCCATTTTTCATCCAATTCCAACAGATAATTCTCGGCAATTTCCTTGCTTGAAGCTTGATATACCTTCTTTAAATCGCTCAAAAAACTCTTCGCATCTTTACTGGCCACATACTTCAGTGAGTTGCGTATCTGATGCACTATACACATCTGCACTTCCGCATTAGGAAAGACACTGTTTATAGCTGCAGGAAAGCTTTTCAGCCCATCAACGCAGGCAATAAGGATATCTTCTACTTGTATCTTGTCAAAAGCATCTAATGTTTTAAGCTTAAGCATTAGGTGGAGAAGGGAGGAACTCTGTGCTTCTTCTTAGATATAAAATCTGTAGAGGAGATAAGAATTCCCTTCTCAAAAGTATAGGCTGGACGGTATCGTAGAAAGACCTGAATGGTTCTAATTCTGTATTCACAAGACTAGCCTTACTTTTCATTTTTAATGGTAACGTATGGGGTTATATATGATCAACAACTTTTTGGGCATAGATATATCAAAAGATCGCTTTGATGTTTTTCTCTCATTTATAAGCAAAAAAGGAAAGCGTGAAACTAGAAAAAGAAGCTTTAAGAACGATGGTTTCAAAGTCTACTGAATTTTCTACACAAACATAATGTAGAAAAAGTAAAAACCTGCATGGAATCTACTGGTTGTTATAGCGAAGCACTGGCTGAATTTCTACACAATGCTGGACATTTTGTAAGTGTTGTAAATCCTTATTGCATAAAATCTTATGCAAGGAGTAAGCTGATACGACAAAAGAATGATCAGACCGATGCAGAAGTTATTGCTGATTATTGCCAAAGACAGGAACCTTCTAGTTGGACACCACCTTCTCCTGAAATGAAAAAATTAAAACATCTTTATCGTTGCTCAGTTGCGTTAAAAGATGAGTTAACATTAGTAAATAACCACTTAGAAAAAAAAGAGAGACTGCCTAAAGAAGTTGCAAATGCTTGGGAAGACCTTGCAATGAATATAGCTCAAAAAATAGAAACAATAAAAAACTCCGTACGTGAACTATTAAATCAACACAAAGAATTGTTGGAAAATTTTCAACTTCTATTGACTATTCCAGGCATAGGAGAAGAATCAGCAATAGCTATTTTAGCTGAAGTTTCTGATATAGAGGTTTTTAGAGATGCCAGGCAATTGGCAGCATATACAGGAGTTATACCACGAAATATGACGTCAGGTTCCTCTGTATATGCCAAACCCAGATTAAGTAAATCCGGTTCACAAACATTACGTAAGGCACTTTTCTTTCCTGCCATAGTAGCTAAGAATCACAATCCTATCATTATGAGCTTTTGCCAAAGATTAAAGGAAAAGGGTAAGCATAATATGGCCATCGTTGGTGCTGCAATGCGTAAGCTACTCCATATCATTTTCGGTATTCTGACATCCAAAAGTGCTTTTGATCCTAACCATATCAAAAACTACAGGGCTAGGAGGTTGACTGAAGGTTTAGTACTTTAAAATCAAAAATGCTTCCTATCTATCTTATGTAAAGTGGTATCTTACACAAATTTATTGAATGTTGTTGGTTAGTGGATATGTTGATAAGTAAACTTCATCTGTTTTGTGCGTATAAAACTAATTTACTTATCAACATATCCACTAACTATAATCTGTGTACTGTTACACAATTGGAAGTATTTTTTGATTTTATGATGCAACTTGGGAAATTTTTATAATTTTTTTGTTGACTAACAAGACGGTATCTCCTATGCCTGGAATAGTCAATAGAAGTTGAAAATTTTCCAACAATTCTTTGTGTTGATTTAATAGTTCACGTACGGAGTTTTTTATTGTTTCTATTTTTTGAGCTATATTCATTGCAAGGTCTTCCCAAGCATTTGCAACTTCTTTAGGCAGTCTCTCTTTTTTTTCTAAGTGGTTATTTACTAATGTTAACTCATCTTTTAACGCAACTGAGCAACGATAAAGATGTTTTAATTTTTTCATTTCAGGAGAAGGTGGTGTCCAACTAGAAGGTTCCTGTCTTTGGCAATAATCAGCAATAACTTCTGCATCGGTCTGATCATTCTTTTGTCGTATCAGCTTACTCCTTGCATAAGATTTTATGCAATAAGGATTTACAACACTTACAAAATGTCCAGCATTGTGTAGAAATTCAGCCAGTGCTTCGCTATAACAACCAGTAGATTCCATGCAGGTTTTTACTTTTTCTACATTATGTTTGTGTAGAAAATTCAGTAGACTTTGAAACCATCGTTCTTAAAGCTTCTTTTTCTAGTTTCACGCTTTCCTTTTTTGCTTATAAATGAGAGAAAAACATCAAAGCGATCTTTTGATATATCTATGCCCAAAAAGTTGTTGATCATATATAACCCCATACGTTACCATTAAAAATGAAAAGTAAGGCTAGTCTTGTGAATACAGAATTAGAACCATTCAGGTCTTTCTACGATACCGTCCAGCCTATACTTTTGAGAAGGGAATTCTTATCTCCTCTACAGATTTTATATCTAAGAAGAAGCACAGAGTTCCTCCCTTCTCCACCTAATGCTTAAGCTTAAAACATTAGATGCTTTTGACAAGATACAAGTAGAAGGCTACTTAGATGGCAGGGAGGAGCTACTTGAATGACGGTTCTTATCGTCGGTAAACTTAGAGCCATAATAACTATTTGCCTTTTTTCTACTTAAGTTTGGGTTATGCAAGAAGTCTAATAGAGCGAAATATGGAAGACAAAAGATAAGTGCATTCTACGCAGCATCGCTAATTAATAATATCTTTATTATTGTATGAGATAGGTAATTTAGCATTTATGAATTTGTAATGTGTTACGCATAGCTCAAAGAAATAAGGTTTACTGGTTACACGCTGCAGCCAATGCCACAACACTAGGATCTATGTTTGTCTGCATGTTAATTTGCGTTGTGATTTTATGGAGGTCTTCTGTTACCTATGCTAGTGAAAATTTGGAGATACAGAAGGCCTTTGATAGTGTTGTCAAGCATATAAAAGCTGATAAAAAGTATAAAGATCTTGATGTTATTGAGAGAAAAAGTGACAAATTTAATATCAAAATTGCGCAGAATTCTGGCAAGAGTTTTGACATATACTCTACTTTAAAAAAAGCAAAAGATTCCTTTGAGTCAGGAGATAATGAAACAGCTATTTCTCTCCTTAATCAGATCATCACAAAGTTTCCTTATCATAAAAATGCTTTAATTGGATTGGGAAATATTTATTACGCTAATAAAGAATACAAAAAAGCTGTAGAGATTTACACAAGACTGTTAAAAGAATACCCTAGTAACCCTTACATATTAAAAAATTTTCTGACGATAATCTCACAATATGATCCTGATCTGGCATTGAGTGAAATGTTGAAATTGTATGATATACATAAAAATTATGCTCCTTTATTAGCAAATTTAGGTCTGATTTATATGAAAAAGGAGGATTATGTAAAAGGTAAAGAGTATATAACAACTGCTATTTCCCTTGATGAAAACAATATTTTTTATACCTATAATTTAGCTGTTATTCTAGATAAACTTTCAGATTTTAAAAATGCTACAATATTCTACTTAAAGTTGTTGAACATGGCTACAACTTCGAAAGATGTGAGTGAAAAAATACCTTTATACAAAGTGACAGCAAGACTAAAATTTATAAAACTCCACAGCACGCACCCAAAGATTTCATAAAAGCTTATAGCTTACCTAAATCTAATTTATCGCTATTTTTGTTTACAATAATAATATTGAGCTATAGAATTACATCTAAAGGGGCAATTAGCTCAGCTGGTAGAGCATCTCGTTTACACCGAGGAGGTCGGCAGTTCAAGTCTGTCATTGCCCATTTGCTTAACTGAATGTTAATATTATTAATTACTTCAATCAAAATATAGAAAATGCAGGATAATATAGTACCAATCTCAATAGTAAAAGAGCTGGAAGATTCTTATCTCTCCTACGCAATGAGCGTTATCATAAGCCGGGCTATACCTGACGTGCGAGATGGATTTAAACCTGTTCATAGGCGCATATTATATGCAATGTCAAGGGCTGGATACGATGCTGGTAAGCCATATAAAAAGGCGGCTCGTATAGTAGGGGATGTAATGGGGAAATATCACCCACATGGTGATGCAGCTATTTACGATTCCTTGGTTAGAATGGCCCAAGATTTCTCTCTTCTTTTACCACTTGTTGATGGACAAGGTAACTTTGGTTCGATAGACGGAGATCCACCCGCTTCGATGCGATATACAGAAGCAAGGCTTCACAAAGTGTCGCACTTCTTACTAAATGATATTGACGAAGATACAGTTGATTTTAGGCCAAACTATGATGGAAATGAAACAGAGCCTGTTGTACTGCCTGCAGAATTTCCGAATCTATTGGTAAATGGTGCAAGCGGTGTTGCAGTTGGTATGGCAACCAATATTCCTTCTCATAACCTTGGAGAAATAATAGATGCTTGTATGTTATATATAGATAATCCTGAAGTTACTTTGGATGAGTTACTTGAAGTGATGCCAGGGCCGGATTTCCCAACTGGGGGAACGATTCTTGGAAGGTCTGGAATAAGATCAGCATTTGCAACGGGTCGTGGATCAATTGTTGTGCAAGGCAAGACTCACATGGAAGACCTGCCACAAGATAGGCAAGCAATAGTGATTGATGAAATACCTTACCAGGTAAATAAAGTAAAATTAATTGAGAAGATAGGTGAGCTTGTAAAAGAAAAAAGAATTGATGGCATAACAGAAATTAGGGATGAGTCTGATAAGTCTGGTATTAGAGTAGTAATTGACCTCAGAAGAAATGCTGAAGCAAGTTTTATACTTAATCAAATATTGGGACTAACTCCACTAAGAAGTAGTTTTAGTGTTAACACTTTAGTCCTCAACAACAACAGGCCTGCTTTGATGTCATTAAAAGAAATCATAGCTGCTTTTGTTGATTTTAGAAAAGAAGTATTAATCAGGAGAACAGAATTTCGTCTAAGAAAAACGAGGGAAAAAGCTCATATATATATAGGGCTCTACATTGCGGTCTTGAGCATAGATGAAGTGATAAAAATCATCCGTGGTGCAAAAGATCCTGCGGAAGCAAGTAGAGAACTTTTAAATAAAGAATGGAAAACTTCAGCTGAGATAAACACAATTATTGGATTAATCTCAGACAGCACAAGCTTTTTGAAAGACGGAGTGTATAGATTAACTGAGCTGCAAACGAAAGCTATTCTTGACATGAAATTGCAACGTTTAACAGGCCTTGAAAAAGACAAATTAGAAGCTGAGCTAAGTTCAATGATCAACCTGATAAAAGAATATATCGCTTTTCTTGGCTCAGGAGAGAAGTTGATGAAAGAAATAAAAAACAATCTACAAGAAATAAAGAACAGATTTGCTGTGCCGCGAAAAACTTCAATAGAGGAATCAGATACGGACATTGAAGCTGAAGATCTAATTCCACAAGAGGATATGGTGATAACCGTAACTATGAATGGTTATATCAAGCGTGTGAAGCTTTCTCATTATAGAACTCAGCGTCGTGGTGGAAAAGGAAAGCTAGGACAAGGATTAAAAGAAGAGGATGTAACCACAAAATTATTTGTTGGGAATACCCACACTAGCCTTTTATTCTTTTCTAATATTGGCCGAGTTTATAGATTAAAAGTTTATAAGTTACCTCTTGCAGAGCCAACTGCACGTGGAAGAGCACTTGTTAATATATTCCCGCTTAGCGATGGTGAAACTATAACTAATATAATGCCATTACCAAGTGAAAATGACGAAAATCAAAACATAGTTTTTGCTACTGCTCATGGGAACATAAGGCGCAACTCTTTAGCGGATTTTCACTATATTCCAAGCAATGGAAAAATAGCAATCAAGCTCGATGAAGGAGATAAGTTAATATCAGTTAAAGTATGCAATGAAATTGATCATGTTTTTCTTTCAACAAGATTCGGCAAAAGTATCAGATTTGTTGTAAGTGATGTGCGTCAATTTAAAAGTCGCAATTCAGATGGCGTAAGAGGTATCAAACTTGCAAAGAATGACAGCGTGATATCCATGACCATATTAAATGGGATAGGTGTAGCAACAGAAACAAAAGAACTTTACTTAAAAGTTCCACTTGCAAAAAGACTGGGGACTGCAATTAATAACTCCATTGATTCTAAATTGGAAAAGACTTTGAATGATTTAGGAATAGATAACGAATTGTTCTTAAAACTTGCAGTGAATGAGGAGTTTATATTAACTATTACCGAAAATGGCTTTGGTAAAAGAACTTCTGCGTATGAGTATAGAATAACTAACAGGGGTGGTGTTGGTATCACCAATATTCTTACTACCAACAGAAACGGTAATGTTGTTGCTAGTTTTCCAGTTGAGCAGGGTGATAATATCATGCTTATTACAGATAAAGGAAAGTTAATTCGTATTTCAGTAAATGATATCAGAATTGCAGGACGTAGCACTCAAGGAGTCACTCTGTTTAAAACAGAGAGTAGAGAAAAGGTGGTGTCAGTAGCGAAAATTGAAGATCCTGATTCCACTGAAGATAGTATTTCTGAAGTTGAAAACTCTATCTCTTCTCAACTGTAGTACAGGTTAAACAAAAAGCGCAAGTTTTTGTTGATTAATACGCAGTATTTAATTTAAAATATATACTTATGGCTAAGTAGAGATCAATGGACAAAAATTTAACTAAAAATAAAAAACCACTGGCAAATAAAGAGGATAAAAAAACACCTCCTGTTAAAGATCTTACTAAAAATAAGAGTAGGAGAGATTTTATAACATTAACTACATGCGCTATGGCAGGTATAGGAGCTGCAAGTGGACTTTGGCCACTGGTTAAGTCTATGAATCCTTCTGCTGAAGTTTTAGCAACTTCCACAGTGGAGGTGAATTTGTCTGGAATTCAGGAAGGACACGGAGTAAAAGTAAAGTGGCAAGGTAAACCAGTATTCATTCGTAGACGCACAAAGCAAGAAATTGAGGCTGCAAGAGCTGTGAATGTGAAGAGCTTGAGGGATCCTCAATTAGATGAGCAGAGAGTATACGAAGGAAAAGATGAATGGTTAATCATGATCGGAATATGTACACATCTTGGGTGTGTGCCGATTGATCACGCTACAAAAGATGGTAACGGTTGGTTCTGCCCTTGCCACGGTTCATATTATGACACATCAGGCCGAGTAATTGGGGGACCTGCACCAAAAAATATGGTTGTACCTGATTATTTTTTTCCCAGTGAGAATGTTGTGGTAATTGGCAAGAAGGCTTAACGGAACTCGTTAAAAAAAACTCACAGGATCAACATCTATTATCACTGCAATACTCGAATTCAAGTTACAATTTTTAATCCAACATTTCAGCTTCTTTTGTATAGATAGACTGTGCTTATTGTGTATTTTTAGCAACACCCTATACCGATACTTATTATTTAAGAAATTTATTGCTGCTGGTGATGGACCAAGAATTTCAAATTCCTTTTTGTCTGCACTTACATTTTTTTCCTGAATACAAGTAGTTGAGCTACTTGTATGACAGAGAAGAGATTTTACTATTTCATTCGCTGCTTTTTGTGTCGCAATCTGATTCTTACCACAAATTATAAGCGCTATTAATCTGCTAAATGGTGGCATTTTGGCTTCGCGTCTTGACTTAAGTTCAATTTCATAAAATGAGTCCCTTTTTTGATGTAGCAATGCTTTTATTATTGAACTTTCAGGATTATTGGTTTGCACTATTACCATTCCTTTTTCATTGAACCTTCCTGACCTGCCTGCAACTTGGTGCAACAATTGATACGTCTTTTCTGCTGCTCTTAAATCAGAATTTTCGAGACTCAAATCTGCATTCATTACTCCAACCAAAGTTAATTTAGGAAAATTGTGCCCCTTAGCAATTATTTGTGTGCCGATTATAATGTTCACCTCTTCTTTCAGTACCAAGTCAATTACGTTACTAACCGACTTCTGATCGCTGCTTATCATCGCAGTTTTTGCGTTTGGTATTAATTTCACCATTTCTTCAAGTAACCTTTCAATTCCTACGCCATAAAGGGAAAATGACTGTTCACTCTGGCAATCAGAGCATTTTTCTGGGAGTTTTAATTGATAAGAGCAATGATGGCACAAAAGAGCATTTTTTTTCTTGTGATATGTAAGCCAAACAGCACAATTTAAGCAGGAAATTTTATATCCACACTTTTTACAAACTGCCAGTTGTGCATACCCTCGGCGGTTTAAAAAGAGCATAACCTGCTGTTTTTTCTCTATGGTTTGTTTGATGCTTTCAAAAAGCTCAGAGGAGATCCATTGCTTGTTGTTCCTCATATCTACTACTTTAATGAGTGGCAATTCTGCACCACCGAATCGCTTGGTTAGCTTTACATGATTATAATTCCCGCTTTTAACATGATGAATCGTTTCAAGCAGTGGAGTTGCTGATGATAAAATAATCGGAATATTTTCAAATTTGGCTAAGATTATCGCCATATCTCGAGCATTATATATAATTCCCTGTTCTTGTTTAAAAGATGAGTCGTGCTCTTCATCAATGATAATCAATTTTAGGTTTTTATAAGGCAAAAAAAGCGCTGACCGTGCACCAATAATTATCTGCGCATTTCCACTTGCTATATTGAGCCAATTATTCCGGCGAGTTTTTGGAGTGAGCCCTGAGTGCCATTCAGCTAAGTTTTTTGATATCTGACCGCGAACACGATTTACCAATTGTGAAGTTAAAACAATTTCAGGCAAGAGGATTAAAATTTGTGCACTGTTTACAGTTTCTACCAATTTTGCAATTGCGGATAAGTAAACTTCCGTTTTTCCAGATCCTGTCTCACCGTCAAGCAAAGTCACTGAATACTCATTCAAACTGCTTATTATTTTATCGCTAGCTATCTGCTGTTCAGGGTTTAATTGGCAACTTATTTCACTTATTTCCTGCTTCTGCTTAGCACAAACCAATTTATCTATTTGGTTTACTTTTAACACTCCTCCCATTATCACTTTGGCAAGCATACCAATAGGTATTAAGTTGTATTGCGCAACCCACTCTGCAAATGTAATCAATTTTGGTCTAATATTTGGTAAATCGATTTTTTGCTCAATAAATTTTAATGCTCGACCACTCTTGTCACTATATTTCCAAACTATTCCGATCAAGCGTTTTTTGCCAAATGGCACCACTACGTAATCTCCAAGTAAAATCTCAGTATTTTCCTCAATTGCATACGAAAATAACTGATCAATTGGAAGTGGTAGTAATACATCAACTGTTCTTGTCATAGCAGCCTAAGTTTAGCACTGTTTTGAAAATATTCGTTTGATTTTTTTGGATTAAACTGGTATAGTATTATACTAAATTAATTTGATTGGGGGAGTGAGTATGATTCCAAAAATACGTAAAGAGGCATTCAAAGTATTAGGATTGTCAGAGAGTGCAAGCACAAAAGAGATTAGGAAGGCATATTGCAAGCTTGCATTGAAATGGCATCCCGACAAATGGTCAGATAAAAGCCAAGAAGAGCAAAAGACAGCAACAGAAAAGTTTAAAGAAATATCAGTAGCATATAAAATATCAATAGGCGAGATGACTGAAGAATTCATTAGCAAACAGCCTAATGATGATTGGATTGACAACTTGGCTGAATATTTTGAAAACTGGGCAAAAGAATTTCTTAGAGAGCGCTACGGCTCACATCTAAGTGAAGAAGAGGTTGATTTATTTAAGGCTCTTGATGATAAAGATCTAGCCAAGACAAAAATTTTGTTAGAAAAAGTCAAAAATATCAATTCACAAACCAGACCTTTTGATTCATGGACTGGGGAGTCAATATTGCACTACATTGTAAAAAATTCCTGCAGCAATTTTGAATCAGGTTGGATAGAGCTACTTGAAGAAGTTTTATCAAAGTATAGCGCTAACAATTCAATATCAGCTCATAATAGCAGTGTCGAGCTATGCTCACAACTTAACGCAATAGATGTTAATATTTTGATGGAAGGTATTGGCACCCCTTTATATATTGCATGTGATCTAGGTAATCTTGATGTCATAAGTATGCTTCTAAAGCATGGAGCAGATCCTAATACATGTAGTGTATCTGAATTTACACCGCTGTATTATGCTCTAGAAAAAAGCAAAAATGATGTTGTTAAGGTACTGTTTGAACACGGTGCTGAAATTGGTGTAGGTTCTGTAGAAGAAAAGTTAATTATCGGCAATATTACAAAATATAGTCAGAGTACAGTAGAAATGCTTTTACCGTATGCATCTAATAGGCAAAAAAGTAAGATGTTACAATGTATTGCTTACAGTGATAGTGTGGAAACTGATCATGATATTGAAATTGCAAAATTACTATTGAAGGCAGACGCTGACCCTAAATTTTGTGGTCAAGAAGAAAAGGGGGAGTCAAACGCCAGTGCATCATGTTGGGCCGACTTTAAAAAGAAAAGTAAGCTTGTAAAATTATTTAATGAACACAAAGAAAAAGCAACTAACAATAACTTACATACAGTGGAAAAGCAAAGTGCTCAGCCACCTATAACAGATAATAAGAATCATCATTCTCCACAAAAACAAGCTTCAGGAATTTCCCCAAGAGTTATAGGCTTAGCATTATTATTTGGTGCTGTAGGAGCCACACTAGCTGCAATAGGAATTATACCTGAGATTGTTGCTATTGGAGTAGTTGCAACTGCTGTATTATTAGGAATTGCAGGTGCAGCATTAGGTGGTATAGTAGGGTATCTTACAGACATAACAGTAAACAAATGTTGTAATAGTGAAGCTGTTAGCTGCATAACTAACAACTAATGTCATTCAAATAGCTCGTCTAGGCATGTTTTTTTCTGGATTCTATAGTATTTTCTAAAACGAATGATAAACGTCTAAAATGGTATTACCAACTAAAAGGTGTAAGTCTGTACATTGATGCATTAGAGGTCTGAGGCGACTTTTGATGGTGTGCCAACAATGCTCTATCGGATTTAGATCTTACTATTACCCACAAATATAAATGTTTGTTGCATAGCTCTTAATGGCATAACTTTTGCTTGAAATAACTGTTTATATGGTGCAATTTACAGCTTTTAGTTGCTAAAATTATAACTCTTAGTTTAATAATTTTAATCCAATAAGCTTTCAGGTTAATAAAATTAAATTATTTGAGTAAATACAATACTATGTTTTTATTTGTGGGTAATAGTAAGTCTTTTACCCCATCGTTTTTTGCGATGAATTCAGCATATTTTTCCAACAGTTTTGCATCTAATTTATCGGTTTTTGCAAAGTGATTGCAGGCTTTTGCAAATGCATATGCCCGATTTGGGTGAGCTCTATGAACAGCTATGTTATACAACTTTATTACAAGTTTCTCATAACCTCCTGTTTACACATAACTTAACAAATACGTTAGCTTGTCTACCTATTTTGCCATTCTGCTGAACGGATACATCCGAGTAGCACATCCTTTACTTTGTAGGTATACTTTTTTTGACATGCGGTTATATCTTTTTTAATATAAAGGATATATACTTATGCATTATATATTTTTTTGTATGAGGAGTTATATGAAAATGAAGAGATTATGCGTTTTGGCTGTGTTGCTTACTTCATCTCTAGCAGGTGCAGCTAATAATAGTGCAAGTAAGTCAGAAGATCAGTACTATGCAGGTTTAAACTTTGGTGCTGGATGGGGTGGTGGCTTTGTAATGAAACCTAGCGTTGTTTTTGGTTATCATCATGACAAAAACTCTAAGTTTGAACTTGAGGTTCTTGCTAACATGAGTGATATTGCTAATAAGGATACAAGGAAAATAGGGGCTAGCTTATTGGCAAATTATCGTTATTACCCTGACCTTGATATTGATCCCGTTAAACTATATGTCAGTGGAGGTTTAGGAGGATACTTACAAGTAATACCTTTTGGCTTTGGTGAAGGTGGTAAAAGCAAAGATTCAAAACCTCAAGATCCAGGAGCTACCACTACTTCGAGTGCAGGTGAGGTTACTGGAGCTGCTGCAGAGGAGGCATCTGTAGTAGATAAAATACTGGGTTCTATTTCCTATAAACTGAAGGTCGGTGTTGATTATGAAATTGCTCCACAGATAGTTGGTGCAGTTGGTATTGCTGCAGGCGGGCAACTAAGTGGTATAAAAGCATTACAAATACCAGATGCAACTCTGGAGGTAGGAATACGTTATAATTTTTAATGCTGCTAAATTGTAACTTAGTTCATAAAGGTAGAGACAATGTTGAGGATGAAATAAACAGCATTGAAAAAATCTGGAAATATATGAGATACTTTTCGAATATGGTTTTGAATGCTAACTATAGATTAAAAAAATAACAAGAAAAAGGGTAAACTCCAGTATTTGTAACCGTTCACGGATTGTGAGAATGAATAAGGAACTAGGTCCAAAGTGTGATGGTATGGATTTAGTATAAATAATTCAGGATGCTTGTGTCCACTGGTTACATATAAATTCATAAGGTTTTGAGAGTTTTGAGTCTTTTTGCGTAATATAACAAAGTTGTAAAGGTGTAACCATAATTCCTCCTTCGATGGCAATTTCTTATGTATCATACCATCACACTTTGGACCTAAGCACTCTGTTCAACAAGCTAGAACTGCTATATTTGAATACATAGAAATTTTTACAAAAAACAGCGTAGGCATTCTGCTATTAATTATTGCATTCCTGAACATTGTGATTCATTATTCTTTTTGTAAAAAATTTTCTTAACTTTCTCTCCACTTTTTCTGGGTAAGGTCACAGAATTTTTTACTGGAAATCTTAATTTTGTCTTAGCAATAAATCAACTTAAGGTCATAATATCTTGACATTTATTTAATGTTGCTATATAATAGCTATGTACATTTTGTGTACTATAGCAATAAAATCACCCTGTAATAGGTGTATTGGACCCGAGGGCAGTACTCGGCGCCTCCACCATATTTTTAATTTATATGGGGGCGAATAAGGATCGACATGCATAGTAAAGATGGTAGTTTTGCTCGGTTAGACACCACCGCTAAGAGTTCATAATTTAAATGCAAACGATAATTTTGCTGCTGAAGACAATGTTGCAATAGCTGCTTAATTTAAGCACTATAACTTCATTGCTATAAGCACGGTTCAGGGAACGCCGGGTAACAGAAGTTCCCCAAAAATTTATGTATGTGAAAGTTATATGGAGCAAACAGATTACAAAAAATTGCTTAATTCTGCTAAGTTTCAAGTTATCAAAAAGACTTTAGATGTTATATCAGGTAATGGTTTTATCCCTCATTTAGAAATATTATTTTTCACATATTTTAATGGTGTAACCATGCCAGATCATTTGAAAAAGTCATACCCCACTCAAATGCTTATTATATTACAGCATCAATTCTATGATTTAAAAGTTTCTGAGGATAAATTTAGCGTCAGTTTGAGTTTTCAAGGAAAACAAGAGCGAATTACTATACCGTTTTTTGCTATTAGTGAGTTTCGTGATAAAATTTCAGGAGATGTTTTAATATTTGACAAAATCAGTATCGATTCTGATAAAGAATACAAAAGTGAAAAATGTACTGAAAAATTATCAAACGGTAGTATTATATCCATAGATCAACTGCGTGATGAGTAATTGCTCATCTTTGTAAACAAAAAATATTAATAGAAAAAAGTGGTCTAACTTAAGTAATAGAATAGAGGAATACTATCGTAGACAAATATGCTAAATCTTTAATTGTTTATTAACGCAGGTGGCAAAATTTTTCTTACATATCATCAACTTTCTTTATTGAAAAATTCAGAAAAATGTTGTAAAATAGTTGTGGTAGTAGGCTTCGGTAAAACTTATGGCAGATTCAGGAATTAGTATAACTTTTGACCCAAAAACTTCGCAGCATCTTGTTGAACTAGCTAGAGCCACTAAGCAGTCTGTTCAAAAATTAACAGAAAAGCTAGTCAAGGAAGCAATCGAACTTGAAGCGGAAGATATTGCATTTTCCAAAATTATTAGGGAGTTAAATGCTGATGATGCAGAAGAAGTAGAGGATAGTGAAGACATCTGGAAATAAGCGATACACCATTAAATATCTAAAGCATGTTCTTAAAAGAAATTTGCCTTTCTTGCCGAAAGATGTAAAGCCAAGTATTAAAGACGCAATAAAAAAGTATCTTGAGATTGATCCTATTGGTAACGGTGTGTTGCTACGCAAGAGATTAAAGGGACATAGAAGAATAAAAGTTGCTGATGATTACCGTATTGTCTATCGTGTAAATACTGCAAAACGTATAGTAATTATTGTTTCAATAGGACACAGGGACAATATTTACAAGCAGGCAATATTGGACCTACTGAAACATTAAATATATTTTATACAGCCCTCCTTCCTCCTACCTTAGGTGCAGCTCAAAAAATGAAGTTTTTTTTGGTTCAGCAAAAACAACATTTTGAGTTTGAAAAGGCTAAATACTTGTCTTTATTATAACTTTCGTGTAATAGATATGCATGCATCCAATTATATATCTACTCAACACGTTACTTGATCTTTATAGCTTCATTCTAATATGTTGGGTTGTCTTAAACTGGCTGGTTAAACTTAATATGGTGAACATATATAATGAAACTGTCAGTAGCATAATGCACATCTTGAACCAATTGACATATCCACCACTAAAGATTATTAGAAGATATATACCACCGTTCAATGGATTAGATTTATCTATAATGATATTGCTAATAACAATTCACTTTGTAAAATATACAGTAGCTTACTACTTTAGGTAGATGTTAAAAAAATATCTAAAATCAGCAATATATCTATCCCTTTTAATATATGTATATATATCAGTTTTTAGCTACAACTATAAAGATCCTTCCTTAAACACGGCTACAAATAAGGAAGTGACAAATTTAGGTGGAATAGTAGGTTCATATTTAGCTGATATATTGGTTCAATTTCTTGGATTAACTAGTGTTACAATAGCTACAACCATAGTTTACTTGTTGATCTTCAGGCCAGCAAAAATACTGCTGAAAATTCTCTATTTAATATTAATCAATTTAGGGGTATGTGCTATATTACCACAACTTTCGCTAGGCATCACTGCAAGGTACAGACACAGTGGAATAATAGGGAATGCACTCGTTAATAACTGCCCATTTTATGTATTTGTGATAGTAACATCAATAGGTCTTGTAGGATCGGTTGGTTGGAAGAGAGCAATTTACTCTCTATTCTTCTTATGTAAAAAAATAGCTTGCTTATTTGTAAATGTTCCATTCTTCAGATCACATAAAACTGCTGAATATTCAGTTGCACCATTAGTAGTAGAAGAAAAACATAGAACTAAAATCACTACTAAACAACAACCAAAAGAAAGACAGAAAAAAGCTACCGAAGAAATTTTTAAACCTTCCAGTGAGTTCGAGTTTCCAAGCATTCATTTACTTTCTAAAGCAGAGGAGTCTTTGCAGAGAAAGCAGCTGAATGAAATGGAGAGCAATAAAAATTTATCTCTGCTGGAACAAGTCCTGAGTGATTTTGGCGTGCAAGGAAAAATTATCAGTGTATGCTATGGGCCGGTTGTGACTTTATACAAACTTGAACCACAAGCTGGTACGAAATCTGCAAGAGTAATTGGCCTTGCAGATGACATTGCACGTTCGATGAGTGCACTCTCTGCACGTATTTCAATAATTCGTGGGCAAAATGCTATGGGAATAGAGTTGCCGAACAAGGAACGAGAAATTGTAATGCTGCGTGATTTGCTTGAATCACCAGAATACCAGAATGCAAACTTAAATCTCCCAATTGCCCTTGGCAAAGAAATAAGTGGAAAACCAGTTATTGCAGATCTGACTAAAATGCCCCACTTGCTCGTTGCTGGAACCACAGGGTCGGGTAAATCAGTTGCGATTAACACTATGATTCTTTCGCTCGTTTATCGATTAAGTCCTGATGAATGTAAGATGATAATGATCGACCCAAAAATGCTTGAGCTTTCAATATATGATGCAATACCGCACCTAATGGCGCCAGTAGTAACAGAGCCAAAAAAGGCTGTTATCGCTCTTAAGTGGATAGTGAAAGAAATGGAAAATCGCTATCGCATGATGTCGTATTTAAATGTACGCAATGTAATAAACTATAACCAAAAAATCACAGAAGCGATGAATAGTGGAATAGAATTGGAGCGCGTTGTGCAGATTGGCTTTAACTCAACAACAGGCAAACCTTTGTTTGAAAAAATACCAATCAAGATGGAGACATTTCCGTATATTGTAGTGATCGTGGATGAAATGGCAGATTTGATGCTTGTTGCTGGCAAAGAGATAGAGTGCTCTATTCAACGTTTAGCTCAGATGGCTCGTGCTGCAGGAATACACATCATAATGGCAACACAACGCCCATCTGTGGATGTGATCACAGGTGTGATAAAGGCGAACTTTCCAACGAGAATCAGTTTTGCTGTTACTTCTAAGATAGATAGCCGTACAATACTTGGCGAACAAGGAGCTGAACAATTGCTCGGTATGGGTGATATGCTCTATATGGCCTCTGGTGGTAAGATCATTCGAGTTCACGGCCCATTTGTAAGTGATAATGAGGTGCAAGATATAGTTGATCATCTAAAAATGCAAGGTGAGCCAAATTATATGGAGGAAATCACCAAAGAAGATGAAAATTCTTCTGTGGAATCAGAAGGTGAAACAGAGGATGAAGAAAACGACCTCTACAATCAAGCAGTGGCCATCATTCAAAGAGATCAAAAAGTTTCAACCAGTTACATTCAGCGACAACTTAGAATAGGCTATAACAGAGCTGCAAATATTGTTGAAAGAATGGAAAAAGAAGGAATTGTCAGCTCTCCAAATTACTCAGGAAAGAGAGAGATATTGGTTGAATAGCAACCTTGTAATACATTAACTTAAGTTTTTGCACTTTCAAAAAGCAAGTAAAACAAAATTATTAAAAGATCAATACATAATGACAATTGATTTAATACTAATTTAAGTACTGAGAACGTACAATAGTAATATATTAATTAATTAGGGGGTAAAAATGTCAAATATTTTGAGTAATGCTTGGTATAGTTTGTCTGGCAATGACATAACAGACATAACAAAATTGCAGGAACAAGTAGAAGAACTAGAGAAGCTATTAGGAAACTTCAAAGGTTTGCCAGAACAAGTAACAGAACTGTCAGATAAATTCGGTGGTTTATCAGAAAGATTTACAGAGTTGTCAGGTAAATTTGACGGTTTGTCAACAGATCTATCAGATAAATTCAATGGTTTGCAAGAAAAGTTTACAGGCTTGCAAGAAAACTTCACAGGTTTAGAAGAAAAAGTGGAAACACTCACAGAAGCAGTAGCAGATCAAGAAAAAACACTACTAATTTGTGCCATAGTCAGTGCTGTTGCCGCAATAGCGATAACTTCTTTTGTTGCATTCTGTATCTATCAGGGAGTTAAGTGTGAAAGGGAGAAAGAAAAGAACTTGTCTAAAGATACACCAGACGCAAAACTTAATAATGTAGATGCTATCGATGGCAATGAAAAGAAGCATATGCAAATGCCAGACTAAGTTGCATAACACTCTTCTTGAGAAGGTGTTACGCAACTTGTAGCACCTTACTCTTCTCTTAGCCTATGTAGGTTTTTGATAGTAAGTATATCACTTTTTAGAAAAATATTTGTATTGTAAAGTTAGTAAAGATTCTGGTTTACTTAAAGTTTGTTAATTGCTATCTTTTAAAACACGATATTTACTATAGCACCATATGCTTAGGGTTTTTTCTAAAGTTTTGTTTATATTAATGTTTTTGGTTTCTAGCTTTTTTACTGTGCATAGTGCTGAAGCTAAATCTAAGCTCAGTAAGAGATACATACCTCCTGGTAACCCTGGTGGTGCAAACTTTCATACAGATGAGGATTTTGCTGAGTCATATAAACTGTATGAGAAGCGTAGGGAATTGTTCAAGAAAAAAAAGTCACAAGATCGAGCTATAAATAAAGAAGATCTAATCAAAAAATTAAAAGAGAAAAAAATTGCTAGTCTTGATAATGAGCCAAATGACATGGAAGCGTGCATAGTCGACGATGAAGAGAGCGCTATGATAAATCAGCATGGTATTAATATCGCACGTTTAAAGGGTGCTGTATTTATAGATCAAGAGCCAGTTTCCCAGTATGAAAGCGAGCAGCATGAAAGTGAACAACAAGAAGGGAAGAAAGTTACTTCAACACGAGAAAAAAAAGTTTCTCCTATAAATGTCACTATAAAAGAAAATCCATCAAGAAAAACGTGCTCACATGATTCTATTGCTAATTTGGATAACGTAGATGCTTATAGTTTGAATGGTTCGAGTTCATTTGGCAGCGTAGCTGACACAGTAAAATAGTATCACAATATTGGCCATTAATAATATGCTAGATAAAGACCTGATATTGAATGATGATGCATATGAATTATTGCCGATTTCCAGGCACAAAACTCATGTTGTGGAAGTTGGAAAAGTAAAGATAGGTGGAAATAATCCTATAGTTGTACAATCTATGGCGCTTGGCGTGCATATAGATTCTGATAATATAAAAAGTAGCGCAAAACATTATGCAAAAGAGATAACAGAACTAGCGCGTACAGGTTCAGAATTGGTGCGAATTGCCTTGAATTCAGAGGAAGTAGCAAGGGCAATACCTTATATAGTAGAAGAGATAAATAAAGAAGGTTTTGACGGTAAAATATTGGTAGGCTGTGGTCAGTATGAGCTAGATAAATTAGTTCAAGATTATCCAGACAACATCAAAATGCTGGGTAAAATTAGGATAAACCCAGGCAATATAGGCTTTGGCGACAAACGTGATGAGAAGTTTGAAAGGGTTATAGAGTATGCAATAATGCACAATCTTCCGGTTAGAATTGGAGTAAATTGGGGTAGTCTTGATAAATACCTTTTGCAAAAATTGATGGATGAAAACTCTTCGCTTAGTAATTCAAGGCCTTCTGACGTTATACTGCGCAAAGCACTTGTAATGTCTGCTCTTGATAGTGCAAAAAAAGCTGAAGAAATTGGTCTAAATTCAAACAAAATAATCATTTCATGTAAAGTTAGCAAAGTACAAGATTTAATTTTAGTTTATATGGCACTTGCAAAATCTTCCAATTATGCACTACATTTGGGTTTAACTGAGGCTGGTATGGGCAATAAAGGTGTGGTAAATACCGCAGCAGGGCTTACTTATTTATTGCAAAATGGCATTGGAGATACAATACGGGCTTCTTTGACTCAACGTCCTGGTGAATCGCGTACTAATGAAGTGGTGGTGTGTCAGGAAATATTGCAGTCTATAGGCTTGCGACACTTTAACCCTCAGGTTAATTCATGTCCTGGTTGTGGGCGCACGAGTAGCGATCGTTTTCGTATATTAACTGAAGAGGTGAATGGCTATATAAAAACTCATATGCCGATGTGGAAGAAAAAAAATCCAGGTGTAGAGCATATGAGCATTGCTGTTATGGGATGCATAGTAAATGGTCCTGGAGAAAGCAAACACGCAAATTTGGGAATCAGCTTGCCTGGATATGGAGAAAAACCTGTTTCAGCAGTCTACAAAGACGGCAAATATTTCAAAACTTTACAAGGTGATAATGTCTCTGAAGAATTTAAGGTAATTATTGATAATTATGTGAAGGAGCATTACACGTAACCTTTCACGGTTAATTAATAGATAAATCGCAAATAAAAAAGAAAATTAAACCTTGTTTTTCTTTTTTCGCTATTAATATATTTATAACACAATTGAGTTTAAATAGTTGGTATGAAAAGCTTTTTACGAAATTTCTTGCACTATCTTCTGTCATCCCAGTGCCCTGACTACTTGGATCCATATCTTTTTTTCTCTGGTCATGCGCTACCCAGGACGTGGTGTACAAGAATCCTACTAACTTTACTATTAATTCTATTTCCACTTTTAGCATCATCTATAAGCATTGAGGACATCGAAGAAAATTGCGATTACGAATATTACCCTAAATTAGATTCTTCTTCTGCTGATGAGTTACACGTTATAAAGCGAAATTATTATAGATACGGTGAGGAATTAAAAATACTAGCAGATGAGAGGATAAAGGAGATCACTTTAGGCACTAGTGATAAATAATTGTAACCAGACTGCATTCTGTGATTTTTAGCAAAACACGATCTTTCATTTGAGCTTTCTTCAATTTAAAGTAAATACAGAAAACTGCTGCCTATAGCTGAACTGACCTTACCCAGAAAAAGTGGAGAGAAAGTTTGGAATGTTTTTTACAAAGAGAATAAACTATTTGCCATATTTTGAAAAAACGTTTTATTTTACTCCAAAAACGTCTTAACTTTCTCTCTACTTTTTCTGGGTAAGGTCACACTTGACTACTTGGATCTAGTATGATTTAATTAACCAAGAAGTAGACATGAAAAAATTATGTAGTGAACCAGTTTGCATGACGCTAAGAAGGAAAATATGGATAGAAAAACGAGAATAGAATCAGACAGCTTAGGGGAAGTAAAAGTACCAAGTGAACATTACTGGGGAGCGCAGACTCAACGTTCTTTAGAAAATTTTAAGATTGGCACAGAAAAAATGCCAGAGCCTCTGATTAAAGCATTAGCAATAGTAAAACTTGCAGCAGCACGTGTTAACATGAAGCAGGGTAGCATAGATAATAAGGTAGGGGACGCAATCTGCGCAGCCGCAAGGGAAGTAATAGATGGCAAATTTAATAATGAATTTCCGCTTGTTGTTTGGCAAACCGGATCCGGAACGCAGACTAATATGAATATGAATGAAGTGATCAGCAATCGTGCAATAGAGATTTTAGGTGGTAATTTGGGTAGTAAATCTCCGATACATCCAAACGACCATGTGAATTATGGTCAGTCATCAAATGACACCTTTCCAACAGCAATGCATATAGCAGCAGCAGAGCAAATAAACTGCTTGCTTATTCCAAATCTTGAAAAATTGCATAAGGTGCTGGATAATAAGGTTCAGGAATTTAAAAATATAATAAAAGTAGGACGTACTCACTTACAAGATGCAACGCCCCTAACACTGGGACAGGAGTTTTCTGGCTATGCAGCCCAGATTAAAAAGGGGATAGAGAGAGTAAAATTAACTTTAAGTGGTATATACGAGCTTGCACAAGGTGGCACTGCGGTTGGCACAGGACTCAATACTAAAAAGGGTTTTGCTGAAGGTTTTTCAAGCAAAGTTGCAGAAATTACTAATCTTCCATTTACTTCAGCAGGCAATAAATTTGAAGCGCTAGCAGCAAACGATGCTTTAGTTGAGCTCAGTGGAACACTCAATACAGTAGCAGTCAGTTTAATGAAAATTGCAAATGATATAAGGTTGCTTGGTTCTGGTCCAAGATGTGGAATTGGGGAAATAATGTTACCGGAAAATGAGCCTGGTTCTTCAATTATGCCAGGTAAAGTGAATCCAACTCAGTGTGAAGCAGTAACTATGGTGTGCACTCAAGTTATGGGAAATCATGTTGCTGTGACCATTAGTGGTTCAAACGGTCATTTTGAATTGAATGTGTTTAAGCCAGTGATAATTTACAATGTTTTGCAGTCTATAAGACTTTTAGCTGATGCAAGTTTAAATTTTACAGAAAAATGTGTAGTTGGTATTAAGGCAAATGAAGAGAGGATAAAAGATTTACTGAATCAGTCGTTAATGTTGGTCACTATATTAAATACGCATATAGGGTATGACAATGCAGCAAAAATAGCGAAGCTTGCTTATAAAGAAAATATCACTCTAAAAGAAGCAGCAGCAAAACTTCAACTGCTCACTGAGGAGGAGTTTGAAAGGATAGTGAAACCAGAAGAAATGGTGAATTATTTGTAACCGTTGGGAGTGTTAAATAAACCATACGCGTCAAGTTAAGAGGTATCCGTTCAGCCAATGGCGTCAACTTAAGAGCCTCCATTAGCAAACTCTCCTAAAAACATGATGGCGTTTGGGCTTATCTACCTTATTGTGGCTGCCCTGGTCGAATTTTAACTTTAGCACGCATGCTTAAAAAGGGCTTGAAAGTTTTTTGGTGCAATAAGTACTTGATAGAGTTTCTGCTCATTACACCAAACAAAACTGAAAAATTTAAACGATACTCAGTAATTTGATCTGGGTTCCAAGGCCCTTGTGCATCACACATATGAAGCGATAATATATTACACATAACTAAGTTCGCCCAAAATTCTTGTAATACAGCCTCTAGGTGTATGGTCCCATAATTCCTCCTTTGATGGTATTGTTTTCTCATATTTTATCATACCATCACACTCTGGGACTGTACACCAGGAATTATCCTATTGAATTCTATGATATTATTTTTGTAACATTGTCTAAAGTGCCCAGTGTCAAGCACTGGAATGACACCATTTCCGTGAATATTGCTCTTAATTTGTAACTAACCTAAGCCATAAATATTAAGAAATTTACCAAACGAAAAAAAAGGCAAAAGAAGCCCCGTTGGTGACTAGTTATTTATATGTACTTCAAAATATTGGCGTTTTTTATTCTAAACGCTACGATTCAGCCGCTTTTAAATGCGATTAACCTAAATTATAAACGTTAAGAAATTTACTGAGCGGAAAAAAAGGCAAAAAAACCCCAGGGTAGCTAGTATTCAAATTCTCCCTTGTCTATTTGACGTCTTTTACTGTCTTAAACGCTTTATAAGCGCGTTTCAGCTTATATAGGTAGAAACCTAGAAGTTTTATAAAGACATGAGGTGCACATAGTGCAAAAATTAAGCATGATTTACGCCAAATACATTAAGTTTTTTGTCATTAATCCACTGCAGAGATTGCGAAGATAAATAAATAGCTTCACTGTTATGATAAGGGGGCTGGCGAAGGGTGTCAAGTAAGTTTTTACATCTAATTTATAGCTCCCTGCATGATACCACGTATTATCTATACCAAGGTGTTCTTCTTGTAGATATTATACCAACAATCCACTATTTTTTTTATGTCTTGTGGTTTAGTTTCTGGACCTATACTGATTCTAATTGAACACTCTGCTTGCTCTTTTGTTGCCCCCATTGCAAGCAAAACATGGGAAGGCTCAACTTTTCCAGAAGAACATGCAGAACCATTACTAACTGCAATATGATTCAAGTCAAAATGCATGAGCTGCACATCACTCTTTACTCCTGGCATATAAATAAAACTTGTGTTTGGCAGCCTCTTAGAGTTTTTACCGAAGATTCTTATATCACTGGCAAGATTTAATAATTCACACTCTAATTGATCACGTAGCTCCTTTACTTCATCCATTTTTAATAGAAGGTCTGGAATATTTTGCAGTGCAGCAGAAAGGCCTGCAATCGCAACAATATTTTCCGTACCACCACGAAATCCCTTCTCTTGTCCACCACCTATTATAATAGGTTCTATCGCAAGTTCTTTATTGAATATTAAAACTCCACTGCCTGCTACACCGCCAAATTTATGGGCGGATAAAGTGAGTAAATCCACTCCTAAATCTTCCATATTAACTTTAATTTTTCCAACACTTTGAGCAGTGTCAGTGTGGCAAATTGCTCCAAATTTGTGTGCTATTTCAGCTATTTCCTTAACAGGCTGAATAACTCCGGTTTCGTTATTTGCCATCATAACTGAAACTATTGCTTTGTTTCCTTTAAGTTCGCTTAGAATTTTTTCTAGCTCTAAAAAGTCAACAATGCCCTCCTGATTAACGGGTATTATATATGGATTACATGCAGAATTAAGAATTGAAGGATGCTCTATAGCTGAAATTACATGCAGATAGCCTGCTATTCCTCTCATAACAAGGTTATTCGCTTCAGTCGCACCAGACGTAAAAACTATTTCTTTATCACTTGGAACACCAAGAGCATCACGTATGTTATCTCTTGCATCCTGAAGAATCTTCCTCGCTTCTTGTCCTCTTTTATGTAGTGATGATGGATTGAGCGTTTGTTTTAACAAGACCTCAAATATACTTTTTTTTACATTCTCACTAATTGGAGCAGTTGCATTGTAATCAGCATATACGTAACCACTATTTTCTAAAGAGAATGGACTCATCTGTCACTTAAATAAGTTTACCATCAACTATAGCCATAACTATGTACGTTAGCTTTAACACGATAAAAAATTTATTGCAAAAACAGCGAAATTAATACATAATTAATAATTCATGTCATCAATACCTGTCAAGCAGGTTTTTATTAGGAGTTACCGTGGTAGAAGTTTTTTTGAATAATGCAACAAGAAAGATAGAAGGTGAATACCACCAAAGCAAAGATGCCAACGCGCCGGTTGTGCTGGTTTTACATCATCACCCTCAATATGGTGGTAATATGGGTAGTAAAATTGTACATGGTATATATACGTCTTTTATCGATAACAATTTTTCTGCATTGAAAATTAACTTTCGTGGTGTGGGAAAATCTACCGGAACTTTTGATAAGGGTATAAGAGAATTAACTGACGCTGCGGTAGCTATTGATTGGCTTCAGGAACATAATCCTAGCAACGTTCCAATTTGGATCGCTGGTTTTTCTTTTGGAGCATGGGTGGCTATGCAGCTAACAATGCGTCGCCCTGAGATAGTGGGTTTTATTGCTCTTTCTCTTCCGGTAACTAAGTACGATTTTTCTTTTCTTTCTCCCTGTCCAGTTTCTGGGCTTATAATACAAAGCAGTAACGATACAATCTCAGAAGAAAGCGATGTAACAGAATTAGCAAAAAGGTTAATAAATTCAGTAAAAAGTGATCACATGAAATACCATATAATAGACGATACTAATCACTTTCTAAGGGATAAAGAAGAGGAAGTGACTCAAATCGTAGATGGTTATATAAAACTGCGCTTAAACAGTGCAGCTATTTCTTCTCAAAAGGTCAAAAAAGAGGTAAGGGTAAAAGAATATGCCTAACCTTTACAAACAAGAGAAATGAGTGTAGTAATATAAATGAAAAGGTTTTGTTATGTTTAAAAAGCTATTATTTTTTGTTTTAGCTGTGTTTATGTTATCGGGGTGTTCCCTAAGTAAACAGCGTAAGTTAAAAAGTCCGTGTATAAAAAGCAATGAAAGCGTTTCATGCGAGTTGTACTCTGTTAATGATCATTGGTTAGATAAGTATAAGGCATAGGTAGTTTTAAATTGTGCTATTTTTCCTATTCACAACTTCACTAATGATCGATCTCTCAATTGGAAAATGCAGTCTGCCTTTTCTGCAAGGAGATGATTGTGCGTTACTATAAGCATAGAGCTGTTATTTTCCTTTACGTATGAATGTAGCAGTAAAAACACGTTAAAAGAATTTGTTGGATCTAAATTTCCTGTTGGCTCATCTGCAAGTAAAAGCTTTGGAGAATTTACAATGCTTCTTGCAATTGCAACTCTCTGCCTTTCCCCACCCGAAACTTCAGATACCATGCTACTTGCTTTGTTTTCCAGACCAAATTTTTCCAACATTGCTTGCGAATTTTTTTTTGCTTCAGCTTTGCTTTTTCCTGCAATAAGTTGAGGAAGCATAATATTTTCCAACACCGATAACTCTTGTAACAAATAGTGAAATTGATAAACAAAACTAAGAAAATTTCTTCTTACATGGGTTTTATGCTTATTATTGGCTTGTGTGCAATTTATTCCATCTATCGTAACTATACCTGAAGTTGGCTTGTCCAACAAGCCTGCGATTTGCAATATAGTTGTTTTTCCTGCACCTGAATTGCCAATCAGCGCTACTACTTGCCCTCTTGTGACACTTAGGTTGATGTCTTTTACAACAGCAGAATTGTCCTTGAAGCTTTTATCTACAGAAGTTAGTTCTAGAGCTACATTATCACCCATGTTTAAAAGACCCAGAAGGCATCTAAATTTTGGTAATAATTAAACCGAAAAACTGTTACCACAACCACATTGAGACTTAGCAAGGGTATTCTTTATTTGAAAACCAGAACCACTGAGATCCTCAGTATAATCTATAACTGAGTTATTTAAAAATTTTGCTGAACAATTATCAACCATTAATACAGGGTTTCCATTTTCATCATTAATTACTATATCTTTACCTTTTTCGCTAAAATTGGAGTGGCTTCTATAGTCCTCGCTTTCTTCATAGTCATCATCTTCGTCTTCGTCATCAAACTCATCATCGTAATCATCATCTTCATCATCCAAAGATAGATTTTTATTCATTTGATCCATAAGAAAATTGTATTTGAAGCCAGAACATCCACCGCCTGAAACTGCAACCCGCAAAACGGAACTCTTATCCCCTTCCTGCTCTGCAAGAAAGTGGATTTTTTTTAGTGCATTATCAGTTAAGTTGATGTTGTAATTTGTTGACATAGTAACCACCGTTTATTATTGATAATTTATTATAGTAGAAATTTTACATGTCAAACAATAATTTTCTATTAAGTTATGCATGCTTTCCAAGCAAAACAAAAGGGAGATACTTCAAAGAGCCAGAAGATGAGAATCGCAGCTGCTTTCAGCGTGATAGGGATCGCATTGTTCACTCTAATGCGTTTAGGAAATTGGGGTACAAAACACAAGTTTTTATCAATTACGAGCACGATTACTATCGCACTCGGCTGACTCATAGCCTTGAAGTTGCACAAATTGCAAGATCCATCGCACGCAGGCTCAGCTTAGATGAGGACATCACTGAATGCATAGCGCTTGCACATGACCTTGGTCATCCCCCATTTGGTCACACAGGTGAGGATGCTCTAGTTCAAGTTGATAGTGAGAAGTATGAGTTTGATCATAATGTTCAAGCTATAAGGATTTTAACTTATCTTGAACAAAAACATGCTGATTTTGATGGTATGAATCTAAGTTGGGAGGTGATTGAAGGGGTTGCAAAACATAATGGTCCCTTGCTTGGTCAAAACGCGGAGTCTTCTACAAATAATCAGCTGTTATTAGAATATAATGAAAAATATGATCTAAAACTTGAGGAATTTTCAAGCATTGAAGCGCAAGTTGCTTCAATTGCCGATGATATTGCTTACAGTGTTCACGATCTTGATGATGCACTCAGAGCAAATTTAGTAACCATCGAAGATTTGCTGAATGTTCCTTTAATTGAAAAAATGTTTAAAGACATAAGGAGCAGATATTCAGAATTACCTCAGAGCAAACTCATACATGAATCACTGAGTGGAACTATAGGAACTATGATAAGTGATGTTGTTTCTCAGACTGAAAGAAATATTGAAGATCATAAAATAAAAAGTGTAGAAGACGTAAGAAGTCTAAATAAAATGCTAGTCACATTTTCACCAGAAGTTGCGAATGCTACAAAAGAAATGAAAAGATTCAACATGGAGAAAATATACAGAAGCTATAAACTGAGTAGAACGATGAACAAAGCGAAACGCATAATACAGGAACTTTTTCAATGTTTTTATGAAAATCCAAGATTACTTCCCACAGAGTGGAGCAAACTTGCTTGTGAATCCCAGCGTTCAATAGTAATATGCGACTATATCTCGGGAATGACAGATAGATTTGCTATACATGAGCACAGGAGAATATTCGACACTTCATATGAAATGACTTCTTTCTAATGACTGATGATCATTTCATGTCAATTGCATTAAGGCTTGCAGAAAAAAATCTTGGGAATGTTGCGTCAAATCCTACTGTCGGGTGTGTTATTGTAAAAGATGGTATAATCATTGGTGAGGGATATACAGGAGTAGGTGGGCGCCCACATGCAGAAGTGGTTGCTTTGCAAAGTGCAGAAGGTTTAACCCATGGTGCAACTATGTATATCACGCTCGAGCCATGTTGCCACTTTGGAGTTACAGGACCATGTACTGCGGAAATCATAAGAGCTGGAATAAAAAGGGTAGTAATTGCAACTATTGACCCAGATAGCAGAGTTTCAGGTGGAGGCATTAAAGCTCTGAAAGAAGCAGGAATTGAAGTTGAGCAAGGTATTATGCAAAAAGAGGCAGAAGAACTGAATGTCGGTTTTTTCACCACTAAAGAATTTCATAGACCATTTATAGCTTGCAAAATTGCAACAACTCTTGACGGAAAAATCGCAACATTTACAGGCGATAGCAAATGGATAACAAGTGAAGATACGAGAAATTGGGTGCATGAGCTCAGAGCAAAATATGATGCAATTATGATTGGCAGCAATACTCTTATTAACGATAATCCACTCTTAACTTGCAGATTACCAGAACTCGGAAGTAGATCGCCAATAAGGCTAATTATTGATAGCCAGGAAAAATTGCAGGAAGAGCATAATATTGCAAAGACTGCAGATAAAGTAATAACTTGGGTGATTACAAACAGAGAAATAGAGAGAAAAATAAAAAACATTAATTATTTGATAGTCAATTCAAATCACAAACCTCCTGTTATTCCAGATGTCACCCCAACACACTCTCCTGTCATTCTAACGCCTTCTCCTGTCATCCCAGTGCCCAGACACTGGGATCCAGAAAACTTCAAGCAATTGCATAATGAAAACTGGATTCCAGCGTCACGCGCTGGAATGACATCGGAGCCTGACATTATCGATAAAGTCTGCCTAAAAGACATGGCATCAAAACTTGTTTCAGAAATTGGTATAACAAGGCTATTAGTTGAAGGTGGAGGAGTGTTAATCACAGAGCTACTGAAGCATAGTTTAATCGACAGGCTGATAATCTGCCGCAGTGGTAAAATTTTAGGTAATGATGCCATCCCCTTTATAGGGAATTTAGGAATTCAATCCATCAACAACTGTTACCAATTTAAAAAAGTAGAGATAATAGAGTTTAGTAAGGATGTAGTTGAGATGTGGGATAGATTACCGTAACTCTTCTCAAATGAAAAAAAAGAGGCAGAACCACCTCTACCTCTTCTTTCATTAACTTTAAACTTTTTTAGCGTTTGATATAGCATTTTCTAATGCAACATCTGCTAAGTTAGTTGCTACTTTACCTTTTAAAGCTTCCAAAGCTTCATTACTCACCGCAACTTTTGATGGCTTAGAATCAGTAGTCATACCTAACTCTGCTTTCATGTCAGCAACAGTTGTTTTTTCAGCAACTTTAGTTATTTGCACCTTATATTCAGTAGCATTATTTTCAGGAGCTACGTGTGCAAGCTTAACAACTTTCCCATCTGCTAATAATATGTGAACTGGTTCATTATTTTTTGCTAGTTCTTTGTAATCAGCAATTGGAAGTGTCAGGAATAATTGCTGAACATCGTTATCGCCGTCTTTTTTAACTGTTTCTTCAACAATCGTACCACTCTTTACCACATCTTTGACAAGAGTAGCAAAGTTTGCATCTTTACCATCCTTACCATTTGTACCGTTCACTCCTATTTCTTCATTCTTCTGCATTTGCTGATATGAAGCATAAGCTGCTGCGGCAAAATATACAGCGGCAATAAATAGAACTGCAATTCCAGCAGGGCTAGCAACAAGTGCTAAAGATGCAGGTTCAGCAATTACTTTAGTAGCAATTAATATTGCCGTTATTGCTCCCGCTAAAGATGCAAGTGCAACTAAACCTTCAATACTCATTTTTGTTATATGTGCAGTGTTTTCCCACTTCAATATGCTTTTATTTGTATTTATAGTCATAATAGTCCCCTTAAAAGGATTAAGTATGTGTTAATAGATGCATGTTAGTCAAGCTATTTTTTACATTATTATTTAAAGTATATATTTCAAGCTGCTTCCTAAACTGTCATCAGCTGTATATAATTCACATATGATACACGGCTGGCTGAATCTCGATAAACCAATAGGAATTAGTTCTGCACAAGCTGTAACCCAAGTTAAAAAGATCTTTGGAATTAAGAAAGCTGGTCATCTGGGAACACTTGATCCTTTAGCTTCAGGTGTGTTGCCAATTGCTCTTGGCGAGGCAACAAAAACTGTACCGTATTTATCTTGTGACTTAAAGGCATACGATTTTACAATAAAATGGGGCGAACAAAGAACAACGGATGATTTGGGTGGTGATATCATTAGAACTAGCGATATAAAACCCGAATATAATCAAATAAATTGTGCAATTAAAAATTTTATTGGTGAGATCAAGCAGACTCCTCCTCAATTTTCAGCAATAAAAATTAAAGGAGCAAGGGCGTATAAATTGGCAAGAAGTGGGCAAAAGGTAAATATAAAACCCCGACAAGTCAAAATACATGAGCTGAAATTGATATCTGTGGACACCATAAATAATAGTGCAAATTTTTCTATGATGTGCGGTAGTGGTGTATATGTGAGATCAATTGCTCGGGATCTTGGCATTGCATTAAATTGTTTTGGACACATTACGAAATTAAGAAGAACTATGGTAGGTGACTTTAGAGAAAACGAATCAGTGACAATTGAACAGCTTGCTGAAAGAAACACAATAACTTACTCTCCGATAACAAAAGGTGATACTGGAGTAATAGAAGGTACAGGGAGTAATGCAAAAAGTTTCATCATTCCCATTGAATCGGCTTTAAAATCGATGTTCAAAATTGAAATTTCCCCAGAAGATGCGGGGAAAATCAGAAAAGGTCAGGAAGTTGTATTAAATAACTTGCGTAATTTAAAGAATTATGATATTTGTTGTACGATAGTGGGTAGTGTACCTATTGCAATCTGCAGTTTTATTTATGGTTGTGTGAAACCTATTCGTGTTTTTAATATTTAAAATGAGGTTTAGATGTCGATAACATCCGAAAAGAAAAAGAGTTTGATAAATATATATGCGATTAAAGAGGATGATACAGGTTCATCTTTTGTACAATGTGCAATTTTGACCGAGAGGATCAGTAACTTAACTGAGCATTTTAAAGTGCACAAGCATGACCATCACTCTAAGCGTGGTTTACTTATATTGATAGGTAGAAGACGCAAGCACTTAAATTATATAAAGCGTAAATTTGGTAATGAAGCCTACCAGGAATTAATAGAGAAGTTAGGCATTAGAAAATAATCGAGGAATTTAGTATGTTTAAAATTATAAAAAAATCTATAGAGTGGGGTGGTCGTACCTTATCTTTAGAAACAGGAAAAATAGCACGCCAAGCTCATGGTTCAGTAGTTGTAAATTACGGTGATACTTCTGTTTTAGTAACTGTTGTACGTAAAAAGAAGGAAGAAAGCGTTGATTTCCTACCTTTAAATGTGCAGTTTATCGCAAAAAGCTATGCCATGGGTAAGATCCCTGGTGGTTTTTTTAAAAGGGAAGGCAAGCCATCTGATAGAGAAACTTTAATCTCAAGAGTAATAGATAGGAGTGTAAGGCCACTCTTTCCAGAAGGATTTCATGATGAAATTAGTGTGATGTGTAATCTATTAACTTATGATACAGTCAATCCTCCTGAAGTGCCAGCATTGATTGGTGCTGTTGCAGCTCTTGCGATTTCTGGTGTTCCTTTTCACTTTACTATAGCTGGAGTGATAGTTGGTTGTGATGAAAATAATAACTATATACTCAACCCTTCTGTTCAAGAGATGAAAGCAAGCAGCTTGGATCTGTTTTTGTCTGGTGATGAAAATTCGATTTTAATGGTTGAGTCAGAAGTGAAAGAGCTCTCTGAAGAAAATGTTTTTAATGCAATAAAATTTGGCCATGAACACCTTAAACCTGTCATTAAGCTCATAAAAGAGTTTGCTGATACAGTTGGCAATAAGCCTGAAAGCTTTGCTCCTGTTGATACATCAGATATAACACAAGAGCTCGAAAAATACGGTAAAGATTTTGAAAAAGCATATTCGCAAACAGTAAAACAAGAGCGAGTTCAAGCTCTAGAAGCGGTCAGAGAGAATATATTGAATACTCTTAAAGAGACTGGAAAAGATGAAAAGTTAATTACGTATGCAGTAAAAAACTTTGAAAGATCTTTAGTACGTGAAATAATTAGGAAGAAAGGTGTAAGGATAGACGGTCGTAAGCATGATGAGATACGTCAGATAGAAGTTGAAGTTGATATTCTGTCCAGAACTCACGGTTCTGCGCTGTTTACAAGAGGCAACACTCAGGCATTGGTTGTTACTGCTCTTGGTACTACTCAAGATGAGCAAATTGTGGATGATATTGAAGGGGATAGACGTGAGCATTTCATGTTGCATTATAACTTTCCCTCATTTGCTGTTGGAGAAACTTCTGCTGCACGTGCACCAGGAAGAAGAGAAATCGGTCATGGCAAACTTGCTTGGAAAGCAATTCATCCTGTTTTACCCGATAAATCTGAATTTCCTTATACAATAAGAGTAGTGTCCGAAATTTTGGAGTCTGATGGTTCTTCTTCTATGGCAACAGTTTGTGGGACTTCTCTTGCTTTAATGGATACGGGTGTGCCAATAAAGGCCCCTGTTGCTGGAGTTGCTATGGGCCTTATTAAAGATAAAGACGAGTATGTGATACTTTCCGATATATTGGGTGATGAAGATTATCTTGGTGATATGGACTTTAAAGTAGCAGGAACTAGTGAAGGGGTTACGGCACTACAAATGGATATGAAAATTTCTGGTATAAGCTTTGAAATTGTTGAAAAATCTTTAGAACAGGCAAAAGCTGGAAGATTACATATTTTAGAAAAAATGAATGCAGTGATTTCAGAACACAGTGATGACGTCAAAGACCATGCACCAAGGATGTTATCATTTTACATAGATAAAGACAAAATTTCTGCAGCTATTGGTGCTAAAGGAAAAAATATACGCAGTGTGTGTGAAAGAAGTAATGCAAAAATTGAAATAGGAGATGATGGTAAAGTTTCTGTTTTTGCCATGAGTGGCACTGAAGCTGAAATTGCAAAGAGTATGATGATTGATTCAATAACAGAACTAGAACAAGGTTCTATAGTTGATGTCAAAGTTGTAAAAATAGAGAAGTCTATTGTAGAGCTTGAATTTCTTAATGGCAGAAAAGGAAAAATGCACATAAGTGAAGTAGCTAATGAACACATAGATTCTATAGAGAGCATACTTAAACAAGATGATACTTTCAAAGCACTAGTAATTGACTTCGAAAAAGGTGGGTGTCCAAAGTTGTCAAGACGTCGAGTTGATCAAGAGACGGGAGAGTTTTTTGAAGGTGAGCTTTACAACGAGGAAAGGAAAGATGGTCCAAATGACAGGGATAATTATTACAATAATTCATTTAATAGAAAACCTGGAGGAAGTTACCATAAGAAGCCTTCTCGTCCTCGTTCTGGTTTCAGCAACAGAAATAAGCCGAAATTTGGTAATAATGATTCATCATCAGGCTTTTATTAAAAGTAAACTTCTTGCGTTACCTCTTGTCATCCAAGTAGCTTGACTACTTGGACCAGAGACTTTTTCAAATTGGTAGATAATAGAAATAATTTGTGTTAACTAGCTAAAGATCTTAGGTTTGCCAACATTCCGCTACGTGTTAGCGGCTGAGATACCGCGAATGAATCGCGGTATGACGTAGGGCTGCACTAGCTATATAGGATTACCACGATGGATTTTTAAGATCATTTACGGCCTTCTTAATATCTTCAGCCTTGAATATCGCCGATCCCGCAACTAAAATATCAGCACCTGCTTTTATTATATCAGTTGCGTTAGAAAAGTTAATTCCACCATCTACTGAAATTTGTGTTTTAAGATTACGCTCCTGTATCATTTTTTTTATAGTAGATATCTTGTTCAACTGTGAATGAATAAATTCCTGCCCTCCAAAGCCAGGGTTGACTGTCATAATCAGCACAATATCTAGCTCATGTATTATGTATTCAAGCACACTTGGGGAAGTTGAAGGAACAATTGAGACTCCAGCTTGAATCGTTTTTTTTGCGTCGTTTACATTTTTGTATGACTTTATCTTTCTTATCAACCTCTCAAGGTGTATCTCTGCTTCTGCATGTACAGTGATAATATCAGCACCAGCATTTATAAAGCTTTCAATGTGGTTACCAGGAGATTTGACCATTAAATGCACATCAAAAGGAAGATTGCTATATTTACGTATTGCAGAGACAACGCTAGGACCAATTGTAATATTTGGAACGAAATTCCCATCCATAACGTCTATGTGTATGTAATCTACACCTAAATCGCTAATTTTTCTTACTTCTTCTCCTAATTTTGCAAAGTCTGCTGAAAGTATAGAAGGTGCAATTTTAATACTCATGAGCTGTTTTTTACTAAAAAATAACTTATTTTTAAGACTCTGTCACCCTAATACTATTTGCATCATCTGAGTAGCTATAGGAACTGGATACCGATATCGGCGATGATTTATGCCTATTTAACTAGATCTTAAATTAGATAAAAAAAGGTAGTCTTGATAAAACTTATTTACAACAAGTTTTTTTACATTTGGATTTTCTGTTTGTTCTTTTTTGTACCCTAATTTATAGCTTATTGAATCCTTATATGAACTGATCGTTTTGTATGCTTTGTTCATCTCTCTAGGAAAGATGCCATTAGCAATTACGACGCATAACCCTGTAGCTGTTGCAAAAGCTAGAGTGATAAATGCTAGATTTTGTAAAAAATTCCTTCCACTAATTTTTTTTTCCTGTATATTAGCAGAGTGCGATTTGTTTGACGCTTCTTCTAGATGTTCATGCCATATATGATTGCAGTTCGTACACTTTACCTTTCTTCCAAATGCACCAATTTGCTCAGAAGATACTAAGTAAGTTTTAGTACAACTATTACATTGTATTTTCATAGCACTTACATATAAAGTGGTAACAAGCTCAAATGATACAGAGCTATAAATTTAATATTAATATATATAACAAATGGAAGGTTTGCAACTAAAAAAAACACAAAGTGAGATAGAAAATATTTGGAAAAATAGAGAAAAATTTAATGACTGTAACCTAAAGGAAACAGCAAGAATAGCAATTAAAGAGGTAATTGAGCTCCTTGATAGTGGCAAAATTAGAGTAGCAGAAAAGCTATCAAGTGGAGAATGGGTAGTACATAAGTGGATAAAGCAGGCAATATTATTACATTTTCTCACTGAAGAAAACAAAATAATAGACAATACCAATTGCTGGTTTGACAAGATCGGTAACAAATTTAGTGAATGGAATGAGGAGAAATTTCGCCAGTTAAAAATTAGAGCAGTTCCTGGGTGTTTTGTCCGCCGATCTGCTTATATAGGTACAAATGTTGTTCTAATGCCAAGTTTTATCAACGTTGGTGCATATGTTAATTCAGGAACAATGATAGATACCTGGTCAACGATTGGTAGCTGTGCGCAAATAGGAAAAAACTGCCATATTTCCGGTGGAGTGGGAATAGGTGGAGTCCTTGAGCCTATTCAAGCTTCACCTGTCATTATAGAAGATAATTGCTTTATTGGAGCACGTAGCGAGGTAGCCGAGGGTGTGGTAGTGAGAGAAGGATCAGTCCTTGGCATGGGTGTGTTTATTGGAGCATCAACAAAGATTATTGATAGAGAAACTAGCGAGGTATTTTATGGCGAAGTGCCACCTTATTCTGTAGTGGTACCAGGGTCTATTCCATCTAAAAATAACATTTCAACCTATTGTGCAGTTATAGTAAAAAAAGTGGATGAAAAGACGAGATCGAAAACCTCTATAAATGAAATATTGAGGGATTAAACTATCTCACTGCTTGTCGTCACTTTTTTTATCATTATTACTAACCACAGTAATGGCATACGCACATAACTCTGAGAAAGAGACTCCATTTTCTTGAGATAGTTTATATAATTTTTGTAGACTTTCTTTTACTTTATTAGGGATATTCCCTCCACGTTCTTTTACAAGCCAGGAATCTTGATGATGAATTGGATGAGCATCACTTTTTGGATTTCCTATATATATTGCAAAAGGTGAACTTTGTCCTTTGAAGTCACATTGTACAGTAAATTTTTTTATAGATTCAGCCATCTAAAGACCTCTACTTTTCTTTTTGGTCGATTTTATAGCAGGTGGAAGAGGTGGTTTCTTTATAAAATCTTGTCTATTGACAACACTTTCTTTACCTTCCAAAGCTCGGCGAACATCAGCTCTGCTTAATTGCGACTCTTTTGCTACCTTCATTCCATGCTTTGCCATAATATTAGCATATGCTAGTACTTTTTTTACCAATTCTAGATCACCATCTAGCATTTGAACTAGCACTTGAAACACTTCCGCTAAAGTTAGTCCATCAGCATTTATAACCTTGTTTTCTATAAAATTGACAGCTTCTTCAAATTTGTATTCAATACTATCATCTTGAGGTATAAGGGCAACATAATCGGTGTTTTTGTCGTCCATAACTGAAGCACTATTACTTACAAACTTAAGTTTATACTATATATATAAATACTCTACTATTTTATATTATGGCACGCTATAGTTAAACATTTATTAATAACATGCTCACTTATATACACGAATTAATTGACAAAAGTCAAGGATCAATATCCATCAGTGATTTCATGAATGCCGTTTTGTACCATGAAAAATACGGCTATTATACGAGTAGATTACCACTTGGTAAGGATGGTGATTTTACTACTGCACCTGAGATCAGCCAATTATTTGGTGAAGTAATTGCAGTTTGGATAATGCATACATGGGAAAAATTAGGAAAGCCATCAAAATTTTCTCTAGTTGAACTTGGGCCAGGCAAAGGAACACTCATTCACGATATAATAAGAGTCACTAAAAAATACAGCAGCTTTTTTAATTCAATGTTGATCCACTTAGTTGAAATAAGCCCTACTTTACGGAAGATACAAAAGGAAAAATTAAAAGGCTTAGGTGTTAATTGGCACAAAGATATTGACAACCTACCAGAACAACCAACCATTTTTTTAGCAAATGAGTTCTTTGACGCTCTTCCGATAGATCAGTTTGTATATCGTGATGAGGGGTGGTATGAAAATAGGGTGACAAAACAAGATGATGGCAGTCTCTTGGTGTCATGCCAGTGCGTGACACTGGAATCCAGAAAAAAAGAATCATGGATTCCAGTGTCAGCTACTTGCATGACAGGGAGTTTCGATGGTACAGTGGTGGAAATATGTTCAACTGGGGTTGAAATATTAAAAAAACTTGAGAAGAAGATACATAATAATAAAGGAGCTGCTTTGATTATAGATTACGGTTATGTATACCCCGCGTATAAGAGCACTTTGCAATCGATAAAACAACATAAGTATGCTAATTTTCTTGAGAATGTTGGTAATAGTGATATTACTGCACTTGTGAACTTTCAAGCATTAAAAGATTCATTAAAACACGTAGATTGCGAGATTTTAACTCAAAGAGAATTTTTATATCTTTTTGGCATAAAAGAAAGAACCCAGGCTTTAATGAAAAGCGCAAGTGATGAACAAAGGAATAGGATCTTTAGTGAATTCTTAAGGTTGACTGAAAATATGGGCACTCTTTTTAAAGCAATGCTATTGATATAGCTAGCCCAAGAAAGGTTTCCCTACGTCATACCGCGATTCATTCGCGGTATCTCAGCCGCTAACTAGTAGCGGAATGACGAATTTGTTGTTTTTCAAATTGTAGGTAAACCTAAGTCACTTTAGCTATAGCATAGCTAAAGTAATTTATGTTATTGGGTAAGTTAAAAATATGATATAAATGAGATAAGAGGGAGCTACTCACTATAGGAATAGAGTTGCGCGCGCGACCGAGGGTTTTATACCATTCTAGAAGTAATATGCGGAAAAGGGGGGATTCGAACCCCCGACATATTTTCATATGTGCACGCTTTCCAAGCGTGTGCTTTAGACCACTCAGCCACCTTTCCATGCATATTTATAATATTGAAAATTGTGCTGCTAAACAATATAAAAACCTGGTATATAGGGTTCACCACGAAAATTTACAGTATTGTTAAACTTGCTTCTGCAAGTTGGAAATGTTTTATCGCAACCTGCGAGTATTGAATATTTATCCCCAGCAGAAATTTGGTATGGAGGCGAAGTAAACAACGTAACTACTTTATTTTTATATTCTTTTACTACACCTTCAAATGCTGTTGAGCCAAAGAATTTTACTACTCCGTGCTTATAATATTCATCACTCTCAGCTAAATTCGTGTCTTCAAATCTTCTTTCGTCTATTACTTTAGTGATTGTACTTATTTTACTAAATTTTTTAGTATCGGCTTTGCATTTATCATCGCAAAATTGTGCTCTGCATGCAGGAGAGTATAATTCTGCTATGCTTCTCTCAAGCTTTGCTGAGAGCCCTCTAATTTCAACAATAAATCTTCCACTACTTAATGTCACTTTACCAAAAGTTCCTGAATGTAGATTCATTGTTCCCTGGGTCAAGTCTTTATAATTCACAAGAAATATTTCAATATTTGCAAAGTCGTACTTTCCTGATAAAACATCTTCTTCTTTAATATCACCACTATTTAATATCCCTTCAATTTCTAGATTATCAGTTTTTAAATCGCTGTTTAATATTATACTACTGGCTGTAAATCCACTTGAAGATTTATAGAGTATATTATTAATATTTAAATCTTCATCATAGTCAGTGAATCCCATTACTTCTCCACCTGCAAGCGTTAATTTCCAGCACGTAGCAGTGGTAAGTAATTCTCCAGCTAAATGATTTTTTAGTGTGGTTTGCATAGGGGCCTCCTGTTTAATTGATTGAATTTGAAAGTAGCTATACGGCTAGTAGATAAGCCAGTGTGTTCTTTTCCCGTCATCTGAGTAGCTATAGAGTGTCATCCCAGTAACCATAGGGTGTCATTCCAGTAACCATAGGGTGTCATCCCAGTGCGTGACACTGGGATCTAATTTTACCTGACTATGTTATCATATAAATCTACCCAATTTGGATTTTCTTTTTCGATCAAATCAGTCTTCCATTTTCTTTTCCAACTTTTTAACAGTCTTTCTCTATTAAGAGCTGAATTTATATCTTGAAATTCTTCAAAATGAACTAATTTATGTACATTGTATTTTGATGTAAAGCCAGAAATAACTTTACTCTTATGTTCCCAGATTCGTTTAATCAGATTTGATGTTATACCTGTATATAAAGTTCGATTATTCTTGCTTGCAAGTATGTAAACGTAATAATTTTGCATATAACTTAGATCCCAGTGTCACGCACTGGGATGACAGGAGAGAGGACACTATATGTTTATTTGATTGACAAATAAACACTAACAAATAAGATACACACCACATTAAATTGTGGTGTGTACTAGCTGGTTAGAAAGAAAACTTCACACCAGTAAGAAGGAGAATTCCTTGGTTAGAAGGTGCCTCTTCTGTGGTACTACCTGCTTTTGTAATCTTATGATTTGCGTTTTGTTTCTCGTTAGTCATAAAATAATGGAGAGCTGCGTAAGGAACAAATTTGCTCTTACTGCATGCAGGAGATAGATCATATTCAACGCCAAGTGCGCCATCGTGAAGCATATCTCCATCATTCATTCTGCTACCAAAGTACGTCAAACTTGTGTAGATATTCTCATATTGATAGCCAGCTCCTACAGTCCAATACATGGTGTCCATACTATCTTCACCAAATTGAGCTTTCAGCCCTTCCATTCTTTTGTTAGCATCAGGAAGCAGTTCATATTTTTCAATTTTATTATTAGCATCTTTTGTCAGTATTTCAATACCTTTTGGTTGACCAGATTTGCCCAGATATGCAAAAGAGGCAGCAAATTTTATGCCTTGATCCTCATTAATCTTATAATCAGCGCTTACACCCAAATTAACACCCATAAGGTCATTGTACTCTACAAATTCCTTATAAAGATGCTTATCTTTACTTGGTTTTTTCGCTTGACCATACTCACCAACTGCAGAAGTTTTAACTTTCACCTTATATTTATCAAAGTCATATTCATATGATGCACCAGCACTTATTATGTGCTCATAGTCTGGACCGACATGTTTTATCTCTTCCTTATGTTTTATTTTATCATTATCTGTACTATCCTTGAAAGGAACTGTTTCTTTTACAGTAAACAAGCTACTATCATAACGAGGTGAGTAGCTGATACCAAATCTTGCGCCCATATAATTTGGTGAGTAGTAAGCAACTCTAAATGGCAGTGTAGTCATAACATCTTTGTTGTATTTCCCTGCCATGCGGAAAGAGAATTTTTCACTTTCACTCGAAAAACTTTCAGTGTAAAGACGTGGTGTTACATAAAATGGAAAGCTCGCAGCGCTTCCTTCTAAGTTCACTTTTCTGAACCAGTCACTATCTGCAGCTCCGTCAACAGTTGCAATTCTTGTTGCATCAAGTCTCATCAGAGCCTCAGGACCAAATTGATAACCAAGCTTTAGATCACCATGTTTTGAATTTAAAAATACATGTGCACTCCTGCTCCTTGCAGCGTAAACACCCTGTGAAGCCCCTTTGCCTTCTGTAACTGGGACGTGAAATTGCATGTCAGCACCATAAAGAAGACCTAAATCTTCATTTTTATTTTCTGCTCTGAGGTGTAATATCGCATCAGCAGTCATACCCATATCGTTGCTGTAATCACCAATATTTCCTATTCCACTAGGGAATACGGGATTTGCTCCTTGTATCTTATCCTGAGGGGCAGTATAATACTCTATAGATCTGTTTGGCATAACGTTGTAACGTTTATACTCTTCACCACTTGGCCCTGCTTTGCCATAGCTTTGAGCATCAACAACACCACCAAAAGTTATTCTTAAGCCATCTTTTCCTTGGTTGGTGTCGATAATATCAACTCCACCAACTGAAACAACAGGACTTGCCTTACCTTTTTCCTCTGTATTTTTGTTAACAACTTTTACATCCTTCTTTACATCTTTAGCTTTAATTTTAGCATTCTTAGTTTTAGAAGCCTTAGTTTTTGAAACTTTACCTTTTTCTATATTAGAATTCTTAGCATTTAGAGCTTTCGCTTTTGAATCCTCTATAAGCTTTGCTTTTTTCTCATTTGCTAGCCTGATCTCCTCTTTTTTCTTCTGCTCGGCTGCTAATCTTAGCTCCTCTTTTTTCTTAAGCTCTTCAGCTTTTTTTCTTGGATCAGCATTACATATTCTGTCCATCTTTTCTTTCAGTTTTTTATTTGATGTTTTCATAACTTCTGTTTTTCCAGAAGTTTTTGTGCTCTCTTGCTTTTTTATTTCCTTCATACTCTCATCAGGAAAGTCAGCTGCAAAACTGCTGAAAGAACATAAAGTTAATAAAGAAACTAGAGCAGTTCTAGTATAAATAGATTTTTTCATGAAGTGCCCCCAAAAAATTTCGAAATCATTGTCTTAAATGTAAATATATAAAAATGTTGAAAATTCAACTTAAAGCAATCTTATAGCGAAAACAAAAGTAAAGTGCAACACCTTAAAAACAACTTTTTTAATATGCCTAACGTTTATATTAACCAAAATTTAGCACAAAGGTTAATATTTTTTGCTTGCTAGTGCATTATAACTCTACTATTTATTCTATGGAAGTAAAATTTTTTTATTCTAGCAATAGAAAGATTATAGAAAATACTATTGACAATAATATCAATCTACATTACAGTTAAATAAATTGTTTAGCTGATAGTAGATTGAGGTAGTTATGGATTTTAGTTTTTTACGCAATTGATTTAGCACCACAGGTACTAGTGCAAGTAGTATAGATTCACAATTAGGTGATGTTGAACAATCAAGCTCCATCTTAGCAGATAACGGCAAATATAAGGTGGATGATGAGTTTGAGATCATTGAAGATTATGAATTTATAAATCCTGCTGACCCAAATGAACCACATTCTTTACCTTCTGCTTACCAGATAGATGAAAGTATCGCAGAAATTGCAGGGTTTGATAAAGAGAAATTATTGGAAATGAGTAATTTCTGTAAAATAAGCTATGGTGATAGTGACGATAAGTTAGATGAAAAAAAACATCATATATTAACTTGTAAAAATGTAAGTGAGGAAGATTTTATAGCTATTGAAGCAGATGGGAGAATGCACAAAGAAACTAATCCTTCTGAGGATATTATTTTTGAATTTAAAAAAATGTATAAAACTAGAGCTGAACTTTTTAGCGAAGGTTATAAAATTATTCCATTTGGTAATAGTTTCGAAGAAGATGCTGGGTATGTTTTCATAAAAGGTGAAGAAATAACAATAGCTTACCACGGTACTCGTGGCTTAAATGATGCAATCACTGATCTAAATGCATCTTTTACTACTTCAGAACTTTTACCTGACGGTGGAAGAATTCATCGTGGTTTTTATAATTCATTTACAGATTCATGGCCTAATCTTTATGGCATTTTGAAATCTCATGCTGAAAAACAAGGATCAGAAATCAAAGATTTTAAAATCAATCTCACAGGTCACAGTATGGGAGGAGCTATTGCTAAGATAGCTGCTTTATGCCTCAACAAAACAGAAGGCGCTGAAGATGTTCATGTTGCAACTTTTGCTGATCCAAGGGTTTTTGACCTGACTGCCAGTGAAATTTATAATGATGCTCTTCAGGAAAAAACCATAAGGGTCACTCACCATCAGTGAGATCCAGTGCCAGCATTGTGCCCTGGTTCGTTTGGTTATGCTCACGTAGGTGCACAATTAAGAGTATCGACACCAGAAAGATATTCTAGTCTAGTAAGTTATTTGCATGGAATAGATGGTTATCATGAGGCCGTTTATAGGATGGATGAAAGTGATTTTCGATCAAATAATAACGTATCTCTCTTTTACTATCCTGTTAGGATATTAAATCGAATTAACTCTGCAGTTTTAGGTAATGCTCAATATTACGCTGCCAATGCAGTAAATTATATTTTTGGTGGGTCAAATTTTTTCGAAGAAGTAAAAAATAAAAATTCTTCTCAGATTGAACAAGCAGAAGTTGTGCAAAGCAAGATAGCATATGAGAATTACTTGTCTACTGCAAGGAGTTTATAACTATTACTATGGAGCAATTATTAGATTGCTCCATAACATCTATTCATTTAAATTCAATATAAAAATTTCCACCACAACCATTCCTCTTTAAATTTTTTTAGATGTTCTTTTTTTTCGCACTCTAAAAGCAGCTCTTCCACGCTTTTGTTGTAGCTTTCAGTAGTAATCCTTCCCTGATGATGCATGAACCTCAAGTAAATCAAATAAGTGTTAATCACATCTGTTTCACAATAATCTCGAATCTCTTGTATCTTGCCGCTATCATATAAGCCCATAACTTGTGACCCATCAACTCCAATCTTGCCAGGAAGGTTAAATGCTGCACAAACTTCGTTCATTTTTACTCTTGCAGAGGCTCCAAAATCAGAGAGGGTTTCAAGTAAGTCACAATGCCAATCACTACTATATCTCTGATTGTAACTATTCCACTTATCACCAGCTTTATGAAAGTATTCTGCTTGAATGCCATGGACCATAGCACGATACTTCAGTACTGGTATATCAAAAGTGCGTCCGTTGAACGAAACTAATCTTGGCTTTTTCTCTGATATGTAGTTAAAAAATCCTTTCACTAGCTCCTTTTCACTGGAATTTAGTGTGCCTCCAGATCTTATTTCTTGCAGTGTGAACACCTCATAACCGCTCTGGTGGCTTATATTGCAAAGTAAAAAACTGATAACTACAATTTGGTGGAAGGGCTGACGCAGAAAAGAGTTTTGCCCGTTTGTTATTTCCAGGTGGTATTTTGTTAATGCATCCCTTTTCTCTTCTACACTACTATCATCACTAATATTGAGTAAATTTTTGCAGGAATTTACATCTGGTATAGTTTCAATATCAAATACTAACAAAGAATTAAGCATTGCCTATATACTCCTCAGGACGGTCGATCCAAGGTCGCACTTTTACGAACAAAAAGAGGTGAACCTTGCACTCAAATAATTTTTCTAGTTCAGCACGTGCTTCGATATTAATTTTTTTAATATTACTGCCATCTTTCCCTAGCACTATTTTTTTATGACTATCTTTCAACACGAATATGATCTGTTTGATGACTAAACTCTTATCTTTTTTTTCCTCAAATTGTTCAGTTATAACAGCTGTAGAGTATGGCAATTCTTCACGCAAGTTCAAGAATAATTTTTCTCTCGTAATTTCTGCTGATAAAAAATTTGTCGAGGAATCGGTTATTTGATCTTCTTCATAAAACCAAGGGCTCACCGGTGCAACTTCAGACAAGTAATTCATCAAATCAGAAAGTCCATCATTCTTTAATGCTGATATCGTAAAAACTTTTTCAAATTTATAAAGCAAATTCAGATGCTCATGCGCCATCTTGAGTTCTGGCCTTTTTACCAAATCAGTTTTATTGATAACCAAAATGCATCTGCCTTTTGTGCGCTGCAGCCGCGTAAATATAGTCTTAATTCTTTCTATATTTTTCAAATAATTGCTTACATCAACAAGTAACAAAGTGATGTCATCACCCTTGATTGCTGACCATGCAGATTTGACTAAAGCTTTTTCAAGTTTTGTTTCTGCTGAGAAAATTCCTGGGGAGTCAGTAAAGACAATTTGTGTGTTGTTGCATGTTGCAATACCCCTTATTTGCGTCCTTGTTGTTTGCACTTTGGGTGTAACAATTGCAATTTTCTTGCCTATGATGCTGTTAATTAATGTAGACTTCCCAGCATTTGGTAAGCCAGCTATGGTTACAAATAAGCACTTTTGTTCTTTCACAAAGGAAATTATAAAGAAAACTGGATGCCAGTGTCAAGCACTGGAATGACAAGTTCTCGGCAACCCCTACGTCATACCGTCACGGTATCTCTAGATCCCGCTAACACGTAGCGGAATGACAGCAATCCTACGTCATACCGCCGCGAACCGTCATACTGTCACGGTATCTCATCCGCTAACAAGCAGCGGGATGACAGCAATTCTACGTCATACCGCCGTGGTATCTCTTAGCCGCTAACACGTAGCGGGATGACGAATTACTTAACCGTCATACCGCGATTCATTCGCGGTATCCCAGCATAGATTCCGCTAACAAGTAGCGGAATGACGGTAAACCTAGATTACTTTAGCTATAATTATTAAGCTGCACCTGCTGGATTTGGTGATTGACTATTAAGAAACTCTGCCCTAGCTTCAGTAAACTCAGTTGAGGGTCTTGAAAAGAACATAATTTTTATTGCACAGCACGCACTACATAATGCAACAGCAGCCATACCTACTGCAAGAGTAGAACACCAAACTTTACCTATGTATGCGTCTGCAACCCCAGAAATCAAGGCAATACTACCTGCTGTAGTTAATAGCGTAGCACACCCAATCCAGAATGCTTTCTCATAATTAATAGCACCAAACATTTCTCCAGCATCACTGCTAGCACCAGCAACACATTCCACTGGTTTTTTGCCATCTTTATCCTTCAAACCTGGATCAGCCCCTTTTTTTAGAAGTAATTTCGCAATTTCAACGCTACCGCCGAAAAAATGTCCACTGCACAAATAGTGCAGTGGTGCCTTACCTTGATTATCTTGCATATTAAGATGAGCGCCTTTACCCAAAAGTAATTCCACAGCTTTATGACGAGCAATGCCACAACAACTATAAATAGCATAATGAAGTGGTGATTTACCTTCTTGATCTCTTTTATTAGGGTCAGCACCACGCTCCAGGAGTAATTCTATGATTTCATTATAACATTTATTACAGGCCTTGTGTAACGCAGTACAACCTTGTTTGTCCTGCGTGTCACAATTAGCACCATTTTCCAAGAATAGCTTTATAATTTCAATGTTCCCTCCTTCTTTTATAGCAAGTATCAGTGCTGGATAGGCATATATATTATCATTAATATAATCACCAAATTTTCCATCTTTACTGCTCTTGAACTTGGAAAAAAGTTTTTTCAGAAATGCTGTATTTCCCTCTGAGATAGCCTCATATAGATAAAACTTTAAATCTTCAGGAGAATTAATTTCATCTAAATTTTCATCAGTCAGTTTTGTAACTTCTTCCGTATCTTTTCCAGTGAAAAGGTTATATGCAACACCTAATTCTTTAAATTTCTCCTCGTTTTGTTTTTGCACATCCTTACTCTCACCTGAATGTTTATCAGGATGATATTCAAGAGCTAATTTTCTATATGCTTTTCTAATTTCGTATTCACTTGGATTATCACTTGGACTAAAGCCTAATATTTTTAAAGCTTCCTTTCTATTCACAATAAACCTCCTACTGGAATATCTTAAGCTAAGTATAACCCAAAATTTCAAAAAGCAAAGCTTTTTATGTTAAACTGCATCCACTGCGCAATCCCATAACTGTACAAACATTGTAATTTATCTCCATCTAGGAAAGGGTGTCATCCCAGCGCCCCTATGATGTCATCCCAGCGGCCCCTATGATGTCATTCCAGTGCTCCTTTCTCGTCATCCCAGTGCCCAGACACTGGGATCTAGTTTTCCATAAATGGTGCATTTTAACATAACTTTTATACTTGATAAAATTCCTGGATTCCAGCATCAAGTGCTGGAATGACACCTCTCTTTGAGCTATAAACATTAAGAAATTTACCAAATGAAAAAAAAGGCAAAAGAAGCCCCGAGTAGCGAGTTTTGACTCTATATTACTGTAAGTGGCGCTGTAATAATGTGCTAACGCTTAAAATAAGCGCGATTTGGCTGAATGTAGAAAAAATAAAAAAGACATGCAGCCGCTATAATTTTATGTAATCCGCCAATAAATACCCTAAGTTTTTTACTGAATTTTGTCATTGAGCCTGCAGGTCAAAAACAAGTTTTGAGTCATAAATACCCTTATTGTCATAATAAGGGCGCTGGCGAAATATGTCAAGGGATTTTTGACGAAATGATTTTGAAAGTAAAGAGCGGGAGAAGGGGTTCGAACCCTCGACCTCAACCTTGGCAAGGTTGCGCTCTACCAACTGAGCTACTCCCGCAATTAAATTAACCTAAATTTACTTAATTATAGGCATATACAGCGATTTGTAAACCCCGTGTACACGAAAAATGTGAGAGCCCATAAATTTGCGTGGTTCCTTCTATGATCTTTTCGTATACTTAAGGCTCATTTTTGATTATCATAGGTTTTCAATTGTGCCAAAAAATGTATTAATTTTATGGGAATATTTTTATATAAAGACGACTTGCCAGCTAGTTCAATACCAGATGATATAAGTTCTATAGCTGTTGATACCGAGGCAATGGGGCTACTTCATAGCAGAGATAGATTATGCCTTGTGCAGCTCTCTTTTAATGATGGCAACGTTCACTTAGTTCAACTCAAGAACGATTACACAGCGCCAAATTTGAGAAAAATATTAGAGGATAAAAATATAACTAAAATATTTCACTTCGCGCGATTTGATGTAAGCATAATACGTTATTACTTGGAAATTTGGGCACTTCCGTGCTATTGCACAAAAATAGCTTCACGTTTAGTTCGCACTTACACAGATAATCATAGCTTAAAAGAATTGTGCTTAGAACTACTTGATACCAAATTAAATAAGCAGCAGCAATCTTCTGATTGGGGAAATGAAAATTTGACAGACAAACAAAAAAATTATGCTGCATCTGATGTTTTGTATCTCCATAAGATAAAGGAAAAGCTAGATTTAATGTTGGAACGTGAAAATAGAAAAGAATTGGCCCAAAAGTGCTTTGAATTTCTTCCTACTCGCATTGAGTTAGACTTAATGGGTTGGGAAAACGTGGATATCTTTAATCATCAGATATAACCATTTGTGAGAAGTTTTTTGTTTGTGCAAGACACTTTAGGGCAATTTTTCAGAAGAATTTAGTTGATTAACTGTTGATTGATGCGCTATATTTTACAAGCAATCGTTCTAAGTTTAGGTATTTTATGAGTGATGACATTATATCAGTAAATGATCAAAATTTCAAATCTGAAGTCACTGACTATAAAGGGTTTGTTCTGATAGACTTTTGGGCAGAATGGTGTGGGCCATGTAAAAGTCTAATGCCGCGTATTGAACAGTTGGCTAAAGACAGAAAAGGCAAGATTAAGATCTGCAAGTTCGACATAGATGAAGGGACTGAAGTGCCAAGTAAGTATGGAGTGCAATCTATACCCACTTTAATCATATTTCAAGATGGTAAGGAAATTGCACGCAAAATTGGTGCAACAAATGATTTGCTAAGTTGGGTTGATAGTGAAATAAGCTAATAGACAAATTTGCTTTTGTGTGTATTATAAATATTGATAAAAGGGATTGTAGCTCAGTCGGTTAGAGCAGTTCGCTCATAACGAATTGGTCGTAGGTTCGAGTCCTACCAATCCCACCATTGTGTTGATCTTAGCATGATCGTAACAATGAGAAAACTATAGTATATGAATTATATGTTGATATAATAGAGGAAATAATGGAATTTACTAAATCTTTGAATAATAAGTTAGATGAGTTGCACTTACTAAATCATCCATTCTACCAATCATGGAATACAGGAAGCTTAAGCTTGCAAGCTTTACAAACCTATGCTAAAGAATATTATCACCACGTTGCTGCGTTTCCTCGTTATATCAGTGGTATACATTTTTTGTGCCCAGATCTAAAAATGCGACAGGTTTTGCTTGGTAATTTGATAGAAGAAGAACAAGGTGATGAAAATCACCCAGAGTTATGGAAACGTTTTGCTGAAGGGCTTGGTGTAACACGGTCTGATCTCCATAAGGATGCACAGATTAAAGAGACACAGGAGTTAGTTGATGGTTACTTTGATATTGTACGATCAGACTTTGCTTCCGGTTTGGGTGCACTTTATGCTTATGAACGTCAAACTCCAGAGGTTTCTAAGTCTAAAATTGAAGGTTTAAAAAAACACTATTCAATAAGTGATGAGCGTTCTCTTCAATTTTTTACGGTTCATATGCATGCTGATGAATGGCATTCTGAGGAATGTGCAAATCTTATTGCAGACTTAAGCGAAGAAGAGCAAGAGAAAGCCATGCAAGGCGCTAAAAAAGGAGCAAAACTCTTGTGGGGTTTTCTTGACGGGATGATGAACGCTAGTGTGTGTCATTAATTGTAAGTAGATTAAACTCAGTGATATTAAAATGCAATGTAATCTTCTTATATCTGACCTGCGGCTTTGGGTTCATTTAGGATGTAGTGCAGAAGAGAAGTTTCATTCTCAATTAGTTAGTGTTAATATTGATTTTACCTTTAAATCCCCCCCTTTAGGACTTACAACTGACCGGCTTGAGGATACTATATGCTACTTGGAGGTAGTTCAGAGTATTCAATCTCTCGTTCAAAGCAAGCAATTCAATTTAATCGAGCACTTAACCCATGATATATACAGAGTCATTAATAATCTTTTGGTGCAAAAAAAACATATTATTTCTTCCATAAGAGTGACTACTCACAAAGTTGCACCACCCGTTCCCGGTGTGCATGGAGGTGTTCTCTTTACTTATTGTAATACATTACAAGAACAGGAAGATAACTAATGATCTATATTTCTATTGGCTCAAATATAGGAAATCGCTTTTCCCATTTACAAAGGGCTGCTCAGTTACTAAAGGAACGCTATTTTAAAGATTTAAAGTCTTCGATCATTCTAGAAACTAAGGCCATTTTACCAAACGGTGCTCCACCTGAGTGGGATAAGCCATTTCTCAACATGATTGTCTATGGAAGTTGTTCTTCTTCTCCCGAAGAGCTATTAAAAGGTCTAAAACAAATTGAGTGTGATATTGGCCGTTCGCAGGTCTATGAAAAGTGGGCACCTCGCGTTATTGATTTGGATATTTTGTTATGGGATGATCTAACGCTCGATACACCCTACCTTAGAATTCCTCACCCAGAATTGATAAACAGACCATTTTTGCTTCACTTGATGGCAATGCTGAGCCCCATGGCAGTAGTTAACAAAACGTTTGGTACTGTTAACCCTAACATTAAGGATTGCTTTTTAAGGAGTTTTACGCTTTCACCAGAGCTTGTAGGTATTGTCAATATTACTCCTGATTCATTTTCAGATGGTGGTCTTTATTATGATTCAGATCAAGCAACCAAGCAGGCACTGCGGCTGTTATCAGATGGTGCAAGCATAGTTGAACTTGGTGCTCAATCAACAAGACCTGGATCTTTAATGCAGATCCCAGAGGAAGAGTATGCACGTCTAAAGCCAGTACTTGATAATCTTAGCGATTATATGAAAGCTGGCGATATTAAAGTCAGCATTGATAGTTTCTGGCCAGATGTTATTTTGAACGTTTTGGAGCACTACAACATTGCCTGGGTAAACGATCAGAAGGGAGATCTAGATGATAATACCTTAAAAGCAATTGCTAGCAGTGGATGTGGCATCGTTATTATGCACTCACTTTCCATACCACCACATAGAGACAACATTATCCCAAGTGACATTGATCCAATTGATAACATAAATAATTGGGCAGAAAGGAACATTAATAGATTACTAGCTCTAGGTTTTGATCAAAGCTCGATCATTATTGATCCTGGTATTGGTTTTGGCAAATCTATGTACCAGAATATCCAGATTTTACGCAGTATAGAAACGTTACAAAATTTTGGCTGCAAAGTTCTGGTTGGCCATTCTAGAAAGTCATTTATTTCTTCTTTTTCTACAGAACCTGTCTTTAACCGAGATTTAGAAACAATTGCTTTATCATCTGCATTGCACAACAAGGTTGATTTCCTTCGAGTGCATAATGTGCGTGATCACATGCGATTTTTTGCAGCTCAAGCTGCTTTACAGGGATGATAGTTATCGGAATTATGGCTGTTGATCCCAAGGGGGTAATTGGAATAAATAATGGATTGCCCTGGCATTATCCAAGTGAGTTAGATCATTTTCGTCAGGTGACTGACAAACAAGTTATTGTTATGGGAAGAAAAACATTTGAAATAGTACCCCAAAACATATTGAAGGATCGTATCCCTGTTGTTTTTTCTCGTAACAAGTTAAGTTCTTGTTTTAATAGAGGTATAAAGTGCACTATTATTTCTTCTATGCAAGAGTTTTTGTCAATCCAAAGTAGTTCTAAAGTCTTTATGATTGGTGGAGCACAAATAGCGCACCTTTTTTTGGAGTATGATCTAATCTCAGAGTTTATCATAACAGAAATTCACAGACTTTATAAAGGTGATGTATATTTCAACTTAACACTTCTTGATGGATGGTATAAAACCGCTCTTGCTCAAACAAAAGATTATACTATATGCAGGCTAACACGTTAATATGCATTTTGAAGCAATTTACACCCATCGTATTGAATGCGGCGAGTTATTAGAAGCAGTTCTTGATCGCTATGTTTCAAATTTGTTAAAAGAGGAAGTTGTTCTTGCTATCACATCAAAAATCATTTCCATTTGTCAAAAACAAGTGGTTTGCAAAACTGCTTGTTCTAAAGAAGAGCTAATCAAAAGGGAAGCTGATGCAGTTGTTGATGTGGCTCACAGTATCTGTTTAACGATTAAAGATAATATCTTAATTCCATCTGCTGGTATTGATGAATCAAATGGTAATGAGGTATATATTCTATATCCAAAAGATGTTCAGAAAACAGCTCTGTCAATATGGAATTATCTCAAGACAAAACACTGCATAAAACATCTTGGTATTTTGATTACAGATAGTAATGTAACACCTATGCGTCGTGGGATTACGGGCGTTGCTCTTGGTTGGTGTGGATTTGAACCACTTTATTCCTATATAGGCAAGCCAGATCTTTATAATCAATCACTGCAAGTAACACAAGTCAATCTTCTTGATGCACTGGCAACATCTGCTGTTTTAGTTATGGGAGAAGGGGCAGAGCAAACACCAATGGCAATAATTAGTGGTGCACCAAAGGTTCACTTTCTTACTCGTCCGCCAACTACAAAAGAAGAAAAAAGTGTTAAGATATCTATGAAAAAAGATCTTTACTCTCCTCTCCTCATGGGAGCCCGCTGGTTAAAGAGTTAAAGAGAAACTTAAAAATCTGCTATTAGACTTCTTGCATAACCATATAACGAACTTTTATTGGGAATAGAAACGAAAAAACTTACTTGACACCCTTCGCCAGCCCCCTTATTATGATAGTGAAGGTATTCAGTTATCTTCATCTGTGCAGATTAAACAGCAAGAAAACAACGTAGTTGGCGTCTTATTTTTAATTTTTTGCACTATGTGCACCTTATGTCTTCACAACATTTCTGGGTTTTTACCTATATAAGCTGAAACGCGCTTATAAGTCGTTTAAGACAGTATAGTACGCCAATTTGCAGGATTAGAGAGTGACAACTAGCTAACACGGGGTTTCTTTTGCCTTTTTTTCTGCTTAGTAAATTTCTTAAACATTTAAACAAAGGTGAGTTGCATTTAAAAGCAGCTAAATTGCAGTGTTTAAGACTTAAAAAACGCCAATACTGAAAGTAGACAATGACTAGGGCTTCTTTTGCCTTTTTTTCGTTTGGTAAATTTCTTAATATTTATAGTTAAACGACAACCGTCATACCGCTACGTGTTAGCGGAATCTATGCCGAGATACCGCGAATGAATCGCGGTATGACGGTTCGTGGCGGCATGACGATAAGCTCGTCATCCCGCTACGTGTTAGCGGGATCTATGCTAAGAGATACCGCGAATGAATCGCGGTATGACAGTTCACGGTGGTATGACGATAAGCCTCGTCATCCCGCTACGTGTTAGCGGGATCTATGTTAAGGTATGACGGTTAAGTATTCCGCTACTTGTTAGCGCCGCGGCGGTATAGATCCCGCTACGTGTTAGCGGGATCTATGCTAAGAGATACCGTGACGGTATGACGGTTCGCGGCGGCATAACGATAAGCTCGTCATCCCGCTGCTTATTAGCGGCTAAGAGATACCGCGGCGGTATAGTAACTCGTCATCCCGCTGCTTGTTAGCGGCTAAGAGATACCGTGACGGTATGACGGTTCGCGGCGGCATGACGAGAAAGGGGCTACTCGGATGACAACAAAGGGCTACTTGGATGACACCCTCTTGGATGGAAGCCAGTGTCAGCTACTTTCATGACACCATTCTTTTTTCTGGATTCAAGTAGTCAGGGCACTGCCGTCTTGGATGGAAAGGCTGGATCCAAGTAGTCATACCAATGTCTCCTATTTGACTGGTCAACAATGAGAATTGGTATTAGTTTGGGTTATGCAAGAAGTCTATTCCTTCATAAGGAGAAGTAGTTAAAGGAATTTACTCTATTTCTCCCTCTTTTTTTATTATTTTTAATCTATAGTTAACGTAAAAGAGATATGCAAAAACTCTATTGATCCATAGTCTGCAAATTATTAATAACACTTACTTTAAAGAACCTTACTTTACGCTGATCTTTGAGCGCTCTTTTGTGGTATTTTGTAAGAGTATAACTTGTGAAATCGTCTTCCCTATAGATTAAAGAGTTACACTGCTTTATATGTGATGCTATCCACTCTGCATAGTCCTGATGATCGGTTGCAATGAATATTTCCCCTGTTATAAGTATTTTTTTTGCTAATAAATTTAAAAATTCCGTATTAATTAATCGTCTTTTATTGTGACTTCTTTTTGGCCATGGATCTGGAAAGAGAATAAAGAATCTTTCAACACTGTTGTCAGGAAAATTTGCAATCAATTCTCTTGCATCTTCTGTCCATATTAAAATGTTTTTTATGTTTTGTATTTCTATGTTTGTTAGCAAGCGAGAAACCCCCTTTAAGTAGGGCTCACATCCTATAAATAATAGATCAGGTTCATTGAGCACCTGGTAAAGCATATTTTCACCGTTGCCAAAGCCTATTTCTACCCATATTCTTTTTCGTGAATTTACAATCTTCTCTATAGATTCCTTGCTGTTTTGAATAGAATATTTTTCCAATATTTCATCAACATCCGGTTTTAACCTGGACCTTCTGGAGAACGATCTAATCCACTTGCTATTCTTAAATAGCATATTCTTGATACATATATAATTTTCTCACTATATTTTATATAGCTTAAACAATTCTCGAAATGAATTAACGAAAAATTACTTGTCAATAATTATTAATATTATATAATATATGAGTTCTAATAAAGTTTAAATTAAAGGTCACATTGCATGAATAATAATGATCCAGTTGTAAATCTACCGGTTACTATCAGAAAGCTATCATCAAACAAGTTTATAGAAGAGATATGTCAAGGCCAATTTGAGGATCAAGATAATGCCTTGTTTGAAGATTCTTTTGTTAACAAAATTAAAGAAGGAGATGTGGTAGAAGGTGTAATTACAAGAATAAACCCTAACGACGTTGTGGTTGATATTGGTTTAAAGTCTGACGGGAGAATTCTGATCAAGGAACTCGGTTGTAATGATGAGATCATTATTGGCTCGAAAATTAGAGTTTATGTGGAAAGAATTGAAGATTATCATGGTAATGTTGTTCTTAGCCGTGAAAAAGCAATTAGAGACGAGAAATGGAATAAGTTGGAAGAAGATACAGTTACAAGAGCTGAAGTAAGCGGAGTTATTAAACGCTCAATTAAATGTGGTTTTATTGTTGATCTTGGTGACGGAATAAGCGCTTTTTTACCGCTGAGTCATGTGGATTTGAAGCAAGTAAAAGACGCGAAGCACCTTATTGAAACTGAACAAAAGTTCATCGTGCTTAAAATGGATAAGAAGCAAGGTAATATTGTAGTATCAAGAAAGCTGGTGTTAGAAAAATTGCACGCTGGTGAAAAAATTAAATTTTTAGAATCTTTAAATGAAGGCGATATAATAGAAGGAAAAATAAAAAGCATCACTCATTACGGTGTATTTGTCGGTATTCATGAATCAGATGTAGTGGGAGTTATAGATGGATTGCTACATATTACAGATATCTCTTGGAGTAGAGTGAGTCATCCATCTGCAGTTTTTGCTTGTGGCCAGACTATAAAAGTTAAAATTATAAAAATAGATAAGGAAAATGCTAAAATTTCCTTGGGTGTGAAGCAGCTAGAAGATAGCCCTTGGCAAGATGCAGAGTCAAAATATCCAGTTGATAGTGTGCATAAGGGTTATGTAACAAGCATAGAAGATTATGGATTGTTTGTTGAGCTTAGACCTGGAATTGAAGGTTTAGTGCACTCGTCAGAAATAACTTGGGTTAAGAGTAATTTACCAGTTAGTAGTCTTGTAACAAGGGGACAAGAAGTATATGTAAAAATTCTCAGTATTGACATTGCTAAGAGTAGGATGAGTTTAAGCATGAAAAGGTGTGTAGACAACCCTTGGCAAGTATTTATCAAGAAATATCCTCCTGGTTCTATTGTTTTTGGTGAAGTGAAGAATAATACCGGCTCATATGTATCTGTTGCTTTCAATGATTCTGAAATAGATGAGAACGTAGAAGGGACAATATATGTGAAAGATTTAAGTTGGTCTAAAAATAGCTCAGATGAGATAAAGAAGTATAATGTAGGTGATAAAATAGAAGCAAAAGTAATAAGGGCTAACGTGAATCGGGCAAGAATTTATCTTGGAATAAAACAAATAGAGTATGATCCTCTTGAAGAACTGATAAAGAAAGTTAAGGTAGGCGATAAAATACAGGTTATTGTAGGTAAGAGAGAAGATAATGGACTGGTCGTTGAAGTTGAGAACGATGTAACCCTTCTAATAGATCAAGAGCATTTACCGGAAAATAAAAAGTTCTCTATATCAGAAAAAATAGAAGTTGAAGTATTGGGTGTTGAAGAATATAACATAGTATTATCTGCTAAGTGATAAGGTTTACTTATTTTGGCTTCATATAAATGGCAACAAAGTCTGATATAATAGCGAGGGTAGCAAAAAGACATCCTTTTTTAGATAAGATTGTTATAGCAGCTATAGTTGATAGATTTTTTGGGATACTTTCAAGCACATTGAAGCATCATAATAGAGTTGAAATTAGGGGGTTTGGTTCTTTTTCAGTTAGAAGTTATAACTTGAAAGAAACAAGCCATTTAATGTTACAGAAGTTTACAAAGAATCAATACTTTAAAACATATTTTCGTAGCAGTAAAAAATTATCTGATTTGATAAATGAATAAAAATTTATACCATAAATAAGATGAAAGTAGGGGTTTGAGTTTATACTGTACGATAGAAATTTTTAGCACCATATGCAAGTAGTAGAAATAGTTATACGTAATAACACATACAAAATATCTTGCGAAAGTGGGAAAAAGAGCCATTTATTACGTCTTGCTAATAGTTTTGACAAGCTAGTTGGTTCTGTATCTCAAAAAACTGGAGGTAAGGGTTCGGATGCATTAAATTTCTTACTTGCAGCGCTAATTCTTGAGGATAAAATTTTAGAATTAACAAAGCGGTTGGATGAAGCAAATCAAGAGCGCGAAAAGTATAGAAACGAGAAAAGAATAGAATATATTGAGGTACTAGATAAGGTAAATAAGATTATCACTAATCTTGAGTGCATAAAGGATTAGCTTCAATAAAGCAAGCAATTAAATTGACTATCTGACTATTTAAGCCAGGAGGGAGGTTTGTCTTACGAGTTATGTAACAATATAATTCGTAATCATCAAGATCAACTATTTTTTCGTATTCGATTAGTTCGCTCAAGGAAAATTTATCAAGATATTTCAATGCGAAATGCCCTAAAAGTATATCGGTTTCTTTGCAACCCCTATGCCAGCTTCTATACATCAATTTTCTTCTGAGTAGTGAGGTATCTGTCATTACAATTAAACTTTTTTTTAATTTAAAAGTTAAACTAAATACTTGTCAAGCGAGGCGCGTTTTAATATACTTAACATTTGTTTAAGATCTAAATATACAGGTGGAATTAATTTCTAATCTTATTCATCAATTTAGCGATGGAATATATTGTTTTTTGTCATTTGCCTTAATCATTTCTGTTATAGTGTTTGTGCATGAATATGGGCATTATGTTGTTGCCAAAGCATGCAAAGTTAAAGTTGAATCTTTTTCTATAGGTTTTGGTCCTGAAATTTTTGGTTTTAACGATAAGTCTGGAACTAGATGGAAACTAAGCGCTGTTCCATTGGGTGGTTATGTTAAAATGTTAGGGGATACTAATGCAGCGAGTGTCCCAGCTGATCAAAAAGAATTAACTGAAGAAGAAAAGTTGTATTCATTTCATACAAAACCGCGGTATAAAAAAGTAGCAGTGGTTTTTGCAGGACCTTTTGCAAATATGATACTTGCTGTTATAGCTTTTACAATATTTTTTAGCACGGCAGGTTATTACCGCACTCCACCGGTGATTAGGGATGTAATTGAAGGAAGTGCAGCCAAACAAGCTGGCCTATTACCAGGTGACACTATTACACAAATCAATGAACATAAAATAAAATACTTTGAAGATATTTCACGTGTGATAATGTCGCACCCCAAGACGAGAATGGAAATTAAATATAGCAGAAATAATGAGGAGCGTAGAACTAGCCTGACTCCATTGACAATTGAGAGTAGAGATGTTTTTGGCAACATAATAGAAAGAGAAACTATAGGGATTATTTCAGTCAATACATTAAAGCAGTCATCTTTTCTTGGGGCTGTGAGCTTATCAGTAAGTGAAACTTACCACACTATGTGCTTAACGATCAAAGCTATCTTTCAAATTATCGTTGGTAAGAGAAGTGCAAGTGAAATAGGTGGACCAATAAAAATTGCAAAATATTCAGGGCAATCAGCCAAAAAAGGATTTATTATGGTTGTGTATCTCATGGCAATTATTTCAGCTAATTTAGCTGCGATTAACTTGCTACCAATTCCGCTACTGGATGGTGGGCATTTATTTCGTTATATTATAGAAGCAGTTATACGTAGAGATTTAAGTTTGAAATATCAAAAATATGAGGCTACCTTTGGTGCTTTCATTTTGTTCTTGCTGATGGCAATTGCAATTTCGAATGATATTAGGAGTCTTTTTTAAAATAAATATGAAAAAGCTATTTTACATACTAATAGTAATTTTTATCTCCTTTCCCGCTCTACTTGTTGCTTTAGAAAATAAGGAAAAAGTACAGATAAAAGATATCAAATGCATTGGCAATGAGCGAGTAAGCAATCAAACAATAGGGTTTTATATAAAGTTAGAACCTGGTAGCTATGTAGACGACGATGATATAGATTCGATTATAAAAGGTTTATATAAAACAAAGTTGTTTGCTAGTGTTAACGCTTATATCGATGATAAAAAAAATTTAGTAGTAAAAATTCAAGAAAATCCACTAATTAACAAGATAATATTAAAGGGTAATAAATTATTTAACAGCAAAGAGCTGCTAAATAATGTAATTCAATCAAAATCGCTAACTATTTTCACTGAAACAAAATTGCAAAACGATTTAATGAATTTAATCACTACTTATAGAAATAACGGTAAGGTTGGTGTTAACGTTGCATATGAGCTGAATAAGCTTGATAGTAATAGGGTCAATCTAATTTTTAAAATAAAAGAAGATAAAACCTCTAAAATTAAGGATATAAGATTTATAGGTAACAAAAACTTTTCTGAAAACGAGCTAGAGCAAGCTATTAAAGTGCATAGTAATGACATATTTAGTAAGTTATTTAGAGCCATGTTTAAGGGCGGAACTCGTTATTCACCACAATATTTATTGATTAACACAGAATTGCTCGATCGTTTTTATTCGTCTAAGGGATATATTCAAAATAATATTCAACCGATTGTTGAGATTGATAATAACAATCAGATAGAATTGACTTTTTTGATTGACGAAGGACAGCAATATTTGTTTGGAAATAATGAGGTTAATATTGAAACTGAAATTCAGGATTTAAGCCTAAAAGAAGAAATATTGGACTTTATAACAGAGGAAAACGATAAGATATTTAATAGAGTTAAAATTAATAATACAGTAGAAAAAATAAACAAGTATTTAAATGAGAAAGGATATATATTTGCAAAAGTTAATCCAGAGTATGCACAACGTGACAATGTTGTAGATGTGACCTACAGAGTGCTGCCGGGTAAAAAGATTTATATAAATCAAATTACAATTGATGGTAACGATCGCACTTTAGATAAAGTGATCAGAAGTAAGCTAAGTGTAGCAGAAGGTGATGCATACAATATATCTGAGATTCAAAAATCACGTAAAAAACTAATTAGTAGTGATTTTTTTGAAACAGTGAAAGTAAATAGTTACGCAGTTAATGACAATGCAGTAAATCTTGACTTAAATGTTAAAGAAAAAAGAACTGCTTCATTATCTTTAGCAGGAGGTATGTCCTTTCCTGGTGGAGCATTTGTGAAAACTGATTTCACAGATCGTAATTTATTTGGTAGTGGTAAAGAGCTCTCTTTTGCTCTTGAGAAAAATCAATATTCACTTTCTACTAATGTAGAGGTTGTTGAAAATAATTTTAACGATTCTGATACATCACTAGGTGTGGGCGTATTTTATGAAAAACAAGATAAACCACACACTAGCTTCGACAGTTGTGACATGGGATTTTCAACAAAATTATCATACAAAGTTATAGAAAACTTAACTAATTCCATTCGCTACTCTTACAAGTATAACCGTATACATATGGATAATAAGGATGGAAAAGACAATGACATCTCTGATATAATAAAGGGGCAAGAAGGTGAACATCAGATTTCATCAGTAGGATACACATTAGCGTATAATAAACTGGATAACCTCTATACTCCAAAAGAAGGGTATTTACTGCGCTTAAGTCAGGATATTTCAGGATTGGGAGGGAATGTAAACTTCCTAAAATCTGAGTTCTTGTCTTTTTACACGCATCCTATATTAAGTAAAATTGACGATAGCATAATACTACGCTTTAAGATGGCAGCAGGTCATATTTTTTCTTATACCGATGAAGATCTAAACATTGGCCAGCACTTTTTTAAAGGGGGTAATGAGATTAGAGGGTTTGACCTTTCCGGCATTGGACCAAGATCAGAAGACAAAAATAAAAGCTCATTGGGAGGCAAAACTTATTTTAATTTAACACAGCAAGTAGATTTTCCACTACCAAAACTATATGACTATGCTGGTATCAAAGGCTCATTATTTGTTGACTATGCAACACTTTTTGGCTTAGATGATAAAAATGAGAAATATAAAGATCCATATAATGATAGTAAGCTTATAAGAGTGTCACCAGGTTTTGGCTTTTCAATGCCTTCTCCTTTTGGTAGACTTAGATTAGATTTTGGGTTTCCTTTAGTAAAGGAATCTTATGATATAATACCATCACCAAATGTTAAATTTTCTATTGAAGCGGGGATTTGAATGAAATATATACAGTTATTTATATCAGTTATTGCCTTAATTATTTCCTTATTTGTGGGGTATAAGTTTGCAGGATATCAACCTCAGAACACAAAGGCTGCCATTATTGATAGTGATAAAGTTATCAATGAATCTCTTGCTCTGCGAAACATACAACAACAAATAAAGGAGCAGAATTCTAGATTACAACAAGAATTTGAAAGTGAGTTAGAAAAACTTAAGCCATCAAAAGAAGAATTTGAACTTTTGTCAGAAGAAGCAAAAAAGGAAAAGACAGAACAGTTTAATAAGCATACTGTAAATGCTAGAGATGCTTACGCTGAAAAAATGTTGTATTTAGAAGAAAGTTATAGAGATGCAGTAGAGAGTGTTTTTAACAAGATAAAAGAAGTTGCTAAAAAAACGGCAGAAAAAAACAACATAGATTTAGTACTATTTATTTCAAAAAAGAAACAAGTTTTATACTCTATGGATGAAGTTGATTTATCGGATATGGTATTAAACAATATAAACAAGGAAATACCTGAATTTGCTTTAAAAGGCATTGAGTAGGCTTATGCAATTTAATATCAGTGATATTATAAAAATACTACCACATTCTTATCCGTTTCTTTTAGTAGATAGGGTTATAGAGTGTGATCCTGGTAAAAGTATAAAAGCAATCAAAAATGTGACTTTTAATGAGCCATTTTTTATTGGTCATTTCCCTGGTCATCCAATAATGCCAGGAGTCTTGATAATTGAATCGCTAGCTCAAGCATCTGCTATATGTGTTCTTGGTAAAGAAAGTCAAGGTACAATAGAAAACAAAGCTATTTACTTTATGTCTATTGAAAATGCAAAATTCAGAAAGCCAGTCACTCCAGGGGACACACTGATTCTGCAAGCTAATGTTAAAAACGCACGTTTAAGTGCATGTAAATTTGAGTGTATTGCGTGTGTTGGTGAAGAAAAGGTTGCAGAAGCAACGATTTTAGCTATGCTACAAAATACGTAATATACAAAAGACAGTGTGCATACTGTATAATGCAGCTTAATATCTCATTTTCAAATTTATATACTCGCAGTGGATTAATAAAATTGGATGAGACATTTTTGAATTATATTAAATCATGTGATGAAAGCTTGTTTTGTTCATTAATTGAAGCAAGGAAAAATCAGATTGGTGATAGCCAGTTAATAATAGACCTCTCATATTTATTTGACGAGTTTATTGCAAAACTTTTCAACATTGAAAAAGAAATAGAAGAGCTAAAGAAAAAACACAATGACTTTGCTGTGATATATAAATGCAAAAGGTTATTTGTCCAACGCTACGCATTGAAGAAATACATTAATGTGGCGAATATAGATATTACTAACAAACTAAGTCATTTTCTCACTTTGCCAACAACAGAAAAAAATTTTGCCGAGCAGGTGATGCATTGGTTTGAAGATAAAGAAAATCACAAAGAAGAAATAGAACTTGCGGCACAATATGCAGTGTGGAGAGTAAAAAATAAACGGAGTATACTCTTTAGTATCCATAGGAAAATTGACCATGAAAATCTCATACCATTTTCTAAAAAAGAAGTAGACAAAGTTGAAGTGCTGTATTCAAATGAAGTAAAAAGACGATATGGTTTTGATCTAACAAGCAAAAAGGTGAGTTTGAACAAAGCATTAGATAACGCTCACTACTGCATATTCTGTCATAAGCAAAATAAGGACAGCTGCTCAAAGGGGCTAATTAATAACGACAATACTTTTAAACAGTCCCCACTAAAAGTTGAGCTGCATGGCTGTCCACTAGAACAGAAAATATCAGAAATGAATCTGGTGAAAAGCGAAGGTTACAGCATAGCAAGCCTTGCAATTGTGATGATAGATAACCCATTATGTGCGGCTACTGGGCACAGAATATGCAATGACTGCATGAACTCGTGCATATATCAGAAACAAGAACCCGTGAATGTGCCAATGATTGAAACAAGGATTTTGGATGATGTGCTTAGTTTACCGTACGGATTTGAAATATATTCTCTGCTCAGCCGTTGGAATCCTTTAAATTTTCAGCGTTCATTGCCAAGAGAAAACACCGGAAAAAACGTTCTAGTTGTAGGCCTTGGTCCTGCTGGTTTTAATTTAGCTCATCATTTGTTGAATGATGGGCATAACGTTATCGCCATTGATGGACTAAAGATTGAACCTTTAATCGATAATTTCCAGCTAATTAAAGATTTTGAACACGAAAAATTGAGTGAACGCACGGCAGGTGGGTTTGGTGGAGTGGCAGAATATGGCATTACTTCTAGGTGGGATAAAAATTACTTAAAAATTATCAGGTTATTACTAGAAAGACGTGAAAATTTTGCAATTTATGGCGGCATTCGTTTTGGTGGCACAATTACCGTGAAAGATAGCTTCAATCTAGGTTTTGATCACATCGCCTTGGCGCTTGGCTCAGGTAAGCCTCGAATGATAAAAATAAAGAATATGCTAGCTCGTGGAGTGCGTATGGCATCTGACTTTCTTATGTCGTTACAACTGACTGGCGCTCTTAAATTTGATTCTATAGCAAATCTGCAAGTTCGTATGCCGATAGTTGTAATAGGGGCTGGGCTTACTGCAATTGACACTGCTACTGAAGCTTTAGCGTATTATCCAATTCAAGTAGAAAAATTTCTTCTTCGTTACGAGGTATTGGTTGGTAAATATGGAAAAGACTATGTTGAAAAAGATTGGACAGAGGAAGAGCGCGAAATTGCGAATGAGTTTATATCGCACGCACAATTGATCCGAGAAAAGCAAAAGTTAGCAAAAAAAGAGAGTAGAGAAATAAAAATATTAGAGTTAATGCAGAGTTTGGGGGGAGTGAAAGTTGTATATAGAAAAGAGCTAAAAGATTCGCCAAGTTATCGATTAAATAGCGAAGAGGTGCAAAATGCACTGTCAGAAGGGATTTACTTTATTGAAAACTTAGAGCCAGTTGAAGTTGTGACGGATAAATATAATCATGCTGAATCAATAAAACTAATAGACACAAAATCCGGCGAAATCAAATGCATGAAAGCACGTTCTATTTTTATAGCAGCAGGTACTGAGCCAAATACAGTTATTGCAACAGAAGATAAAAAGCATTTTAAATTAAGCAATGGGTATTTTACTCATTTGAATTCATCAGGAAAAGAAATAGATCCAATATTTTCTCCTAAGATGCAGAATAAAGACAGAATATTAGTATATAAGCAAGGCAATAAAACAATTAGCTTTTTTGGTGATCTTCATCCTTCGTATAGCGGCAGCGTCGTGAAAGCTATGGCAAGTGCTAAGAACGGCTACCCTATTATTTCCCAGCTTTTGAATAGAGTTAATAGCTTCGTTTCTGTCACTCCAGCTAGAATCTCGGAGTCATATGCACAATTGTATGAATGTTGTAATGTAAGAGTAACTTTCACCAAAAAAGATGTCATCCAAGTAGCTGACACTGAGATCCAGAAAAAAAATGCGTGGTCAAGCGTTGAAGATCTGGCTAACAAAGAATTTTTCAATAAAATCAAAGAGCAATTCACTGCAAAGGTTATAAAAGTTCAATATTTAACAGACAAAGTTGTGGAAATAGTGATCAAAGCACCACTTGCGGCAAAGAATTTTAAACCTGGACAATTCTTTAGGTTGCAAAATTTTGAAACCAATAGCAGAAAAGCCAATAATACGAACCTTGCTATGGAAGGTATAGCCGTAACCGGCACTGAAGTAGACAAAAAAAAAGGAATTATTTCCACTATTGTGCTTGAAACTGGCGGTTCCACTAATTTATGTAAATGTTTTAAAGAAGGTGAACAAGTAATTCTTATGGGTCCAACTGGAAGCCCAACTGAGGTTTACTAAGTCTGGATATTAAAGTGATGCCAAATTTTATTTCAAAAAGTAAATAATTTACTAACGCTCGTGCACAAATTAAAAATAAATTATGCACGAGTGTAGCATTGTGAATTAAGAATGCTATATTAAAGCTTACCTCACTATTAAAGCTATCGGTCAGATTAGATTAAAAACCTAATCTGACCGGTTTCTCTATAACCCTCTAAACTCTGATATAATTATATGATAATTAGTTTAATTAGTGGTTAATATGCAAATTGATTTTATTCATATATTGAGATAGCATAAACCATATTGGTTTAAATTATTGTGCAACTTTGTAAATCGTCACTGTTACTCCTACTGACTATATTAATAGTTATAGTCCTAAAATTACCTGAAAATTTGAGCATTGCAGTAAATTGGTCTCTCCCAATTCTAGATTTTGATTTATCTTTTCGTATCATACTAATATCTTTTTTATCAGTTGCATTTTTAGCTGTTCTACCAGCACAAAATTTGACTTTTTCAGAGATGCTATCTTTTGCTGCTTACACTATTAGTTCACTTTATGCAGTTTTATCTGAACATATGATATTGGTTATAATATTCTGTGAATTAATGACCGTCAGTGCATTTTTTACTATCGCAGCTGGCTGTAGAGATAGTGGACCTGCAATAAGGTACGCTTGTGTACACTTTTTCGTTGGAGTTATATTAACAGCAGGATTGGCACTGCAAAGTACTAACCTGATAATTTTAGGTTTATTGATAAACTGCGCTTGTTTCCCTTTTTCGTTTTGGGTTGTTGATGCATATCCTGCTGCATCGCTACATGGCACTACATATCTCTCTTTATTTACCACTAAAGTCTCTTTTTTAGTGATGCTTTTACACACTTATAACCTATGGCAAGATTGTACTGAAATATTAGCGCTTGTAGGCGCCATCACTGCAATTTACAGCATTATATTTGCTTCTCTTGAGCAAAATATTCGTAGATTTTTATGCTATAATATTGTAGGACAAATGGGCTTGCTGATTATTGCAGGAGGTTTACTCAGCCCTTCGGAAAAGGCAATACCAATTTTGATACTGCATATAATCTTCTCTCTTGTTTATCAATCATTATTGTTTGTGGTCAGCAATTCGATTATTTCACGAACAAAAACAATTAGTTTTAATGGAGTAGGTAAACTGATGTCAGTGGAAGGCATGTGTGCTATAATCGCAATACTTACAATGGCTGCATTTCCTGGAACCGCTGGATTTATCAGTAAATCATATATCACAGCTGAAATTGAAATGAACACTGTTGCCTTAAAAGGGTATAAAAATTTATATAAGGTTCTAAATTTGCTGCTTCATTTAAGCGTGGGGCTAAAGTTTCTTTATTACTTATTTATTGCAAAAAGTAAGTCAAAACCTTTAGCAGAGAGGGGGAGCAAAATGACTATGATCATTTTAGCATTTATATGCGTAATCACTGGCAATCCTTACTTACCTATTTACAATAAATCTTCGATTTTCGATTTTGTGTACAACACAAAAAATATTTTGTCGCAATTTAATTTGTTATTATGTACCACTTTATTGTTTATTCCTTTACGCAAGTTATTTTACCCGAGAATAAATTTTAAAATGGATGTTGATTGGACTTTTAGAGCTTTCATACCCTATATTGTCTTGCTGTTCAATCAGTTAGTCTCTAAAACTAGAGAAATATTTGCCAGCGTAGTGCAAAACTTGACTAATTCACTTACTAGTTTATACTTTAATAATATTACTAAACTTAAAGAAGTGCTGGGTTATAACTCAGTGAGTTTTGTTTCAGCTTCTTCTCTCTTTTTAATGAGTATTCTACTAACGCTATTATGTTTAAATCGTTAACTGAAAGTTTAAATTCTGTATTTAGTAAACTAAGAGGAAAGTCGATCATTTCTGAAGATGATTTTAATCTTGCCATGCGTGAAATACGCATAGCCTTAATTGAAGCTGACGTTTCACTTGAAGTTGCAAAAAAATTCATCAACGACATTAAAGATAAAGTGATTGGGGAAAAAGTCATAAAAAGTGTTTCTCCAGCACAAATGATAATTAAAATTGTGCAGGATAATTTAGTTGCAGTTCTCGGATCAGAGAAAAGTGACTTAAATCTAGCAGTTAAACCCCCTGCTGTGATTATGATGGTGGGCTTACAAGGTGCAGGTAAAACAACTACCTCAGGAAAGCTTGCTTTAAAGCTAAAAAAGCAAAAGAAAAAAGTGATGCTTGCCTCTTTAGACATTTATAGGCCGGCTGCCCAAAAACAACTTGAGGTGCTGGGTAAACAGATAGACGTACAAACTTTACCTACAGTAATAAATGAGGGGCCTATTGCAATTACAAAAAGGGCACTGGCAGCAGCAAAGAACGATAATTATGATGTATTAATACTAGACACCGCAGGCAGGCTTCATATTGACAATAATATGATGAATGAGTTGAAAGCCGTAAAGGAAATAGCTTCACCTGCAGAAGTTATTTTAGTAGCCGACGCAATGATAGGCCAGGATGCGGTCAACATTGCCAAATCATTCAATGAGGTAATAGGTGTAACCGGCATTATTCTTACCCGCGTTGATGGTGATGCACGTGGTGGTGCTGCTCTTTCTATGAAAATGATCACCGATTGTCCAATTAAATTTATTGCTTGTGGTGAAAAATTAAGTGACCTCGATGATTTTTATCCCGATAGAATTGCAAAAAGGATACTTAGCATGGGTGATGTTGTCTCATTGGTTGAAAAAGCTGCTGAGATTGTTGGTCAGGAAGAAATTGATAAGTTACAAAAGAAAGTAAAAAAGGGTAAATTCGACCTAAACGACCTAGTGGGAATGTTAAAAACTCTGAGTAAAATGGATGGCATTAGCAACATAATGAAATTCATCCCTAGTTCATTCACAAAAAAGCTAAGTAGCAGTGTGCCAGATGACAATAAAGTGAAAAAATATATAGCCATCATAAACTCAATGACCGAAAAAGAAAGGCAAAATCCAGATATTTTAAATGGCAAAAGAAGACTTAGAATTTCTAAGGGGTCCGGAACAAGTGTAACTGAAGTTAATCTTCTGATTAAGCAGTATAATCAAATGAGCTCTGTGGTAAATAAGTTCAGTAAAGTTGACCATAGTAAACTCAAAGAATCTGATTTGATGGATATGCTAAGCAGAAAGTAAGTCAGCAGGTAGTGGAATGAGACGATTGTCAGTAAACCTTTAGCTATATCAAAAGCGGCTTAGGTCTCGCAAAAAAATTTACAGCTTCTTGCTAGCCAAGAAATTTATTATTAATTTTAAGAAATACTATAGCTGATCCAAGCAACATGTCATACCGCGATTCATTCGCGGTATCTCAGCCGCTAACAAGAGATCCCGCTAACAAGCAGCGGGATGACGAATTACTATCTACACCGTCATACCGCCGCGGTATCTCTAGATCCCGCTAACACGTGGCGGGATGACGAAGTTATCGTCATGCCACCGCGAACCGTCATATCGCCGCAGACCGTCATACCGCGATTCATTCGCGGTATCTCTTAGCATAGATCCCGCTAACACGTGGCGGGATGACGGGTGTCAGGGTGTCATCCGAGTAGCCTCTTTCTTGTCATCCCAGTGCCCAGACACTGGGATCCAGAAAACTTAATTTTAACCAAGTGGCTGCATAATAAAGACTGGATCCCAGACTGGAATGACACCCTACTTAACCGTCATACCGCGATTCATTCGCGGTATCTCAGCCGCTAACAAGAGATCCCGCTAACACGTAGCGGGATGACGGTTGTCGTTTAGCCATAAATATTTAAGAAATTTACCAAACAAAAAAAAAGGCAAAAGAAGCCCTAGTCATTGTCTATTTTCAGTATTGGCGTTTTTTTATGTTTTAAACGTTTAATAACCGCGACTCAGCTGCTTTTTAATGCAACTAACCTTTAGTCATAAATGTTTAAGAAATTTACTAAGCAGAAAAAAAGGCAAAAGAAACCCCGTGGTAATTAGTGTTCACTCTCTAATCCTGCAAATTGGCGTACTATACTGTCTTAAACGACTTATAAGCGCGTTTCAGCTTATATAGGTAAAAACCTAGAAATATTGTGAAGACATAAGGTGCACATAGTGCAAAAAATTAAAAATAAGACGCCAACTACGTTGTTTTCTTGCTGTTTAATCTGCACAGATGAAGATAACTGAATACCTTCAGTACCATGATAAGGGGGCTGGCGGAGTTTGTCAAGTAGGTTTTTTCGTTTCTATTGTAATGACAGTTATAGCCTGTGCAAGAAATCTATTGATTTACAGCAGGTTCTTTGTTACAGTTCATAGTTATGCAAAGAAACTTAAAGCCTCATGAGTTTATTTACAGCCAGTGATTTACATAATTTGGAACTGTATAGCTGAGTATTGTATATGATAATATTGATAACAAACGATGATGGCTTTGGAAGTGAAGGAATAAAATTACTCAAAGAGATTGCACGGAATTTTGCGTCAGAAATATGGATAGTGGCACCAGATACTGATAGAAGCGGGGCTGCAAGATCTCTTGATTATCCAGTGAAACAATCTATTGGAATAAACCAACATAGTGAAAGGGAATTTAGTGTGTCTGGTACTCCTGCAGATTGTGTCATTATTGCGCTAAATAAAGTTATGAATAAAAAACCAGACTTAATATTGTCCGGAGTAAATATTGGATCAAATGTCGGGGACGATATTTGTTATTCAGGAACAATTGGTGCTGTAATGGAAGGTGCTGCAAGGTCTATACCTTCTATTGCGCTGAGCCAAGTTTATCATGATAAAATAGACTGGCACAATACAAAGGTTTTTGCACCAAAGGTTATTGCCAAGCTAGTTAAGGTTGGTTGGCCTAAAAACATAGTGATGAGTGTAAATTTTCCTGCTACGGAAAAAGTAAAAGGAGTAGAATTTGCTGAACAAGGTGAATATAACATTGATGGGGATTTAACTTTTACTGAAAATTCGAATGGCTTTTTTAGCTTAAATTGGTCTCGAGAGCACTCAGGCAGTGGTAGTGTAAATAAAATAAAAGAAGGATTTATTACTATCACACCAGTAAAATTAGATTTTACAGATTATGATACATTGAATGCTATGAAAAATTCTTGTGCAGACGAATTTTCTTCTATAGCTGACTAAGAAAAACATTTGCATTGCTCTTAATTGATGTTTTCTATTGTGTTATCGCGAGCAATTATTTTTTCTTCACCTGTATCCATGTTTTTGATCTTTAAAGTTTTACTACTCAATTCTTCATCGCCAAAGATTAAAGCAGCTTTAGCATTTGCTTGATTTGCTTTTTTCATTCGGTTTTTAAGTGCTCCGCTATATTCGTAGACTACATATAAACCATTTCTGCGCAATTCATTCGCAAGTGTTAGAGCATGTTCATCAGCCTCTCTGCCGATCGGAATTAGGTAAATAGGTCGCTCTTCTTTCGGAGAATAATTGATTAACTCCATTATGCGTTCAATACCTCCTGCAAATCCTATCGCTGGAGTGTGTTTTCCACCTACTGAAGATACTAAATTATCGTATCTTCCACCGGCAAAAACTGCCCCTTGTGCACCTAAATCTTCTGTGACAAATTCAAATACTGTGTGACAATAATAGTCTAGACCTCGAACTAATTTGCTATTTACAGTGTAAGGTATGCCAAGAGCTTGCAGTCCATTTAACACCTGGTCAAAGAAATATGAAGATTCTTTTGTATAGTGATCACTGATTTTAGGCGCATCAGAAATTATTAATCTATCTTTCTCATCCTTAGAATCCAGTATTCTGAGTGGATTTTTGATCAACCTATTTTTGCTATCTTCTGATAGATCGTTTTGATACTTTGTAAAGTATAAGATCAAAGCTTCTCTATACTTAGTTATTGTTTCACTATCACCTAAAGAGTTGATTTCCAGCTTTACATTTTTATTGATGCTAAATTCAGTTAGTAAGTGCTGAGCGAGTGATATCAATTCAACATCGGCTTTTGAATCTTCTACACCAAAAACCTCAAAATTTATCTGATGAAATTGCCTCTGTCTTCCCTTTTGCGGTCTTTCGTAACGAAATGCAGGCCCTGTTGAAAATAATTTTATCGGCGTTTGCAGTTTTTTTTCAATTAATAGCCTAACAACCGCTGCAGTGAACTCAGGACGTAAAGTTATGCTCTTTCCCCCTTTATCATTAAAGGTGTACATCTCTTTAGTGATGATGTCTGAGCTATCACCTAAAGTCTTTGTGAAAACTTCCGTATATTCAAATATCGGAGTTTGAGCAGGCAAAAAGCCATATAGACTTGAGATTCTGCTTGTTGTTTGCTCTATGTGTTTAAACTTGTACCATTCATCAAACAGGAGATCTTTTGTTCCTCTAACCGTTTGATTAGTCATAGTGTGGTCTCTATACCTGCAACCTCTGGTATGTGGTAGCTCAGCATATTCTGCACTCCTTGCTTTAAAGTAATTGCAGCACTTGGGCATCCAGAGCAAGCTCCTTGTAACTCAACATAGACTATCCCGTCTTTATAGCCACGAAATTTGATATCGCCACCATCTTGAGCAACTGCAGGTTTGATATAACTTTCCATCAATTCTTTTATTCTATTTACAATTTCTATATCATTTTTATCAAAAAATTCTTCATCCGGTATATTATTATCATTTACTCCTTCTTTATCTAGTGCTCTTCCACCTGAAGTAAAGTGATCCATGATTGTAGTTAAAATTTCTACTTTTAATGTATCCCAATTAATTCCACCCAATTTTGTTACTGAAATAAAATCATGACCAAAAAACACTCTTACCACATGTTCTATTTGAAAAAGATTTGCTGCTAGCTTAGAGTTTTTTATTTCATCTGCATTTGAAAAATCAGCCGTTTCTCCTTCGTTTAGAATTGCAAATCCAGGGAGAAATTTCAGTGTGTTTGGATTTGGTGTTTCTTCAATCTGGATGAACATGTTATTTACCATGACAATTATAATTGTTACTATTTAATCATAAAATGATAAAAAAATATACATGTCATTCATCTTTTTTCTTTTTTTAGTATTCATAGTAGTTACATTTGTTTTGCCTAGCGTTGTTGTATTTTTTCTTTTCCTGACAAAAAAAAATAACATAAGTTTCATGATGAACTCTATATTGAGTAAGTTTTTGAACGAATTTAATAGCAGTAGAAGTTATACTGAAAATTACACTGGTGATAACATGTCCAAAGATGAGGCATTAAAGATACTGGGGCTGAATCCTGAGGCAAGTCAAAATGAAATTAATAAAGCATATCAAAATTTAATGAAATTAGTTCATCCAGATAAAGGAGGCTCAGAGTATTTTGCACAGAAATTAAATGCGGCACGTGATAGGTTGCTGAAGAGGTAGTAATTAATATCGCTTTAAACTTTTTATTTGTGTGTAAAGGATAAGTTGCTACAATAAAACGAGTTAAAGGTAGAGAAAGCTTTAAGTTATGCAGAAAAAAAAAACAACGATAGAAGAAGAAAAAGGCATATTAGGGTGGATAGAATATAGATTGCCTATATTTTCTTTTTTGAAACACACTGCTTCTTACCAAGTGCCAAAAAACTTAAATTATGCTTGGAACTTTGGCTCTTTGGCTGGTATAGCGCTAATTTTACAAATAATAACAGGTATATTTCTTGCTATGCACTACACTCCGCATGTTGATTATGCGTTTAATAGTGTAGAGCGCATAATGCGAGATGTGAATTACGGGTGGTTAATACGCTACACTCACGCTGTTGGAGCATCGCTCTTCTTTATGGTAGTCTATGTTCATATAATGCGTGGATTATATTACGGATCTTACAAGAGGCCACGAGAGATGGTGTGGTTTGTTGGTATATTTATATTTTTTGCAATGATGGCAACTGCCTTTATGGGATATGTATTGCCTTGGGGACAAATGAGTTTCTGGGGTGCAACAGTCATAACCAACTTATTTTCAGCTATACCTTTAATTGGCAATAAAATAGTTATATGGTTATGGGGTGGTTTTTCCGTTGATAATCCAACACTTAACCGTTTTTTTGCTCTGCATTATCTTCTGCCTTTCATTATTATTGCTTTAGCTATGCTTCATGTGATAGCTCTGCATAGGTTTGGCTCTGGTAACCCAAGTGGAGTGGAGGTAAAATCAGATAAGGATACCATTCCTCTCTATCCTTATTATATAGTTAAGGATTGCATAACTTTTGGTCTGTTTTTTGTAGTTTTGTTTGCATTTGTTTTCTATGCTCCTAATTATCTTGGACATCCAGACAATTATATAGAAGCTGATTCTATGGTCACTCCGGTACATATAGTGCCAGAGTGGTACTTTTTACCTTTTTATGCAATGCTACGTTCAATTCCAGATAAACTTACTGGTGTGCTTACCATGTTTGCGTCTATTTTAGTTTGGTTTTTGTTACCTTGGCTTGATAAATCAAAAGTTAAAAGTGGTGCTTATCGCCCAGTGTTCAAAAAATTTTTTTGGGTTTTCGCAATAAATTTTGCACTTCTTGCCTGGCTTGGAGGACAAGAGGTGAAAGAGCCTTACATCACTATGAGTAGGCTATCCACTCTTTATTATTTTGCATATTTTGTAATAATTTTACCACTGCTTAGTAAATATGAAAAGCCAAAAGAACCACCAAAAACCTTAAGTGATTCTGTGCCGGAGATGAAGTAATGCTGATGAGAAGTATGTTAGCTATACTTTGCATATTGTTTTTTGCTAATTTTGTGTATGCAGAAGAATTCAAGCCATCACCAAATAAAAAAATGGACTGGAAATTTGATGGAATTACCGGATCTTTCGATAGAGAGTCAATTCAACGAGGCTATAAAGTGTATAAAGAAGTCTGTGCTGCTTGTCATTCAATGAATAGGATAGCATTTCGTAATTTGCAAGATGTTGGTTTTTCTGAAGAAGATATAAAACAGATTGCAGCTTCTTATCAAGTTAAAGATGGTCCGAACGATTTGGGTGAAATGTTCGATAGACCTGGAGTACCTTCGGATTATTTTATTGCACCTTTTGATACAAAAGAAGCAGCTGCAGCAAGCAATAATGGTGCAGTTCCACCAGACTTATCGTTAATTATTAAAGCAAGGCATGATGGTGCAAATTATGTCTATTCACTGTTAACAGGCTATCAAAACGGCGAGCACGATGAAAATGATTTATACTTCAACCCTTACTTTTCAACAGGCAGGTTAGCTATGGCGCCACCACTTTCTGAAGGAATGGTGGAATATGATGGTGCAAGACAAGCCACAGTTGAAAATATGGCGTATGATGTGATAAATTTTTTACAATGGGCAGCAGAGCCAGAATTAGAGCGCCGGCATAAACTTGGATTAAAAGTAGTGGCGTATTTTATAATTTTAACAGTGTTTTTTGTATTAACTAACAATAGAATTTGGAGCAAGCTCTATAAAAAGAAGTGATAGTCAATTTTGCCTCAAATACAATGGTTGTCATCCAAGTAGCTAACACTGGTTCCTTTATGACGGCAGTGCCCAGAGGTGTCATGCAAGTAGCTGACAACATAGAAACGAAAAACTTACTTGACAAACTCCGCCAGCCCCCTTATCATAACACTGAAGCTATTTATTTATCTTCGCAATCTCTACAGTGGATTAATGACAAAAAAACTTAATGTATTTGGCGTAAATCATGCTTAATTTTTTGCACTATGTGCACCTCATGTCTTAAAACTTTAGGTTTCTACCTATACAAGCCGAAACGCGCTTATAAAGCGTTTAAGACAGCAAAAAACGTCAAATAGACAAGGGAGAATTTGAATACTAGCTACCCTGGGGTTTCTTTGCCTTTTTTCCTGCTTGGTAAATTTCTTAAACACTTGCGGTGTAGGTTAGTTGCAAGTTAAAAGCAGCTAAATCGCTCTTAATCAAGCGTTTTAGAATAAAAAAAACGCCGATATTTTAGTACATAGTGAATAGCCAACCACCATGGGGCTTCTTTTGCCTTTTTTTTCGTTTGGTAAATTTCTTAAATATTTATAGCTAAAGATTGCACGAATGTTGCAATTACAAAAGCGATCTCTACTAGGAGGATGTCATCCCAGTGCCCAGACACTGGGATCCAGTTTTCTTTACAAATTCACCAAAAGTGCTTCATTTTATAACGCAAAACCCATACTCACCAAACCCAATGCATTACTTACAATTAAAATTCCTGGATCCCAGTGTCAAGCACTGGGATGACAGGAGATACCGTCTTGTTAGTCAACAAAAAAATTATAAAAATTTCCCAAGTTGCATCATAAAATCAAAAAATACTTCCAATTGTGTAACAGTACACAGATTATAGTTAGTGGATATGTTGATAAGTAAATTAGTTTTATACGCACAAAACAGATGAAGTTTACTTATCAACATATCCACTAACCAACAACATTCAATAAATTTGTGTAAGATACCACTTTACATAAGATAGATAGGAAGCATTTTTGATTTTAAAGTACTAAACCTTCAGTCAACCTCCTAGCCCTGTAGTTTTTGATATGGTTAGGATCAAAAGCACTTTTGGATGTCAGAATACCGAAAATGATATGGAGTAGCTTACGCATTGCAGCACCAACGATGGCCATATTATGCTTACCCTTTTCCTTTAATCTTTGGCAAAAGCTCATAATGATAGGATTGTGATTCTTAGCTACTATGGCAGGAAAGAAAAGTGCCTTACGTAATGTTTGTGAACCGGATTTACTTAATCTGGGTTTGGCATATACAGAGGAACCTGACGTCATATTTCGTGGTATAACTCCTGTATATGCTGCCAATTGCCTGGCATCTCTAAAAACCTCTATATCAGAAACTTCAGCTAAAATAGCTATTGCTGATTCTTCTCCTATGCCTGGAATAGTCAATAGAAGTTGAAAATTTTCCAACAATTCTTTGTGTTGATTTAATAGTTCACGTACGGAGTTTTTTATTGTTTCTATTTTTTGAGCTATATTCATTGCAAGGTCTTCCCAAGCATTTGCAACTTCTTTAGGCAGTCTCTCTTTTTTTTCTAAGTGGTTATTTACTAATGTTAACTCATCTTTTAACGCAACTGAGCAACGATAAAGATGTTTTAATTTTTTCATTTCAGGAGAAGGTGGTGTCCAACTAGAAGGTTCCTGTCTTTGGCAATAATCAGCAATAACTTCTGCATCGGTCTGATCATTCTTTTGTCGTATCAGCTTACTCCTTGCATAAGATTTTATGCAATAAGGATTTACAACACTTACAAAATGTCCAGCATTGTGTAGAAATTCAGCCAGTGCTTCGCTATAACAACCAGTAGATTCCATGCAGGTTTTTACTTTTTCTACATTATGTTTGTGTAGAAAATTCAGTAGACTTTGAAACCATCGTTCTTAAAGCTTCTTTTTCTAGTTTCACGCTTTCCTTTTTTGCTTATAAATGAGAGAAAAACATCAAAGCGATCTTTTGATATATCTATGCCCAAAAAGTTGTTGATCATATATAACCCCATACGTTACCATTAAAAATGAAAAGTAAGGCTAGTCTTGTGAATACAGAATTAGAACCATTCAGGTCTTTCTACGATACCGTCCAGCCTATACTTTTGAGAAGGGAATTCTTATCTCCTCTACAGATTTTATATCTAAGAAGAAGCACAGAGTTCCTCCCTTCTCCACCTAATGCTTAAGCTTAAAACATTAGATGCTTTTGACAAGATACAAGACGTTGTCACTACTACATTATGCTATAAGTCATAAGAATAATCAAGCTGTAAAAGATCTTTTGGAAGAAGCCAAAAAACAAAAGCTATTAAAGGAAGTTCTGAATGAAGAAATGACCACAAAACATTCAGATGGTCGGGAAGAAAATCATACAATACTTACAGATGCTATATCACGTAGAGACAATGACATTACGAGAGTAGTTGTACAGTTCCAGAGTGTGATGGTATGATAAAATGTGAGAAAAAAATATCATCAAAGGGAGGAATTATGGGACAAGTATTACATGGGTGCGCCAGAACAACAGAGACAATTCGTAGAGCAATACAAAATAGTAAAGAGAGCATAGCAAAACTCTCCAAGTGTTATAACCTTAAACCAAAAACTATTATTAAGTGGAGAAAACGCTCATTTACCAAAGATGCTGGTATGGGTCCAAAGCATCCAAGATCAACTGTTTTAACTTTAGAAGAGGAGGCTATAATTGTTGCATTTCGTAAGCATACTCTATTGCCATTAGATGACTGTCTCTACGCTTTGCAAACCTCAATCCCACATTTGAGTCGCTCCAGCTTACATCGTTGTTTACAAAGGCACAACATTAGCAGACTACCAGATGTCGATGGTGAAGTTAAATCAAGAAAGAAATTCAAACAATATCCTATAGGCTATTTCCATATTGATATCGCGGAAGTTAGAACAGAAGAAGGAAAGCTGTATTTGTTTGTTGCAATAGATCAAATTCACCTACGTTGAGTTGCACAAAAGTGCTACAAAACCCATAGCTGCTGAGTTTTTAGGTAATCTGATTAGAATTTTACCGTATAAAATCCACACTATTTTGACAGATAATGGCATACAATTTACAAATCAGAAGCGCCATAAATACGCCTTCCAACACATATTTGATAGAGTTTGTGAAGAAAATAACATTGAACATCGTCTGACAAAAGTTAGCCATTCTTGGACAAATGGACAAGTTGAACGTATGAATAAAACTTTAAAGAATGCTACAGTTAAGAAATATTACTATCGTTCGCATCAGCAACTTAAGGAGCATCTTTATGACTTTGTTATGGCCTACAATTATGCAAAGAGACTCAAAGCTCTTAGGGGTCTTACGCCTTTTGAATTTATATGTTCTCAGTTGACAAAGTCTCCTGAATTATTTATAATAGATCCACACCATCACACTCTGGAACCATACATCTTATTCGTCTCAAAGACTGGTGGCAAATACTCAAAGCCAAACTAAGAGGACACTATAACTACTTCGGGATTAGCGGAAATTATCGATGGCTCAATAAGTTTAATTGGGCAGTAAAGAAACTAACGTTTAAGTGGATAAACCGACGTAGCCAGAAAAAGAGCATGAATTGGGAGCAATTTATTCATTATACACAAGTCAATCCACCACCAAAACCAAAAATATGTTTTTCCTTGTATACACAGGAGGTATGTCGTGAACGCTAATATTGTGGAGCCGTGTGCGGGAAAGCTGCATGCACGGTTCTTGCGCTTACTATTACCCACAAGTATAGAATTCATGAGCAAGTCTCCATCCTTCTGCTAAATCAAAGAGACGTTTCCATCCCTTCCACAAAGCTATAGCTAAGTCATTTTTGCGAGCTAAAAACCCTCCTAACTTGGCCACCCACCTCACAATTTCTCTTATAGGTGCAGGATAGTTTTTTGTCTTAAGCATTTTGGTATATAAAACCTTCCATTCGTCATCAGTCAGTATGACAGTGCAAGAAAGATTCGCTAGCTACCAATGTGATAAAAAATATTCTCCATGCAATTATACTCATAATTGTAAGAAAGCGGATCAATCTATCTGCTGTTTGGAGCCTACATTCTTCAACTTTAAGACCGGATTTCAAAATTTTATGAAAAACCTCTATTCTCCATCTTAAGCAATACCATTGTATTTTTTCTACTGCTTCTTCAAAATTATTAATATTTATATTTGTTAACAAAATCCAGTTCATGGGCTCTTCGCCAAATGGGGGATATTTTTCTATAACATAGACAGCATTTAAATTTAAATTAGGAAGTTTTTGGGTTTTACGTCTAGCGTTGTTTTTTGATGCATTCATCACAAAGTTACTAAACTTTACTTCTAAAACTGTTGTTCTTTGAGGTTTGTTATCGCGAGCAGACTTGAATTTCTCCTTGACAAGACATGCGATTCATCAAATCCCACAATCTTTCACCACCTTTTTCAGAATAAGTCGACTTCTTGTTTACTGTTCTGTTTTGATTTCCTCTTACTACAAAAAGAGATTGATTAGTGGAAGCAACTTCAAATAAATCATAAATATCTGCTTCTCTATCACAAACGGTAACTACCTTAACATCCTTTAATCCAGGATGTTTAGTAGAGTCTTTAAGTGCACCGTATGCTTTCTTTCTCTTCTATGGGAAGAGCAGTATTATGGCTTCTTCTTTTCAACTCCTTTAGGTCTTCAGCTAAGGAAGGTCTAGTACTAATTTTTTGATCCAATAATCCTATCTTCTGTTGTAACTGCAAACGTTGTATGCATCATGGGTTTTAAAATTAGTTGTTTTAGATGTTAATCTTGCTGCTATAATCCCTAATCCTTCGGTCTTTTTATGATTTTTATATGAAATATAACTCGTGTCCTGGATAGCTAAGATAGTTGAGTATTCTTTAGCTCTTTCAACAGTTTTAATTATATGACTGTCTAATATCTTTCTTTCAGAAATGGCATCGTTTTGGAAAAATCTATAAGCTGCTTTACTTTGATGCCAATCTTCACAAGCTTGATTTATTGAACGCTCAGGCGATTCAGCAAAACTATTAACTATTTTTAGAAACCTTTTACTTAATCTTATATCACCAAAATTAACAATTCCAAATTCACTTTCTGCCCATTCGCCAGTTGAGGTATTTATAGTTCTTTTCATCATATATTCCATTTTTAGACCATAGATCTATTTATAATAGAAAGTTGAATTAGTAAAATAGCAGCTTTTTCTCCATTTTTAGATTTATGGGTAATAGTAAGGTTCTTGCGGGGGAGTTATAGAAGTAAAACTCAATCAAGGGGGATAGGACTATGACTTCTACCGAACGATCAGGATTTACGTTCTGTGGAATAACATTTGAGGAGTACAGAGGACAAGCAACCGATCCTGAAGGAATTGTGAGAAGGTTTATAGAAAAAGATACAGGACATTGTTTTCCACTAGGAACAGCAAGCACATTTACTACTTACTTTGCGCCAGCGGACTTTAATGAAACGGTTTGGTCAGCCATTGTATGCAAAACAAGAGCCAAGAAGATTTGATAGAGGAACTGACCTTCATACCCAATCCAACCCTTTGCCGATGTGCCACCGTCCGGGGATATTAGTAAAAATCGTTGCAGCATAGAGGAGCCAAAAAGGAGATTTCCTCCTACCAATATAGCCACTTTCTTAGCGTGCTTCTTAAGTTACTATATAAAGGTAAAATGGTTTCCATGTTTGAGCAGGTAGATCAGCTATAAAAAAGAAGTGAGGTAAGGAAGTGGTCTACCCTGCTCCAAGTAAAGGCTAGTACATAAAAGCAAAAGATGCAAGCATCGAACAGACGAAATCTGTCAAATCAGAAAGAAACACACAAATTTAAGTTTTTAGTAGTTTTCAAGTATAGTTGTACAGGGAGCGCCTCTGCAGTTATGACCGACATTTTCAATGGTGCCTAAGTGCCCGTATGCAAGCATGGTTTTGGAAGGAACGGTCAAATCATTGATGGAGTCATTTAGACTACCTCGGTTAGGAGATTGTACTATCAACCGTTCCAAGCTGAAGCGTTTCCCTATTACAAATTATATGTAGGAGTTACCATGAAAAAAGCAAAAAGTAAATTAGAAATAGTGAATCCTAATGCAGCAGGAATAGACATTGGTTCAGCTGTACACTATGTGTGTGTACCTGAAGGAAGAGATGAACAACGCGTTCAGAAATTTGGCTGCTTTACTGAAGACCTTCATAACTTAGCACAGTGGTTGAAAAAGTGTAAAGTTACAACAGTAGCTATGGAATCAACAGGAGTATACTGGATTCCTTTATTTCAAATACTTGAGTCATACAAATTCGAGGTAAAATGCACGGCATGTAAAGAATGTACCTGGTAGGAAGTCTGACGTTCAAGATTGCCAATGGCTCCAACAACTGCATAGCTACGGACTGCTTCATGGATCGTTTAGGCCAGATAATCAGATGTGTGTATTGCGCAGTTACGTGCGGCAACGCAAAAATCTCACTGAAAGTGCATCTACACATATTCTGCGTATGCAGAAGGCATTAATTCAAATGAATATACAATTACACAAGGTTATTAGTCATATTACTGGGATAACTGGTATGAAAATCATTGAAGCTATAATTGAAGGCGAAAGAGATTCTGAAAAATTAGCAGAATTCAGGGACGTGCGAATGAAAAATGATCAGTCTACTATTGCAAAAGCGTTAGCTGGTGACTATAGAGAGGAACACTTATTCACGCTAAAGCAAGAATTTGAATTATATAATATTTATCAAGAAAAAATAGCAGAATGTGATAGAAATATTGAAGCCTATTATAAAACGTTTGAAACAAAGTCTTGTGAAAGCAAACAGCTAAGTAAGCAAAAGAATAAAAATAGCAAAAGTAAGCCAAGCTTTGCTTTGTATGAGGAACTGCACCGAATAACTGGTATGGATTTCACTAAAATTCCTGGATTTGATGTATTAAGTATACAAACCATAATTTCAGAAGTTGGTATAAACCATAGTAAATGGCCAACAGAAAAGCACTTTTCGTCGTGGTTGGGACTCAGTCCTGCTAATAAAGTTACAGGGGAAAAAGTGTTTAACACAAGAACACGTAAAGTCATTAACCGTGCTGCGAATGCTTTGCGAATAGCTGCTCATTCTGTAGGAAATAGTAAAAGTGCGTTGGGTGCATACTACAGAAGATTGAAAAAACGACTAGGAGCACCAAAAGCAATAACAGCTACTGCAAGAAAAATGGCATGCATATTTTATAGTATGCTCAAATACGGACAGGAATATGTAGAAAAAGGAATGGAATACTATGAAACACGCTATAAAGATAGAACTGTAAAAAATTTGATCAAAAAAGCGAGCGAATTTGGCTACATATTAGTTCAACAAGAAGAGTTAATTGAGTGAGTTTCTTAGGAGAAGTCTATTGTTGGTTAATGTTTTATGGCTTTACGGAAAGTTTATAGCTATACAACTTATCTTAAAAGCAATATAGTGTTCACTATGCAATGAATCAAAGATAGTAAGTAAAGTCTATGAAATTTCAAATCACTACACATTTTCAACCCGCTGGAGATCAACCGCAGGCAATCGATAGTTTAATTGCGGGGCTAAATAGCAATAAAAGAGACCAAATTTTACTTGGGGTTACTGGTTCTGGGAAAACTTTCACTATGGCAAATGTTATAGCAAGGACAAACAGACCTGCGCTGATCATGGCACACAATAAAACCTTAGCAGCACAACTTTATGAGGAAATGAAAGGATTATTTCCCAATAATGCTGTTGGATATTTCATTTCTTATTATGATTACTATCAGCCCGAAGCTTATTTGCCGCAAACTGATACTTATATCGAAAAAGACTCTGCAATCAACGACAGAATTGACATGCTGCGTTATTCTGCCGTCTGCTCCCTCTTGGAGCGCAGGGACACGATCGTAGTTGCCAGTGTTTCTTGCATATACGGTCTTGGTTCGCCTGAAAGCTACCGCAGCATGACTATATCTTTAAGTGTTGGAGATAAAATTCATGTTAATGATTTCTTGAGTAACTTAGCTGATCTCCAATACAAGCGCTCTGATACCAGGTTTGAGAGAGGATATTTCAGAGTGCGTGGCGATATTATCGATATATTTCCTGCCTATTATGAAAATAAAGCTTGGCGTTTATCGCTGCTTGGTGATAAAATAGAAGAAATTTCTGAAATTGATGCTATAACGAGTAATATTACCAAAAGCCTAAATACAATCACCATTTTTCCAAACAGCTATCACATTACATCACGTGAGACTCTGTTGCAGACAGTTGAGCTAATCAAAAAAGAGCTGCATGAATGCTTGGATTATTACTACTTGCAAAACAAGATTGTTGAAGCAAAGCGCCTCGAGCAACGCACTAATTTTGATATTGAAATGATGAGGACAACAGGAATATGTAAAGGTATTGAAAATTATTCGCGTTATCTCTATGGAATGGAAGCTGGGGATCCACCGCCTACTTTGTTTGAATATTTACCCAAAGACGTAATTTTATTTGTTGATGAGAGTCATGTCACCGTTCCTCAGATTGGTGCAATGTACAGTGGTAATGAGGCGCGTAAAAAGAAATTGATTGACTATGGCTTCAGGCTCCCTTCCGCTTTTGATAATCGTCCATTAAAATTTGAAGAATGGGAGAAAGTTAGGCCGCAGACTATTTACATTTCAGCTACTCCTGGAAAGTATGAGTTGGCAAAGACCAATAATGTATTTATAGAGCAAGTTATCCGTCCAACAGGGCTTACAGACCCAATTTGCATTGTGAAACCAATAGAGAGTCAAATTGATGATGTAATTCATGAGGCACAAGTGACAATAGGAAAGGGATTTTGTGTTTTAATCACTACACTGACAAAAAAAATGGCTGAAAATTTAGCTGAATATATGAGTGAATTAAATATGAGAGTGAGTTATTTGCATTCTGATATTGGTGCGCTGGAGAGAATAGAAATTATATGTAAATTAAGATCTAAAGAAATTGACGTTTTAGTAGGTGTTAACTTGCTTAGGGAAGGTCTTGATATTCCAGAGTGTGGTTTGGTTGCAATTTTAGATGCTGATAAAGAAGGATTTTTGCGATCAGAAACATCGCTCATTCAAACGATCGGTCGTGCTGCACGTAATGCTGAAGGTAGAGTAATTTTGTATGCAGATAAAATCACTGGTTCTTTAGATCGTGCATTAAGAGAGACTGAAAGAAGAAGAAAAAAACAAGAAGAACATAATATATTGCACAATATTGTCCCGAAGACTATAATAAAACCTATATCAAACACCTTACAGGAGAGGGCAATAGCAGAACCAAAAGTAAATACTAATAAGGATGACTTGAGAAAGCAAATGATAGAGCATGCTGAAAATTTAGAGTTTGAAGAAGCAGCAAGAATAAAAAAATTATTGCAAGGTTAAGTAATATATGATGCTATGGGCATAGCATGAAAGTGTAAACAACTAAACTTCCACTATTCTTCTTTTTATTTTAACTCATCTTTTTGAGACTTTTGACAATTTCTTAGAACTGAAGAAGGAAAGGTGTATTTTTTTATTGACTTACCTATGTATTACGGTAATCACTAAAGAATTAGTGAGTAATGGTTATAGAATATGAATGGTGGGGTACCAAGCAAGGGATTAAATGAACAATTACGTGACATTTTAGATAAGTTAGAACAGGATATCAATCTATTAGATAATCCCGGTTATATTCAACATATAATGTTTCTTCTAGGAGCAGGAGCTGATCCAAATACAACAGGAACCCAAGGTGAAAAAACTCTGTCAGATTACTCAAGTGAAAAATTACGTGACATTTTAAATGAGTTAGCAAGCAATAGCGATCTATTAGATAATTCCAATTATACTCGATATATAATGTTTCTTCTACAAGCAGGAGCTGATCCAAATACAACAGGAACCCAAGGTGAAAAAACTCTGTCAGATTACTCAAGTGAAAAATTACGTGACATTTTAAATGAGTTAGCAATCGATAGAAGTCTATTAGATAATTATGCTCAACATATAATATTTCTTCTAGGAGCAGGAGCTAATCGAGATACACAAAACCGATATGGAAAAACTCTGTCACATTACTTAGATAAAAGATTATCTGATATTTTAGGTTGGTTAGCAATCGATAGAGGTATATTAAATGATTATATTCAACGTATAATGTTTCTTCTACAAGCAGGAGCTAATCCAAATGTACAAAACCAAGATGGAAAAACTCTGTTACATTACGTTGCTGAACGTAACGATACTGACGGTATAGGATTTCTTTTAAAAGCAGGAGCTGATCGAAATGTGCAAGATCAAAGTGGAAAGACTCCATTTGAATATGTTACTGAACATAACTGCCTTCAAGCTTTGAAGGATTTAGGTTGTAGTTCTAATGATGAAACAACTTGTACTAAATTAAGTGATCCGGATCCAGACAAGGATCAGGGCTATTATTCAGATGATTCTCGTAAAAATGAAGGGAATGGCTCCGGTGATGATAATAAAACAGTTCCTACTAAAGATAAAGGGAATTTGACAAATAACTCTAGTAATTACCCTAACAAGCACAATGATGATCAGACACTTCGTGATGATCCAGGGTATAGCTCCGGTGACGATAATAAAACAATTTCTACTGAACCGAGTGATTGTGACCGGAAAGACGAGGATTCGAGCTGTAGTTCAAGTGATCATCTTTTTCTAGAAGACTTACTTTCGATGAAGCTAGAAATACCATTAACTACAAGCGAAGAGGGGCTAATTAAAGATTTTTGTGAGAAGATAAGAGGTATAACAGCACAAAATAAACAAGAATCTGAAGAAAGTATTCTAGAAAGTATTGAGAAAATAGTAAATGAGTACTTGAAGAAAGGAATAAGGTTGAATTCAAGTTGTAATAATGGTAATGAAAATGACAATGGTGATAAAGAAACTGTAACAAGTTTAATACTTGAAGAAATAGAAGGTGTTCTTAATAATCGTGTGAAACCACGCGATGAAACCAGAGCGCGTGAAAGGCAGTCTGATGGTATTGCCGACCAAGACGACGGCAACGAAGATAAAGTTTCAGGCATCATAGAAAGCATCACTAACAAGTTATTGTTAAAAGGTGGGAAAGCAAGACAAAAATTTTTCTCCGGTAATACTGAGCTAGCACAAAATTATGGATCTAATTATATAAATGATCTCTCTAAGAAATATAAAGAAACTAAAGACAAGCTAAAGAGTATAGCATATGAAAGTATTGTAGGCAGAGATAGACAAGCTCAAAAGGGGGAGCCAGAAGAGGTAGACATAGATAATGTATGTTTTTATGTGAAATATTCACAAGACAGTATTATTGAACCTGTGAAAATCTTTAACAAAGCTGAAGATTTAAATTTAAAAGTCGGCATACTTCAAGTTGGGGAGAGTATAGTAAGAGTTGAAGGTACAAAAGATGGAAAAAGAAATTACACAGATGTCTTAGAAAGTAGCATTAAAATGTCTTTTACCACTGAGGCAGGAGAGATTAATATTTATCTAAGTCCTAGTGAGAAAGATAGTAATAAAATAGAAGTAGAAATTGATGATGAGAGTGAAGAAAGGCTTAACAAGTTAAAAGCTGAGAAGAAAAGTTTAGGAGAAAACTGTCTTTTGGGAGGAAAAAGTGTTCTGGAAGCTATAGAAGAGAAAGGTTTTAAGAAAAATGGTAATGTACCTACAGAGTCAATCGAGACTATTAAGGATGTTCCACGTACTGATGTTACGCAAGCTTGTTCGCAGCAAATTAACACAAGAGCTAAAGGCAAATAGCGATCTACCCATTATTGAAATTGTGCCACACAATAATAAGCTCACTCAAAATTGTTCCGATTTGGCAGGGTTATTTTGCCGCACCAAGCGGTATGGCTTTGAGTACGAAATTTTAATGTTCCCAGAAGCCCGTTATGATGATCAGGTGGACAGTACGGTACAATATTTACAATGGATGAGAAAAACTAACACCAGTGCTTTCAGGGTCAGGCCCAACCCTACTTAAGTGGCTAAGATATATCTAACGTAGCTTTATCTTTGCTTTCTGACAGTCTTTGTTGATACTCGTTTATCAGCCTTTCAGGCTCGTTCAATACACTCTGAATACAATATGTTACACAAGTTATGCTAGAGAGTATAATAAAACTTATATCAAATACTTTACAAGAAAAAGTGGTGGTAGAGGCAAAAGTGAACATTAATAAGAAGGAAAGCGCATGCTAGAGCTTGAAAAAGCAGCAAGAATAAAAAATATTATTGAAAGGTTAAATGGCGTATGATATAATATACATAGTGTAAAAATATAAATAATTTTATTGACATCTTTACGTTAACACTTCTTAAATGTTTAGTACTGTAGAATTAAATTATTAAGTTTTATGAAGGGAGTAAAAATGATGGAAAGCTTTTCAGGTAACAATAAAGACAGTAATTTTATTGAGGGGACAAAAATAATGGAAAATTTTTCAGATAATAACGAAAACGGTAGCTCAATCTTCCAAGGAAAAATCAGGGAGCAAGATTTCTCTGCGGAGCAGAAGTTAAATGAACTGAAAGCAGCCATAGAGAAGCTTGACAGACAAGATTTGCTCAGAAGGCTCGAGTGTGAGCGTCAGGCTTCTAGTTGTATCGATGAAATATCATCTCAAGCAGAGCTACATATCGAAGATGGTGACGGGGGCTACTTCGATTGTGAAAAACCACTCGGAGATTTCTGGAGTTTCTTTGAACCTCTCTTCAACCTCTTTGAAGTAGATGTAGATGATCCGAAAATCTACCAAATGCTCAAGGAGAAGAAAGAAAAAAACCTGATTGCTGCGATAATGAAGTTTTTGCGTGAGAAGCTTAAGGAGTTAATCAAGAAGATTTTTGCACGCGATTTAAGTTTCGATCAGAGGTTGGACAAAGAGATAAAAGAATTGCAGGAGAAATTGGGCAGTGGTGAGTTATCAGAAGAGGAGCTTGCAAGGGTGCTCGAACATCTACAATTTTTGCAGGATCTGAAACTCAAGTTACAGCTCGCCGTTACCGGATGGATTATTACAATGTTCGCAGAGATTTTTGGAGTTGAGCTAGCAGCTATAGTAGAGGCATCTACAGAAGAAACAACTAAAGCAGAAGATAAAAAAGCAGAAAAAACATCATTAAAGGAAGAAAATAAAGAAGTTCGTGAAGAAATAAAAGTGGATGAAAGAGAAAAACCTAAAGTGCCAGTTTCCCTTTTTGAAGTTTCACCCGGATTTGTAAGGCCGGTTGTTCTGAGCAAGCCAGAACTTGAAATTGTGTCAGATCCTTTGAAACATCTATTGCGTATTACTGAGCTTGAAAGAAAATCTCATGAAAATTCACAAAAACCAGAAAAAGTGGACAAAGAAAAGGAAAAAGCGGAACCGAAGAAAGAGGTGTGTCCACCGAAAGTTCCAGAGAAGAAGCCTGTGGCAAGTGGGATAAAACTTGATTCTAAGCCAAGCGAGTATGTTAATTTTGAAGAAAGGCGTCCAAATACTAGTGTTAATGGAAGAGGAACCACGCCGCCCACTAATGGACAAGGAAACAAGCTTGATAATGGAAAGGAAAACAAGTCTGCTAGACGGCCCGCTGATGAACAAGGAAACAATAATAAAGAGAAGAAAAGCGGGTCTGCTAGTTGCGCAGAAAGCCGTCTAAATGGTAATGTTAATAGTGTTAACAAGGAAGGAATCAAATTTACTAATAAGCAGGAAACGTATGACCCTTACGCTAAGCTTGCAAAAAAAGTTGCTGAAAGGAACACTCAAAGAAAAGAATCTGCCACTATTAAACACGATTATCCAATTGATACTTGGCAAGCTCCATCAGGAACTACTGATAATGGAAAATCTAGTGCTGCTCAGCGTAGTTCTGCAAGTGATGCTAAAGAAAATCCTAAGTCAAAAGTTACTGATGTATTGAATGAACGTGCAGCAAGAGGAAATGGTAATACACTATCGAGATAGCTAGTGCTAGCTACTTATGTGATAAAGAACACCGGATCCCAGTACTGGATGACACCTATGGGTTATTTGTGATGACAAAGGAGGGTAGCCCGTGACGCTGGAATCCAGGATGTACATTAGGTTTGATAAGTGTATGGTTTTATGTTAGAAGGGAGTGTTTTTGATGGAAAAAAAACTGGATCCCAGTGTCTGGGCACTGGGATGACACCCTCTTGGATGGAACCAGCATCAGCTACTTGGATGACGCCTCACCATGTCATTCCAGTGCGTGACACTGGAATCCAGGGGCATATAGATAGATGTCGACAGTTCGTCATTCCGCTACGTGTTAGCGGAATCTATGCTTGAGATACCGCGAATGAATCGCGGTATGACGTAGGGAACTTAGGGTTGCCAATGACTTGTCATTCCAGTGCGTGACACTGGAATCCAGGGGTATATAGATAGATGTCGACAGCTCGTCATTCCGCTACGTGTTAGCGGAATCTCGAAAACTTAAGTTTTATGAAAAAAGAGTGAATAAAATTTATACTAAAAAATATAAAAAAAGTACTTGCACTACAATTTATTTTTAGTATATTAGTTACATAATATTTTTACTGGAGGATAATATGCCAAATGATAAAAAAAGCAAATCAGGACCTCAACCTGATGGTTCGTGGATTCCAAGTGAAAGGTTAGAATGGATTGGTCCTGATAAGTATAAAAACTACGAGCGGCAACGTGAAAGCAGTAAGCCTAACACACAACTGGGTAGTAGCAGTGCTACTAGTGCCGGTAGTAGTAAAGATAAAGGCAAAAGCAAGTAGTGTTGTTTCTTAACAATTTTTAATAGAGGTAGTTATGGATATAAAAGAGCTGGTTAAAGCGTTTAATGTAAATAATTATACTTGTAATAAGATCAATACTAATTTTACTGTAGAAGGTAAAAAGATTGTTGGTTTATTTGCTAGTAATACTGATACAAAAGAATATCTGCGAGGAATAGGAGAGGAGATAATAAAGCGGCACTATCTTGGTGGAACTGAGGTAGCAAGTAGATATTATAACTTAAACTGTTTCCCATTTGTTCTAGGTGCTAATCCTGATAAAGAGGATTTAGGTAATGGCATAGTGAAAGTGAAGCTTGCAGGCTCTACAAATAATGAAGTGATTCGTAACTTGAAGGTTCATTTTGCTAATGAGTTTGAGAGGGCTATGGGAGCGAAAGTGGTTGCATGTCTACAAAAAGAAGTAGGGATAACTAAGGAAGAAGCATATGAATGGATGGAAGGAACTGTTAAAACAGGAGCAATAGGTAAGCCTTATTTGTACTGTATAGCTTTTAGCGATGAATACCTTGAGAGGGAATATGATTTAGAGACTTTTGAATTTTTTAAGCAGGCATATATTAAAGAATTTAACTCAAGGTTAGAAAACTGTGGCCTGAAGAGCTCGGACTTTTACGAATATAAAGATGATATGTTATACGTCAAAAACGTTAGCGATAAGGTAATCAAGAGTGTAACAGAATATGTTAAAAAGGAAGTAGCATTTGATTTTAGAACTCCAGGCACAGAAGATTCTAAAGTCGAAAATTTTAAAGATGTTCTTGGCGATTTTATTTTTAAATTGACAGGGAAATCAATTAACGCTTATGATTATGATATTTTTACAGACAAAAAGAAAATAGAGAATGGTAATGATTTTGTCCTTGTACCTTTAACAAAAAGATATAGTGGTCAGCTTGAATTTTTAAAGCATAAGGATGTGTACAAAATTAATATAAAATATCAAAATCTTATAAGTGATATCAGAGGCAAGACTGCAGATCCAGATATTACTAATTCTGAAAACCCAATTTATGCTATCTCTAATGAAAGAATTGCTCAGTTACTTCCTGAAATTATGCAGTCTCCAATTGCATATAGTGAAAGAAACGGACGTTTTGAATTTGCAGTGGATCCTGAAAATTTTAAGAGACGTGGCTCGAGTCGATTCTCCTCAACAGTAAATTCTCCTATACATGCAGGACCGAGTGGACTAAGAACACCGCCCAACCAAAGGAAAAAAGATACAGACAGTGGTTATGGTAGTAATTCACCTCCGAAACCTAAGGATTCTGTTGCACATTCTTCAAGTAGCGATCCAAGATCATCCTTTGAAGAGATACAGGAGCCACAGTCGTGTTTTCCCAGGCGAGGGGTGCTGCCGCATAATGTAGGCGCTGCTGAGGTAGGTGCTGCTGAAAGTGGATCAGCAGGGACTAGTGCTTGGACTCAGCAAACGAACCCTTGTTTATCACAAGGCACGTCCGAAAATAAATGGATATCGTCAATGCAATTTACTGAACCAGGATTTAGTGGTTTATCATGGAAAGGTGCTAATGAAAGCACGTCAATAGGGAATAGTACTTGGTGGTTGCCATCATCGACTTCTTTTCTTACGACAAGGAATGATTCAATGTCCTCAAGTCTTGGGGTTTTTGCAGATTCTCCAAGTGTTAAAGGTAAGGAGAGCATTTTTAGTGTGGAACCTGAAAAACAGCAAGTTACTGATAAAAGTGATCGAGAAAGTAGTGATGAGTGTTCTGAAGCACAGTCACAAGAGAGTGAATCTCCGAAGAAACATGGGGGTGGTTTGTTCTGTAAAAAAGGAATGCCGATACTAGCAAAGTTATCACCTTTTAAGCGACGTAGCGTAGAGCGTGATACGATGTGTTCAAGTAAAAGTGATCTTGTGTATCATGTAACTGAAAAATCATCTGTGTCTAAGCCATTTTTTTCATTCCCAACTAGAATAAAAGCAAAAAGTAATCCACCCTCAGGGGTGACTTCTCCTACGCATGAAGGTGCGTCAGGTGGACTAAAACCTCTTACTAGTGATGAGAGGAAGGAACTACGCCCATTTCTTTCTCCTGAGCTGCAGAAGAAGCTAGACTCCAACTCTTTCTCCCCTGGGGAGGAGCAGCATTTATATTTGACGCATACTCCTTCGGGGAAATGCGAGATAACAAAATCTTTCGAGAGTCCAGAAGAGAACTTAATGCGATGTGTAAACGCACAATTACCGTCATCTGATAACCTTAGTTCTGAAAAAGTTAATAGAGATAGTGGCTTTTGTTCTATTGGATTGGCTTCTCCTGCTGTGCCACATAAGGGAAGTGTCTCTTCAGAGCTTAAACATCCGCAACAGGTAAAGCATATGTCAGAAGCTTTGGGGAAATAAATTTAGGTTTTTAGATATACCTTAACCATCTAAGCGTTTTATTAGGGTTGGGGCCAAAGTCCCTGACCCTGAAAGCACTGGTGTTAATTTTTCTCATCCATTGTAAATATTGTACCGTACTGTCCACCTGATCATCATAACGGGCTTCTGGGAACATTAAAATTTCGTACTCGAAATCGCTGAGCCATACTGCTTGATGCGGCAGAAAAATCCTGCCAGACTCTATAGTCGGAACAATTTGATAAAATCGAGTGAGTTTGTCATTGTGTGGCACTATTTCAATAATCGGTAGATCGCTATTTGCCTTTAGCTCTTGTGTTAATTGCTGACCACTTGTTTTTGCTTCGATCAAAATTGCATGTGGTGCCCATCTTGCAGCTAGTGACAGAACTTGCTCTTTAAGCTTTGGATACTCAAGCTTTGCTCGATATACATCAAGTAAATAGAATTTATTATCTATTTTTGCCCAGGTGGTGCAGACGCTAAAGTCGCTGGAATCGTTTGTTGAAACTGCAGTGTCCCAGCTTTGTGTTACATGTGAGAGATTATCAGGGAAATTTTTATAGCGCTTTAGCCACTCTTGTTTAATTATACCGCTTGAAAGCGGCAGGGGGTTTTGTTGATATTGAGCAGCAAAAGCGTAACTCCCGAGTTCAACTTTTATCATCTCAACTTCTTCTCTTCCTCCCTCCAGGGGATATAATAACTCATTCTCTTCTCTTGAGTATAATACTCTTGCAGGTAGTGTCATTCCAGCACTTGATGCTGGAATCCAGTCTTTTGCGGTTGAATTTTCTGGATCCCAGTGTCTGGGCACTGGGATGACAGGAGGGGGGGTTGGAATGACACCAGTATGGTTATTAATTGAATAAATAACCTCCTTATTTTCAGAAATCATTGGCAAACAAATGTGATGCCATATGTTTTTTGGCTTGGATAAGAGGTGCCCAGTTAAGTCTTCCAGGTGGAGCCTATGCATCACAAGCACAATTACTCCTTTTTTTCTATCGTTGAGTCTCGTTACTAAAGTCTGATCGAACCAGTTTGTAACACGCTTTCTAAACGTTTCACTCAAAGCTTGAGCAGGGTTAAGCGGATCATCCACAATAATAAGATCACCACCTTCACCTGTTAACGTCCCTCCAACTGATGTTGCGATTCTGTATCCTCTCTGCACTGTTTGGAATTTATATTTAGTGTTCTGGTCTTTGGATAATTTTACCTCTGGAAACAGCTCTTTATACCAATCCGATTGCATTACGCACCTGGTGTCAAGCGAGTGCTTTTCGCTGAGCAGCCGAGAATAACTTGCAACTATTATTCTTGCGGTTGGCTGATTTCCCAGTATCCATGCGGGCCACGCAACGCTTATGCACATGGACTTCATTGAACGCGGAGGCATATTGAATATTATGCGCCTTACTTCGCCAGCATTCGCTGCTTTCAGCCTGTCTTCTATGACTTTTATGTACTGATAATCATTATACTCACATCCCGGCACCACCGTTTGAAAGCACAGTTCAATGAATTTTAGGAAGTTGATTTTGTTCATGTGTATATTTTAGTAAATGTTCTTACAAGTAGCTGACACTGGAATGACATCCTTTGGTTTTTATATATGGTTATGCAATAAATCTAATGTAGATTTGATTTATTTGATAAGATTGAAGTAGCTATAATGGCAAACGCTACTGCTTTGTGAATTTAGTAAATAACCTACGAAAAGTGCTATTTCTTTAACTTTATTGAAGTAAAAAACTGATTTCCATTGCGGTAAATGAGCAACATTATTGAATCTTTACCGTTTTTCTTTACTGCTGAATCAACTTGTTTTTGAAAATCATTAGTATTTTCTATATCGGTTCCATCTAATTGGATAATAATGTCTCCTTTTTTAATACCACGCAGCGTGGCATTACTGTTACTATCTACATTAATAACTATCACACCTTTTGTAGGATTACTTTCTTTTGATTCTTTTGGCAGGTTTGAAACAGTTAAACCAGTTATGTAATCGGATGTTGATTTATTTTCTTCTTGATTATTACCTTGACCATCATTTGCAGATTCTTCAATCACAACCTTAATATTGACCTCTTTGCCCTTTCTAAGTAACTTAATTTGTACTTTTTTTCCAGGTTCAGTTCTTGAAACCATTTGAGGCAGTTGTGTCATTCTATCAATTTTTTTATCATCAAATTCTAATAATATGTCACCCACCTTAATTCCACCTTTTTCTGCAGGGCTATCCTTTACTATACTTGCAACCAGTGCACCTTTTGTATCTTTTAAACCCAAAGACTCAGCAAATTCTTTCGTTATAGGCTGAACTTGCACACCAAGCCAACCATGTTTTATTTTTTTGCCACTTTTTAATGTGTCAATAATTGACATAGCTAAATTAGATGGTATAGCAAAGCCTATACCCACGTTACCGCCAGACTCAGATGGGGAATAGATAGCGGTGTTAATGCCTATAACTTTTCCATTTAAATCAAATAATGGCCCTCCAGAGTTGCCTCTATTAATTGCAGCATCAGTTTGAATAAATTCATTCATAGTGCCGATACTAATGTCTCTGGACCTTGCAGATATAATTCCTGTGCTTACAGAGCTACCCAAACCAAATGGGTTACCTATTGCAATAACTGTATCGCCAACCCTTGCTGTATCAGAATTACTAAATGCAACAAAAGGAAGATCTTTATTAGAATGAACCTTAAGCACAGCAAGATCAGTTCTTGCATCATAGCCTAAAACTTCTGCTTTGAAATAAGTATTATCGTTCATAGTAACTGTGATATCTTGGGCGTTTTTAATAACGTGATAATTGGTTACTATAGTTCCACCTTTATCTATAATAAACCCAGAACCAAGCAGCACCACCTCTCTGTTAACACTAGGGCCCCTATCCATAAAAAACTGATCAAAATGCTCAAAAAATTCTCTAAAATCATCAAAGAAATTATTTCTTGGCATAAAAGGGATTTTAGTTCTATTGTTACTTTCTTGTTTGATTATTTGTTCGCTTGAAATATTTACAACCGCAGGAATGAGTTCTTCCACTAAATCGGCAAGTCCTTGATTACAGTTACATGCAGTAGTGCTAGCATCAACGACCTTTTTTGCATTCCAATCAAACATATTAGCGTATGAAGAAAACGCAATTAGAAAATATGCAAATATAGATAAAATAAATGCCTTACTTTTCATAAATTATTTCCATCCTTTGTTTAAAATATCTAAAAAGTTATTGTTTGGTGAAAGTACAAATTTAGTATTATTTTCGGCAAATGATTTACTGTAAGCGCTCATAGAGCGATAAAAGTTAAAAAACTCTTCATCAACCTTAAATGCCTCATTATAAATTCTAGTTGCTTCAGCATAACCACGGCCCCTTATTTCATATGATTCTTTTACTGCACTGGAGATAATTTCCCTTTTTAATTTATCAGCTTTTGATCTAACTTCCTGCCCAGCTTGCTCTCCTTCTGCTCTAATTTCTTTTGCTTCTTTTTCCCTTTCAGTTTGCATACGGCGAAATATTGCAGAACTATTTTCTTCTGGTAAATCTGCTCTCTTAATTCTTACGTCTATTATTTCTATGCCAAATTTTTCAGCTTCAGAATAAACTCCACGCTGAATCAATTGCATAACCTCTGATCTTTTTTCGTTCAACAAACTAATCAACGAAAATCTGCCTATATTTTCTCTTATGTGTGCTTCTATAACCGGATACAATCTTCTAACCAGCCCTGATTCATTCCTCACAGCCTGGTAAAAAGTAACAGGATTTGTTATTTTATATTTTGCATACGCATCTACTATAATACGTTTTTGATCCGCTGTTATCACTTCCCTTGGGATCTTATCAGGACTTAAATCTAAAACTCTTTTATCAAGAAACTCTACACTGTTTATGAATGGTAACTTAAAATATAAGCCACTTTCCCTAACATCTCTTACAACTTTACCGAGTTGTATAACTATCGCTTGCTTTGTTTCTTGCACAACAAATATTGAATTAAATAAAACAATCAATAAAACAACAAATACAGAAACAAAAACAATTTTAATATTACTACTCATGGTTATTTCCCTAAATTTGTAAGAGGTAAATAAGAAAACATACCTTTCAGATCATCAGTTACAACAACTTTGTCTACCTTACTGAAAATATTTTCCATAGTTTCAAGATAAATATGATTCTTAACGAGAGAAGGATTCTGTCTATATTCCTCATAAAGAGATAAAAAGCGATTTGCATTACCTTTTGCTTCATTTATTACTTCATTCTCATATGCCTCTGCATCTAATTTTATCTTTATCGCTTCACCCTTTGCTCGAGGTATAATATCATTATTATAAGCGTATGCTTCGTTTATAGTACGCTCTTTGTCTGCACGAGCACTTTGTACATCTCTAAACGAACTGATTACTTTTTCTGGTGGATCAATTTTTTTCATTTGAACAGATAAAATCTCTATGCCCATTTGGTATCCATCAAGAATCTGCTGCAATAGAATTCTAGTATCTCTAGAAATTTCTGGTCTGCCTTGACCAAGTGCAAAAGAGATCGTGTTTTTACCTATTATTTCTCTCATGGCACTTTCAGCAGCATTTTTAACACTGAAACCGGGTTTGTAATCCCGCACTTTGAATAAATAGTCCTTAGCATCTCTAACGTGCCACTGAACCTCGAAGTTAACGTTGACTATATTTTCATCTCCAGTTAGCATCACACCTTCACCGCGATCTGTGTCTCGCCCATAAGAATTACTTACCCCAATTTCTTCACGATTTACTTCCTTAACATTCACTTTAAAAACCTTGCCAATAGGGTAGGGGAAGTGATAACGCAAACCAGGTGTTTCTGTATTAGAATATTTACCAAAGGTAAGTTCTATACTTTCCTCACTAGGATGGACAATATAAAAGCCAGTGCAAGCATAGAACAGTAAAATAATGAAATAAGGTTTTTTGCCCCTGTTTCTGGTTAATCCATTAAGAAAGAACCTTACATCAGATACAGCTTTACTTAAAATATCTTCATTATTAGGAGTTTTGTTCCCTACCGGTTTCTTTCCCAGATTCCAAGGATTATTCTCATCAAACATAATGATTGATTCTATAATTAATACGCTAATATTACTTCTTTAATAAGAAAATGCAAACATAAATTGCTATTTTATTTACAAATTAATCATCAGGATGGAAAACATGATCGTACACTTCCTTTTCTCTATGTAGTATGGTCGACTCTATAGAATTTTCTGGCTTTTTTTTGAATTCTTTGTTGTCACTCTTTAAGTGCACTACGTCTTCGTGAAAATGGGAATTATACCTAAATAGTAAAGCTATTATTATTAAAGTTATAACAGCCAAAAAGATGAGTGCCCTTTTTATGCACCTCATAAATACTCCGGCTTCTTGACCTAATTTTCTACGCTTCCAAAAAACACGTCAAGCAGAATTATTCAAAGACAAATGAACATTAACAGCCAAATTAACACTAACTTAAGAATCGAGGGTGTACAATATGAATATATTTAATTAATAGTGAGGTTTAAAATGTTACCTAATAATGAAACAAATTCAAATGTTGTTGAAATACAACAACTTCAACAACAAAATAATTCTACGCCTTCTTCAGAGGATTTATTAAAACAAAAAATAGAATCATTGGGGAAAGAAATAAAATCATTACAAAAGCAGGGTCGATTGGACCGTGGTATTTTTAGGTTGGGAGCAATTGGCTTCATATCTTATCTTGTTGCAACCAACTGGTCAGCAATTGCTTCTGCTTTTTCAACTACAGGAACAGCTACAGTCGCTGCAGGAACAGCTGCTGTACCAATAGCTGGAATTGTAATTGGAGCAGTAGTAGGAGCTATTGTTTTGGTTGGTGCTTCTTATGCAATGTGGAAATATAGAGCACAAATAAAAGAAGGCTTCAAATATGCTGCAGAAAAGACAGTTGATGGGGCGAAGTATATTGGCGGAAAAATTAGAGATGGTGCTGTATATTCCAAAAACAAGGTAAAAGAGGGTTATGAATATTCGGCAGCTTCACTAGAAAGAGGTGTTAGCTTCGTAGGTGAAAAAGTAAAGAAAGGAGCAAGTCGTGTGACTGAGGCAGCGGCAAATAAGTTATATAATGCGGCTGGTAGCGAGAATTATTCAGACAGAATAAATGATGAGCTTGTTCCTGATTCATCACAAAAGAAGAAAATTCAAGAAATAAAAGGGGATCTCAAGGCAATTTTTGCTGACAAAGGAAATAATTCTGGGTTAGTAAAAAATATACTTTCTGGAATATTGTCAAAAATTGATTTAAAAATGGCAGAGGAAGCAAAATTAGGATGGAAAGAGTATACTCCTAAGTGGCAAGTACAGAAAGAATTCATTCATAATTTAAATGAAAAAAGTTTGTATAGCTTGTTAACAAAAAGGTCATTGCCTAAGTATAGGTATTTCATCGACAGTGTTTTCTCTGACCATTATGATGAAATTAAGGAGGTTATTAAAGAATGTAAAGAAAGTCATTTGTATTCAAGCGTAAGCAATATGTTCAACAAAGCTGAGAAAAGAGCTAACAGGCCTTCTTTCAAAAGTTTAACTAGGTCTATATCGTCATCATTGTCTTCACTAGGAAGAAAAGACTCTACACAATCAACTAGCAGTTTATCAGAAAGCAGTTCAATGAGTTCACTAGATTCTGTAAGGACTGACAGTACTATTAGCAGCGAAGCGGAATTGTTCAATCCTGCGAAGCATAAAGAAGTGAAAACAACTGCTCCATTTAAAGTGCCATTATGGTTGGGGGGTAAAAAAGCACCAGAAGAAACTACTAATGTTAAATATCAAGTTCTTTCTGAATCAGACACGTTGTCTAGACAAGTAGGAAAGAGCACTTTTTACGTTGATACTCCTATTCCCATTGAAAATACTGGTAAAACTGCAACAGCAGGAGGAAGACTTTCTGGTAAGCAGCCTATTCCAGTTACTCCACCAAAGGTATCAAGAAGCTCTTCTACTGATAGTAGAATGGGTTCTGGTTCTTCTACGCCAAAAAGTCCTTCTCTAGAAGACTTAAGTAAAGCTCGTGCAGAACTGAAAAAAAACAGGTTATCTGGGCAAAATGGTGGAACAGCCTTCTACGTGTAAGTCTGAAGTTTACATTGAACCACAGCAGCCAGGAGTTACATCTGGTAAGTAGCATAAACAAAACCACTCACTTTCTCCAAAGGATGTTACTCATTGAGTAACATCCTTTTTTTGTTTTTAAACTATAGAAAAATCCCAGCGTTATGCGCACAAACGTATGAACATTGTGATTTCTCCACTAGGGAAGGTGTCATCCCAGTGCCTTGACTACTTGGATCCAGGAATTTTGTTAAGTTGGGAAGCATAAAAGTAGCCGTTTTATGTTAAAATACAACATTTTGATGATTATGAAAAGGCTGGATTCCAGCGTCAAGCGCTGGAATGACATGGTGAGGCGTCATCCTGCTGCTCCTTTCTTGCCATCCCAGTAGCCTCCTTTCTTGCCATCCCAGTAGCCTCCTTTTTTTGTCATCCCAATACCCCCTCTTGTCATCCCAGCGCCCTCTCTTGTCATCCCAGTGCGTGACACTGGGATCTAGCCATTTCACGCAATCCCATCGAAAACGCTGTGTTTTAAAAAATGTTAGCCACTTTCATGTTTACCAACTTAGTGCTCAATCAAAATTCCTAGATCCCAGTGTCACGCACTGGGATGACATGGGAAGGAAGCACTGGAATGACAGAAGAGAGCACTCGGATGACAGGGGAAGGAGGCACTGGAATGACAGAAGAGAGTGCTGGAATGACAGAAAAATCTAATCTATTTTCTCTTGATGAATAAACCTAAGTGGAGTATAGTAGAAATGCATTTACGTAGATTCTAATGAATAATTTAGTTTTGATTTATACAACTTTTTCAAGTTTGAAGGAGGCTAAAACTGTTTCTGAGGAATTGTTAAACGAGAAATTAATTGTATGTGTAAATATATTTCCTGAAGTGAATTCTCTGTATTTATGGGAAGGTAAAATTAGTAATAGTTGTGAAGTAGTAGCAATTATGAAGAGCAAAAATGATCAAGTTGATAAAATTGTAGAAAAAATCGAAGCAATGCATTCTTATGATCAGCCAGCTATTGCTGTGATGTCCATAGAAAAAGCAAATAAATCTTTTACTAATTGGGCTAATAGTGTTATTGATGTAAGTAGTATTGGGGTGTAGCCAAGTGGTAAGGCAGCGGTTTTTGATACCGTCACGCGAAGGTTCGAATCCTTCCACCCCAGCCATATTGAAGTGGGTGTGAAATGATATCACTTTTCTATAAATTAAGATTATTGAATTATATATTAGGTAGTCTAAAAGATATAATTGTGAAACTGTTTCTCTTCACAATGTATCTTTACACATCCAGCATTGTGCTCATGTTTCTCAGCAATGGTTTTTGGTATGCTGTAGAATTTGGCTCTTTCAAAAATGCGTTTTACCATTTATTTCAATATTGCAAGTGGTATTATGAAAATAGGGAAGACCTCGGTTACGGAATTTCTATTCGAATATTAGTAGCATTCCTTACTCCGCATTTTCTCTATAAGTTGTTCCTTAGCACAGGCTGGAAGTCTTTTTTAAAGGAAAAGATAGTGCAGATACTCAGCACAAGAAGAAAAAAGGGTAGTGAGTTCAGTAACAGTAGTAAACCAAGTGGCAGTAGTTATAGTGATAAGAATAATTACAGCAATAACAGTGAGCATCACGCTCAAGATGCAAAGCGGAAAGTAAACATAATAAAGCAGCTATTAATCAAAGATATAGAGGCAACTATAGATAGGAGATTGAATGATATTTTTTTCGGTAAAAGGAGTAAACCTCATTAAAAAGGCTTTATCTAGTAAGGCTTTTTAAGATTGGCTGTATTTTGTTTTTTACGTATACCGGATCACAATCAGCCAATATACATGTGTGTGCAAAATCTTGACTAAAGTCCGATAATCAAGAAATCGCCTTACGTTTCTCTACCAAGCTTTCTGTTTTTTTACAGTGACTTGCTGCATCAGTCATTGCCTGCGCTATTACTGATTTCCACAGCAAATAATACCTTTGTATATCATCTGACGTACTATTTGTTTCATAGTGGTTAAAAAATTCTTTAAAATTGAAGTTGTTTGACATAATGATACCTCTTTGGATTGAAATTTGAAATGATTTGAGTTTATGTCGCCACAGCAGATCCCGCTAACAAGTAGCGGGATGACGATTGTCAGGGTGTCATCCCAGTGCCTCTCTATAATGTCATCCCAGTGCCTCTCTATAATGTCATCCCAGTAGCCCCTATAATGTCATCCCAGTGCCTCTCTATAATGTCATCCCAGTAGCCCCTATAATGTCATCCGAGTAGCTGACACTGGGATCTCATTTCACTCTATAATAGCAGTGCTCCTTTCTTGTCATCCCAGTACTGATTAGCTATAAAATTTAAGAAATTTACCAAATAAAAAAAAAGGCAAAAGAAGCCCCGTGGTTGGCTAATTACTTACATTATACTTTCAAGTATGGCGTTTTTTTATTCTAAACGCTTAATAACCGCGATTTAGCTGCTTTTTAATGCAACTAACCTTTAGTCATAAATGTTTAAGAAATTTACTAAACAGAAAAAAAGGCAAAAGAAACCCTAGGGTAGCTAGTTATTCACTATCCATTTTTTAAGTTGGCGTTTTTTGATGTTTTAAATGCTTTATAAGCGTATTTCAGCTTGTATAGGTAAAAACCTAGAAATTTGATAAAGACATAGAGTGCACATAGTGCAAAAAATTAAACATGAGACGCCAAATACGTTGAGTTTTTTTGTCATTTAATCTGTACAGAGAAGATAAATAAATAGCTTCAGTTTCATAATAAGGGGCTGGCGGAGTTTGTCAAGTAAGTTTTTTCGTTTCTATGTTGTCAGCTACTTGCATGACACCATTTGTTGTAAACTCACTTTTTCTTGATTTTTTGGTTTATCTTGTCTACCTATTTTGCCACTCTGCTAAACGGATACCTACTGAATAACAGTAAGATTTTTCAATCCTGTTCCACAGCAAATTTTAGTGCCATGTGAGTAGTTATAGTGCTGTTAACAATCAAAACGACAAAAATTAACATGGTGATTAGTAGTGTATAAATATTCAAGGACAAATTTTCAAATTGAGTTAGCATTTTAAAATACACAAAGGTTGGCATTATCATTGGCAAAACAAGAATTTGCGATACTCCTGATGCTAAGTTGTTTCGACCAATCATCAATGCATTTCCAGTAGCTGAAATATTAATGATTATCAGCGTATTAAATAATAAAGACACTCCAACTGCTATTGAGTGTTCAATACTATTGCCTAGAACTGCAAAGCTGAATATGGAAGAAACCACTGAAATCGGTAGCCCAAATAATAACCAGTGAGCGAAAATTTTATAAGCAACTATAAGCCTAGAAGAGAGTGGCTGTACAAAGATTTGCTCTAATATTCCATCATGATAATCAGATGTAAACAAATTATTTGTAGAGATCTGCAAAACAAATGTAGCACATATCCATGTTAATGTTAACATAACTTCTTGTTTATTGTTGTTTTCAAGTGTAAATGAAGATAAACTTAACATTATAATAAAAATACATACTATATAGGTAAGGTTCTTACCATCTATTACTAATTTTTTTACTAAGTCGATCATACTAGGCTTTTAAATGTTTATTATAAATTATAGTGTTTACTTTGAGGGTAGTATAATTTTTTGTTCATAAGTTATATAGGTTTTATTATTTTTTTGATAATGCAATTATGGAAAAGTTACCGAAAATAAAGTCACCAGAGGATTATACTCCTTCAGAAGATGAAGAATATATGAGCGTAAAACAACTGGAATACTTCAGCTTAAAGTTACAATCAATACTCGCTGAGTTGGAGAAACAAGAACTAGAAGATAATAGTATTGATACATACTATTCTGATGGAGATAGTGGAAATGAGGAATTAATCAAGCGCCGAAAAGATAGAAAAGAAAAGATTAAGGAGGCGTTAGAAAAAATAAAATTAGGCACTTATGGTTACTGCGATGGAACAGGAGAAGAAATAGGAGTCGAAAGACTTAAAGCTAATCCGCTTGCTATATATTGTATTGAAGAGCAAGAGAGAGTAGAAAAAGAAAAGAACGTGTACAACATTAACGATTAATTTACACATAAGTGGTGAGCCATTGGGCTTCAAGAGGAGCAAGAGGCGGATCAGGACTGAAGTATGTTATGCTATAAAGAAAGTGGAAAATTGGACATTCTCAACTCGACTCCTGCAGATTAAAAATTAAGTTGAATTAAAAATTGGGTTTGACACAGTTTATTTAACACTCCCTAAAAATTTAACGATTAGAATTATAATTACAAACCACAGTAAAAAATAGACTTTTTCATTTGATTTATTTTTAACTTGGATGTTTTCTAATTTTTTATCAGCTATTAGGTTTAATTTTTCTATAAGGCTAAATATCCCTTGGATTGTTTTTACAGGATAAGAATTTCTAATTTTTTCCCTATACCCTATTTTACTTTCATGTTGACTGCTTATCCACGCTTCAACTACTTTCCACATATTGATTTCTGGGTAGATCTTTCTACATGTCCCTTCCAGTAAAATCATAGTTTTCTGCAGCAATAACAATTGTGTTTGAACTTTCATATCAAAATCACCAGTTATTTTTAATAGCTGAGCAAGTAAACTAGCAAATGAAATCTTCTGTATAGGCTGCCCAATAATGGGTTCACCTATTGCCCTGCAAGCTGTGACAAAATTTCTATGCTGTGATGAAACGTAACCAGCTTTAAAGTGCATTTTTGCAACGTGGTCATAATCCCGATTTAAAAAGCCTTTGAGTATCTCTATAACGTAATAGCATGTCTCACGATCTATTCTACCCATGATTCCACAATCCAGGGCAATAATATTGTTATTACTATCAACCATTAGATTTCCAGGATGCATATCAGCATGAAAAAAACAATCCCTGTATACCTGACTACAAAACGATTCTATAAGATTGATAGCTATTTGCTTACGATTATTCAGTTTTTCAACTTCGTATATTGGTGTTGCTTCTATCCATTCTAATGTTAAAACCTTTTTTGCAGTTCTATTCCAATCTATTTCAGGTACATAAAAACCTCTGTCATTTTTTGTGTTTTCCTTTAGTTCTGAAGAGTGAGCAGCTTCAAAACGTAGATCTAACTCTAATCGGCAAATTTCAGCAAAAGTTTTGACTAATTCAATTGGCCTCAGCCTTTTTGATTGTTCGCTAAATTTTTCTGCAATTTCTGCAAGCCAAGAAAGCATTTTTATATCCCTTGAGAATGTTTTCTCAATATTTGGCCTTAAAACCTTCACAGCAACTTCCTTACCCTCAGTTGTAACCGCTCTATGCACCTGAGAAATCGATGCTGCTGCAATTGGCTTTTCAGAAAAGCTTGAAAAAATGTCGCTCAATTTACAATTAAACTCACTTTCTATAGTTTTAACTGCTATTTTATGTGAAAATGATGGCAATCTATCACATATCAATAACAAGTTATTTGTTATATCCTCATTTAAAACATCAGTACGTGATGAGATAGACTGCCCAAACTTAATGAACACCGGACCTAATTTTTCAAGAGCACACTTTAGCTTATGGCCTTGTATTTTATTTATTGATTTCTTTGATGGTGGAAGTAAATAAGGTAATATATTGTAACGTGTCAGCACTGTAGTTATGTGCAGAAGACGCAAAATATTTTGAATCATTTTGCTGCGTAACTGCTAAATATTTCATTTAGGGTTCTATTTTTCATAATCTCATCAGGCTTGCCTTGGCAATAGATAGTATTATTTATACAAATTACGTAATCTGAGGATGGTAGAGCAGAGTTAAGATCATGAGAAGTCATAAGAATCGATACCAATCGTTTTTTTGCTATTTTATTTATAATATCATAAAATTTAGCCCGCGCGTTAATATCCATTGCACTGACTGGTTCATCTAGAATGATCAAGTCAGGTTCTGCAATTAAACAACGTGCAAGCAGCAATAATTGTGTTTGCCCTGCAGAAATTTCTAACACTTGATTCTTCAAAATGTTACCGATACCAACCAACTCTATCGCTTCTGTAATAATGGATTGATTTTTCTTTAGTCTTTTCAAGGAGCTATTTAAAAGGAAATATTCAACTGTTATTGGCATCAAATTACTAATACTAAAATTTTGCGGCATATAGCCAATTTTTATGTTGTCAGCAAATACGATACTACCGGTACAGCTTTTATTTATGCCAGCAATTGCTTTCACTAAAGAGGTTTTACCTCCACCATTTGGACCAAGTATTGTAATTACGTCTCCTCTTTCCATGAACATATTGATATTGTCAAGGATTCTTTTACCATCATATGTGAGAGCAAGATTTTCTATTTTTAGAACACGATTATTGACATTATTTAACTTTTTGGCAAAATTTAACTTCTTCTCAACGTTTATATGAGACATTTACTGCCTTTTTTTCTATTACTTTCATTTACACTATACTATAATATTGCCTTTTCATCCAATTTAAAAGTTGTAGCTACAATCAAACCTATCCACTCACTTGTAGCTTCTGTGACAGAAGGAATTTTAGAACCGGAATTGCTTGGCTATGCAACATCTGCGCATAATTATATATTAAAGCCGTCTGATGCGAGTAATTTGGAATCAAGTGATGTCATATTTTACACTGACGATAACTTAGAGACGTTTGTTCAAACTTTCGCCAAAAATAATAAAGAACTAGTGCAATTGTCAAAGGTAATCAACCTACTTCCTGCTCGGCCACATTCATTTTCTAGAAAAATTACCAATACTCAAGATGAAAAAGACCTACACATTTGGCTGAGTCCCGAAAATGCAAAGAGCATGGTACTTTTTATAAGTGCAACATTGTCTAACATAGATAAAGAAAATTTCCATCGATACAACTCTAATGCAACAAAAGCCATAAAAAAAATAGACCAAGAAGTAAAAGAAATCGTGAAAGAACTGAATGATTTTAAAAATCAAAAATACATCGTCACTCACGATGCTTATCAATATTTTGAAAAATATTTTGGTTTAAATCACCCAAGCGCCATTCTTTCTATAGAAGAGGATTCGTACATAGGTATGAAGAGTTTAATGAAGCTAAAAAAGATAATGAAGGAAGAAAACGTTAAATGTATATTTGCTCATTCACAAGAAGATAGCATAAAGCCTAATGCTCTTTCTAATGACGCAAAAATGGTAGTTCTTGATCCTATTGGATCAGACATAGAGCCTGGAAAAGATGCATATCTAGCTATAATCAATAGCATTGCACAAAATTTCAAATCTTGTTTTGTTGAGTAACAAGTTCTTTTTAAAATGCCTCTGACTTACTGTTTTATTGTTCTGCATTTAAATCACCATTTGTCCTTTACATATTATACAGGTTTAGAATTATGCTTTATTCTTACGTTTATGTCTTGGTCCAATGCAATCAATAAGTTAAGCAAGTATTCTAAGGAAAACCCTTCGATTTTTGACCTATTGATTTGAGATACTTTAGGTTGATCAATCTTTAGAGCGCTTGCTGCTTTTTTCTGTGTTTTGTACCTCTTACTTATTAATTGTGCAATGACCTTTATTAATTTCAGTTTTGTATCTTTTACATCCCTCAACTCTACTATTATAGGATAACTTAATTGTAAATTTTGCATAATAATAAAATTCCTTATAAAAAAACTACTTTAATTTTTCTTCTTTAAATAATACGTGCCTTCTGACTACTGGGTCATACTTCCTAAACTCCAGTTTTCTGGTGAGCTTTTTTGGATTACGCTTTTTTACATAAAAATAGCCAGTTGATTTTTCTTCACCAGTTTTTGTTATCTTGATTGCAGTGCTGACTAACTTAACGAGCAAAGAAGCATTTTTTTTCGCCATACTTATAATGATATAATAAATTCTATGCGAGTTTATTACGCAAAACACTAAAAGTCAACCGAATAATGCAGATCGTAAAATTCTTGACAATCAACAGTGTATTAAGTAGCATGAAGTTAACTTCAGAATGAAAAGCAAACGGTAAATAAGTGGCAAATAGTGGCAAAAGGTTATTATTGATAGAAAATTCTGCCTGTTCTAATGAGGTAAGAGTTGCCTTATCAGTTAATAATAAGGTTGTAGAATTTGAACAAGAATTCAAGGAAAAAAAACAATTAAGAGGTAATATATACGTTGCTTATGTAAAGCGTATAGAGCCTTCTTTGCAAGCCGTATTTATTGAATATGGAAAAAACAAGCAAGGTTTTTTATCTTTTTCCGAGATATCTCTAGATTACTTCAATATTCCAGAAAAAGAAAAGGAAATTATCTTTGAGGGCTACTCAAATGACGATTGTACAGAAGAAGCTTCAGCAAATGTTTCTTCAGATTCTGCAGCTAGTAAGAATGTCAACGAGTTAGGTAGTGGTTTTGTAAGAGAGGTACCTTTATATAAAAAATACAAATTACAAGATGTTATTTCAGTAAATCAAAAAGTATTGGTCCAGCTAACTAAAGAGGAACGAGGCAATAAAGGAGCTTCATTTACAACATACATAACTTTAGTGGGTAGATACTGTGTTTTCATGCCAAATTCCATGAGTAAAGGTGGAGTGTCTCGCAGAATTGAAGATGCTAATGTCAGAAAGCAGTTAAAGGATATACTGAGTTCAATAAACTTGCCAAAAAGATCAGGTTTAATAGTAAGAACTGTTGGTTCAGGAAAAGATAAGAAAGAAATTGAGCAGGATTACAATTACTTATCCTCATTATGGCAGAGCATTCAAAAAAATGCCTTCTCTGTAAATGCTCCATCATTAATTTACAACGAAGCAGATGTAATTATGAGATCTGTTCGTGATTTTTGTAGCGATGGTATAGAAGTCATAGTATCTGGGAAGGAAGCTTTTGAAGCAGTGAGACAATATACTAAAAATGCATTAAAAGGTAGTAAGTTGCGTTACAGATTGTATAGAGGTTCTATCCCAATCTTTACTTACTATGGAATCGAAGATCAAATTTCTGAGTTATATAGCAATAGGGTAGAGTTGCCATCTGGTGGGTCTTTGGTAATAACTTTAACTGAGGCGTTTGTTTCAATAGACGTAAATTCAGGAAAGATGACAGGAGAAGATAGCATAGAAGAAACAGCTTATAGAACCAATATGGAAGCAGTACCTGAAATATCAAGACAGGTGAATCTTAGGGGCCTATCAGGATTAATAGTAGTCGATTTTATTGACATGTTGAAATATCAGTATTGCAGAGCTGTTGAGTCTGCTATAAAGCAAGCGTTTAAAGACGATAAAGCTAAAGTTCAATTTAGCTACATAAATGACTTTGGTTTAATGGTATTTTCAAGACAAAGAATTAAACCAAACATACAAGAAATTAATACTACAGAGTGTTTACACTGCAAGGGTATTGGAAGAGTAAAATCGAACGAAGTAATTGTTGCATCGATACTAAGGGATTTACAACACATTGCTCATAGGAACCAAAATAAGTCTTTTGATTTAGTAGCGCATAGTGCGGTTATAGCGCATATTTTTAATAATAAAAGGAATACAGTTTCTACAATCGAAAAAGAGTTTAATATTACATTGAACATTAGTATTGATAACAGTTTAGATGTAAATACATTTGTTTTAAAACAAGGAGATGATGTTAATTCAAACGGTTATAAGCCATTACAGAACTCTGGATACCAAATTGAGGATAGCAGCAATGAAGAAGTTGATAATTCAAATAAACTACGAGGCAATTTTTGGCTGACTAAATGGCTTTCGCGCTTTTTAAGTTCTAATAACTAATTAGAAACCCTAAATTGGGCTTGTAATTAATAAGTCCTATACTTATATATCCTTATATCAGATAATATTTACAATGGGGTACTCATTATGGGAAGAGCAATAGGCATAGATCTCGGAACAACAAATTCTTGTGTTGCAATAATGCAGGGCAAGGATACAAAGGTAATAGAAAATAAAGAAGGGGCAAGAACTACTCCATCTATAGTTGCATTTACTTCGTCAGGAGAAAGGTTGATTGGCGCTCCTGCAAAAAGACAAGCAACCACCAATGCAAGTAATACTTTTTTTGCTACTAAGAGATTAATAGGCCGTCAATACGGTGATTCTGAAATGAAAAATCTAAACGTGCCGTATAAAGTGTTTGCAGCAAAAAATGGTGACGCATGGGTTAAAACCACTGATAATAAAGAATACTCTCCTAGTCAAATTGGTGCATTCATACTACAAAACATGAAAGAAGCAGCAGAAGCTTATCTTGGAGAGGAAGTAAAAGATGCTGTGATAACAGTGCCAGCATACTTCAACGACTCTCAACGTCAAGCAACAAAAGATGCAGGAAAAATCGCCGGATTAAATGTGCTCAGAATAGTAAATGAACCGACTGCTGCAGCGCTTGCTTATGGTCTTGATAAGAAACATGGGCACACAATAGTGGTATATGACCTTGGTGGTGGTACATTTGATGTCTCAATACTTGAAATAGGTGAAGGGGTTTTTGAAGTAAAGGCTACAAATGGTGACACTCATCTTGGAGGTGAAGACTTTGATAACGCAATAGTGAGTTATTTACTAGATGAATTCAAGAAAAGTAATGGCATTGATTTGAAAAATGATCCAATGGCTATGCAAAGAATCAAAGAAGCTGCTGAAAAAGCGAAAATTGAATTATCAAGTGCAATGGAAACGGAAATAAATCTACCGTTTATTACAGCTGATGCAAGTGGTCCAAAACACTTAAATATGAAATTAACGAGAGCAAAACTTGAAAGCTTAGTGAATGGTTTAATCGAAAGAACTATGGCTCCTTGTAAAAAAGCTCTTGAGGATGCTGGTTTGTCTGCTAGTCAAATTGGCGAAGTGGTTCTCGTTGGTGGCATGACTCGTATGCCAAAAGTCATAGAGAAAGTTAAAGAATTCTTTGGCAAAGATCCACATAGAGGAGTAAATCCTGATGAAGTTGTAGCAATTGGAGCTGCAATACAGGCGGGAATCATTCAAGGTGATGTAAGAGATGTGTTACTACTTGACGTGACTCCACTTTCTCTTGGTATTGAGACTCTAGGAGGAGTATTCACTCCACTTATTGAACGTAATACTACTATTCCTACTAAAAAATCTCAAGTGTTTTCAACTGCAGAAGATAACCAAACAGCCGTTACAATTAAGGTACATCAAGGTGAAAGAAAATTGGCGGTTGATAACAAGCTACTTGGTCAGTTTAGTTTGGAAGGGATACCTCCTGCTCCTCGTGGAGTTCCTCAGATCGAAGTAACATTTGACATAGATGCAAATGGAATAGCACACGTTTCTGCAAAAGATAAAGCTACTGGAAAAGAGCAAAAAATACGCATTCAATCTTCAGGTGGTCTATCTGATGATGAAATAAATCGCATGGTAAAAGAAGCTGAAGAAAAAGCGCAAGAAGATGAAAAGCGCAAAAAGTTTATTGAAGTGAAGAATCAAGCGGATAGTTTAGTTCATTCTACAGAAAAGTCTCTGACAGAGTATGGTGATAAAGTTTCACCAGAAGATAAATCTGCTATTGAAAATGCAGTTAACGAATTAAAAGAAGTTAGTAAATCTGATAACATTGATGACGCTGATTCAATCCAGCAGAAAGTTACTAATCTTTCTCAATTATCTATGAAACTTGGAGAAGCTATGTATAATGCCTCACAACAAAATAGTGCTGGAAATGGCTTTTCATCAGAAGGGAATCCAAATGATAAAGAAGAAAAAGTAGTAGATTCTGATTATCAAGACATAGATAATAAGGAAGAGAATAAATAAGGGTGTATTGTTATATCACTTTTCCTGTCATCCCAGTGTCAGCTACTTGGATGACAAGAGGAGCATGTTGTTGCTTAAAGAAACCATTATGGATATTATTAAAACAATAGAAGAAAAGATACGCGATTCGATAGATGTAATTGATATCAACATTGTCGATGAATCAGCAAAGCATGCTGATCATTATTTTGCTTCATCTTCAACATTACCTTCGCACATTAAATTAATATTAATATCTGACGGCTTTATTGGAATGAGTATTCTAAAAAGACATAAGTTGATTTATGAGTTATTGAAGGGTGAGATAGAGCTAATACATGCAATTTCTCTTCACTTGTATACGCAAAACGAGTACAATTTAAAAAATAAATAATAAAAATGTGAAGGAAGAGTCTATATTAGTTAAAGCAGGAAGAAAATTTAATGACTATAAAGGTTCTATGAACCCGCCAGTTTATCATTCTTCTACCATATTATTTCCTACTTACAAGGACTACTTAAATGCAGCAAATGGAGAAAGTATATACGATGTAATCAACGATGGTGTTGCAAGGGATTATAGCTACAGTAATGTTGGTACTCCTACTGTCCATTATCTTTCAAATGCACTGGCTGAAATTGAAGGGAGTGGACAAGCGCTTATTTATCCTTCCGGACTATTTGCACTTACTTTTGCTATTTTGACTTTCACTAAAGCAGGCTCGCACGTTTTAATTCAAGATAATAGTTATTATAGGCTTAGGAGGTTTGCAGAAAATGAGCTACCAAAAAGAGGAACAGAAGTAACTTTTTATGATCCAACACAGGATATAACTGATTTAATTCAGAGTAATACTTCATTGATAATGATCGAGACTCCTGGTTCTATAATGTTTGAGATTTCGAATATAGAGCATATAGTAAAAGTTGCTAAAGAACATGGAATCGTAACCGTTTGCGACAATTCATGGGCCACTCCTTTGTTATTTAAGCCGCTTGATTATGGAATTGATGTTGCACTATATTCAGTGACAAAGTATCTAGCCGGTCACTCAGATTTAGTTATGGGAGCTATTATTGCTGAAGGTGAAATTTTTAAATTGCTTTATGAGAGCTATAAAAATTATGGAGTAACCATTCAATCGCACGACTGCTACCTTGCACACAGGGGACTAAGAACACTGCACACACGTATGAAAAGGCACCAAAATACAGCAATGGAAGTGGCAAAGTGGCTAGAAGCACAGCAAAAAGTTAGAAAGGTTTTATATCCAGCACTTCCCTCCCATCCTCAACACGAATTATGGAAAAGTTACTTCAAAGGAGCAAGCGGCACATTCAGTATAGCACTGGATAGAGAATATTCATGTGAAGAACTAAGCTGCATGGTTGATCATATGAAAATTTTTAGTATTGGTGCTTCTTGGGGAGGGTGCGACAGTTTGATATTACCAGTAGATCGTAGATCTATGTCAAGATCTGTAATGAATTCAGATTGTGGTGGAAGTTTCGTGCGAATATTTTGTGGACTGGAAGATCCTGAAGATTTAATCTTTGACCTTAATGACGCACTAAAAAGGTTACCATGTTTAGACTTTCAAAACGATGAAGTAGGACATGAAACTGAGAGAATTACTGCATGATATTGTTGATGTTAACTTTGACGTTGAAATCAAGGGCGTTACATGTAATCCCAAGAGAGTCAAGGAAGGTTATCTTTTCGTTTGTGTGTCTGCGGTGTCATTCCAGCGCGTGACGCTGGAATCTAGAAAACCAGCATGTATCCAGATTTTTCCTACTGAATCCCAGTATCACGCACACGACTGTGTAGACGTTGTCATACAAGGAACCAAAAAAGATGTCATCCCAGTGCTTGACTACTTGGATCCAGAAAATTTAATTGCAAATGAGCACACTAGGCAATTGTATAATAAAAACTGGATTCCAGTGTCACGCACTGGAATGACAGATACTTCGAGCTTTGCAGTGCTTGAACACCCAAATCCTCAAGAAATATACAGCGAAATAGTCAGCAGGTTTTATCAATTCAAACAGCCCAAATATGTTGCTGCTGTAACGGGTACGAATGGTAAAACTTCAGTAGTAGAATTTTGCCGCCAGATCTGGCAAAACTCTGGCTATAATGCTGCGTCTATTGGAACACTTGGAACATGCATCAATAATGGTAGAAAAGGTAATAGCAACAGTCTTACCACTCCAGATGCAGATGACCTTTACGCAACATTGCGTGGTATAAATGTAGAACACTTAGTGTTAGAAGCATCAAGTCATGGATTGATCAATATAGAATCCATGGATTAAAGTTGAGTGCTGCAGCTTTTACTAATTTCTCGCAAGATCATTTAGATTACCATAAAAATCTTGGTGAATATTTAGAAACTAAAAAAAGGTTATTTTACGAGGTATTACCAGAAGGAAAAACAGCGATTTTAAATGCGGATATAGATGAATACTACGCGTTGCTTAAGATAGCTGAAAAACGCAGCAACAAAATTATCACCTATGGAAAAACAGGCTCTGATATTACTTTATTGGAGCAAACACCAACCCCTAATGGTCAACACCTTACAATAAAAATTGGTGGTGAAATTTATGATACGTTTTTTCCGGTTCTGGGGCAATTTCAAGCATATAATCTGTTGTGTGCAATGGGTATAGTTACCTCGTCTGGACTGAATTACAGAGAAATATGCGTAGGAAAACTCGTTTCTCCACCAGGAAGAATGGAAAAAGTGAAACCTTTTGCATTTGTGGATTACGCTCATACTCCAAGTGCGCTTAAACAAGCCCTATTGTCTTTAAAATGGCACTTCAATAAAAAAATAATTCTAGTTTTTGGTTGTGGTGGCAATCGTGATCAAACAAAACGCGCAGAAATGGGTAAAGTAGCACAAATATATGCAGACAAAGTGATAATCACGGATGACAATCCGCGTGATGGGAATCCTGCAGAAATTCGTCGTGGTATTTTACTACATTGCCCTAATGCGCTAGAGATAGAAGATAGAAGAGAAGCTATAGAGAAAGGAGTAGATATTGCCTATAACGAGGGTATGATTCTGCTAGTTGCAGGAAAAGGACATGAGAAATTCCAAATTGTAGGAAGCCAAACTTTTGAGTTCAGTGATGTTGAGGTTATTAAAAATCATGCCTTAACATACTGATTTTCACAATGGGCTTACCTCCGTATCTGTTCAGGGACGTGGCTAATGTGCGAATATTGAAGCAAAAGTGATGTCATCCCAGTGCTTGACACTGGGATGACATCCTCCTGGTAGACAATGTTCGTACAGCTATGTGCGTAACGCTGGCACTGGAATCTAGAAAAAAATAGATCCAAGTAGTCAAGCTACTTGGATGACACTGACTGCTAATTTTTTATGCAAGAGGTCCAATCATTCACCGTTCTTGCAAGTGATAGCACTCTCACTTCTCTTGCACCGGAGTTTAAAATTTCTTGAGAGCAAGATCTTACAGTTGCTCCGGTTGTTACCACATCATCAACTAATATCACGATTTTATTTTCGATAATTTTCTTGTTGGTTATGCTAAAAGCCTTTTTCAAATTTTTTTCACGCTGTTTAAGTGAAAGACCAGCTTGAGGCGCAGTATGGCGAAGACGTTTTATTGCAAATGGCGTATAGGATAAATTGGACAACTTACTCAACTCTTTTGCAAGCAATGCTGCTTGATTATATTTACGTTTAAACAAGCGCATTTTATGTAACGGTATAGGAATTATGACCTCTGCGTTCTGAAACGTATCCTGATTAGCTTGGTGTATCCACTTTGCATAGATTTTTACGTAATTCAAATTATCAAAAAATTTGAAATTTATAATCATGTTTTTACTATGTTGATCATAAGCAAAAACTGATCTTAATACTTTAAACAGTGGAGGATTGATGATGCACTTACCACACGTATGAATATTGTCTGAGATTACTACGCCACAAACATTGCAGTAATGCTTAGTTAGAAAATTGATTTTTTTGTTGCATTCACTACATAGATTAAGATTTTCATCAATGATATATTCGCAACTTACGCATACGTTCGGAAATATAAGATTTGTAGCTTTTTTTAGTAAGAGAAGGTTCACAATTCATTAAATATATTATAAAATTTATATAGTATAGCTAAAGTAACTTGTGCTTACACTCTTTCACTTTTTATTTCATTTCAATGTAATTCAAACTGAGCCACTGCTGAAAAAGCAGAACTTATAACTTATTAGATAAAAGCTGATGTTTTTCTGGCTCCTGTATTTCACTTAACTTACTTTGCACTTTGTTGCAAGCCCACACAAGTGGCGTTATCATTGACGCGGCAGCCCAAATGATAGCAGCGCAAGCATAACTTACAATCTTGTTAAATACTTCAGCTACTGCACTAGCACAATCTTGCCCAGCACTTAAAAATGCATTTGAATGATCAACTAATGACTTTGTACTTGCTTTTAAACAATAGTCCCCTGTTATTTTTGATAATAACTTAATTGGGAAGTATGACAAATATGCTAGTATCAAACATAAAGGTTGCAATATTATGCTAGCTACTAGAAAAGCACCCCGTTCACAAAGTGGAAACACTTCCTCTGCCCTGTAACCCACGTATTCACATTTATCATTGTTTTTATAATACTTGTTATAATTGTCTTTACTCTCAACTCCACAAATTACATCTTTCACAGGTCCTAGCACATTATCAACGTAATGTACGGACTTATAGAAACTATTTTCTGGAACTAGTGTGCAATCTTCTGCTCTCTTAGCAGGTACAATTCCATGTTTAGCATACCTTTTAAAATATTGATATATTGACATTACCCTCTCCAAATCATAAATATGCAACCTAGCCTAATATAATTAAGAAATAGTTTATAATAAATACGTTTTAAGATACCTGCCTGTAACACTTTCTGGAATTTTTACCACTTCTTCTGGAGTTCCAGTGGCAATCACTTCTCCGCCTTTTATTCCGCCCTCTGGTCCGATGTCTATTATATAATCTGCAGTTTTTATAACGTGCAAATTGTGCTCGATAACTATAACAGTGTTTCCCAGATCGACTAATCTATGGAGTATTTTTAGTAAGTTATTTATATCTTCAAAGTGTAATCCAGTTGTTGGCTCATCAAGAATATACAATGTTCTTCCGGTAAATCGTTTTGATAGCTCTTTGGACAGCTTTATTCGTTGTGCTTCACCCCCAGACAACGTTGTTGACGACTGTCCGAGTTTTATATAGCCAAGCCCCACTTCCTGCAAAGAAACCAACTTTTCTTTTACCATTGGAAGGTTTTCAAAAAAATCACAAGCCTGATCTATCGTCATATCAAGCACATCAGAGATTGATTTTCCTTTATAAGTAACTTCCAATGTTTCACGATTATACCTTCGCCCTTTACACTGCTCACACTTCACATAAACGTCCGGTAGAAAATGCATCTCTATCTTTAAGTGCCCATCACCTTTACAAGCCTCACACCTTCCCCCTCTGGTATTAAATGAAAACCGGCCTATATTATATCCCCTTGCTTTTGACTCCGAAAGACCTGCAAACCAATTTCTTATATGAGTAAACATACCGACATATGTTGCTGGATTTGACGCAGGAGTTCTACCAATTGGCGACTGATCAACTTCTATAACTTTATCTATATATTCAAGGCCTTCTATTCTATCACACCGACCATACCGTGCAGACGAATGATATATCTTATGTGCTGAATATTTATATAACGTTTCTATGACTAAACTTGATTTTCCCCCTCCTGATATTCCAGTAACACAAATAAGATTCCCTATAGGAAATTTAACGTTCACATTTTTTAAGTTATTTTCACATGCATTTATTACTTTTATGAACTGAGTTGCTTGCTTTCTTCTCCTTGGAATTAAAATTTTTTTCTCTCCACTCAAATATTGCCCTGTTATGCTCCCTGAATTTCTTTGCACCTGGTCTGGTGTTCCTTCTGCAATAACTTTTCCACCATTTACGCCAGCTCCAGGACCAATATCAATCGCATAATCAGCAGCCATTATTGTATCTTCATCATGCTCAACAACGATTACAGTGTTACCCATGTCTCTCAAGTCTTTCAGTGTAGCAATTAACCGATCATTATCGCATTGATGAAGGCCTATCGAGGGTTCATCAAGCACATACAGCACTCCTGTTAAACCAGAGCCAATTTGCGAAGCAAGTCTGATCCTCTGACTCTCACCGCCAGAGAGAGTGCTAGATTCTCGATCGAGCGTTAGGTAATTCAACCCTACATTCTTTAGAAATGCTAGCCTCTTGATTATTTCATTTAATATTTTACTTGAGATTTGCTTCTGTTGTTCTGTGAGCTTGTCTGGCAAATTTTCAAACCACTTAAGGGATTTATCGATGCTGAGCCCTGATATTTCACCTATATGTCTGCTATCAATTTTCACTGTGAGTGCTTCTTTTCTCAATCTATGGCCAGTACATTCCTTACAATGAATAACAGAGCAGTATCGCTCAACAAGCGTTTCATCATAATCCATCTGGTTCTCCAAGATACTGATCAAACCTTGAAATTTATTAGAGCCAAAGAGTATCATATCTTTTACTTCTTGATCTATGTTCTTCCACGGAACATCAAGGCTAAATTTACAATTTTCAGCCAGTGATAGAATTGCACTTTTTAGAAATCCATAACTTGTGTGCACTTGACGGAACATTGGTCCTACTGGCTTTAAAGCACCCTCAGATATTGAAAGAGTTTCATCTGGCACTATCAGCTTTACATCAACAGCCAGCTTTTTACCAAGCCCATTACACGAACCACATGCACCGTAAGGGCTGTTAAAAGAAAATAATCTTGGTTCTATTTCCTCAAGAGTGAAACCAGACTCGGGGCATGCAAAATTCTCTGAAAAAGTCAGAATTTGACCATTTTTATACTCGGAATTATGGTTGTCAGGTAGGTTTACTACTTCTACATACATTAGACCATTACCAAGTTTTAGTGCGGATTCTATACTACTTGGCAGTCGATTTCCTATATCGCCCAATATTGATATTCTATCTGCAACCACAAAAATGTCGTGTTTCTTGTTCTTATCAAGTTTAGGCAAGTCATCTACATTGTACACTTCACCATCTATTTTGAACCTTACGTAACCTTGTCTTTTAATTTCCAATATCTCTTTGAGATGTTCTCCCTTTCTACCACGCACAACAGGGGCAAGTATATATATTTTAGTTTCTAAAGGTAACGCAATTATAGTATCTACAATTTGAGATACAGTTTGCTTTGTTATCGGTAATCCAGTTGCAGGTGAATAAGGAACCCCTATTCGTGCATATACTAAGCGCAAGTAATCGTAAATTTCGGTAACAGTTCCAACTGTTGACCTTGGATTTTTTGAGATCGATTTCTGGTTGATAGATATTGCAGGGGAAAGACCTGTAATCGACTCAACATCTGGTTTATCCTGAATGTTGAGAAATTGACGCGCATAAGCTGATAGGCTTTCAACGTATCGGCGTTGGCCTTCTGCATAAATCGTATCAAATGCGAGACTAGATTTACCAGAACCACTTAGCCCAGTTATAACAACTAGCTTATTTTTCGGTATATTGACATCTATACCTTGCAGATTATGTTCCCTTGCACCCTTAACTCTTATAAAATCGTCCATATTATACTATATAACGTATTTTAACCATTATAGCCTTAAAATACATGAATTTACAGTGATATGTTGATTTTCTATTGATTTTTTCAACTGTTACGGAAAATTAGGCAGCGTTTGGTAAATCGTCATTCCGCTACTTGTTAGCGGAATCTATGCTGAGATACCGGGCGGTATGACGTAGGGCTGTACAACTTGTGTTAGAGTCTTAGGGCAAATCTACTACCTATAAATTCTAAACTGTTGTTACGCACCAAATACATCCCCAGGACCCAAAGTCAGTTTAGCTATATCAGAAAACAGGTTATGTGGAAATCTTAAAATACTTCTTGTTTGCCAAGCAAAATAAATACATTCCTACAAACAAGCAGATGCTTAATACTGACGCATAAGAAAACTTAAAAATTAAATCTCTAATATATATTGCTAAGCATTTACCTGCAGAAAATTTGTATAGTAATCCAACACATACAACGGCACTATCAATTACTGATGCCATAATTAAAGTAATGAAATTTGCCATATGAAAATTCAACTTGGACTTCAATTTTTCAAAAACAATTATGCTCGAGAGAAGAGATACTAAAATTGCAGCATATGAAGTCAATATCATCAAACTAAAACTTTGCCATTTTAAAATACAGCATAGCGCTGTACACACTATTAAGCTATACGTAGCTTTTTCTTTGCCATAAAATTCAACCATTGAATTTACAACTAAAGCAGCTCCTATAAATAAAGCAGCACATATCATCAATTTATTTGAAGCGTTGAGTAAAGAAAGACTGATAAATAAGAGTGTCAGTAAAATAGACATAACTACCTACCCAAATTTAATGACATACATTTATTTTAAGTAAATATTGCACATAGTGAAAGAGTTATTTAACCTAATGGAAAAAAAACATTTTAAACTGACATGCTATAGCTACCCAAGAAAGGTTTTCCTACGTCATACCGCCGCGGCCGCTAACAAGCAGCGGGATGACGAGTTTGTCGTTTATCAAATCGTCTGTAAACCTAAGTTACTTTAGCTATATAATAACTATTTCCCAAATCTTTCAGATTTACTTTTAAAACATCCTTTATGTTTAGCACCTTTTTCTCTGTTACTTTGCCAATACATGAATAAGCCGCATCTTCAAACAACGCTTCAAACCTCTGCTGATTTTGTGGTGCAATAGTAACCAAAATTCTACTTTGCGATTCAGAAAACATTATTATCTTGTTTATTATGTCTGTATTTTGTGTTTTTCCTATTGGTACTAGTGAAAGATCGATTTCAGCACCAAGGTCTCCTGCAATTAGCGATTTTGCCAGAGCAATAATTAAGCCGCCTAAGTTTGGTGCAATTGCAGAGGCAATTATGCCATCTTTTATTGCCTGGTTGTAACGCTCATACAACTTCCTAGCGCTCTTTGCATCAACTTTTGGCACGTTGTTATTATCTATTCCACTATATAACTGATATTCAGATCTACCAAGCTCATCGTGGGTTGTACCAAGCACATATATCAAGTCCCCTGGCATTTTCACATCAAGCGATACCGCATTTTCAATATTTTCTATAACTCCAATTGCTGAAATGAGTAATGAAGGTGGTGCAGATATCATCACTTTCTCGCCATTTTCGTCATATCCCTTGAAGTCATTGAACATACTGTCTTTTCCGGATATGAATGGCGTTTTAAATGCAGTTGCAAAGTCGTAACAAGCCTCTGCAGCTCTCTTTAGCTGCCATAGCCTTTCTGGATTATAAGCATCGCACCAGCAAAAATTGTCGAGCAACGCTAGATGATTTATATTTCCTCCTGCAGCTACGTAGTTGCGTATTGCAGTGTCAATCGCACATGCTGCCATGTGATAAGTGTCAATTTCTCCATAACTTGAGCCAAATCCCTGCGATTTTACAACACCTTTGTTTGAAGAAAGGACTGGCCTCGAGACAACAGCTTCACTGCATACTCTTCCCTTGCCTTGCAGTGGTTTCAGTATTGACGACCCCTGAACCTCATGGTCATATTGCACCACTATGAACTCTTTGCTGCATATGTTTGGTCTGCTTAGCATTTTTTTTAATGCAAAGGTGTCATTCCAGTGCTTGACACTGGAATCCATTTCACATTCAATTCCACCGTTGGATGGGTTTTTGCATAAAATGTTTGCAGGCTCAGCCTGCTGGATCCCAGTGTCAAGCACTGGGATGACAGGGAAGAGTGTTGGGATGACAGGAGAGGGTTCCGGAATGACAGCAGGCTCCTTAGACCATGGCTTTGTTTGTAAATGCACTTTGGGATTACCGTCATGCAAAAATTCAGTTTCCATATCCATTATTACTGTCCCTTCAGGACATTTAACAACAGCTTTACCACTCTCATTAAACTCTCCAATCACACAAACCTCCACATCATGTTTTTTCATGATTTGCTTAAACGCAGGAAAATTTTCTTCTGGCACTGCTAAAGTCATTCTCTCTTGTGATTCTGATATCCATATTTCCCACGGAGCCATACCATCGTTTTTAAGGAGAACCTTGCTCAAATCAACTTCAAATCCGTCTTTTCCCATTTCACCAATAGACGATGATAGACCGCCTGCTCCATTATCCGTTATTGCATTATAAAGACCAAGATCTCTTGCTTTTATGACGGCATTGGATAGTTTTTTTTGTGTTATGGGGTCACCAATTTGCACAATCGTTGAAGGGCTGTTTCCCGACAAAGCCTCTGAAGAAAACGTTGCACCGTGAATTCCATCTCTTCCAACTCTTCCACCAATAATTACGATTTTATCGCCATTTTTTGGTCCTTTAATGTGTGAAGGTGCATTATTTATATTGCGTGGAATAATTCCGACACTTCCAACAAAGACTAATGGCTTGCCACAAAATCTATCGTCAAAATATACCGATCCAAGTTGCGTTGGAATGCCAGAACAGTTACCAGCAACATTAACGCCATGAATCACTTCTTTCATTATATATTTTGGCGGTAAGATCTCATCAGTGCGCTCCTTGTCCCTATAAAATTTGCCTTTTGCTTCTTTGGCAAAGCAAAAGTAATAGGTATTCATTATAGGCTCCGCGCCTTTCCCGAAACCCACTATATCACGATTAACTCCAAGCACTCCGGTCATTGCTCCACCAAATGGATCAAGAGCTGAAGGGCTATTGTGAGTTTCAACTTTATCGACAATCAAGTAATCGTCATCAAAAATTATTCCTCCTGCGTTGTCGGAGAAAACTGACACGCATATGTCAGAATTTATCTCACGCGTTGCACGCTTAATATAATGAGCATATAGACCGTCTTTTATTTCATCAATAGGGGAGCAAAAAATATTGTGTTTACAATGTTCAGACCAAGTCTGTGCCAGAGACTCAAGTTCAATATCATATGGATTTCTACCGAGTTTTTTAAAGTAATCCTTTATAGCTTTCATTGCTGCCAGCGAGAGCCCTAAAGTGCCATTACCATCGATTCCATCTCTGCTGATTTTTTCAAGCTCTTGGTCACTCACATTGAGGTCAACAGACTTAGTACTATCCTCTGTCATCCCAACCCTACCTTCTGTCATTCCAGTGCTTGACACTGGAATCCAGTTTGCATTATACAATTGCTTGAAATTTTCTGGATCCCAGTGTCGGGGCACTGGGATGACACCAGGTGTTGTATTCGATTTACCATAATATTTCCAGCTATAGTTCTTACAGATAAGTGTGCAATATTCAGTGATAGGGTTGAATTCTTGCTTTATATCATCTTCGGTTGGCATGCTTCCTTTACCCAAAATCAGCTTTGAACTTCTTGCTTTGATATGAACGCCTTCATCAATGTGGCCCTTGCTAATTAAATACTCTCTAACAATTTGTTTCGCTGTGTTGCCCACATTGTCAGTCATGCCAGGTAAAAAGCTTATTTCCAAGCCCCACTTTGCTTGTGGTTCTATGAAGTCATATTGAAGGTTTTCATTGTAGGAATAATAACGGCAGTCTTGTATGACTTTATTATAAAATAGCCCACAAATTTCTTCATGTAATTTTGATGGTAATTCTTTGCTTATGTAAATCAAGTAAACATTAACTACCCTTCTGCGGCCAACTTGTTCACATTTATTTAAAACTTCTATTCTGATGTTTGCCATGTAATATTGTGAAAGACTTTAATATATCATAGCATAAGAAACTGCGAGCACATTTATATTTTGAGTGATTTCTATATAATAAAATATTGTATTAATTGTTACTGTTAGTGGGAAGAGTTTTTACCGTTAATGTGGATGAGTCCTTTTTCAATGTATTGGTTCAGCACATATTTTCTGAATATGAAAGAGAAAAAATTCCCGAGATAAAGATCATACTTCCCTGCAAAAGGGATGTAATAGCGCTGCTGAGTGCGTTCAAGAATTATAACGCTAAAAAATGCATAATTTTGCCAGAGATAGTTTCACTGGAAAACATTGATGAAGAGGATTTAATATTAAATCTTGATAGAGTTAAAGTTATCAATCCAACAAAGAGGACGCTGCTACTCATTCAATTCATATTGGAGTGGAATAGAAAAAATAATGATAATTTCCCCATTGATTTAGCTTATAGCCTGCCATCATTGCTTGATAAAATTCAATCTACCCAAACAACGGATTGTTATCAATTCGATGAACATTCAAAAAAAATAGAGAATTTCATAAGCTTACTCATTGAGAGTTGGAATAAAATTTTAAAAGATTTAGGAGTAGTAGATATATTAGAACATAAGAGTGATTACATAAACAATATGATAATCTCTTTACAAAAAGACCAACATATAATCTTTGTTGGAATTGGAAAGGATAAGTCGTTAATTAAGGCTATATATGACCTGCCGTTTGGAAAAATAATTTTTCCTAATCTGAATTTGAAAATTAAAGAGAAAGATTGGCAATCACTTGATAAAAAACATTATCAATATTGCCTGAAAGATCTACTCGATTATTTAAATGTAGATAGAAGAGATGTGAGTTTTCTGCCAGAAGCGTGTTCTCCAGTGCCCAGACACTGGGATCCAGAAAACTTAACTTTAAATGAGCGCACCAGGTGGCTGTATAATGAAAACTGGATCCCAGTGTCAAGCACTGGGATGACAGAAGAAAGGGCTGGGATAACAGGAAGTCCTGAGGAATATCTAGATTACATTTTTGATACAACTGCCGATCTAAGCAAAGTTAGTAATGGACATATTGGCAATATTGAAGTCATCACTTGTGATTCCAGAGAGGAAGAAGCACAAGTGACATCATTAATTATAGAGAATGAAGGTTATGAAAACGTTTCTTTGGTTGTCTTTGATAAATTACTTGCAGCTCGTATAGCATGTTTATCAAGGCAACACAGTGCCATACCGGAAAATTATCCTTATATAACACTCCTACTTTATAGTATCGAAGTTTTGACCTCAAATTGGAGCAGTGTGTCATTACTTTCGCTCCTTAAACATAGGCTAGTGACTTTTGGTTACACTCAAGAAGAGTACACTCGGATTTTATCTGAATTTGAAATAGAGATATTACGCAACTTTAGTACAAATGGCCTTAAAGATATTATAGATGCTATTAATACCTATAAAAAGCTAAAACATAAAGAGGATATATTGCTTATTATCAATAGGTTAGAGGCTATACTTAATCTTTTAATTAACTCTATAAATTGCCCTATTTCTGATGTGGTGGCAACTCATTTGCAGTGTATTAATGTGCTATCTGGTATAAATTTTTCAGAGCTAAATAGTGAAATAGGTAATTTCACCTGTAATTTCTTGAATGCATGTGAGGGTATAGAAATTAAGTGCTCCTTAGAGTTATATAGCCAAATTCTGACCTTATTTTTAGAGAAAGAGTTTTTCTCTGTAGCAAATGACTTGAATAAATTCAGCTTATATCACAACAAAGTTGTAATACTCGCTGGATTTAATGAAGCGCCAAGCTTTCAAAGTCCGCTTTTGAATGCACTTACGAGAGAAAAATTTAACCTTCCTTCTGCGCAAGAAGAGCAGGGGTATTTTTTTTATACTTTACACAATTTGTTTTGTGCAAGTAAGGTTTATATTACAAGATCGCTAAGCCATAGAAAACCAATTCTATTGCAGCGTTTGGAAATTCTGCTCAAGGAGGGGAAACAGCCGTATCGCGATTGGCTGAGGATATTAAATACGCCTGAATGTACTGTTCCATGTACTCAGCCTATGCCAAAACCTCAAACCGAAGTTAGAAAAGAAAAAATGCAGGTGATGTCTTGCAGTGCAATAGAAAAGCTAATTCGTAATCCTTATTCATTTTACGTTGAATATATACTGGGCCTTAAACAATTAAGAGACTTGAATTTTAAGCCATCGATATTGGAATTTGGCACTATGGTGCACAACATTCTTGCAAGATATTTACGCAACAAAAAGTCGCCAATGAGCATTGCACGAAAAGCATTCTCGACTAGTCAGTTTAATTTTTCAAATATGTGGTGGGTAAGACTGCAAAGGATAATTCAATCTTTTGTCGAATTTGATGAAACTCGAAGCAATTATGTTGAGTTGGAAAAGAGTTTTACCTGTCCGATATTTCATATTCCAGCGCGTGACGCTGGAATCTATATTTCTTGTGATGATGTATCCCAGTATGAAACTGCTTGGATGACAAATAGAGATCTGATCCCACAAGAAATTTTACTGACAGCAAGATGTGATAGAGTTGAGTATCTACCAAGTGGGCAAGTAGCAATTATAGACTATAAACTTGGTTCACCACCTTCCAACGAAGAAGTGATGTCGGGGTTTTTTCCACAGTTAATTTTGCAAGCCTTAGTGGTAGAACATATAACAAAAAGAGAAGTTTCAGAACTTGCTTATTGGAAACTTGATTATGATAAAATAAAAGTTATTTCTATACAAAATTATAGATACAAAATGCAAGAATTAAAAAATGATCTGCCTGGTTTTTTATCTAATTATTTAAGTAATTCCACACCCTTTATTGCCTCTCCATATTTTGATAAATTCCTGAGATTTAATAGCTATAAACAGCTAGAAAGGGTAGGGGAGTGGTTGTAAATGGTGTCATCCGAGTAGCTTGACTACTTGGATTCAGGAAAAAGAATGGTGTCATGCAAGTAGCCTCCTTCTCCTGTCATCCCAGTGCCCCGACACTGGGATCCAGAAAAGTTTGCTTGTAAGCAAGCAAACTAGCATAGAAAGTGGTTACAACATTTTCGATGAGATTATATGGAAAACTGGATCCCAGTGTCTGGGCACTGGGATGACAGCAGTCCTACGTCATACCGCGATTCATTCGCGGTATCTCTTAACATAGATCCCGCTAACAAGCAGCAGGATGACGGTTGTCAGGGTGTCATCCGAGTAGCCTCTTTCTTGTTATCCGAGTAGCCTCTTTCTTGTTATCCGAGTAGCCCCTTCTTGTATCTTGTCAAAAGCATCTAATGTTTTAAGCTTAAGCATTAGGTGGAGAAGGGAGGAACTCTGTGCTTCTTCTTAGATATAAAATCTGTAGAGGAGATAAGAATTCCCTTCTCAAAAGTATAGGCTGGACGGTATCGTAGAAAGACCTGAATGGTTCTAATTCTGTATTCACAAGACTAGCCTTACTTTTCATTTTTAATGGTAACGTATGGGGTTATATATGATCAACAACTTTTTGGGCATAGATATATCAAAAGATCGCTTTGATGTTTTTCTCTCATTTATAAGCAAAAAAGGAAAGCGTGAAACTAGAAAAAGAAGCTTTAAGAACGATGGTTTCAAAGTCTACTGAATTTTCTACACAAACATAATGTAGAAAAAGTAAAAACCTGCATGGAATCTACTGGTTGTTATAGCGAAGCACTGGCTGAATTTCTACACAATGCTGGACATTTTGTAAGTGTTGTAAATCCTTATTGCATAAAATCTTATGCAAGGAGTAAGCTGATACGACAAAAGAATGATCAGACCGATGCAGAAGTTATTGCTGATTATTGCCAAAGACAGGAACCTTCTAGTTGGACACCACCTTCTCCTGAAATGAAAAAATTAAAACATCTTTATCGTTGCTCAGTTGCGTTAAAAGATGAGTTAACATTAGTAAATAACCACTTAGAAAAAAAAGAGAGACTGCCTAAAGAAGTTGCAAATGCTTGGGAAGACCTTGCAATGAATATAGCTCAAAAAATAGAAACAATAAAAAACTCCGTACGTGAACTATTAAATCAACACAAAGAATTGTTGGAAAATTTTCAACTTCTATTGACTATTCCAGGCATAGGAGAAGAATCAGCAATAGCTATTTTAGCTGAAGTTTCTGATATAGAGGTTTTTAGAGATGCCAGGCAATTGGCAGCATATACAGGAGTTATACCACGAAATATGACGTCAGGTTCCTCTGTATATGCCAAACCCAGATTAAGTAAATCCGGTTCACAAACATTACGTAAGGCACTTTTCTTTCCTGCCATAGTAGCTAAGAATCACAATCCTATCATTATGAGCTTTTGCCAAAGATTAAAGGAAAAGGGTAAGCATAATATGGCCATCGTTGGTGCTGCAATGCGTAAGCTACTCCATATCATTTTCGGTATTCTGACATCCAAAAGTGCTTTTGATCCTAACCATATCAAAAACTACAGGGCTAGGAGGTTGACTGAAGGTTTAGTACTTTAAAATCAAAAATGCTTCCTATCTATCTTATGTAAAGTGGTATCTTACACAAATTTATTGAATGTTGTTGGTTAGTGGATATGTTGATAAGTAAACTTCATCTGTTTTGTGCGTATAAAACTAATTTACTTATCAACATATCCACTAACTATAATCTGTGTACTGTTACACAATTGGAAGTATTTTTTGATTTTATGATGCAACTTGGGAAATTTTTATAATTTTTTTGTTGACTAACAAGACGGTATCTCCTGTCATCCCAGTGCTCTTTTTTTGTCATCCGAGTAGTCCCTTTTTTGTCATCCCAGTGCCCCGACACTGGGATCCAGAAAAGTTTGCTTGTAAGCAAGCAAACTAGCATAGAAAGTGGTTACAACATTTTCGATGAGATTATATGGAAAACTGGATCCCAGTGTCTGGGCACTGGGATGACAGCAGTCCTACGTCATACCGCGATTCATTCCTACGTCATACCGCGATTCATTCGCGGTATCTCTTAACATAGATCCCGCTAACAAGCAGCGAGATGAAGATTGTCGTTTAGCTATAAATATTTAAGAAATTTACCAAACGAAAAAAAAGGCAAAAGAAGCCCTAGTCATTGTCTATTTTCAGTATTGGCGTTTTTTAAGTCTTAAACACCGCAATTTAGCTGCTTTTAAATGCAACTCACCTTAGTTTAAATGTTTAAGAAATTTACTAAGCAGAAAAAAAGGCAAAAGAAACCCCGTGTTAGCTAGTTGTCACTCTCTAATCCTGCAAATTGGCGTACTATACTGTCTTAAACGACTTATAAGCGCGTTTCAGCTTATATAGGTAAAAACCCAGAAATGTTGTGAAGACATAAGGTGCACATAGTGCAAAAAATTAAAAATAAGACGCCAACTACGTTGTTTTCTTGCTGTTTAATCTGCACAGATGAAGATAACTGAATACCTTCACTATCATGATAAGGGGGCTGGCGGAGTTTGTCAAGGAAGTTTTTTCGTTTCTATTCCCAAGAAAAGTTCGTTATATGGTTATGCAAGAAGTCTATTATATTTCCTTACCCATTTGCTTAACTTTCTCTCTACTTTTTTTGAATAAGGTCACTATTGGCATGACAAACATTCATCGTAGTCAATATCTGTTTTGTGTTGCAATATTTCACTTTTTTTGAATATGTCATGCGAAACCTTGTCAGCTCTCTGCATTGATTGTGATCTGCAGTAATATAAGCTCTTCAATCCTTTTTTCCAGGCAAGCATGTGTATTTTATGCAAGTAACGTTTGTGTATGTTGGCAGGCAAGAACAGATTGACTGATTGAGACTGACAAACATACGGAGTTCTATCACTTGCATGTTCTATAATCCATCTTTGATCAAGCTCGTACGCTGTTTTAAATGTCAATTTTTCATGCTCACTAAGAAAATCTAAATGCTGAACGGAACCCTCGTTTGTCGAAATTGAAGACCATATTTTATCATTGTCTTGATTTTTTTCTGCTAATAGTTTTTGCAAGAATTTATTTCGCACTACAAATGAGCCTGTCAGTGTCTTTTGTATGAATACGTTTGCTGCATATGGCTCTATTCCAGGAGAGGTATTGCCTGCAATAATGGAGATTGAGGCAGTTGGAGCAATAGCGAGCTTGTGTGTAAACCTTTCCATTAGATCAACTTCTTTGGCATCAGGACATGCCCCCTTTTCCTCTGCTAATTTTTTAGAAACTATATCTGCTTGCTCACGTAAATACTTAAATATTTTTTTATTCCATTGTTGTGCTATTACTGATTCAAAAGGAACCATTTTGCTTTGTAAAAATGAATGAAAACCCATCACACCAAGACCAATACTGCGTTCTCTGGCTGCGGAATATTTTGCTCGCTGCATTTCATTCGGTGCTTTATTTATGAAATCTTCCAATACATTATCAAGAAAGCGCATTATATCTTCTATGAAGAGTTTATTGTCTTTCCATTCTTCGTAGTACTCAAGGTTTACGGATGATAGACAACACACAGCAGTGCGTGACTTATTCAGGTGATCATAACCTGTAGTTAAAGTTATTTCACTGCATAGATTTGACATCTTGATGTCTAAGTTGAGCTTTTTGTAAGATTCTGGCTTATTGTTATTTGTTGCATCAAGGAAAATAATGTAAGGTTCTCCAGTTTCAACTCTTGCTGTTAATATTTTGATCCATATATCCCGCGCTTTTACAGTTGAAATAACCTTATTGTTGTGAGGGCTTATTAAATTCCATTCTTGATCATTCTCAACAGCCTGCATAAATTTATCTGTTACTATTACAGCATGATGTATATTTAACGCTTTGCGATTTGGGTCACCGCCTGTTGGCTTGCGCAAATCCAGAAACTCTTCTATCTCCGGATGAGATACAGGAAGATAGACTGCTGAACTTCCTCGCCTTAAGGATCCCTGACTAATTGCGAGCGTTAGAGCATTTTGCACCACAATAAATGGTACAATTCCTGATGTTTTACCACTACCTTTTACACTTTCACCAATTGAACGTAAATTTCCCCAATAACTACCTATGCCTCCTCCACGTGCAGCAAGCCAAACATTTTCATTCCATAAGTCAACTATTCCCTGCAAGCTGTCTTCGGTTTCATTAAGAAAGCAAGAGATAGGCAACCCTCTCTTGGTGCCACCATTGCTGAGTATTGGTGTTGAAGGCATGAACCACAAGTTGCTCATGTAGTCATAAAGACGCTGCGCATGTTCTTTGTTATCAGAATAGTAATTAGCAATACGTGCAAAGAGGTCTTGGTAACTTTCATTTTCTATTAAATACCTGTCTGATAGAACTGCTTTTCCAAAATCGGTTAATTTGCTATCCTTTGCGTAATTAATAGTAATGTTATTCATAAAATTCCTTTTATTCTTTTATTATATATAGATACTTAAAAGCCACTTTGAGCGATTTTTAAGTTAGGTTTTTCGGATTTTCTTGTTGATGCTGTAATGCAAACAAGATACCGTCAACCTGACTGCCATATATTTTACAGTAACTCATATAACTTATCTGCATATTTATTTTTTTTGCAACATGTTGAACATAACTTTCTGAGTGACGAAAATAGTCTCCTTTGTTTACAAAGTCAATACCTTCACCTTCCTTTCTTCTTATTAAACATATAATAACCCCTTTTTTGCTCGTAGATCTTTTTGCTAATTCCAATTCTTCTTGAAAGTCATGTAGATAATGTAGCACTTCAGCAAAGATAATTACATCATACTGCTGGTTTTTCTTTTGTTTAAGAAACTCTTTCATTTCCATATGTATTAATTCATTGTAAACAGGCTTACCTTTTATAAAGCATCCTCTTGCGATATTTAGCATTCTACTTGAAATGTCAATTCCTGTTATGTGGCTTCCAGTACTATTTATTTTCAAGAAATGACCACATATTCCAGTCCCACAACCAAGGTCAAGTATATTGAGCTCAGAAGTGGAGTTGTTGAAGATTTTTGTAATTATCATGTGTACAAGTTCATGCCCTCTATACTGTTTAGCAATCAACCAATGCTCAACAAAATATTCACCTGTGTAATCAAAATATTGTCTTATGAGGTTTTTTGGCAATTCTGTAATAGGCGCTGAGTTTGTCATTTTTTTTATATAGTAAGATGCCTCCTCGTGATCACTATCTAATTTTAGTGTCTGTGTTAAATAATTATAAGCTTTATTAGTATTCCCTACCGCAAAATGACACCTTCCGATGTTATACCAGACTATGGGTAAATGGGGGTAAAATATGCTAATTAACCAAAATCGTAACTTTGCATTTGATATGCTACCTTTATAAAAGTGATATAAACCGATTTCAATGTTGGTATTTAACAGGTTCTTAGATTTTTTAAGAAGCACTGTCATTTCTTTATGAAGAGTATTATATTTATTCACAATGAAGTGTTTTACTTTCTTAATATTTAATACACCAATGAGCTTAGACATACAATTTAAAGCAACGTTTTTTATAAAAGAGAGATTACTTTTCATACATGAGAAATACTCCGAATGTTCATTATCATTTTTAGGCAATTGATTTTAACACATTTTATCTTACAAAATATCTTTTTTATTAATTTTTACTGTATATATAAGTTTACCGCATATTTCTCAGATTGTACTGTTTAGGATTGCTAGTATATTGTTGTTGATAATATAAGTAAATGTTTTGTGCAAAAAGGCGTTGACATATTATTTATTAGGTTATAATATAAAGATTAATTTAGTTTTTAGATGTTTGACAAGTTTTATGGTAGAGATTAATTTAATCTCAATTCAATTTTAATAATATTTAACTCTGCATATTCTGCATATAGTCGGATAAATAAATTATTAAGAGCACTTGATGGATGCCTTGGCGTTAAGAGGCGATGAAGGACGTGGCAGGCTGCGATAAGCTGTGGGGAATTGTCAACAAATTTTGATCCGCAGATTTCCGAATGGGGAAACCCAACTAGCTTGGCTAGTTATTACATACTAAGTATGTAAAGCAAACTTGGTGAACTGAAATATCTAAGTAGCCAAAGGAAAAGAAATCAACCGAGATTCTGTTAGTAGTGACGAGCGAAAGCGGAAAAGGCTAGTGATTTAAGAATAAGAATTAGAATACTCTGGAAATAGTAACCATAGAAGGTGATAGTCCTGTATAAGTAGAAAGTTTTTAAATCCTTGAGTAGAGCGGGGCACGTGAAATCCTGTTTGAATATGGGGGGACCATCCTCCAAGCCTAAATACTCCTTAACGACCGATAGTGAACAAGTACCGTGAGGGAAAGGTGAAAAGAACCCCGGGAGGGGAGTGAAATAGAATCTGAAATCAAGTGCTTACAAACAGTTGGAGCTCTATATCAATTTATTGATATTTAGAGTGACAGCGTACCTTTTGCATAATGGGTCAGCGAGTTAATCTATGAAGCAAGCTTAAGCCGTTAGGTGTAGGCGTAGCGAAAGCAAGTCTGAATAGGGCGTTTTAGTTTTATGGATTAGACCCGAAACCAAGTGATCTAGTCATGACCAGATTGAAGGTGTGGTAAAACACACTGGAGGATCGAACCAGTTAATGTTGCAACATTATTGGATGAGTTGTGATTAGGGGTGAAAGGCCAATCAAACTTGGAAATAGCTGGTTCTCCGCGAAATCTATTTAGGTAGAGCGTTGTATGTATGTTGTTGGGGGTAGAGCACTGGATAGACTAGGGGGATTCACCGTCTTACCAAATCTAACTAAACTCCGAATACCAACAATTAATTATACAGCAGGCACACTACGGGTGCTAAGTCCGTGGTGGAAAGGGAAACAACCCAGATCACTATCTAAGGTCCCAAAATTACAGCTAAGTGGGGAAGGAAGTAGAAAAACCATTACAGCTAGGAGGTTGGCTTGGAAGCAGCCATCCTTTAAAGAAAGCGTAACAGCTCACTTGTCTAAATAAGTTTTTCTGCGCCGAAAATGTACCGGGGCTAAAGCTGTATACCGAAGATGTGAGTGCTTATTGATTTCGATCAATAGGCGCGGTAGCGGAGCGTTCCGTAAGTCTGTGAAGGTGGTTTGTGAAAACTGCTGGAGATATCGGAAGTGAGAATGCTGACATAAGTAGCGTAAAAGAGTGTGAAAAACACTCTCACCAAAAATCTAAGGGTTCCTACGTTAAGTTAATCTGCGTAGGGTTAGTCGGTTCCTAAGGCGAGTCCGTAAAGGAGTAGTCGATGGCAATTAGGTTAATATTCCTAAACCTCTTAAGTGTGACGGGTTTCGTATTTGTATAGATCTTATTGGATTGATCTATGCTTAAAAGAAGCTCCAGGAAATAGCACTTATATTTATGAGGCCGTACCGCAAACCGACACTGGTGGATGAGTAGAGTATACTAAGGTGTTGAAAGAATGATGTTGAAGGAACTCGGCAAATTATACCTGTAACTTCGGAAGAAGGGTAACCTGCTTTTAGGCAACTATGAGTAGGTGGCACAAAATAGGGAGTAGCGACTGTTTACTAAAAACACAGGACTCTGCAAACACGTAAGTGGAAGTATAGGGTCTGACGCCTGCCCGGTGCTGGAAGGTTAATAGGAGGGGTGCAAGCTCTAAATTGAAGCCCCAGTAAACGGCGGCCGTAACACTGACGGTCCTAAGGTAGCGAAATTCCTTGTCGGGTAAGTTCCGACCCGCACGAATGGCGTAACGATTTCTCCACTGTCTCCAACATCACTTCAGCGAAATTGAATTCCCCGTGCAGATGCGGGGTACCCGCGGTTAGACGAAGAGACCCCGTGCACCTTTACTATAGCTTTACATTGCTATTAAAAGTGTGATGTGCAGGATAGGTGGGAGACTTTGAAGTTATGGCGCTAGCTATAATGGAGTCAACCTTGAGATACCACCCTTTACACTTTTGATATCTAACTATGTTTCATTATCTGGAACTAGGACATTGTATGGTGGGTAGTTTGACTGGGGCGGTCGCCTCCTAAAAAGTAACGGAGGCGTGCGAAGGTAAGCTAGAGCTGGTCGGAAATCAGCTTGATAGTATAATGGCATAAGCTTGCCTGACTGCGAGGCTGACAAGCCAAGCAGAGACGAAAGTCGGTCATAGTGATCCGGTGATTCTGTATGGAAGGGTCATCGCTCAACGGATAAAAGGTACGCCGGGGATAACAGGCTGATGGTGTTCGAGCGTTCATAGCGACGACACCGTTTGGCACCTCGATGTCGACTCATCACATCCTGGGGCTGAAGAAGGTCCCAAGGGTTCGGCTGTTCGCCGATTAAAGTGATACGTGAGTTGGGTTTAGAACGTCGTGAGACAGTTCGGTTTCTATCTGCCGTGGGTGAAGGAAATTTGAGAAGGTCTGACTCTAGTACGAGAGGACCGAGATGGATATACCTCTGGTGTACCAGCTGTTATGCCAATAGCATCGCTGGGTGGCTATGTATAGATGGGATAATTGCTGAAAGCATATAAGCAAGAAACCCTCTTCAAAAAGATTTCCCAATTAAGGCCGTGGAAGACTACCACGTTGATAGGCTAGGTGTGGAAGCATGGTAACATGTGAAGCTAACTAGTACTAATAGCCTGATTGATTTATTTGCTTTCTATATGTGTGTATGCAGTGTTAAATATTAAGTTAAAATTGTTAAGTTAGAAATTTTTATTGACTTGGTGGCTATAGCAAAAATGAACCACCCGATCTCATCTCGAACTCGGAAGTGAAACTTTTTAGCGCTGATGGTACTTGAAAAGGGAGAGTAGGTCGCCGCCAAGTTTATAAAAATTTCTTTTTATCGCCTTTTAATAATTCTTTTATTACGAGAAGTCGCTTCTATATTCAAATCTAATAATTGTGGTCAGGCCTATTCTTATTCTGCTCTAAGTATCGACTTTGCTCAAATGCTAATTCCCATTGTGTACGATAATTAGATTCTTTATATTCATAAAAATCTTCTTTAACATTATTTGTATTTATATTGAGATTTTTATCTTGTTCTTTTCTACTCTCTACCATTAAACACCCACACCCGTTAATTTATTTTAAAAATTTTACTTATGTTATCATAAAAAATATAGTTGTAAATACCTTAATTGAGATTTTTTTTTATTTTATCTTTTTTAAGCAAATAGTTAGATCTTTTTGTAAGTTTTTATAATTTGCTTGCATAATATTTCTATGAGTTAGTATTATGTAGTAGTGCCCTATATTGCTTATATTTAAAATGCTAATTTTAGCAAGCATTCGTAATTGCCTTTTTATTTTATTTCTTTTTGCTGCTTTTCCGGCTTTTTTACTGATAGCCAGACCTACTCTAATAGTATGAGTGTACTTTTCAGGTTCTCTTTCTTTTATGGCGTACAGTGATATATAAAGCCCACGATAAAAAAGACTGCTGAGTGCTAACTTATTTTTGAAAGCAAAGGAAAAATCTTTTTTTTTATACTTACTATGCGCATAATTTGTTACACCCTAATGAACGGCGCCTATTAAGGATTTTTCTTCCAGCTCTTGTTGCCATACGTGAACGAAATCCATGTCTGCGCTTTCTTATCAAATTTTTTGGTTGAAATGTTCTCTTCATTGTTTTTATATTAATATAATTATTTATTTTAAATTGTTTTACTTTATTGTCAAATGATGGTGAACTTGTATGACATTTTCGTAGAATAAAATTTGATGCATGGGAAAATGAATTCGGTGATAGTCATACCTGTCCTACTAATCCTTTTATTTTGTTTTAGTAGGTTTCAAGAAGTAAATAAGGTTAAATCTTATCTATATCTTAGTTGTGTATGGATGCTAACTTGGTTGTTAGTACTCTATAATAATTGTTTTGTAACTTTTATTTCTATAGCGTTACTTTTTTTCATGCTTGCTTTTATCTTTAAAAATAAAAGAAATAAGATAATAAAACTTTCGTTATTTGTGGCTTTGGCCATATCATTTTTTATCACTTTATTTATAATGCTATCTATTTTTATTCAATCCATTAATTTTTTTAATAAAGTAGCTATTTCAGAATTCTTGTTTTGCTTGAAATGGGGCCACAATGTAGTCACTGTCAATGAAGAGAAGATAGGATATTTTGGTATAGCGCCGCTTTTAGTAGGTACATTACTTATAACTATTATAGCAATGTTAGTTGTCGTTCCGCTTGGTTTATTTTCTGCAATATATATTAGTGAATATGCGAGTGAGAAAGTGCGTTATATTGTTAATACAACTTTGCAAGTTTTATCTGCTATTCCTACGGTTGTATATGGATATTTTGCGGTTGTGTTCTTGTCTTTCTTTATAAAGCAGGTAGCAAATTTTTTTGGTTTAAGTATACACTCAGAAAGTGCCTTAGTTGCCGGTTTATCGATTGGGATAATGATTCTTCCTTTTATTATTTCTTTACTCGAAGATGCCATAAGATCTGTTCCAAAAAGCTTGCGTTATGGCTTCATGGCACTTGGCGCAACTCCAGCGGAAACTATATGGCATATAACAATACCTTATGCAATGCCTACAATTTTAAGTGCAATTTTATTGTCAATTTCAAGAGTGATAGGTGAAACAATGATTGTGCTAATGGCTGTGGGAATCAACGCAAATTTGACTTTTAACCCTCTTAATTCAGTTACTACCATTACCGTGCAGATCGCTACATTACTTACCGGAGATCAGGATTTCAATAGTGTACAAACTCTTGCTGCTTATGCGCTTAGTTTAGTATTGTTTATTATTACTTGGCTATTAAATGCATTTGCATTGTTTGTAATGAAGCGTAACTAGTAAGCGTTTTAATGTTGCAAAATTTCTATTAATAATATAAGATTTATTTTCTTTAGAAGTTCTTTTATGGAATTATAGTGTTGGGTGATAAAAATAAAGAGATGAATATAGGTAGAGCGATTAAGGTAACTCAAGCAGTTGTTGATATAAAATTTGAAGGTGAATTGCCTAAAATATTTAATGCTTTAAAAAGCAAACTAAAATATAAGGATAAGGAGCTGGTTTTAGAAGTTTCGCAGCATATAGGTGACAATATAGTTCGTTGTATTGCTATGGATAGCACAGATGGCATGTCAAGGGGGGATGAATTTGTTGATACAGGCGCATCAATATCAGTTCCGGTTGGGCGTTCAACTTTAGGAAGGATTTTTAATGTTGTTGGAGAGCTTATAGATGAGTGTGGTCCACTGAAGGGAAAATATAACTTAGAGCCTATACATAGAGCACCTCCAAGTTTTACTGAACAGAGAATACAGGAAGAAGTTTTAGTTACGGGAATAAAAGTTATAGATCTTCTTGCACCTTATCTTAAAGGAGGAAAAATTGGCTTATTTGGTGGAGCCGGTGTTGGTAAAACAGTCCTGATAATGGAATTAATTAATAATATAGCAAAAGCTCATAAAGGATTTTCTGTGTTTGCCGGGGTAGGGGAGAGAACGCGTGAAGGTAACGATCTTTACCACGAGATGATCACTTCAAATGTAATAAATATAAATGAGCATGAAAAATCTCAAGCTGTTTTGGTTTATGGTCAGATGAATGAGCCTCCTGGAGCAAGGGCTAGAGTTGCTTTAACAGCACTTACTATGGCAGAGTATTTTCGTGACCGTGAAAACCAAGATGTTCTATTTTTTGTGGATAATATCTTCCGTTTTACACAAGCTGGTTCTGAAATTTCTGCTTTACTTGGAAGAATACCGTCAGCTGTTGGTTATCAGCCAACCCTTGCAACTGATATGGGTGCAATGCAAGAAAGAATAGCTTCAACAACTTCTGGCTCTATTACTTCTGTGCAAGCTATATATGTTCCTGCGGACGATTTAACTGATCCAGCCCCAGCAACTACATTCTCTCATCTTGATGCCACCACAGTGTTGTCAAGGCAAATAGCTGAAATGGGAATATACCCTGCTGTTGATCCACTTGATTCAACTTCTCAGTCTTTATCTGCTGAAATCATTGGTGAAGAACATTATAAGGTAGCTTCTGAGGTGAAACGTATATTGCAAACTTATAAATCACTGCAGGATATTATCGCAATACTTGGTATGGATGAGCTATCTGATGAAGATAAAATTATTGTTGATAGGGCTCGTAAGATTCAGAAATTTCTTTCTCAACCTTTTCACGTTGCAGAAATATTTACTGGTATGCCTGGTAAATTTGTTTCACTTTCTGATACTGTTTCCAGTTTTAAAGAGATTGTTGAAGGTAAATATGATCACTTACCAGAGGCTGCTTTTTATATGGTGGGGAATATAGATGAAGCAATAAAAAAGGCTGAATTAATACAAGCTGAAGCTAAATAAAAGTTAAAGATTATGAATACTTTTAAAGTGCAATTTTTCTCTCCTGATGATCAAATTTCATTCAGTGGAGTGGTTTCTCTTTCAGTAACTGGGCTCGAAGGGGAGCTTATGATTTTAGCTCACCATGCTCCTTACTTAATTTATTTATTGCCTGGTATGATTACTGTTAAAATGAGTAACCAAACAGAAAAGAAGGTTGTAATTGATAGTGGCGTATTAGAAGTTGCAAATAATAATTGTAGCATTATAACAAGTCAAATTCAGGTTTTTGATCGTGCAATTCATGATGAGAAATCGTTTAAAAATAAGAGAATTAGTATATATTTAAGTTATCTTGATGAGAAATTTCTTTCTTAGTTATTTTAGGCAAAAAGTCGGTCTTGTCATCCAAGTAGCCCAACTTTTGTCATCCAAGTGCTTTTTTTTCTGTCATTCAGTATTCTCTTCCCTGTCATCCCAGTATTCATCTTTGTCATCCCAGTGCGTGACACTGGGATCTAGGTGTAAAAATATTTGTAAATTATGCAATGGGTAATAGATTCTAGGAGCATATAATGTTCATAATAAAAAAAAGATGGATCCCAGTGTCAGCTACTTGGATGACAAAGGAGGGCGTTTGGATGACAAGATTTTGCAAGGGTATTTTTTTTATGGGAGATTAATATGGAAATTTTTCTTGATAGCGTTGATTTAAATGAAATTAAAGAACTAAAGGAGTTCATTGACGGCATAACAACTAATCCTTCTTTAATAGCAAAGTCCGGGCGTAAAGATAAATACGAGGATTTAGTGCGTGAAATATGCTCTATTATCAAGGGGCCTGTTAGTGTTGAAGTTGTTGCAAATAACCATGCAGATATGGTTAAAGAAGGCCTTAAGTTAGCGAAAATCGCTGATAATGTTGTGGTAAAATTGCCCCTTACATATGAAGGATTAATTTCTTGTAAAAAGTTGTGGACAGAGCATAAAATACCTGTTAACATCACATTATGTTTTTCTCCTGGACAAGCACTGCTTGCCGCTAAGGCCGGTGCTTGTTTTATTTCTCCCTTTGTTGGTCGCCTTGATGATATAAGCTATGATGGCTTATCGCTAATAGAAGATATATGTACTATATATTCTAATTACGGTTTTGATACTAAAGTTCTTGTTGCATCAGTGAGAAGCCCAGCACATGTAATAGAAGCTGCAAGGCTTGGTGCTGATTCAATTACTGTGCCAGCAAAAGTACTTAGACAATTAATTAATCACCCACTTACTGACCAAGGGCTAGCAATATTTGAAAAAGACTGGGGTGCAAAATAATAAACGGTCACTACTCTGAATCGGTTGACAAATTGGACGCTTGATAAGCGTAATTTGGAGCTTCTTGTGTAATGACTACATCATGAGCATGACTCTCTCTTAATCCTGATGCAGTAATAGTAACAAATTTACAATTTTTTTTCATCTCTTCTATATTCCTATTACCAGTATACCCCATTGCAGCTTGCAATCCGCCAATCAACTGATGGATTACTCCTGAAGCTGGACCTTTGAATGGAACTCTTCCTTCCACTCCTTGTGGAACTAATTTTAGTTTTGAATCTTTATCTTGAAAATAACGGCTAGCTGAACCTCGTTTCATTGCACTAATAGATCCCATTCCTCGATAGCCTTTATATGCTCTGCCCTTATACATGATAATCTCACCTGGGCTTTCGTCAGTGCCAGCAAAAATCGAACCAATCATCACAGAGTCAGCACCAGCTGCAATAGCTTTTGCAACATCTCCTGAGTATTTTACCCCACCATCAGCAATTAGTCTGACGTTTCTTGCTCTACACGTCTCTGCAACATTCTTGATTGCAGAGAATTGTGGCACACCAACACCTGTAACTATTCTGGTTGTACAGATTGATCCTGGTCCTATTCCGACCTTCACTGCATCAACACCCGCATCAATCAACGCTTCAGCAGCCTCCTTTGTTGCAATGTTTCCGCCAATTAATTGCGTATTAGGATACATCTTTTTTATTTCCCTAATGGTATTGATAACGTTTTCGGAATGACCGTGAGCAGTATCCACAACAACTACATCAACTTCTTCTCCGATCAAAGCTTCACATCTTTCTATACCATCTTTTTTACCAGTGCCAATTGCAGCGGCAACTCTGAGCCGCCCTTTACTGTCTTTACATGAATTTGGGTATCTATTGTATTTTTCAATGTCTTTAACCGTAATTAAACCTATACAACAAGAATTTTCATCTACGACCAAAAGCTTTTCTATTCTATTTTCATGCAACAATTTCATTGCTGAGGCACTATTCACTCCCTGCTCCCGCACTGTCACTAACTTATCTTTTGTCATCACTTCGGAAACTTTTACATTCATGTTCTGGTCTTCAATAAACCTCACATCTCGGTTAGTTAAAATTCCAACTAACTTGAGTTGATCGACTACAGGAATGCCAGAATAATTGTGCTCTCTCATTAATGAAATTGCTTCCGCAACTGTTTTATCCGGTGAAATCGTAATTGGGTTATACACGATCCAACTTTCATATTTTTTCACCCTTCTTACTTCTAAAACTTGTTCATCTATTGATAAATTCTTATGTATGCAACCTATCCCTCCATGTTGGGCAATAGCTATTGCAAAGCCCGATTCAGTAACAGTATCCATTGCAGAGGATATGAGAGGGATATTTAGTTCTATATTATTTGTTAAATAAGTTTTTGTATCTGCATCGCAAGGCAATATATTAGAATAGGCTGGCAAAAGAAGTATATCGTCAAACGAATAACAAGCTTCCATTTTTTTCATAGGCTTTATTTAAAGCTTATACGCCAATTAATTAAATTGCAATAGGACTTTTGCAAAATAAGCATTCTACATTATTTGCCAGCAAACAAAACTGCTCAATAGTTAAGTTTTCTGGACGTTCGTTTCCACTCAATTTAGCGTTTTCAAGGACAGTTTCAGCGTGGTTCGTTATATTTTGCAAGCTATTTCTCAGCATCTTTCTTCTTTGAGCAAAAACGGCACGTGTTAATCTTGTTAAGGTTTCCAAATTTACTGCAAACTTTGGGGTAGGCAAAGGATTTACTGTAATTACTGAAGAATGTACTTTTGGCCTTGGAAAAAACTCTTTAGGTTCAATATCAAATTCCTTTTTTATATCACATAGTAACTGGCTTAGCACTGATAAGGAACCATAATCTTTAGAATTGGGTCTTGCCGTAATGCGATCTGCTACCTCTTTTTGAAACATTAATGTCAAGTTCGTAAAAAATTTTATATTATTTAACCAATTTAAAAATAACGCTACCGAGATATTGTAAGGCAAGTTAGCAATAACTTTGACTGGGCGCTCTATCAGCTCTTCTTCTATAACATGCAGTGCATCCGCTTCTATAATTCTATACTTTCCTTGATGCTCATTTAGCAGTTGGTCATGGTGTTTTACTAAATCTCTATCTTTTTCTATAGAAAGTAGAGACTTTGGATTATGCACCAATATTTCTCTTGTTAATGCACCATATCCAGGACCAATCTCAATGACGTTAAAATTCTCTAGATTGCCAGCTAAAACGACTATTCTTTTTATTATCTCACTCGATAAAATAAAATTTTGCCCTAGACTCTTTTTTGGCTTCAGTAAAAATTTTCTCATATTATTTTCATTATACAGTATTTTAAAAATCAGTTGACTAAAATCCATTGATAATTGTATATTATTAATGTGTTTAACGCCGGCTTAGCTCAATTGGTAGAGCAACTGACTTGTAATCAGTAGGTTGTCAGTTCAAGTCCGACAGCCGGCACTCTCGCCCATATAAGTAAAGTTGATGTCCTTTTTAATAGTAGCAAATTGGAAGATGAATGGAACACGGTCTTCATTTGTTGACTTTATAGGCAAACTTAATAACAAGAACAATGAGATTACTTCTAGACTAGTGATTTGTCCACCATTTACCGCATTTTCAGACAGTATAGAGTTGAGCGATAATATTAATATAGGAGCACAGAATTGCCATTATAAAAAATCTGGTTCTTACACAGGTGAAATTAGCGCAGAAATGTTAAAGGAATTAGGGTGTACTTACGTAATACTTGGGCATTCTGAAAGGGCTAACGAAACAGATAGTGAAATAAAACTTAAGTCGGAAATAGCAATAGAATCAGGCTTACACCCAATTATCTGTGTAGGTGAAAATTCAGAAGATTATAAGAATGAAAAAACAAAAGAAGTAATAGAATATCAATGCAAAAACCGTTTGCCAACACACGGTGAATATACCGTAGCATATGAGCCAATATGGGCAATAGGCACAGGTCATGTGCCAAATAATGATGCAATTGCTGAGGTGATAGAGGTAATAAAATTGTGTACTGGTAAAAAACACATTACATATGGTGGTTCAGTCAGTTCAGAAAATATAGAAAATTTGTTAAATATTTCAAATTTATCAGGAGTTTTAATTGGCAGTGCAAGCTTAGATTTCGATCACTTTTATAAAATCATACAACAAGTTGAAAAAAAGTTTTCTCTTATCAATTCTAAAATCAGCAACTAAGAATCCTATAGCAAATGGCATCATTCCAGTGTCAAGCATATATCTGTACGAACATCTAGTAAAACGACATACTGACCTATAGCTAAAGTGACTTAGGTTTACCGATAATTTGAAAAACAAAAATTCGTCATTCCGCTACTTGTTAGCGGAATCTATGCCAAGATACCGCGGCGGTATGACGTAGGAAAACCTTTCTTGGGTTAGCTATAGCTAAAGTAATCTAGAAAATTAACGATATTTTATTCCCCGGTGAACGCTCTATTTTGTTTTCCAACTCTAGTTCTAAAAGAGCCATTAGAGCTATGTTGGCAGAAAGTCCGCTTGCTAATATAAGTTCATCTATATCAACAGGTACAGAGTTAATATGATCAACTATAACAGATTTTGCCTGTTGTAATTTTTCTTGTTTTTGGTTAACAGCATAGTGCTCAACATTAAATAGGTTTTTTTGCTGCGGAGGTAAACTAAACCTAACACTTTCTATTATGTCATCAGCGGACTCGATAAGCTTAGCACCGTTTTTAATTAAATAATTACTACCACTACAGCGTGAATCTAAAGGGAAACCAGAAACTGCAAATACCTCTCTCCCTTGATTTAAAGCAAAATCTGCTGTTATTAGAGAGCCAGAACGTTTCGATGCTTCAATCACTACAACACCCAGCGATAGACCAGATATAATTCGATTCCTTTGAGGAAAATACTGAGGCTTTGGTTTAGTAGCAAATGGAAGCTCAGTAATTACTAAACCACCGTTCCCAGTGATTTTTTTGTATAGATCAAAATTCTCTTTTGGATACACCACATCAATTCCGCTTGCTGTAACAGCAATAGTGGGATGATTTTTGTATATTACACTGTTTGCTGCGGTATCGATTCCTTTTGCAAGTCCAGAAACGATAACAAAACCAGCTTCGCTTAAATCAAGTGCTAGTTTACTGGCAAAATTTCTTCCATTCATCGAAGAGTTGCGCCCACCGATTATTGCAATTATCTCACGGCTTAATAATGATATATTACCAAACGCAGTTATTATAGGAGGACAACTAGAGATATTTCTTAAAAGATCAGGGTAATCTGGGTCACATGCGGGTATAATTTTAGCTCCAATTCTTTCTGCATTATTGATTTCTTCTCGTGCATCTTGAATGCCATACACCTTATTATTAGCCACCCTATTGAGATATTTTAGCACCTCATCTAGCGATCCATGTGTTCTTAGTATACTAAAAAACTTTATTGGTCCTATAGTTCTAGCCAAGCTTAACCATACTTCTAATTCTTTGTTGTTCAATTTATTTATCTTCATAAAAGGCTTGAATTTCTTATCAATTTAGTGTACCCAAGATAATACAAATATACAGTGTTTTATGACGCATTTTGTTACAGATAAATGCATAAAATGTAAATATACGGACTGTGTGGAAGTATGTCCCGTTGACTGCTTCTATGAAGGTAAAAACATGCTCGTGATTAACCCAGATGAATGTATTGATTGCGGAGTGTGCATACCTGAGTGTCCAGTAGATGCAATTGTAACTGATGATTCCATAAAAGATATTTTAGAATTAGATGAAGAATTACTGAGCAGCGAACAAAAAACTTTCAAGTTATTTTACGATATAAATGTAGAATACTCACAAAAATGGCCAAACATTACAGCTAAAAAGCAACCTCTCTATACTGCAGAAGAGTATAAGGAAAAAAAGGATAAAACAGCTTATTTTGATGAAAATTTAGAGTAATACTGCTGAAGAGGAAGAAACTTCTTTTATATCTTATCCTGTTTGTCTTTGGTTATTGAAAATGGTCGCATTATTTAGGTTTTTAGTAATATTTAATATTAGATTAATAATAATCTACTTGGAAACAACGAAAGATTATGTTAAATATAGAATTAACGAATTATTATATAACTTTTAGTAGGATGACAGTGTTATAAAATTTAGAGGCATCAAAATGGAAAATCACGCTAAAGAGAGTATAAACCCAACAAAGCATAAAGTAGTATTACCAAACTCAAAAACAATCAATATTGAAGGAACAAAATTTAAGTATGAAATACATTACGATCAATTAGATGAGAAAGATCTCCTTACGATTGAAAAATACGCTAATTATATTTTTCATGCCTACCAAGAGAGATATGATTTAGATATGAACACAGATCATACTGTTAAAGGCTTTACATATAACAACTTAGCAAATTTGTCTGACGATGATTATGATTCTATTACCGCGGATTATCACGAATACCATTATCACAGTGAGTCTATAGCTAATGATTTGACAACAATGATTTATGTTACTCTAAATTTGTATAATGAGAAAAATTACGGCACTTCTTTCCCAAGAGGCGAATTTATAAGAGATGTAGCAGAAGAATTAAAAAACATTGGATTAGACGATAATCAAGGAGAGTTAAATACAGAAGAGAGACCTAAAACAACAATTAATCAGGAGAAACAGGAAAAAGAATTAAAGGAATCTGATCAACAAGATGTTATAACAACTACTGATCACCCGCTAGATGATTATAATCATGATTATCACTTAATAGGCTAGCAAGTAGCGCTAGCAAAAATTAATCAGGAAAAAGGGTTAGAGGGAGCAAGATGTTATCTGATCACTCGCCAGATGAATTATAGTCGTGAGAACCTGTTCATAATCTTTTGAGGATAGGTATACAGATTCCAAAATGAACGGTTCTCACAACCTTTAGTTTTTATTGCTGAAAATAATCATAATATTAAGTTTTTAATATTATTTAATACTAAGTTAATATTAATTCATTGATAAATTTTTAGCTATAGAAGCAGGTTTTTATTGAAGATAAAAGTATCTTCTATATGCTATATAGCAAAACATAGAATGCCCATGATTCCAACTATAGCAATTTTAAGTGGTGGATTTTCTTGCGAGAGAGAAGTGTCGCTTATGAGCGGAAAAGCCGTAAAGAAGGCACTTGATAGCCTTTCATATAATGCAATAGAAATAGATGTTGACAGCAACATTGTTGAAAAGCTTAAAAAGATTAATCCGGGCCTTACTTTTATTGCTCTGCATGGACCTTATGGTGAAGATGGTTGCATTCAAGGTTTATTGGAAATCTTAGGTATAAAATATACACACTCAGGAGTTATGGCTTCTGCTGTTGCTATGAATAAAGTGATGTCAAAGCATATATTTCGATCCCTTAGTATCGACACTCCAAAAGGTTATGTAATTAGCCAAGAAGATCTACTAAAAAATAATATTAAAATCGATTATCCGTACGTCTTAAAACCAATTAACGAAGGTTCTAGCATCGGAGTGCATATTGTTTCCTCATATGAAGACCATTTAAAATTTAAAAATGACGCTATCATACTTGATGTCATTCAAGTAGCTGACACTGGAATCCAGAAAAAAGAACCAGTGTCAGCTACCTCTATGACAAGAGACTTGATGATCATAGAAGAATATGTCCCAGGAATAGAGTTACATACTGCTGTATTGCTAGATGAAGCAATTGGCACTATGGAAATACGACCAAAAAATAAATTCTATGATTATGAAGCAAAGTATACAGATGGATTTGCAGAACATATATTTCCTGCTGAAATTCCTGACAATATATATAAAATGACCTTGGAACACGCACTGAAAATTCATCAATTTTTAGGCTGTAAAACTATTTCCCGCTCAGATTTCCGTTATAATCCCAAAAATAACACTTTAAAAATGCTTGAGATTAATACACATCCTGGCTTTACTGAGTTATCGTTAGTGCCAGAAATTGCAAAATTGGCAAAAGGAATCAATTTTAATGAATTAGTTAAAATTATTATTGAAGATAGTTTGCAGCACAAAAATATTAGGGATTTAAGTCATGTTGAGCAGTATTACTAGAAGCCAAAGGAGTTTTTTGCGCAAGTGCGCTTTCGTTATTATAACTGCGCTTTTTTTTACATTAGTACTTTATAGTTCACTTGATAAAATAATAAATCGATTTAATTACTACTTTACTTGGTGTAATGAGTGCCTATCCAGTTTATTACTCAGCAATGGATTTTCAATCGATGAAGTAGTCGTGAGCGGCAACAAATTTACAAACAAAAAGGACATTCTAAGTTTGACAGATAGAACGCAACCTATCCTGTATATATCACTTTCAAAACTTGCCGGTAACATACAATCCGTAAGCAGATGGATAAAATACGTAGGAGTTCACAGAATTTTGCCCAATACCCTACATATTAATATAGATGAGCATAAACCGTTTGCTCTCTGGAAAGATAATAACAAAACCTCGGTAATTGATTTCGAAGGCAAAGTGATCGTAGATGACTATCCAGTAGATGATCTTGTTGTAATTACAGGACAAAACTCGTTATCAAACCTAGAATTTGTTAGAGATGTGTTAGAGAGTAAAACTCAATTAAGTAACCACATTTCTTCTTTTGCTTATATAGGGAATAGAAGATGGAATATCATACTTGATAACGATTCCACAGTGAAACTGCCTGAAGATAACCCTTCTAGTGCATGGGACTATTTAAACCACTTGCACAATACAACTGATTTTACTTTCAGCGATTGGAGTATTATTGATATGCGTATTACTGATAAAATTTTTGTGAAGAGGTGATCTGCTGTCATCCAAGTAGCGGGATGACGAGCTTATCGTCATGCTGCCGCGAACCGTCATACCGCCGCGAACCGTCATACCGCCGCGGTATCTCTTAGCCGCTAACACGTAGCGGGATGACGAGTTACTATACCGCCGCGAACCGTCATACCGCCGCGGTATCTCTTAGCCGCTAACACGTAGCGGGATGACGAGTTACTATACCGCCGCGAACCATCATACCGCCGCGGTATCTCTTAGCCGCTAACACGTAGCGGGATGACGGTTGTCGTTTAGCTACAAACATTAAGAAACTTACCAAATGGAAAAAAAGGCAAAAGAAACCCCGTGGTAATTAGTGTTCACTTCCTAATCCTGCAAATTGGCGTACTATACTGTCTTAAACGACTTATAAGCGCGTTTCAGCTTATATAGGTAAAAACCTAGAAATGTTGTGAAGACATAAGGTGCACATAGTGCAAAAAATTAAAAATAAGACGCCAACTACGTTGTTTTCTTGCTGTTTAATCTGCACAGATGAAGATAACTGAATACCTTCATTGTCATAATAAGGGGGCCGGCGAAACTTGTCAAGCAAGTTTTTTCGTTTCTATAAATCTGGATTTCAGCGTTATGCGCTGGAATAACAACGTAAGGTAAATTTTTCAACATCCCAAAATTACAGAATTTAGTCTGTTTAATTAAGTGTGAAAGGTTACGATCATGCTGAGTCATTAGGAAAGATTAGAATATACAGCAGCTATAAAAACTGTTTAATAGCCACCCAAAACCCTTATTTCCCACTCAAGTTCAACATTAAATTTATCCTTCACTGCATCTTTTACTCTGTTGCCAAGGTTTTCCAAGTCAGATGCAGTTGCATTATCGTAATTGAGCAAGAAGTTACAATGTTTCTTAGAGATTCTAGCTCCACCAATATTTAACCCTAGGCAGCCAGATTTATCAATTAACTCCCATGCTCGGTAGTTTTTTGGATTTTTGAATATGCACCCAGCAGTTTTTCCTCTTATTGGCTGGCTTTTATTTTTTTTCTCAACAATTTCTTTTAACCTTTGCAATATAAGCTCATGCTCTGAGTTTACTCCTTTAAACTCAGCTTCAACAAAAATCCAATTTCCTTTTAAGCTATGTCCACGATAAAAATATCCCATTTCTTTGCTGGAGAACTCATATAGGTTTCCATCCTCTAGGTTCACTGCTTTTATGGATTGTACAACGCTTGCGATGTCACTACCATACGCACCTGCATTCATTTCTATTCCGCCACCAACTGTTCCTGGAATTCCAACTAGAAACTCGAGTCCACTAATTTGTTGCTCTCCTGCAAAGTAAGCAAGGTTCCTGAGCAGCGCAGCACCACCTGCAACAATGGAGTTGTTACCCTTACTTTTAATATATGCAAACTCCTTACCTAATTTTATTGTTATTCCTCGAATGCCACTATCTCGTACTATTATGTTGGATGTTGCACCAATAACGCTAACTGGCAGTTCAGTATTTTTAATCAAGTATGTTAAATCTTCAATATCACATGGTTTAAATAACACATCAGCTCGTCCACCGACGTTTAACCACGTCGCTTTAGACATTAAGATGTCATAACGATAGATTCCACGTACTTTAGGTAAGCTTATAAGCATTTTGATTTCAACTCTAGTCCTGCATCCATACCCATTTTCTCCGCATCTTCTATAAATGAAGTGCGCTCAGTGAAGTATATATTTTTTCCACTTGCTAACATACAACAAAGGTGTAGCATATTTTCGTTCACATATTCAGCCAAAGCTGCAAGTGGTGTAAAACATGAACCATTCACTGTCTTCATAAAACTGCGCTCTGATTTCACTCTTATAAAAGACATATTATTATTAATTTTCTCTACAAGATCGATAATTTTTACATCATTCCTTCTACATTGAATACAAATCGCTCCCTGTCCCACTGCACTTAACATAACTTTTGGTGGCAATACCTCTGTAATTAAGTGATTCTTTTCTAATCTTATGAGTCCTGCTTCAGCTAGAATTATTCCATCAAAACTTTGATTTTGCAATCTAGTTGTTACATTTCCACGTAGCGATATTATATTTAGATCTGGTCTAACATTTAACAACTGAACTTTTCTTCTTATTGAAGAAGTGGCAATAGTAGCCTGCTGTGGCAAAGACTCAAGGCTATTGTGTTTATGAGAAATAAACGCATCGCATGGACTTAGCCTTTCTAAAACACAAGGAATTGTTAAACCCCCTGAGAAAAACGCAGGCACATCCTTTAGCGAATGAACTGCCATATCTATATTATTTTCGAGCAATTCAGCCTCAATTTCTTTAATGAATAATCCTTTACCTCCTATTTCAGCAAGATTTGCGTTTGCATACTTATCTCCAGAAGTTTTTATCTTAACAATTTCAATAGATAAGTTAGAAAAAGAGTCCAGCAACTTTTGTTTTGCTTCCAAAGCCTGGGCAACTGCAAGCTTGCTTCCTCTGGTACCTATTTTGACTAGCATATGTATGACTGTTTGAATATCAAACCTTAACCTAATTAATTATTTAAACACTTTGGTAGCGTGTATCGCATGAACTTCGGTTACCATCTCTCTGATGTCATCCGAGTAGCTGACTACTTGGATCGAGTTTAATTCATCATATGAGCCTTTGCATTTATTGTACTTTAACTTAAAACCAAAAGCAACTTTGCCTTTACAAAATAATAACCTTTTATATGCATAAATAAGCTTACTGGATTCTAGTACTTGCATGACAGCAGTCCTACGTCATACCGCCGCGGTATCTCACATAGATCCCGCTAACAAGCAGCGGGATGACGATTGTCAGGGTGTCATCCAAGTAGCCTCTTTCTTGTCATCCCAGTGCCCAGACACTGGGATCCAGAAAACTTAATTTTAACCAAGTGGCTGCATAATAAAGACTGGATCCCAGACTGGAATGACACCCTACTTAACCGTCATACCGCGATTCATTCGCGGTATCTCAGCCGCTAACAAGAGATCCCGCTAACACGTAGCGGTATGACGAATTACTATCTACACCGTCATACCGCTGCGGTATCTCTTAGCCGCTAACACGTAGCGGGATGACGAGGCTTATCGTCATGCCACCGCGAACCGTCATACCGCGATTCATTCGCGGTATCTCAGCCGCTAACAAGAGATCCCGCTAATACGTAGCGGGATGACGAATTACTATCTACACCGTCATACCGCCGCGGTATCTCTTAGCCGCTAACACGTAGCGGGATGACGAGCTTATCATCATGCCGCCGCGAACCGTCATACCGCGATTCATTCGCGGTATCTCTAGATCCCGCTAACAAGCAGCGGGATGACGGTTGTCGTTTAGCCATAAATATTTAAGAAATTTACCAAACGAAAAAAAAGGCAAAAGAAGCCCCGTGGTGCGAGTTTTGACTCTATATTACTGTAAGTGGCGCTGTAATAATGTGCTAACGCTTAAAATAAGCGCGATTTGGCTGAATGTAGAAAAAATAAAAAAGACATGCAGCCGCTATAATTTTATGTAATCCGCCAAAAAATACCCTGAGTTTTTTACTGAATTTTGTCATTGAGCCTGCAGGTCAAAAACAAGTTTTGAGTCATAAATACCCTTATTGTCATAATAAGGGGGCTGGCGGAGTTTGTCAAGCAAGTTTTATGGCCTAGCGTCACACGCTGGAATGACACCGGATCTCACATTCATTCTACTGCAACGCAGAAAATTCGTACAATTGTGCATGATGTAGGGTTTCTGGCTACATTTTTCTATTAAACTCACCTTTCCTCTATGTAACAGATTTCGTATTAAATTTTAAATTTAATGCGCCTAGATATACAAGCATTCCTAGCAAAACCATAGGTATAGAAAGCAACTGCCCCATAGTTAAATCAAGCCACAAATAGCCAATTTGATAGTCTGGTTCGCGAAAAAACTCAACGAAAAAACGTGCTACTCCATACCACATAACTGCAATACCAGTTAACGCACCGTGATACAGTCTTATTCTAGTCAAGAAAAACAGTGAATTTGCAACTGCAAAAAGTAGCAGTCCTTCAAAAAGTGCCTCATAAAGCTGGCTTGGATGACGCAGCAAATTATCACCACTTTCTGGAAATACCATACCCCATGGCATAGTTGTAACTCTGCCAAATAACTCTCCGTTTATAAAATTGCCTATGCGACCTAAAAATAAACCTATGGGAACTCCGCAAGAAACTAGGTCCAGTGCATAAAATATAGGAATGTTATGTCTTTTACACGAAATTATTACTGCAAGCAAAACTCCTATAGCACCACCATGAAATGACATTCCTCCTTCCCAGGTCTTCAATATCTCGATAGGGTTGCTTATATAAAGAACTGGATCATATATCAATACGTAGCCAAGTCTACCTCCAAGGATAATGCCTACAATAGTGGCTGTTAATAACGAATCGTAAAAATTCTTAGTAAATATTTTTTGGTCGTCTAGCTTGTGTAAATACCAATATGCAGACACTATACCCAAAACGTAAGCTAAGGAATACCAATATATAGAAACAGGACCGATGCTGAAAATTACTGGATTTAAAGACATATTTTGCTATAAATTATTCTTAGACAATCTACTTTTTTCACGATCCCACTCTCTCTGTTTTATGGTTGCTCTCTTATCGTAGAGTTTTTTTCCTTTTACAATGGCAATTTTAGTTTTTGCAAATCCTTTATCATTAAAATAGATCGAAAGCGGCACAACAGTTATCCCAGCGGTTTTGATTTGACCAATTAGTTTGTTTATCTCTTTTTTATGTAAAAGCAGTTTACGTTCCCTTTTTGGTTTATGATTTTTTCGGTTTGCAGCTTTATATTCTGCAATATGCATATTGTGCAGCCATATTTCGCTATTCTTTTCGATAACGTAGGCGTCGGAAATATTTACTTTTCTTTCTCTTAGCGATTTAACTTCACTGCTTAATAAGACCATACCCGCTTCAAATTCTTCTAAGATGAAATATTCAAACCTTGCTTTCCTATTTTCTGCAATAACTTCCATATCTAAAGATATCTTTAAGCTTCAATATATTACAGAGTTTTTGACTTAATTCATAATATATCTTTCCTTAAAAAATCATTTAAGTTATACTGCAAACCATGAACCTTAGGCAAAAAATCAAGTTTTTTTCTCTATCATTTGTAATTTTATTTTCTCTATGGACTGTATTGTCTGGTTATTTTGAGCCATTTTTTATTTTTTGTGGAGTGTTTTCCTCTATATTCACATTATTTATCTTTAGAAGGTTGATAAACGCTGAAAGAGCTCTTAGCCAGATTTTAAATGGTACGAGTAGACTGTCGTTTTATAAGTTAGTAAGTTATATACCATGGTTAATGTACCAAATCATTTTATCAAGTGTTTATGTAACAAAAAAGGTGCTACGACTCAAATCTAAGCTTGAGCCAATCATTATCCTAAGAAAATGCAAAGGGCATAATGATGAAAGCATTGCGTTATTTGCCAATTCGGTTACAATCACTCCTGGAACTTTAACTATCAATGTTGAAAGTAAGCAGAAAACATATTTCTCTACCATGTATCTGATAGATAAAGATCTTGAAAGCGGCATTTCTGAAATAGAAAATAAAATCTTAAAAATACTACGTTCAGTTAAGTAATTGCTTTAAATAAGTTAACAGCATCCTTATATTCCCTTACAAGACTTTCAAGCATCTCTTTTGGAAGGCTATTGTTAACAATAGAACATAAATAATTATGTAAATCTTCTAACCTTAGTATGTTATTTCTCTTCTTGCTGTTGAATTTATACGGAAAAATACCTTCCATAACTTCAATAGTAGTAGCCTTGTTTAAAAATACATTTTCACTTGTCACGCTTATTCTTGCTAAAACAGTGTTAATTTCAGGTTCGTCATTTGTATAAAAATCTGATAGCTGAGTTATTCTAATAACGTATAAAGTTACTATTTTTGATAAGCAATTATCAGCATATTCACAATTTTTTATTACCTCCCACTGAGTAACCTGGGATTTACCTATTTTTGCATTGTTCGGTAATTTACTCATTCAACTTTCTCCATTTAATCCAGTAGATAGATTATACTAATACTTTGTTAAATAAATGATAACGCAATCATAAAAATATATATTCATAATAGCATGTTATGTAAAATAGTACGATATCCAGACATTAAAGTTGATTTAGGCTGGTTTATATTGGGCACCTCTTATTTCTGCATTACCTAAGCAAGCTAAGCTGTAAAATGACAGTTGGACATCAGCTCATAACAGGAGCACTCTGAAATATAGGGAGAGTAGACCGGCGGACCTTCCCCGCCAGCCTCTCACAGAACTGTGCATGAAGTAGAGTGGGCAGCCAGCGAGTTACTTGTTAAGTACTTTTCCAACAACCCCTCTCCGAACCACGCATGATCGTTTCCGTATCACGTGGCTCTCCAATAATCTAACGTTTTAAGGAGTCACCATCATATTTTCCATATTGGATTTTCTTATGGCATTCATGACAAACAACAAGAGTCTTCCTCTGTCGTTCAATCATTCTCTTTTTCCATTTCGGTAGCTCAGTATTACGTTTACCTAGCAAATCAGCAAGTTTACGTACGTGATGTACTTCAATCTGCTCTTGTGATTTACATAATTCACAAGTTTGTGCCAATAGTCTTTGCTCTATTTCACTACGCTTATTCCATATTGGTATAAGGTTATCACTTATACTTACCCATTTATTCCATTTTAGTGACACAGCACCAAAGTGTGTAATTAATGGTATCTTTGATGGTAAACGATCTACTCTGACTTGGATGACTTTTCGTTTTTCACCTTCGTCGTTTTCAATCATTGCACCAAATTTTCTATAAATTTTCCTGCAAGTTGTTTTGTATTTAGATGCTAAAGTCTTTACTAATGATACTTCCATCACATACTTCAAATAACTTAGTGTGTGAAGGTTGTAGGCCATTTTGTAATATTGTACAATTCCTCGATATTCAGTTTGATACTGAGCAACAATACTGTAAGCTGTATCAAGTGTACGTTGAGGTAAATGTATAGGCTTTCCACAACGCATATATTCAGAACACTTTTTCTGCTTTATATGATGTGGTACACGTAACCCAATACTACCGTTAATACATCGTTGTGTCCGATGATCATGTTTATCATCTGCATGCAAGACGTGTATTTTATAACCTAAAAAATTGGCTTTGCTATCACACGCGTGTGTAATAAGCGTTTTATCTTCATTAAGCATAAGTTTGAGCTCCTCATTGAGGAATTTAGCAATCTCATTTTTAATTTGTTCAGCTTCATTTTTTGGTCCTGCAAACCCTACCAGAATATCATCAGCATACCTAACATACCAAAGACGTCGATAATTTAGATCACAAGAATCCTTAGATGGCATACCCTGCACTAATTGACGCAGTTGTTTTGCTTGATCCCAGTTCCCTTGTTTTCTCATCATCGATACTTGCATGGTTAACCTTAAATATTTTGGATTTGTCTTTCTTCGCTTACCTCGGTTATTTGCTGGTATTAGTATATGTTCCACATGTTTATCTAACCGATCGAGTAATATGTTACTCAAAATTGGACCAATAATAGAACCTTGTGGTACCCCACTATGACTCTTATTGTACTTCCAATTTTCCATATATCCTGCTTTTAGCAGTCGATTGATTAGCTGAATAAAACGGTTATCTTGGAAGCTTTCACTCAGTATTTTCAACAACATAGTATGATCAATTGAGTCATAACATGCACTGAGATCTCCCTCTATAAACCATTTTGTACCTCTGCCTTTTTGCATTACTGCTCTTAATGCAGTGTGGCATCCACGCTTTGGTCGAAATCCATGTGAACATTCACTAAATTTAGGCTCATAGTAGGCTTCCAATATTAATCGGATTACTTCTTGAAGTAACTTATTTGACCATGTTGGCAATCCTAACGGCCTGCGTTTACCACTCTTCTTTAAAATATAGATACGTTTTACTGGTGTCCACCGATATCGCTCATAGCGTAAATCCTCTATGATTTTATCGATTTTCTCCAAAGACATACCATCAACTGTTTCAGTTGTCACACCTTCTGTCATAGCACCTTTATTACGACAAAGTTTGCCATACGCTCGAAGGTAAAGATCACGCTGATAAAGTAGGCGATATACGTTTTTAACCGGCAAATTTCTTTGTCCACGTTCACGTATAATGTTAAGTATTGTTTCAGCTTTCCGCATCTTGCGTACCTCCCAATTTCAACATTCAATTATCTGTCACCCTTTGCCCTGTATGTGGCTTTCCCACGCTCCCCGGTGATTCGTTACTTTCACGACTACTACGATGACTCCGTAACCATAGAACTCGCGTTCCTTAGGTCATCCCATGTTCCGTCACTAAGAACTGTTCTAGATCAACTTAGGTTTTCCATTCATCCTCTTAAATAAGTTCACTACTTATCGTTCTACAGCCAGAATGTCACACAAACGAAAGTTTAATCTGTGCTTACCGTAGACATGGGGTTTTAAATGCGATACCCATGGATGTGAAGTCCCACCCCTGAAGATTAGAATTCAAGCAGTTTAGCTTTAACCATATTGATCAGGTGTTGCAAGCCGTTATCTTACACATCTTCAGATAACTCTCGCTTTACATACATGCTCTTGTCCTCCTTCCCTTTCGGGTTAAAGTTAGTTGTTCACCTCGAGGCCATTTATTCTGAACCCCGCTTAGCTCTGCTAAGTATTTCTTAATGCGTACCACGGCGCACATTTTCAATTGCACTCGGCTCTATCTTGTTTAAAGCTGGAATAAATGGATTTGAACTTTGACGATTTAAAGATTTTGTGTTATAAAATCCACGTCCTTCTCCAAAATTGATTGACTTGTCACGAGGGGAAGGCATACCTTCAGTCTTTACATCCTTAGCCTTCTTATTCATGACTTTGCTTAAAAGGACAGACAACGGGGTTTTCTTATCAGTTTGCTTTTCAATAGCATCCAATATTCCCGCTAATCTGCTTACAGTTTCCTTTGTGGACTGCTTGATGGTACGACTCATACCTCTAATAGCATCCAATATTCCATTTTTCGACAATCTGTCAAGATCTATGGTTAACTCGTACGTATTTCCCTCTTTATCTTTAAAAGGTACAATTACTTTATTATTCATATAAACCTCCAATATTAAAATATTATCTAAGTATACATTGTCATTTGTTGCTTTATTATTAATTCATCATGTGAATATTATAGACATTATAAATGAGCATTCTATATTATGCAACTCTTTTCAATACAAGTTTAGCAAAGCAGATCGTTTTTCTTAAAACTGAAATGTTTTTTACCTGATATAAGAATGTGATCCTCTAGCTCCATTCTCACGCCTTGACATACTGCCGCTAATTCACTCGTCACAGCTTTATCCTCCTTGGATGGCTTTAAACTTCCTCCTGGATGGTTGTGCGACAGTATTATTGATTTTGCCTCTATTGTTAGTGCCTTTTTTATTACTTCCCTTTCATAAATATATACTTCATCTATTGTACCCATGTGCACCTCATCTTCTATCAAATGGTACTGCTTATCCAAATAAATTATCATTGCAGCTTCCTTTGCTGATAGACCTATATTTACCCTTATATATTCTACGAGTTTTGCGTAATTATCCATTACAGGCCCTTTCTTTAAATCCTCTCTTAGTGCCCTCTTTGGAGCTTGCTTAACACATTCAATCGCTGCAACTGCAGAGTCAGTTACCCCATCTATTAGTTTCAGCTCATACATTTCTCGACCCAAAATTCCTCCTATTCCTTTACAAGTATCCATTAGCTTTCCAGCAATAGCTTGAGCTTGTGCTTTGTCATGAACTGAACTTAGAAGCATTACAACTATTTCATGATCTAGTAGAGCCTCTCCTCCGCTTTGTTTTACTCTCTTTATTTCTTCTATAAATTCATTTTCGTCTTTATTCTTATTATTCATAAAATTTACCTTGAATTAGTTTCTTATAAAATTTAAATGTTTACTGCTACTTTTTTAGTAGCTTTGGCATAAAGCCATCTATTTTGGCGGGAGTCAAGTCAATTTTTTCGATTTTTTTTGTTTATTTTTTTTGTGAAAAGATAGAAGATATTAATAATTATTGGTTTCTTTAAGCGATATCACTTTGTATTCGTACTCTTAAAAAATAAGCTCAGGATTGGTTCTCACTAGATAAGCCAGTGATTGAAGAAATAGCATCAACAGAAATACCTAGTATAAGTAGATTATTTGCTACTTTTATCCCTTCTGCTTTGTCGATCTTTTCTTTGTAAATCTGCTTTCTTTGGGATAAAAATCCTATTAGTATGTTCAGTTCATCTCTTGATTCCTGATTATCAATTCTTTTGAATTCTCTCGTCAAACTTAATAGCTCATTTTCCGCTTCCTCGTCTTCATAGTAATCTTCTTCCGTTATCAGATCTTTATCATCCACTGATAATATTTCTGCAACCTTACATGCCACCTCGCTTAAAAAGGTACTCTTTCCTTGTTCATAGTTATGTATTTGTGAATGCGCTACACCGAGCTCTTTTGCCAATTCCTCTTGAGTATATTCCCTTATTATCCTCCATTTCTTCATCTCTTGTCCTTCCTTGTGACGCTTACAGACAACTAGCTCTTTGTTATTATATTCATCTATTGATAAGCCTGTTGCTTGGTAGATAATATCAGCATCAAATTCTAACTCGAGCATATTTTTTGCCATTCTTATTCTTGCTGCTTTTACATCACTTTCCTCTTGAGCTCGAATAAATTTGGTTAATGCATTAATTGCCTTGCGCGGTCCTCTCCCCTTTGTTTTCATGTATTTTCCCATGAAATCGTACGTCTCTTGCGCCTTATCTTTATCAAAACAACTGTCTTCTCTTGGTGGAGGAAGTAGATTACTAATAGGAACTGACAATGCCTTTGCTATACGTTTTAACTTTTCAGTTGGAATGCCACATTTTCCTTTTACATACCTTAGCAGCGTATAGTATTCTATACCTGTTTTATTTGCTAAATCTTTTTGGGTATATTTTCGCTTTAATATCCAGCTTCTTACATTCTGCGCTATTTCGTATCTTATGGAGATAGTAGTACGTTTTGCCATGCCGCTAACAGAAATAAACTACACATTATTACACAGGTGAGCATAAATTTACCATGAAAATGTTGACTTCAAGCTCTTTATTATGAAAGGTGTGAGAGCTAATGGTAGGCTTACGCTCGCACTTTTGTTAGGCCCTTGCACCAAAAATAAGTGTTTTTAAAGCTCTTTATAGCTCATGAATTCATTTGCCGGGGTTTTTAGGCGCTTTATGAGTGGGTTATAAAAAGATCTACCCCAAAAACCTCTAAGGTGCGTAGTAGCATTCTAAAGCCATCTATGGGAGACATTTTTTTTCATCAACGCATTCAAAACTTAAAAAAATAAAAAACTTGAACATTTCTTCAGAATTGTGTATAATTATTAATGCTTTTTAGGTTAATGTCTCATGGCTTTTTCTAAGTTTCTTGATCCCAAAAATGATGTATCGTTTAAGCGTATCTTCGGTACTGAAAAAAATAAAGATATCCTTATTCACTTCCTCAATGATATTCTTGGCTTTACTGGTAAAAATGAAATAAATGATATAGAGTTTTTAAGTACTATTCAAGACCCTGATATCGCCGCTAAAAAGCAAAGTATTGTTGATGTTCTCTGTAGAGATTCTACAGGTGCTCAATACATTTGCGAGATGCAGGTCGCTAAAACTAAAGGATTTGAAAAACGTGCTCAATACTATGCTGCTAAAGCTTACTCAAGGCAAGCTGATAAAGGTGACCAGTATCATAACCTTAAGGAAATTATCTTCATTGCTATAGCAGATTGTGTACTGTTTCCTAATAAATCTGAGTACAAATCAAAGCATACTATTCGAGATGAAGACACTAATGAGCATGATCTAAAAGATTTCTATTTTATATTTATTGAGTTGCCAAAATTTCCAAAGAATAAGGAAGATCAGTTGGAAAATATAGTTGAAAAATGGGTTTATTTTTTTCGATATGCAGATGAGACTAGTGAAGAAGAGCTGGAAAAAATAATAGGTAGTGATGTAATAATTAAAAAGGCCTATGAAGAGCTAAATAGATTTAACTGGTCAGAAAAAGAATTTATTGCCTATGAACAGGAAATAAAACGTATTCTTGATGAACAGGCTGTCCTCGCTCAAAAACTTGATGATGCTACTGAAAAAGGCAGAGAAGAAGGCAGAGAAGAAGGCATCCAAATCGGTCATGAAAAAGGCAGAAAAGAAAGGGAAATTGAAGTCGCAAAAAACCTACTTAAAGCAGGGGTTTCTATCGATATAATAGCTCAAACTACTGGTCTTACAGTTAACGAAGTCAAAGACTTAAGCTAATTCTATCTTTGGGTGTATAGATGAACATCTTTGTACTAGATGAAAACCCAGCAATTGCGGCACAAATGTTATGTGATAAGCATATAGTAAAAATGCCATTAGAAACTGCTCAGTTATTAAGTAATGTTTTTTCAATAGCATTAAAAGTGCCAAATCCTTTAGTCAGCATCACAGACCAGAATATAGAAGTTCCATATAAACTTACTCACAAAAACCACCCTTGTTCTCTATGGGCTAGACACTCAAAAGGAAACTTTAATTGGTTGATAAAGCATGGAAAAGAATTGTGCATAGAGTATAGCTTGCGATACAAAAGAACGCATAAATCCGAAGAAGTTATAGATTGGTGTGATAATAATAAGGATTTGCTAATTTTTCAATCAGCTGATATACAAATTTTTACACAAGCGTTACCTGATCGATATAAATGTAGTAATCCAATAGAAGCCTATAGAGAATATTACCTAAAAGAAAAGATGAGGTTTGCTAAGTGGGAAAAAGGTAGAGAAGCACCAGGTTGGATAATCTGCTACACAATACCACAGCTAATATAGCTCATAAATAAAGAAGCCATCCAAATCGGACATGAAAAAAGCAGGGAAGAGGGCGAAAAACAGGCTAAAATAGCTGTGGCTAAAAATTCACTCAAGGCGGGTGTTTCTATTGATGTTATTGCTGAAATAACAGGGTTTTCTGTTGATTATATTGAGAAAATTCAAGAAAAGAAGTTTTAGCCATAACGTTTTTTTTATTAAACCCTCTATTCTAGTAATTTTAATATTGCAATCCATTCTAATGTCTGTACAATGCCTTTTTTATATAAATACTTAATAGGAGGGGTTAATGCCAACACAGAAAGAGCTTCGGGCTACGATGTCCAAAAAATTACAGGAAGCTATTAAACATCCAGATCCAACAGTTGCTGCCGGGAGGAAGTCAGCTATCAAGAGATGGGTGGGAGTCCTTCAAGATAACTTTATGGAGCACATAAAATACTTTAAGGGTGATAAGTTGAAGTTTTTGCACAATGTATTCCAAGATGAAGGTTGCTGGTCAGGTGTAAGGTTGGATAATGCTGCTTTAGGTCAAAGGTTTACTGAAGAGAAAATAGGTGGAATAGATAATCCACTTCGCAAATATGAGATGGCTTGTAGTTACTGTGTAGTGGATAAAATTCATCCATTCTTTCAAAAAAGATTTGAATTTTACAAGAACAGTTTTCCTCCTGGCACACTTGATGGTAGCGGTAATCCTATAACTGATAAATACATACGAAACTCCCTATTAAATAGCATGAAGAGAAAAGGTGATGTGTTCAACTTCTGGATCGATAGAGAATCTGGGGAATTAAAGAAGTATGATGCAGTAGAAGGCTTTGACAGTGCTGTAAAACTTAAGTGGAGTGAAGGAGTAGAGTATTTTTATAATCATTTAAAAGAAGAAGATAAGGAAAAGAAACTTATAGAAGCTATTATTGCTCTGTCCCGCGTTCAATCTGTTGAGAAAGATGCTCCTATTTTAGATTTTTGTGTAAATAAGATAGTCGATAAAGATACTCTTTTACAGAAATTATTGCAGAAAGATAAGGGAGTATATGCTCTTCTTGCTGAATTAATAGAGTCATGTTTTTTTGATACGGTTCATGATTTGGTACAGTGCTGGTGTTATGAGGAAGCTTCAGCACGAGGTGATCATTCAAAGGAAATACTCTCACAGGATGAGTATGACCTCCTTCTTTACTCACTTTCAAATGTAATGTTGAAAAATCCTGAATCAAATGTTCAAGCTAGATCTCTTATTATGAAGATTTGGAAATGTGACTGCTTTATTGAATACAGAAAGATTTCTGTTAATATTTCTAATTGTATAGTTCCTATACAGGACATGCTTGCAGGGTTAATAATTAACTGGAAACGAGAAGACATTTATAAGTCTGATGAGGAAAAAGAAATAGAGAAAAAAGAAATACTAGATATGATGTTATTTGCTAAAAATAGCTTTCCTGAAAGATTTGAGTTCTTTAAGGGAAGGATAATAAAAAGTCTTAGATTATGTGGTAGAGAAGGTAAAAGAGTAAATGTAGATTACGGTCTGTTTGCGGAAGAATTATTCTCTGAGTTAGAGAAAACAATTTTACCACCTGTAGGTGATGGTCCTTGGAATAATTTACGGTCACGATCTAAAGCTCATGGTAGTAAGAAAACAACTTTGCCAGTTGATGATGGTCCACAGTCTGAGCTTGGAACTCCTAGTGTAAGTGGTGTTTCTTCTTATAAGAAAAAAAGCGTCTTTACGCTTAGTGGTAATAAGTAATCCACTTATGAACTCTTGGTGTTTCTGGTCGTAGTAAATAAGGGGTATTTTGTATGAGTAATGGTGATGGATTTATTAGGAGTTTGGTGGATGGAGATCTTGAAGGATTCAGACAAGGATTTGAATCTTTTTTAGATCAATGTCCATCTTTCTTGTATCATGTGAGTGCAGGTCGTTTCCTTCCTGTATTCTTTTTTAGTATGTTTTCTACTGCACATGATGCTAATATCTTAAATGAAAATGAGAGAGTGTATTTTCGTTTTGATAATCATGGTATTGATACAGGTGGTAGAAATAGAAATACAGGAAATCTAAAAGTCGCTGTTTATCGTGACGGACAGCAAGTTGTCAGATGCTACAGTATTTCTGATCGTCCTAATAGTGATGGGTTGAGGTTCAGTACAAGGGAGAGAAATGCTCTAGTGCGAGAGATTAGACGGCAAAATCCAAATTTAAGGGAAGAAGACTTAAATTTTGAGCAATACAAAGTATGCATGCATGGAAAGGGCAAGAGTCAGGGAGAGGCAATTGCAACAGTATTCGAGGTGATTCGTGAAAAGGATTTTAGAGATAGAGATAAATTTGCCAAGTATTCAGCATCTGAGATTAGTCTTCTTAGACAACTCTTAGGAGATCACGGATTGACAATTCAGGAAATAAAAGGAAGACAACTCAATTACAATCAGCTCAGACAACTTGATAGATCAGTCAAGTTTGCACAGGTAGCACAAGGTCAACAAAGGATTGACAACTTTATGGGAATACTAGCAAATAACCAAAGACAAAATGTAGAACGTAGAATGCACAGGGAAGTTTTGCCATACATCACTGACATCTATGATAATTGCAGACAAGCGCTAGAAAATAATATTGAAAATCGCAGTCAAAAATTTGAGAGTCACGGGTTTTTATTAGGTTTTTTAGCAAATTTTAGTCATCGCTACACAATAGGCATCGATCTTGACTTATCTCCTAGAAACTCACATGTTGCTTTTCTTGTACGTCATCAAGCAGAAAGAGAAAATATTCCTATTGTTATTAATCTTGCTATATTTGACACACCGTCAGATGTTGCATTAAACTGTGCCATAGGCTACGCTGGAAGGTTACACAATTCTTCATTTATACCTATTCATACCACATCAGAGCATACTGTTTGTGTTGGATTAAATTTTAATTTAAATCTAGATCCTTTTAGTGTTGATACAGTAGGGCTTCAACAGGATAGATTTCCTTTAGTACAAAGATTGTTTGAGTATATAGAAGATGAAGAGGTTGGAGAGAATATTAGAGATTTCTTGCTTCAACATCTTCCTGGTGAAATACCAAGAAATGCAGATAATTATAACAGAGTATTTGATTGTATAACTGGTTTTACTTTTGGAAGTAGTGCTTTTGATATACACCCTTTACAACTAGAAGGTGTAGAGGAAGATGAAGTACATATAATAAAGCACACATTTATACATGGTGACCCCAATTTAAGAAAGCGCGCATTGACTATGGTCTTTCATGCTGAAGGTTCTGATATAGTTATACTCCATATTAGAGCTCACGATGCACAACAACAAGGAGCAATCAATTTAGAAAATCTTAATATTAATGGAAATAATGTTCATGTATGGGAAGTTTCATGCACACTTAATGACCAATTTGAGCTAGATATTGATCAACCAAATGACCTTGGTTTATATCACGATTACCAAAATAATAATGCAAATAATTTTCTTGATGGTGATCTTGTACAAGTACCTAATGCTGAAAATGTACATGGTATTTCAGAAAGGGTTATGAATGATGGCTGGAAAAATGTAGGTCAGCATAGAGGATTATTTCAAGAGATCTCTGGAGCATTGATGCCACTTAGGGATGCAATAAATGTTAATAGTGAGGATAAGTTTCGTTCTATACTACATGGTACATTTTATGCTAGTGACGATCCTGATAAAGTGCTTGCTATGTATAAAATTGGTCAAACATATAGTTTGAAAAGGAGGCAGGAAGAAGAAGGAGAAAGGGTAATGCTCACAAGAATTACAGAACAGAGATTAGACCTTTTATTATTAAGACAATCTACGGAGAATGCTTCAGATACTCACCCGATTGTATATGTATTAGGATTTGCTGATAATGCAGAAGAAGTAGCACAAAAGGAGAATAACGCAAAAGATCGAATAAAAGAACTTATGAACAAGCAAAGGGGATATTTGCCTATTACTCCTGGAAATGAGGTGGTTTTATCTTCTGCTGTATTTAATGCAGGTGCACAGAGAGTAGAAGATCTTATATCTATTCCACAAGAACTATATATACATAGGCTTGACCGCAGTACTAGAGGATTAGTGGGACCTGAAAGTGTTATTGATGAAAATCCACCAGAGGGTCTATTATCAGATCAGACTCGTGAAAATTTCAGGCGCTTTTACACGGAAAGAAAACCAGGACAGAACTCTATTTTTTTGCTTGATATAGATGATAATCTGCACGTTCCATTTAGTTACTTGCAAGGTACTAGAGCACAGGTAATAGAAACATTAAAGTCAAGAATAAGGGGAGGTGATAATTCCATTCCTACAGCACAAGAGATAAGAAGACAAATAAGAGATATTCTTGGAAATCAAGGGATAGAAGTAAATGATCTACTTACACTAGAATTTGCGACGAGAAATGAACATTATGATTACTGGCTTCAACAAATTGATATAGCTCACGCTGGAAGATTGCGATATCAGCTTCGTACTGAAGGTAATCACACTTTTGAAGTAGCTAATTTGGCAAGGAATGACGGTAACGAGCACATTGTTAGAGTATTAAATCAATTTAGGGAAAATGAAGAACAACAGCGTTTAACTTTAATCATTACTTTAAATAATACTCATTGGGTTACACTAGTGATTGAACGTCAAAATGGGAACTATGTTGGGTACTATGCTGATTCAACTGCTACTGCTGTTCCAGGTGGTATTACTGATATCATTCAAAATAACTTAGGAAATAATATCAGGATTAATAATGTTTCTGTTAGTCAGCAAACAGATGGTTGGAATTGTGGTTTATGGGCATTAGAAAATGCTAGTGATATTAATCGAGTTCTAAACGAAAATCCTGTTGGGCAAGTGCAGAATATCATAAATATAATACGCGATTTTCTTGGAAGAGGCCACCCAAACAGAGATAGAAATTACTTTCAGAACATAAGAGTGGGCATTTCACAATTATTCAGGAATGATCCGGGATTTCAAGATGTGCAATTGCAAGCATACATTCAAAATAGAGAACAAATTGATCCATTACTACGTACTTATCTAGAATTAGGATATCACAGAGTAGGAGGAGGGTATGGATTAGTAGAAGCACCTATATCGCTTGGTGTTAGTGATTCCAGTAATTTTGGTGACCTGCCACAGTCGAGTTTAGAAGGTCCTGAAGCTAGTCGTGTTTCTGACCTTAGCAAAGGTAAAGGCGGTAAGTAGAGGTAATCGGTAGATGAAAGGAGTGTAACAAAAACCTTATGCATCAAGTAAAGATTGTGAGCAAATTTAAAGAAGTTAAGGTGGGTAACCTGTTTTTTTCTACTTGCAGCAATGTTTCAAAAAGTATATGTGTCGAGTTGGGTAAAGTTGAAGGAGGTTCTTAAATGAGCAACTATTAATTTGGTAGTGTATAACATTAATAAATTTAAATGATGCAACCATTTCCAGCAACAAAAATCAGCTAGCGTGAGAAGATTTTTTCTTGGAATCGCGTGGTCTACCATGTGTACCATACGAACTTTTTAATATAATAATTTTACTATACGCTAAAACTACCCATATTAGCCCATTTCATCCATATCTACATACGAACTATTTTGCCTAAGCTTATAAAAATAATTTAAATCTTCTATTTTTATAACCTTATTTTTACGCGGCTTGTTCTCACAAATATACGACCCTTTTTGCAATCTTAGGAAGAGTCAATAATTCAATTCTTTATAACACTAGCTAGCATGGTATCTTCACTAAAATATTTTTTGAAAAAGTTAGTTGACTTATAAATAATTCTCTACTAATACTGGCATGTGTTTGTTTATTCTGCTGAAGTGGCTCCGCAGGTTACTGTATAAGCTTCAGCAGTTTCCGTACTCCTTTAAAGTATAATTCATCATGCTCTTATAGTAGTGATATCAAGTATAGGTCTTAACCATGTTGATTTATAGTAAAATTAGCTCGAATTTGGAGTCATAAGCAACTTTTAACCTCTCTATATACTCCATTGTTACTCACCATAAAAACTTAACAAAAATATGAGTAGTAAAAAGATTGTGTTGAAATTAGCTTGACCAATATTATATATTGTACATAATATATTCTATATTTAGGCTAGGAGGTAGTATGGTTACAGAGTCAGTAAAATATGTTGTAGAATCTATCAGTGAACAAAAGCTAGGAGAGGAATTAAATACTGAGCCATGGCATTCAAAAATTGAGTGTAATAGCAATGAGGGACCAACGCCTGAAGATGACATAACAGATTTAGATGATTATAGTTTGTTTGTTCAAGGAATAAGTAATCGTTCGGAATGTTATGACCTTGATCAGAGACATGAAACTAGGGAGGCTGTTGACACATGTGTAAAACATACATTGTCGTATCAGAGTGAAACTGATGATAGTGATTTATATTGGAAAAATTACCCTATTAGTCCAAGAGACTCTGCTTTAATTAAGTTAGATCTACTACTGACTGAAAGTGAGAGAAGTCTAATTGATGAATTTCGTAAAGAGTTAAAAGATGTAGTAACAAAAAATGATCAAGGTTATAGGGATAAGCATGAAAATTTTACAAACACTGCTTTAGAGCGTATAGAGTGCATAACAAATAAATATTTGCAAAAAGGGATAAGACTCAATTCAAAATATAACGATGATAAGTATACTATAACAAGTTTAATTTTTAAGGAAATAAGAAATATCCCTGATAGAATACGACAGCATAAGGGATTACCACCTTATGAGAGTTTATCAGACGATAGTGAGACTATAACAAGTTTAGTTTCTAAGGGAATAAGAGATATTCCTGCCTACGAGGGTGTATCAGATGATAAAAATATAGGTATTATACGCAATATCATGAGTAATTTACTATTAAAAGGTGGAAGAGTAAAATGCAGTTCCTTTTATGATGATAAGTTATTGTATGCAACTTATGGGTTCAGTTATGAGATTTTTGCAGAATGTGAAGAAATTGATAACAAGCTAAAAAGTGTAGCAGATGAAGGTATTATAAACAGTAGTGCCCAAGGCAAAGCTTTACACGTAGAAATGGATAATGGATATTTTTATGTAAAATATTCGCAAGATAGCACTGTTGAGGTTGCAAAAGTTATAAATAATCCAAAAGTGAAAGATTTAAGTTTTAGACATCATATATTTCATGTTGGAAAGAGTATAGTAAGAGTTGAAAATGTAGGAGGAAAAAGAAATTATACAGACGTTTTAGAAGGTGGCATTGAAATGTCTTTTACTACTGAAGTAGGAAAGATTAGTATTCATCTACGTTCTAGTGATAAAGACAACAATAAAATTGAAGTAAAGATAAGTGACGATGACAAGAAGAAACTTGATCAATTAAAAGATAAGGAAGAAATAGGAGAAAATTGCTTACTTGGTGGATATTCAGTACATGATGCGATTAAACGAGGATATTTTGAAAAACATGAAACACTACGTCAATCTTCTGAAAAAATTACCTTATCTAATGAAAAGAAAAAAAATAGTTGGTGTGAGATAGTAACAAATTCAAAACAGACAACAAGCCGTACTGTAGGGTAAATGCTACACTGCTTGATTGTCTAAAGATCTTATATTACTCACCATAAAAACTTCACAAAAGCTTAACGACGTGAGTAGTAAAAAGATTATGGTTATTGACTTAATGTTACATATCGCATACAATGTATCATATATCTTAGCTTAGAGGGATAAGTATGGGTGAGTCTACTGGGATAGTAAAATCTATTATCAATCTACTAAAACCAAAATCCAAACCAGAGCCATCTGATTTTGAATATGAATCAATTATAGAACATCTATCATCTAAAGAGCATTTATTAAATGAGCTGATGAATGATATGTGGTACTCAGGAGACTTACCATCAGTCAGAAACTATAATGAACCATTATCTTTGATAGATAGCAAACTTGGATTAAGTGAACAGATTTGTGTTTGGTTTGCTCTAGATCATGACCTTACACCAAGTCAAAAAAATTTAAACAAAAAGTTACTTAGTGCTCTAAAATGTTTAGCTTCTAACTGTGGTTCATTTGATAATACTGAGCCCCTTGAAGAATTTTTACATGATAATAAAAACAATAAAGATTTAAAAGTAATTCTTAATCTCAGAAGAGGAGAATCTCAATCAACAGTATTGCATGCAATTGCAGGAGCAAATATTGGTGGATTTCGTCGTACAGGAAATCAGGCTATAGATTTACTCTTAGAAGCAGGTGCAGATCCTAACATACAAGATAATAAAGGAAAAACACCACTATACCTTGCTGCTGCTAAAGGTCATTACGATAATGCAAACTCTCTTCTCTTGAAAGGAGCTAACCCTAATATAACAAGTAGAAAGGGGAGAACTCCACAACAAATAGCAACTAATAACCTCTGCTATGATATTGAAGAATTATTTTTAACTGATAAACAGAAAAAGATGAATAAGGAATTGTATGACTTACTTGTACTCGATTCAGACTGCACTAAAAATTTAAAGGACTTTTTAAGTAAGCATAAAAGAGATTCAGACCTAAAAGTGGTGCTAAATATTCGGCAAGGAATGGGTGAATCAAAAGTGTTTTCGTATGTTGATCGTTTTTCTTGGGACAATGAAGGTCTTATTCAAGAGTTAAGAAAGATATTTTTAGAAGCAGGAGCATTAGATTATGGTATAAATATTTATCGTCAGCAAAAGGAAGGACAGGCCAGTAAATTACTCGTTAATTTAACTTCAAATCAAAAGGAGAAGTTAAATAAGTTTTCTGATAAGGTATTTCGAGCTCAAAACATGGTTGAACTTGAAAAGATTGTAAACGATGCTATAAAGTCTGGTGTACGATTAAACTATTCTCTTTCACAAGATTTCTTTTTAGGTAATGAGTACACTTTTACCGATTATGTGATGAAAAAAATCAATGAGTTGGAAAAAAATCCTAAAGTTGCTAGTAGTATAATATGTCAATTAGTATCAAAAGGGGCAGTGTTTGGTAATACAGTTGATGCTAACACACTGACATCAGAATTTAAAGAGCATAAAACTAACCTAAAAAAAGCTTATAGAGATTATATTAGCAATTCTCATAAGTTTATTGAAATCGCAAAAAGTGCAACCAATAGCGAGCTAAAAGATGCAAGAGTAGACAACTCCGTTTTTTACTTAGAATATTCTAAAGATAGTAAAATAGACATTATAAAGATAACAGATGGGGTAAGGGATTTAGGTCTAACAGATGGGGATGTAAAGTGTGGAAGAAATATAGTAAAGATCGGTAATAGTGAAGTAGAAATTAAAACTGAAGATGGCATAAGGAATTACACAGATCTTACAGAAGGTAGCAGTATAGTATTAACTTTCTATACTAGTTTGGGAAATGTAGACGTTAGGCTGTATCCTGACGTACAGAATAAAAGCAAAATTATAGTAGAAGTGAGTGATAGAGAAGAAATATTAGAAAAATTCAAAGGTCGCGAAGAAGAGTTGGGCAATGATTGCGAGCTTGGTAACTACTGGGTCTACGATGCTATTGAACAGGGATATTTTGAAAGATCTGGTGGATTAATGCGTCCTGAAGTAATAAGCGAGTCTAACAACAAATGGACAGAACGTGAAGAGTTAAGAAGGACTTCTGATCCTAAGAGAGAAGTTTCTAGGTAGATTAATTTGCCATAAAGGTTAAAGATTATTATTTAAATATAAACTACTATAATTTATAGATTAAGGAAATTGTACCAATGTCTTCTAAGAATACTCTTATATTGTTTTTAAGCTGGCTACAAAATGAGGATATGGAACATACAATTGGCTGAGCTGCCTTTTACACTCCAGGTCTAATATTAAAATATGCAGCTAAAATTGGATACATTTTCTATCACTGTTGTATCTAATATGCTAAAATCTTCATCATTTATATTGATATTTTTACATAATTGATTTTGTAACATTTATTTGCTCTTCTATATCAATTTCAACATCTTTTTGTGTGGCCCTTTGTAGTAGCTCCTTTTGCAATAACCTTTTTTAATTTTCTGGCACATACTTTTTTCGATGTTTTTTCATATTGTTGTTTTTATAAACGTTACGACGCTGAGCCGTAAAATTTTTCCATCTGCTCACTCCACAACACCGGTATTTCTCTTAAATCAGCTAGCTTCAAACCCCTTGGCTGCCTTCCATTTACTATATCCTCTTTAATCTTCGGAGCTAAATAATTCAGCCTCAAAATTTGCTGTATACGTCTTGTACCTACGTTTATTTTCTTACTCAGCTCTTTCATACTTCTATATTTTCCCTCTTCTAGTTGCCGTTTCCAGGAATGGGCTCTTACCACTGCTTTCAGTAGCGCATTGTTTGTTTTTGCTTCTGGTTCTACTACTGTGCATTTGTTTCCTTTCTTTTTTATTGGTATAAATTCCACCTTATCCTCTGAACTCATTTCTATTCCATCTTCTTTCACTAATACTGTTTTTATTAACTTTTTCACTATTTCTTTCTGCTTTCCAAAACTTAAATTTTTCCATTCTTCTGCTTTTTCTTCCCATTTTTCACATAGCTGCTCTGCTTTTTTCATTACTTCTTTTTCTATTTCTCCAGCTACTATAGTCCGATTTACTGATTCGCAATTTTTCCCTCCTAGATGATTGTTACATACATAGTATCGATACCTTTTATTCTCTTTTTTTGAGTATGTCAGCGTCATATTTACACCACAGCTCTTGCACTTTATTATTCCCTTTAGTAGCGCCTCTTCATATTTTGCTTTTCTATACGGCTGATTCTTTATCAATTCTTGTGCTTTTTTCCACTTTTCCTCTTCTATTATTGCTTCATGTTTTCCTTCATACTCTTTCTCATAATGCCGTATTTTTCCCACATATATTGGATTTGTTACTATTCTCCTTACCGTCGCTTTTTTAAAGATATCTGATTTTCCTTTCGTACGGTAACCTTGACTATTTAACTCTCTTGCCAATTCTGCCATTGATTTTAGCTCCATATACCTTGCAAATATGTACTTTACTACTTTTGCTTCTTTTTCATTTATTATTAACTCTTTATCTTTTACATCATACCCAAGCGGCACAGTTCCACCCATCCATAATCCCTGCTCTTTTGATGTTGCTATTTTGTTTTTTACTCTTTCTACGATCATTTCTCTTTCTAGTTGTGCTGCTCCTGATAACACTGTTTGTACAAATTTTCCCATTGGTGTGTTATTATCAAATATTTGTGTTACTGCTATAAAATTTACTCGATGCCTCCTAAAAAATGATGTCACTTCTATACTATCTTTTGTTTCCCTTGATAGTCTATCTAATGTATATAACTACCACACAGTCCACTTCTCCGGCTTTGACATCCTCGAATAGTTCCTTTATCGCTGGTCTATTTAAATTACTCCCTGAGAACCCTCCATCATCGTACTTTTTTGCTAATGCTACCCACCCTTCTCGACTCTTTATATACTTTTCACATGCTACTCGCTGCGCATCAAGACTATTAAACTTTTGTTCTAGTCCATCTTCATTTGATTTTCTTGTATATATCGCACATCTTACCTCTTTTAGCATTCTCTCTCCTCAATTTCCACTTTTATCACGCATCCCGAATAATAAAGGTCCGTTGTAGCTCATTCCCATTATTTTTCCCGCTACTGCTGATAATGACGTATAAAACTCTTCTCTATAGATTAAACCCTTATCTGTTACCATTACCGCATGTGTCTCTTCACCTCTCTCTAGTATTAATTCTGTCCCTTCTACTGGTAATTTATCGCTACTTATTCTTTTTCCCTTCTCTAGCCGATCTGCCAGATACTCTAGTCTTTTTGCTCCTTTTCTTGACATTTCTCCATATACTTCCTCCTGTATTCTATATGCTAGCCTCGGTATCAGATATTTCTTTGAATGTTTAGGTGCCTCTTCCCCAAATACCTTCTTCCACATTCTCCTTAGCTCTTCTAACGTTTTTTTCTCTAAATTCATTACTTTCTTTTCTGTTTCTTCCTCCATATTTTTAGCCCTTCATAAATAGCTTTTCAATTCTGTCTGTTTCTTTCTTTAATACCTCGGCTATTTCTTTGCTATTTTTCGCATAATCCATTGCTGTCATTCCAAATTTATCTGCTTGCTCTATTTCAGCCCCTGCTTTTACTAGCTCCTCCACTATTTCTTTTTCTCCTACCATACATGCAAGGTGCAGCGGTGTGCATTTACTGCCATACTCTTCAGCATTTACATTCCCTCCTGATTTTATCAATTCTCTAACTGTTTCTAAACGTTTCTCCGTTATTGCTAGGTGCAGTGCTGTATGTCCTTCCACATCTGCTGCATTCACATTCACTCCTTTTTCAACTAATAAACTCACTGTTTTTGCGTCTACTGCATAATGTAGAACTGTTCTTCCCTTTTCATCTCTTTCATAAATATTTTTAAACGAGTTCTCTAATAGTGACTCCTCTTTTTTACCGAGCTTTACCATAACTTACCCCACTTTTTCTTTACATTTAAATCCCTAAGCCTTCTTTCTCACTACCTCATCTATCATTTCATTCACTTGGCTCATTATTTTGCTTGCTAAATTTTCACATTCTTCCTTTATTAGTGATTTGTCTCTCTTCCTTATTTCTTCTATCTCTATTATTTTTAACTCCGGTAAATAACTCCTATTCAACATGTCTGCTATTTCTCCCACTAGCCTCTCTATTCCATAGCACGTCAGTTTTCTACTTTTTGTTATTCCTCCTTTTTCTCTCAAAAATTTACTTGCCTTTTTACTCTCTTCGCTATCACACAGACAATACTTTTCACTTTCCCATATGTAATACATTGGTGTTGCACCATATTTATTCAGTTGATTAACCTCAGCCCCTGCTTTTACTAGCTCTTTTATTATTTCAACTCCTGCTCCTCCTATTTTGCACGCAGAGTGGAGTGGCGTACATCCAGTGACATATTGAGTGGCATTTACTTCCGCTCCTTCCCTTAGCAGCACTTTTACATTTTCTAAACTCTTTGCGAATACTGCACAGTGTAGAGGTGTATAACCATTTTTATCTCTTGCATTTACCTCTGCTCCTTTTTTTATTAATAATCTCACTGTTTTGTAATCAGAGATTTCTACTGCTTGATGCAAGATCGTCTCTCCTTCTTCATTTCTTTTATTAATGTTTTTAAACCCGTTACTTGATACTTCTTTAAAAAACTTACTCTTGCTAAAACTCATTTCATACCTCACAAAATTAGCTTTTCTAGCGCCAGACAAATTTCTTATATTTACCTGCCGCTATTCAAGTCATGTCCGTTTTAGCATAAGAAAGCAAGTCTTTTTCTTTTTATTTCATACACTTTTACCTATTATTAATATAATATATGAGGATCTAAATATAAGTACTTAGCTTATTATAGATATAACTTGACTATTTTTCCAACTTCTGTGCAAATGTCGATGTTCATGCCACTTCAGTACTCCCGGGTAAAATACTAAAATGTGCTTTTCTAATTCGTGTATTGAGTCTTTTTGCTCTAAATCATTTTTATAGTAAACGTTGTGTTCTGCTAAAACATATTTTCTGACCTTCTGATCTGTATAATTTTCTACTTTATAGTTGTGAGTAACGCTAAATCTTTCTAAAATTGGCTTGTGTTTTAAATTCCAATATTGCCCTGAAAGTTTATCGCTTCCCAATACAAATTTATTTCCTCTTTCTTCTACGCTACTAACTGGAAAGCACGTATTTATGTCTCCTAAATCCCAACTGTCTGATAATACTATCTGCGCTTTTGCAAATTTAATCGATGGTAATAAACTCTGTGGTAATGGATATAGTGCTTTTAAGTTGTACCACAAATGATCTCTTTCATAGATGCCTTTATAATCCCTTGTGTGAGGCTCGGTTTCTCCAAGGATTGCTACATCTAGGCGATATATATCATTGCTTAAAGCTCGTTCATAATGATCGCGTAGATAGTTTTCTATAATCCTAATAACTGGACCACTAGACCTGAAAAAATTTACTCTTCCAAATGATAACACTGGTCCATCTTTTTCTATTTTTACCCCTGAATAATCAGAAAGAAGATCTCCAAATAAACTCTCATCCAATATAAATCTCTGCACATTATAATAATCGTTAAAAATCCTCATCAATCTGGATCTTACAGGCAGTGATAGTTTTGCCAGCTCTACTACTGCATCTACGAAGAAGTCATTTGGTACCTCTTTTATCCCTACTTGCAACTCAAAAAAGTGTTTACCGGGTGGTTCTTCGATGATTGTAATGTCTTCTATATTTGCCCACTTGAGTGCTATTTTAAGTGATTTAGGTGTTCCTCGCAGTCTTTGAAATTTTACTCCTTCTACTACTGCTTTTCTTCTATCTTTTACCCAGCGTAGTATTTCTTCTAAACCATATTCTTCTATTATCCACGGCAATGTTTCTTCTTCCAATCTAAATTTAAACCCTCTTATGCAACTTGGATTAACTTTATAGTCGATTGTTTCTACTAGCGCTTTTTCTTGCTTTGTTGCGTTTGGCGGTAATAAACTTTTCATTTGTCTTTTCTTTCAAGTTGCTTTAATTTCCTTTATTTAGGTAGCTTATGAGTAAGCAAGAGATCATTGCAGAACTGATAAAAAACAAAGATATTCTCGGTATTAAAAATACTTTCTTTGATATTTGACTATATTGTTAATACCTTAAAAAATAAGTTGCAACAGCTAGGAGAAGGAGAATCTTTTCGTCTGCATAACATTGGTCATTTTTTCCAGTAAACCTTAAACCACTTATTGCACGTAATCCTCTCACTGGTATGATTCCACAAAGCAAAAAATACGTTTTAAATCCTATCTAACTTGACGTAGCTAAGCACCGCACACTCATTCCCCAGTACCACAACATCCTCTTTTGGTTCTATTAATTCTACATTCTCTACACCCTCTACAAACAAATTTGCTATTATCCAAGATCTTGTAACATTCCATCCCAGCCTTCTATTTGCTTCAAACTTCTTAATGAACTGCTTCTTGATTTCCTCCTTCGATATTACAGGACTTATGCTCATTCTGCTGTGAATATCTATTTCCGTAATATTGCAACCAATTACTGTTACTGTATCGGTTAAAACCCTTATATCATCTCTAGTAACCTGCTTTTTTACAATTTCTAGTAGCTCTTCTGACACTATGCCAGTTGTGGATAATTGTGTTGATAAGATTGAAATTTGTACTTTTCCTGGTATAGGTGATTCTACTAATGCATCTTTTACTCTACTATCTGCCGACAGTGCATGATACCTATAATACTCCTTGCTTCCACACGTGCTTGAGCCTACTATCTTTGCTTTAATTCTTTTTCTAAATCGTTCATCATCTTCTTCTTTTTGCCTCTCCACTCCATAAAACTCAGCTAAATTATCAAGATCTTCTCCCGTTGCAAATTTTAGTAAATTACCCTTTACAGCTTCGTTTATCCTTTGTCTGAGTAACAACTCTCTCCATGCTGCTACTTCTAATACCTTCATTGCTGGATCCGATTCTACTAATCCTGAAAAGGTTTCATCTCTACGGACTAACTCTTCTTTCATTCTCGAAAAGATTTCTTCATAACTCAGCTTTTCTACAATATTTAGCTGCTTCATCTTTAAACTACAATTTCATCAAAATGAATGTTTTTCCCGCTTGGTAAGTATAATCCTTCTAGATCAAGCGTTACTTTTCCTTCTTTCACCTCTGTCATTTTTACTTTTTCTAGCTTAAATCTTTCCTCCCACCTTTGTAGAGCTTCTGCTACTGCTGAATAGATTTCCAAAGTTAAATCTCTATTTATTGGCTTATCTACTAATTCAAATAGTCTTGACCCATAATCTCTCCTCATTATTCTACTGTTAATAGGAGTGGTCAGTATATCAATTATTGATTGTTTCAGATGTTCTATTCCTTCTAATTCTTTTCCTGTTTTGGAGTCCATCCCTTTCATTTTTAGCCTGCAAACACGTTTTCACTGCCTTTTATTACTTTAAACCCACATGAAACTATATCTCCTACTCTTCCTATACCAAGACCATTTGAAAAAACTGTTTTTGATCCTTCAGTTAATGCTCTTCCTTCACTAAAACTGTCTCCTTGTCTGCACATTGGCTTACCATTTACAAAAACATTGTTACTCCCACTAATGCAAAAATGCGGTGTTACTTCTACACAATAATCTCCTACTCGTACAACCGATTTATTCATTTAATTAAGGTTTATTCTATCTGCTTTCAGTTTTATTTCGCTCTTCGTCATCTCTATGCTCGATTCCCCAGCTTTCAGTGTTATTTTGTCTACTACTTCAATCTCTAAATGATGCTTCTCTTTATCATATAATAATCTTGTTCCATCCTGAAACTTCACACTATTTATTTCTTTTTTATTCTCTGGTGCAGAGTATTTTTCCTGATATATTCCTCCTAATACCACTCCTAATGATAGTTCACCAAGAGGAGAAAATACCATTACTTGTTCATCGATATCTGGAGGAGACCAATCTCTATCTTTTCCTGCTTTGCTTGTTATCCATGGCAGATAATCTGTTACAATATCTCCTATTTTCACTCTTACTTTTGCTTTTTCATAATCTACTTCTTTCACCAATCCAATACGGATAATATTCGCTAATTTTCTATTTAGCTCTGAAATTGCAAAACTATGGTCTAACATGCACTTCACCTATCTCAATAACATGTGGCATTATGCCAGTTGACCATACTGATTTACCCACGCGTACCTCATGAAACCATTCAACTAGCCACACAAGATAAGCATCCAATTCTGGCCTAAATCCGTCAATTTCTGCAGATATAAATTCACCTGGTGAAATATTTTTCATATTCCAAGTATTCTTATTTACTACTCTCGCAACCTCAGCAGCTAATGTTCTAACAACTACCGAGGAATCCTCTACTGTTCCATCAACTACAATCCTCGCCTCAAATCTTGCTTTCAGCGCTAATTCTTCTGTTCCTGGATCATGTCCTTTTTCAAAGCCACTAAGTTCCACAAATACCGCTGGCGCTAATAATTCTTTTCTTATTGCTGGATAAATTTCACATGTCTGTATAGCCGGTATTTCTTCCTTCAGTGTGCTGCAAATTGCTTGATGTAAATCTTTCCAGAACTTTGTCATGCATATAATTTAACTCATGTAATGTATAAAATATTTTTCAAATACCTTTTCAACTTCATAATTAACAAGATTCCCTATTATCCTTGAAGCCTCAGGTTTCAGTGGCAACTTAACTTCCTTTATTGGCAATGCTGCCCTTCCTTCACGTTTAAAAATACCGCTATTTCCTTTTGGCATAACTGCTGCAAATCCTCCTATAAACTCATGCTTTCCTACTTTCGATCCTCTTCTTGTTTTTTGTATTTTGCCAATTGTCGATGCTCTAATGTCATAGAGATTTGCTCTAATTAACACTTCTAATCTGCTAGTTTTCGCCTTAAAAATTCTTAATCTCTTTCTTATCAAACTTAATTTTACCTTCTTTTCCTCACTGATTTCCTTAGCTGCTTGCGCTTTTAACCATAGTGCTGTTTTGTTTAATGCTCTCACTATTGCTAATTCTATTTTTTTTCTTTTAGCATTTACACTTTCTATTACCTCAACTTCTATATGCACAGACATTTTACACCCCAGATGCTTCGATTCTCCAGATCATTCCAGACTTATCCCTAAGTGGTGGCGTGTGTATTTTGTATCTTCGATCACCTATAACAAAAACATCTCCTACTATTGGCTTTAACACATCAAACGCACTTACTTCTAACGCTAAAGTTTCTCCTACAAATTGTCCTTCACCAATCTCGTATAATTTATCTGGCTGTTGCTTTAATACCTGTACCATATATGACTTATCCTTTGATTTATACAAAGCCACTTCTCCTAAATGGGCAAAACAATCTTTAAATAATCTCTTTATATTTTCCTGCATACCATTTTTTCTAAAAGTCTTTACATATTATTTTAAACATATTGCATATCTTATATTTTTATGGTATATTTTAAAGGTCATAAATAGAGTTTTCTATGTGGGGACCTACCGTCTTAAGCATCAAGATAAAAATTGTTGTTTTTTATCATGGCATTTAAACAAACGACGATTTTTCTCATCACAGCAACTAATGCAACCTTAGTGGCTTTACCAGAGTCAACCAAACGCTGGTAAAGTGCTTTCATTTTCCTATTATGACGAATAGCAACCACGGCAGACATGTATAATGCTTTTCGAGCATAAAATCTGCCACCTATGATTTGAGCTTTACTCACTTTCCTTCCGCTTTCATTGGTTTTTGGTGCAACTCCAATTAGACAAGCTATTTCCTTATTATCTAGCCTGCCAAGCTCAGGTACCTCTATGAGTAGGATACTTGCTATTTTTCGTCCAACACCTTTATAGCTAGTTAGCAGTTTGCTTTTTTCCTTCAAATCAGGGTCAGAGTTTATTATACCTTCTATATCCTGTCTAATTTGCTCTAATTGTTTTTTGGCAAATTCTACCTGTTTTTCTATATATTCCCTAGCTTTCCCTGTAACCTTATGTAAACGACACATATTTGCGTGAACATCGTCGTTTAGGTTGCGCTCAACTGCCCTTAATTCTTTTAGTTCTTCTTGCTTTTGTGAAACTATGCATTCTACTACCTCATCATTTTTCGTGATAAATTCGGCATACTTTTCTAGCAATTTTGCATCTAATTTGTCTGTTTTTGCAAAGTGGTTGCAGGCTTTTGCGAACGCATATACCCGGTTTGGGTGAGCTCTATGAACAGCTATGTTATGTTCTCGCAACAATTTTATGACAAGTTTTTCGTAACCGCCTGTTGATTCTACTGCACATAACTTAACAAATATATTGTTAGTCATTCTTGATCTTATAAACTCAGATATAGCCCTTTCTGCATTCTCTATACGCTGATGTTTATTGTCGATTGAGATATCAAGTGTTTTTTTTGAAACATCAATACCCATAAAAACTATTCTAGCCATTTTTATACCTATAAATATAATCAAATAATAACGTAAATGCTATACAGGGTTGTAATTCGATCTTTTAGATCCTTCTACCGTTCGTACTACATTATTTTAAGCTAGGAGTGTACTAAGGTCCCTACGATTTTTACCAATCAACCCAGTTGACAGTATCACTCCTTGCTTGTCATAGTCTTGCGACTTTGATTTAATATACAACCCTACTATGTTGTTACTATTTTCGCTAAAACGGCCGGACGATGGCACATTGGCAGAGGGTTTGACTGCGTATGCAAATCAGTCCCTCTATCAAATCTTCTTGGCTCTTGTTTTGCATATAGTGGCTGTCCAAGGGTATTTACTGTCTCATTAAAGTCTGCTGGTGCAAAATATGTTGTAAATGTGCTCGCTGTTCCTAGTGGAAAACAATGCCCTGTATCTTTCTCAATAAATCTTCTAACCGTTCCTTCAGGATCAGTTGCTTGCCCTCTATATTCCTCAAATGTGATTCCGCAGAACGTAAATCCTGACCTCATATCGTTCCTTAGCGCTGCTCCTTCTTGCCATCTTTCATATGCTTCTTTCACTTTACTATGCGAAGTTAATGCATCAAAAAACTCAGGGCTTACCAAGGCATGAATTCCGGTCATATATTCACCACTTAGATTATCTTCTATATGCCGGAGTACTTCCAGACACTTACGCTTGACATCTGTTGTTGCTGTTCCTAGTGCAAAATTTACTACTTTTGGCGTGATTTCAAATTCGTTGTACAGATTTAATAATTCTGACCCGTCAGCATCAAGAATAATTCCCTTCAGCGCTCCCATTCGTAAATGCTCTAATGTTATTGCGTGTTTGTTTCTCATTAGCTGTAAATGGTCAGTTATTACGTCTGCCAGCGCTTTCAGTTCACTTTCTGATCCAAATGCCCTTATTCCCTGTACTTCCTCTGATAACACTACATCATCATGTGGAATATGTGGAATCGTAAATGTTCTTACCTTTCTTTTGCCGCGTTTTCCTACTGTTGCTGGTGCTCCTGGCACTTGTGTTGGTAGTAGACTTAAAACTCCGTTGTGTTCTTCTATGGTAATATGTCTAAATCTTACTGACCTACTTGGAAACAAGTTTAAATTTTCAACACGTCCATAATTTATCGGCAATATATTTATCGCATTTGTTAGCGCCGTCATGCTAAATGCTGTATTTGTAAATGGATTTTGCATTCTTTTTCTCCTTATTAATTTTAGTTAAACTCCCTTGCGGATAATGATCCCTCGTGCTTCAAGTTGCTTTATTGCTGCAGCTTTCTGTTCTTCAGTGATATTTGCTGGCCACACAACTGCATGGTCTGCTAGTATTCCACCACGAGTAATAATTACTCCTTTAGTATTTTCCTTTGCATTTACATCGCTTGTTATTACACCTATCGCCGTTTGTGTACCATCTGTTGCAGTTGGGTTTACAATCTTAATTAGATCATCTTCATCACGACCAACAACCGTACCAAGTTTAAGATTTTGCCCTTTTGCCACTGTTATTTGGTCTCTTGAATATAGATTTGAAACTTCGTATTTCAGAAGATCCCCAAGGTTATTTTGTTCTGTTATAGTACTCATTTTGCTTTTCTCCTTTATTTTCTACTTTTGTTATACTACGAATATTCTAAATGCCAGATTGTGCACGACTTCTTGCTACCTGCATCATTAAATCTTCTGACGAATTCTGTGGTAATGTGCTTAAAATTTCAGTCTTCATTGTTCGTTCTGCAAGTATCGACATTAATATTTCTTGTGCTTGTTTGCTGCTAACATTCTGCTCTATAAATTCTCCTATTTTCTCTGGCATTCGTGATAAGTTGCATAAACGTATTAATTCAAGAACTTCAGCATGATAACTGTCATTCTTGATTTTATTAGTTAAATTATCAGTTTCTAGGTCAGTTGTAGTTTGTTCATTCATAGTAATACTCCTGTTTTTATTAATAGATGAAAGAATTGTCATTCCGTCTGCAAGGCCTATTTCTACTGCTTTCTCCCCAAAATATAGCCCTGCCTCTGTTGATCGAATCTTTTCAATTGAAAGACCTCTGTTCCTTGCTATCAGCTGCACAAACATTTCATATAGTCGGTCTACTTCTTTTTGTAAGCTTTCCAGACTTTCAGACGTCATTGGCTCATGTGGATTTAAATCATTTTTTCTACTTCCTGCAAATACTGTTGTATATTTTACTCCCTGTTTTTCGTCAAACCCACTTTGATCTATATGACTTGCAATTACCCCTATGCTTCCTACTCCTGAGGTTCTGCTCACAAATACCTTTTCAGCGCTAGAGGCTATAGCGTACGCAGCAGAATATGCATCATCATTTGCTATCGCTATTATCCTCTTTTTTGCTCTTGATTCATAAATAAAGTCAGCTAGGTCAAATATACCGTTTACCTCTCCTCCGGGACTATCTATGTCCAGTAAAATAGTCTCTATACTACTATCTGCTAATTCTTGCTTTACTTGCGCTTCTATTTGCTCATATGATGTCATTCCCAGAAAGACGTCAAAAGCTCCTGGTTTTTTAGTCAGAATTCCATGAATTGGTATAATTGCAGTTCTTTCTACGTTACTTTTTATAGAGTGCTTTATGTTTTTAAACATGGGATGTTTTTGATTGTAAAGCGATAGTAGTTCAAAACTTTTTGGTTCAAGCATTAATGGTTTACTTAGAAACATTGTTTCCCCCGACATCAGAATCAAATATTAAATTGAGACTATTGGCGCGTTTATTATCTTCTGCTATTTCTTGGTCAATTTCTTCTACATCGTAACCCATTTCTGATACTACTTCTGCTCGACTTTTGAAGCCATTTCTTACTGCCATTTGTTGTGCTTGCTGGTCTTTTAAAGGATCCACCCAATCAAATCCCTGTGGTATCCATTTTACTTCTTCTTTCGCTGCTTTTACTACTTTTTCATCTATACTCAGTTCTCCACAAAGTACTGCTAACTCTAGCCATCTATTCCAAATAGGCCGACAAAACTGGAATACTATCACGTTATGCTGTAACATTGCGCACCTTCTGCGAAACTCTATCAACCCTGCCCGAATGGATGAATAATTAACGCTTGTTAAATCTCCTGTTAGCTGCTCATATGTTATTCCTGTGCCTATTGCTATTGCCCTCAGTTGCTGTCTCATGAATGCTTCATAACTTCCTCCAACATCTGATGGCTCTGAAAATTTTATGTCCTCTCCTGGGTCTAAAAGCTGCATTGTTCCAGGTTCCAATCCAGATAGTGCTACTCCTTGCTCACTTGCTTCACCTTCTCCCATGATATTTGCTTCTGGATCAAGTCTCGTAATAAACCCTGCAAACATCGCTGCTGTCTTTTTTCTCACTAATTCTGCATCATCATATTGATCAAGCTCATAAAGCTTTAGCAGTATATTAGAAAGCCATGGCTCCCCTCTGATTTGCCCAGGTCTTAATGGTCTATAAATATGTAAAACATCATTTGCTGGCACTCTCACTGATTCACCAAACGAGCCTTCTCCTGGATGTTCTCTAAATAAGTAATATGCCTCTCTTTGCCCAAGCCTGTTAAACTCAATCCCGTTTCTTATTACATTACCATTGGCTAGTGTTTGATTGCTCTTATTGTCCAAATGCTCTGATTCCAATACTTGAAGTTGCAATGGTACAGAAAATCCATCTTCGAGTTTACGATGTCGGAGGCGTACAAAACACTCTCCACCTTCTATCATGCTCCTACATACCAGAGCTTGTAATCCATAAAAATCACTTACTCCGTTACTATCTGCTTCATCTGTCCATCTTAGCCATAATTCTTGCACCTTCTTTCGAAATTCTCCATCTCTTGCTTTTGATTGCGGCTTTATTCCTATTCCAATAGAGTTACTTACTATTGTATCAATGATATTTGCTGCATATGGATTTTTTCTCACCATATCCCGAGAGCGGCTACGTAAGTGCCCAAGGCTCTGAGAAAGTAAATTATTTATGCTTCCTGTTTCTCCTTGCCAATACATCACTCTTCTTCCTGAGCCTGACGCATCCCATGCAGAACTTTTGATTTTTGGTTTGTTAAACAATTGCTTGAAGGTTTTTAGCAGCATTTATAAAATTCCTTTACTCGTTGAAAAAACAATTTTCCTCTTTGGGTTCATACCTGCAACTTTTAACTCAGCCTTAATTCGTTGTCTTAAATTCAATAAATCCTTTATTTGAACTTCCCCGTACCGCACAACATGATCACCATATGCAATTGATACTACTCGCTCTCCGTTTTGCAGCTTCTTTATCGCTTCTTCGACTTGAACTAAATACTCTTCGTTATACATTTTCCAACCACTTACTCTGTCTTACTTTTTTAGGTTTTTTACTTTCTATTTTTCCACTCAAACTATTCCATTTACTCTCTGGCCAACGATCAATTCCAAGTGCAATAGATGCTGCTCTCGCATAAATTCGGCAATCTAGTACTTCATTTCTTTCTCTTACCTTTTGCCACTCTTGTTTGGTATATCCTTTCACTACTTTGCTGACTAATTGCTCTGCTGTTAGCTGCTTAAAATATTCAGGTGCATACTCGGGAAAATGACAGTATCCTGCTGGCACTTTCTCTTCTTCTTTTAAAACATTAAGTAGTTGAAAAAGCTCTGACTTTAATATCGATACTCCTACTGGCCACAGCTTTATTCCTCTCTTTAGTTTTTGACCACCAACTGTTATATCTACTCTGCTTGGGCTACTCAGCGGCACTAGTGCTTTATTTACACCTTTCACTGCCATTACTCTTCCAGACCCTTGATGACTTCTCACCCAGTTATATACTTCTTGCGTTGCATACCCTGCATCAACTGCCATCATGCTTATCATGTATTCAAGCCCATTTTCACCGATAAAATGATGACTCAGAAGCTCCGAAAGTTTTCCCCATACTTCTCCTCCTCCAGTATCACCTTCAAATACTCGGTAGTCTATTGACCAACTTTCGCGGCTTTTTCCCCATGCTACAACTTCTACTTCTAAACGATCTTTTTGGACATCAACTCCTGCTGTGAGAACTACTTCGCCTTTTGGTACTGTGCCAATCTGAAAAAATTCTCTTCTGTTAAATAATTGCTTCCAGTCTGGTACTTCTCCTTTATCTACCCAAGTTTCTCCTAAAGTGGTATTTATCCAAACTTTTAGTAATTGTTCACTTTCTTTTGCATGGAGAAAATCTTCTACTGCTTGAGTCCAACTATACCAGCCAACTGGACTATAAAGACTTGAAAGATGAAATCCTTTTTTCTCACCTTTCATTGGATTAGTAGCTCTCCATTCTCCACGTTCAAGCATCTCTGTTTTTTGATGATTTTCTATCTTTTCACCACATTCTATACATATATAGTGTGCTGTATTTGGATTTTTATCTTCCCATTTTATTTGTGACCATTTTAGAACTTGATAGTAATTACAATGCGGACATGGTACAAAAAAATATCTCTTATCTGTTGCTTCAAATTCCTTCTCAATTCTGCTTATTCCATGAATCGTTGGCGTTGATACTAAAAAAATCTTTCGCCGTGCAAATGTATTGGTACGAGCTATGCTGAGTAAAACTGGATCTCCTTCTCCTCCTGAATCTCCTGGATACGCATCTATTTCATCAAGAAAGAGATATTTTACTGGCATAGATCTAAGTCCTACACTGCTATTTGCTCCAGTTATTACTACTATTCCACCTGGAAATTCCTTACTTTGCACAGTATTTCCTGAGTCTCTTGACCTTGGGTCTTTTACTTTACTTTTTAAACATGGCGTACTCTCTATTAACGGTGCAAATCTTCCTTTTGACCAACGTTTTCCCATTTCAACTGTTGGCTGCACAACTAACATTGGACCTGGTGTTTGATCGATGATATAGCCTATCCAATTGTTGCCAGCTTCTGTTCCCCCAATCTGCGCTCCTTTCATGAATACTACTTTTTCTGCAGGTGAAGATGGTGATAGTGAATCCATTATTTCTTTTAAATAAGGAGTTCTTTCTGTTCTCCATTTACCTGGCTCTGATGCTGCAGTTGCTGCTAGAACTCGATACTCATTCGCCCACTCTGATACTTTAAGCTCTGGATCTGGTTTTAAACCTTCAGAAAAAGATGTGGCGTATATCATTGTCTGCATCTACTCATAATTGGTTCTATCTCAATATTATTAACAGTAGAGTTTATTCCTCCACACTCCTCCAATTCCATAAGCATCTTTTTCTGAAATTCCTTTTCTATATATCTTTTGCTCACCTCACTTATCATTATTGCTATAACAAGCGCAAATATCCCTGTTATTGTTGCAAAAATGATTGCATTGCTTATTGTTATTGCTGTTAACCCTATATATACCGCTATTGCTACTGCACTTACTGAGGTAGAAACACAGATTACATTATTGTATTTTCTTACTTTTGCATCTCTATGCTCCATACACCTATAATAAATTGGTACAGATCTGCCTATCTCATCTGGTAATTTGATACTCTTTTCTTTAAATAAAGTTTTTAGCAATTCTAAATTATTTGACTTGATTGCTAAGTGCAGAACAGGTGTATAGTTTGCTCCTTTTTTCAGCAATAACTTTACTACATGTAAATGCCCTTTTTCTGCAGCAAGGTAAATCGGTGATAGACCCTTATTATTTGAAATATCAATATCAATTTCTTCCTTTAAAATAGATTCTACAAGCTCAACTTCTCCTTTTTGTGCAGCTAAATGGAGTAGACTATTCTTCTCAGAACCGTATTTATTACTCATCAAAGCCTTCTTTATCTCAGGTTTAGCGTAATCAAATGGTGTCTTACCATTATCATCCCTGATTAAAGGATCTATATCCTCTCGAGTTAGTAAAACCTCTATTGTTTTAAGTCTTTCAGCGTAATGTAGTGGTGTTTTGTTTTCGTAGTCTTGTAAATTAACTTGAGCATTAGGCTCCTTTATTAAGCATTTGAGAATATCAAGACATAAATCCCTTTCATCATAATTAGTATTACTTACAGCTATATGCACAGGTGACAATTTCATTGAGTTTTGTCCTATGCGCGTGCTATTTACATCTACTCCGAGCTCGAGTAATAACTTTACTATTTCCAGTTTTTTATTATTAACTGCGTAATGCATTGGTGTTTGATTTCGTGCATCAAAGACATCTATTTCAGCTTTTCCTTCTCTTATCAAGATCTTTACAACTTCTGCATGTCCTATTCCTGCTGCTAGATGTAATGGAGTATGATGCAAAGTATTTCGTACATTAACGTCAATACCTTTTCCTATCAAATACTTAACTGCATTAACTTCACCTATCATTGCAGCTAAATGAAGTAAACTATCTTGTTCTGATCCGTATTTGTTATTAATTAGCGCTTGTAATATTTCTGCTTTTTTCCCTTCTTTGGCGTAATCAAGAGATGTTTTACCTTCATTATCTTCCACAAAAGGATTAATATTCTTCTTCGTGAGTAACAAATCCACCATGCTTAATTCATCAAATTCTATAGCACAATGTAGTGGTGTCTTTCCATTTAATCCTCTAACATTAACATCTAATCCAGGTTGATTGATGAGACACTTTATTAACTCCAAACTTAGCCATTTTATATTCAAAATCTTTTTTATATTTGAAATTTAGTATTAGATAATTCTTGTAATGAGTTTGTAATCTCTTCAGTTAGCGCCATATGAATCTTTTCAGTGTCACTCAGTGATGCAAGTAGTGCTGAAACTCTATTTGGAATATTAAGCAAATTATTACGGACAACTCTTGCTACATTAAATGCTTCGCGCTTTACTTCCTCTACTGCTACAAGTTCACCAATCTCAGCTTTTGCCTTTGCCTCAAGAAGTTTACCTCGTTCCATTTCATTTTTTATTCTAGTTTTTAGCAACATCGTGGAAAGGTTACTTGTATTTTCGTTTTCTGGATTTTTCCTCCTCAGTGGCTGACTTGGATCTCTTATTGCCGCTACTGCTTCATTTGCTTGTTCTCGGTCGATCAAACCATCCTCCAACTTAACTATTCCTTTTTTTACTAAATAACAGACATATTGCTTTGATACTCCTATCTCTCTTGCCCATTCCGTCTGCGTGATTTTTTCCACTCTTTTCCTCCTTTGCTCCTTTTTACGAATTTTCTTCTTGAATTTCTGCAAAAGTTTTACCAGTACTGGCTAAAAGGGCATCTCTTCCGGTATATATTTGCCAACGTTTTATGGTTACATCTACAAATTTTGAATCTAGCTCTATTGTCCTGCAAATTCTTCCTGTTCTCTCACATGCAATCAGTGTACTTCCAGAGCCGCTAAATGGATCAAGTACGATATCTCCTGATCTACTGCTATTAACTATTGCTCTTTCCATTAGCTCTACTGGCTTCATTGTTGGATGTAATGAGTTATGTGTTGGCTTATCATAAAACCACAGATCACTTTGATTTCTACCTCCATGCCACTCACGTTTATTGCCGCTTTTCCATCCATAGAGCATTGCTTCATATTGTCTCTGATAATCAGATCTGCCTAGTGTAAAATGATTCTTTGCCCAAATGATAAATGTTGACCATTTTCCTCCCGCTTCCTCAAATGCTTTTTGCAACGTTGAAAACTCTGATGATGATGCACAGATATAAATCGCACCTTTGGTGTATGCTAAAATATGACTGCAAATATCATAGAGAAAAAGCTCATACTTTTCACCTTGATTATCGTTTAATATCTTTTTGTCTTGGCTATTACCATAATCAACGTTATATGGAGGATCACAAACAGTAATGTCTACCATTTTATCATCTAACAGCGCTTTATATGATTCAATTACAGAGCTATCACCACAATAGATTCGATGATTTCCTAAAATCCATAAATTCCCTGGTTTTGTTACTTCTACTTTTTTATCATCACCAGCTAAGTCAGAAAGATCTTCTTTTTCACCATCAAAATCATCGAGAAATCGTTGAACTTTTTCCAATTCAAATCCAGTCATTTTAAGGTCAAACTGCAGATCTTCTAGCTCTTGAATTTCCACCTTCAAAAGATCATCATCCCACTTTGCCCAGTTAGCTGATTGATTGGCAAGTAATCGAAAAGCTTTAGTTTGTGGTTCATTTAAATTATCACTTAAAACAACTGGTATACTCTCCATACCAAGTTTTCTTGCTGCTTTAAGTCTTAAATGACCATCAACCACAGTGCCATCACTTTTTGCAACTATTGGTATACGAAAGCCGAATTCCCTGATTGAAGCACACATTCTGTTGACTACATCGTCATTTTTACGCGGATTACGCTCATATTCAACTAGGTTTCGAGTAGGATAATAGTGGATTGCTAAATTCATATAATTTAAATTCTTAATAATTAAAAAGTTAATATTCAAAATATATCTGACGCTAAAGAAGGCCTGGGGTCTGACCCATCAAACCCGCCATTATGGCCGAAAGGACCCACTTTTACGGTATTTTTGATATGTTAAAATCTTTACTGAAATTCATAACGTAGAACATTAATGCCAAAGCATCGGCCTCATTATCATCTCTAGGTGAAAAACTTTTTTCACGTATCGCTTCAATAACTTCACTCTTACTTGCATTGCCTTTGCCTGTTATAAAGCGTTTTATAGTTTTAACATTAACACCTTTGTACGGCACATGATGTTCTTCACACCAAGCAGACAACACTGCAAGAAAACCACCATAGCAATGCGCTGCATCAGTTCCTAGATGTCTTCTTACTTCCTCAAAATACACTGCAGAAATGTCCTTCAAAGAATTAAGCCAATTACGAAAGTTTAAGAAGCACATACCGCCTCCACTGAAACGGCTACCATGAAAGCTTTTGCTTCCACTTTCAATTACTCCATCTGTTAGAATTGCCCAGCCCGTTTGCTTGCCAAGGTCCAGTGTTAGGATTGACATTTATATTCAGAATTTGTTTCGCTAGAGTGCTATATAATATATATTCAGGATTTGAAAAATTTTTGTCCAAAAAATCTTCTTCTTAAGCAAACTTTTTAGAAAAAACTTGGTTAAAAATCAGTAAACAGCCCTTGCATAATTATTGGTCAAGACTTTCAGATTTCTATCTTAACTATTTAAGTAGTCTATTATGTTATTATGGTGTGGTTAGTTTCTTATGAACATTTATCCAAATCGTAAATTTTGGGAAGATGATTTAGAAGTCCCTGTTAACCATTTGCTTGATCGTTTTCACAATACAAAAATACGTCAGTCTTGGATAGATTCACTTTCTGGTAAGCAATTAAATATTATTTTTCAAAACTCCTTTAAAGATAAATTAAATGCTCAACTCTTTGATGATGAAAGTTACGATAATACATCTGTACAATACAAACGTAAAGTGATTGCTAATTATTCCGATTCTCTCGTTACTTACTACTTGATTACCTGTTTTGACCGTGCAAAACTAGAAGTTACTGTCAGTGAAATTGCAAGATCTGCATTAACTACAGAACTCATGAAATCCTACCTTGTAAAAAATAATAATAAATATGATAAGAAGTCTTTGCTGTTTCTACTGTTTCATGCAGATTACAATCTTTTAAAGTCTGTCTATCACTTTGAAAAAATACAAAGAAAGAGTTTCATGTCTTTTGCCTTACAAAAAATACCAAGACGACCAAGTACTCCATTTAAAGACTTTATCTCAGAGGAAATCATACAACAAATACTGAAAGAAGATAACATTAAGAGAAATGACAGTTTCGAGAATCAACTACAAGGTTTCTTCTATCATCAGAATCGTTTATATGTGTTAATACGCAAAGCTAGCGATATAGATTTGTTGTTAAATTCAAACAAAGTCATTCATGGCCATAAGGCAGAGTGGATGATTTTGGATTTTCTACTAAATGGCACTCAGGTAGATCTTGGTGCTAGAAACATTGATCAAGCTATAGAAATAGCAAATAGCATTGCAAGTTGTTACTTTGGTTGCGAATGTATTTTTGTAGATGTGCAGGATAAAAATTTCGCGGAACAGGTGCATAAATTTATAGAAACTTGTATTAATGAATCTGATTCAAATATTCGTGTTTTTGAGTTAAAGTTTCAGTCAAATCGTTTCAATTACAGCTATACTAATATCACTTTGACTGTTGCTCCATATGATCCTATTGCACTGGAATTGCATGTTTTAAAGCCATTTGTAGGAGAAATAGTGCCATTTATAGAATCGATTAAAGTAATATTTCAAGGCAAAAAGATAGGCTTATTTTTCAAGCGAAGTAATGAGTACATAGCAATTTACTACTCTGAACATCCTCTGAATAAAAGGGAAAGAGAGGATTTTAAAGCATACATAAAACAATTTTATGGTCTTACAATCTTGCCAAGAGCAAATCTCTGATCTTCTTAATTCTGGCAGCTCTTGGATTAATCCAAATCAAAATTACATCGAAGCAGCAAGGTATTTGTCAGATCTTGAATTAATTAAGATGCAAGAGAGGTCTTACATTATCTGCTCTCGTAGACAAGATAAATTAGATTGGCCAAATATAGTTGATCCATACTGTAACAATGAGATTTTCATTGATGAGGACTTTAACGAAGCATGCGATAATATAATTTGTGAAAATTGCAACCGTGATATTTTACCTAATACCTACAAGAAGCAAAGATTTCACCGCTTATCTGCATATTTAAACCCAGAGAAATTTATGAATTGGTTTGAAGGTCAGCTAAGTAATACGCATTTCATGTGGCAAAAAGTGGAAAGAGGAGTTTATCATGCTGGTGACCAAGGTCAATTTGTAAATCTCATTGTTCTTGATTTTTGCACCAATCCAACATTCTTAACGATAGATAAGCTTAAAGCTAATCCAACTATATTAATAATACTGAGAAAAAATCCATCAAACATACCTCTTGATTTGCCCATAGTAAAAATGGTTGACCTTTTCTTTCAGCATCAGACTTTAATTGAAGTATTTCAAGAAGCAGTACAAAGAGGAGTACCAGAGTTAATACCAAATACTTCAATGCAAATTTTGCATACTTCACTTAATCTAATTGAACCTCCTAAAGAGAAGGAATTACTAGAGTTGCAATTGATAGAGGGCTCACTTTACGTAAACAATATAGAGATTCTAAATAAGAAAGCTGTAGCATGTATGAAAGTTTTTCGCATATTATTTGAACAATTTTTGCATGATTGTAAAAAAGAATTACCTCCTGAAAAACACATGTTGCTTAGCATAACTGAAATAGAAAAGCGCCTAAATCTCGATCCAGAAGCAGATCCAGAACATCACATCAGAAAACCACTAAACACAATCCAAAGAACAATAAAAACCACCTTAGCTAAAAAGTTAGGACTAAACATCGAACGTAATGATGTGATTCAAACAGTTGGTTGGCCTGGATCATCGCGTAAAGATTATGGTTACCGTATTAACCCTTTTACTGTGCTGATAAAAGTAGTTCGTTAAGTAGATTAAAGTCTCTCCGGTTCAAATCACCTATAAATAGTTTCCCATTTTACAGTTGGAGCAGGGCTAGTAGCTTTTGGTTTTATATCACCTGCAGCATAGGTGCTTTAACTGCTCTTCATATTGCCTTGCATTGACAAATTTTTTCCTTCAAAGAAGATTCACTCGTTGAGATTTCCAAACATGCAAGCCTGCTAAAAACAGTATTCACCTATTGTAGATAAGGTATGTTTTTTGTCTCTTTCAGGCTTTTGTTTTTTCTTAAGTCTTTACAGCTAAAATAAAACGTGATATAGCTGCACAAGGTTTTCTATTGAGTTAAGCTACACATGCCCCTCATTGGGTTTTTAATGTAGTTTACAAGAGTTCTTTGGGTTAAACCTATATTTGGGTCCACCAAGTGGTATAATTACTTTAAAAAGCATTAAAAATAGGAATTAAAAAAATAGACTGTTATCAAGATGAATTTTTCTTCAACTGCTTCTGTGCTAAGTGACATCTAATCACAATAGATATATTACATACTACTAATATGTAATATATTATATATATAAAGGAATCTGCCATTCTGCCAACTTGCTCAAATCAGCCATAGAAGGGAACTTTGGAACATATTTCAAGTTGGCAACTTTCTGCCATTCTACCAACTTATTACTTTTTCTAAGCTACTGATTTTCTTATATTTTTATCAATTTTAAGTTGGTAGAATGGCAGATTCTTCAGTTTGCCAACTTGCCAACTTAATATATAATTCTACTATCTCCTTTTGCAATGTTATACATTTCTTGGTTTTTAGCTGTTAACTGCATTTGGTAAAAGATAATAATTTGGAAATTTTTGGTATAATCTGTGCTCCTAGGTCCTGATCTTTCTCAAGCAGCTCATTGAAATAGTATTTTCTCTCCTCTCTTTAATTCCTTAGTCCTACTATATTCAAATTTTCAGATATTTTTAAAAGGCTTGCCAGACATGTTTATATCTGTTCTATAATTATCTTTTTAGCATTTGTATTTACTTTGCTATTTTGTTGAATGGGTATTTACTTCCAAAAAATTTTTGTTTCAGACCCCTAATTTGTTTGCTATCTATAAAGAGGCTATTTGCTTCTTTAGCTTTCCTATAGATGTTATCTATAATGAAGATTGAGTAACATTATATTTTCATTATACTAATAATAATTAACATTGTATATTATCTTTCCCATATTATTTCTCAGAGTTATGTAAGACCCATACATCCCTATTTTCCACAGGTAGAGTCGCTCCATTGTTTGGTACAAGATAGTAATCTGGTTTTACCAATACATACTGATTTTCAGCAATTTTTAGCTCCATGTCTTTTACACATAGGTAACCATGCTTCGATCTTGTGTTTGATAATCCATATTCATCACACTTCTTGAAAAATTTTATATGACCTATCATTGCAAGATTACTAATTCTTTCACGAATGCTACGATCACTACCAAGTCCGAACTTTCCTTCAAAACACTTTGCAAAGCTAGCTGCAGTATATACTTCTCCTCTATACGCTTCATTAGAGATTAACTCTAAAATTATATCACATCTTCTTAGACGTTCTAAATCCAATTTAGTATTATAGCTAGACCTTACTATTCTTTCTGAATTTAATGTATCATCAGATTGTAAAAACGCACCGTTATGCCAATAAAATGAAATCTTTTCTTCGTTAGATGCAGAATAATTTGACTTCTTACGGCAAAGTACTCGTTCATTACCAGAAGCATCAGCTTTATCTGGCTTTGACAAGTACCAACGAGATCTTACTGTATTATTCCACGCAGTTGAACCACCTGTACCTGTTTTACGTATTATTCCTGAATCAGAAGGATGAGCACATAATAATACAGCTCCTTTTATTACTTTCACTATTTTTCCACAACAACTTTGAATAAATTGTCTCACATGAGAGCGATTGTTTTCATTGCCACCAAATAAGTCTGCTGCTGTATCTAAAACTACTAGCTTTGGTTGAAACAATTTAATATCTTCAAGTAATTCTTCAAAGCAATGAGTTAATTTACCTATATCTTTGTTATCAAATACCATGAGTAGATTATCTTTCCACACTCTCGATAAAAAGCCAATATTATCATGAAAGTCACAGGATTCCATATCTAACTGATATAATCTATTTATAGCACACTGTCTTCGCCACAGCTCTTCTGTATCATCTTCACAAAATACACCATATGTCTTCATCTGCTCAATTTCCATTCCCAACCAAGATTTACCTGTGCTCGCTGCTGTCATTAGTTGTTGAGCAAGTAGAGACTTTCCCATACCACCATCACCGTAGAGAGCCGTAACACTTCCAATAGGAAGCCAATCTTTAACAATCCATTCTCTTTCTGGAGCAATATTAGCCCAAGCTCTGGTATCTATTCTCAACGATTTTTTTGAAGGAGCCTTTTTTGTACTAAGGATGAACTCTTCAACATTTATACCTTCTTTCACGCAATCAGCAGCGTCCCAACCCTTTGGTTTATCTTTAGGTATTTCCAAAATGCAAAGTTCTTCAACTCCAAGACAAGTAAGTTTCATAGCAGATTTTTCAGCGTATTTCTTACCTGGTTCATCATTATCTGGCCAAATAATAACATGTTTACCTTTGAGTGGTGTCCAATCTGTTTTATTTGGGTCTGCATTTGCTCCAGACATTGCAGTTGTGGCAGTAATACCTTGCTCTATGAGAGCATTTGCACACTTTTCCCCTTCTACAAGAATAATTTTATCGGACTTTAAAATACCTGGAATATTATATAGTGGCCTTATCTCTGGTACACTAAAGGTGGATTTTTTGATATCAAAAGGAAGATATCTCTTTCTACTATCATCATCATGACGATATACTCTAACAATAGCTTGGCCGTTTTCATCGTAATAATCCCAATATGCAGTTGGATTACCTGCAGTTTTGTCAGTTTTGAGCTTTTTAAAATGACCAAGCCATTCAGCTATAGAGTCCATTACTTCAGTAAACTCTGTTCTCGTACTTTTTCTATGCACTTCTGCCCAAAGATCAATTATATCTCCACCTTCTTTTGTTGCAAAATCGTGCCATAGTCCAGCTTCACTACCACTTAATTCTACTACTAGACTCTTTCCTTTATCACCTTGTACATTGCCTACATAAAACTTATCACCACGAAATATCCCTCTTGGTAATAGATATGAAAGGCATGATCTGATATTTAACAAAAGCTGAGCTTTTAGCTGTTCTTTTTCTACTAACGGTTTGTAATGTCCATGTGGTGCTGCTGTATTAAAATCACAATAGATATCCATAAAATTCCCCAATATATTTAAAATTTAACTTATGAAATTCAACTAAGCTGTTTTCCAGTGTCCGTTAACTTCACTGATGAATTTTGTTGGTATGGGTCTTCCATTTTTGAGTTCATACATTACTTGCAGAACATTTCTATGCTGACTAGGTTTAAATATTACTACTCCAGATGTATATAAACTTCTTAAAACATTATCACCACTCAATGCTTGAAATGGATTCTTTTTTAACGTAGTTGTGGATACTTTTTTGGTATAATGTGTAAAGATTACTCCGGCCATAGGATTAGTTATAGAACGTAGTTTATCAACATCATTTTTCAGAAAAGAGATCATACTCCTATAATCAAAAAGAGAATCTATCACTATAACGTCAACTGTTTTTACATCGAGATTTTCGTACATAATTTCTTTTATTTCTTCCACATTCAAGGTTAGTTTTATTTTTTGAGTGATGACTAAGTTTTCTGTCCCTGCATCAAGGGTTTTCTTTCTGATTCTTAGCTTCTGTAAGCGCTCTCTTATGTAATCATATTCCATTTCATTCTGTAGATAGAATATCTTAAGTGGCTTTGCAGGCTTCATACCAAGAAATGATACTCCAGCAGCTAAATGTACTAACATGGAAAGAAGAAAATTACTTTTTCCGATTTTGGGAGTTCCACCTATGACCAAAAGACCGCCTGGAGTTAATATTCTTGGCCCTATTATATCTTTTGGCATTGGTGATTTATCATTTAAGTAGTGTCTTACAGAAAATGCTTTTTCTCCATTGTTTTGTAACGTGGAATTTTTTTTAGCGTTCAACCACTTTTTGGCAGAATCTATGTTACCTTCAACTAAAGTCCAAAGACTGAGTATGTCTCCCTTCTTTTCTTTATAAATGTCATTCCAATTTCCTGCTTTCTCTCCTTTTATTTCAACTATTATCTTATCTTTACCTAAATTTGCCAGATAGAACCTATCTTGATAAAATTCTCCACCCGGAAGTAAGTAAGATACACATTCTTTTATGTTATCAATTAACAATGATTTAATCTCTTTTTGAGATGAAAAACCCATAAAATTTCCCTCCTTTTTAATCAACATATTCTTTAAACGTTTAGAGTCCAGATTGGCGAGTTCACAAACAGTTTCAAAGGATCGTGATCGAATCCATTTACAAGCCTCTTTTTTAAGTTTTAGGTTCCTTCCTGCTGCATCCTGAAGAGCTCTAGTAATAACAGCAGCCCATAACTTTCCTTCGTCGTACTTCAAAATGGTAACCAGTCAGATTCAATACCATTGTTTTGTTCTGGAGTAACAACTGTAGCAATTCTGTTTCTATCTCCGTATCTACTGTCGGCTTCAATACCAACTTTTGCAGTAAACTCTAACCCGTTAAAATCAGCTATAGAGTTGATTTTTCTAGCAATCACTGCTTTTTCTGAAGTGTCATTTGCATGAATGTTCCGTGCTGACTCTAAAATACTTCTAAGCATAGAACGACCAGATTCTCCCCAAGTATCTTCTCCTTCAACTCTTGCTTTGCCACTTTTAATACCAATTACTTGAAAAATCTTGCGTTTTGCATATGGACCTTCAGTGACAGTAAATTCAACGTTTAAATAGATGCTGCCAGTAGTGTAGCTTTTAGTGAACCAATTTTCATAACCTCCTGGTTTAATTGCCATTTTTACCTTGACTATTGTACCTTTTGGTATTAAATTACTTTGTAATTTTGCAGTATTAAAATCAGTTAAAAAATCTGTTAGCATATTGTTCCCTATAAATTAAGTAAAAAAAGAATCAACTCCATTGGTCTACAAGTTTCCAACGACCATTTATCTTATCAACAAGCTTACTTGCTACACGTTCACCATTACGAAGCTCAAATACTATTTGACGGACAGTGCTTTCCTCATCATGAGCAAACATCACCATGCCAGTGCTATAAAATCCACGTAAAGATCCAGCACCGCTTAGGCCTTGAAATGGATCTTCTTCCAGCATCTTTTTGGAAAGTTTTTTTGTGTGGTGAGTGAGGATTATACCTGCATCTGGATTAATAATGTTCCTCAGTCTTTCAAGCGTTTTTTGCAAAAAGAATAGCATAGCGCTGTTGTCATTTTCATTACCATATTCACTTGAGTTGAAGATGTTGCGAAGAGGATCGACGGCGATAATATCAGGTTTGAAACGCTCTTTGACAACATTTTTAATTTCATCTATTTCTTCACTACTAAATGATAATTGCACTCTTGGCGTGATAATTAAGTTATTGGCAGCTACATTCAAAAGTTCGTTATCCAGTTGAAGTTGTTGCAACCGTTCTTTCATATATTCATACTCAATTTCAGTTTGCATGTAGAAAATTTTCAAAGGTCTACTTGGTGTCATACCAAGAAATGATCTACCAGCAGCCATGTAAACAAGCCAAGAGATCAAAAAGTCGCTTTTGCCAATCTTAGGAGGGCCACCCAGTACCAATAAGCCTCTTTTTGTTAAAATTCTTGGTGAGATTATATCTTCTGGTATTGGCGATTGATCATTCAAGTATTCTTTCACACTGAAAAAGGGAATTTTTTGACCGATATTGAAAAAGCTTTGTTCCATAATAATTATTCTCCAATTTTTAATTAAGCAATAGGAGCCAAAGTTTTGGCTTTAATTTTCGCAAGCAATTTACCAAGATGCGGTTCTTCAACCATATTCAGGCAGCCACTTCGATCTTTAGCTGGATATCCCCAAGAGTTAATAGTTTGACAGACAAATAAACGTTTCTCTGTACCATCATCTTTCTTGATTCCAACCATACTAATTACTTCATCAACAATACCTGGAATTTCACTAGCAGTTTTTGCTCCTTCACATTGAGGAAGCCAGGTTGAGCGATTGCAATCATCAAGATATTGGCCTAATGTGCCAACTATGATGATGTCTTTATCTCCGATGTGTTGAAATTGATTGAGCCATGCCATCATCTCTTGCGCAAGTATTCCGTAAGCAGCTCTCATGTCTTGCTTTCCACTTCTCTCAGAAAAAGCTTCCGGTTGCATTTTTGCCCATAAGAGACAAAGACGTGATGCTACAGTGATGCTATCAATAAAAATACATCGATATTTAGAAAACTCTTCATTGTATTTACTTGATACGTGCTCATAGTGTCTTTGGCTATACGCTTGATCAGATTTTAGTGCAGGGTTCGGACCACCAATTAGGCAGGCAATATCCCGAGCTTGATTCCAAGTACGAACACTAATTGAATCTCCCTGCCAATCTTGAACAGCAAGCAGACCTGCTTCAAAGTCAAGACATAGTGTTGGTTCACTTATAGTCTTTAAGAGACTGGTTTTACCAATACCGTAAGGACCAAAAATTACTACTTTTATGCCTGTAGTTGTTTTCAATCTTTCATTATTGTTTAAAATTTTAAAAGTCATTTATTCACCTCAATGGTATATGTTATATATTCAGGAAAGGTAGAATTTATGTTCAATTTTTCTTTTTGCTCTTGTAGTAGATGGAAGAGAGTTTTATACGTATTTTTCTTACCATAGTATTTAAAGTAGTTCTTGATATGTTGTTCATCTTAGCAACTTCATATAAGTTAAAGTACTTGAGTTGTTCGCATATCTTTTGCATCTTTCTTGGTAGCGTTGAAATCATGTAATCTACATCAGTACGTTTCGCTACTTCATCTTCAAAAGCTTCTGTTTTCTCAATATTGACATAGTTATTAATATTGCGCTTCATACATAGTTGTTTCTCCAATAAGTTATTGGCACGACGTTCAGTTAATCTTGCTACAAAAGTGTTAAAGCTACCTTTACTTTCATCATATCTATCAAGATAAGTCCAAATTTCACAGAAAAGTTCTTGCTCAAGATCTTCATGAGTTTCATGAGCAAAGCATTCAAAAAGTTTTAATCTCTTAGCTTGATAACGTATATTTTGAACAACTATGGCAGTTTTTAGTTTCATAACTTTTCCCTAAAACAATTAATGCTTTAAGGATGAGAACTTATAGGTGCACTTTGTAGGACAGGAGCAAAAATAAATAATACAGATGCAATTTTTAACCTATTGATATTCTATTGTTTTTTTTCGAGAATAATACAGTTCGATTTTTAAATAATACTGCAACAAAAAATTAGGCAAAAATTCATTTTTTTTGGACAAAAATTTTCCAAATCCTGAATATATATTATATAAGCCTTTCAAACTCATCACAGGTGTCAATTCTTACACAATCAGGAAGAGCAGCAATAGCAGCCAGCATAAAAAAGCAATCTATCCATCTTGCTTGGGGAACAGGTGATTCAAGCTCTGGAAATAGCCATCAGGTCGAAAAAGTTTTTGTTGAGGGTGAAATAGCTCTAGATCACCACACTATTAAAGATGTAAGGGTTTTTACAGGACAAACAACTTATCAGCCAAGTATAGATTATATAGTTGATAGCAGTACTGGTGTTATTCAGCGTACAGAAAACAGCTCTATTGTAGAGAGTAGTACAGTTACTATAGAGTACGTTCAAAGCACACCACCGGAGCCTATTACTTCTCAAAAACTACTCAATGAACTTGGCAGATGTACTGCAGACGAAGTGCTATTCTGCACAGGTGATGAGAATGGAGAGCTTTTGACCCCTTCTGGAAGGTTTAGACCCTCAAATGTACCAACCAATAATCTTTTTCTCAAATTCACTTTCGATTTCACGGACGCAGCAAATCAAGTGATAAGGGAATTAGGGGTTATGGTTGGTACTAAAGTAAAACCTATAGGACAGAGATATTTTGAACCAAAAGACGTGGAAAATCCTGGAATCTTATTAGTTTTAGAACACACCGTACCACTTATCAGAACTGCAGCAACCCGGGAAACATTTGCCTTTGTAGTAACATTTTAAAAAATTTATGAAAGGAGAAAAAGAAATGACAAATGATGCGCTTATTCGTTTACAGAAGATGGGACTTGATGATTCCACTGCTGAGCAGCTACTGAGTTTTAAAGACGATGAAAACTTCTTATATGACTCAGTGTTTAAAATTACTGACTTATCCGAGAATAGGTTTGTTGAAGTAGTAAAAGATACATTTTTAGAAAGCACGGCACGGGATATCTACCAAAAAGCTGTAACCAGAAAGAAGTTTATTTCAGTTTATGTAGCAAATGCTAAGAAAATTTCTGAGCCTCACTATCGAGCTCAACGCTGCTGCAACATACATTAAAATTTATAGGGGAGAACATGCATATACCAAAAATCTTTAATACTGATGATTACAATCAGTGTGAAAGTTGCCAATCAGTACTAAGTCCAGCAGCTTATCTGGTTAAGTTATTGGAAATAGTTAATAAATATATTTGCCCACCTGAATTACTTAAAAAACGTCGTCCAGATCTCTACGACATAAAACTAGATTGCGACAATACTAACAAAGAGAAGTTATATCTTGAAATCGTAAATGAGATAATAGAGGAAAAGCTAAAGCATGATCTTGGAGATGATGTTCTAAGTAAACTTGCAACTGCCAAATATCCTTTTAATCTTCCAGCAAATTTTCCGCTAATGAGTATACGTGCTTACCTTAAGAAACATAAGACGAGCTTAGCAGAGATATATAAAATGCTCATTGAAAATGCTGACACTGATGCAGAGTTTTTAGGTCTTTCTCCAGAAGAATATGAAGTAATTACGTCTGATAATGAAACAGAAGCTTATTTAAAAGAAGTATATGGAATAACAGAAATAAATCAATTGAACAATGTTGATAAGTTTATCGTACAAACAGGTATAGAACACGATAAACTTCAGTCATTACTTGATAGCTATAATAAAATTAAAGGTTCAATAATACTTGCCGTTATAGAACAAACTATAGATGAGCACAAAAAACAAATTATAGATAACCTTGATAACCAAGCACTAAGCTTTCTACATCGCTTTATTCGTTTAGCAAACAAACTCAACTGGTCATTTGACGAGTTAACTCAAGCACTAAGTGAGGGTAAAATTGATCAGAAAAAAATAGCAAAGATTAAAAATCTACATGAAAAATTTCAACAACCTTTAGCTAAAATATTTGCATTGTGCGCTGACAATTTACCAGAGAGCGTGTCAAATAAAATTGACAACCTACCAGAATTTAAAGCACTTCTAAATCAAAAAAGCCTCAAAGATTTAGCTGCCACAGCAAGTAATTATAGTGCATTACAAAATATTTTAGGAGTAAATAGTAATGAATTAACTTCTTTGATTAACTACCACAACGGTACAAAAGTATTCAAGGAAGAAATTTTAGAAGTATACAAAGAAGTTCTGCTTGCAAGACTAATAAACATACCAATATCAGAACTCTTGTCACAATTAAAGATAGAAGGAGTAAATCAAGAGAAGGTAGTTGAATTTAACGATTGGCTAAAGAAACATACAATTACCACTGAACAAATAATCAGATTAATTAATCCTGCTTCAAGTAAGCAACTTGCAGAACAATTGCACAATTCAGTACAAGGAGTAAAAGATCAGCAAAGTTTCTATAACGAGGTGTATAAGTTTGTAGGTAATATTCAACCTGAAATACTAGATGCTATTTATACATTTACTGCTGATCCAGAGAATCCGCAATCATTTTCAGACAGAGGATTTTTAGAAAAGTTCCTTCATAACGTAGATGTATTTTCAACGCTAAAATTTGAAGTAGAGGGTATTACAAGTTACAAAAGCGCCTATGGAGGACAAGGAACCTGGTCAATTGAGCAAATCAAGACTTTAGCAAACTATAGAACACTAAAGGGATTATATTCTAAGTTGCCAGAATACATAAGCTGGCTATATGGAAATGACTACAAAAGTGACAAAATAATAGAAAAAATGGTTCAGCTAACTGGTTGGAATGAAGATACACTCGAAGCTATTAAAAAAGTCGAAGTATTTAAGCAATGCTTTGGCAAGCAAGATCCAGTGAATTCTTTGATGAGAATTAAATCTGTTATGGATATCACAGGAATCAACGTCAAAGTTCTACTAAAGCTCAAGGATTTATATAATTTAACAGCAGATGAATGGAATAAATATACAGATGTTGCTGGAGATTTAGAGCTCATTACTGAAAAAGATGAAGGGCATTTAGCAAGTGAAAAACGGGATATTCTTGCAAGGTACATGATACATATCAATCCAGACCTAAAAAACATGAGGGATCTCTATGGGTTCTTGCTGATAGATGTTGAAATGAGTGAATGTTCAAAGATTTCGCCGATTAAAGCAGCACTAAATAGTATTCAGCTATACATTCATCGTGCTATGATGAAGATAGAAGAAGGTGTAGAGGTTGATAAAGACTTTACTGAAGAAAAATGGAAATGGCTATCTAGTTATCGAGAATGGGAAGCAAGTAATAAGATAAAATTATATCCAGAAAACTACTTAAACCCAACTTTACGTAAAGTTATAACTCCAGAGTACAAAAAGCTACAAAATACCTTAATGCAGGGAAATATCACTGATGAAGGAGTAAGTGATGCATACATGAAGTATTTTGAAGATTTTGAACAAGTGACTAGCTTAAAGATAGTTGATAGTTGTTTTGAAAGAGTAGAAGGAAAAAATACTTTATATGTTATTGGTCGCACCCTTGCCCAACCCTATGATTATTATTACCGCACAGCAATATTTGATGAAGAAAACCAAAATATCCTCTACTGGACTGCCTGGGAGAAAATAGAAGCATCGATTCCAGTTGAGACAGTTACTCCAATATATGCGTTCAACAGATTATTTATATTTTGGGTCCAGCAAATTGAAAAAGGGAAAGATAACGAAAAAAGAGTTGATGCAACGATTAATTATATCTTTCAAAAGCCAAGTGGTAGTTGGACAGCACCACAAAAGCTTGCAAGTGATATTAAAATAGATCCAGTTGATGAAGCAAAAAAATTATACTGGAAGAAAGTAGCAGTTTTTTATCTAAAAGAACAAGGTGGAGAAGAAAGACGGATTGTAGTTATTATAGGTGAAACAAAGTTTGATAGTGAAAGCCCGTCTAATCTATTTACTCTTGATGAAGATTTAGTTGCTAATAAAAGCCCGCAAGGAATGTTTATTAATAACTTTACTTATAAAACTTGTACTGTTGACTTAAAGAAAAAATTCGATCCTTTACCTTTTTCATCAAAAGCTGTCATTGGTAATAAAGTTATTTTCTTCGGGGGTAAAATTGATGATGATCAATACTCTTCACAAGTAAATATTTATGACAATGAAACAGGAGAATGGTCACCCCATACTGTTGGTGAAGGGCGAATTTTTGTACCAGTAGCAGTAGTCGGCAAGAAAGCTATTTTCTTTGGAGGTGATAAAGGTAATGGTCAATCCGCACAAATAGATATTTATGATGACGAAACTAAAGGATGGACAAGTTGCCTTATGAAAGGCAGGCCAGGGTATAGATCAGATGTTGCAATAGTCGGCAAGAAAGCCATTTTCTTTTGTGACAGTGGCTCTCCACAAATAGATATCTATGATGATGAAGCAATTGGTGAAAAGTGGACAACTCATACTGCCAGTGAAGCACGGCACAATCCAGCAATTGCAGTGGTTGGCAAGAAGGCTATTTTCTTTGGGGGTGAGAAATTTTATAACCTCTCTCCAAAAGTAGATATCTATGACGCTGAAACAGGAGGGTGGGCACCTCATATTACTAGTGAAGCAAGAAAAGAGGCGGCAGTAGCAGTAGTCGGCAAGAAGGCTATTTTCTTTGGGGGTATGGGGAAACGTGGATATTCTGCACAGATAGATATTTATGATGATGAGAAAAAACAGTGGACAACTAGTACTGCCAGTAAAGCACGATATATGGTAGCAGTTGCAGTAGTCGGTAAAAAAGCTATTTTCTTTAGTGGTGATGCAGGTGATATTAGTGTTTATGATCATCCATCACAAATAGACATTTATGATGACGAGGCTGATAAAGGTAAAGAGTGGACTACTCATACCATTAGTAAAAAACGAACATATGTAGCGGTAGCAGTAGTGGGCAAGAAAGCTATTTTCTTTGGGGGTTTAGGTTTAGGTTCTAAAAAAATAGATATCTATAATGATGAAACCAAAAGTTGGGCAACCCGTGACGGTGGCCAAGAGAGCACAACCTTCCAAAAAAGTGTAGTAGTGGGCAGAAGGCTATTTTCTTTAACAAATTTGATGCTTCAAGAATAGATATTTATGATGACGAAACTGATACATGGACAGCTAGAACTACTAAAGTTAAACATTTGTATAGCCATATTATTCAAGGCAATAAATTAACGTTCATTGGCTCTGATGAAAACAAAAATATGTTAAAGTATGAAATACTAGTAGATAAGATCCAGTATTCATCTTATGATGCAATTAAGGATAGTGATAGTAAGCTTAATTTAGGAGAAACCAAAAACATCTTTGAGACCAATGTTACCAATAAAGATGGTAATGCTACACTTTTATATGAAAATGACTCTACTAAGCAATTAATATTGTTAGATGATTTTAAAAAATCCCTAGCACACCAAGTAATAAATAAGCCAGGATGGTTTATTGTTGAAGGTAACTTAGAGCGTGAAAATATTCGTGAATCTTTCTTGCTTTTACCTAAAGATTACAACTTATCTGCAATTAGTGAGCAATCAACTTATAAGATAAATAAGGATAAACTTGAGTTTGAATATATTGGCGAAACTCAAAAATCTAGCTTTCAAGATACGAAATTTTCCTTCATCAGATTAAACATCACTGGCAATGTGCGTGATTTACGTCAAAAAGCTTATGCTGGAGGGCCAAAAAGTATTTTAACTCTAAAATCACAGAAAATAGAACAACTTAAATTCAAAAGATTTAACCCAACGAATAGTGTTGTTCATTGTCCAAGTGATCTTTTAGATTTTAGTGGTGCCTATGGTCTTTATCTGTGGGAGATATTCTTCCACATTCCAATGCTGGTTGCTTGGCATTTGCACAAAGAGCAAGATTTTGCTACAGCAAGAAAATGGTATCAATATATCTTCAACCCTACCAATGATAAAGCATGGCAGTTTTTGCCTTTTGAAGCACATAATGGTGATAATATTGTTGAGTCGCTAAGTGATACACAAACTGCTATAGAATTAGCAATTGATCCATTTGACCCATACACCATTGCAAAACAACATGTAACTTCATTTGAAAAGTACATCATCATATCTTACGTAAACAATCTCATCGATTGGGGAGATATGCTCTTTGCTAAAGGATCATGGGAAGCATTAAATCAAGCTACGATGTTATACATTAGAGCTTGGGATTTACTTGGCCCAAAACCTATTAAAAAAGGAAATTTTTCAGTTCAGCCTCAATCCTTCAATGAATTAAAACAGCATGATTTATTGCAACTGGAAACAGAACTACCCTCTGGTTCACAACCTGAAGTTCAATCTGATGAAGCTCATGATCTTATCAAATACAGCAATTACTTCTGCACGCCTGAAAACAAGAGCTTTATTGGTCTTTGGGATAAAGTTGAAGATCGTTTATACAAGATAAGACATTGTTTAAATATGGGAGGCAAAAAAGCAGTACCGCCTTTATTCCAGCCACCGCTTAATCCTAAGCAACTATCAGCAGTAACTGGAGGCCATTCTGTAGAATTACCACAAATACACCTACCACATTATCGATTCAGTCAGATGGTGAGTTATGCAAAATCAATAGTTGAAACTGTGATGCAATTTGGCTCAGAGTTACTAGATGTTTTGGAAAAGAGAGATGCTGAATCATTAACTATTTTTTACAACAAACAAGAAGGAATAATCAGTAATTTAATCTCATCGATTAAAGAAAGGACCATAGAAGCCTTAAAGAAAGAAAAAGATGCACTAAGTGCAAGTTTAAATAATGCTGAGGAGTGTAGATTACATTATGACAATTTAATGAATTCTAGTGCATTTGACTTTTTCCAATTTATTGGTGATTTACTTTCTGGTGGATCGTTGACTGGTTTGTCGTCTCTTGAATATAAGGGAGTGGATTTACACGCTGGAGCAATTGCAGCTCGTGCAGGAGCGTCCGGTATATTTGGAGCTGCAGCATTAACCCATTGGTCACCTACAATATTTGGTTTTTCTAATGGTGGCTTTCACCCTGGTTTTTCTGTGGAAGCAGGAGCAAGCTCTTTCACTACTACAGCAGATACCATAAGAGAAAGTGCTGAGTTATGTAATATTATGGCAAGTTATCAAAGACGTGCTGAGGATTGGGATTTACAGAAAAAGCTAGCTACCTGTGATGTGAAGCAGATTAATCATACAATAGAGGCTAATCAAATTAACCAAGCTATTGCTGAGCAAGAATTAAAAGTACATCAAGAGTCAATCAAGCAAAACCAGGAAAAAAGAGAATTCTTCGAAAGTAAGTTTACAAGTAAAGAGCTCTATGACTGGATGAAAGGACAAATAGCGATAATATATTTCCAAGCTTATAAGATGGCCTTGGAGATGGTAAAACAGGTGGAAAAAACTTATCAGTATGAGTTGAATAATGATAGAGTATTTATTACAGCAAGCTCTTGGAATAGCTTAAAAGAAGGATTACTTGCAGGTCATAGTTTAAAATTTGCTCTTGAGCAGATGACTAAAGAGTATCTTGATAATAATGAGAGAGCTTTGGAGATTACTAAAACAATGCCTTTAAGTCCTATTGCAATCAATGACTTAAAAACAAAAGGAAGCTGTAAGTTTGCATTAACAGAAAAGATGTTTGATCTTGACTTTCCAGGTCATTATTGCCGTAAGATCAAGAGTATAAGGATCACTATTAGAGCAGAAGTTGCTCCTTATCAGGATATTCATGCTACTTTGCAGCAAACAGGCAACAGAGTAGTACTTAAACCTGATATTGAGGCAATAAAATCATTACTTGGTGAAAATGATGAATCAAATGAGTCGATAAGGGTAAATTGGAAAACAGGTCAACAGATAGCAATATCAAAAGGAAACCAAGCAGACAGTGGATTATTTGAATTAAACTTCAATGATGAACGTTATCTACCATTTGAAGGTACAGGGGCGGTATCTGATTGGATTTTAGAGCTACCAAATGCTAAAAAGGTTTCTGATGTAATTATTCATCTTGATTACACAGCATTTAACGGTGGAAAAGAATTAAGTAATAAAGTAAAAGCTCTGCCAAAACTGAAGTACTATTATGATATGCTGGCAGTGAAGTTAAGCGAGTTTGATCAAGAAGAGTGGAAAAAATTTAAACAATCATCAGAGCTTAAGTTTAAACCTACTTTTCCCGCAGAGATTAAAAACCCAGAAATTGATTTAAGTTATAACGGTGTTTACCTCATACCAAAGATCTCAGATGAAAGTCAGGTGGATATAAAACTTGGTAGTAATATTTGGGATAGAAATACCCATAAAGTAACCGTAACTCAGCTAGAAAGTGATTGGGTTATAAAAGCAACTAATGCAGATAAAATAGAGGAGATTATGGTGATAATACCTTATAAGGCAGAGGTTAATTAATGACCTTAAGCAGCTATTACAACCGCTTTAATCCTGATAAAGAATACGAAAAAAGCTTGTTTCTTGCAGGAAGAGGTCTACAGTCAGCAGAACTAAACGAGACTCAGGAGTATGCTCTCTCTAAGCTTAAAGGCATAGGTGATGCAATATTTCGTGATGGTGATGTTATAACAGGAAGCAAGTGTATTATAGATAGAGAAACTGGTAAAGTTACGCTTGAATCAGGAAAAATCTATCTGCGCGGTGCAGTTAGAAAAGTTGAAAAAGAAGAATTTGTTATTCCACTGAGTACCACAGTTCGCATAGGTGTTTATTATGTAGAATCTACGATTACAGAACTTGAGGATGAAAACCTTCGTGATCCTGCTATTGGTAGAAGAAACTATCAGGAAGTAGGAGCTGCAAGGCTTAAAGTTTCCACCATTTGGGGTTATCAATATGAAGGTCTTTCTCCACGTTTTTCTGAAGGAGAGTTTTATCCAATTTACAATATTGAAAATGGAGTATTAATAGAACATTCACCGCCACCACAAGCAAACATAGTAACTACTGCTCTTGCTCGTTATGACAAAGAAGCAAATGGTTCCTACGTCGTAAATGGTCTTGAAGTAATGTTCCTGCAAAAGGAAGAGGGAGAAGGAGGAAAAAAAATATTTGTGATTAATGAGGGCAAAGCTCATGTTGATGGCTATGAGATTGAACTTCCTCACAGTATTCGTGTTTCTTTTGATGAAGATCCGGATATAAAATCAGTTGAATCAGAACCACATACTTTTCAGCCAAATAGCCAAAGAGTAATGGAACTGAAGGTTAATGATTTTCCAATAAGTGAAATTAAAAAAGTAGATATAACTGTTCAGAAAACCATTACTGTTACTCACGGTTCATATTCTGGAGCTATTGATCCGATACCTGATTCTGCAGTACTTGAGATTATTCAAGTTAAACAAGGTAATGTTATTTATGAAAATAGTATAGACTATAAGTTAAACGCAGGAAACGTCGATTGGTCATTACCTGGTAAAGAGCCAGCTCCTGGGAGTAGTTACCTAATAACCTATCGCTGCCGCACTCATGTAAGCCCTGAAGATATAAATGAAAAGGGATGTAAAGTAAAAGGAGCAGTTGATAACAGCTTGGTTTTGATAGATTATAGCTGGAAAATGCCACGCTTTGATTTAATTACTATCGATAGCAAAGGGGTGGTAAGAAGAATAAAAGGAATTTCCCACTCTTGGAGACCATCGATGCCAAAAGCGCCTAGCGGACAACTTTTGCTCTGCTACATTCATCAGACGTGGAAAAAAGGCGAAGGGGTAAAAATAGTGAATAATGCTATTCATGCTGTACCGATGAATGAGCTTGAAGCAATGAAAAAAGGAATAAATGATCTTTATGCGCTGGTTGCACAGGAACGTCTACGCAGTGATGCAAATTCAAGAGAACCTACCACCAAAAAAGGAGTATTTGTTGACCCATTCTTTGATGATGATATGCGTGATCAAGGAATTTCGCAGTCTGCAGCAATAGTAAATAGAGAGCTAGTTCTGCCAATAGATGTAGAAGTTGCAGATATTGAAAAAGGTGGGGAAAGATATCTTTTGCCTTATAAACTTGAACCGGTACTGGAGCAGCTTTTACAGACTAAAGGAGAAAAGATCAATCCATATCAAGCTTTTGATCCAGTCCCGGCACAAATTACTCTAAATAAAAACATTGATCACTGGACGGAGGTAAAAACAAATTGGAAAAGTCCAGTAACCAGAGTATTTAATGTTAAAGAAACGACAGAGCTGCTGTCAAGTACTTCATACGAAACTGAATTTATGAGAGAAGCAGTACAGAATTTTGAGATCGAAGGTTTTGAGCCAAGTGAGAAGCTTAAAGAGATAAAGTTTGATGGAATTTTTATTCAACCTAAAGCATAGAAAATATTTGAAAGAAAAACATGATCGCAACATTTATTGCTGATAACAGAGGAAAAATAAAAGGAAGATTTACTGTACCAAGAAACATTCCTGCTGGGACTAAGTTAGTGCAGTTCTTCGGTGATAAAGGCAGTTATGGAGAAGCAACTTATACTGGTAAAAAAACAATTACCATAGAGGAAAGAAGAAGAGTTATCGCAGCAAGAAGAGTTGATCCTTTAGCGCAAACATTTACGCTAAATGAAAGTAGGCACATAGGAGGCGTGGAGCTATGGTTTGTAAATAAAGGCAAAAAACGTGTTGTTGTGCAGATTAGAGAAACAGCAGTGGGAATGCCCTCGCAGACTGTCATTGCTGAAAGTTATATTGAGCCAAAAGATATAAAGATAGATGGCACAGCAACACGTATAGAGTGGTCACCAGTGTTTTGCCATGCAGGAGAGGAGTATGCAATAGTACTGCTTACTGATGATCCTGGTACTGCAGTAAAGATAGCAGAACTTGGCAAATATGATGCAGTAAATAGCCGTTGGGTAACAAGTCAGCCATATCAAGTAGGAGTATTACTTTCATCTAGCAACGCAAGTACTTGGACACCACATCAAAATTTAGATTTAACGTTTCGACTACTAGCTGCAAAATTTAGTGAAGTTTCTCATGTTGTTGATCTGGGCAAAGTTACTGTAAATAATGTATCAGATTTAATTGTTTTGACGAACGTCGAAAAAGTAGCATTTGATACCAATGTAGAATTTATCTTAACAGATGAAGAGGGAAGAGAAAACTTTTTGTCTGATAATTTGCCGCTTGCACTGCGTGAAAGAATAAATGGGGAATTAACGGTAAAAGCAAGCCTAAAAGGAGGGCGAGAAAAAAGTCCAGTGCTATATCCTGGGTTACAGTTAGTTATGGGTAATATAGGGGAAAAAGGAGATTATGTAACTAGGAGCATTACAGCAGGAGCTAACACTAAGATTACCATAACATATGATGCGCTAATACCTGGCACTGCAGATGTAAAAGCATATGTGCAAAAAAATGTAGATTGGCAATTAGTAAATTTAACATCAGGAAAACCAATTGGAGAAAATTGGGTAGAGAGAGTCCACATACTGACAAACTTTAATGGCAATGAGACAAGGATAAAATTGGTTTTAAGTGGAACAGTTGTCTATCGTCCTAAAGTCAAAAATTTGCGAGTGATTATTACTTGAATCAATGCCAAATGACCAAAGCAAACGAGGATATACACTACCACATCCAGAAAATATTGCTGTGCAGGATGTTGTTCGTATCCGTACCACAATTGAGAAAATAGATGAAGATATTACCGAAAGAGAAGATGAGCATAATCAACTTAAGAGTAATTTTGAGCGGTTTAATTTTGAGACTTTTTTAAATTTTTGGAAATGAAAGAAGCAATATACCAAAGGATAAAGGATTTAGCAGCAAATAGCACACCTGATCAACTGGCATATCTTGCAAAATCGCTGGAATTGATAGCAGATAAAAAAGCTATTGCTGACATTGTGCAGATGACTGAGGTAAAAGAGATAATTGATGCACTACAAAAGAGGCTTAAGGATTTAGCAGAAAACAGTACACCAGATCAATTAGCATATCTTACTAAAGCATTGGAATCAATAGTCGACAAAAGTGCAGTTTCTGAAATTGTACAGATGACTGATGGTAAGCTAAAAGAACTTCTTGATAGTGCAAAAAAACACTTAACTGATCTGGATAATAAAAAAGCTAGTTCTTTAGCAGTGATCTCTGAATCAGAGAAGCAGTTATTAAAGAGAATTGATGAAAAAGGAACAACAAATTTATCGCTACTTGATACGAGAAAGAATGCCAATATTGCAGCAATAAATAGCATTAGTAACAGTCATAAAGATGGTCTTAAAGGTTTAGTGAATAACTTCCGTACTGTTAATGATGTGCCAAGTGGCTCATCAATTATTAGGGAAATAGAAACTCGAATTGAAAACATCCTTAATGAGGTAAAAACTCGGGATGAACAGTTAAAAGCGTCTCTTATAAATGAAATAAGAAAGCGCAACATGGTTGAACCAGGGTCATTACCTTTCTTATTTGGTGTACTTGGCAGAAAAAATAATTATTTTGGCCACGGAACTTTTACGACAGAGCTTGGAAAGTGGAGTAGTGATATAACAAAAACTGACTATATGTTACAACTACTAGCAGGTAGCCATACGTACAATACAGACTACGTTAGTTTTTATCGGCCAAGACAACTAAGTTTTATAGAGGGAAGCAAGGGAACATTTATTTACGGAGAGTTATGCACAAAAAGCTTTTCGGGTAGTTATGATGAGATATACTATTACCCATATGCTGCACTTGGAGTAGTATTTGTAAAAAATACAACCAATGTGAACATAAATAAAGCAATAGAATTTGTTGGATCATCGTATTCGAGTACGGAGTATGGGGGAGCAGGATTATTTGTGGGAACTCCTGATAATACTAATTCTAATAAATCAAGTATTTCAAGAATAATATGGAAAAATGTTTACCAATACACGAGTTCTGATAGCAAATTAGCTGGATCTGGTAATGTGGAGATTACAGCAGGAAAAACAGTTGCAATATTACTTTACACATCATCTTATCTGTATTCCAGAACACAAGTTAGTCAAGGTATGCTTGCATCAAATTATGTACACAACTATGGTCAATTTATTCAGTGGGGGATTTATAACATACGTAGCAATGTTCTAACTACAGGGCTTGAGATAGATGTAGAGAGAACGCTAAGGGCTTGGCAATGTCCAGGGTTAGAACGAACTAATCAAATATGGCAATGAGGAGGAATTTATGACTATTTATATACGTTTTGAAAACCACAAGCAGATTGAAACAACAACACTTGAAAACAAGCCAACAGGAAATGATTGGTATGAAGCACCAAAGAATTTTGACTGGCAAAAAAGTTATTGTTTAACAGAAGGAGAGAAAATTGTTGAAAGGAATAAGGAAGATATTGAGCTGGAATTATTGGAAAATGCGAAGCTTTCTGCACTTGATAGCATCCGTGTTTATTTTAATAATTATGCTAACAAATACGCAGGATCTTCTCATCAGAAATCTAGATCGTATGCAATACAAGCGAAAGCCGCGGAGAATATTTTAGCAACTAAAGAAGCACGCCTAAATGATAAAGATGTAGAAGTTATTGAACCTCTAGCAAAAGTCCGTGGTATTACGGTTATTGAAATGGCAAGAATAATTGAGGAAAAAGTAAAGAAAGCAGTAAAAGCAATAATGAAATGCGAGGAGTTGGAAGACATGGCGAAGAGGAAAATTGAAGAAGCTAAAAGTGAAGTAGAGCTACAGGCTTTGCTCAATGATTTTAAACAAAGAATGCAAAAAAAATGACAGAGCAATTTTTACATGGTGTAAATGTTATTGAGGTAACCTCAGGGGCCAAGGTAGTACGCACAGCTAAATCATCAGTGATAGGTGTAATTGGTACTGCACCTGAAGCAGATGGGCAAAAATTTCCACTGAATAAGCCAGTACTGATAGCAGGAAGCTTAAAAGAAGCGGTAAAACTTGGCAAAAAGGGTACTCTTTTTTCAGCAGTAAATGGAGTATTTTCCCAAATTGGTGCAACAGTAGTAGTTATTCGAGTTGAAGAAAGTGATCCAAAATTAAAAGAAGAAGAGACGCTGAAGAATATAATTGGTGGAGTTGATAAAGAAACCGGAGAATATAAGGGAATTGAGGCATTTCTTAGTAGTGAAAGTATAGTTCATGTTGCTCCAAGAATACTCATTGCACCTCAATTTACTCACCAACTACCAGAAGATGGCAAAAATCCAGTAGTTGCAGCATTAATTTCTATAGCAGAAAAATTAAGAGCTATAATAGTAGCAGATGGTCCAAATACCAATGATGAAGAAGCAATAAAATGGAGAAAAAGTGTAGGCAGCTCAAGAGTTTATGTTGTTGATCCGTGGGTTAAGGTATTTATTGCAGGAAAAGAAGAAACTTTGCCATCTAGCCCATTTGTAGCTGGTTTAATAGCAAAAGTAGATAGCGAACAAGGATTTTGGCATTCGCCTTCAAACAAAGAGATAAATGGTATTGTTGGAACAAGCAGGCCTATTGATTTTACGCTCGGTAATACAAATTGTAGAGCAAACCATTTAAATGAAAATGAAGTAACAACGATAATTCATCAAAATGGCTATAGGCTTTGGGGAAATAGAACATGTTCAAATGACTCAAAATGGGCTTTTCTATCAGTGAGAAGGACTGCAGATTTAATTAACGATAGTCTACTTCGAGCTCATTTATGGGCAGTTGATCGCAATATCACAAAAACTTATATAGATGATGTGATTGAGGGGGTGAATTCTTACCTTGCAAGTTTAAAAGCCCAAGGAGCAATTATCAGTGGAAAATGTTATGCAACTCCCGAACTCAATACACCGGCAAATATTGCAAGCGGGAAAGTGTCTTTTGATTTTGAGTTCACGCCACCATATCCAGCAGAGCAGATTACTTTCAGGTCACATCTCGTGAATAGCGAAATATTGTAAATTTTACAAAGGGGAAAAGATGTTACCAAAGATTTTAAAGAATTTTAATGTATTCGTAGATGGCCGGGGTTATGCAGGAAAAATAGATGAAATTACCCTACCAAAACTTACCATAAAAACAGAAGAGTATCGTGCTGGTGGTATGGATATTCCAATAAATATTGATATGGGCATGGAAAAGCTTGAAGCAGACTTTACTTTCGCTGAGTATGATTGGCTTTGTTGCATCGCTACTTATGAAAGGCTAACTATAGCTAGGATTATAAGCAACCTATTGAAAATCTTGTTTTTTTGCAATCAATCTGATCAAATTTAAGAATAGTAATTTATTATTTATATTAATAAACTTAATTCTATTGAAAATAGCTAAAGCATTGAAATTCTTGAATTTTAGCCGGATTAGTGAGTGGTAGTGAAATTTCTTTTACTCAAATTTAGGTATTCACTGACCGTTCTTGTTATAAATACCAGAATAATAAGCTACTGATATTCTCCATCTTTTTTATCTTTAATCCATCATAGCTAGCGATGCAACAAAGCCAGTATGATTCAGAACTATTTAGACTTTTTGGCTTGATAGATGGAAACTCAGTATCTTTAACGCTCCGTGGAGGAATGCAAGGTAGTGGTAGCAATGATATTGAAGCAGTAATAATCAATTTAAGAGGCATTTTTAAAGAATTTGATTTTGGTAGCTGGAAACCTGCTGAAAAAGCAACGCTGAAGTGTACTGTAGCTGCTCATTACTATAAACTTACTATAGGTGGTAATGAGTTAATAGAAATCGATGCTGAAAATATGATAAGAAAGATAAATGGTGTTGATCAGATGGCCTTGCTACAAACGGTTTTAGGAATATGAAAACTTATTTGAAATTTTATTTTTTTAGAGGAAAATATGAAAACAATTACACTTAGTGAATCAATAACAGTTGATAGTATCTCTGTCTCAGAGTTATCGATGCGTGAACCTAAAGTAAGAGATTTACTTGCTATAGAACGCATAGAAGGCGAAGCTTTGAAAGAGGTAGCTTTAATTGCTAATCTAGCATCTGTACCAAAAGAAGCAGTTGAAGATTTATGTATTAAAGATTATGTAGAAATACAAAAGGTGCTAAAAGATTTTTTGTCGCCTTTAGAACAGAGGACTTAAGATTCAATATTTTAAAACTTAGTTCAATAACAGGAAGTGGAATTGAGCAGATTACTAATATGGATGTAAATGAATTTTTATCCTGGATAGAAATAAGTAAAGGAGTAGCAAAAAAATGTCAATGCTTTCAATAAAGATCGGTGCAACGTTAGATGGCAGTTTTAATAGTGCAATGAAAGGTAGTGCAGCAAAGCTTTCTAAGTTGGGTGATAGTATAAAGCAGCTTGATTCGTCAATGAAATCTGTTTCCAAATTTAAGCAACTAAGTCATGATGCCCTTGAAGCTATGAAGAATTGGAAGGAAGCGGAGAAGAAAGCAAAAGAATCAGCTGCAGCAATTACTAAAGAAAAAAAGGAAAAAAACGAACCAAGCAAAGCACTGAAAAATGAATTTGAAAAATTGAAAGCATCGGCATCAAAGGCAAAAGAGGTTTATGTTAAAAAGAGAGATGCACTTCATACATTAAATGAAGAAATCAGAAAAAGTGGAAAGGATATTAAATCTTTAGTGAGGGATCAAACTAAACTTGGTTCATCTATTGAAATACTAAAAGGAAAATACAGTAAATTAGGATCTGTAATACAAAAACAGCAAAATGCTTTGGCAAAAAAAGCTCATTATAGGTCACAAGCAATGGAGACTATAGGACTAGGTCTTTCACTTGCAGCTCCAATTAAAGTTGCGATTGATTTTGAAAGTGCCATGGCTGATATTAAAAAGGTCGTAGACTTTACTTCTGGTACAAATGAAGCTGAAGAATTTGCTCAAAAATTGAAGAAATTATCCCGTGAAATACCATTATCAGCTGCAGAGTTAGCACAAATAGCTGCAAGTGGTGGACAGCTTGGTATCAACAAAGGTAAGCTACTTGAATTTACCACAACAGTAGCTAAAATGGCCACAGCATTTGATATGTCTGCCGAACAAGCTGGTGATTCCATAGCTAAACTCGCTAACATTTATGGAATTGCAGTAGAGAAGATGGAAGGAGTTGGTGATGTTATAAATTACCTATCAGATAATACTGCAGCTAAGGCAAACGATATGATTGAAGCACTTGCTAGAGTGGGTGGTAATGCAAAACAATTTGGTTTAGATATTAATCAGACAAGTAGTTTAGTAAATGCCTTCATTAGTTTAGGTAAACAACCTGAAAAAGCAGCAACTGCTGTCAATGCTCTGCTTTCTAAACTTCAAACTGCTGAAGGGCAAGGAAAAGAGTTCAAAGCAGCATTGGAATCGATAGGTATCACTGCAGAGGAAATGTCACAAAAGGTTGCTGAAAACGGGCAAAACGCTCTACTTCATTTTTTTGAAACTTTAGAAAAAGTAGATAGACAGGAACGTTCACAAATCCTTCTCAATCTCTTTGGTCAAGAATATCAAGATGATATTGCATTGATAGTTGGGAGTTTGGAAGAATATAAAAAAGCAATAGATTTTGTGGCTGATAAAGAAAAGTATAACAAATCTATGCAAAAGGAATTTAATAACCGTGCAAGCACTACAGCAAATAACTTGCAGCTACTTAAAAATACAATAGCAGAGCTAGGAATGAACTTAGGGTCAGTTATGCTACCTACTTTAAATTGGATAAGTAAGATTTTGAGGTCTATATCTACAGGTATAGCTTGGTTCGCAGAGAAGTGTCCAATTTTGACTACAGGAGTTATGAGCATAATTTCAGCTCTTATTATTGGCAAGATTGCAGTGGTAGGTTTTGGTTATGCATTTGCATTGGCTGGAGGTGGACTATTAACTTTCAATGCTATTTTGCATGGAACACTTTTGCCAGTATTAACTTCGTTATCAGCACGAGTAATTCCAGCAGTAATCATGGGACTGAAAGCTTTAACGCTAACCAATCCTATAGGAGCTGCTATTGCTGGACTATCAGTTGGTGCAGCACTTGTAATCGCTAATTGGCAAAAGGTAAAGGACTTTTTCTCAAGTATCTGGAAATCAATTACAAAACCTATAGAAAATTGGATTGGTATAGGAAAATTGTTTAATGATAATCCAATAAAAGCATTAGAGACACCAGTAGAAGCAAAAATAGGCAGTGCAACTAGTGAAAATAGAAATGTTTTTAGTAAAGGAAATCCTTTATTGAATAATAATGCTTTTAGTGGAGTTTCAAATAGTAGAACGAATATTATTGAAAGTGTGATTACGGAAAAAAGTTCTGTAGCAGATAATTCAGAGAAAGTTTTAAAAGACTGTGAAAAGTGTGAACAAAAAATTTTCAATCAAACTTTTACATTTAATATAAGTATAAAAGCAGAATCTAACCAAGACGTACGTAGTCTTGCCGATGCAGTGATAAAAAGAATAAGAGAAAAATCGCGAGACGTTCTATTTGATTCAATAGAACCAATTTACTAATGCTATCACTTGGTCAACATAAGCTTTCTCCAACAAGTGTAAGGTATAGTAAAGAAAATCGTTGGAGTACAATTGAGTGTATTGGTAAAATACCTTCATTACAAAATATTGGTCAAGGTGCAGAAAATATAGACTTAGAAGGAGTAATTTATTTCCATAATCTCAATGATTTAAATCAATTAAAAAGCATGAAAGAAGCTGAGAAAAATCATGAACCAAGTATCTTAGTAGACAATTTAGGGAATGTTTTGGGAAGATTTGTTATTGTGCGGTTAGAAGAAAAGCAAACGTCGTATTTTCCCTGTGGATTACCAAAAAAGGTTGAATTTAGCTTAAGTTTAAGGAGTTATGTATGACAGTACATTATATAACCCGAGAAAATGAAATGTTAGATTACATATGTTTTAAGCACTATGGATATAGTTCTGGAGCAGTAGAAATAGTATTGGAGGCTAATCCTGGTCTTGCAGAGTATGGAAGTTTTTTGCCTACAGGATTAAAGATCAAGTTACCTACAATACAAAAGCAATTAAAAAAATCGAAGTTAAAAGTGTGGGAATAAATGAAACCTGAATTTAGCATTGAAGGAATAAAAGATCATGTAATATCGGTGCATCTTACTGATGAATCTGGTACTATAGATGATGTCGCAGAGGTATGTGTTGATTATGGCAATGAAAATGTAGAAGTTCCAAATGAATTGAACATAGCACTAGGTTATAAGGAAACGGGAATCTTTCCAATGGGTGTATATACAGTCAATGAAGTTACGATACAAGGCCCACCTAAGACCCTACTAATAAAAGCTCATGCAACAAATTTAAGAATATCTTTGAAGGCAAAAGTATCAAAAGAATGGCACCAAATTACCATAGAAAACTTAGTAAAAGAAATAGCTCAAAAATATGGATATGGATACAAAGTCGCTGAGGAATTTAAGGATATATTGATACCCCACATCAACCAAATAGATGAAAGTGATATCAGCTTGTTAACTAAAATAGCAATAGAAAGCGAAGCAATGGCAAAATTAGCTGGTGGGTATATATTATTTATTCCAAAAGGTGCAGCAAAATCAGCAACAGGAAAGGTTTTAGGAACAACGACTATCAGACCTGAAGACACAATCAATTGGAAAGTACATTTTACTGTACGTAATAAATACAACTCAGTGATAGCAAAATGGTATAGTTATGAAAAGGGAGAGCAAATATCAGAAACAGTAGGCAGCGGTGAACCAAGTTACGCCATACAGACAATTTATCCAAATGCAGAATCAGCAATTAGTGCAGCAAAAGCCAGATTTAAGCAACTGCAGCGTAATAATGAGACTTTAGAGATGACAATACCAGGTAATCCAGAGTTATTCGCAGAAGCTAAACTTAATCTTCTAGGTTTTAATCAAGCGGTAGATGGTGAATGGATAATTAATAGAGCGGAGCATACTCTAAATAGCTCAGGCTACCTTACTATGTTATCAGCATCTTTGAGTAAGTAACGTTAAGGAAAAATAAGTATATAGTCTATTCAATGTAAAGAAACTACTGAATATGAGTCAACTGAAATGTAATGAAAAAGAAAAAATACATTTTGTATGGTTTATAATATTAATGGTATGTGTTATTATTACATATTGCTATCAAAAATCTAGAGCTAACTCCTATTATAGGAAAATATTACAGACAGCGGCTGAAAGCTGCAGTTATGAGGTTATTGAGCTTTTGGTAGGAAAAAATGTAGTATATGTTGATGAAATAGGGTCTTCTGGTTTAACACCTCTTGGCTATGCATCAAATTCAGGATGTCTAAAAGTTGTAAAATTTTTAGTGGATAAAGAAGCAAATATACATGTTACTAGTAAGTATGGAAGTACAGCACTACATAATGCTACACACTCGGGAAACTTAGAGGTTATCGAGTTTTTATTAGAGAAAGGAGCAAACCCTAATACCATAGATAATAACGGAAAGACACCAAGAGGAATTGCCGCACTAAGGTCACGACACAATAAAGACAAGCCCTATGATCAAATAATAAAGCTACTTGCAGAAGCAGAGGACCGATACGAATCAACAAAAAGTAATCGCTAAAGCTGTAAGTTTTCTATAATCTGTATATAAACTTCTAAAACTGTCCATAACAAGTTAATATTTTCACATGAAAAAGCAAAAAATCCCAATAGCGGTAATAATAACAATAGTTCTACAGACTGTAGGATTCATATGGTGGTTGGCAAAACTTGACTTACGTGTACACATCCATGATAAATTTATAGAAAAAAACCAAGGACTAATCGAAATAGTCTATCGACTTGAAGAGAGAGTGAAAAACCTCACTGAAGAAGTCAACGAACTTGAAGCTATTCACAAACACAAATAAATTTTACAGTGACAAAGTACATTTTATCTGTAGATGGAGGTGGCATTAGAGGAATAATTCCTGCCATTATTCTAGCAGAAATTGAATCTAGGACAAAAAAGCCAATTTCCCAGATTTTTGACTTAATGGCAGGCACCTCAACCGGTGGAATTATTGTTGCTGGACTTTGTAAAAGCAATAAACTTCAATACTCTGCCAATGATTTGGTTGAACTTTACCAAGAGTATGGAGCATATATCTTTCAATCATCACTTTGGAGAAAATCAATCGCTTCTTGGCTCAGCGGTTCTCAGTACTCATATAAAAATATGGAATTTATTCTCAACAAATACTTTGGTGAAAGCACTATGGCCGATGTTGCGAGTAATCTACTGCTCACCAGATACCGTCTTTATTGTCAACAAATTATTTAGCTAAAAAGAATAAAAAATAACAAAAAGTTTTAATTTAGGCTGATACCTTCTATAAATTAGTGTAACTGTTTATAAGTACTTTCAGTTTGTGTGGCGTACTTATAAACAGTTACACTAATTTTTTACTGTGCCTTCTTAGTTTTATGAGAATTGTTTTACAAAGTTACTAAGCAACTCTATTAAAGTCAATGTGAGAGGCAGTGCATCATACCAATTCCCACTATGTAAAGAACAGATAGACAATAATGGGAAAGAAGTGATACTAAAGTAGATAAAATAGAGAGGTATAAATGGCATTAAGGTCAAAACTATTAGACGAAAAAGTTGTAAATTTGGCGAAAGAAATGTTAAAAAAGGTCAGAAATAACGCATATGTTTCAAAAAAGTTACAAGCGGTGATAGTAGGAAAAGAAAGTAGTATAAGCGCTGTGGCAAGAATATGTAAAATTTCAAGGACTGCTTTGACTGAATGGATAAAGCATCTAAAATTTGGTAGAGTAGAAAGATTATTTGCCCCGTCTCAACGGCGAAGGAAAAGCAAATTAAACAAAAATCAACGTGAGCAAATTGAAATATGGGTAGAAAGAAATCCAAATATTACTATTAAGGAAGTGCAAATAAAAATCTCAGAGGAATTTGGCCTAAACATTAGCAAATCAACAGTGCACCGTGAGATACAAAGGATGAAATTTTCTTACATAACACCGAGGCCAATTCACCATAAACAAGATAAAAAAAAGCAAGAAGAGTTTAAAAAATACTTCAATAAAATAGTCAATTCCCACCCTGAAAAGGAGGTATTTTTTTGATGAATCACGATTTGGAACTCATTCAAAAATCGGACACGGATGGTTTAAAAAAGGGGTCAGAACGCAGGTTAAAATGAAAATTGGTAGACAAAATTTCTATATCTACAGTGCAGTAAATCCAAGAAGTGGTAAGAAAATTAGCCTACTTGCTCCATATGTAAACACTGATTGTATGAATATATTTCTGGAGCAGATGTCGAAAGATTTAGGCACGAAAAAAGTCTTTCTTGTAATGGATTGTGCAGGTTGGCATAGATCAAAAAGTTTGAAATTTCAGGAAAACATTACCATTATATACTTGCCTCCTTATTCACCGGAACTGAATCCTGTTGAGAGGCTGTGGCAATATATCAAACACAATACTTTACGCAACAGAGTCTACGATACCATAGGCTTACTTGAAGATGTTCTGTGTAATTTTATTGTCAGTATTTCCAGCACTACTATTAAACGAGTTTGTAATGTTTCTTATTTGTTCGATTAGTAATGGAATTTGGTATCAGTTATACGTTCAGCGAATCTATCTCTTATAAAACAAGCAGCAATTTTGAGTAACCAGGTAATAAAGATACTCAAAAACATCTAAAGTTTAGTACAAATGACAAAATATATTCTCTCAATTGATGGTGGTGGAATAAGAGGAATTATTCCAGCAATGATATTATCCAGAATAGAGCAAAAAACGGGTAAACCTATTTCTCAAATTTTTGATTTATTGGTGGGTACTTCAACTGGTGCTACTATTGTAGCAGGACTATGTAAAAAAGATAGCAAAGGAAAGCTACAATATTCAGCTGATGACTTGGTTAATCTTTATCAGGAGTACGGACCTTATATTTTTAAGTCTTCATTTCTAAGAAGATCAATATTTTCTTGGATTAACGGTGCACAATACCCCAGTAAAAATATTGAGTATGTACTTCATAAATATTTTGGCGATGATATCCTTAAAAACACTTTAAGTAATGTGTTGATTACGAGTTACGATATTCACAATAACTGCCCATTTTTCTTCAAAAGCTGGAAAGAGGATAGAAATTTTATTAAATTAAGGGATGTATTGAGAGCAGCAACTGCAGCACCTACTTACTTTGCACCTAAATATTTAAAAGTCAACCAAAAGGAAATGGTATTAATAGATGGAGGAGTTTTTGCCAATAATCCAGCAGCATATAGCTATGCAAGCAGCAGAAAGCTATTTCCTAACGATGATGTAGTACTTCTTTCCATCGGTACTGGCAGATCGTCTCATTTCATTAAATACCTCAGATCGAAAAGATTTGGCAAAATATCCTGGATTAAGCCATTGATAAACGTAATGTTTGCCTCTGGACTAGATTGTGTAAATTATCAGTTAGACCAGATTATTAACAATAGCTATATCAGAATTCAATCGCAGCTAAAAGTAGCATCAACGGAGATGGACAATACAACATACGAAAATATCAAGTGTTTAAAAAAAGAAGCACAAACGATGATTGAATGTAATCAAAAAGCAATAGATAAATTCTGTACAGTAGTATCATAAACTTTAGAGGATGTTCAAAAAAGTGTGTCAAACCGAATTTTTAGTTCAACTCAATTTTTAATCTACTAGGGAAAAAAATATCGAGTTGAGATATAGATAATGCCCAATCATGTACAGGCATCGTCCATTTTTCTTCCACCTTTCTTATAGCACAATATACCAGCTTGTACAAGGCATTTATGCTGGTGAATGCGCCTTTGGTCTTGGTAAATTTCCTAATTTGCCTGTGTAGCCCCTCGATGGGATTAGTGGTATAAATTAGCCTTCTAACAGGACCTGAATACTTGAAGTAACCAGATAAACTTTCCCAATTGTTCTGCCAAGATTTCACAACTAATGGATACTTTTCGCCCCATTTTTCCTCTAGCTCAAGCAAATAATTTTCTGCAATTTCTTTACTTGTAGCACGGTATATTTTTTTCAAATTATTCATGAAAACTTTTACATCTTTGCTCGATACGTATTTCAGAGAGTTCCTTATTTGATGCACTACACATAGCTGTACTTCCACATTAGGAAATACGCTATTTATAGCTGCAGGAAAGCTTTTTAGGCCATCGACACAAGCTATCAAAATGTCTTCTATTCCTCTCTCTTTCAAGTCATTTAATACGCCTAACCAGAAGCTAGCTCCCTCGCTTTCTGCTAAGTAAAAACCCAGTACTTCTTTTCTGCCATTTTGGTCTATTCCTAATATGTTATACATGCACTTACTTACACAGCGACCGTCTTCTTTTACCTTAAAAAACATCCCATCCATAAATACTATTGGATACACTGATTGCAGTGGACGACTACGCCATTCATTGATTATAGGTAGTAATTTATCTGTAATTCCAGATATCTCTGCTGCAGATATTTTATGGTCATAAATTTCTTCCACATATGATGCTATATCTCTGTATCCCACACCACTTGCAAACATGTTCAAGACCTTTGTTTCAAGTTCTGGATGCAGGCTTGTTTGCCTTTTTTTCACTATCTGTGGTTCAAAACTTCCCTCTCTGTCTCTTGGTGTCAATAGTTCAAATGAACCTGCACTTGTCTTCAAAGTTTTTCCATTCCTTCCGTTTCTAGGATTGTTTTCTTCGCTTTCAGTAGATAAATGATGTTCTATTTCACCCTCCAAGCTTGCTTCAAGTAGCCTTTTTACAAATGGCGTTAATGCACCTTCTTTTCCCATTAATGGTCTACCTTCTCGTATAGACGACAAGATATTTGTTTCTAATTCTTTATAATCTACCAAACCAGTAGTTCTATTTGCTATTCTTTGACTCATGTCAAACCTCCATTTTTATCTCAATTATATTTTATTTCTCGGTTTGAAACACTTTTTTGAACATTCCCCCTTGTTGAGAAATCTTATTATCTTTGTGTACTACTTTCTTTTTCACTACTAAAAAATCCACATAAATGGTTAAAAACCTTTTCAATAAAAAGCTCGCTTTCCTTTCCTGTAAAAGCTTCTTTTATTTCATGCAAACTACTTGTTACCTTATTGCTATTTTTTATGACTGAGTAGCTTTCAATAGCTTGGCAAGCAGACAAAATAGTTATTGCCCCTATTATAGTTGAAACAATTATGGCAATTAAAGGTGCTATTGTTGTAAGTACTGCTGCAATTAATGAGATGCCAACACAAAACGCAATAGCTGAAATGCAAAATGCTACTGTATGTTTCCTTTCATGACTAACCATACACACCTTCTTAATAAATCTGTTAAAAGGATAACTTATTTTTTTAGTACCGTCAATATTTTTAGAAAAATTGGCATACTCAAGATAATCATTTGTGATACCAATGAATTACATTAAGCAAATTTCTAGTACCTAATTTAGTTATAGCCTTTCTTGTAATAGTCTGAATGTGATAAGATATGTGTTTATGGCTATAGCAGGCCAGTAGCATATTACGGTCCGTTCGGATTATTGTGAAAAAAGCTATAATTCACTTCAATCTATTTGAACATTATATATTAAATACAGAAGCACAAGAATTTCATTCAGTAATTTAGATATATTAAATATACAACTATTTTATTGATATTTTAATGTATTATTTATGAGTCAGTAAGCTACTGCAGTTTTTAAACCAGGCTAAGTTTTAAAAGCATAATTTTCAAGCTCATCAATCGATAAATCTGTTATTTTAGAAATAGCATCAATAGAAACGTCCAACATACGTAAATTATTCGCAACTTTTATTGCCTCTGCTTTATAAATCTTTTCTTTGTAAATTTGCTTTCTTTGCGATAAAAATTCTACCCATATATCCAGTTCATCTCGTGATTCTTGATTGTCAATCTTTTTAGACTCTCTCACCCAACTTAATAGCTCGTTTTCTGCTTTATAATTATCTTCTTCATATTTCTTCATCAGATCTTCAGGATTAACTGATAACTTTTCTGCTATTTCCCATAATCTTTCACTTAAAATGGTAGCACTCCCTTGTTCATAGTGATGTATTTGTGAAGGTCCTATGTCTAGCTCTCTTGCTAAATCCTCTTGAGTATACCCCCTTATTATTCTCCATTTTTTTATCTCTTGTCCCTCGTTTTGATGCTCAGAGCCTTTTTTCTCATCATATTCATCAGTTGATAAACCAGTTGCTCGATAGATAATATCATTATCAAACCCCACTTTCGCTAAGTTCTTGGCCATGTTTACCCTTGCAGCTTTTACATTATTTTCCTCTTCAGCTTGAATAAACCCAGTCAAATCGCGAATCAACTTGCATGACTCTTGTCCCTTTATTTTTGCTATCATCCATTCTTTGTTAAAAGAACAATTTTCTCTCAGTACTTTTTGTCTAGGAAATAAGCTACCAACTTGGACTGATAATGCTTCCGCTATGACTTTTAATTTTTTAGTTGGAATACCACATATCCCTTGCTCATATCTTAGCAATGTATGATATTTTATGCCGGTTTTATCTACTAAATCTTTTAGGGTATACTTTTGTTTTAGCCTCCAGCTTCTTACTTTTTGTGCTATTTTGTATCTTATAGAGATATTTACCATATCGTAACAATTTTACCGAAATAAACATCTGTTAGTTTGCTATAACCTAAATTTAGCTTATAAAGAGTTTGCAATTTTATGGCTGTAAGTAAGAAGGGAAGCTTTCTCATTGTTTAAAGTTTCCGAGAGGTCTCTTTACTACCTCCATATATCCTATTAACCCATGATAATGTTTCATTATTACTAATCGCCCTTATTTCTTCTTTTGCCTTTTCTTTACTCCACTTACCACTCCTAGGGAAACTTCCTTTTTCTACCGCTTCTGTGACTGTCATTCCTCCAAAAAAGCAACCTTTTCCTATAACTTCCCCTCTCTTTTGTAGTTCAGACCACATTTCTTTATCTGCTACTCTGACCTCTACTTGACTGTCATTTTCCGCATTATGGTATACTACAATTTTTAGGCTACCAATACTTGTAGGAAATGTTATCTCAAAAGCACTATTGTCAGACACATCAACGTAATTCCTCTCACCTTCTTTTTCACTTCTAACCTCAACCTTACTATTTCCCATTTCTATAACATCACCTCCTAATTTTACCTCTCCTGTGGTTAACCCTAAATTTTTTGTACCTTCCAATACTCTTGCAATATTTACCTTACTATTTTCAGAAAATTTCATAAAAAATGTCTGATTGTCTATTTCCACATCTTCTATGATTCCTTCATTTTCAATAGCACTTTCACCGATTTCTCTCAGTTCTTTAAGCCATTCATCTATCTGTGGACGAATCTCTTGATACAGTTTGTTATACATTTCACTTATTCCCTTATCCTGCAATAGATCGTAACTGAATATTGCTCCATTTAGCATCAATTCACATATTATGTCTTCCTTCTCATTTTCTTTGCATTTGATCAAAGGCATTTTCGATATTACTGTATCAGCAAAACTCTTCTGCCCTTCGCTATACGCATTTATCCTGATTCCAGCACTTAGTGCTTGGTCTATAGTCTTGTTCAGTTCTTCTACGCTTTTTGCCTTTACCACTCTACTTTTAAACCACCTCAATTCTGCATTTTCACTTGCACTTGGCTCTATCTTGCTTAAAGATGGAATAAACGGATTTTGACGATTTGAAGATTTTTTTTTATAAACCTCACGTCCTTCTCCAAGATTGATTGATTTTTCAGAAACATCGCTAGGGGAAGGCACACCTTCAGGCTTCTCAAACCTGCTTTTATCATCAAATATTTTCGGATCAGTCTCGTCTACAAATATAGGCTGCTGATTTTTTTTGCCAGTACGCCTTATACCTTCAATAGCACTATATAGTCCTTTTGGTAACTTTTTAGAATCAATGATTAACTCATAAGTATTTCCATCTGTATCATCAAATGATACTGTTTTTTTAGTAGTCATATACCCTCCTATATTAAGCATATTATTTAAGTCTATAGAGCAATTTATTGCTTTATGATTAACTGAATACGCAAATTATAAAAAGATCTTGTATATCTTGCAACTATTTATAATAAAAGAATAGATTTTTTAGGACTTTTATTCTTTAATCACGACTTAATATACAAGCTATACAAAGATCTTTTATATTGTGCAGTTCTTGCTCTTCAGATTCTTGACTAAGTTTTTTTGCTACTGTGTAGTAGCCAAACTTCTCAAGCAATTGAAATTTGGTTTATAACAGCTCTCTTTCCTTAAAACTGCAATATCCTTTGTCTGTCATAATAATGTGATCCTCTAACTCAATTCCCACTCCTTGACATGCTGATACTAACTCTCTAGTCATTACTTTATCATCTTCTGACGGTTCCAAACTTCCTCCTGGATGATTGTGAGATAATATTATCGATGCTGCTTCCATTGATAACGCCTTTTTTACCACTTTTCTTTCAGACAGGTGTACTTCGTCTATTGTACCAAAATACACTTCGTCTCTTATCAAACGGTTCTGTTTATCCAAATATATTATCTGGACAGCTTCTTTTGCTGAAAAGCCTATATTTACCCTTACATACTCTATCAGCTTTTCTTGGCTATCCATTACTGGGCCTCTCTTTAATCCTTCTCTGAGTGCTCTTTTATAAGCTTCTTTTACACATTCAATTGCTGCAGCTGCATGTTCGGTCATTCCTTCTATCATTTTTAGATCATCGATTTCTCGTCCCAAAATTTCTCCTATTCCTGGGCAGTTATCCATTAGAGTTTTAGTAACATCTTGTGCTTGCTTTCTGTCATGAACTGCTCCTAGAAGCACTGCCATTATTTCACGATCAAACAGAGCACTTCCTCCTCCACTCTGTAATACTCTCTCTATTTCTTCTGTAAGTTTTTTACCATTATTCATAAAATATACTCCTCGTTAATAACAAATTGTTTTTAATTATTTACTGCTGTTTTTTATCAGCATTGGCATAGAGCCATAGCTTTCGAGTGAAGTCAAATCAATTTTTCAATCTTTTTTACTTATTTTTTCATCAATAGGTAAAGATATTAATAGATACTTATTTTATCTAATTGAAAATTAATTCTTTATGTAAAAAAAATTGTTATTAATCAATTATTTTAGAAATAACATCAGTAGAAAAACCTAACTGAAGTAAATTATTTGCAACTTTCATTCCCTCTATTTTATCAATCTTCTCTTTGTAAATTTGCTTTCTTTGCAATAAAAATTCTACCCATATATTTAGCTCATCTCGTGATTCTTGATTGTCAATTTTTCTATATTCTCTTGCCAAACTTAATAATTCATTTTCTCCTTCGCAATCATTCTCTTTGTATTCCTTTATCAGATCTTCAGCATTCACTGATAATTCTTTTGCTATTTCCCACAACCTTTCACTGAAAATGGTGACACTACCTTGTTCATAGTGATGTATCTGTGAGGGTCCTACATTAAGCTTTTTTGCTAACTCTTCTTGTGCATATCCTCTTATTATTCTCCACTTTTTTATCTCTTGTCCTCCGTTTGGCTCGTATCTCTCTTTATCAGCATATTCCTCAGTTGATAAGCCCGTTGCTCGATAGATAATGTCATTATCAAACCCTGCCTTAACTAGATTCTTTGCAATTCTTATTCTTGCTGCTTTTATATTACTTTCTTCCTCAGCTCGGACAGATTTGGTTAATGCATAAATTGTTTTGCTTCCTCCTGTTTTTTCTATGAAACTATACATTTCCTGGCTCCTAGATTCGTCAAAACAACTGCTCTCTTTTAGTACTTTTCGTCTAGGAAAGAGATTTTTAATAGGAATTGATAATGCATTTGCTATCACTTTTAGCCTTTCAATTGGAATGCCACATGTTCCTTGCTCGTATCTTAGCAACGTGTGGTAATTTATGCTTGTTTTGTCTACTAAGTCTTTCAGAGTATACTTTCGTTTTAACCTCCAGCTTCTTACTTTTTGTGCTATTTGGTACCTTATGGAAACAGTAGTATGCTTTGCCATACAAAAATAGATATTATATAGGTTAATACTACCAAATAAAGATATACAAAAGGGATGCTTCTTTCTATGTTTGAATTTTAGTTGAATATTTCTTCAGAATTGTGTATAACTATTAATGCTTTTTAGGTTAATTTATCATGGCTTTTTCTAAATTTCTTGATGCACGCAATGATTATGCCTTTAAAAGAATATTTGGCACCGAGAAGAATAAAGATATTCTCATTCATTTCTTGAACGATATTTTAGGCTTTACTGGCTTAGCTGCTATTCACGATGTTGAATTCTTAGCTACCATTTTGGATCCTGAGATTGCCGCTAAAAAGCAAAGTATTGTCGATGTTCTTTGTAAAGACTCTCAAGGTTCAAGATACATCATAGAAATGCAGTTTACTAAGACCAAAGGCTTCGAAAAGCGTGCTCAGTATTATGCTGCTAAAGCCTACTCAAGTCAAGCTGATCAAGGTGATAATTATCATAATCTCAAGGAAATTATCTTCATAGCTGTTGCTGATTGTATTATTTTTCCAGATAAGGCTGAGTACAAATCTAATCATGTCATTTTAGATCAAAATAGCTTTGAACATGACTTAAAGGATTTTTACTTCGTATTCATAGAACTACCTAAATTTACAAAGACAAAAGAAGATCAACTAGAAAATATAGTAGAAAAATGGTGTTATTTTTTCCGATATGCAGCAGAAACAAACGAAGAAGACCTAGATAAAATAGTTGGTAGTGACGTCATCATAAAACGAGCTTATGAAGAGATGAATAAGTTTAATTGGTCGGAAGAAGAGTTACTAGCATATGAACAAATGAAAAAACGCATAATGGATGAGATAGCTGCTTTAGCTCAAAAATTTGATGAGGGTCTTAAAGTAGGTCAAGAAAAAGGTAGACTAGAAGGTAGACAAGAAGGCATCCAAATCGGCCATGAAAAAGGTAAAATTGAAGGTAAAATTGAAGTTGCAAAAAACTCACTCAAGGCTGGTGTCTCTATTGATGTTATAGCTCAAATTACTGGCCTCTCTCATTCTGAAATTTCACAACTCAAAGAAAAAACATAATTATTCACTTTAACATTTATGAAAACCTTCTCTAAGTTAGACATATCCCCTAATTAAGAATCTAGTGAACTGTCTAAAATAGCTATAAAGATTGCACATAGAATTATATAAATTACTATCATAACGTTACCCAAACTTCCATATCAAAGCTACGTGCTGTAAGTTCAATATGGAAAACACATTAACCACTTAGCATTTAATGTCTATTTCATCCATTTTAGTATTAGGACCATCAAACTTGCTACTGGTTTCCCTAATTATTTTAGCTACCTTTACTTTAAATCCTATTGTAAACTTTCCCCTATTTTGCATATTATACCTCCATCTCTCATATTTTAGTCTACCTACTGAGGTTATTCACAAGCTTAGTTACTCCTATATCAGAAAGACAAGTTGATACTTTGTTCTTTGAATGGCCTTGAACGGAAGCATTACTTAAATAACTTTGAAGCTCTAAACTCATTTGCTTTGCACCATCAACTTCTAATCTACCATCTCCATTGTGTAATATCTGCTCTATTGATTGATTTAGCAGCCCGCTATGAAACTCTACCATAAACTTGTCAAACTTCTTCGAACTTAACTTACCAGGACATCCTGCTTCTCTACTAGGACATGCTTTCTCTAAATACGAGCTTAAAACTCCCGAAATCTCATTAAATTGACCTCTCATGACTTTTCTAATAATCTCTTTCTGCATTCCCATATAATCAATATTTAATCGATGCATTGATACACCACTTTTTAATCCAGCTTGCTCTACTACTTTCTCAAATCCCTTTTTAATATTGAGTGCATAGCCCTGTGCTTCTAGTGAAGATATAGACTGATCTACAGTAGAAATATACTTCTGACCTGTAAATCTTCTAATCAATAAGTCAAGTAACATTATTGTACCATTTACATCAATTGGTGCATCAACTTGTAAGGTTGGACTTGTAGTACTTGATGCTCCTTCAGGCAGAACAGGTTTAGAACCTAATAACCCACTCACAGACCTTCTTGTCCAATCAAATACATTTATCCATGAAGATGGTCTTGTGCCACTGCTTGCTGCTATCTTAGGTTGGTCTATAGCAAGTGGTTTTCTCAACATATGATAACGAGCATGATCTCCATGGTGATGACGGCGTCTGCGTTGTAAAGGTTTTTCCTTATTACCTTTAGTATTAGCTACTTGACTCACAAACTCCCCAACTCCAGTTTGATTAGAGCCACCTAGCAAGTGATCACCTAACCTGTCTGGTAACGCTAAGATCTGAGAGCCATTTGATTTGTTTCCAGCCCTTATAGCTTCGAGGGAGTCAGAATCTAAACTTACTTTACTATCTAATTCTTGTGTATCACGTTTCTTTTGAACAGAACTGCAATCCTTAATCCTCCACATACCTTGTTTATCATTACCGCATGAACCTGGAGGATCACTTCTGCTTGATGGAACCCAAGTATATACAGTCCTCCTATCTTGATCATACAAACCATAAGTAGCATATAAGTATTCATTAAAAAGAACATTTGTAATACAAACGTAATCACCATAGGGTTGAATCTTCCACATACCTTGCTTATCATCACCACATGAGCCCGAAAGATTACTGCTTGATGGAACCCAAGTATATACAGTCCTCCTATCTTGATCATACAAACCATAAGTAGCATATAAGTATTCATTAAAAAGAACATTTGTAATACAAACGTAATCACCATAGGGTTGAATCTTCCACATACCTTGCTTATCATCACCACATGAGCCCGAAAGATTACTGCTTGATGGAACCCAAGTATATACAGTCCTCCTATCTTGATCATACAAACCATAAGTAGCATATAAGTATTCATTAAAAAGAACATTTGTAATACATACTTTTGATGCAAACACCAAATTCTTCACTGATTCCGGTAATTTATTTTTTAATTCTTCAATATCAAACGGTAGATTATTATTTGTTTTCTCCATCAGTTCCTTTATACAATAGGCTAGCTTAAGCACTGTATTATCATTAAAGTCACTTGCTTCAATATTAGTATCTTTACCTAACAGAAAGTTAATTATATCCAACCTATTATATTGAATAGCTACGCACAGAGGTGTTTGATCATTATTGTCTTTAGCATTGATATCAGCCCTTGCATTTGTAAATAACCTTACTAAGCCTAAGTGATTATTCATAACAGCAAAGTGCATAGGAGTTCTGCCAAGTATGTCCTTAGCATTCACATTAGCTCCCTTATCAACTAAAAACTTAGCAATATCTGAATGACCTTTCAATGCAGCCCAATGTAATAGTGTACAGCCATATTTATCAGTAACATTAACACCACCCTCGTTCTGAACAATAAACTTGACTGTACCCAAGTCACCAGCCCAAGCAAAATAGTACGCACCATGTCTATCTTCGCCTCCGTTAATACCTTTTACAATAAGATTATTAATTGTCTTTAGAACCTCTTCACTTTTCACAGTAAGTAACAATTCTTTATCCAAGTGTGCTTGCCTCAAAACCCTTTCTATATTACTATTAGAACCTACAACTTGTAGAGGGGGTCAAATTTCTATTATTTTTAACATTTATGTTAGCACCATTATCTATAAGACACTTTACTGCATCTAAGCGATTTTCCCTAGCAGCATTATGTAGAAGAGTGTTACCATCATTATCTTTAGCATTAATATTAGCACCTCGACTTACAAGACTTTTAACTTTACTAAAACTATTACTTTGTACTGCATCTGACAGTTCTTTATCTAACTGTGTTTGCTCTTTTTCTCTGTTAAACTCTACTACAATATCTTCTGATTTACAAGTAGAAACTATACACTTTGAGTTAGAAACTGTTGCATCACTAAAACCGAACATCATTTCTCTTGCCGGTTGATAAGTATTCCAGTTCTCTACTTTTACAAGAGTGTTATTTTTATGTGATAGCAATAAGGTATCATTCATAACTTTCATATCGAAATCTAATATAGACTTACCTTTCAAATCAACCAAACCAATATCATTATTATTAATAGGCTGATTATGATAAATCTGTAACCCTTGTTCATCTGGTTTATAATACCTGAAAGAACTAAAGCCATTAGCTCTTTCTCCAAATTCTCCTGGTTCCATAATTTTGTTACTCAGCTCTATAGATAAATCCCAACTTTTGTGAACAGAAGAATAGTAATCTGATATTGATAATGCCCCTCTATCTGATAACAATAACAAATCATTATTTAGTTTCAAAAAAAGCACTTTATCTGAGTCAAATGTAAAACAATTATGATGATTTAACAAGTCAGTACCATTAACACTAAACCTTCCATCTACTTTTAAGCTATGAGAGCAATAATCTCGCTCTAGTTCCCCATCCTGAAATTTATAATATTCTTGCCCATCAAATGTAACTGTAACATCTTTATAATTCGGCAACAGGGTTACATTTAGGCCATTTTTATTAATCTTTATTTCCCCTTCATTATTCTCTGTAAATGGCATATCATCTAATGTACAATTTAATTGGCTAAAATCCAATATACCATTTGCTTGAGCAATCGTAATATTAGCGTTTCTGTTATCGAAAAGATAAAGATGACTTATATTACTTGGAGCTTCCCAGTAAAAATTATGGTGCTCTTTATCAGGATAAAAAATATGATTACTGGAGCTACCTATAGTGCTATGATAATTGGCACTTGATAATTGCTTTGTAATATTAAAGTTTGAATTTTCTATCTTTCTTAAATTATCTAATTCATCATCTAACACAATATCACCTCTCAAGCTTTTTGTCACATGCAAGTTTGTTACTACGCCAGTCTTATCATCTATTTTCGTTGGTGTTACAAATAAACCATCTGCTGTTTTTACCGATGTTTGTTTATCTACACTTATAAAAGCCCCACTTTTATTATAGATGGTTGTTATGTTATTAACGTGGGTTATGTTATCTATATCATTAAAATTTATCGGTAATAATACTAAACCTTTTCCATGAATGGAATCACCAAAATAACCCTTTATTGTAGTAAAGTTTTTTGCTGTTATTACATCATTTCCACCCTTACCATCAACGTAACCTGCATGAGAAACTTCTATATGATTAGCTTCGTTACTGCCAATGACAGAGTGTATATTTTTTGAATCTATAAAATCACCTTTTACTACAACTATGTTTTTTTGTCCATTTATTCCTAAGTTACAAGAAAGCCTATCATCCTCTATGTAAAAGAAGTTGTTACCTGATTTCTGTACATCACAGCTCTCCAACGGACTCATAAAATAGTACCTATTTTCCACTTTATCACTTCCTTTTTTACTTGAATCAGCAATAGATACATGAGTTCCCCAAAAAATAAGATTAAGGCTATCTTCTTCACTTATATGTATATCGGTATATAAAGATTTTATGTAATACATATCAGTTTTATACTTGTGAGGACTCTCGTTCTTATACACAACTACGTTTTGGCAGTGAGGTGGATATTCTTGTAAAGACCATTTCTCTTTTACTGTACTTAATACTTTACCTTTATGTGGTGAAGAATCATCGCATAATGCTTCACTTGGTAATTTATGCCAGGTTTCCCTAGATACTTCTTGTTCTTTTATATTATCACCACGTGACCCACAAACAATATTATAGTTTTCAAGAGAGTGAGGAACTATTCTAGAATAGTGATCAGTGTATCCTGTATTAGATGAAGACACAGCAGCAGTAAAGTTAAAATCAAATTCCCTATCAACAACCTTTGTTCTAATGCGGCAAGCATCGAATAAATGTTTCATTTAATTATCTATGTCATCCACTACACCTCTTTTCTTTTGACGAAGCTGATTATTAGTAGCATACTCTATTTTCTTAACTGAAATGGGAGGTAAGGATATAGCTATCCTGGAATAATCATTCTTAAACTTATCTACAATCTTCGATATATATATTGTTTATATATCTCTTTTACTTCCATATTATCTTCTATATAATGAGGTACTTTTTTACCCAAGAATAAATCCCAATAAAGATCATGTTTTTCCTGATCTGTAAGGTTCATTTGTTCTTCTAATTTTTCTACCTCAAGCCCTGCTTCTATAAACTGTGATATGACAATAACAGCAACTGAGACAGCAGCACCAACTGGACCAGCAAATTCTCCTACTACTCCAGTTTCTAGACCTGCTACTGACATTGTTTCTGTAACAATTGCAGGTACATCTGCAGCTATAAAAATGGAATTAGTTGCGATGTTTAGGTCAGCAATCTTCATATCTATAGGATCTGTCGCACTCTGACGAGCTTTTATTGATTCCGCTAACCCTAAAAATGCCGCAAAATTACTTATAGCACGCCCCATAACTGGAGCAAACCCCTTCAACATCTGAGAATCAAGCTTTGTTCCCAACTCTAATATCTTTCCAGAGATTTTTTCACCAATTTTTGGCATTACCCAGAGATTTAATGCATCGTAGCCTAATCCCTCTATGTCTCCATTTGCTATATGCTTACCAACTAAAAATGCTGTAAAGGCAAGACCTGCACCTTCTGCTACTTTTCCTATTTTTTCTGCTACTCCGGATCTTCTCAGAATATTTTTCACTTCTTCTTTGTTCTCTATATTATCCTTCATTTCTTTCACAATATCCCTAATCTCTGGATCTATTGAACCTAGATCTATATCTTTAATCTTTGCTACAAATGCTTCTTCAACATTTTTATCTATAATTTCACCTTCAGATATCTTCTGAGAAACCTTGAAAAGCTGATCATAAAACTCAATATTCTTTACTCTTTCTGCTACCTTGTCAGCATTGAATAACTCTTTGATACGCTGTTCTTTTTCCTCCTCTGTAATCTTTTCTTCATCAAATGAATCCATGCAGGCCATATTTACACTTCTTTCTCTTCTTGGTTTTTTACTTGGTGGATATTCCGGTGATGAAGATTCTCTTTTAGAACACTGCCTTAAATGAGGGCGTAAAATATGAGAGCTATGACCTACTTTAAGAGAAATAAACCCTTCCTTATTCGTTCTGCTTGTTAAAATCAGTTTACGCGGATCATCAGACCCTTTATCAAAAACAACACCGATAAATTTTACCTCATCACCATCTGTTAGTGTTTTATAGGTAACACCTTCTTTGTATTCTTCATTTATTTGATCATTTGCTTCCCTCAATAAAGCTTGAGCTCCTTTGCCCTGCCTTGATGTCTTAAGTTCCAACCTTATTGGTGTGTACTCCTCAGCATTTCCACCTTGAGCTACAAACTTAATACCATGAACTAGCATATCAATACGTTCCCCTCTACCAGTTTGAAACTCAGTTAAAACTAACGCTCTAGTTTCTGGTGATTCTTGTAATTTTAGGTCGCTATAATAACTAAACACTCCATTCAATATTCCTTGGAAATGAGCTTCTTTATTAACGAGACTCTTAAAAGGGAATATTCCTTCTCCAATTTTTTCTAACAATTTATTATATTCGTCTATTGATAAAGACTGAGCATCTAATGCTTGATCAAATGTTTCTTTTAACTTACTAGAATAAGGAACTTCTTTGAAAGTACCTTGAAATCTCTCAGCTCCGTTGTTGTATTCCTGTAAAGAATTGTATTTTTCAGTCCAAATAGTAAGATATCTTTTAAAATCTGACTTGTATCTAGTATCAAAATTAAGATTTAATTCGACTATTTGCCTATTCCCTATTTCTCTATTTAATCTATCAAGAGGGAGCTCTTCATTCAGCCCGTTCAAAACATCTTTTCTGTTAGCTTCAACAATATTTATCACATAAACCAACTTCTTTGTATTTTCTGGAATGAGCACCATTGTTACAACTGCGTGGCTTGCATCAAGGTTAGTTGATAATGCTTCTCTGCTTCTTTGAGCTGCTAGACGTCCAGGCCCACGAAGATTAGGATGTACCTCGGTAGGTATATTGTTTCCATAGATAAAAATGTATTTTTTGAAACCAGTTTTTAAATCTTCAATTCTATTTAACAGTAGTGATTGCCCCAGTAAAAACCTGCTAAAATAATGATTATCTCCCTTCTCCGGTGTACCAGGAAATGTATGATAAATACGCTCTAAATTATCTTTCACCTGTCCTTTTAATTCTATTGTTCCAATCCTTTGCGTATCCCAGTCATCAGCAGATTTTAGCATATCTTGAAAAAGAGGGATTATTTCTTCTCCACGATTTGATACTTTAATATCAGAGATAGGAGATGGATTATCAAGATTGACACCAACACATAAAATGTTATCTGCAGTAGTTAAAACTCGCTGAACATTTGGTTGAAACCCTTGTGCATACTTTTTTGCTTGCTGCAAAGCCTTATCTGGAGTAACATTAGGACCTCCTCCTGCTTTTAGCTCAATAATGATAGGAATAGAGTCTAATGCACGATCAGGACCACAAGCTAGCAGGATAATATCTGCATAACCCCTTCCTGCAAATTGCTCTGGATAAACTCTAAGATTATACCTATAGTGGAAATTCATGAAAACGCCTACCATAAATCCATGATGTGCTGCTTCACGTGCACTATTATCATAGACTACTGATCCTACATACTCAGAATGAACGTTATTAATTTTTTCAAGAACTTTTTTTAAAGACATGCTAACTGTTTGCGCATCAGAATCAGATAGCTTCGCTATATCACCTTCAGGATTATTCCATATTACTTTTTTTATTTCATGAAATTCTTTGCTAGTAGCAGAATCAAGTATCCCTTTAGTTTCCATATCAACAAAAATACCATCCTTTCCTTTATAGATCTGTACTAATCTGGATTTTATTCTATCTTGAATTTCATTCTTAATATTTAGGATCTCATTCTCAACGTCCCGATCTCTAACCTTACTCCTATCTATATTATTTCTTAATATGTTCTCCAATTCATTAACAGTAAACTGATGGCCACGTTTGCCTTCTGAAATGGAAAATAAATCTATATTATTAATAGCGTCTTCAGCATTCCCAATTTGACCATTTTTAACAATAGCTACTTTTAAAGTTTTCGAAGTATCAAAACTAAAATAAATCTTTTTAATATTTAACTTTTCTGCAATCTTTGTATCCGGCAAAGTAGAAAAACTACCTAGGAAGAAGTGCGTAAAAAACCCTGCTTTTTCTACAGAGTGTAAATAAGATGGAATCTGATCCACAAATGACTGAAATCTCGTTTCAAAAGATTCAAAATCCTCATCTTGCCTGCTTATATCAACTTCTTTATCTGCTTCCTCTATTAATAACTGTATTAATTCAAAATCTTGTGGCCTTCCCTTACCCATGACTTTTTTTAAACCTTTCGCAAGCTCTTTATTATTAGAGATAATATTCCTTTCAAGACCAAAGTTATAATGGTTTCGGTTGCCTGGAGCACCAACATGAAATAACTGTATTTGAATATTTCCATCACCATATTGAGTTTCAACCTCACCAGAAACACTAATTGTTGCACTAAGCATTCCACTCATTGCTCTTATTTCAGGTTCACCTCCCCAAGTATTAAGTTTTCTCATGTTTTCTAAGTAATCTTTGAAACTTAGTCCACTTTCACCTTCAACAAAATTTCTAAACTCGCTTTCATGAGAACTTATGTGATCAACTACTCGATTGTGAAATACATTTCTTACTAAGTTTGCAAATGTATCATCATAATTGGCAGTACTTAAATTCCTTACCAAATTCCTAATACGATCTAAATTTTGAATTACAGCTCCTTCATTTCCAAATAGTACTTCATACCTTTGTCGAAATAAAGCATCGTCGTTTCTGACAGGTATTAAGTAAGCCATAGTAACAGACCAAAACAAGCAGCTACCGTCTCCTGGAACATCGATTCTCTTAATCCGACTTCCACTTTCGGAATCAACATCAGATCTCCGATAACGCTTGAAATGAGGAATTTCTTTAGCTTGCTCTATATATTGTATCTCATCCGATGATTCAGTAATCTTTGAATTAATGCCTAGATGATCTGTTAGATATTGTGTCTTAAACATAGAGCCCCCTTCATTACATTATACCAAACCCACTATTTATTATCAGAGATATCAACAATATAAGCTATTTTTACCTGCATACCAACTTGAATATATAACATCTGTATTGTAATGCAACACCTTTTTAATGAAAGCTAAACAAGCTAAAGTAGTGACAAGAAATCACCACCTACTTTATAGAATTACCTTATAATACCTTAATTACTCAACCCTAATTGCTCACATGCTTTGCTTAATTTAACCTCAGTTAAGCTGGTAAGCTCTTCAGCTATAGACTTACCGTATGATAAAAATTTATTTAGTGAATCAATATCTCTTTTCTCTAATACAGATCGTATATACTCCGCTTGTCTAGAATCCATAAATTCTTTGATTTGATCAGGATTAGCCTTATCTAATATTGCCCACACCGGTTCCATGTAATTTTGATTTACCCAAGGTACTAATAAACTTGTAACAAGAAAGCAAGATCTACTACAAACTTCTTCCTTCAGCACACAAGTACGATGGCTATCAAATCCCTCCTTTGTCCACATATGCATAAAAAGCTTCGCACCTTCACCAGCATAATATGAGCTGTTCTCTGTTTTTATATGGTGTAGCCAGACATGATATTTATCTTCTGAAACATTACTTGGTTTCAAATAGTCAAACAATTTTTGAAACTGATCAAAGCGAAGTGCACCTTGTAGCGTGTTTAGACTACCATAATAACCATTTTCAGCTAAATCTCTTTTTAGAAGTTCTGGATATTTATCAGGACTTATTTGGCTAAAACAAAATTCGAATATTTCAGGATAACTATTACAACGACTACCTGCTGCATATACCGCTGTTTTCATCAAGATCTCATCCTTTTTCTGTGCGTTCATTTCATCTTCAGGTAATGATTTTATTTTATTCCAGAAGAATTCCACTGCCTGCTCTTGCTTAAAACTCATAGCACATTTAAGCCCGTACTCATATGGATGACAGCCATCTAAATTTAGTTTAGAGATGTAACCACTGATAAAATGTGACCAAAACTGCGCTAAAAGACCCGACCCGCAACACCTAACTAAGTGCTCATACTCCAATAGACTACTCTTACCTTGAGCTGATAATTCCTCTTTTCTTTCCTCAAATAAAGCAATAATATCTTCTTCTAGACAGTACTGACAGGCAATAGCATACTTATCAAAGAGATTACCTGAATCTGGCGCAATTAACTTTTTGCCTACCACTTGCCTATCAAGCTTAACTTCATGTAAATTGTCTACTTTTTTCCAACAATCCTCACTAGACAATACCTGTGCAAGAAAATTACGTCCTTTCTTGCCACTTTTTTGGTGTAAACGCCAATTTGCATAGCACCAGCGTTCAATTTGAAAAAGCTTAGACGCTCTATAGGGATCATCCTCTTTAATAGACGAAAATAAAACTTTTGGAATATCTGAATGCAGCATAATCACCCCTCTATAAATGGAAAAACATGGAAACTGTTACGTCTAACATACACTATAGTAACTTGATACCATTTCGAGTAAAATATCCCATTATCTAAAGTTTTGTCAATCATCAACTTGAAAAATTTTTTAGACTTGAATAACTCTCAACAAAAGCCTCTTAATATGAGAGATACATGACACTTTGTTTATTTTAAATTCTGTTTTTTATAAGTTTATCTTAATACTTATTGTTAAATGAATTACTATTAATTTAATATTATATATCGCTAATGAATTAAATAATATAACCATCTCCATCACTAAAAACCAGCTAGTGAGAGAAGAGTTCTTTTTGGAATGTATTGGTCTACCGCTTGTTCTGTGCGAACTTTTCTATATAATAATTCTACTATATCGTAAAATCAGCTATATTAGCCTATTTTTGTGATATTTAGGTGCGAACTAACGTACCTAGCTTTATTGCAAAAATTTCACACCTTTATTTGCACAACCCTATTTTTACCCAATAAGTTCTCACAAAGGTAGGTACTTTTTTGCAATTTTAGAAAAAGTCAATAATTAGATTTTTTGTGGTGCTAATTGACTTACATTTTTATTGAAAGTATTTTTTGAAAAGGTAGTTGACTTACTAATCAATTTTGTTATACATAATAATTTTTATTTTAAGAGGAGGTTATATGTTTGGAGTGGATACTGCAGTTATTGCTGCTGGAGTTGCTGGTGCTGCAGTTGGTAGTGCTATTGGTGGTGTTAGGTGGTATTGTTGGTAGTGCTACTGGAAATCGAGCTATAGCTGAGAGAGATAATACTATAGCTACACTAGAGGATGTTGTAGCTGAGAAGGATAACGCTATAGCTGTGCAAAATAATACCATATCTCAGAAGGAAGAAATGATATCAAAATTAGAAGCTGAGAATAAGCAAATGTTAGAAAGTTTTGAGAAACAATTGACAGAAGTTAAAGAGGAGTGTAATTCTGCAATCGCAGCAATAAAACAAGAAAACAAAAATCTAACAGACAAACTTAATGAATCAATTAACAAATCTAAAGAGGAGAGAGAAAAGTCTATGGAGGAAAGAGAGAAGTTGCAAAAGGAAACAGAAAGGTTGCAAAAGCTGTTGAAAGAAGCAGTTAAAAAAGGGGAGGAAACAGGGGGAAGGAATCAAGCGTTGATTAATGAATTAGAACAAGGGATAAAAGATTTAATGAAGCAAGCGGAGGAAGATGAAAAAAGGTATAAAAAGGAAAGAGAGAATTCTAAAGTTGAACAAGAGAACTTAAAAGAGTTAATAAGAGAGATGTCTAAAGCAAAAAAAGAAGCGGAGACAAGACATCAAGAAGAGATGAATCAAATGAAGCAAGAAAGGAAAAGAGCAGAGGAAAGACATCAAGAAGGGATGAATCAAATGAAGCAAGACAAGGAAGATTTTAAAAAAGAGTTAATGGAGGGCCAAAAAGAGTTAATACAAGAGCTAATGAGACGATTTCAGGAGAATCAAGAAAAGAAAACTAATAAAGAAAGAAGTGAAAGTAGGTCAATTAATCATGATATACATGAATCTCAAGCCTCTAATTTAGTAGCTGAGTCTTCTGATGAATTGAATACTGGTCCAAGCTCGGGAGTGTTAAATAAACTGTGTCAAACCGAAAAAAAAGTAATAAATTGATATAAAAAAATGGAGGTTTGACAATGAGTCAGAAAGTAGTAAACAGAACTACCGGTTTGGTAGATTATAAAGAATTAGAAACAAATATCCTGTCGTCTATACGAGAAGGAAGACCGTTGACAGGAAGAGATGGAGCATTAACACCGTTTATAAAAAAGTTGCTGGAGGTAAGCCTGGAAGGTGAAATAGAAAACCACTTGTCGGCTGAAAGCGAAGAGAATAATCGAAGAAATGGGAGGAATGCAAAGACTTTACGTACAAGCGCAGGGTCATTTGAGCTTTTGACGCCAAGAGATAGGGAAGGAAGTTTCGAACCACAAATAGTCAAAAAAAGGCAAACAAACTTACATCCAGAGCTTGAAACGAAGATTTTGAGCACATTTGCCAGTGGTATGGGCTATAGAGATATAGTGTCACATGTTGAGGAAATTTATGATCACAAAATATCGGTGGCAGAGATATCAAGTATTACTGACAAATTGCTACCAGTAATCAACGAATGGCGTAGTCGCCTGCTGCAGTCTGTATATCCGATAGTTTTCATGGTTTTTTAAAGTCAAAGAGGACGGGCATTGCGTAAGTAAATGCATGTATAACATATTAGGCATAGATCAAAATGGCAAAAAAGAAGTATTAGGTTTTTATTTGGCTGAAAGTGAAGGAGCTAACTTCTGGTTGGGAGTGCTAAATGACCTCAAAGAAAGAGGAGTAGAAGATATCCTTATTGCCTGCGTTGATGGGCTGAAAAGCTTTCCTGCAGCTATAAACAGTGTCTTTCCTAATGCGGAAGTGCAGATGTGTATAGTGCATCAGATACGCAACTCACTGAAGTATGTGGCCAGTAAAGATGCGAAGAGTTTTTTGAGCGATTTAAAGAAGGTATATCAAGCTTCAAGCAAGGAAATTGCCGAGAATTATCTGTTGGAATTGGATGAAAAATGGGGCACAAAGTACCCTATGGTTATAAAATCTTGGCAGAATAATTGGGAAAACTTGTCTGGTTATTTTAAGTATTCTGGTCCAGTTAGGAGGATAATCTACACCACCAATCCCATAGAGGGGCTACATAGGCAAATTAGGAAATTCACTAAGACCAAAGGCTCATTTACCAGCATAAATGCCTTGTATAAGCAGGTATATTGTGCTATAAAGAAGGCAGAGGAAAAGTGGACGATGCCTGTACATGATTGGGCATTAACTATCTCTCAACTTGATGTTTTCTTTCCTGGCAGATTGAAAATTGAGTTGAACTAAAAATGCGGTTTGACACAGTTTATTTAACACTCCCGTCTAAGGTGTCTGGGCACTGGGATGACATCATAGGGGCGCTGGGATGACACCCTGACAATCGTCATCCCGCTACTTGTTAGCGGGATGAAAATGTTGTACCAAGACCACGGTAGCTATAAAATTATCAAGGGAAGTACCACACACTTCCCTTCTTTTTCAAAATAAGTTTACCTACAGGTCTGATTGTATTAAGATTACTTAATACAATCAGGTCTATTATATGCGTTTATCCAAATATTACCTACCAACTCTAAAGGAAAAGCCTACCCATGCTAAAATTATCTCCCATCAATATTCTTTACGTGCAGGTTTAATAAAGCAGATAGCATCTGGCATCTATACGTGGTTGCCGCTTGGTCTGCGCGTGCTTAAGAATATTGAAGATATTATCAGAGATGAAATGGATAAATCTGGTGCAATTGAAGCATTAATGCCTTGTGTGCAACCAGCAAATCTTTGGCGAGAATCGGGACGTTACGATGATTACGGTAAGGAAATGCTACGTATAAGGGATAGGCATGAGGAAGATATGCTTTTCGGTCCAACGCATGAGGAGGTAGCAACTGATCTAATTAGAGATGTGGTAAAAAGTTACAAAGATTTGCCACTTTGTTTGTATCATATCCAGTGGAAATTCCGTGATGAGGTAAGACCACGTTATGGTGTTATGAGGGGTAGGGAATTTCTGATGAAGGATGCATACAGTTTTGATGTAGATTACGAAGGTGCACTGAATTCATATAATTTGATGTACAAAACTTACATAAAAATCTTCAAACGCATGGGACTTACTCCAATTGGAGTGAGAGCGGACACTGGGCCAATTGGAGGAAATTTGAGCCACGAGTTTCATATATTGGCAAACACTGGTGAGAGCACTTTATATTATGACAATAAATTTTCTGAACTACTGGAAAGTGAAGATGTTGAAAGTTTGAAGAATATATATGCAGTTGCAGATGATATGCACGACCCTAAAACTTGCCTTGTGCCGCAAGAGCAGTTAAATGTTAGTAAAGGTATTGAAATAGGGCATATTTTTTATTTTGGCGACAAATACTCAAAGCCTATGAAGGCAAGTGTTACTTCTCAAGATGGAAAAAATGTCAACATGCATATGGGTTCGTATGGCATTGGGGTTTCAAGGCTTGTCGGTGCAATAATAGAAGCTTTTCATGATGATAAGGGAATTATCTGGCCAGAAGCGGTAGCTCCTTTCAGAATTGGTTTAATCAATTTACAAACGAAAGTAACGGAGGCTGCAGATAAAATATACAAAGCTTTGAAAAGTGATGAAGTGCTTTACGATGATACGGAAAGAAGTATAGGAGTAAAATTTTCTAGAATGGATCTGATAGGCTTGCCGTGGCAAATAATTGTTGGAAAAAAGGCAATAGATGAAAATATAGTTGAAGTAAAAAATAGAGCAACTGGAGAGGTAAAAGAAATGCAGATTGAGGAAGCAATAAATCGCTTTAGCACAAAATGATACGCGGTATCGGCACTGACATAGTATATATACCAAGAGTATTGAGAATATTACAAAAATACGGGGAAAAATTTCTCAATAGAATCTACACTGAAAAAGAAATAGAGCTAAGTAGAAAGTATAATAGTCAAGAAATGCGAGCAAGGTATTTTGCCAAACGCTTTGCAGCAAAAGAAGCTTTTGTTAAAGCACGAGGTACTGGATTTAGCCAGGGCATTATAATGAAAGATATAGAAATATACAGCGATGTAAGAGGAAAACCATATATTGCTGTCAGAAAGGATTTCATCTCAAAGGACTACAAGATTCATCTTTCTCTGAGTGACGATGGAGATTACGCTACTGCATTTGTTATAATTTGCGTCTAGCAGATATTGTTTCAATTTATGCAGTTGACTTTATGCTATCTATATAGCTAAACTGACTTAGGTTTACCGACAATTTGAAAAACCGTCATTCCGCTACTAGTTAGCGCCGCGGCGGTATGACGGTTCGCGGTGGCATGACGATAAGCTTGTCATCCCGCTACGTGTTAGCGGATGAGATGCCGCGAATGAATCGCGGTATGACGTAACGACAAGTTCGTCATCCCGCTACGTGTTAGCGGGATCTATGCTAAGAGATACCGTGAATAAATCACGGTATGACGGTTCGCAGCGGTATGACGATAACCTCATATCCCGCTACTAGTTAGCGGATGAGATACCGCGAATGAATCGCGGGATGACGTAACGACAAATTCGTCATCCCGCTACGTGTTAGCGGGATCTAGAGATACCGCGGCGGTATAGCTATAGCATACACAAACAACTAGTTTGCCAAAAAAACATGGCGGTTTTTCTATGATTTGAGTATAATTCTAGCTTTACCTAAACAGAAAATTTAATGGACTATATCTTAATGTATCTTTCCTTACCATTTTCAATTACTGAGAATTACTTATTAATTACTGCGTTGATTCCGCTTTTAAGTGCTTTTGTTATCTTTTTTACTGGTAAATGGCCCGGAGTGAACAATAGTATTACTGTCATTTCTTCTGTACTTCTGTTTACGTATACGTGTCTGTGCACTTTATATTGGGTATATGGTGATCATTCTCAATTTATTCTCATGGATTTTGGTAATAATTTGCACATTAGTTTAAAGCTAGAGTCTACCGGAGTAATATTCAGTTTATTAATATCGTTTTTATGGATACTAACCAGTATATATGCAATATGTTATATGCGGAATAACTATGCTGATGGCAATCACTCAAGTTTTCTATGCTTTTTTTCAATATCGATTAGCTGTGCAATGTTTATTGCTTTTTCTGGAGATTTGCTCACTACATTTGTTTTTTATGAGCTTCTAACTATTAGTACATACCCTCTGGTTACTTACAACTCAACAAATGAATCAATGATTGCAGGGCGCTATTACTTTGGCGTGCTATTTTTCTCTTCTTTAGTATTATTTTTTCCTGCAATAGGCCTTTTATATAGTGAATTTCATACTTTAGACTTTGTAAGTGGTGGAATATTCAAATTTGATACTTCACTCATCACTTTCATTGCAGTGTGTTTTGCTATGCTGATTTATGGAATAGGAAAAGCTGCATTAATGCCAATGCATTTTTGGTTACCAAAAGCAATGGTTGCACCAACTCCTGTGAGTGCACTATTACATGCTGTTGCTGTTGTGAAATCCGGAGTTTTCATCATCATAAAAGTTATATTATACACTTTCGGCGTCGATAACATACAACGTTTTGTGCAGCAAAATTGGTTTGCTGGAGGGTGGCTTCCGTACGCTGCTGGATTTACTATTATTACTGCATCATTGATTGCATTAAAGCAAAAAGAATTAAAGAAATTGCTTGCTTACTCTACCATCTCTCAATTGTCGTATATTATATTATTTGCTTCAATTTTTAGTGAGCTCAGCATGAGGGTTGCAATTTTTCAATTAGTTTGCCACGCATTTGCAAAAATCACTTTGTTTTTCATTGCCGGAGCAATAATAACGAAAACAGGTGAGAAATATATAGATAAGATTCACGGTATAGGACGCAGTATGCCAATTAACATGACAGCATTTGCTATAGGTGCATTGTCTATGATAGGGGTGCCGCCTGCTCCGACTTTTTGGGGTAAATTTCTCATTTTTCAAGCTGTTTTCAACTCTGGCAATGTAATACTTTCTGTGTTTGTAACTCTAGTGTTAATTGTTAGTACTATACTTAACGCTCTGTACTTTTTACCGATAATTTACAATGCCTTTTTCTTAAAACCTTCTCAGAATTACTTTATTAAAAAAACGCCAATTCTTCTAGTTTTACCTCCAGTTATTACTGCTACATGCACTTTAGTTATTTTTTTTAGCTACCAAGTAATATTTTAAAATCTGTATTTATAACCATTAACAATAAATTTAAATGGTATTATACCAGCCAGAGTTGCTTTTATACTCGACAAAGTGAAGCTAATCTCCACAGTATGATCTTTCACCTCCTTATTTTGCTCGGTTGTAAAAACTACAGTAGCATTTCCAGCAAATGTAACTAAGTCCTTGGTCGATCGATCAATAGATAATGTTATTACATTTATGTTGGCAGTTTTTCTTTTGGATGAAGGTGAACTAACAGCTTCATTGTTCGTTTTTTCCTGAAAGCCTTGATAGATTTTATGTATAGAATTGTTTCTTATAAAATTTTCTTGGTACTTCGGTTCAACGATCTTAATGGACTCGTATATTTCAATGTATTTACTTATTAAGTACCTCGCTGTGGAAGTGTATTCATCTTCCTTTTTACTGAAACTAAGCTTATGCATTGCAGAGAACTCATCTTCTGTGTGGTTCATGTACTTCACAAAATTTAAATCTTTTTTAACAGGAAATAACAGGTATATGTTTAATATTAATAAACATAAGCATACTAGGAGAAGCGATACTATTAATGCCATCCAAGATCTTTCTGCTACACAAAACAGATACCTATGGCAGTACCATTCGACTGCTTTACTGAAATAACTTTTGTTTTTTACTGATTCAAGCAATTTATCTTCCATAACACAATGCTACCAAACCCAATTATAATAACAATAAGATTAGATACTCTAAAAAACTTTAAAATATGTCTAAATTTTCCAAAATAGGATGAATGATTATATCACCTTGTTCCGCAATAAGGTAGAATTTATCGATTTTGCTCACATCTACATTGATCATTTTTACACTGAAATTTTCAGGATTGTAAATATTACTTTCAGCACTTTTGTGATAATTATAATAATGTAATTTATTTTGATCATCAAAATAACCAAATTCATCAGCGAGGGTTCCCACTTTGCTACCTTTACCACTTTTGACTAGCTCAAATAGATCAATTGCATGGTTTTGAGATCCAGGCTCAATAGGCCCTTCTGCAGCAAAAAACTTAGGTGCATGACCAACGTATTCCTTAAATTTTAGATTATGAGTCTTTTTTACACTACCAAAATCCACAAACTTATATTCATCTGAAACGCCAGAATATTGTGGATCATACTTTTTATATTCAAAGAACTCATTACCTAAAAAATTACAAAACGTTAATTTATAATCATCATGATCGGATTTAACGACTTTAAGGTAATGAAAATCTCTAGGAATCTTTACTTCCTCTTCCGTGATATGATTACGTACAACAAGCTCACCATTTAGCATATGATAGCCAATTTTTGGCAAAGTAGCTATATTGATTGCCTTGTTTAGCTTAAAATTTGCTTCATAAATGCCGCTTAACAACTCCTTTCCTTTTTCTAAGGTGACGTCCTGGTCTAAAGCTATATTCTTGATTGAACTTAATTCTTTCTGCATGTTTAGTATGGCTTTCGTCAAAACTTCTATTGATTGCCATACAGTTAATTTATTATCAGTCAAATTATATACTTCGAGTATTAAATTAACAGAATTTTATCATGAATTTATGTTAAAAGTATTATACTTTGTAAACTTATGTCATGATATTAACTACATTAGCTAAAACATGCTTTTTATCTAAGTGAAGTTGCTTAGCAACAACGAAAAGTTCATCTATTTTTTTCCACTGACCTAGTAAAATTTCAACACCATTTACCTCTCTCTTTATGCTTTCTAAAATGAAGGCCTGAATTATATATGATGCTAGTTCTAGTTCGATTTCGCTATTAATTACTTTATTAATCATATTGGGATTCTTTAAATCATGAAGAAATTTATAAAAGCATTTGTATGCTTCATAAGCATCACTACTTATTGCATTTATTATCATTCCTGGCATTTCAGGAAATAAAGTAATCATTTCGTCAAACGTTTGATCATCAAATTTACATTGAGATGAAGCAACTTGCTTTGTTTCGTCATAAGTTAATGGAAGTAAATTTAGCTGAAAGCACCTACACTGGATAGTAGTTTGTATATCATATGGCTTATGGCTAATTATAAATATCTTAGAATTTTTTGGCGGCTCTTCTAATATTTTCAATATTGCGTTTTTAGCGTTATTAGTCATTGCCTCTAAGCTATCTATTATAGCTATTTTGTGTTCTGATTGAATGGGACTTAAGTGTAGAAAGTTTTTCATTTCTCTGACTTTTTCTATTCCGATAGTATCACCTTCAACAATGTGTAAGTCCAATGCTACTTCATTATAGCTTTTTATGAGTAACCAATTGGAGAAGGATTTTGCAAGTGTTGCTTTTCCTATACCTTTTTTACCACAGATCAGCCAAGACTGAACAGATAAGTTGTTCATTAATTTTTTTTTGGCCTGGTTGTGACCTATTACTTTTTTCATTCTTTCTCCTATAGATCTTAGTTTGAAAATGCATTGGTTACTGTTTGTAATAAAATTGCACCTTCCCTTAAAACCTTAATCTTATCTTCGGTTAAGTCAATAATAGTAGATTCTATACCAGAAACTAATTCATCATCTTCAATCACTGCAGATAAATGTTGCTTAATGGATTGTGGTATATCGTCTGCCTTACATACACTTTTTTCTCCTGAAATATTTATACTAGTTGCAACTATTGGAACTTTCAGTTTGTTTAGTATTGAAATTGCAATAGGATGCTCAGGGATTCTGATGCCTATACTATCTTTAAAGAATTCGTTTGGCAATATATTATTGTTTTTAAGTGGTAAAATATAGGTAATCGGTCCAGGAGAAAAGTGATTTACTAAACCAATATACTTTTTCTCTAGCTTTGCTATTCTCATCAAGCTGCAAATATCACTAACAAATATAGACAGTGGTTTATTTTGAGAGCGTTTCTTTATCTGATATATTTTTCCTATAGATTCATTATTTAATGCATTACAAGCAAGAGCATACACTGTTTCTGTTGGAAAACACACTAACAAGTTGTTCTGTATTGCATTTATTATTTTAGATACCATATAGCTAAAAACTTATTCATAACAACTAGATCAGTTTTGTTGCATTGTATCTTATATAGTAACTGCTAGTTTTTGTGAACGCAATGCAACGCAGCTTACCATTTGTTATGCAGACTTGCTACAACCCAAACTCTTCATTGACTTTATCAACTATTGCCTGTGGTGGATCCTCTCCCCATCCTGAATACAAAATCTCTCCATAGTCTGCAACATCTATAGAGCCAGTTCTGCTTTTTGCTAGAAACATTTCTCTTTTCTCTTTATCAACTAATACATAATGCCACGCTGATTTTCCACGATCTTTACCACGGACTAAATATATAAGATCTGACCTACTTCTTTTTGTTGCATCAGCAAAAGATCTTTCATTGACAGTTCTGCTTTTACTTTTTATGCCGCCACTTTCAGAAAAAGCTTCCTTGGATTCGGTTTTTTTGTTTGCTAATTCAGAAATTCCCCCTTTTTCCCCTAATGCCCGTTCTTTGGTGTTTTGAGACGAATACTTACTGGAAAAACCTTCCCCTGTACCGCCAGGAGTCCTGTTTGTGAAACGCTTAATAAATGAATTATTGTCGTTGTTTTCTGCCATAAAAATCTCCAAACTTTAGATTGTAGGACCCAAATTTTTACTACACTCTATCATATGTTAATTAAATTAATATAAATGAAAAATAATATAGTAATTATTACAGGAATTACAGCTTCAGGTAAATCAGAATTGTGTGATAACCTGATAAAAAAATATAATAATATCAGCATAATAAATTGTGATTCAAAGCAGGTATATGAAGAAATTCCCATAATTACTGCTCAACCACTAAAGCAAGAAGAATTTTATAAATTATATGGTTATGTTTCAGCAAAAGAAAATTATTCCGTGGGTCTATGGTTAGAGGATTTAGAAAAAGAAGTTAATCACGCATTAGAAAATGCTCAAATACCTATCATCACTGGAGGAAGCGGGCTTTACATCAGCAGTTTAATCAAAGGCTTATCATCAATGCCACAAATAAGTCAGAAAGTAAGGAAAAATGTAAGCGAATTAAGGAAAAATTTAAGTAAAGAGGAGTTTTACAAATTAGTGCTAAGCAAAGATCCAAGGATTCAAGGTAAAGTATTCATGAATGACTCGCACCGCCTTTCAAGGGCACTTGAAGTTATCACTGAAACTGGTAAGACAATCTTTGTATGGCAAGAAAATAGACAGCCTCCTTTATTCGATAATTTTAAGATATATACAATTTTGCCTAAACGTGAGGATGTATACCAAAAAATAAATTCTCGTTTTATCAAAATGATCGAAAATGGAGCAATTGATGAAGTAAAAAAGCTACTTAGTATGAACTTAGCTCCACATTTGCCAGCTATGAAAGCACATGGAGTGCCAGAAATTGTAAAGTATTTGAAAGGTGAGATTACTTTAGACGAAGCGATACAGATTGCTCAAACAAACACAAGACACTACGCAAAACGCCAGTACACTTGGTTTAAAAACCAGTTCCCAAGTTCTGAAGTAATTGATTGTGCAAATGAGCTAACAGCGCTTGAAATATTTTAATTGTTAGTTTCCAGGTGTATTTCCATGCTCATTGCTATGAATGGGCGGTTCCATATTTTCCAGATGGCTGTTTACTTCTAGTGGATTACCTAAACTATGTTCTATCTCTGCTTCAAACTTAAATCCTAACTTCTCGCAAAATTTCTGGAAATACTCTTTAATAATATCAAATAAATTTTTGCCATCAATTTTGTAATTTTTCAGTTCTCGAGGAGCAGTAAGTAACAATTTACCATCTTTATATGTTACATCATTTTTCTCATCTTGGAATGCAAGTGTAAACTCTAATGAGCTATTTATCTGACAAACTTCTTCTTCTGGATTATCAGATTTTACCGTAGGCACTGCCATCTCATACCAAATTCCATTACTAATCGAACAAATAAGAAACATTACAAACTCGTTTAATAGTAGTGCTGGAAATACTGACAATAAAATTACACAGAACATCTTCAAGTAAGCCTATGGTATCGTAGACTCTGTTGCGTAAAGTATTGTGTTTGATATATTGCCACAGCCTCTCAACAGGATTCAGTTCCGGTGAATAAGGAGGCAAGTATATAATGGTAATGTTTTCCTGAAATTTCAAACTTTTTGATCTATGCCAACCTGCACAATCCATTACAAGAAAGACTTTTTTCGTGCCTAAATCTTTCGACATCTGCTCCAGAAATATATTCATACAATCAGTGTTTACATATGGAGCAAGTAGGCTAATTTTCTTACCACTTCTTGGATTTACTGCACTGTAGATATAGAAATTTTGTCTACCAATTTTCATTTTAACCTGCGTTCTGACCCCTTTTTTAAACCATCCGTGTCCGATTTTTGAATGAGTTCCAAATCGTGATTCATCAAAAAAATACCTCCTTTTCAGGGTGGGAATTGACTATTTTATTGAAGTATTTTTTAAACTCTTCTTGCTTTTTTTTATCTTGTTTATGGTGAATTGGCCTCGGTGTTATGTAAGAAAATTTCATCCTTTGTATCTCACGGTGCACTGTTGATTTGCTAATGTTTAGGCCAAATTCCTCTGAGATTTTTATTTGCACTTCCTTAATAGTAATATTTGGATTTCTTTCTACCCATATTTCAATTTGCTCACGTTGATTTTTGTTTAATTTGCTTTTCCTTCGCCGTTGAGACGGGGCAAATAATCTTTCTACTCTACCAAATTTTAGATGCTTTATCCATTCAGTCAAAGCAGTCCTTGAAATTTTACATATTCTTGCCACAGCGCTTATACTACTTTCTTTTCCTACTATCACCGCTTGTAACTTTTTTGAAACATATGCGTTATTTCTGACCTTTTTTAACATTTCTTTCGCCAAATTTACAACTTTTTCGTCTAATAGTTTTGACCTTAATGCCATTTATACCTCTCTATTTTATCTACTTTAGTATCACTTCTTTCCCATTATTGTCTATCTGTTCTTTACATAGTGGGAATTGGTATCAGATTTGACTTTTACATGATTTGGATCAGTGCAATCAATAACTATTGTTTTTTGAGGACTTAGTAGCGTAAATTCGGACTGGCGAAATGCTTGAAAGAGAACATCAGTGAATAAAGTGCCTTCATACCCTGCTTGATTACAATTAGTAATTAGCTCTTCTAGAATAGAATCACTTGGAACTTTTGCTTCAGCATATTTAAACATTTCCTTAAAAACTTCTTTTGCAAACGGGCGATAATTTCTGGCTTCTTCCTTTGGTAATAGGTGAGCATACTCCTTGCCTAAATTGTAAAATCTCTCAAATTCCTTTTCATACTGGTCAGTTTTTTTATGATCAGGAGTATTGTCATTTTCACAATATTCGCTCCAAATTTTATCGAATTCACGTTGCTTAGCTCCTTCCATCAACGCACTAGTTAAAGTTTGGTCTATACTTTTACCATTAATAACAAAATCCATTCTATTGATGTCTTTATACATCTGTTCACCAGAGTTTGCTTCAGCATTATCTTTACCAGCTCTTAATTTGCCAAAATCAAACTCTTCTGCTTGAGCCCTTAATGTAACTACTGGATTGGTACTATTCATTTCTATCATAGACCTATTAACATCATAATTAATTATATCACAAATTATTAATAATTCAATAAAATACCTGCTATAAGCCCTATGATAGCAAATATAGTTAGGGGTAACTTAGGCTTACCGACAAACGTCATCCCGCTGCTTGTTAGCACCGCGGTGGTATGATGTTAGAGAGCTGTGCTAGCTATAGTGCATACCTGACCATAAGGTGACAAGATTTTAAAAAGGCTCTATTATTGATAAACAGTTTTTACACATGTATGAATCTCAATGAGCAATTAGATGTGCTGGCTTTTCTAAATGGCAAGCTGGAAAATATGCTTAAGTTCCATTCCGCAATATTACCTAAACTCTGTGGTGGGAACAAAGTGGTGGACCTGCTGTTTTATAGGCCGCTTGGTTATATAGATAGAAGTAAGTCACTACTTGATACTCAAGTTGGAGAATTTACAACTTTCATGGCAAAAGTTTATGAGCATCAGTCGCCCACTTTTAGAGGTAGACCATATAAAATAGTTGTTGAAAGTGAGAGTCAGTATATATTCATAGTCTTTTTTAATCACTCAGTTAAGTATTTATATAAACTATTTCCAGTTGGAGCCTATGTAATCATCAGTGGCAAACTCGAAAAATTTGCTGAGCATTGGCAGATTACTCATCCAGATTACGTGTCGCTTGACATCAACCAATTTAAAGAAATAGCTCGCATAGAGCCAGTCTACCAATTATGCTGTGGCATTACCAATAAGAGCATAGGGAACATAATAAGCTCTAACCTGAAAGAATTGCCTGATTTGCCAGAGTGGATAGATGATACATTAATCAAGCAAAAAAAATGGCTAAGTTGGAGGGAAAGCATCATAAAGTTGCACAGACCAAGCTCATTGGCGGAAGCCGAGGTTTGTAGAAAAAGGCTTGCTTATGATGAATTGTTTGCGTATCAGCTAGCACTGAAACTTGCAAGAGAAAATCATGTAAAAAAAAGGGGAAGAGAATTTATAGTATTGAATAAATATAAAGAGCAAGTTTTAAATGAATTATCGTTTCAATTAACAAACGATCAAATTCGTGCAATAGATGAAATTTCAGAGAGGCAAAAATCCAAGTATCGCATGATGAGCTTGCTGCAAGGTGATGTTGGTAGTGGCAAAACCGTAGTTGCACTTTTTGCGATGCTAAATGTGGTAGAAAACAACATGCAGGTAGCTCTAATGGCACCGACTACTATCTTGGCGGAGCAACATTATAATTGGATTGAGGAAGTTTTATCCTGTACCGATATAAAAGTTGCGCTGCTTACTGGTAAAACTTCGCGCAAGGAAAGAAAGATTATCATGAACGAACTTGCAAGTGGTGTTTTAAATATAGTGATTGGCACCCACGCGTTATTTCAAGCTAACGTTACATTTAAAAATTTAGGGCTTGCAGTCATAGACGAGCAACAGCGATTTGGAGTGATGCAGAGAAATCGCTTGGTAGGAAAAGGAGAAAATGCCGATATACTTTTCGTTACTGCAACTCCCATTCCAAGAACCTTGCAGCAAGCTATGTATGGTGACGTTGAATGTTCAATTTTGAGAGAAAAACCAAAATCCAGATTGCCAATAAAAACTGTAACTATGAACATTAGTAGGGTGCCAGATGTTATTGAAAAGCTAAAAGGTGCTATAAACAGGGGCGAAAAAGCATATTGGATTTGTCCATATATAGAAGAAAACGAAGAGACCAATATTGCTGCAGCAGAGATGCGTTTTCAGGAATTACAAAAAACATTTTTTGATAGAGTCGGGATAATACACGGAAAATTGACTCAGGAGCAGAAAGATCAAGTTATGTTTTCCTTCAAAAGAAATGAATTTTCTTTGCTTGTTGCAACCACTGTGATAGAAGTTGGTATAGATGTGCCAGATGCAACCATTATGATTATAGAAAATGCAGAGCAATTTGGGTTATCGCAATTACATCAGTTAAGAGGCAGAGTAGGGCGAGGAAACAAGCCATCTTTTTGTGTATTATTATACGATAATTTAAGTAAAAGCTCATCTTCAAAGTTAAAGATCATGTGTGAGTCACAGGACGGATTTTACATTGCTGAAAGGGATATGATGCTAAGAGGCAGTGGAGATATTTTAGGCACAAAACAATCAGGATGTATGGAATTTAAATTTGCTGATTTATATCAGGACAAAGAGCTGCTCAATCTCGCGTATAATAACGCAAAAGGCGCAATGGCTAATTTTGAATTACTGCTTGATATATTTGAATATAGAAGTAGATTACATTTTTCAAAATTTCAGTAGGAAAACCAGGTAGCTCGCAGAAACGAATTAAATGCAAAAATTCCTTGACAAACTCCGCCAGCCCCCTTATCATGATAGTGAAGGTATTCAGTTATCTTCATCTGTGCAGATTAAACAGCAAGAAAACAACGTAGTTGGCGTCTTATTTTTAATTTTTTGCACTATGTGCACCTTATGTCTTCACAACATTTCTGGGTTTTTACCTATATAAGCTGAAACGCGCTTATAAGTCGTTTAAGACAGTATAGTACGCCAATTTGCAGGATTAGAGAGTGACAACTAGCTAACACGGGATTTCTTTTGCCTTTTTTTCTGCTTAGTAAATTTCTTAAACATTTAAACTAAGGTTAGTTGCATTAAAAAGCAGCTGAGTCGCGGTTATTAGACATTTAAAACATAAAAAAACGCCAATACTGAAAATAGACAATGACTAGGGCTTCTTTTGCCTTTTTTTTCGTTTGGTAAATTTCTTAAATATTTATAGCTAACATGAACTGGGCAGTGCGTCACGCGCTGACCATTTACTGTGCAAATCACCTTCAAAAACAAACGTTCGTACACATATATTCTAGTTATATGATAAAATAAATGAAAAACATCAATTATCTAAATGAAATTCACATCTTAAAAGGATCATATACATCGATTTCCTTAGAATTACTCTTTTTCAATTTTTCACTTAATAATCTTAAAATAGGCTGTAAATCACCATTAATTGATAAGCACAGCACTTCTTTATTGAGATAATTAGCTAGGTGATTCTTCTTTTCCAGAATTTCTGCTTCCCTCAATAAGTCGCATTTGTTTAATACTACAATCTCTTCTTTTTCAACAAGATCACTATTGTAAAGTTCCAATTCATTATGGATACAACTATAAGCCGAAACAACGTCATCGTGAGTTACATCGATTAAATGAAGTAAAATTTGACACCTTTCTATGTGCTTTAAAAATTTATGCCCGAGCCCAACTCCAAGGTGAGCATCAGTAATTATTCCAGGAATATCTGCTATTACAACTTCGCTATCATCCACTTTTGTCACACCTAAGTGGGGTCTTACGGTGGTAAATGGATAATCGCCTACTTTTGTATCGGAATTTGAGCAGCGAGTCAAAAATTTTGATTTACCTGCGTTTGGCATGCCAATAATTCCAACATCTGATAAAACTTTTAGTTTTAATAATACATGTTTTTCTTCGCCAGGCTGACCGTAAGTAAAATGTCTTGGTGCCTTATTAGTAGAAGATTTAAAATTAGTATTTCCAAGTCCACCTTTTCCACCCTGTGCTACTTGAAATTCCATACCAGGCTTGTCAAGATCTACTATTATCTCTTCACTTTCTTCATCAATTATTTGTGCACCGACTGGAACTCGAAGTATAACGTCTTTCCCTGCTGTGCCAGATCTATCCCTGCCTGCACCATTTTTCCCATTATCTGCTTTAATGTGTCTTCTATAACGAAAATGAAGCAAAGTGTTGAGATTAGCGTCGCTGATGAAAACTATGTTTCCACCCTTTCCTCCATTACCACCATTTGGACCACCAAATTCAACGAACTTTTCTCGACGAAAACTTGCACAACCGTCACCACCATCACCGGCTTTTAAGTACAATTTTACTTCGTCTATAAAACCCATGCTAACCCATGATAATATTTAGCATCTTTTCCTAATGTGCCTTCTATTCTCATTAGCTCGTTATACTTCGCGAGCCTATCAGAACGCGACAGCGACCCGGTTTTTATTTGCCCGCAATTTGATGCAACTGCTATATGAGATATTGTTGTGTCTTCTGTTTCACCTGAGCGGTGAGAAATAACAGCTTTGTAGTTGTTTGATTTTGCCATTTCAATAGCAGCAAAAGTTTCTGTTAACGTCCCTATTTGATTTGGCTTGATCAGTACAGCATTTGCCATTTTTTCTTCTATTCCTTTGCCTATTAGTTCACAATTTGTAACAAATAAATCATCCCCAACCAATTGAATTTTACTCCCCAATTTTGCAGTAAGTAATTTCCAACCTTCGTAATCGTCTTCACTCATTGCATCTTCTATAGAAATTATTGGATATCTTTCCACAAGACTACAATAATATTCGGTCAATTCTTTTGAAGTAAGCTCTTTATTTTCAAATTTGTAAATTCCATCTTCATAAAAAGTAGATGAAGCAACATCAAGGCCTAGTGCAAAATCACTTTGCGCTGAATAACCTGCTGATTCTATAGCGTATATGATCAAGTCAAGTGCTTCTTCAGTACTTTCAATATTTGGTGCAAAACCGCCTTCATCTCCTACGTTTGTGCTATAACCCTTTTTCTTAAGAATGCTACGTAAGTTGTGGAACACCTCCGCAGATATTCTGATTGCTTCACTGAAAGTCTCAGCACCGACCGGAAGAATCATGAATTCTTGGAAATCGAGCTTATTGTCTGCATGTACTCCACCATTAATTATGTTAATGAGTGGAACCGGCATCTGCTCTCCTCCCAAATATCTATACAACGGTATTTTGAAACTGTTTGCTGCTGCTTTTGCAACCGCAAGAGACACACCCAAAGTTGCATTTGCTCCAAGTTTAGATTTATTTTTTGTTCCATCTAGTTCAATTAATGCTTTATCAATTGCACTTTGGTTTGTTGCATCCATGCCAATGATTTCATTTGCTATCACTCCATTTACAGCTTGAACAGCTTTCAGCACTCCTTTACCACAATACCTTTTCTCATCTTGGTCTCTGAGTTCCAAGGCTTCTAATTTACCAGTTGAAGCTCCAGAAGGTACAGAGGCCCTACCTATTGCTCCATCACAGAGTTCAATTTCCACCTCAACAGTGGGGTAACCCCTGCTATCTAAAATTTCTCTTGCAAATACGTTGTTGATTATCTTATTCATCGCATTAAACCTTAACTTCCGCAATAAGTGCTGCAGTTTCCTTTGCCAATTTAGCTATATTACTACCAGCACCAATAAATAATACTATATCACCTGGACTTGTCGAATCACTAATAAAATGTGAAATGAGTAGAGCATCATTCATAATCTTTACATCATTAAACCCATTACTGATTAAAGCTTTTTGTATATCATCAATCCCACAACCAGGAATAGGCTTGTCTTCTGGGGGATGAATAGGAGTAAGGATTACATAGTCAAACATCATAAAGATCCTTATGAATTCACCAAAAAAATTACGAACGCGAGCAAAACGAAGTGGTTCGATAATTCCTATTACTTTTCCTTTAGTAATCGAACGTGCAGCCGTTAAAGTTGCATATATTTCATTTGGATGATGGGCATAATCCTCAATTAACTTAACACCTTTAATATTGGCAATCAAAGAGAATCTTCTTGCTACTCCTTGAAATTCCAAAAGGCCTTTTTTAATCTCTGCATTGCTAATCCCGAGCTTTATCGCAACTGATATTGCAGCCAAGGCGTTACTCATTTTGTGAATACCTATTGCGTTTGATAGTACTATGTTTTTTAAAGGGCTGGATCCCAGTGTCACGCACTGGGATGACAGAGGGTGATGGGATGACAGAAGGTGATGGGATGACACCTGCTTTTTTGTCATGCAAGTAGCTGATGCTGGAATCCAGTTGTTCAACACGTCAAATTCTATGCTGTTAGCATGCTGTTTAATGTTGCTGGCTCTTATGCTACCATTCTCAAACCCAAACGTTATAGAATTACTCGCATCATAATTAATGCCTACAGAATCAGGCAAAACTGCAAAACCTGCTTTGCTTATAAACTGAGAAAACGCATTTTTAATATCGTCGAATGTACCATAATGATCCATATGATCGTCGTTAATACTCGTTATGACAGCAATATTTGCAGGAATTTTTAGCATGGTTCCATCAGACTCATCAGCTTCGATTAAAAAAATGTCACTCTTTCCAAGTCTTGAATTACTCTGATACGAATTTAGTATTCCTCCTACAATTACAGTCGCATCAATGCCAGAATGATCAAAAATAGAAGCAATCATAGCCGTTGTTGTCGTCTTTCCACTTGAACCTGAAACTGCTATCACATATTTATCTTTCATAATTTCAGCAAGTATGTCTGATCTATGCAAAATGGTTTTATTGTTATTTCTCGCTGTTACTAACTCCACATTATCAGATTCTATCGCAGAAGAATGTACAACTATTTGAGCTTGGCTTATATTATTAGCATTGTGACCAATAAAAACCTCTATGCCCAGCCTTTGTAATCTATCTACATTGTTGTTTGATTGTGCATCACTGCCTTGAACTTTGTAATTGGAATTATGAAGAATTTCAGCAATGGCACTCATTCCGATTCCACCTATACCAATTATATGTATTATTCTTTTTTGAGTTTTGTTAATATTTAGCAGTAGATGTTTACTCATTACTAAATTTATTATAGTATAATTTAAAATCCTCATAGTATCGAACCCTCTTACCGAATACAATGATAAAAAACCTAGCCTTCCTATGTCTAATATTTGTTTTGATAAGTAGTTGCAGTTTTAGCAACAGGTTTAATTGCACTGCAGGTCATTATAAAATTGGCTGCAGCTACACAATAAATGGTATAACTTATTATCCAAAAAACTGTAAACACTATGAAGAGATAGGGATAGCGTCGTGGTATGGAATAGAAGATCATGGCACGCTTACAGCAAATGGTGAAGTGTTTAACCGTCACTTGATCTCTGCAGCGCATAAGACTTTGCCCCTACCCTGCTTTGCTCTTGTCACTAATTTAGAAAATGGAAGAAAGCTTGTTGTAAGGATTAACGATAGAGGGCCTTTTATTGAAGGCAGAATAATAGACTTATCAGAAAAAGCAGCTCAAGTCTTAGGATTTCATAAAGTAGGGCTTGCAAAGGTAAAAGTCCAATACCTAAGAAAGATGTCAGAACAATTGATACAAAATACTCCGCATTACAGAAAGCAATATGAAAAAGAAATGCAGAAACGTCACCCGAAACAAGACAGTGCAGAAAGTAAGGGATATGTTGCATTTTTTAAAAGTGCTCAGGCTGCTAAATCAGCTGCATCAAAGCTTCGCAATCAAGGAATAAAAAATGTTAGATTGCTTTTTAAGAACGATCAATATTGCGTGAAAGTGAGTTATAGGTAGTGGTGAGTGCAGAATTCGAAAGATTTGGTTAATGTAAGAAACGCTGGCTAACTATTGTAAGTTAAAAATGTGATATAAAAAAGATATCAACAATTTATAGCTATACCGCCGCGGCGCTAACACGTAGCGGAATGACGAGTTACTATACCACCGCGAACCGTCATACCGCCACGAACCGTCATACCGCGATTCATTCGCGGTATCCCAGCATAGATTCCGCTAACACGTAGCGGAATGACGGTTTTTCAAATTGTCGTAAGTCAGTTTAGCTATAGCACTATAGAGACAAAGATCGAAATTTACTTATTTACGTCTCCAATTTCATTGTGTATAATGGAGACAAAGATTTATATTTTGTATTTTATGTCTCCATCATTTATTGGTAGGCAAACCGAGTTGAAGCAACTGCTGGAGCTTACGGAAAAAAACACTGCATCTTTTGTAGTAGTCAAAGGAAGGCGTCGTATAGGAAAAAGTCGTTTAATTCAAGAGTTTGGTAAACATTTCGAACAACATTACTCATTTGCAGGTTTGCCACCAGAAAAGCATACTACAACATCCCACCAACTTAATGAATTTTCTAGACAAGTTGCTAGACAATTTAATACATCTTTTGCTAGATATGACGACTGGAGTGACTTACTATGGGCAGTTGGTGAACGTTTACTATCTGGCAAAATATTATTGCTCCTTGATGAAATTTCTTGGATGGGCTCAAAAGATCCAACTTTTTTAGGCAAAATAAAGAATTTTTGGGATACACAGCTAAAAAATAATAACAAGCTAATTTTTGTTGTCTGTGGATCAGCTTCATCCTGGATTGAAAAAAATATACTTAGTAGTACTGGTTTTGTAGGAAGAATATCGTTGACTTTAACACTCGGGGAGTTATCACTTTCTGATTGCAATGAATTTTGGCCAAAAAATATTTCAGCATACGAAAAGTTTAAGGTGCTTGCAGTAACCGGTGGAATTCCAAAATATTTAGAAGAGGTAAATTTTAAACATGGTACTGAAGAAAATATTAAAAAGCTTTGTTTTACAAAAGGTGGGTTTTTAGTTGAGGAGTTTGACCAAATATTTTCAGATCTATTCATGCGAAAAACAGCTTTTTATAAGCAAGTAGTGAGAGCTCTTTCTACTGGAGCTAAAGAACAGGAAGAAATTTGTACTGCTTTAAACATTGCAAGACACGGACGCATTTCTGAGTATCTATATGAGCTCGAGCTTGCCGGTTTTATTGCAAAGGATCACACTTGGGATATAAAAACGGGTACTGATTCACGACTCAGGAAGTACAGACTTCAAGATAATTATTTAAGGTTTTATCTAAAATATATTGAAAAAAATCTAGGAAAAATTAATCGCGACACCTACTCTATAGGGTTACTTACATCTCTACCAGAGTGGCATACAATTATTGGACTTCAGTTTGAAAATTTGGTGCTTAACAATAGAAAGAGCATACATAATATCTTGAGAATTGATGGAATAGTAAGCGAAAATCCATTTTTTCAGAGGAAGACAGGTGCTGGTTGTCAAATTGATTACATGATTCAAACAAGGTTTAACACTCTCTACATTTGCGAAATCAAATTTTCAAAAAATAAAATCGGTCATTCAATAATACAAGAAGTACAAAAGAAAATAGATACACTAAAGCGTCCAAAAGGCTTTTCATGTCGTCCAGTCCTTATTCACGTTAACGGTGTGAGTGATGACGTTATAGATAGTGATTACTTTTCAAACATAATTGATTTTGGAGAATTATTGAATTGTAAGTAATTCTTGCTCTACTTTTTCAACTTTGTGTTGTTTAACATTGGAACAAGATTCCAGATGACATCTTTCATGAACTCTTATTATAACAATGTTCGTACAGATGTGTGCCACGCGCTGGAATGACATGGTGAGGTGTCATCCTGCTGCTCCTTTCTTGTCATCCCGCGCGGAATAATTAACCGTCATACCGCCGCGGTATCTCACATAGATCCCGCTAACAAGCAGCGGGATGACACCTCTCTTGGGCTCTTTTAGCTATAAACATTAAGAAATTTACCAAATGAAAAAAAAGGCAAAGAACTCCCGTGGTGCGAGTTTTGACTCTATATTACTGTAAGTGGCGCTGTAATAATGTGCTAACGCTTAAAATAAGCGCGGTTTGGCTGAATGTAGAAAAAATTTAAAAGACATGCAGCCGCTATAATTTTATGTAATCCGCCAAAAAATACCCTGAGTTTTTTACTGAATTTTGTCATTGAGCCTGCAGGTCAAAAACAAGTTTTGAGTCATAAATACCCTTATCGTCATAATAAGGGGGCTGGCGGAGTTTGTCAAGTAAGTTTTTTCGTTTCTACCAGCTACTTGGATGACACCACATAAATTAATAAATAGGAAAATTACTACAAATCTTTTCAACTTTAGTTTTTACTGCTTTTTCGACACTTGAGCTATTTCCGCTGATTAATCCCTGAACCACTTCATTTACTAGGCTGGCTATCTCTTTAAAATTTTCTGCCTCAAGTCCGCGTGTTGTCTCAGCAGCGGTGCCAAAACGGAGCCCTGAAGTGATGGTTGGCTTTTCTGTATCAAATGGTACAGAGTTTTTATTGCAGGTAATGCCAGCCCTCTCAAGGCTATCTACAACGTCTTTTCCAGTTAATTTCTGCGATCTTAAGTCAACTAGCACTATATGAGAGTCAGTGCCACCGGTTATAATGTCGAGTCCATGCTTTTGCAATTCTTGAGCTAGTACTTTCGCATTTTCCACGATTTTCTTGCTATAAGTCTTAAACTCTGGCGCTAATGCTTCTTTAAATGCAACAGCTTTTGCAGCTATTACATGCATAAGTGGCCCGCCCTGCAATCCTGGAAAAACTGCAGATTGAATTTTTTTGTGTAATATTTCATCATTGGTCATCACTATTCCACCACGAGGACCACGCAAAGTTTTGTGAGTCGTGGAAGTCATAACATGTGCATATTCAGCAGGAGATGGATATTCGCCCGCTGCAATAAGCCCTGCATAGTGAGCAATGTCTGCAAGCAAATAAGCACCAACTTTATCTGCAATTTCGCGAAAGCGTTTGAAGTCCATTTTTCTCGGATAAGCAGAAGCACCAGCTATGATCAATTTTGGTTTATGCTCCAGCGCCAGCTTTTCTATCTCATCCATATTGAGCAGATAAGTGTCTTTGTTAACTGTATACTGAATTGACTTAAACCATTTACCAGAAAAGCTTGGTGCCGCACCATGAGTTAGATGTCCACCGCAACTCAGTGATAATCCAAGTATTGTATCGCCTGGAGTAAGCAGTGAAGCAAATACCGCCTGATTTGCCTGAGAACCAGAGTGAGGTTGAACGTTTGCAAATTTAACACCGAACAGCTTACAAAGTCTTTCTATAGCTAGACTTTCAACTTTGTCCACATGCTCACAACCACAGTAATACCTTTTGCCTGGATAGCCTTCTGCATATTTATTAGTCAGAAAAGAGCCTTGTGCTTCCATTACTGCTTTACTTGCAAAATTCTCTGATGCAATTAATTGCAATTGTGACTTTTGACGTTGTAACTCTTTTTCTATAAACTGATAAACCTCGTTATCAAAAGACTTTAAACTATTTTTAGAGCCACAGATTTTTTTTAAAACACTCATCATAGATCAAACCTCGCTTTAATTTTAAGATGCACAAGCAATTTTAAGACTACTTATCCTGCTTTTTTAACCATAAGAGCCCAAAAACAGCTATTAGCAAACATACAGGAATAATAGATGTTGCTTTTATCAGCAATTCAGCACTATACACAGGATTTCCTTGTATTACTGTTCTATCCCAACACAAATTTATTATTTTTGCGATTCCAGTGTGAAAAAAATAGCCAAAACCCATGACTATCATGTTTGACACAGCTGTAGCTAAGCCTACTAAGTTATTATTTACATAACTTAGTGCTTTATAAATTGTAACTACTTGATATCCAGATGCAAAGCCGATAATAAAAAGCGTAGGTAATACAACATACAAGCCACCAATCTGAGTAAAAAGTAATAGAAAACCGGCGATCATTGCAAATGAGCATGAAATTATTACTTCATAATGCTTATTTTTATACTTTTCCAATAAATAAGCCAAAGAGAATGATCCTGTTAACATTCCTATCAATATTACGGAAGAGAGAGAAGATGCCAAGCCTTCATTCATTTCATATACTTCAAAAAAGAATGCTTTCGCCCAACCATCAGCAAAACCTTGCATTGGACCGACCATGAGTCCACCAAAAAAGCTAATTAGAATAATATGCTTGTTGAAAAGTATGTTTTTCAAGTCTCTAATGCTAACTTTTTCCTGTTGAGCATTGCTTTCAGGCGTTACTAAGAACAGTAACAGAGCAAGTAAACACCCGAATGCTGAGAAGGTATAGATAACATAATTCCAGCCAAATTTATTGAGTAAGAAGTCTAACGGTAATCCGCCACATATCCCCCCCAAAGTTCCTATAATTATGGATAAACTAGCCATTCTTGCTGATTTTTCTTGCGCAAAATACATGCTTGCAACTTTAAAAAGCCCAATTGCTGAAGCGGACGACCCAATTCCAACGACTATTCTGCCAAGTATTGAATAATACCACTCATCAAAACATATAAGCGGTAATGTTCCGGTAAATGTTAAAACAATACAAGCAGGCAAAACAAATTTTGGCCCAAATCTATCAAGGAAAAGACCAACAGGTATATGAGCTAGCGTATAGCCTACATAGTATAACCCACCAAACTGGCCAACATCTGTAATACTTATGTTAAATTTTATTATCAATCCAGGCGCAATTATGTTTGGAATTACGCGTAATATATATTGGTACGCATAAAACAGTGACGCCAACAACCAGATTAAAAAATTCCTCTGCAGTACTTTACCCCAAAGCTAGTATTATAGATACTCTGTTTATAGAAAACAATATTTTTATGAATACTTATTTTAATTTACCGGAATTTTATACAGTTGAACTCATAGCCAACATAAGTAGTTTATGCATTAACTAAATTTTCCAGGTTCAAGTTTGGATGATGGAAAAAGTTCACTTTTTCTATTTTTAAAAGAGACCTTTTATTTTACTTATAATTTTTTCTACCATATCTACAACTGGCTCATGAATAAGGTATATGAAAAAAATTACACCACAAATGACAAGTATATTTATGATTTTGCCCTTATTCATCTTTATCTTGAGCTTCACTTTTGTTACAAGATCCATTTTATTTATGTTTTTATTTCATGCTAACAATTATATATTAAATACTATAATTTTCAGTAAAATTTGACTTCAGAAGTACCCTATTAACTCAATATTAACCTTTCTACATGTAAAATAGTTAATATAACATTGAGGTAGGTTGATGAACATAAGCACAATAGACAACACACTGCAAAATTACATAACAAAATACATTGAACAAACATTCGCTACACATGTGTCAGGCAATAGATATGACAAATTGTATAGGGAACTTCTAAGTGGTATAGAAGAGATAATAAAACTCACTATAAACGAAGCAAAACATTATGACAAAAGTTTGGAAAATCTATATAACGATTCAAGATTTAATAAGAAATTTATTCAAGCTGTTGCTAAACATCAGGTGTCGGAATTTTTAAATACTCACCCGAAAAGAAAAGAAATTGTTGCAGAATTTTACAATGAACATCACATTAACGAAAGTGATTTAAAGACTCTGGAGAAAGGGAAAGATTTAGTAAATAAAATAAATAACATTAACTTACTGCAACGAAATGAAAAAAATGAGGAATTCAATATTAGAAAGACACTTGCTCACTCAATAAAAATGCCTTCCATAGAAAAATACAAGTTAGAACATTCAAGATAACCTTAGTGAAGGGAGTGTTAAATAAACTGTGTCAAACCGAAAAAAAAGTAATAAATTGATATAAAAAAATGGAGATTTGACAATGAGTCAGAAAGTAGTAAACAGAACTACCGGTTTGGTAGATTATAAAGAATTAGAAACAAATATCCTGTCGTCTATACGAGAAGGAAGACCGTTGACAGGAAGAGATGGAGCATTAACACCGTTTATAAAAAAGTTGCTGGAGGTAAGCCTGGAAGGTGAAATAGAAAACCACTTGTCGGCTGAAAGCGAAGAGAATAATCGAAGAAATGGGAGGAATGCAAAGACTTTACGTACAAGCGCAGGGTCATTTGAGCTTTTGACGCCAAGAGATAGGGAAGGAAGTTTCGAACCACAAATAGTCAAAAAAAGGCAAACAAACTTACATCCAGAGCTTGAAACGAAGATTTTGAGCACATTTGCCAGTGGTATGGGCTATAGAGATATAGTGTCACATGTTGAGGAAATTTATGATCACAAAATATCGGTGGCAGAGATATCAAGTATTACTGACAAATTGCTACCAGTAATCAACGAATGGCGTAGTCGCCCGCTGCAGTCTGTATATCCGATAGTTTTCATGGTTTTTTAAAGTCAAAGAGGACGGGCATTGCGTAAGTAAATGCATGTATAACATATTAGGCATAGATCAAAATGGCAAAAAAGAAGTATTAGGTTTTTATTTGGCTGAAAGTGAAGGAGCTAACTTCTGGTTGGGAGTGCTAAATGACCTCAAAGAAAGAGGAGATACCGTCTTGTTAGTCAACAAAAAAATTATAAAAATTTCCCAAGTTGCATCATAAAATCAAAAAATACTTCCAATTGTGTAACAGTACACAGATTATAGTTAGTGGATATGTTGATAAGTAAATTAGTTTTATACGCACAAAACAGATGAAGTTTACTTATCAACATATCCACTAACCAACAACATTCAATAAATTTGTGTAAGATACCACTTTACATAAGATAGATAGGAAGCATTTTTGATTTTAAAGTACTAAACCTTCAGTCAACCTCCTAGCCCTGTAGTTTTTGATATGGTTAGGATCAAAAGCACTTTTGGATGTCAGAATACCGAAAATGATATGGAGTAGCTTACGCATTGCAGCACCAACGATGGCCATATTATGCTTACCCTTTTCCTTTAATCTTTGGCAAAAGCTCATAATGATAGGATTGTGATTCTTAGCTACTATGGCAGGAAAGAAAAGTGCCTTACGTAATGTTTGTGAACCGGATTTACTTAATCTGGGTTTGGCATATACAGAGGAACCTGACGTCATATTTCGTGGTATAACTCCTGTATATGCTGCCAATTGCCTGGCATCTCTAAAAACCTCTATATCAGAAACTTCAGCTAAAATAGCTATTGCTGATTCTTCTCCTATGCCTGGAATAGTCAATAGAAGTTGAAAATTTTCCAACAATTCTTTGTGTTGATTTAATAGTTCACGTACGGAGTTTTTTATTGTTTCTATTTTTTGAGCTATATTCATTGCAAGGTCTTCCCAAGCATTTGCAACTTCTTTAGGCAGTCTCTCTTTTTTTTCTAAGTGGTTATTTACTAATGTTAACTCATCTTTTAACGCAACTGAGCAACGATAAAGATGTTTTAATTTTTTCATTTCAGGAGAAGGTGGTGTCCAACTAGAAGGTTCCTGTCTTTGGCAATAATCAGCAATAACTTCTGCATCGGTCTGATCATTCTTTTGTCGTATCAGCTTACTCCTTGCATAAGATTTTATGCAATAAGGATTTACAACACTTACAAAATGTCCAGCATTGTGTAGAAATTCAGCCAGTGCTTCGCTATAACAACCAGTAGATTCCATGCAGGTTTTTACTTTTTCTACATTATGTTTGTGTAGAAAATTCAGTAGACTTTGAAACCATCGTTCTTAAAGCTTCTTTTTCTAGTTTCACGCTTTCCTTTTTTGCTTATAAATGAGAGAAAAACATCAAAGCGATCTTTTGATATATCTATGCCCAAAAAGTTGTTGATCATATATAACCCCATACGTTACCATTAAAAATGAAAAGTAAGGCTAGTCTTGTGAATACAGAATTAGAACCATTCAGGTCTTTCTACGATACCGTCCAGCCTATACTTTTGAGAAGGGAATTCTTATCTCCTCTACAGATTTTATATCTAAGAAGAAGCACAGAGTTCCTCCCTTCTCCACCTAATGCTTAAGCTTAAAACATTAGATGCTTTTGACAAGATACAAGAAGGAGGCTACTTTCATGACATTATCATAAAGTAAAATGAGATCCCAGTGTCTGGGCACTGGGATGACAAGAGGGGGGTATTGGGATGACAAAAAAAGGAGGCTACTGGGATGACGAGAAAGGAGCACTGGAATGACATCATAGGGGCTACTTTCATGACATCATTCTTTTTCCTGGATCCAAGTAGTCAGGGCACTGGGATGACATCATAGAGGCACTGAGATGAAACCGAAGGGGCTACTCGGATGACACCTTTTTTCTGCTTAGTTTAGGTTATGCAAGAAGTCTAGTGCATGAACTGGTCCTTTTCTGATTTTAGCGCTGTCTGCACGAACGTCTAGTTTAGGGGTAAGATAGGAGAAAAATTAGGGCCCGCAAATTAATCCAAACACATAAGTGTAGTGTTACCACCGAATGCTGTAGTGTTAACACTTACAACTTTTTCTGTAGAAAAACGCTGTAAATAATGAGGACCACCAGCTTTTGGCCCAGTGCCAGATAGTCCTCTACCACCAAATGGTTGTATCCCAGCTGCTGCACCTATCTGGTTACGGTTGATGTAGACATTTCCAACTGATATTTTTTTGCTTATTAAATCGATCTGATTTTGTATACGGCTCTGCAAAGAAAATGTAAGCCCATATCCTGTATTGTTTATATCACTTATAACTTCATTTAATTGTGACTTGTTAAAACGTATGATATGCAAAATAGGACCAAATACTTCTTGCTTTAATTGCGAAATTTTTTGTATCTCATAAATATATGGAGGAAAGAAATAACCATTATGAGAATTTGTATCCATGGGTACTTTAAATAACAGATTTGAATCTTCGTCCTCTGACATTTTTTGTGTATGTTGAGTTAGCATATCGATAGATGCTTTGTCAATTATTGGACCAATATCAGTACTAAGTTGTATTGGGTCACCAATCTTGAGTTCTTGCGCTGCACCACATATCATTTTTATCTGCTTCTCTGCTATGTCCTCTTGAATAAACAGCACTCTAAGTGCAGAACAGCGTTGGCCGGCACTGCGAAACGCAGAAAGTACAACATCTGTAGTCACTTGCTCTAAGAGAGCGGAGCTATCAACAATCATAGCATTGAGCCCTCCTGTTTCAGCAATAAGCGGTACAATAGGACCATCCCTATCCGCAAGCATTTTATTAATTATTTGAGCAGTTTGTGTTGAGCCAGTAAAAGCTACTCCAGCAATTCTATTGTCTGGAACTAATATTTTGCCTAAATATCCACCATCCCCAGGAATGAGGTGTAACACATTTTTTGGTATCCCAGCTTCATGTAGTATCTTAACAGCTTCGTAGGCAATAATCGGCGTTTGCTCTGCCGGTTTTGCCAGCACCGCATTACCTGCTGCAAGTGCAGCTGAAACCTGCCCAATGAAGATAGCAAGTGGAAAATTCCATGGTGATATACACAGGAAAACTCCTCTGCCTTCAAAAAAGATGAAGTTATCTTCACCCGTTGGACCTGGCAATTTTTTCCAGTCGCTCAGTTCATTTTTTGCTATCGTTGCGTAGTAACGTAAGAAATCCACTGCCTCTCTTACTTCCGCTATTGCATCAGATAAAATTTTTCCTGCTTCTACGATCAGAATGTAAATCAACTCTTTCATCCTTTCTTCAAGCAAATCTGCAGCTTTTTCAAGGCATTTAGCGCGCTTTTCTGCTGAAACATTCTGCCATTCAGTAAAAGCATTATGTGCTATTTCAAGAGCGTTTAAAACTTGAGCACTTGTTGTATTTGACACTTCTCCAATTACATTTTCTAAATGTGCAGGATTCACCACTTCAGTAAATTTGGCATCATCAAAAAGTGACTGTCCGTCAATTATCGGCCCAACTTGCCATTTTTTTTCACTAAAGCTCTTTATATCATCTGCAAATTGTGAGACTATCACCGAGTCACTAATATCCATTCCCAAAGAATTTTTTCTTTCTGGTCCCAAAATATCTTGTGGTAACGGAATGCCTGGATGAGGTTCATAATTAAAATTTATAGCTTTTTCCAGTGGATCTGAAATTAACTCATCAATTTTAACGTTAGAATCATTTATTTGATTAACAAATGAACTATTAGCTCCATTTTCAAGAAGGCATCTTATAAGATAAGGCAACAAGTCACTATGTTCCCCAACGGGTGCGTAGACACGACAGCTAACATTTGTTGCAAGCTCTGACATTGCATAATCATATAAGTCTTTTGCCATTCCATGTAAGCGTTGAAATTCAAATCCAGGGTGGTTTTTATCAGCAAGTTCCATGATAGAAGCAAAAGTATAGGCGTTATGAGTTCCAAAGCATGGGTAAAAGCTGTTTGGTTTACTCAAAAGTTTCTGTGCGCACGCGAGGTAAGATACGTCAGTATAGCTTTTTCTTGTAAATACTGAGTAATCATTTAATCCCAATTCTTGCGTACGCTTGATTTCTGAATCCCAATATGCACCTTTTACAAGTCTGACCATAATTTTATGATTTGATCGAATAGCAACATCCTCTACAAAGTCAAGAACAGATAAAGCACGTTTTTGATATGCTTGTACAGCCAAGCCAAGCCCTTCCCACTCAGAAAGTGATTCATCAAGCCGTAATTGTTCAAACAAGATTAAGGACATTTCAAGCCTTTCTGTTTCTTCTGCATCTATGCATAATGAAATGTTGTATTTTTTTGCTTCATGACAAAGCTCTAGCAGTTTAGCTCTCAACTCTTCAGCTATATTATCGAATTGACCAAATTCATAACGTGGATGTAACGCAGACAATTTGATTGAAATTCCATGCGATTTAAAACAATCATTTATTTCAGTGGATTCACCTATAGCTTTTATTGAGTGCATGTATGAATTAAAATACTCTTCTGCATCTTCAGCTGTGTGAGCAGCTTCGCCAAGCATATCAAAAGAGTATAAAAACTTACTATTGTCATCTAGTTTTGCATACCTTAAAGCTTCTTCTGTGGTTTCTCCAACAACAAAATGATTACCAAGCATAGACATTGCTTGTTTTACTGCTTTGCGAATGATCGGTTCTCCTAAATTCTTAAGTAACTTAGAAATTGCGTAATAGAACTTCGAATCGCCTTCATTATCTCTCAATATACTGCTACCTATCATCAAGCTCCATGTGGAAGCATTGACAAACAACGAAGAAGAGTGCCCTAAATATTTATTCCATTCCTGATTGGCAATTTTATCTTTGATTATTTCGTCTATTGTATAATCATCTGGTATTCTAAGTAGCGATTCAGCAAGGCACATCAATGCTATTCCTTCATCATTGGAAAGCGAGTATTGCTGCATAAAGGAATCTACAATACTTAATTTATTGTGTTTGATTTTTTCAATAACTTGTTTTGCAATATTATAAATTCTACTTTTTGAATCAGCTGAAAGCTCTGTTTTTTCTATAAGGCGGCGTACATAACTTTTCTCATCAGCACGATAAAATCCTTGTAAACGTTTTCTCAATTCGTTAGGTTCTTGTATAGAGGTAATCATAATTATTTATAAAACACCTTTACTATATGTAAGGTAAAATTATATCATAACTTTGCACAGAGCAAATTGTTATTTATAAAGGGATCAGGGCTGGCTAAAAGAAGTCCATGCAATAACTTTAAAAGGATTGTGCAAGTATGTAGCTTAACACTCCGCCATGCATTAAGTATTTAATCTCAGTTGCGGTTTGTACACAGCATTTGAGTTGAATTGATTGCTTTGAATTATCCTTTCTTTTGATGATACATTCTAGATTTCCACCTGGCACTATTTCACCTTTTATGCTTATTACCTCACTACCATCAAATATCTTTCTGGTTATTCCATTTTGGAATATAAGTGGAAGAACACCCATGCCGACCAAGTTGGACCTATGTATACGCTCAAAGCTTTCTGCAATTACAACTTTAATCCCCAACAATAAAGTACCTTTTGCTGCCCAATCCCTACTTGAACCTGTGCCATACTCCTTTCCTGCCACAATGATGAGAGTTTCCTTGTAGCGCATTGCTGCATCAAAAATCGACATAGTTTCTTGAGAAGGAATATATTTTGTATAGCCGCCTTCGATGCTTACCATTTCATTTTTTATTCTAATGTTAGCAAAAGTCCCACGCATCATTACATTGTGGTTACCACGACGAGACCCATACGAATTAAAGTCCTGTGGCTCAATTCCAAGATTTTTTAAATATATACCTGCAGGACTACTTGAGGCAATATTTCCAGCAGGGGAAATGTGATCAGTGGTTACGCTATCGCCAAACATTGCCAATATTTGTGCACCTTTTATATCGATTGTTTTATCTTTATTATTTTTAGGTGATAAATTATCAAAATAGGGCGGATCTTGTATGTAAGTGCTGTTTGCATCCCAATTATAGATTTCACTTTTTTCACACTTTATCTTTCGCCAATGTTCATCACCAGAAAAAACATCCTTATACTTTTGTATAAACATCTCACGTGTTACCACATTTTTAACACAATCTTCGATTTCATTGTTTGTTGGCCATATATCTTTGAGATAGACATCATTTCCATTCTTATCTTTGCATATTGAATCTTTTGTCAAATCAGTTTGCACAGTACCAGCAAGTGCATATGCAACAACAAGTGGAGGAGATGCCAAGTAATTAGCTTTGACTAACGGATGAATTCTTCCTTCAAAGTTACGATTACCGGATAAAACTGCAGCAACAGTTAAATTTTTGTTTTTAATGCCATCTTCTATATCTTTATTAAGTGGACCAGAATTCCCAATGCAAGTTGTGCAACCATATCCAACTAGATTAAAACCCAAAGCATTTAGATCTACCTGCAATCCAGACTTTTCTAAATATTCTGTTACAACTTGTGACCCTGGAGCAAGAGAAGTTTTAACCCAAGGCTTTGATTTTAATCCAAGTTTAATTGCATTACGAGCTACAAGACCTGCAGCAATCATTACACTTGGATTTGAGGTGTTAGTGCAGCTTGTTATTGCTGCAATAACTACACATCCATCTTGAAGCTTATCACTTTCCTTTAATTCGTTAACTGAAAATGATTTAGAAAAAGACTCTGCCACTTGTGAAAGAAAAACCTTATCTTGTGGTCTTTTGGGACCAGCCATTACTGGCTTCACGCTTGATAAATCAAGCTCTAGTATGTCAAAAAATGCTAACTCATTATTGCCACGCCACAATCCTTGCTCTTTCGCATAAGCCTCAACTAGCTTTTCTGGCCTTCCGGTTAAGCTTAAATAATCTAGCGTTTTCTGATCAATTGGAAAAAATCCACAAGTTGCGCCATACTCTGGGGCCATGTTTGCTATAGTTGCCCTATCTGCCAAAGATAAATAATCTAAACCATCACCATAAAATTCTACAAACGTACCAACAACACCCTTTGTTCTTAGGATATTGGTAACCGTCAGCACTAAATCAGTCGCAGTTACTCCTTCCGGCAGTCTGCCAATTAATTTAAATCCAACTACTTCTGGAATCACCATACTAATTGGTTGACCAAGCATCACAGACTCAGCTTCTATGCCTCCAACACCCCAACCAAGGACTGATAACCCGTTAACCATCGTAGTATGGCTATCCGTACCAACCAAAGTATCAGGATACAAAACCCCATCCTTATTACATACAACTTGCGCTAAATACTCAAGATTCACTTGGTGGCAAATTCCAGTACCTGGCGGTACTACTCTAAAATTTGTGAAGGATGATTCTCCCCACTTTAAGAATTGATATCTCTCCAAATTTCTTTTTACTTCTAGCTCAACATTCTTACTGAATGCGGAAACACTTCCATAACTATCTACTTGAACAGAATGGTCGATCACAAGATCAACGGGCACAGACGGATTTATGCTGCTTGGATCGCCTCCATTTTTCTTGACATAACTCCGCATAGAAGCTAAATCGACGACAGCAGGAACCCCTGTAAAATCTTGCATCAACACCCTTGCTGGCTTGTAGCTAATTTCATGATTAGCGTGTTTATTAACGCAACTTGCTAGTATTTTTATATCATCCAGCTTTACGTTTACTCCATCTTCATTGCGCAATAAATTTTCAAGCAGAACCTTAAGTGAGCAGGGCAATTTAGTTACATCTATTCCTAAAAATTCACTAGCACTATTTAGGCTAAAATAGTTGTATGACTTCCCGTCAATGTTTAAAGTCGTTTTTGCGTTTAAAGAATTATTCATCAGGTTACATCATATTAGTTAAAATTGGAATTACTACCGTTACTTCTTTGTTGTTGACTTTGCTGCTCGTACATAGTTTCAAAATCTATGGGATCTAGCATTAGTGGGGGAAATCCACCACTACTTGTAACTCTTGCAATTATTTCTCTTGCAAAAGGGAAAAGAAAAGTAGGTCCGCCAATAAACAAAGCTTGTCTTACCTCTTCCTCACTCAACTCTTTAAAATTTTCTATTGAAAAAATGCCACAATATTTTGTCTCACAAATGAAAGCTACGCCATCTTTTATACCTTCATCTTTTATCGTTGCTCTGACTTCTATATGTAAAGTAATTTCATGGAAAGATTTTTCTTCATTTACTCCTTCTTTGTTTTCCATTCCTTCTAATTTCGCTGAATTGATATTAACCATTACATTAATATCGGGAGCTTTATTTGAAGAAAGGAATGGCGAATTCGGATTCTCAAACGATAGATCTTTAACATATTGACCGTGAATTCTCATTTTTTGTTGTGGCATTTCTTACGTCTCCTTTAATTAAGTTGAGATATTTAATACTTTCTTATATAATATATTCATTTACAAACGAATAGCAAACCTGATTATAAGTTGATATGAAAAACATATTTTCATTAATAATTAATAATGTTCGGATACTTTATATGCCAAGGAGTTGAGTTACTATGATAGAGCTTGTAATATATACTTTATTAGCGGCGTTCATTTTTTCACGTTTGTATAATTCTTTAGGAAGGTCAGCCAATCTCAATCTAAAAAAGCTAACTAGTGTGTTGGATGTAAGCCGAAGTAAAGAAGATGTAGTAGAAAACATTGAGGGTTACATTGATAGCAACGATGAAAATTCAATAAAAGTTACTTATGAACAAATATTAAAAAAAAACAAAGATTTTTCTATTTCCCACTTTATAGAAGGTTCAAGCATAGCTTTTGAATTAATAATAAAGTATTTCAATCAAGGAAATTTGTCTCAGTTAAAACCACTTCTCGATAAAGACTTATATGATAATTTTGCAGAGAAGATTAAACATCGTAAAGAGGTGCACGAGTCTATAATTGTTTCTATCGTTTCACAAAAGATTTTAGAAATAAAGCTAGTAAAAAACACAGTGTTTATTGCAGTATATTTCCTTTCAGAGCAAATTAACTTTATTAAAGATAGCTCAGAAAATATAATATCAGGTAGCACATCCACCATTAATAAAGTTGAGGATGTATGGCAATTCAAAAAAAATGTTAATTCATCAGACCCAAGCTGGTTGCTTGTTTCTATTAACTATAAAAAGACAAATAACGATAAGACAAATGACAAGTAAGATTAGTTTTATTTAGAGTTAACCATGGAAAGCAAGCTGCGCGAAATAGTACTTGACACTGAAACGACAGGTCTTGACACTGGATCTGGTCATCGAATTATTGAAATAGGGTGTGTGGAATTAATTAATCGTATTCCAACAGGTAAAGTACTCCATCGGTACCTTAACCCAGAAAGAGATATACCTTATCACTCGTTTAAGATTCACGGTATTAGTGAAGAATTTTTAGAAGATAAACCATTATTCTCAGATGTTGCACTTGAATTTCTTGACTTTATATCTAATGATATTTTGGTAATTCACAACGCTGAATTCGATGTTAAGTTCCTTAACATGGAGTTGAGCAAGCTGAATGCTGGGTTAATTTCCTCAGATAGAGTGCTAGATACATTACCTCTTGCGAGGAAAAAATTCGTAGGATCACCTGCTTCTTTGAATGCATTATGTAAGCGTTTTGATATATCGCTAGAGAATAGAGAATTGCACGGAGCACTAGTTGATGCTCAATTGCTTGCAAAGGTATATGTTGAACTTACAGGAGGGTTACAAACCTTTCTGTTTGATAATGAATGCAATCAGGACAGTAACTCTACATTCGTTCAGCATAAAGTGCGTAATCTAACTCCCAGAGAACATTCACCAAATAGTGAAGAAATTGATGAACATAAGAAACTGTTAGACAAAATTAACAATACACTTTGGGATAAATATATTGAATAGGTTAACCAATAAAGATACAATTTGATTTTACTGAGAGCATTCTAATGGTAAGGTTTATAAGATTGTTATCTAATGTGCTAGCAGCATTAGCAGTTGTTTTTTTAGGTTATTGTTATTTCACTAAAAAAGGCATATTTGCCCCGGCAGCGATTCACAACGCGGAAGTTAAGATAGGCGGAGATTTTTCTTTAATTAATCAGGACGGACAGATTCTGCGCAGTAGTGATTTTAAAGATAAATACATGATGATTTTCTTTGGATTTTCCTCATGTAAAAGAATTTGTCCTATGAACCTTGGGATAATTTCAGAAACACTTGCAAAGTTAGATGAGAAAACTAACAACAAGCTACAAACATTCTTCATCACAGTTGATCCTGAGCGCGATAGCACGGAAAGACTTAAAGAATTTCAGCAGCAATTTGACCATAGAATACAAATGTTAACTGGTGAAAGAGAAAAAATAGACGAAGTAGTTGCGAAATATAAAGTATATGCAAGCAAAGTAGACGGAGAAGAAGAAATCAACCATTCTTCGATAATATATCTTATTGGCCCTGGAGGAAAATATGTTACACACTTTGCAGCTGATTTAAATTCAGACGAAAGTCAATCTGATAAGATTTTGGCTGAGATAAGAAAATACGTAAACTGAATTATAGATTTTTCTGTTAATTAGTCGAGCACGCAACTGCATGAGCATTATGATTTGAGAGCAATCTCCATGGGAAGACATACACAACTGTACGAACGTTGTAGTTTGGGAGCAATTCCCACCAGTGAGGTGTCATCTCAGTGCCCAGACACTGGGATCCAGCTTCTATGCAACTTAATTAAAAACGTTTGTTTTAGCGTAAGACAACTACCTTTAGCTCATCAGCTCAGTTATAAGCAAAATTTCTGGATTCCAGACAGGAATGACATCATCTGTTGTGCAATTTACCTTCAAAAATGAATGTTCGTACAGTTATGGAAGACGCATTGGAATGACACTATTTGCTGTCTTCAAAAATAAGCATTCGTAAAGTTGTGCTTTTAACATGGGTTATCAGTTTAAAAATGTTGCTAACTAGTATATCTGGATGTAATATTAATTAACATTCATAAACGAAGCAATCTAATGGAAAATAGTTATAATGCCGATGCAATAAAAATCTTAAGGGGTCTTGATGCTGTAAGGAAACGTCCAGGTATGTACATTGGTGACACTGACGATGGATCTGGCTTGCACCACATGGTATATGAGGTTGTTGACAACGCAATAGATGAATCTTTAGCTGGATATTGTGATAAAATTGAAGTTAGCATAAATAAAGATGGTTCAGTATCTGTAACTGATAATGGTCGTGGCATTCCAACTGACCTTCATGAAGAAGAAGGAATATCAGCAGCAGAGGTAATAATGACTCAACTCCATGCTGGTGGTAAATTTGACAGTAATACCTATAAAGTTTCTGGGGGATTACATGGTGTTGGAATCTCAGTTGTGAATGCATTATCAAGCTGGTTGGAATTAACTATTTGGCGCAATAAGAAAGAACACTTTATGCGCTTTGAAGATGGTGAGTCTATTGAACCTTTAAAGGTAGTCAACGAAAATACAAACAAAAGAGGAACTAAAGTCACGTTCATGCCATCAACAGAGACTTTTAATGGCATTAATTTCAGTTACTCAACGCTTGAAAGTCGTATAAGAGAATTAGCATTTTTAAATTCAAATATCGACATTACTTTACGTGATCTGCGCAATGAACCATATACAGAATCTCATTTCAATCAGAGCAATCAATCTAAAGACAATTTTGGTACAGCGAATTTTGTGCGGTACTTAGATAAGAATAAGACACATGTAACTAAAATTGCCAGTATGAAAGGAGATGCAGAAGATCTTGGCATCAGCTTGGAAATATCGATGGAATGGAATGATTCCTACTATGAACATATGTTATGCTTCACGAATAATATAAGGCAACGAGATGGTGGTACGCATTTGGCAGGATTTAGATCTGCACTAACTAGATGTATCAATAACTATGCAACTAATGAAGGGTTTTTAAAGAAAGCAAAAGTAAATTTAACTGGAGAGGACGTTAGAGAAGGTTTAACTTGTGTTTTATCTCTCAAGATGCCTGATCCTAAGTTTTCTTCACAAACAAAAGATAAACTAGTTAGTTCTGAAGCGCGTACAGTTGTGGAGAGCATAGTTTCTGATAAATTGAGCACAATCCTTGAAACTGATCCCAAATTGGCAGCAAATATAGTAGAAAGAGCAATCAGATCAGCAAAAGGAAGAGAAGCCGCAAGAAAAGCACGAGAGTTAGTTAAAAGCAAAAACAATATTGATATTGCAACTCTGCCAGGAAAGCTTGCTGATTGCCAGGAAAAAGCCCCTGAGTTATCGGAATTATTTATAGTAGAGGGTAATTCAGCAGGTGGTACTGCAAAGCAGGGGCGTAATCGTAAAACACAAGCAGTGCTTGCCTTAAGAGGAAAAATTCTAAACGTAGAACGTGTAAGTTTAGATCGTATTTTTTCATCTGCAGAAATAGGCTCTTTAATTACTGCAATTGGTGCTGGAATAGGGAGTGAACACTTCAATATTGAAAAAGCTAGATATCATAAAATTATCATCATGACAGATGCAGATGTTGATGGTTCACATATAAGAACTTTGATTCTAACTTTCTTTTTTAGACATATGCGTGAAGTTATTGAAAAAGGCTACTTATACATAGCACAGCCACCCCTTTATAAAGTTACAAAGAATGCTAAAGACACTTATATTAAAGATGACGAAACTTTTGAAGAGTATATAATAAACTCAGCAGTTAAAAGATTAACACTAAGTGGTACAGCTACAGAATTTAACGACTTGCGCCTTATTTTGAATAAATGCGTTAGCATTTCTAATATTAGCAAAAATTATGATAGAGAAATACCACAAAATCTCTTAGAGTCATTGCTAATTTTAAGCAAAAAGAATGCTCTATCATCGGCTGATGAGATATTAAAGTATTTAAAATTAATGTACAGTGAATATACTTGGGAAGTAGAAATAAAGGATGAAGAAAAAGAAATTCACATCTCTAAATTATTTCAAGGATTGGCAGACAAATATATATTTGCACTTAGTATGCTTGAAGGCAAAGATATGCAAAACATATTAAGTTTGCTTGATGGTATAAGTAATTTATTTAATGGTGATTCATTTTTAAAGTCACAAGAAACTGAAATAAAAATCACTTCTCCAAGTACGCTTGCAAAAATAATAATGGACTATGGTAAAAAAGGTTTAACTCTGCAGAGATTTAAAGGTCTTGGTGAAATGAATGCTGATCAGCTATGGGATACTACGTTAAATCCTGAGGCTAGAACTTTATTGAAGGTTGAAATAAGAGATTGTGAAGAAGCTGATTCCATATTTTCAATATTAATGGGTGATATAGTTGAACCACGCCGTGATTTTATTAATAGTAATGCACTCAACGTGCATGATGTTGATATTTGAACTTTTAGCAAAATGTACGAACGTTACGGGTTTAAGCAAAAACTGTGTCATTCAAGTAGCTGACACTTGGATCCAGATTGGATACTGAGTTGGTGAGTATAAAAGTATAGCTTCTACGTCATACCGCGATTCATTCGCGGTATCTCATCCGCTAACACGTAGCGGGATGACGAGGTTATCGTCATGCCACCGCGAACCGTCATACCGCCGCGGTATCTCACATAGATCCTGCTAACAAGCAGTGGGATGACAGCAATCCTACGTCATACCGCGATTCATTCGCGGTATCTCATCCGCTAATACGTAGCGGGATGACGAGGTTATCGTCATGCCACCGCGAACCGTCATACCGCCGCGGTATCTCACATAGATCCCGCTAACAAGCAGCGAGATGACAGCAATCCTACGTCATACCGCGATTCATTCGCGGTATCTCATCCGCTAACACGTAGCAGGATGACGAGGTTATCGTCATGCCACCGCGAACCGTCATACCGCCGCGGTATCTCACATAGATCCCGCTAACAAGCAGCGGGATGACAGCAATCCTACGTCATACAGCGATTCATTCGCGGTATCTCATCCGCTAACACGTAGCAGGATGACGATTGTCAAGGTGTCATCCGAGTAGCTTGACTACTTGGATCCAGAAAACTTAACTTTAAATAAGTGGCTGCATAATAAAGACTAGATTCCAGCGTCACACGCTGGAATGACACCATTTTCGGTCTCTTAAGTTACTTTAGCTATAAACATTAAGAAATTTACCAAGCGAAAAAAAAGGCAAAAGAAGCCCCGTGGTGCGAGTTTTGACTCTATATTACTGTAAGTGGCGCTGTAATAATGTGCTAACGCTTAAAATAAGCGCGATTTGGCTGAATGTAGAAAAAATAAAAAAGACATGCAGCCGCTATAATTTTATGTAATCCGCCAATAAATACCTGAGTTTTTTACTGAATTTTGTCATTGAGCCTGCAGGTCAAAAACAAGTTTTGAGTCATAAATACCCTTATTGTCATGATAAGGGGGCTGGCGGAGTTTGTCAAGCAAGTTTTTTCGTTTCTATGTTGTCAGCTACCTGAATATTGATCATACGGGTTCCATCTGTTATATATAATCTTTTTGAATACGAAGAAAACTGATGAATGAGTATGATATTACGGTTATAGGTAGCGGTCCTGGTGGTTATATAGCAGCAATTAGGGCGGCACAGCTTGGGTTTAAAACTGCAATTGTAGAAAAAGAAAAAAATTTAGGCGGTATATGCTTAAATTGGGGATGTATACCAACAAAATCACTACTTAGAGCATCTGAGGTTTATAGGCTAATAAAAAGATCAAAAGAGTTTGGTATAGAAGTAAAGGGAGCGAGTTTTGATATACAATCAATAGTGAAATACTCAAGAAACGTTGTTGATAAATTGTCAAGCGGTGTTGCATATTTGATGAAAAAAAATAACATCAAAGTTCATCAAGGCTTTGGTAAACTTGCAGGCAATAGTACTATAAAAGTTGCTGGCGATAAGGAAGAACAAGAAATTGTTTCCAAACATATCATTTTAGCAACAGGCGTGAGAGCACGGAATCTGCCTGGAATAGAGGCAGATGGAGATTTAATATGGAATGCGCAGCACGCTATGACTCCAGAGAGATTACCAAAATCACTACTAATCATAGGGTCTGGTGCAATTGGAATAGAATTTGCAAGTTTTTATAGTACTTTGGGGGTTGATGTAACAATCATAGAGATAAAGAGCACTATTTTGCCGCTGGAAGATAAAGACATTTCAGGCCTAGCAGAAGAAATATTCACAAAACAGGGGATAAAAATATATACAAACAGTAGCGTAAAAGCTCTTACTAAAAGTAAAGACTCTGCTCAAGTGCTACTAAGTAGTGGCGAGAGCAAAGAATTTGATAGGGTGATTGTTGCGGTTGGAATTCAAGCAAATATTGAAAATATAGATTTAGAAAATACAAAAATTAAATTAAGCCCTTCTGGTTTTATTGAAATGAATGAATGGTATGAAACTAGTGAATCAAATGTGTATGCAATAGGTGATGTAGCTGGCCCACCATGTTTAGCACATAAAGCGAGCCATGAAGCTGTGATCTGCGTTGAAAAGATTGCTGGTAAAAGTGCTCATGCGTTAAAAAAAGAATGCATACCAAATTGCACTTATTCTCATCCACAAATAGCGAGCATCGGCCTTACTGAGGAACAGGCAATAAGAGGTGGGTATGATGTAAAAATAGGAAAATTTCACTCTAACTTTAATGGTAAGTCTATTGCACTCAGTGAAACTGAAGGGTTAGTGAAAACAATTATAGACAAAAAGACAGGCGAACTTCTGGGTAGCCACATGATAGGTGCAGAAGTAACGGAGTTAATTAGCAATTTTGCTCTTGCAAAGCAACTAGAAGGAACAGACTTCGACATAAAATCTACGATTTTTCCTCATCCAACCATTTCAGAGATGATACACGAATCAGTGCTTGCTGCAGATGATGAGTCGTTAAATAGTTGAACTAACGTTCCATCGTTTTAGAGTTGTCAATGTCTTGGGTAGTAGTTTGATTAGGCACTTTAGTTTCAATAGATTGATTACCACCAGCATCAGAATTCTGTAACTCTTCTTTCAATCCCTTAGCTGCTTCTTTAACTTTAAGCTTTGCCTTTGGATGAAGATCTTCTGGGCCTTTTCCTTTAGTATCCAAACCTTGTTGTAGATTAGTGCTTTTCATTTTATTATGCTGCTCGTGCTCAGGTAGGTCAACAACCGAATTGAAAAGAATTTTTATTATATTTTTTAGCAGTTCTAAAAAACCTCCGCTTCTGCCTTCTCTTTGTTCTTGAGGTTTATTTTTCTCATTAGGTTCTTTTTTACTATTACTTTTAGGCATTTTTAACTCAACTATCATAAAGCTTAATAAAATTCTACGTGCAAATTATTAAATAACAGTTAACAATCTAGTGTTAATTTGTTATTTACAGATGGATATTATTTTAGCAACAGGTGGCACAGGTGGGCATATCTTTCCGGCCATAGCCTTAGCAAAAGCACTAAAGACACAAGGATACAATTGCATATTATTCACTGATAAAAAAACAAATAAAAATATCGACATAGAAAGCTATATTTTACCATTACGTAGACCAAGCGGCAACAAATTTAAATTTTTTCTTTTATTAATGTATAGTTGTGTGCTAGCAATATATAAAATCAGAAAATTGAAGCCAAGATTAGTAATTGGTTTTGGTAGCTATGCTTCTTTTCCAACTCTTCTTGCAGCAAGGGTTCTTTCTATACCTATAATTTTACATGAACAAAATACAGTTTTAGGAAGAGTAAATAGATTCTTTTTTAAGAGTGCAAAATTAATTGCAACCAGCTTTCCGGAGACTAAATATACAGAAGGTAATAAATGTATTTTTACAGGAAATTTTATTGATATAAAAGCACAGAGCCATTCTAGCACTGAGAAAGTCCTAAACATATTAGTCATAGCAGGTAGCCAAGGTGCAAATTTTTTTGATGATGTAGTAAGCAGCGTAATTTGTAATTTGCCTATTAAAATGAAAAAGAAAATTAGAGTGACGCAGCAATGTACGAAGAAAAATGTAAACAAGGTCAAGAGTCTATACAAAAGTGAAAAGATCGATTGTGAATTGAGTGAATTTTTTGATGATATGGAAAATAGATTGGCCAATGCTCACTTGGTAATTAGCAGAGCAGGAGCAACTTCAATAGCAGAGATCACTCTTGCTAGGCGCGCTGCTATATACATTCCTTACCCTGACTCAAAAGATAATCACCAATTTTATAACGCAAAATATATTGAAGATTCGGGAGCAGCTGTAATAGTTGAGCAGAATAGTGAAGCAAAAAAAAATCTAACAGAGGTACTATTTGATCTATTAAATAATTCTCAAAAATTGCGTGATATGACCAATAATACAAAAAAAACAGGGATAAAGAATGGGACGGGAGTGTTAAATAAACTGTGTCAAACCGCATTTTTAGTTCAACTCAATTTTCAATCTGCCAGGAAAGAAAACATCAAGTTGAGAGATAGTTAATGCCCAATCATGTACAGGCATCGTCCACTTTTCCTCTGCCTTCTTTATAGCACAATATACCTGCTTATACAAGGCATTTATGCTGGTAAATGAGCCTTTGGTCTTAGTGAATTTCCTAATTTGCCTATGTAGCCCCTCTATGGGATTGGTGGTGTAGATTATCCTCCTAACTGGACCAGAATACTTAAAATAACCAGACAAGTTTTCCCAATTATTCTGCCAAGATTTTATAACCATAGGGTACTTTGTGCCCCATTTTTCATCCAATTCCAACAGATAATTCTCGGCAATTTCCTTGCTTGAAGCTTGATATACCTTCTTTAAATCGCTCAAAAAACTCTTCGCATCTTTACTGGCCACATACTTCAGTGAGTTGCGTATCTGATGCACTATACACATCTGCACTTCCGCATTAGGAAAGACACTGTTTATAGCTGCAGGAAAGCTTTTCAGCCCATCAACGCAGGCAATAAGGATATCTTCTACTCCTCTTTCTTTGAGGTCATTTAGCACTCCCAACCAGAAGTTAGCTCCTTCACTTTCAGCCAAATAAAAACCTAATACTTCTTTTTTGCCATTTTGATCTATGCCTAATATGTTATACATGCATTTACTTACGCAATGCCCGTCCTCTTTGACTTTAAAAAACCATGAAAACTATCGGATATACAGACTGCAGCAGGCGACTACGCCATTCGTTGATTACTGGTAGCAATTTGTCAGTAATACTTGATATCTCTGCCACCGATATTTTGTGATCATAAATTTCCTCAACATGTGACACTATATCTCTATAGCCCATACCACTGGCAAATGTGCTCAAAATCTTCGTTTCAAGCTCTGGATGTAAGTTTGTTTGCCTTTTTTTGACTATTTGTGGTTCGAAACTTCCTTCCCTATCTCTTGGCGTCAAAAGCTCAAATGACCCTGCGCTTGTACGTAAAGTCTTTGCATTCCTCCCATTTCTTCGATTATTCTCTTCGCTTTCAGCCGACAAGTGGTTTTCTATTTCACCTTCCAGGCTTACCTCCAGCAACTTTTTTATAAACGGTGTTAATGCTCCATCTCTTCCTGTCAACGGTCTTCCTTCTCGTATAGACGACAGGATATTTGTTTCTAATTCTTTATAATCTACCAAACCGGTAGTTCTGTTTACTACTTTCTGACTCATTGTCAAACCTCCATTTTTTTATATCAATTTATTACTTTTTTTTCGGTTTGACACAGTTTATTTAACACTCCCAATGGGACTACTGAGTTTGTTAAGGTAATTGTTCACAGGTTTAGTTGATGGCTGCTTGCTTTTTCTTCAAACACATCCCAAAGGTCTTTTTCTAGCGATATATTATATAATTTATTGATATAAACCACTCCCGTGGGTGAAGTTGTGTTAATTTCGAGCAGGAAGTCATCTATAATATCAATACCAACAAATATTAGCCCCCTTTTCTTTAATTCAGGACCAATTTTGTTACATATTTCATTGTCTCTATCGTTCATTTGAGCGGGCTCAAAACTTGCTCCAAGTCGCATGTTTGTTCTGATCTCTCCACTGATTTTTGGAACTCGTTTCATTACTCCAATTGGTTGACCATAAAGTAGCAATATTCTTTTATCTTTATCTATGTTTTTACAAAATGATTGCGCAATTACAGGACATTCATATTTTGCTATCATGAGATCCACTACCACTTGAATGCTGTTTTCATCTCGTATTCTTATTACATCGTTTCCTCCATAACTATACAACGGCTTCAGAATAATATCTTGATAGTTGTGGTAGAAATCTCTAATCATCGATATATTTTCAGTGATCAAAGTCGGCGGAATTAGCTCTGGAAATAATGAAGTTATCAATTTTTCAGGACAATTTCTTATTTCTGTTGGATTGTTAATTACCAATGCGCTGGTTTTTTCTAAGATATAGGTTGTTGTAATGTAGCGCATATCAAAGGGTGGATCCTGTCTGATAAATATGATGTCCATTTCATTCAAGTTGATTGCTACATCCTCTTTAGAGATAAAACTAAAATCATCAACGCTGACTTTCTGAGCAAGAGCAATTGGATGGTTTAGCTTTAGTGCTAAATTGTTAGGAGCATAGACAAAAACTTCGTGCTTCCTCCTTTGTGCTTCCTTTATTAGCACGAATGTAGTGTCAGTTTCAAAATTTATATTTTCATCCATCTGAAAGGCAACTTTCATTTATGTTCTCTACCTATTGTCACAACTGTACAAATGTTATAATTTGAAGGCGATTTTTGCCTAATGGCGTAATTTACTGTACTTATATCGTACATAACTTACAACTTGTTTTACTCCCTTTACTTTTCTTGCAATTGATATTACAGCTTTTAATTCCGCTTTATTTTGGGCTATACCCATCAAATAAACAACTCTATCAACCGTATTAACGCTATAATTAATTGATTTAATATTTCTTTTCCCCAGAAGTCTTGTTCTTATTTCCGCTGTTATCATGCCATCTACAGTAGTGTCTAGCATGGAAGCCATTTGAATTGGTATTACTCTTATTTCATTTATCACTTCTTTAATTTCTTTTTGCTGCCAAGCTATTTTTTCTGCTGTAAGTTGTTTTTCAGGAGTGTCAACACTTCCAATGAGCAATACTCTTCCTTCACTTACTTTAACTTTTATGGATGAAAATAGCCCATGTTTTAAGAGCCCCTTATTAATTCTGATGACCATAGTCGTATCATCAATGATATTTCCCAAGGATTTGTCCTGCATTGTTATTGCTGTTGCTGTCGCTGTAGCCACCACACCACCTATTATAAGGGTTGTGCAACCACTTTGTGTAATCAAAAAAATTGCAAGTAAGAAGCTTGTTATTAATCTCATTATTGATTTTCAGGATTTAGAGCTTTCATTAAGAAATGTTAATAAGCTTTTTTGATTGTGTAAATACTATAAATTAAGTAAGACTTTAAACCTTGAATATTTTTAATGGAATACCTATAATAGGGTACTGAAAATTTCTTGCGGATATGGCGGAATTGGTAGACGTGCCAGGTTTAGGTCCTGGTGAGCTTGCTCGTGGGGGTTCAAGTCCCTCTATCCGCACTTTAAAGTCATGTAACTTAGGTTTTAAGGGAAAATTTATAATCACTGAATACACTTTTGTTTGTATAAAAACCTGTTCTTAAGGATTGTGTTTAACTTAAATTCTGGTAAAATGACTCTATTAAGATATGAATTAAAATGTTAATAAATGAATTATGATGTCTAATAATATACCTCAAAATACAGTCGAAGTAAGTAGCGTATATACCTACAAAGAGCTTAGTATAGATAAACTAAAGTATGAGTATGAAATCACAGTTGGTAGTGATTATATAAAACAAAAGGTAAATTCCAGGTTGCAAGAGATAGCAGAAAATGCAAAATCACCTGGGTTTAGGGCTGGAAAGATGCCCTATGACCTTGTTGTTGCAAATTATAAAAACGAAGCTTTGGAATATGTGATAAATAATACAATTGATTATTGCTCAAGTGATTTGATGAAAAAAATTGAAGTCAAGTCTCACATTTATCCTAAGGTTGATGTTATATCATTACCAGATCTGGGCAAAGAAAATGAGGAGGGCAATTTTGTATACAAGCTATCTTTTGAGTCGATGCCTGAAGTACCGATGATAGATCTTGACAAAATAAACTTAAAGAAAATTGAAGCAAAGATTGAAGAGGAAGATATAAAAGAATTTATTGATTCTATTAAAACAAAGTTCCCCAATTTCGCCTCTGTTGATGATGCTTCTTATCAAGCGAAAGATGGGGATAAATTGATAATTGATTTTGAAGGGCGGATTAGGAATAAGCTCTTTCAGGGTGGAAGTAGCAAAAATTTTGCCGTTAATTTAGGGTCTGGCACATTTATTAATGGTTTTGAAGATCAATTAACTGGTATGAAAAAGGGAGAAACAAAGGACTTTAAGTTGCAATTTTCTGAAAATTACCAAGCCATTTCACTTGCAGGACAGGAAGCTGATTTTTCTGTGCGAGTTAATGAGATTCAAATTGCCAAAGATTTTGAAAATGATGATGAAATAGCTAGGAGTATTGGTTTTAAAGATTATTCTTTGCTAATAAGTCATGCAAAAAAAATGATTGGTGATCAGTGCACCGAAATGAGAAATCTCTTAATTAAAAAGGAGCTATTTGATTATTTGGATGCTAATTATAGTTTTGATTTACCCACAGACATAGTAAAACAGGAGCAACAAAGAATGGAAGGAGAACTGGGTGCTCAAAATGATTCTTGTAAAGAAGCTGAAAAACGTGTAAAGCTTGCTATGTTATTTATGAAATTTAGTGCAGAAAATAAAATATCATTAACTCAAAATGATGTTTTGAATGTTATTGTAAATCAATATGTCAGTAAGGATGTACCGTTTGACAGAGTACTTAAGCATTTTGAATCAAATAAACAATTTCAAGAATTAGTTAGAGGGCAAGCGCTTGAGTATAAAGTGACAGATTATATAATAGAAAAAGTTAGTAAAGAAGAGCAGATTATTTCTGTGAAAGAATTAAAGGAATTGTTTGGTAATATTTAATAGGAAAAGGTATGACTCTTATACCAATTGTAGTTGAACAAACTAGTCGCGGTGAGCGCGCTTATGACATATATTCAAGACTAGTGAAAGAAAGAATAATTTTCGTAACAGGTCCTATTGAGGACAACATGGCCAGTGTAATAGTAGCACAGCTTTTATTTTTAGAATCGGAAAATCCCGATAAAGACATTTGTATGTACATCAACTCACCAGGTGGTATTGTAACTGCTGGTTTGTCGATCTACGATACAATGCAGTATATAAACCCAGACGTTTCAACTTTATGTATAGGTCAAGCTGCGTCTATGGGTTCCTTATTGCTTGCATCTGGTACAAAAGGTAAGCGCTACTCTCTACCTCATTCAAGAATTATGATACATCAGCCATCTGGTGGTTATCATGGTCAAGCAACTGATATAGAAATACATGCTAATGAAATTTTGCGAGTTAAGAAAAAACTAAATCAAATTTATGAAAAACATACTGGAAATTCACTGAAGAAAATTGAAGGAATGATGGAAAGAGATAAATTCATGGATCCTGAAGAAGCAAGGAAAATTGGCTTAATTGATAGGGTGATAGCTGAGCGTACAGATATTGAAATTGAAAATATTAAAGTTAAACAAAAGGTGGGTTAATGGATAACAATAATGATTTACACTACTGTTCTTTTTGCAACAAGGTGCAAGATGAAGTAGATAAATTGATTACTAACTCCTCGGATGGTTTAAAGGTGTTTATTTGTAATGAGTGCATAGAATTATCCCATAAAGCAATAAGTCAAAAGAAAGATAGATCTTTTAATTCAGATCGTATATCTGATATGAAGCTATTACTAAAGAAACCTGAGGATATAAAAAATTTTCTCAGCAAGCATGTTGTAGGTCAAGAACACGCGCAACACGTTTTATCTGTAGCTATGTATAACCATTGTCAATCCATGGTACAATTTCATGCTATAAGTGATATTGAAATCGAGAAGTCAAATATAATGCTTATTGGTCCCACTGGTTCTGGTAAGACTTTGCTAGCCAAAACACTTGCTAAAGTTTCAGATGTGCCATTTGCCATGGCTGATGCGACAACTTTAACTGAGGCAGGTTATGTGGGTGATGATGTAGAAAGCGTGTTGTCGCGTTTATTACAAGCTGCAAATTATGACGTTGCAAAAGCACAGCGTGGTATAGTGTTTATAGATGAAATAGACAAGATTACAAGAAAATCTGAAAGCACTTCAATAACCCGTGACGTTTCAGGTGAAGGGGTCCAGCAAGCTCTGCTTAAGATTATGGAGGGTACAGTTGCTTATGTTCCGCCACAAGGAGGGCGAAAACACCCACAACAAGAGTTTATACAAGTGGATACTAGTAACATACTATTTATTTGTGGAGGAGCTTTTGAAGGCCTCGATAAGATTATTGAAGCGAGAAAAAAGGGAACGTCAGTTGGCTTTGGAGCAGATATAAGTCAGTCTAAAGAGCAAAAGAAAAAGAATGCTTTACATGATGTTCAACCTGAAGATTTAATCAAATTCGGTTTAATACCCGAATTTGTAGGGCGGGTTCCAATAACTGCTGTTTTAGATGAGTTGGATCATGAAGATTTAATACATGTGTTGACAGAGCCAAGGAATGCACTAATAAAACAGTACAAAGCATTGCTTGCGTTTAGCAAAGTAAACCTTGAGTTTTCAGATGAAGCAATATCAGCTATTGCTAAAAAGGCTATAAGCTATAAAACAGGTGCAAGAATGTTACGTGCTATCTTGGAGTCACTTTTGCTTGACGTTATGTATACAGCTGGAAACGGAGATTTTGAAGGTAGCACTATAGTAATCACTAAGAAAATGGTAGAATTAGGAAAAGCAACGGTTAATCATAATAATAATGGCAATGTTATAACGGTTAATGATTAATTTGAGGCATATATTATGAACATTGAACGTGCTGTGAGCTCTAGTTTTACTGCATTGCCAGTATTACCTTTAAGAGATGTAGTAATTTTTCCAAATATAATGGTGCCTTTATTCATAGGCAGAGAAAAATCTGTTAATGCACTAGAATATGCAACAAGTAGTAGTAGTCACCAAAATGAGATTTTTCTTGTAGCACAGAAAGATGGCTCTGTTGATAATCCAGAGCCTGAAGATCTTTATGAAGTAGGTGTGTTAGCAAACATTATACAACCATTAATAAAATTGCCTGACAATGCAGTAAAAGTTATAATCCGGGGGATAAGAAGGGGAAGAGTTGTAGAATATATTAGCTCTCATACTTTATTACAAGCCAGGGTAGAGTTAGACAATCATTATAAAGAAGATGAAGACAATATTGATTTAGAAGCTTTAAGGCGATCTGTTATAGACGCGTTCGATAGCTGGTGTAAGCTAAACAAGAAAAATCAGCCTGAAGTTGCCATTAACCCCATTGATCAAATCAAAGAAGTTGATCAACTTGTAGACACGGTAGCTTCACATTTAAATATAAAAGTATCGGATAAACAAAGCATACTTGAGGCTTATGACCCAAAAGAGCGTTTAAAAAAAGCTTTTGCTTTTATTGAGGGAGAAATAAGTATTTTGAACGCACAAAACCGTTTATATAAGACAATTAAATCGCAAGTTGAAAGCACTCAGAAAGTTTACTACCTTAACGAGCAATTGAAAGCTATACAGAAAGAATTAGACGAATTTGAGAATGGTGATGAAGGGAATATACTCAATGAATTTGAAAAAAAGATAAATGAAACAAAGCTTTCTCAGGAAGCAAGAGAGAAAGCTATAACTGATTTGAAGAGATACAAGAAAATGAATCCCATTTCTCCTGAAGCTACAGTTATATCTAGTTACTTGCATTGGTTACTTGATTTGCCGTGGGGAAAGTACAAAGATGCAAAAATTAACTTAAATGCAGCTAAGAAAATCTTAGATGAAAATCATTATGGCATAGAGAAAGTAAAAGATAGGATAATAGAATTTTTAGCAGTATTAAAAAGAGTAAAAGAGATAAAAGGTCCTATACTTTGCTTGGTTGGACCGCCAGGTGTTGGTAAAACTTCTTTAGCTAAGTCTATGGCAGGAGCAGTAGGAAGAGATTTTGTTCGCATAGCTCTTGGTGGTGTGCGTGATGAGTCCGAGATACGAGGGCATAGGAAAACTTATATTGGCTCAATGCCTGGTAAAATTATTCAACATATGAAAAAAGCTAATTCATGCAACCCGCTTTTTCTGCTTGATGAAATAGATAAGATGGGTTCTGATTCGCGTGGCGATCCTGCATCTGCATTACTTGAGGTTTTAGATACTGAGCACAATAAACACTTTACGGATCATTACTTGGAAGTTGAGTTTGATCTTTCAAGTGTAATGTTTGTAGCTACGGCAAACAGCTTAAATTTGCCACATCCTTTGCGTGATAGGATGGAAATTATACAATTGTCCGGGTATACTGAAGATGAAAAAATCAGTATTGCTACACACCACCTTATTCCGAAGTTAAAGAAGGAGCATGGTTTGTATCAGAAGGAATGGGACATAACTAATGAGGCGTTATACAAGTTGATACGTTTATATACACGTGAAAGTGGTGTGCGGAGTATGGAAAGGGAGCTTGCAAAGCTCATGAGAAAGGCAGTTAAAGAAATATTGACTGATAAAAATAAGAAAATATCCGTAGGGGTTGACAATTTACAAGATTATTTAGGGGTACGTAAATATACCTTTGGTATTGCAGAAAATGAGAGTTTAGTGGGAGTAGTAACTGGGCTTGCCTATACTGAAACAGGTGGTGATATTTTGATGATAGAATCAGTCCTAATTCCGGGCAAGGGAGAAATAAAATACACAGGAAAGCTTGGAGAGGTTATGCAAGAATCTATAAAAGCTGCGTATAGTTATATTCGATCAAATTGTTTGTTTTTTGGTATAAAGCCCGAAAAATTCCAAAATAATGATATACATTTACATGTACCTGAGGGTGCGGTACCAAAAGATGGCCCTTCTGCTGGCGGCGCGGTATGTACGTCTATTGTTTCTCTTATGACGAATATACCAGTTAACAAAAATGTTGCTATGACAGGCGAAGTGACATTGCGTGGTAGAGTTTTAGCTATTGGGGGCTTAAGAGAAAAATTGCTTGCAGCGCTCAGAGGATCAATCAAAACTGTGATTATACCAAGTGAAAATGAGAAAGATATGCAAGAGATTCCGGCAAGCATCAAAGAGGGGATCAACGTAGTTTTTGCTAAGAATATTGATGAAGTTATGAAAGTTGCTTTAATGCACCCTACTACTCCAATTGATAGTGATAATCAAAATAGTGTGCCTTCCTCTATAGAAAATAAAGATGATACTTTTCCTATGTCGGAAACATTGAAGCATTAGATTAAGAAGATATTATACAATCTCCATTTCTCTTTTGTCCGGCAAAAACCCACCAACTTGCGCATTCCATAAGGATATGACCTGCTTTGCTGTGATATTATTCATCAATGCCAATTAATTTGAAAAATTTATAGCGCTTTATATTATAATACTTTATCAATCAAAAATAAAAAGAGAAAATGACCGTGCTCAACATACAAAATAACGCTACACTTTGCAAACAGTGGATATTCTTAGCAGTATGTGCTCTTGCTTGCTCTGGGTTACTGTCAATAATTGTTATTTTTTTACGATTGCCTTTTATCTCCTCTCTCGTTCCTTCTGCACAATATATCTTTGATAATGCGCTGGTGATACACGTGAATTTGTCAATTTTGGTGTGGATGTGCTCTATAATATCTCTGCTCTTTATCATAAACCTACAAAATACCAATAGTTGGTTTAACTTTTCATGGGTTCTATCAACCCTTTCGATGCTGCTGATGTTTGTATCTGCATTCGTTCCAAACACTGAAGTTATCAAAAGTAACTATATTCCCGTGTTACAAAACAAATTATTCTTATTTGGTCTTGGTTTGTTTACCACCAGTATATTAGTAAATGCAATGCTAGCATACACATCAAAAAAAGAGGTTTCATTTCTCTCTGTGGGGCAAGTTGGGTTGGTTATTACACTTGTTTCGTCATTTCTTTGCTTTGTTTTAGCATATCAAAATATGCCTCCAGGTCTATATCACTCAGATAAGAATTTGTTTTACGAATATCTCTTTTGGGGAGGCGGACATTTATTGCAGTTTGCTTTTACTCAAGGAATGTTTTTAGTCTATTTAATAATGTTAAGCGATGCTAGTTTAGCTTCAAGCAATAAAATTACTATTTTACCACTATTTATAAACACAATTTTGGCTATGGGTGCATCGTTTATATATTTTGTTTATCCAATTGATAGCGCCAAGTTAATACAGTTTTTTACTTGGCATATGAGAATTGCTGGAGCAGTTTTGCCGTGCTTTTTGATAATATTAGTGTGCTGCAACATCAGGACTTTTACTAATGATAAAAGCAACTATTTATTACATTCATTTTTATTGTTCATTTATGGAGATGTGCTTGGAGTGCTGACTATTGAAGGAAATGTCACCATTCCCGCTCATTATCATGGTTCTGTAGTTGGGATCACTATAGCTTTTATGAATTTCATTTATTGGCTGTTACCTAAATTAAACTTTAAAGAGGTAAAAAGTTCCATGGTAAGATTACAGATTTATGCTTACAGTGTGGGGTATTTTCTCCATATTACTGGACTTGTATGGCTTGGTGGATATGGTGCCTTAAGAAAAGTTGCAGATCTGCCAAGTATTTCATCAATGTTGGCACGTGCTTGTTTTATTGCGGGTGGAGCTATATCAGTTATTGGTGGAATGTTGTTCGTAATAATTGTGCTTTTACATCTGTTAAAACGCAAAGCGCGTACCAACTAACCCATAGAAACGAAAAAACTTACTTGACAAACTCCGCCAGCCCCCTTATTATGACAATAAGGGTATTTATGACTCAAAACTTGTTTTTGACCTGCAGGCTCAATGACAAAATTCAGTAAAAAACTCAGGTATTTATTGGCGGATTACATAAAATTATAGCGGCTGCATGTCTTTTTTATTTTTTCTACATTCAGCCAAATCGCGCTTATTTTAAGCGTTAGCACATTATTACAGCGCCACTTACAGTAATATAGAGTCAAAACTCGCACCACGGGGCTTCTTTTGCCTTTTTTTCCGCTTGGTAAATTTCTTAATGTTTGTAGCTAAAGCAATTTAAGAGACCGAAAATGGTGTCATTCCAGCGCGTGACGCTGGAATCTAGTCTTTATTATGCAGCCACTTATTTAAAGTTAAGTTTTCTGGATCCAAGTAGTCAAGCTACTCGGATGACACCTTGACAATCGTCATCCTGCTACGTGTTAGCGGATGAGATACCGCGAATGAATCGCTGTATGACGTAGGATTGCTGTCATCCCGCTGCTTGTTAGCGGGATCTATGTGAGATACCGCGGCAGTGTGACGGTTCGCGGCGGAATGACGATAACCTCGTCATTCCGCTACTCGTTAGCGCCGTGGCGGTATGACGTCTTAGCTATAGTTAACAATAGAAGCAAAACTCATCCTTTTGAAAGAGGAGGAGATTTTTCTGGATCCTCAGCGGGGATTGATTTTGGATCTGATAATTCTGTATTTACCTTGATTGGCTCTAATGGAGTTTTCTGCTCTTCCGGTTTATCGTCTGGAATTGGAACAGGCCAATCCATAATGTTTTGCGGTATAACTTCTGCTTCTTTAGCTTCTTTTTGACCTGTTGAAGATGGTGTATCAACTCCTGCATTTTTAGTAACTTCTTGTTTTAGTTGTTTATTTTCTTCTTGTAATTGCTTTAAATTTTTCTTTAACTCGTCAATCTCTCTTATTTTTTGTTTTAATTGTTCAGATATAGTTAGTTTGTCTCTAGTCAATTTTTTGTTTTCTTGTCTTAACCCACTAGCTATTCTGCTTGAGTTGTTGTTTACAGCTTGTGTACCTTGGTCTTGCTGCTGCATGCTTGTTCCTCTACTTTCATATTCAACTTCAGTTTGAGTTGCCTGACCTTTTTCCTGCTGTAATATGTTCTGCAGTTGCTCTAGACTCTCTTTGACAGATGCCAGCTCTTCCTGTGTACACGTTAACATCCCTTCCTTTTCCTTAAGCTGTTGTTTAAGCTTATCTATTTCTGATTGTTGCTTTCTGAACGATGTTGAATCTGTACTTTTTGCTCTTAATTGTCTAAATAAATTTTCCTTTTCTTCTGCCAATTTTTCTATTTGCTCAGTCAGCTTATCTTTATTATCGATAAATTCAATCTCAGCTTGTTTTAGTTTACGGGTTAAATTTTCAATATACTCACTATCTTCGTTTTTTACTTCCGAATACTTTGCCCTTAAATCTTGAAGCTTTCCTTCTAATTTCTGGCTCTCTCTTACTATCTGCTGTATCTTTTCATCTTTCTGCTTAATTTCTTTTCTCAAACTCTCTATTTTCTCATTTTTCTCCACTTCTTCTATCTCATCTGCAAGAGACTTTTTACCTATACCAGATTGCTGAATTGCCATTTCTAAATCTTCTTTTTCTTTGTACAGTTGATTTAATTCCTTAACTAACTCTTGATTCTTTAATTGCTCTTTACTCATAAGCGACTCAATTAAAGTACCTTGTTCCTTTATTCTTTGATTTTTTTCAGATATAACTTGCCGTTGTTCATTAACTTCATCTCTCAAGAAGTCACGTTCTAATCTTAGATCCTCAAGCTGCTTTGCCTGCGCTGCAAAATATTTAGCAAATGTTTCTTTTTCTTTCTCTAATTCCTCAATTTCGTCTACTTCACCTTTTGCTCCTTCTTGTTCATGCTCTTCTTCATCACTAGACATATCATCCTCAAGTATTTCATCTTCATCACTAAATTCACTAACACTAGAGAAAGAACTTCTACGTGAAGAAGGTGTGCTAGGAGAGGAATACCCACTGCTGCTTGGTGTAGGTGACTGTGGTGATATATGTGGATCTTTTGTAAATATTTCCTCTGCTGGTACTTGCTGATCGTCTACACTCCTGGACATGTCAGTAAAAGCTTGATGCAGAGTTTTTCCATTGATAAAAACTTCTTTATTCTGCTCAACTAATTTTAATATTTTATCTTTTATTTCCTCTGGTGTGAACTTTAAATCACCAAACTTTGGCTCACCAATGACACTTTGTATACCACTAGAATCCAATTTTACGATCATGCTACAGTCTATGCTGTTACCTTCAGAATCTTTAGCCTGCCAGTTAATGGTCATTTCACATGAGCTTGAACCAGTAAAATCATAGTGCCTTTCGCTGCCTTTTTTGGTCGCAGTTATTTGACTATCTTTCTCTAAAGATATGTTATAAACCTTACCTTCTCTGCTGGCTCTTAAAATATTGCTAATTTCTATTGGTTTTTCTTCATTTTCAAATCTAATTTTGAAGTCGTTATCTTTTGTTGAATACGCTAAGAAATTTTGACCAGGCAGAGACGACTTAAGTTCTTTATGCATTGTGTTTATTGATTGCTCAAATTTTTGGAACTCCTTTTCCCACTTTAAATTTATCTGTCCTGTAATGTCCTCATCTTTGCGTAAAGGACCAATAAAGTACCAGATTAAATTTTCTTCCTCCAGTCTTTTAATAAAATCCTGAAGATCGTTGCAAGATTCAATGACACTTAGAATATCATTTTTCTTCTGTTCATCTACATTTAGACTTTGATTCTCAGCTATAAATACATTTTCGTTTTCCTGTGGCATAATTTTGCATCTTTAAAAAGTATACTATAATATTAACAGATTTTTTTAAAAAATCAACTAATCGTTGAGTAAATAAACTTGAGCACTTGTCCATTATGTTATATAGTAGTTACTCCTTAAGCAGTGCAGTATGGACAATACCATTATAAGAAAATACGATATTAGAGGTATAGTAGGCAAAGATTTGCAGATTAATGATGGGTACGAGATAGGTAGAAAGTTTGGCCAAACCGTAGCTAGTGTTTGTGTCGGCTACGACAGCAGAATAGATTCACCAGGTATAGAAAGAGAATTAATTAGGGGCTTAACTTTATCCGGTGCAAATGTTATACGCGTTGGACTATGCTCTTCACCTATGCTCTACGCTGCAACACAAATCACGCAGGCGGATCTTGGTATTGTAATAACCGCTTCTCATAACCCAAGTGAATACAATGGCTTTAAATTTTTTAGTAATAAAAAAGTCTTCTCAGATCAAGAGATAAAGGAAATTATAAGCAATCCAATTAAAGACAGTACAAGGATTGGAAGCTTAATTAACATAAATATATATAGTGAGTACATTCGCATATTAAAAAGTGCAGTGAAGAACGATACTACACAGAAATTAAAAATAGCCTGGGATTGTGGAAATAGTCCAGCAAGTGGAATTATAAGGTATATTGAAAAGATCTTGCCTGGTCATACACACATCGTAACCAATAACTCTATAGATGGGGCATTTCCACTGCATGATCCAGATCCCATAGAGGAAAAAAATCTCGCTCAATTAATTGACATTGTGAAGGAATATGGATGTGATCTTGGCATTGCGCTAGATGGCGATAGCGATAGGGTGCGCTTAATTGATAATAAAGGCAGTGTTGTTTCCAATGACCATTTATTTATAATTTTTGCACGTGAAGTGTTGGAGGAATATCCAGAAAGCAAAGTTATTGCCAACGTAAAAATGAGTATGAAAGTGCATGATTTTGTTAGTAAGTTAGGAGGGCAAGTTATTACCTGCGCTACTGGACATTCACTAGTTAAGAAGAAGATGGTAGAGGAAGAGGCAAAGTTTGCTGGTGAATTAAGCGGGCACTTCTTCTTTTCTGAGCTAGGTTTTGATGATGGGCTATATTCTGCTGTTAAAGCAGTTGACATTTTGCTTAAGAAAAACCAAAGCCTATCTCAGGTAATTGAGGATTTACCGAGGTTATATATCACTCATGAAGTAAAGATTGTAGTGAAAGATGAGAAAAAATTTCAAATAATTGAATCAATAAAGAAAATACTGGAGAAGCAAAATATTGTATTTTCAGATCTTGATGGTGTTAAAGTAACCGATAATAAAGGTTGGTGGCTTCTTAGGGTATCAAATACGCAAAACTGCATTACAGCAAGATGCGAAGGAGAGACTTTAGAAGGTTTTGAACTTACTAAAAAGGTTTTGTTCCATTACATTGATGAAGCAAGGTCTTTAAATTGTAGCTATTCACAGAAATAAATTTGATTTATAAAATTGGCATGAAAGTATAAAGATAAATAGGCTAAATGTACTTATCACCTGGTCAGGCTGCAGCATTATTTCGTGTAACCGTTTGCGGGTCCACTTAATTCTGCAATTCTTTGATCTCACTCATGGAGAGGCCAGTAAACTTAACAATAGTGGTGACATCAACATTATTAGCCAGCATTGTTTTTGCAACTTCAATTTTTCCTTCCTTTTTAGCATCATCAAGTTTTTGTTCAAGAACAGCCCGTTCATCACGAATACGTTTTATTTCCTGTTCGTAGGCAATAAATTCTTTCTCTGACCAGTTGAATCTATTTAGTTCTTCATATGCCTTTTTAATTATTACATCACTACCTATTATCTTTTCCAATTCTTCTTCGCTAGTTTCATCTGCATATTTAAAATAATAGATCCATTTTTCAACTATACTCTCCAATTGGTCTTCTTTAGTTTTAGGAAATTTTGGTAACTCAATAAATGTAAAATAAAAATCTTTTAAATCATGTTCATAGCTATCTTTGTCTAACATTACATGATCTGACTTATACTCAGATTTATTAGGAAAGAGAATACAATCAGCAATAGCAATAAAGATAATTTCTTTAAGATTATGATATTGATCACCTTTATCAGCTTGCCTTGAATAAGCTTTAGCAGCGTAATATTGAGCGCGTTTTTCAAAGCCTTTAGTTTTGGCAACTTGCATTTCGACTATTACTTGCACCCCATTTTCATCCCTGCAGAGTACATCAACGATACTTTGTTTTTTAGAGGCAATTTCAGCATCTTGAATAGTGCTGAGGAATTCTATTTCTTTTATTTCATCTTTGCCAGTGAACCCCAAAATATCATTGAGAAAGTGAATGAGGATGTCTTTATTTTTTTCAGTACCAAAAATACGCCGGAACGCAACATCATTCTTGGGGTCGAGAAATTTAGAAAGAGCCATAAAAAAATTTTTAAATGTATCTTTATATTATATATTCTTATTGATAATAATTCAATAATTTGTCATCTTTTTTGTTAACTTTACTGATGTTGCCAGAAGGAACGTTGTTGCAAAATTTTGTAAAATTTATTATCCTAAGGTTTCAAGTCTTCACAGGTTTATTGGAACTATATGTACAATGTGTTTATCAGTGAAAATCCGGAGAAAATGATGGGGGAAAAGTTAATACATTACTTTAGCCAGGGTAAATGCGAAGGCAATGCAGAAATGAAAAATCTGCTGGGAGGAAAGGGGGCAAATTTAGCAGAAATGTGCAATGTTGGCATTCCTGTTCCACCTGGTTTCACAATTTCCACCTCTGCTTGCAAAGTCTATTATCAAGACAATAGATCTTCTGTCATCCAAGTAGCTGACTACTCGGATCCAGAAAAAAATGTGGTCACGCACTGGAATGACATATGTAGTGAAATCAAAAACTACATGGCGATGCTCGAAAATGACATCGGTTGTAAGTTTGGGGATTTAAATAATCCCTTATTAGTTTCAATACGCTCTGGTAGTGTTAGTTCAATGCCGGGCATGCTTGATACTATTTTAAATGTTGGTCTAAATGATGAAACCGTTGTTGGGCTTGCAAAAAAAAGTGGCGAACGTTTTGCTTACGATAGCTACTGCCGCTTCATTATGATGTACTCCAATGTTGTACTACAGCTTGACCATCACCTATTTCAAGATGTTGTTGATAATAAGCAGCAAAAGAGTGGAGCAAAAAGCTTAGCTGATCTTGATGTTGATGTTTTAAAGAGAATTGTTAACAATTTCAAAAGGATAGTACATGAAAAAACAGGAAAACATTTTCCGCAGAACGTTGAAGAGCAATTGTTAAACTCAGTTAATGCAGTATTTACCTCTTGGAAAAATGATAGGGCTGTTTCCTATAGAAGAATACATAACATTCCTGAAAACCTTGGAACAGCGGTCAACGTGCAAGCAATGGTTTTCGGTAATTTAAATGATAATTCTGCAACTGGTGTGATATTTACACGAAATCCTTCAACTGGAGAAAAAAAGCTTTTTGGTGAGTTTTTGGTTAATGCTCAGGGTGAGGATGTGGTTTCTGGTGTTTATACTCCTATGCCAATTGACGGAGAGCAAGAAAACACCATGGAGAAGTTGCTGCCAAGTGTCTACCGAGAATTATGTGTGGTATGTGAAAAACTTGAAAGGCATTATAAAGACATGCAGGATATCGAATTTACTGTGCAGGACGGTAAGTTATGGATTTTGCAGACTAGGTCTGGCAAGCGCACGGCTGAAGCTGCTATTCGCATAATAGTTGATATGGTAAACGAAGGAACGATTACAAAAGAAGAAGGAATATTGAGAATTGATCCAAAAACTTTTGACAATTTATTGCATCCAGTTCTTGACGTTAAGAGTGACCAAAAAGTAATAGGGAAGGGACTGCCGGCTTCTCCAGGGGTTGCTTCTGGATATGTAGTGTTTAGTGCAAGTGATGCTGAAAAAGCTGCAGAGCAGGGTAAAAAAGTGATTTTAGTAAGGTCAGAAACGAGTCCTGAAGATATTAATGGAATGAATGCTGCAAGTGGCATAGTAACAGCACGGGGAGGGATGACCTCGCATGCTGCTGTTGTAACCCGTGGAATGGGTAAGCCATGCATTTGCAGTGTAAGTGGACTTTATATCGATAAAGATGGAACTTTCTTTTCTGTGGGGGATACAAAAGTAAATAAAGGTGAACCAATTACCATCAACGGAGGAACAGGGGAGGTTATGCTTGGCATTCTTCCTACAATTTCACCTGAATTATCGCAAGAATTCAAAACGATAATCAACTGGATAGATGAAATCAAAACGGTCAAAGTGAGAGCGAACGCTGATACTCCAAAAGATGCAAAAATTGCAAAAGAATTCGGTGCAGAAGGTATAGGCTTATGTCGCACAGAACATATGTTTTTCGCTAGTGATAGAATCGAATTCATTCAAAAGTTGATAATAGCTGACGATGAAAATGAAAGGGCAAATGCGCTCATTAAACTGGAAGAAATGCAGAAGTCTGATTTCAAAGAAATATTTTCTATTATGGAGGGTAGGGAAGTCACTATACGGTTGCTTGATCCACCCTTACATGAATTTTTACCCAATAATCAGTCTACTATAGAAAAAATCGCCAAATCACTTAGTAAGTCAGTTGAATCAGTAAAAAATAAAATAGCACAGTTGTCAGAAAAGAACCCAATGCTTGGCCATCGAGGTTGTAGACTTGCCATTTCTCATCCTGAAATATATAGCATGCAGATTAGGGCAATACTTAGTGCTGCAAATGAGCTAAAAAAGGAAAAAAGTGTAGAAATCAAGCCTGAGATCATGATCCCTTTTATAATGAATGAGAAAGAATTTATTCTGATATGCGAGCTAGCAAAGAAAGAATCCTCTGTCATCTCAGCTGGAATCCAGACGCAGATTCCAGCGTCACGCGCTGGAATGACATCAGACAAGGCTTATTCAATTGGAACGATGATAGAACTACCGAGAGCAGCACTGATTGCTGATAAGTTAGCAAAACATGCAGAGTTTTTTAGTTTTGGCACTAATGATTTAACGCAAACAACCATGGGACTTTCAAGAGATGATTCAGTTAATTTCCTCGATTCTTATAAGGAAAGCAATATATTTGACAATGATCCATTTGAAGTGCTGGACATCGAAGGGGTAGGGGAGTTAATCAAGATAGCCATTGAAAGAGGCAAAAAAACCCGAAAAGAAATAAAACTAGGTATATGTGGAGAGCATGGAGCAGATCCAAAATCTATAGAGTTTCTCATCGAATCAGGGGTGGATTATGTTTCATGCTCACCCTATAGAGTACCGGTTGCAAAGTTAGTGGCAGCACAGTTTAGTGTAAAATCTAAGTTTGTTGGGTAAGTGAGAAATATAGCAATAATATAACCACTGGTGACTTTCCTCACTTAGACAACTGTGTCAAGCACTGGAATGACACCCTACTTAACCGTTATACCGCCGCGGCGCTAACACGTGTAGCGGGATGACGATTGTCAGGGCCAGCGCCTCTATGATGTCATCCCAGTGCCCAGACTACTTGGATCCAGGAAAAAGAATGATGTCATGTAAGTAGCCTCCTTCTTCTGTCATCCCAGTGCTCCTTTCTCGTCATCCCAGTGCCCAGACACTGGGATCCAGGAAACTTAACTTTAAATAAGTGGCTGCATAATCAAGACTAGATTCCAGACTGGGATGACACCCTACTTAACCGTCATACCGCGATTCATTCGCGGTATCTCAGCCGCTAACAAGAGATCCCGCTAACACGTAGCGGGATGACGGTTGTCGTTTAGCCATAAATATTTAAGAAATTTACCAAATGAAAAAAAAAGGCAAAAGAAGCCCTAGTCATTGTCTATTTTCAGTATTTGGCGTTTTTTAAGTCTTAAACACTGCAATTTAGCTGCTTTTAATTGCAACTAACCTACGCTGCAAATGTTTAAGAAATTTACTAAGCAGAAAAAAAGGCAAAAGAAACCCCGTGTTAGCTAGTTGTCACTCTCTAATCCTGCAAATTGGCGTACTATACTGTCTTAAACGACTTATAAGCGCGTTTCAGCTTATATAGGTAAAAACCCAGAAATGTTGTGAAGACATAGAGTGCACATAGTGCAAAAAATTAAAAATAAGACGCCAACTACGTTGTTTTCTTGCTGTTTAATCTGCACAGATGAAGATAACTGAATACCTTCAGTTTCATGATAAGGGGGCTGGCGGAGCTTGTCAAGTAATTCCGTTCCTTATGGGTAAAAAAAAGAGAAACTCTAAGTTGCAGCCGCACGATGTTTCTCTTTTCTGCTGTTGATGATTATTTCGCCTATTGTAACTGCTGCTAAAATAAAGCAGTAATATACCTGTGTTAATAAAGAAACAGGTGATACAAAGGCGATGCTACCTGCCAGCAATAGTTGAGAACCATAAGGTAAGATGCCTTTTGTAGCACAAGCAAAAACATCTAATAAGTATGCACTGCGGTATGGTACAATATCGTGTTTCTGTGCGAGTCTTTTTGCAATGCCACCACTTAGTAAAATAGCAATGGTATTATTGGCAACTAAGGTAGTAAACATAGACGCAATTCCTGCTATCAAAAATTCAGCTTTAGTTTTTGTGATATTGCTTTCATCGATGAGTTTATGCAACGCTTTTTGACCTTGTTTGTACATTATATGGCTCAACCCACCGATAAATAGAGCAAATATTACTATTTCGTTTACTTTTTTGAAACCGTCGTACACGTCATGAGGAAATTGAACGATGGCATAATCAAAAAAAGCTATTCCTAGCACACCAGCAATAATTATGTTTACAGTTATTGTTACTAAAGTGGTGACTTCAAGCAGCCCCATGATTATTAAAGAAATATAAGGAATAATTTTTATTATAGAATAATAATCTAAATTTGATATAGAAATAATTTTTGTACTACTTGAAATCACTGCCAGATAGGTGAGTGTTATAATACCTGCAGTAAATGCAACCTTAGAGTTTATTTTAAGTTTATCTTTTGCTGAAGCTCCCTGTGAAGAAACAGATGCAATGGTGGTATCAGATATCATTGAGAGGTTGTCACCAAACACGGCACCACCTACTACAGTTGCAGTTCCTATTTCAAGGCCAAAAGCTCCACTTTTTGCCAGATTAACAGCTATAGGTACCATCAGCGCAACAACTCCCATAGATGTACCAATTGCAGTTGAAATAAAAGCAGAAGCCAAAAATACTCCAGGCAGCATTAATCTTGCTGGAAGGAAATTAAGAATTAAATTAGCAACAGTGTCTGCGCTACCAATTGATTGAGTAACCGCAGAAAATGCTCCAGAAAATAAAAAAATTAAACACATAGTAAGGGTATTTTTGTCACCCATGCCCTTGATAACAGTATCGATGTTATGCTGAATTTTATTTGTACCACGTGAGACAGCAAAAAATAGTGCTGGTAACAAGCAGATTACTGGTGAAACCTGATGAAGTGGATTATCAGTTCCGATAAAAGAAAAATAAGCACCACTTCCAAGGTACAAGATTAAAAAAACAATCAAAGGGACAAAAGCTGTCATTTTACTGTACCTCAAACTTATGACTATAACTAATTAAGTGGTTTTAAGCAAGTTTGATTTTCACTAGTTTTGCAGGAAGTTGACAGCAGAGTTTTAAACTTCATATTTAATCTACTAAATAAATAGCACATGTAGCCGAAGGGTTTATATCTTGTGCTATACTTTATTTTATGTCATGCAAACAGTTGATATTAGCATACATCCAAATAAAGTAATGGAGAATATAAAAACCATATCAGTAAAAGACGATAACGTTAGGCTGGATAGGTACATCAGAAGAATCTTTCCTGATCTAAAGCAATCTGTAATTGAAAAATCTTTAAGGAAAGGGTTAATCAAAGTTGATGATTGCAAAGCAAAGTCTAGTGATAGAGTAAATTCTGGACAAACTATAACGCTGAAGCACTTGAATTATATTGAGAACGCTAATTCTGATCGCAAATATAATGAAAAGTTAGTGAATCTACTAAGAGAGAACATATTATATGAAGACGAATATATACTAGCTATAAACAAGCCCGCAGGGGTCATCGTTCAAGGTGGCGTAAAAGTAAAGATTAGCATGAGTGATTTGCTTGACCAAATAAGAGAGGGAGAAACATTTAAAATTGTCCATAGGCTAGATAGAGATACGAGTGGAGTGATAATATTCGCACGCAACGCTAATGTTGCCAGATACCTTATGGAAGAATTTAAAGGACGAAGAGTAAAAAAAACTTATTTAGCATTAACTTCTGGCATACCGAGCAAGGATAGTGGAACAATAGACTATCCATTGGTGAAAAAATATGTTTCAGGTCAAGAAAAAGTGGTCGTTGATGAAAATTCACCTCAGAATGCCACTACGCATTTTTCAATTATAGCAAAATCCAAACACAATGTTGCTTATTTAAAATTACAACCAATTACCGGCAGAACCCATCAGTTACGTGCACATTTAGCTCATATAAATTGCCCTATTCTTGGTGACGGTAAATATGGTGGTAAAAAAGCTTTTATTGATGGGATAGCAAATAAAATTCACCTTCATTCGCATTCTTTATCTTTAAAACTGCCAAACAATAAAGAAATCACTATCACCGCTCCTATCACTAAACACATCGAAAAATCCATTGAAGCGCTATTTTTCGACTGAAACGATTTCACCAATCAACTTTTCTGTCTTTGGCTTTAATTTGAAGCACAGATATTAGGCTAATTAATGCGCAGGCAGTAAGATAAATGCCTGCTGCAAGTTTTGTTTCGGTTTTTTCTATAAGCCACATGCATATGGATGGAGAAAGGCCACCAAATATTCCTGCAGATATGTTATGTGCGAGGCTAAAGCCCGTGCACCTAACTTTCGTTGGAAATAACTCGCAAGCAAGAGAATTATATATTCCAAAAGATGCACTTATTGGTATGGTTATTAGCCAATAAGTGGGCGTTATAACATAGTGATTATCATACGATAATAGCGAAAGTACCGGCAAACCGGCGCAAGCTAGAGCTACTAATGTAGGAATCATTACATTTTTTCTTCCAATTTTATCAGACAGTATTGCAAACAGCACTGCAGACGCTCCAAATGTAATTTCAACTATAATCCTTACTACATTTTTAATATTGATGCCTGAGAGAATAAGTTCTTTTACAGATATGTTGTAAAACATGATTGCTGAATAAACGATTGCATTTTGGGCAACGCCAAGCCCAATTGCTAGCACAAATGCCTTTTTATAGTCCCTGATTAATTCTAAAAATGGAGAATCAGATAAGCTTCTATTTTGATCATGAATTTTATATGCTAGGCTCTCTTCCATTATGTATCTTATTAAGAAGCCTATTATGCCCATAATAAAGCAGAAATAGAAGAGCAACCTCCAGCCCCAAATTTCATAATTTTCACCTGTAAATTTTTTGCAAATAGCTATCATTACAAAACATGTAATAGAACCAAGAGCACCACTAAAAGCTTTCATGCTACCTAAAAAGCCTAGATTTTTTTTATCGCTTGAATGCTCTATTAAAAAGGCTGAGTTGATACTCGTTTCCCCTCCTGTTGCCATTCCTTGTATTATTCTACAAAGCAGAAGTAATATAGGAGAAAATATTCCTATTTCTTTAAATCCTGGTATGACCGCAATTGCAGTAGATGATATCGAAGCTAATATTACGGAAGTCAGCAAAACTTTCCTCCTACCGTACTTATCTCCAATGCAACCAAAAATAAACGCACCAAGCGGTCTAAATCCAAATCCAATTGCAAAACTACCAAGAAATTTGATTGTGCTTAAATAATCGCTTTCTGAAGGAAAAAAAACATTGCTTATTATATGTGTTAAAACTCCAAATAGAGTTACTTCATACCATATAATCATATTGCAGATTATGCTTGATAGTATTGCTTTTTGAATATCGTTCATGATTTTCGGTTTACCACACTCCGCTATAAAAATTTTTATTCAATAACCTTTAAGGATAATTCACGTAAATGTTTATTGTCCACTTCAGAAGGAGCACCCATTAGAACATCTTCACCTTGCTGGTTCATAGGAAAACAGATTACTTCACGAATATTTGGCTCATCAGCAAGCAGCATAACCATTCTGTCAACCCCTGGTGCTATACCGCCGTGAGGCGGCACTCCGAACCTGAATGCACGCACGAGCGCACCGAATTTTGTATCAACTTCTTCTTTGCTGTAGCCTGCAATGGCAAAGGCCTTATACATGATATCCAGCTTGTTACTACGAATCGCCCCGCTTGACAGTTCTATTCCATTGCAAACAAGATCATATTGGTAAGCAAGGATATCCAGTGGATTTTTGTCCTCTAAATCTTTCAAGCCACCATGTGGCATGGAGAATGGGTTATGAAAGAAATCGATTTTTTTACTTTTATCGTCATATACAAAATAGGGAAAATCAATGATCCAACAAAACTTGAAGATATTATCATCTATAAGACTGAGTTCTGACCCTAAAAGAGTGCGCACTTTCCCTGCAATTGTTGCTGCTTCATTTTCCTTATCAGAAGCAAAAAATACACTATCTCCAGGCTTTACATCCGTTATTTCTTTTATAGAATTTAGCCTGTTTTCATCAAGGAATTTAGCAATTGGCCCTTTTGCGATGCCGTCCTTATCAAATGTTATATACCCAAGCCCCTTAGCGCCGAATTCTTTTTGCGCATGTTCTATTTTTTTATCAAAGAAGCTGCGTGGTTCTTCTGCTGTTTTAGGAGCAGGGATGGCTCTCACTACCATACCGCGCTCAATATTGCTTTTGAAAATATTGAACTCTGAATCACGGAAAATTTCTGTAACATCGCTGACTAATAATGGATTGCGCAGATCTGGCTTATCAGATCCATATTTGAGCATTGCGTCTTTGTATGTAATGCGCGGAAAATCTTTATCAACTGATTTGCAAGAAAATTTGGCAAACACTTTATATAAGGTAGACTCAATAATCTGAAAGATGTCTTCTTGAGTCACAAAAGACATTTCAAGATCTAGTTGATAAAACTCCCCCGGAGAACGGTCAGCCCTTGCGTCTTCGTCACGGAAACACGGTGCAATTTGAAAATATTTATCAAACCCTGAAATCATGAGCAATTGCTTAAAAATCTGTGGAGCTTGCGGCAATGCATAAAATTTACCAAGATTTAGTCTGCTTGGCACCAAATAATCACGTGCACCTTCAGGGGACGAAGCAGTAAGTATTGGAGTCTGAATTTCCAAAAACCCTTGCTCTATCATGAGCTTGCGGAGTTCTGCAATAATTTGTGAGCGCAGAATAATATTGTTGCGGGTGTTTTCTCGCCTTAAATCAAGAAAACGATATTTAAATCTCATATTTTCTGGGTATTCTTGTTCGCCAGCAATGCTCGCTAATATACTTCTTTCTTCTTTTGCTATTTCTTCATCACAGTGGAACTCAACTTCTGATTCAACGTGTAAATTGCTAACTACAACCTCAATTTCTCCGGTTGCGATAGAGCTGTTTACCGTATCTTCAGTTCTAGCTTCAACTATTCCTGTAACAGTAATTATACTCTCCAATTTTAAATTTGATGTCTCATCAAAAAAGTCTTTATCATTATTAAATACTAGTTGAGTGATTCCATAGAAGTCTCTTAAATCAACAAAAATTAAGTTACCGTGATCGCGCTTACGATATAACCATCCAGAGAGGGTAACTTCCTTTTCTACGTCGTTCTTCCTTAATTCTTCACACGTGTGAGTTTTATAGCAGTTCATATTTGTTTTACTTCTAAATTCTTTAAAAAGTATAGAAATAAACCTTACTACATACAAGCCCATTCTCAGATATTTGTCCAATTTACGAAATAGAGCAGTATTACTTTTATACTGTCTTTACCCGCAAAGAAATTGCACAATTTCTATAATTATGGTATAATAGTAAGGGTATTTTTAATGAATTAGATACAGGAAATGCCACTTACACAGATCATATTATATAGCGTAACATTACTTGCTGTAGCTGCAGTATTTCTCTTTTTGAGAAAAATATACAAAAATCGCATTAGAAAAATCATATTTCCTAGAAAAGTTTTTAAAGAAGAGTGGGAAGAAGACAGAAAATTCAACGAATTATATCAAAAAAATAAGCAAAAAGAGTTGATGAAACAACAGGAAATGCTACGCGAAAAGCAAAAAGATATACAGGTTTATAAAGAAGATCTAGAAATAGTTGACATAGCAAAACCGGTAGGTAAATGGACAAAGATGGTTATGATGGGTAATGGTTTAATGCAGCGTTTTGCACAATTGATACATAGAGAAGGCGGAAAGAAAGGATTTTGGGAGCTATTTGTAAAAGCTCAGGCTTCAACTCAAGGTAAACATAAGGGGAAGGGCAGATAATTCATGCTCGAATGTGAAAATTTATCCTGCGCTCGTAATAACAAAGTATTATTTAAACATCTCAGTTTTAAAGCTGAGCCAAAATCAAAGATTCTAATCACTGGTCCAAATGGTAGTGGTAAAACCAGCTTAATTAGAAGTTTATCTGGACTTTTACCGCCGGTATCAGGCAATATAAGGTACTGCGGAAAAGACATATATGATGATCCAAAATCCTATATACCTTCTATGGTCTACGTAGGGCATAAGAATGCCTGTAAAGATAGCTTAACTGTTGCCCAAAACATAGAATTCTGGGCAGGAATACGAAATACTAGGGAATTGATTGTGGCAGCTATTTGTTGCTTGCAGTTGCAGCCTGTAATTAATATTAGATATGGCGAACTTTCTGCAGGCTGGAGAAGAAGAGTTGCACTTGCTCGCCTCTTGATTTCTAATGCAAACGTTTGGCTGATAGATGAACCATTTTGTAATCTTGATAGTGCAACGTGTGAATTAGTGCTGAACCTAATCTCAATACGCTCTGAGCAAAATGGTATAGTAATTATTACAGGGCATAGCTCTACAGAGCAATTGTGTGATTTTACAACGATTGATATACGCGATTTCAATAGACTTCTTGCATAGTTTTTGGCAGCACGTTAACAACCGTTAGAAACGAAAAAACTTCCTTGACAAACTCCGCCAGCCCCCTTATCATGATAGTGAAGGTATTCAGTTATCTTCATCTGTGCAGATTAAACAGCAAGAAAACAACGTAGTTGGCGTCTTATTTTTAATTTTTTGCACTATGTGCACCTTATGTCTTCACAACATTTCTGGGTTTTTACCTATATAAGCTGAAACGCGCTTATAAGTCGTTTAAGACAGTATAGTACGCCAATTTGCAGGATTAGAGAGTGACAACTAGCTAACACGGGGTTTCTTTTGCCTTTTTTTCTGCTTAGTAAATTTCTTAAACATTTGCAGCGTAGGTTAGTTGCAATTAAAAGCAGCTAAATTGCAGTGTTTAAGACTTAAAAAACGCCAAATACTGAAAATAGACAATGACTAGGGCTTCTTTTGCCTTTTTTTCGTTTGGTAAATTTCTTAATGTTTGTAGCTAAAAGAGCCCAAGAGAGGTGTCATCCCGCTGCTTGTTAGCGGGATCTATGTTAAGAGATACCGCGAATGAATCGCGGTATGACGTAGGACTGCTGTCATCCCAGTGCTTGACACTGGGATCCAGTTTTCCATATAATCTCATCGAAAATGTTGTAACCACTTTCTATGCTAGTTTGCTTGCTTACAAGCAAACTTTTCTGGATCCCAGTGTCGGAGCACTGGGATGACAAAAAAGGGACTACTCGGATGACAAAAAAAGAGCACTGGGATGACAGGAGATACCGTCTTGTTAGTCAACAAAAAAATTATAAAAATTTCCCAAGTTGCATCATAAAATCAAAAAATACTTCCAATTGTGTAACAGTACACAGATTATAGTTAGTGGATATGTTGATAAGTAAATTAGTTTTATACGCACAAAACAGATGAAGTTTACTTATCAACATATCCACTAACCAACAACATTCAATAAATTTGTGTAAGATACCACTTTACATAAGATAGATAGGAAGCATTTTTGATTTTAAAGTACTAAACCTTCAGTCAACCTCCTAGCCCTGTAGTTTTTGATATGGTTAGGATCAAAAGCACTTTTGGATGTCAGAATACCGAAAATGATATGGAGTAGCTTACGCATTGCAGCACCAACGATGGCCATATTATGCTTACCCTTTTCCTTTAATCTTTGGCAAAAGCTCATAATGATAGGATTGTGATTCTTAGCTACTATGGCAGGAAAGAAAAGTGCCTTACGTAATGTTTGTGAACCGGATTTACTTAATCTGGGTTTGGCATATACAGAGGAACCTGACGTCATATTTCGTGGTATAACTCCTGTATATGCTGCCAATTGCCTGGCATCTCTAAAAACCTCTATATCAGAAACTTCAGCTAAAATAGCTATTGCTGATTCTTCTCCTATGCCTGGAATAGTCAATAGAAGTTGAAAATTTTCCAACAATTCTTTGTGTTGATTTAATAGTTCACGTACGGAGTTTTTTATTGTTTCTATTTTTTGAGCTATATTCATTGCAAGGTCTTCCCAAGCATTTGCAACTTCTTTAGGCAGTCTCTCTTTTTTTTCTAAGTGGTTATTTACTAATGTTAACTCATCTTTTAACGCAACTGAGCAACGATAAAGATGTTTTAATTTTTTCATTTCAGGAGAAGGTGGTGTCCAACTAGAAGGTTCCTGTCTTTGGCAATAATCAGCAATAACTTCTGCATCGGTCTGATCATTCTTTTGTCGTATCAGCTTACTCCTTGCATAAGATTTTATGCAATAAGGATTTACAACACTTACAAAATGTCCAGCATTGTGTAGAAATTCAGCCAGTGCTTCGCTATAACAACCAGTAGATTCCATGCAGGTTTTTACTTTTTCTACATTATGTTTGTGTAGAAAATTCAGTAGACTTTGAAACCATCGTTCTTAAAGCTTCTTTTTCTAGTTTCACGCTTTCCTTTTTTGCTTATAAATGAGAGAAAAACATCAAAGCGATCTTTTGATATATCTATGCCCAAAAAGTTGTTGATCATATATAACCCCATACGTTACCATTAAAAATGAAAAGTAAGGCTAGTCTTGTGAATACAGAATTAGAACCATTCAGGTCTTTCTACGATACCGTCCAGCCTATACTTTTGAGAAGGGAATTCTTATCTCCTCTACAGATTTTATATCTAAGAAGAAGCACAGAGTTCCTCCCTTCTCCACCTAATGCTTAAGCTTAAAACATTAGATGCTTTTGACAAGATACAAGAAGGGGCTACTCGGATGACACCCTGACAACCGTCATCCCGCTGCTTGTTAGCGGGATCTATGTTAAGAGATACCGCGAATGAATCGCGGTATGACGGTTAATTATTCCGTGACGGTATGACGGTTCGCGGTAGCATCTCGTCATCCCGCTGCTTGTTAGCGGGATCTATGTTAAGAGATACCGCGAATGAATCGCGGTATGACGTAGGACTGCTGTCATCCCAGTGCCCAGACACTGGGATCCAGTTTTCCATATAATCTCATCGAAAATGTTGTAACCACTTTCTATGCTAGTTTGCTTGCTTACAAGCAAACTTTTCTGGATCCCAGTGTCGGGGCACTGGGATGACACCATTCTTTTTCCTGGATCCAAGTAGTCAGGGCACTGGGATGACAAGAAGAGGGCACTGGGCCGTCATAAAGGAATCAGTTTCAGCTACTCGGATGACAAGAAGAAGGCTACTTAGATGACGGGAGAAGGAGCTACTTGAATGACATCGTTTACTATACAATGTTCGTACAGTTAGTTGCCACCTGGATAAAAAAAAAGAAGCCTACTTAGCTAACAAATTTATAAACATCAGTATACAACTCATCAACGCTTGGTTCTTTACTATTTTTGGCAAAATCTTCCGACTTTTTTACTAAATCACGTACTTCCTTATCAATTACTTTACATTCTTCTTCTGAAGCAATTTTATTATCTATAATGTATTTCTTTAAAGTGCCTATAGGGTTATGATTTTGCTTCATATCTTCAACTTCTTCTTTTAAGCGATAAGTAGCAGGATCTGACATCGAATGGCCGCGATATCGATATGTCTTCATTTCAAGCAGGATAGGCCCTTTTCCGCTGCGTGTGTGTTCCGCTGCTTCGCTTGTAGCCGCATAAACAGAGAAAAAATCCATTCCATCAACTTGTTTTCCAGGAATACCAAAACTTTCTCCTTTTTTATATAGCTCAGTTACCAAAGTGGATCTTTCTACAGAAGTACCCATTGCATATCCGTTATTCTCTATAATATAAACTACAGGTAACTTCCATAAAGCTGCCATATTAAATGATTCATATGTTTGCCCTTGATTTACAGCACCGTCACCAAAATACGTGAATACCACGTTGTCTCTTTTCTTATATTTATTAGCAAATGCTATTCCTGTGCCAATTGGAACTTGTGCCCCCACTATTCCATGTCCGCCGAAGAATTTTTTTGCAACGTCAAATACGTGCATCGAACCACCTTTACCTTTCGAGCATCCTGTTTCTTTGCCAGTGAGTTCTGCCATTACAACATTTGGATCAGAATTACATGCGAGCATTAAGCCATGGTCTCTATAACTTGTGATAAAAGCGTCACCTAATTTTGATGCAGCTTGAGTTCCAACTGCAACTGCTTCTTGCCCTATTGATAGGTGACAGAACCCACCTATTAATCCCATTCCATATAATTGTCCTGCTTTTTCTTCAAATCTGCGTATGAGTAGCATTTTCCTGTAGAATCCAATTATCTGTTCTTTAGTGAAATTTTCTGCTTTCATATCGATTTCTTTTTCATTAAACTAAAATAATATCAGAAATTTTTAACATTTTGTAATAAATCTCAATGGATTACTACCACTGGCTTGAAGCTTTTCACGTTATCTCCGCCATTATGTGGATGGCAGGTATGCTTTATTTACCCAGGCTTTATGTCTACCACGCAAATGTAAAACCGGGATCGGAAAATGATAGCTTGCTTCAAACAATGGAAAAGAGGCTACTTAGATATATCATAAACCCTGCAATGCTTTTCTCACTTGGTCTTGGAATCACATTAATGGTTATTAGGGAAGCATATCGTGAAGGATGGTTTCATGTAAAAGCATTTGCAATACTTTTGATGTTAATTATTCATATGCTACTTGCAAAATATAGGAAAAATTTTGCAATGGGTTCAAATGAAAAAAAACACGTTTATTTTCGTGTTTTAAATGAAGCAGTTACAGTATTGATAATAGTTATAGTTATTATGGTTGTTGTAAAACCTTTTTGACTGACCTTACCCAGAAAAAGCAGAAAGCTCAGCTACTCTTCTATTTTCATTTTTGACTTTTTTGAAAATAACATAAGCTAAAGTTACTGAGGTTTACCAATGATTTTTACAGGGATACTGGTGAAGTCGAGTTGCAATAGCTGTGTGCTTGACATTGGGATCCAATTTTATAAAAATCTATTGTGCTAGCAAGTTCACTAGCGTCACGCGCTGGTCTGTTGGACATTTAATGTGATTATATGTAGGGTTTTGAAAAAGACATACCAAATATGAAAGGCCTATATATTAAAACTTACGGCTGTCAGATGAACGTTTATGACTCCGTTTTAATGGAAAATATAATTAAACCTTTGGGGTTCAACGTTGTTAGTGATGCAGAAAAAGCTGATTTGGTGATACTGAACACTTGTCACATTAGAGAGAAGGCAGCAGAAAAGCTTTATTCTGAGCTCGGGAAGATTCATTCGTCACGAAAAGAAATTACTATAGTGGTGGCTGGATGTGTAGCGCAAGCAGAGGGAGAAGAAGTATTCAGAAGGGCTCCTTTTGTTGATATTGTTGTTGGTCCGCAGAGTATCGCTACCTTACCGGAGCTGATAGTCAAAGCAAGCAGAAGTAAAGGTCATGTAATAAACACTGATTTTCCTGAAGTTGCAAAGTTTGATAAATTGCCAGATGAATGCTATGGCAATAGCCAGGGGTCTTCTGCGTTTCTTGCCATACAAGAAGGTTGTGATAAATTTTGTACGTTTTGTGTAGTACCATATACTCGTGGAGCTGAGTATTCACGGCCAGTGAATGAAATATTTCGTGAAGCATTGAAATTAGTTGCAAATGGGGCGAAGGAAATCAATTTGCTTGGTCAGAACGTCAATGCTTACCATGGGAAATGCGAAGGGGAAGTGTGGGATTTAGGCAAATTAGTTAGTCATATTGCTAAAATTGAAAAGCTAGAGAGGATTCGTTATACAACTTCTCATCCAAGAGATATGCATGAATCTCTCTACTTGGCACATGCGGAAGAGCCAAAACTCATGCCATTTATTCACCTGCCTGTGCAGTCAGGTTCGAATAAAATATTGCACGCGATGAACAGAAAGCACACTGCAGAGGAGTATTTGGAAATAATAGACAGATTTCGCAAATTGAAACCTGAAATCGAATTTTCTTCTGATTTTATTGTTGGTTTTCCTGGAGAAACCGAAAAAGATTTTGAAGAAACTGTAAAATTAGTAGAAAAAATTAGATATGCTCAGGCTTATAGCTTTAAATATAGCCCAAGACCAGGTACACCAGGAGCAGAAAGAAAAGATCAAGTACCAGAAGAGGTTAAAACAGAACGCCTTCTTCGTTTACAGAAATTAATTAGTAAGCAACAACTTGAGTTTAACCAGAGTATGGTAGGCAAAACTATACCTGCTTTGTTCAGTGATAAAAAAGGCAAACACCAAAACCAAATTATTGGTAAAAGCCCATATATGCAATCAGTGTGCATTGATGATCCTGAAGGGAAGTATAGAGATAAAATAGTAAATGTGAAGGTATTGGAAGCTCGGCAGAATAGTTTGTTGGGGTGTGGTGCAGGATAGCTCTGTTGGACATCCGTCAGAGAATTATTTTGATTGAGAGAAAGTACCCCTATAGAACAAGATAGAAGTACTTCACGTAGTTTATTTCAAGTTTATCAACTATAGCTAAAGTAATTTAGGCTTACCGACAACCGTCATCCCGCTACTTGTTAGCGGGATCTAGAGATACCGTGACGATATGACGGTTAAGCTGAGATACCGCGAATGAATCGCGGTATGACGTGGGATTGTGTTAGCTATAGGGTGTGGGGTGCAGGAATAAGTTTGTTTCTTTTTGCATTTGTAATTTTCTAGAAAGCCCTATATTCTTTGGCTTTATCCGGTCAAAATGAACATGAAGTCAAAGCATTATCCTGATACAGTAAGTAGTCCTGATTTTTCGTCGTTAGAAAAAGAAATCATAAAATTTTGGCAGGAAAATAAAGTTTTTGAGCGGTCAGTTGGAGAACGTTCCAAGGATAATTGTTTTGTGTTTTATGATGGGCCTCCGTTTGCAAATGGACTTCCACATTATGGACATTTACTCACTGGTTTCATCAAAGACGCATTTGCAAGATATCAAACTATGCTTCAAAAAAGGGTTGAACGTAGATTTGGTTGGGATTGCCATGGATTACCGGCTGAGATGGGTGCAGAAAAAGAACTTGGAATATCTGGTAGAACTGAGATAGAAAAATTCGGCATTGAAAAATTCAATAACCATTGTCGTACTTCTGTAATGAGATTTTCATCAGAGTGGGAAAAATATGTCAATAGGCAGGCAAGGTGGGTGGATTTTCATAATGACTATAAAACCATGGATAAATCATTCATGGAGTCGGTCATGTGGGCATTTAAACAGCTTTATGATAAGGGTCTAGTGTATGAATCAGTACGCGTTGTTCCATATAGCTGGGCGTGCGAAACTCCATTATCCAATTTTGAAACAAGGCTTGATAACGCATATAGAGAAAAGACTAGCAAAGCTGTAACTGTTGCATTTGAGCTTTTAGAAAACCCACAGCAGTTTAAAAGTGTTAAACAAAAATGTAAATTACTTGCTTGGACTACAACTCCTTGGACTCTTCCTAGCAATCTGGCATTGGCGATAGGAAAGGACATCAAGTATTGTGCAGTGTCAGTCCACTCTTTGGTGTCATCCCAGCGCGTGACGCTGGAATCTATTTCTGGATCCCAGTGTCGAAGCACTGGGATGACAGAAGTTAATGAAAGGAGTTCAGTGAAGAGTGAAATTTATATTTTCGCTGAAAGCTACCTAGAAAAATTTATCAGCCACTCTGAACAAAACAATATTCCATATGAAAACTGCAATATAAAACTTAAAGCGAATGATCTTGCAGGCCTTTCCTATAAGCCGCTGTTTGATTACTTTAAAGATACAAAGAATGCATTCCGTGTTTTTGTTGCTGATTATGTTACAGGAGAAGATGGTACTGGCGTTGTACACACTGCTCCTGGATTTGGTGAGGAAGATTTTTACCTTTGCCAAAGCCATGATATTCCAGTTATTTGTCCAATTGATAACAGTGGAAAATTTACTGCTGAAGTTTCAGATTTGGCAGGGGTTCATGTTTTTGATACCAATGATACAGTAATAAAAAAATTGAAAGAACAAGGAAACTGGTTCAAAACTGAACAATATATTCACAATTATCCACACTGCTGGAGAACTGACACTCCTTTGATCTATCGCACTATGCCTTCTTGGTATGTTGCCGTTACAAAATTCAAAAGCAGAATGGTAGAGCTAAATAAGAGAGTTAATTGGATACCAAACCACATTAGAGATGGTCAATTTGGAAAATGGCTTGAAGGGGCACATGACTGGTCAATTTCACGCAATCGATTCTGGGGTACTCCGATTCCTGTGTGGCAATCAGATGATACAAGATATCCAAGAGTGGATGTATATGGTTCGATAGAAGAACTAGAGCGAGATTTTAATGTTAAAGTAGATGATTTGCACAGACCATTTATCGATACTTTAACGAGGCCAAATCCTGATGATCCAACAGGAAAATCAGTTATGCGTCGTGTGCCTGACGTATTTGACTGCTGGTTTGAATCTGGCTCGATGCCATTCGCACAAGTCCACTATCCGTTTGAAAATAAGGAGTGGTTTGAAACTGCAGATTTTATCACTGAATACATAGCGCAAACCAGGGGGTGGTTTTATACGCTCTTTGTATTGTCCACTGCTTTGTTTGATAGGGAACCATTTAAGAACTGCATATGCCACGGTGTTGTTTTGGATGTAAAAGGGCAAAAATTGTCCAAGCGTTTGAATAACTATGCAGATCCAATGGAGGTTTTTGATAGATACGGTTCTGATGCACTGCGTTTTCTTATGCTTTCTGGATCTATTGTTTGTGGTGGTAATTTGCTACTTGATAAAGAAGGGAATTTAGTACGAGACGTTCTGAAAAACGTAATAAAACCTATTTGGAACAGTTATCACTTTTTTACCATGTATGCAAATGCAGATGGAATTAAAGCTGAAGTTTGTAAGGATTATCAAAGTACTATTGATCGCTACATGATTTCCAAATGTTTTGAAGCTGTAGAAAGTATCCAAACTTCTATGAACAGCTATAACTCCCAAGAGGCTTGCAAAATTTTGATGAACTTTTTTGAAGTGCTAAATAATTGGTATATTCGTCGCAGTCGCGAGCGTTTTTGGAAAAGTGATTTGGATCAGGATAAAACTGATGCTTATAATGTTCTATATACGGTTTTTTATTACATACTAAGAGCTGCAGCCCCTTTGTTGCCACTTATAACAGAGAATATATGGCAAGGGCTTAAGTATGAAGAAACATCTGTTCATTTGGCTGATTTCCCACAATTAGAGAAGTTTGATAGTCAGCTCATTGCCAAAATGGATCTAGTGAGAGAGATATGTAACTCTGCACTCTCTATTAGAAACACTTTTAATATACGTATCAGACAGCCACTTGGCAGTATGATCATTTATCATCAGTCTTCCTGTAGTTTTCTTGAAGGTGAGCCGTTTTCTGTCATCCCAGTGCGTGACACTGGGATCCAGTGTGCTGAAAACTCAAATGAGTACCAAGAGATGATAAAAGATGAGGTAAATGTAAAAAAACTGAAGTTAGTAAACAGACTTGAAGATATTGCATCACTAGAGTTAAAACTCAACTTCCCTGTGCTTGGAAAAAGAATTCCGGAGAAGATTAAGACACTGGTTCAATATGTTAAACAAGGAAAGTGGAAACAAGTTGAATCCGGTGTCATCCGAGTAGCTGACACTGGGATCCAGACGCAGATTCCAGCGTCACGCGCTGGAATGACAGAAAGAGGTCTCATATTTTTGGGGGACGAGTCAGAAAATTATATCATAGAAAAAGGCGAATATGAACTATTATTAAAAGCAAACAGTGAATTCTCCTCTGTATTTGATAACAACAAAGGGGTTATTATCCTAAACACTACTTTAAATGATGAATTGATTCTAGAAGGGCTTGCAAGAGATGTAGTGAGGCTCATTCAGGAAACTAGGAAACAAGCTGATTTTCATATGTCCGATAGAATCAGAGTAATAATCAAAACAGAAGATGAGAAAATTAAGGAAGCAATAAATACGTGGATTGAATATATAAAAGAGCAGACCCTTGCCTTATCTTTGGACATTAATACAGAAATTGGAACTAACTTTTATTCTAAGGAATATCAGGATTTAAATGTTAGCATTGAGCGTTAGATTTTTAATAAAGTTGCAAGATTGTCAGTATTTATGCTATACTTAAGGTAATTGGATAAGGTTATGGTATGAATGCTGTTGTAGGTTGTGAGGAAGTTGTTGACTTAAATAACAATAGTGGTGATTTAGATGCATTAAATGGACAACCTAATTTACAAAGAGAATCTTTTGCTACTTCAGAAAAACAGGAAGGACCTGTTGCTACTTTGGAAGAGCAAGAATCTGTTAGTAATTTAAAAAAAATAGGTGCTGATTTTAGCATTCCACTAAGTATATTTCATTATAAAGGTTACGGCTCCGATTTTTTTACTTCCTGGTATAATATATCAAGCGAAATATTTAAGGAAATAAACAGAGCTTGCCTGGAGAAGAAAGTATTAAATTCAGCTCTATCAGTTTTAATGTTTCCTTATGTTGCTTCTGTTGCATTGGGGTTAGTTATATATAAAACAAACAGTAAAACACAAACCAGTTCAGAGGAAAGTAAAACAAAAAAGAGTGAGGTAAGTACAGCAAAAAGATTGGCATATGGCGTTCTTGCTGCAATTGCAATTCTTGTTGATATAGCTGTGCTTATAGCCTTAATTATTCCTGCAACACCCGCCTTAGCTACTTTTTATCTTACAAACAGAAAGTTATCTCATTCTTTGGTTGCTGCTCTAAAAATAAGTAATGGGTTATATCAGAATGAACACCAGAATATTGAAGTGTCTTTTCGTGAAATAGATGCTGGTAAGTCGGACATTAAGTGGGATATGGAAGTTAAGTTTCCACCGCAATTTGAACAATTACTTAGAGATTTATATGAAGATAAAGATGGTAGTTGGTTTAATGTTGCACGTGATTCAGAACATAATACCATACTGAAATTATCAGCTAATATCAATTTAAAAAACGGCCTTAGGCCTTTACGTAATGAGATCAAGAATGTGCTTGCAATTTCGATTCAGGAATTCGCAAAGACTATGGAAGAGCTAATGAAGCTAGAAGGAAAAGATATTACATATGATAAGCTGAAGGAACTGTTGAACGAATTCAGACTGAAAGTGGTGGATAGTGTAGATTCTAAACTGGTGAATTACTTAATACAAAATGCTTATCGAGTTGCTTTTATACAAGCAATTAAATTTGCACAAAAAAGAAGAGAGGAAAAGGAAGATTTTTCATTAGAAGAAAGACTGAAAGAGGTATTAGTGGAGCAAGAACTGAAAAGCCAAGGTAAGGAATTGCCGACTGAAAAGGAAATGATACTAGAAGATCTAAAAAAAACAGGAGCAAAAGTACCAGATGACTTGGACGATAGAGGGCTTCCTATGTTTAAAGCAAAATGGAAACAGCTTATAAAAGAAGGGAAAATAGCTGAAAGGACAATAATTAATACTTATGAAGATATGTACCCTCAAGAAACAAAGAAAGCTCTAGATAATGCTGAAAGAGAGATTAAGGATTTAAGAGAAATAGGACAGAAAAGATATAATGGGATATGTGAAAAATTAAAAGAGATGCATAAAAATAGGAAAAACGGTAACTTAAAAGATGGTGCTTTAAAAAGGAAATTAGAAGATCTTTTTAAATTTGAATATGATGATCAAAAAGTTGAGGAAAGGCTAATAGAATCGAGAATAAGGACTATTAACACTCTACTGAGTAAGTCAGATAAAAAAATAAAGCAATCTTTAGCAGAAGATTTTAGTGAATTAAAGGAAACAAGGACTTCGGATAAAGTGAATGACTTTGTAGAGAAGATGTATTTAGAAATAACAAGATGTAGAATTCAAGAGTTATTTGAAAAGCAAGGGGAAAGTATAAAGAATGTAGAAGATAATAAGGACATGCTATTCAATGGAGAAGATGAAAAACGTCTAGTAAACAAGATTGTTTCTTATCGAAAAGAAATTGGAGAATATTTTACGCAACCTACAAGACTGAAGGAAATAATAGGAAAGCAGAATGAGGATTTGGATGTTGAGAAAAATAGTAAAGAAGAGAAATCTTCAAGTATGGAGTTAATAGAGTTATGCTTGCGAAATAACCAAGAAATTTTAGAAGCATTAGAGCAATTAGAGTTAAAAAAAGAAGGATTGTTGATAAATGAAGAAACAAAAAATAATTATAGAGAAGAGCTGGAATCTCGTGAAAAAATAAAATTTGCAATAATAGAAGATGATTTACTGAAAGCGTTCGAGCATGAAACTTTTAACGAAGAAGCAATTAAGAGATTATTAGAGGAAGCGGAACTTGAGTACTATTTGGCAGAAAGATGCATCAAATATCCTGTGATTAAAACGAAAGATAATATCAAGCATTTTTGTCAAGATTTATTGTCTCCTCTGGTAGACAGGTTAGCGAACCTCATAATAAATAATGTACCAAAAGATAATGGGAATAGTTTGTGGAAGATTTGGAACTCTCTTAAAGTTGGTTTTAATTATAATGTGATTGGATGGTCAGCTACCGTAAACAAAGATAAGAGCACAGAAGGAAAAGCGTTGAGTGTGGCACATGATACTCATAAGGAAATAGAGACATTTCTTCAACATTTCGAATCAAGTTATGAAGAAGTAGGAGCCTTGATAGGTGATGTATTTTCTGATGATGGGAAAACATTTAAAAATGATGTATGGCCTAAAGTAGAAGAGCATTTGCATGGAATGTGGAATAGATTTTTTAAGGATGTTGAATTCAAGATTGGGAATAGATTGGATGAAGTAAGTGTGACACAGCAAAAGCAGAACACTATGATTGTGACTCAATGATGAGTTCTCAAAGTTCCTCCGGTATTTTCATATACCAAATTGACTATAGCACTTGATTCTTTTTGGATCTCTTTTTCAGTTAAAGTGTGGATTGGAGAGCAGAAAGTAACTGACAATGCTATAGACATCTTATTCGGTTCTATATTGTTTCCATGGTATACGTCAAATACTAAAACTTCTGTGATGAGCTCTGAGCTTTTTTTTACCACATTGATTATGTTACCTACTTCCACATCCTTATTTACAATAAATGCAAAATCACGTTTTACACTTTGGTATTTATAATCGATAAATTTCTTTCTACTTACAGGTAAATTTTCAATATTTTCTAGTATTACCTCAAAACCTACAACTTTTTGCTTGATGTCAAAAAGATCTAATATATTAGGATGCAACTCTCCAAAATAACCTGCTACTTTATTCTTAAAAGAGAGAGTGCCTGACTTTCCTGGGTGGTAATGTTCTTTTTCTGCTCTCTCTATCGTTAAATTATCGCAATTGACGTTAAAAAACTCCAAAGCTGCTATGCAATCAGCCTTTGCGTCAAAAACATCTACTTTCCTATCAATATTATAATGGTTTCGCGGTAAATTATTTCCTGTTCTTATTCCACTTAAGACATGTTTAGACTGAGCTTCACCATCGTAAATCGGCCCAATTTCGAAGATTGCAAGATCAGATACTCCATGGGCAATATTATCAGCAGTGACTTGCAATAAATTTGGCATAATACTTGGTCTCATCATATTAAAGTTATTGTTAAACGGATTATCGATGATAAATAACTTATTCGAGTAACCAAATTTTTCAGCTGTTGATTCACTCATAAATGACCAGGTTAGCACTTCATGAAACCCTCTGTTTGTCATCAAAATACGCAAATTGTCGTATGTACTATCTACTTCTTCAACATTATTTGGTAGTGGTTCTTCTTTTATTTTGTCATAGCCGTATATTCTTGTTACTTCTTCAATTAGGTCAGCAGGTATAGTCACGTCCGGTCTCCAGCTTGGTACTTGTACATTCCAATTGCCTTCGGTTTTTTTATCAATACTAAACCCTAGTTTCGTTAAGATATCGAACGTCTCATCAGGTGATACAGATACACTTCCAAACTTGTTTATATCTTGGTAATCAAGGCTTATCTTAGCATCATTCCGGCATGGTTTTTTCTGGATCCCAGTGTCAGCTACTTGGATGACAGAGGTGTATTCTTTATCTAGATTACCGGCAGACACTACGCTTGAGACTTCTCCACCACATAAATCCAAAATCATTTTGGCTGCAAGATTGAGTCCATCAAGGGTAAATCCAGGATCGATTGAACGTGCAAATCTGTAACTAGCGTCTGTGGAGATGCTGAGCTGTCTTGAAGATTTAGTGATAGAGATTGGATCGAGCAAAGCTAATTCCAAAAAAATATTGGTGGTTTCAAGAGTACATTCACTGCACTTTCCACCTATAATTCCAGCAACTCCATGAATATTTTTACTATCAGAATAAATGTTTATATTATTGTCCAGTAAATATTCCTTACCATTTAAAGCAAAGAAGCTTTCTCCATCATTTGCTTTTCTTATTGTAAGTTTGCCATCTACTTTGTTTGCATCAAACGCATGCATTGGACGATTAAAAGATATCATAATATAGTTAGTAATGTCAACTATTGTAGAAATGGAGCGCATTCCTATCGATTCCAATTTATCTTTTAGCCACTTTGGGCTTTCTTGATTTTTTACATTGGCGATGTATATTCCACTAATAAAACTTTCTCCGTCAGTCACTTCAACATCGATTGGTGAATTTATGGAGCTGGTAAGTTGTGGAATGCTTAAAGTCTTTAATGTCCCAATTCCAGTTGCAGCAAGGTCGCGAGCTATTCCATAAATGCCTAAGCAATCTCCACGGTTTGGAGTAACATTTATATCAATTACAGGGTCACAATTGAAAAATTTATCCCCTACTTTATAATCATCGGAAAGCTCGATTATTCCTTCACTTTCCTCTTGAACTAGCGCAAGTTCAGAAGCAGAGCAGAGCATCCCTTCACTTAGCACTCCTCGTATTTTTGTAGGCTTGATTGTGAAATCACTTTCTGGCAATGTGCTACCAAGAGATGCAAGCACAGTTTTCATACCTTCTCTAACATTGTTTGCTCCGCAAACTATTTGTAGAGTTTTACTTCTGTCATCTACTTTACATAATTTTAATTTATCGGCATTTGGATGAGGTGCAACTTCTAATACTTTTGCAACAATAAAACCAGCTAATTTGGTATTGTCGATCACATCTTCTACTTCTAACCCTATGTGAGTTAATTTATCGGTAATTTCTTCTAAACTAGCATTGGTTTCTAAGTATTCTAATAACCAAGATAATGTGAATTTCATGAACCTTTAAAGAAATAAAAGAGTTATTGTAATATAAAATGTAGTGCTTTTAAAGCTTGTTGTAATGGAATAAAAGGTAACTTCTACATCATAAACAAGGATGCAGAAGTTTTTGTAATTTTATATATTATTGTAGAGAGAATTTATCTTCTCGATATCACCTTTTAAATCTATCTCCATAGAGAGCTTAAGATTCATATTGTGGTTATCTTCATGGAAGTTATGAATGTAACCATCAATAGTTAAGTTTCCTATCATATTATGGCTTTTATCTAGTATTTCGCTTCCCATTTGATAATGGCCAGTATATTCGTTAAAGGAGCCATCTGTTAGTTTAATGTATCCACTACCAAATTCCTGCTCTAAATTTAAAGGATGATTAGTGTTAATAAAATCTATTTCGTTCATAATAATACCTCACTAAAAATTAAATTATAATTAAAATAAGATGTTAAGTCAAGATATTGAATTATTTAATAAGATTAGTAAGTTTTAAAATACAGAGCTGACTGTAATTAACACTCTAATTACATATTTTGTTAATGTATCAATGTTATAATGATACAGGGCTTTATCTTAATTCTTGACTTTGTCCTATAAAATTCATACTTTATTTACTGTTTATAGTTCAGATTAAAATGGCATTAAATCCACTGGAACAGTTTAAAGTATATACAATAATAGAGTTACCTAGGTTATTTGGGTATGACGTAAGCTTTACCAATTCATCTCTTTTCATGATGATTTCGGTGATATTGGTGATACTCTTTTTGCTTTTTGGAATAAAGAAGGGGTCAGTAATACCAGGATATTTGCAAGCTGCAGTTGAATATGTATATGATTTTGTTGTTTCAATAATAGAAAGTAACACTGGAAGCAAAGGCTTGCAGCACATTCCATTGATATTTACAGTGTTTATTTTCATTTTATCATGTAATTTGGTTGGTGTTCTTCCTTATAGTTTCACGGTCACAAGTCATGTGATAGTCACCTTCGCTTTATCGATGGTGGTTTTTATTTATATAACGATTGTTGGATTTAAAGAAAGGGGAGTAGAATTTTTACGCATATTGCTACCAAAAGGAACTCCTTCGTGGCTTGCACCTATAATAATTATTATTAAGTTGTTTGCTTATTTAGTAAGGCCGATTAGCCTATCAATAAGGCTTGCAGCAAATATGATTGCGGGTCATACAATTATCAAAGTGATAGCAGGGTTTATTGTAAATATGAACATATTTCTCACTCCTGCGCCGTTTTTGTTCATAATTGCATTGATAGGGTTTGAAGTATTTGTTGCAGTTTTACAAGCTTATATATTTACTATATTAACATGTGTATATTTGTCAGATGCAGTAAAGTAATTGACTTCCTTGCAGAATATTTTACAATTATATTATAAAGAAATGTTTAAAGGTAATATATGGATTTAGTAGCTTTAAAATTTATAGCAATTGGTTTAGTTGCGTTTGGAATGCTCGGTGCTGGTTTAGGTATAGCTAATATCTTTTCTGCTATGCTGAATGGGATTGCGAGGAATCCTGAATCGGAAGGTAAAATGAAAACTTACGTTTATATTGGTGCTGCTATGGTTGAAATAATGGGATTGCTTGCGTTTTTACTTGCAGTATTATTAATATTTGTTGCTTAACACATGCCACAGCTTGATGTTTCAAACTTCTTTTCTCAAGTTTTTTGGTTTTTAATTTTTTTCTCTTCACTTTTTTTCGTAGTAAGTTGTTTATTTTTACCAAAGTTAGATGAAATAATAAGCACTAGAAGTAAAAAAGTATTGGATTCTTTTAATAGTTCTGTTCATCTTTTAAGACTCACGGAAGAGCAGATTGCCAAGTATAATGCCGCTTTAAACCAAGCTAGAATACAGGCAAAAAGGATCATAGATGATGCACTTGCTCAGGTAGAAGAAATGAGAGCTAATGTTAAGAATATATTAGAAGAGGAAGACAAAAAAATGAGCAAGCTTATTGAAGAAAAAGTGGCAGAATTTAAATCTGAATATACTGATCAGTTAAAACAAATGGCTACTAGTATTGCTTTAATTTATTATACTAAATTGACCAATTCTGAAATTGAAGAGGAGTTTGTTGCTGACTTGGTGTCCAAAGAATTTTAGGGGTTTTTATGTCTACATCACTGATTATCGGTCTTGCCTTCTTGGTAAGTTTTGTCCTTTCGTATAAATTGCTAAAGAAAGTGATAAAAAATGCGCTTAACAATAAGCGTAACAAAAGCAAATTTTCAAGTGAAGAAACTGAAAAATTCAGGAAAGATATGTTGGAGTATTACAAAAAATCTTCTGAAAAATACAAAGAATTAGATGCAGAAGTTAATAAAATGATGAATGAAGCACTTGATAAAGCTAATAGTATCATTAAGCACAATAGACAGCAGCTAGATCAGACATTAGATGACAATGCCCATTCTAACTTGAAGAAAGTCACTGACCAAGTTGAAAAAGCTCTTGGAGACTTACAGGCTAACACAGCGAATATAGCTGCTGATGCTGTAAAAAAAATAATGCATGAACGTAAAGATGATAAGCGTAGTAGCGAGGTCATATCTTCATTTTCACGTGACTTAAATAAAAAATTGCATTAGGTTTAATGCAACAATTGCCTATACTTCAAGCTGATAATGTAGAAAAAATTAAGTTTGATTCTAGTTTATGCAAAGAGCAAGAGAAACTTTTTTACTATAAATTTAATATAATTCCTTGGCAAAAATTAAATGATACTACTTTTTTTATGGTTGAAGACACAAGCCGAGATATCAACCGTTGGGTCGAAGCTCATTATGGTATTGACTATGTATTAATAAAAGTGGATAGCGAACAGATTTTAAATCTTCTTAACTCGCACTTTGGTATTTCAGAATTTGCAAGCAACTACTTATATTACAAGAATGCTAATTTTTCAGCTAAAAGCATTAAACTAAGCTCAATATTTTTTGCTTCTTTCTTTATTGTAACTTCAATTTTAACACTAACAGAGAAATATACATATTTTGCTTTGATGTTGATATTTATAATCGGATGTTCTAGTTATTTATTCAAGTTTATAGCTACAATTTTTAACTTATGTGAAACCTCCAACCAAAAAGTGGATTATAGTAAGCTGAATGAAGAAGATTTTCCTATATATACTATTTTATTGCCTGCTTTTAAAGAAAGTGCAGTGATAGAGCAATTGATCGAAAGCATTGAAAGTTTGGATTATCCAAAATCGAAATTAGATGTGAAGCTTCAGGTAGAAAGTGATGACCAGGAAACGCTAGCAGCTATAGAAAAGTACACTTTACCACAGTATTTTGAAGTAATAAAAGTGCCTCATTCTTTGCCTAGAACAAAAGCCAAGTCATGCAATTATGCTATGAGCTTTGCTAGAGGAAAGTATGCAGTAATATATGATGCGGATGATAAACCAGACCCATTGCAGTTAAAAAAAGCACTGATTGAATTTAATAAGGGCGACGATAAGCTTGCCTGTGTACAGGCAAGGTTGAATTACTATAATTATGATCATAATTTTCTGACAAAATCCTTTTCTCTGGAGTATATGAACTGGTTTCAATACTTATTGCCTGGATTCCAAAAAATGAACATGCCAATGCCTTTGGGTGGTAGCAGTAATCATTTTTCAGTAAAAATTCTAAAAAAATTGTTTTTCTGGGATGCTTATAGTGTTACCGAAGATGCTGACCTTGGTTTGAGACTTGCGCAAATGGGATATAAAACCAGGATGATTGACTCAGAAACATTGGAAGAGTCACCAATTGCTGTATTTGCTTGGATTAAGCAAAGAGCGCGCTGGATCAAAGGCTATATGCAAACTTATATTGTTCATTTAAAAAATATAAAGTCACTTTATAAACACACTGGATTTAAGGGAATTTTGCTATTGAATCTTTTTGTTGGCTCTGCAGCTTTTATATTTTTTACTACTCCATTTTTACTGCTTTCATTGATATTAACTAAAGTTTTAAATGAATTATTTTTGTACTACTTTGTAGTGGTATACGTTACTAACCTGATTCTTTTGGTAATAGCTGTCAAACAGCAAAAGATGCCTTTTTATTTTTATATAGTATCGATATTTTTTCCGGTCTATAGTCTGCTACATAGTGTTGCAGCTTTTCTTGACTTATGGGAATTTATTCTTTACCCTGAGCGATGGAACAAAACTCAGCATGGTTTATGGAATCAAAACCTGTAGCTATTTGGCTTTTTCTCTGCTGTATTATGGTAATTCTCATGGTGGGGATTGGTGGATTTACCAGACTTTCAAAAGCAGGATTGTCAATCACGGAGTGGAAACCCATCACTGGAACATTGCCACCACTGAGTGGACAAGATTGGCTACAAGAAAAATTAAAATATGAAACTACACCTGAGTATAAAGCATTCAACTATGGTATGAGTATGGAGGAATTTCAGGCTATATACTTAATAGAATATGTACACAGATTGGTTGCAAGACTAACAGGTTTAGTTTTTGTCCTGCCATTTATATATTTTACATTAAGAAGAAAAATATCTAAAAAGGTAGTAATAAGGCTATTTGTGGCATTATTATTTGGAGCTTTACAAGCTTTTGCTGGTTGGTATATGGTTAAAAGTGGTTTAGTAACTGAACCTCATGTTAGCCACTATAGGCTTGCACTTCACTTATTATTAGCATTAATTGTCTTTGCATTATTGTCATATCAATTTTTTGATTACCAAATCAGGCCAAAGCAAACTAAACTTAAGATTAGTAGTGACACTATATACTACACAGGGATGATTTTGGCCCTAATTGTAATACAAATAATTTTCGGTGCGTTTGTTGCGGGATTAAATGCTGGTTTGATTTACAATACCTTTCCACTAATGGACGGACAAATCGTTCCAGAAGATTTATTTTTCTTACACCCTATATGGCTGAATATCTTTGAGAACAGAGCAACAGTGCAATTTATACATCGAGCACTGGCATTGCTAATACTAGCTTTGGTAGTAATACTCACAGTAAAAAATGCTAGCGTAAAACCGGTATATATTATGCTGCTCTCCGTTATCATTCAGATCATTTTGGGTGTAATTACTCTATTATTGCACATACCAATAGCCATTGCCATAGCTCATCAAGTGTTTTCATTTATCTTGTTTGGGTCAAGTTTATACTTCTTGTGTTATTTAAGAAAGCAGAGCTAATACTACATCACCAATCTGCACATTTTTTCCTTCTTGAACGAGAATATTTTTTATCACCATTGCTGCTTCAGCACATATGATATTTTCCATTTTCATTGCCTCCACCACAAATAAAGGTTGTCCTATTTCCACCTGATCTCCTATATTTACGTGCAACTTAACTAATAAGCCAGATATTGGGGATTTTACAGCATCTGCTGAAATCCCTTCTGTTTCATTATTTAGCATTAACCTACTTAATTCAGCTACATGAGGCTTAAATATACAACACTCAGCTTTCATGCCTGCATGTCTTATGAAGTATTTGCTGCCTTGTTTTTCTACTTTAAATGTTATATCAGCATCATCATTAATTGTAATATATAGTAACTTATGACTTGATTTCCACTTGCCTACTACAGAGTATGTATTGTGGTTATATACTGTTGTTAATATATTATCTTGATATCTTGCACTTACGGAGTACTCATTGTCATTTATATTCACTATGAATAAATCTCTTGCACGGTCACCTGCCATCCGAGTAGCTGATACTGGTGCCCCTTCTTTTTTACTAGATTCCAGTGTCACGCACTGGAATGACACCTGAGGTGTTTCATTCACTGCTTTATGATGGTACCTTTCTTCATTTTCCAAATGAACATATAACGCAGTGAAAATAAATATTTTAATATACTCCTCTGTAACAAAATCGCCGTGAAACCCACTAGGGTAATGGTCTGGAATGAATCTCGTATGGAGCTTTGCTGCAATAAAATTTGGGTGATGGAAGATGGATTCTAGAAATTCTATATTATTTGTTACTCCTTCTATATAGCATTCAGACAATGCTTTTTGCATTCTACTGATCGCTTCTACTCTATCTTTTCCATATGTTATAACTTTTGCAATCATTGAGTCATAGAACGTGCTAATTTCTGAACCTGCAGCAACTCCATCATCTATTCTTACATAATCATTTTCATCCGGTTTATCGTAATATTTTATTCTTCCGCTGGAAGGGAAAAATTTCTTCGATGGGTCTTCAGCGCAAATTCTACTTTCTATTGCAGAACCAGTAAGTTTAATATCATCCTGATTGAATCTCAATTTCTCTCCATAGGAAGTTCTAATCATTTCTTCTACTATGTCTATTCCAGTTATAAATTCTGTTACTGGATGCTCAACTTGCAATCTCGTATTTACCTCAAGAAAATAGAAGTTTTGGTCTTTATCTACAACAAACTCAACAGTGCCTGCTGAAAAATAGCCAACTTGCTTTGCCAGAGAAACACATTGGACATACATTTTTTGTCTTACTTCTTCACTAATGAATGGACTTGGCGTTTCTTCCATTATTTTCTGGTTATTCCTTTGTATCGAGCATTCTCTTTCTCCAAGACACACTATATTGCCATATTTATCTGCTATGATTTGTATTTCAATATGTCTTGGTAGTTCTATATATTTCTCTATAAAGATACTGCCATCCTTAAAACTTTTCTCTGCTTCATTTGTTGCTGATGTGAACGCTAGTTCAATTTCTTTTTTGGAATTTACAATTCGCATTCCTTTGCCACCACCGCCTGATGCAGCTTTAAGCATAACCGGAAAGCCAATTTCTTCAGCAACGATGGCTGCATGAGCGACATCTTTAATCTTGCCCATATATCCTGGTACTACATTTACTCTAGCCTTTCTTGCCTCTTCTTTTGCCGTTATTTTATTGGCTGTAACTTCTATTGTTTCTGCACTGGGACCGATGAAGTCTATATTATGTTTTTGAAGAGCACGTGGAAAATCTGGATTTTCCGCTAAAAACCCATAACCAGGATGAACTGCCTGTGCACCTGTTTCAACTGCTACCTCGCATATTTTTTCGATGTTTAAGTAACTGAGGCAAGATGGCGAAGGGCCAATATACCTCGACTCATCTGCTTGCCTTACATGCACAGAATTTATATCCGCATCCGAATATACGCATACACAAGATATATCCATCTTATGGGCAGTTCTGATAATCCTGCAAGCAATCTCTCCTCTGTTTGCTATTAAAATCTTACTGTACTTCTTTTCCGTCATCGTATCAGTATACTTTCTTAAGTTAAGAAAGTAAATTTCTATATCATTGCCTGCAAGTAATTTCTAGCTTCATCAAACACCCAAACCTTCTCCTGCAAGTTGTACATTAGTTTCCACTAAAGTGCTTTCGTTATGCAAGGCATGTATCTCGTTACATGCCTTAACTGACAGGTATGTGACTCCGCCAGAAGCTATTGCAACCATCGAGCTTAGTGCAAAAGTCTGAGAAGATAGATACAGAAAATATAAAGATAAACACAAGGCAGCAATACACGCTATAGCCCCTACTATATATAAACACAGGTGAAACTTCTGATTACATATAAAGCTGTCTTTTATGTCTGCGATTTGCTTAATTTCTTTCTGTTGTGCAGCATCTAAGTAATAAAGAGGAGTTTCCCTTTTCTTATTAAAAGCATGGTCTTTACTGCAGAGCGCATCTTTAATATATTTTTTATTACATTTGAGTTCCTCTTTCAATCTGCTTACTTCTTTCCGATCTCCAGCTTCTTCTGCTTTTGTAATTTTGTTATCAGCTTCCGTCTCTAAGTAATGCACAATCTCTTTTACTGCAGGCAGCAAAATCCCACTCCTTGCTGCTTCATGAAATGGATTATTTCCATATTCATTATGCGCAGTTACAGAAGCAATGTTCTTCCTGCAAATGTCTACAAATTTATCTTTTTTTGGTATTCTTGCAGCTAGATGCAAGAGATTATCTGCCCGTACTATTTGTTTTGTTTTATCAAAAGGGCCGGTGTAACGCCAACTGACAGTAGCTTCATTATCTGAAAGCAATTTTGCTATATCTACAAGTCCATCCATAACTCACCTCGCTATATTCAACCAATAATAAATTATACAACATAACTTATGAAAAACAAGTAAATCTTATCTCTCAGAATAAATAAATTCCACATTGTTGCAAGCATAAATTTTAGCTATCATCATTTACATTACTGTAATAGACAAATATGCCAGACGTAGTCACTAGATTCGCTCCATCACCAACAGGGTTTTTGCACATTGGAGGGGCTCGTACTGCTTTATTTAATTGGCTCTACGCGAGGCACCATGGTGGCAGGTTTTTGCTAAGGATTGAGGATACCGACAGAAAACGTTTAACACAAGAAGCAATTGATGCAATTATAGAAGGGCTAAAATGGCTCGGTGTGAGTTATGATGGAGAAATAGTATATCAGTCAAAAAGAATAGAGCGGCATAAAGAAGTAGCAAACCTTTTAGTTGAGAAGGGTAGGGCGTATCACTGTTACTGCCCTGAAGATGAAGTTGCAGAAAAGAAAATAAAAGCAAGAAGAGAAGAGGGCAAGATATACAAGCATAAATGTACTACAAAACCTCCTTCTTGTCATCCCAGTGCTCGACACTGGGATCCAGAAAAAAATATGTGGTCACGCGCTGGAATGACATCGGGTGTGAGGTCAGTTATCCGTTTCAAAGTGCCAGACTCGCAAGAGATCGTCGTTGATGATAAAATATACGGCCAAATCAAAGTAAATAGCGACCAGCTTGATGATATAGTGATCTTACGCTCTGATAACACTCCAACATATATTTTCGCCGTGGTAGTTGACGATCATGATGCTGGAATAACTGATATAATACGCGGTTCTGACCATCTCACTAATACTTTTAAGCAATTGCTAATATACCAGGCTCTTGATTTTGATGTTCCACGTTTTGCACACGTACCGCTTATCCATGGGGAAGATGGGAATAAGCTATCCAAAAGGCATGGTGCCACAAGCGTTTGCGATTATGAAAAGATGGGAATATTGCCAAAAGCGATGCGTAATTACTTGCTGAGACTTGGCTGGAGTCACGGCAACGATGAGATTATTAGCGATGAGCAAGCAATAGAGTGGTTTAATTTAGAAAGTATTGGTCGTTCACCTGCACGGCTCGATTTCAAAAAACTGGAGCATTTGAATAACCACTATATTAGTAATATGAGCAATGAAGATATTCTGACTCTAATGCTTAGAGAAAATACTCTAACTGACAAAAAAAAGGGCTATTTACTGCAGGGACTGACAGAGCTGAAAAAAAGAGCAAACTACCTGACCGAATTATTGGATTTAGCAAAATTTTATATTCAAGATCCGCCACTTGATTTAAGTGAAGAAGCTTGTCAAATTGTCAAATCTAACCTCAATATAATTAAGTTACTCGCATCATTTCTGTCAAAGATCGGTGATGAAAATTGGAATAAGGGTTTTTTATCTTCTCAGATCAAGGAATGTGCAAAATCACATGATATGAAAATAAGCAGTGTATACCACTCATTACGTGCCCCTATAACTGGAGTAATGGATGCACCTGGAATCATCGATATCATGGTGATTCTTGGTAAAGACGAGTGTATAAGAAGGTTACAAGCAATTTAAATGAAATAAGAAAATTTCTTGACAAACTCCGCCAGCCCCCTTATTATGACAATAAGGGTATTTATGACTCAAAACTTGTTTTTGACCTGCAGGCTCAATGACAAAATTCAGTAAAAAACTCAGGGTATTTATTGGCGGATTACATAAAATTATAGCGGCTGCATGTCTTTTTTATTTTTTCTACATTCAGCCAAATCGCGCTTATTTTAAGCGTTAGCACATTATTACAGCGCCACTTACAGTAATATAGAGTCAAAACTCGCACCACGGGGCTTCTTTTGCCTTTTTTTCGTTTGGTAAATTTCTTAACGTTTGTAGCTAAACGACAACCGTCATCCCGCTACGTGTTAGCGGGATCTCTTGTTAGCGGATGAGATACCGCGAATGAATCGCGGTATGACGGTTCGCGGTGGAATGACGATAACTTCGTCATTCCGCTATGTGTTAGCGGCTAAGAGATACCGCGGCAGTATGATGGTTAAGTAGGGTGTCATCCCAGTGTCAAGCACTGGGATGACAAAAAAGGGGCTACTCGGATGACAAAAAAAGGAGCACTGGGATGACAGCTAGCCTGACAACCGTCATCCCGCTGCTTGTTAGCGGGATCTAGAGATACCGTGGCGGGATGACGAGGATGCCGCCGCGAACTTGTCATTCCAGCGCGTGACGCTGGAATCTAGTCTTTATTATGCAGCCACTTATTTAAAGTTAAGTTTCCTGGATCCAAGTAGTCAAGCTACTCGGATGACACCTTGACGATTTGAAGAATCGTCATCCCGCTACTTGTTAGCGGGATCTATGTGAGATACCGTGAATAAATCACGGTATGACGTAGAAGCTATACTTTTATACTCACCAGCTCAGTGTCCAATCTGGATCCAAGTAGTCAGGGCACTGCGATGACAGGGGAAGGAGGCTACTTGAATGACATCCTACCTTGTGGACTCAAATCACAACGTTCGTACAGTTATGGTGGTATGATATGGAAAAATCTCTAGCCATAAGACACAAAGCCTAATGGAAAAAACTGCGAACGCCAGTGAAAAACATAGCAATTTTATTTTCATTTGCAGCTTTTATCACATCTTGATCTTTCAGCGAGCCACCAGGCTGAATTATAGCTGTAATTCCATGTTTTGCACTTTCTACTATGCTATCTGGGAATGGAAAAAATGCATCTGAAGCAAGCACTGCACCTTTACATTTTTCACCTGCTTTTTTTACTGCAATGTTCACACTATCTATTCTGCTTGTTTGCCCTGCACCGATGCCAATAGCACAACCATCTTTTGCTATAACTATTGCGTTGGATTTCACATGTTTACATATTTTCCAGGCAAAAATAAGATCTTCCTTTTCTTTTTCTGTTGTAGTGCATTCTGTTACTTGTTCTGCTTTTATTGTGTGGTCATTATTTTCTTGCACCAAAAACCCACCAACAACATTTTTAGTTTGGTATTTCACATTTTGTTGGAAAGATTTATGAATAATCACTCTTAAATTTTTCTTTCTTTGCAAAATTTTTAGTGCTTCATTGCTGACTGAAGGTGCTATCACTACTTCCAAAAATATCTCGTTTAATTTTTCTGCTAGCTTTAAATCTATCTCCCGATTTAAAGCTACTATACCACCAAAACTGCTTACTTCATCACACGATAGGGCCTTTTCATATGCCTCCAAAGCATTATCACTAACAGCAGTGCCACATGGGTTATTGTGCTTTATTATCACTGCTGCAGGCTCTTTAAACTCAGAAATTATGTTAAGTGCGGACTCTATATCTACTATATTATTATAACTCAACTCTTTCCCATGTATTTTTTCTAGCGGATATTTGGTAAATTGATTACTATAAAATGCAGCTTTTTGATGGGGATTTTCACCATACCTGAGTTCTTGTACTTTATGTCCATATAGTGCAAAAAACTCTGGCAACTCATTATTTTTACTCTGGGATAAAAACCAACTGTGAATATTAGAATCATAGTGTGCAGTGAGAGCAAATGCTTTGGTTGCTAAATGTTTTCTATATTCCAATGTTGTTTCATTGTTATTTTTTATCATCTCAGCTTTTAGTGCTTCATAGTCTTGAATGCTAGAAATAACTGAAGTAAAACAAAAGTTTTTTGCTGCAGCTCTAATTAACGCCACTCCGCCGATATCAATTTGTTCTATAATTTGATCTTCATTTGAGCCGCTACTTACTGTCTCCCAAAATGGGTATAGGTTAGTTATAAGCAGGTCTATTGGCTCAACACCTAGATTTTGCATTTCCGTTTTGTGCTTTTCTCTATTGCAAAGTATTCCTCCATGAATTTTAGGGTGTAAAGTTTTTACTCTACCACCCAGTATCTCTGGAAATTGTGTGTAATCTGAGACCTCTTGTGTTTTTATTCCGGCATCAGATAGTGCTTTATAAGTATTTCCCGTTGAGAGAATTTCTATTTGTTGCTGCATTAAAAACGATGCAAGATCAATTATATTCGTTTTGTCGTATACTGATATTAAAGCTCTTTTTATTTTCATTTTTGTACAGAAAGTTTTTTAAGATTATATCTAAGAAAAGGAAATTTAGCTATTACATTTCTACACTAATTTAAAGCAGTCTATTCTATAAATTTTTTTACCATGCTTGATTTCAAGCCACGAATAAAATCTTCAATACTGCAAGGATTTCTCCCTTCCATTTGTACAACTTTAGGAATTAAAGTGCCACCTTTTAAACTTATGTGCATATTATCGTTAACAATCTTACCTTGTTCTGAAGCGAGAGCTTCAAAGTCAGCATCAAGTATCCTGATACGTTTATTCTCTATCTTGATGAACGCTTTTGGGTAAAACGCTTTAACCTTTCTATAAGCAACCTCACAAGCATCACTTGCATAAATTTTATAGTCTTCCACTTTGTCAGCGTAACATGCATCATTATCGTTCTGTTTTAAGGGAACCTGTTTTTCAATTTCGTTTAGCACTTTCAGCAGTAAATCACTGCCTAATTCAGACAATTTATCATGCAATGTCTTGTAGTTATCGTTCTTTTCGATAAGAAATTTTTCCTGTTTTAAAATAGGGCCGGAATCTAATCCTTCATCCAATTGCATAATGCTAACCCCGGTTTCTTGATCTCCTGCTAAAATTGTGTGCTGTATCGGAGCTGCACCACGCCACCTTGGTAGTAATGAAGGATGAATATTAATACAACCATATTTAGGAATATTCAAAATTTTTCTTGGAAGTATCAATCCATACGCAGCAACAACTGCAACGTCTGGTTTGAAATTTCTAAATTTTTCTTGCTCTGCCAAAAACTTTAGAGAGATAGGAGTACATACCTCTATGTTACTTTCTTCAGCGATAACATGTACTGGAGATTTCGTTGGCTTCTGTCCACGTCCTGAAGGTTTTGGAGCCTTGGTGTATACTGCTACTATTTCATTCTGTGATTTCAATAGTAAGTTTAGCGTACTAACAGCGAATTCCGGTGACCCCATGAAAATAATTCTCACGCTTTCAAGTGTTTTTGCTTTAAGAATTCTCCGCTAATTTACCACTTACAGCTTCTACTAATTTGGCAAAATCATCCTTATAATTAACGGCCATCTCAGCAAGAATTTTTCTATTTAAATCAATGCCGGCAAGTGTAAGACCATGCATAAACCTACCATAAGTAAGCCCATGCTCTCTTGCTGCTGCATTAATACGTATTATCCATAAGCTACGGAAATCACGTTTACGGGTTCTTCTGTCTCTGTAAGCATATTGCAATGCTTTTTCAACTCTTTGTAATGCAATTCTATAACAGCTTTTTGCACGTCCTCTATAACCCTTTGCCAGTTTCAATATTTTTTTATGACGAGCGTGAGTAGTGACTCCACGTTTTACCCGAGCCATTTTATTTTACCTCCATTTTGTTAAATATCATAAGGCATATAAAGCTTAACTATACGCGAGTCAGATTTACCAAGAATCGTTGTACCGCGCTGATTACGAATATTAGATTTACTTCTCTTTACCATGCCATGCCTTTTGCCTGACTGAGTAGAAATGACTTTACCCTTAGCTGTAAGGTGAAAGCGCTTTTTAACAGAAGATTTGGTTTTTAATTTTATTCTCTTCATATTCCAAATAAATTTACAAACACTACTATTGAGTTCTTTAATAGTAATTAAGCATTAGTATAAATAATTTTATTAAAGAATCAAATTAAAATTGTATATTAAAGGAGTTTAAAAGTAATTACGCCCAATATGTGTGTTATACCTTCTTTATTCCCAAGTGGCAACAATACTTGCCTCATTTTAACACTTTCACTTTCTTCCTCTTCATTGATTGGGCATTTACTCTCTATTACAGCATCAAGTTTATCAATAACTGCATCTATTTTATATAGTCGCAAAAATGGTGCATCAATTGCATACTTATTATCAATGCGCGTCTTTTTCTCAAAACCATAGAATTCAACAGCCTTTTCTCCTGCATTTTCACAAATATAACCTTGATCCTTGACTTCAATGATAAAACAATGCTGCCATGACTCCATTATTTCTGCAGTGTCTATTTCGTGCCTTTCTGGCCAATCTCTGTCTGGTCCTTTTATGTCACTCCAGTGCTCAGTTACCACATTTGCTATTCTTTTTTCTTTGCCTACATAAATTTCCATTCCAATTTCCACATATAAAACACAGATATGAGGTAAATTTATCGTGAATATATTGATTTTTCCTTACCACAAGGTGCATATCACTAGAAGTTCTGAGATCTAGAGAGTGGTGGTATTGTAATTGATTTTATTTCCATTGCAGCTTATTATTCATGAATAATCTCAATAAAAATAATGAAGTTAAGTGAAATCAGAGAAAGATTTATAAAATTTTTTATAAGTAATGGCCACGAACAGGTTTCTTCTTCTCCTTTGATTCCAGAACATGACCCAACACTCATGTTTACAAATGCTGGTATGGTGCAGTTTAAAAATATTTTTACTGGTGCTCAAAAAACTGAAATGAAACGTGCTGTCTCAAGTCAAAAGTGCCTAAGAGCAGGCGGTAAACACAACGATCTTGAAAATGTTGGCTATACAACTCGGCATCACACATTTTTTGAAATGCTCGGAAATTTTAGCTTTGGTGATTACTTTAAGGAAACTGCGATAGAATTTGCGTGGAAATTTATCACTAAGGAGTTATCTCTTGATAAAAACAGACTATCCATAACCGTCTACCATACTGATGATGAGGCGTACGAGATTTGGCGTAAGATAAGTGGCTTTTCAAGTGATAAAATCATAAGAATTGCAACGGACGATAACTTTTGGAGTATGGGAAGCACTGGTCCATGCGGTCCATGTTCTGAAATTTTTTATGATCATGGGAGTCCTAATTTACAAGACGACGATAGAATTGTTGAAATCTGGAATCTGGTATTCATGGAGTTTAACAAAGATGAAGAAGGTAATTTACACAAATTGCCAAAAAAATGCATCGATACTGGAATGGGTCTTGAGAGAATAGCTACTGTAATGCAAAATGTCCATGATAACTATGATATTGATCTATTTTCTGCTCTGATCAATAAATCTCAAGAGTACTGTGGAAGAACGGAAAATAAAATAGCGCATAAGATCGTAGCAGATCATCTTCGCGCGGCTGCATTTCTCATCGCAGAAGGAGTGCTTCCTGGAAATGAGGGCAGGAATTACGTATTACGCAGATTAATTAGGAGAGCCGCGCGTTATATCCACCTGCTTGGATATAATGATTCTCTACTCCATCGCATTTTTCCGGCGCTGATAGATAGCACGAGTTCGGCTTATATGGGAGATGTTTATCCTGAATTAGTCAGAGCCAAAAGCTTAATAGAAACGACGTTAAAATCAGAGGAAGAAAACTTTAAAGACACTTTGATGAAAGGTATCAATCTTCTGGAGAAATTCACTACAGATTTAAAATCGGGCGATACTTTACCTGGAGAATCAGCATTTAAGCTATATGACACCTATGGGTTTCCTTTGGATATTACACTTGATGTTTTAAAAGAGAAAAAAATAAATTTTGACCAGAAGGGTTTTGATAATGCAATGGGAGAACAAAAAGAGAGAGCACGTGCTAAATGGGCTGGATCTGGTGAAAAATCTGTTGAGCAAGTATGGTTTGATTTGATCAATAAATTTGGCAAAACAAAATTTGTTGGTTATGAGTTCAATGAAGTAAGTGATGCGAAAATACTAGCTATAGTTTCCTCTAAAAATGAAGTAATTGATTCTGCAAAGGAGGGAGAAAAGATAATCATTATACTTGATAAAACACCTTTTTATGGCGAGTCAGGTGGACAGGTGGGGGATACTGGCAGTCTGATCAAACCTGGTAGAAGTATTATTATAGTCGAGAATACCCATAAGGTTAATGACCTATGTTTGCACAGATGCATAGTTAAATTCGGCTCAATTTGTAAAGGTGATGTAGTTACAGCAAGCATCGACAAGGAAAGAAGGCAAACCTTAAGAAGAAATCATTCGGCTACGCATCTTCTGCACTTTGCATTGAGGAAAATCTTGGGTGATCATGTCACTCAAAAAGGTTCCCTAGTTGCACCAGATAGACTGAGATTCGACTTCAGCCATAACACTCAAGTGACTCAAGATCAGTTATTCTGGGTAGAGGATATGGTAAACTCTCTAATCAGAGAAAATCTTTCTGCATCTACAAAAATTCAAAGCATGAATCAGGCAATAGACGAAGGAGCCATGGCGTTATTTGGTGAAAAATATGGTGATCAGGTTAGAGTTGTAAATATTGGAGATTCGAAAGAGCTATGTGGTGGCACGCACGTTGAACATACTGGAGAAATCGGTTTATTTAAGATAGTAACAGAAAGTTCTGTTGCTTTTGGAGTGAGGAGAATTGAAGCTTTAACTGGTCAGGAAGCAATCAATTATGTACGTGATAATGAAATTAACTTAAAAAAAGTTGCAGAATTCGTAAAAGTGCCAGTAAGTGAAATAACAAGCAGATTAAGTGTTTTAAGTCAAGAACACAAAAAATCCGAAACCAAAATAAGAAACCTATATAAAAAGCTTGTGAGTGCAGAGAATATAAAAAGCACTGAAATAAATGGAATAAATTTTATAAGCCACACTTTCACTGATATTCCAGCAAATGTGATAAGAGAGTTTGTTTTGCAGCAACAAAAACCAAAAACGGTAATAGCTTTCACGGCAACAGAAAAAGATAAAACAGTCTTGATTATTAAAGTAAGTAAAGACTTAATCAATAAGATTAGCGCAAAAGAACTAATATCAATAGCAGTTGAAAAGAACTGTGGTGGGAATGCTGAACTTGCACAAACAGGCTGTGATAGCAATAAAATAGATGATGCCATTACAGCCATTTATAGCAAAATAACCGCTTCTAAGCACTCTACATTATACCGCCGCGGTATCTCTTAGCCGCTAACAAGTAGCAACTGTTCTCCCTCGTCATACCGTAACGGTATCTCTAGATCCCGCTAACAAGCAGCGGGATGACGAGGTTATCGTCACATGCCGCTGCGAACCGTCATACTGCCGCAGATCGTCATACCGCGATTCATTCGCGGTATCTCATCCGCTAACACGTAGTGGGATGACAGCAGTCCTACGTCATGCCGCCGTGAACCGTCATACTGCCGCAGATCGTCATACCGCGATTCATTCGCGGTATCTCATCCGCTAACACGTAGTGGGATGACAGCAGTCCTACGTCATGCCGCCGCGAACCGTCATACCGCCACAGACCGTCATACCGCGATTCATTCGCGGTATCTCTTAGCATAGATCCCGCTAACAAGCAGCGGGATGACGGTTGTCATGGTGTCATGAAAGTAGCTGACACTGGTTTCTATCCAAGAGGGTGTCATCCGAGTAGCTTGACTACTTGGATCCAGAAAACTTAACTTTAAATAAGTGGCTGCATAATAAAGACTAGATTCCAGCGTCACGTGCACAACTGTACGAACGTTGTGATTTTGGCCCATCAGGAGGGTGTCATCCCAGTGCTTGACACTGGGATCCAGGAATTTTAATTGTAAGTAAGCATACTGAGTTGATAAGTATAAAAGTAGCTAGAAAATAAACATTTTTGATGAGATTATATGGAAAACTGGATTCCAGTGTCAAGCACTGGAATGACAAGAAGAGGGTACTTGGATAAGAGGCATTGCCCTTCTGGTAGGCCCAAATCACAATGTTCGTACAGTTATGCGTTATGCGCTGGAATGACAACGTAAGGTGAATTTTTCAACATCCCAAAATTACAGAATTTAGTCTGTTTAATTAAGTGTGAACTGTTACACGAAAATTTTGTAAACAGATTAATATGCCCTGTTTTTGCTATTCATCTAAAAATGGAGCCATAGAGTACGTTGATGAGCATAAGCAAATTTTAATGCAAAAATTACTATCAGAAAATAGATTACGCAAGAGGTCTAATTATTCTGCCGCAATTTTGCTCTATCAAACTTGCCACATTTAATATTCCAGCTTCGTCATAATAATTTCCAATCACTTGCAAGGCAAGTGGTAAACCCTCATTGGAAAGCCCAACAGGAACAGAAATAGCAGGCAATCCTGCAAGACTTGCTGGCACGGTAAACACATCATTGATGCACATAATTAGCGAATCTGGCTTTTCATTTAAGCCAAAAGCTTCTGTTGGAGCAGATGGCACAAGTATGTAATCTATTTTTTCAAACGCTTTTATAAAATCATTTCTGATTAATGCTCTAATGCACTGCGCTTTTTCGTAATATTCATTATAATGACCTGAAGAAAGCGCATAAGCGCCAATTAAAATTCTTCTTTTCACCTCTTTACCAAAACCTTCTGCTCTTGTTAGTGAATACATTTCTTCAAGGGTATCAGCATCAACCCTTAATCCATAACGCACACCATCGTAACGAGCAAGATTGGATGAAGTTTCAGCAGAACAGATTAAATAATAGACCGGTATTGCATATTTAGTATGTGGCAGAGTAATGTCAACAACTTCAGCGCCATTTTCTTTTAAATAGGAAGCAACTCTTTCCCAATTATGAACTATTTCCTCTGAAATTCCATCCATCCTATATTCTTTTGGTATACCAATACACTTACCCTTGACATCACCATTTATAAAGCTAGAAAATTTAGGCACTGGCTTTTCGCTCGATATTGAATCTTTTTTATCATAGCCACAAATTGCTTCCAGCATTAATGCTGAATCAGAGACAGAACGAGTAATGACTCCTGCTTGATCCAGAGAACTCGCAAATGCAATCATACCAAAACGCGAGCATCTTCCATAAGTTGGCTTTATTCCAACTACTCCACAATAAGCTGCTGGTTGGCGTACAGATCCACCGGTGTCGCTTCCTAACGCTCCAGCGCATAAAAATCCAGCAACCGATGCTGCAGATCCACCAGATGATCCACCAGGAACAACTTTTTCCCCATCACTTTTTCTAATCCACACATTTTCAACAGGGCCAAAATAGCTGTTTGTGTTCGCAGAACCCATAGCAAATTCATCCATATTAAGCTTACCGAGCATGGCTGCTCCACTTTTTAAAAGCAAGTCAGACACCGTAGATTCGTAAGTCGGAACGAAATTTTCCAGCATTTTTGAGCATGCTGTTGTTTTTATTCCTTTTGTACAGAATAGATCTTTGATGCCAACTGGTATACCCATGAGCGGCGAGATTAAATCATCCTTTTGCCTAGAGAAATGTTCATCTGCAGCTTTAGCAGCTTTCATTGCTATCTCTGGGGTTTTTGTTATAAATGCATTTAATTTCTCATTTTCAACCGCACTGATGTGCGCCTCCACGAGTTCAACAGCGGAAAAACTCCTTTTTTTGAGCCCGTCATGCATTTGTGTAATACTTAACTTTTTTAGTTCATTCATCAATATTTAATTTTTAGCAAGACGTTAATTATAACATGGCACGATAAAAAATCCATACATTTATAGTTACAGCTAGAAATATAGCTAAGAACCTGTACATAATTGATGCTCAGAGTGTAAAGAACGCAGATACTGCTGAAGAAAAAGGCTATGACGCTGGTAAAAAAATCTCAGGGCCATATCGCAGTTGATACTCAAGACATGCAATTTATGTAGCAACTGCAGGAACAACTAGTGCTGTGAGAATGGTCAACAATGCAAAAGAAAACCTTTCTGGAGTTAAAAATATACTGGTTGATGCGGGCTATACAGGAGAGAATTTTGCAACTCAAATAAAAGATATTATTGGTGCAACTGTTGAAGTAATAAAGCGAAGTGAATTTGAACAGGCTCTTACAAAGTATACAAAAAACGTTTACAATCAACGTTCAACGTGATAAATTAAAGACGGTTTATTCCTCGGTAGCTCAGTGGTAGAGCAGTTGGCTGTTAACCAATTGGTCGCTGGTTCGAATCCGGCCCGGGGAGCTCTTCTCTGTGAAATTCTAGTGTTAATCTTATATGGGCATTAAATCAGTTGTCTTATGTATACTAGATGGCTGGGGAAATGGAGTAGAAAGCAGTAAATATAATGCTATTAGCAACGCAAATCCACCCTGTTGGCAATATATTAGCTCTAATTATCCAAAATGCAGTTTGTCCGCCTGTGGAAATGATGTTGGGTTACCTGGTGGTCAAATAGGTAATTCAGAAGTTGGCCATATGAATATTGGCAGTGGTAGAGTAGTAATGCAAAGCCTTCAGCGCATTAATCAAGAAATTGGAACAATAGAAAACAATGCAAATCTACAAAGCTTTATTAGTAATCTAAAAAGTAAGAACGGAGTATGCCATCTGGTGGGATTAGTGTCAGATGGCGGTGTTCATTCGCATCAAAAGCATATTTCGACTTTAGCAAATAAAATATCACAGCATGGAATCAAAGTGGTGATACATGCATTTTTAGATGGCAGAGACACATTACCAAATTCAGGAAAAAAATGCATTCAAGAATTTATAAAGAGTATAAAGGGAAATGACATAAGAATTGCTACTGTTTCTGGGCGTTACTATGCTATGGACCGTGATAACAGGTGGGAGAGAACAATTGAAGCTTATGAGGCTATCGCATTTGCAAAGGCACCTCGTCATGATAATGCAGTATCGTTGATTGATGAAAATTATCAAAATAACATAACTGATGAGTTTGTCAGGCCCGCAGTAATAGGTGACTATCAAGGTATAAAACCAGAAGATGGAGTGCTGTTGGCTAACTTTCGTGCTGATCGAATGATACAATTAGCAAGTATTTTACTAAACCAATCAGGTGTCATTCCAGCGCGTGACGCTGGAATCTATGGTCAAACTACTCGTACGACAGAAGGTCGTAAACGAAAACCATTTTCTTCAATTCTAAGTATGATGAAGTATAAAGAAGATCTTAAAATTCCTTATATTTTTCCTCCTATATCTTTTGCTAACACTTTAGGACAAACAATAGAAGACAATAAATTGCAACAATTACGCATCGCCGAAACCGAAAAATACGCTCATGTGACTTTCTTTTTCAATTGTGGAAAAGAAGAACCTTTCTCTGGTGAAGAAAGAATACTCATTCCCTCACCAAAAGTTCAAACTTATGATTTGCAGCCCGAAATGTCAGCCTTTGAGCTCACAGAAAAGCTTGTAGAAAAAATTCACTCCCAAGAATTCGCACTGATAGTTGTAAATTACGCTAATCCTGATATGGTAGGGCATACAGGTAATATAAAAGCAGCCGAGAAAGCTGTGCTAGCTGTAGATGATTGTCTTGCGAAAGTGCTGAGTGCTGTTAAAAAGTCAAGCAACACTGCATTAATTGTTACTGCAGACCATGGTAATGTGGAATGTATGTTCGATGAAGAAAATAATACACCTCATACAGCGCACACTCTAAATAAAGTGCCATTTATTGTGTCTTGCGATAATCTAAAATTAAGAGACGGAAGATTATCTGATATCGCTCCCACTATTTTACAGCTACTTGGAATTAAGAAACCGGATGAAATGACAGGCAGTTCGTTGATTTCTTGCATTACCCTCTGTCATTCCAGCTAGGCAGCGTCATGCGCTGGCAAATAGATGTGTTTTAACTTAACCCAACTTTTAAATTTTTCGCTGTTAGTACTAATGATTCATTAAAGAAGCTGTCTATATCACCAATATTACCTATACTTTTTGTACTGATAGATTGGTCAATCCTTTTGACTAAATTAGATAAAACTTTATTAGGGCCAATTTCAACAAATTTGTTAATGCCACGGCTTGCCATATACAAAACCATTTCTCTCCATTTCACTCTGCTTATGACTTGTTTAGCAAGTAAAGCTTTTATAACTTTGGGATCACTCTCCTCTTTAGCTGTAACATTTGATATCAAAGGAACTATAGGACGGGTTATTTTAATACCCTCCAAAAATTCCAAAACTTTTTCATCAGCAGGTTTCATAAGAGATGAGTGAAAAGGTCCACTAACCTGTAACTTAACTAATCTCTTGATGTTCAAGTTCTTGAGCAAATCGGGTAATATTTCAAGACCCTCTCTAGTACCACTTATAACCACTTGTCCGCCACCGTTATCGTTTGCAATTTCACAAATTCCGTCAATTTGAACTGATTTCAATATATCTTCCACTTCATTTATCTCTGCTCCAAGCAACGCAACCATTCCCCCTTCACATTTCAAAGAAGCTTCATGCATTGCTTCGCTGCGAACTTTCAGCAGCTTGATTGCAGACTCAAGAGTCAATGCCCCTGCAGCACATAGCGCTGTATATTCACCGACTGAATGTCCACAAACATATTTAATTCCATAATTAGAAAAAAGAGATTCACCAAACACATGCTCGATAACGCGTAGCGTCGCGATTGACACTGCCATTATAGCTGGCTGAGCGTTTTCTGTAATGGTTAATTCTTCAATAGGACCGTTGAAGATTAAATGAGACAGCTTTCTACCCAATATGCTATCCACTTCATTAAATACTTGTCTTGCAACGGAAAACTCACTATATAAGCTCTTTCCCATTCCTACAAACTGAGAGCCCTGACCAGGGAAAGCAAAAATCATGATAACTATTATTTATTCCTTATTAAGTATAACATTTTATTTATTTTTTGTCAATATTTTAGAATAATGATTGACTTAGTGAATTAAGTTCACTAGAATATTAACTGACTAAAAGTTTATAAGCAACAATGGCAGAAATTGATTATCATAAGGTTACTATAGTCATGACAGATGGTCAAGAGTTTGAAACTCGTTCCACTTATGGAAAGGAAGGTGATAAGATAAAACTTGATAGGGATCCTCTCACTCACCCTGCATGGACTGGAAGTTTGACAAGCGGGTCAGCAAGTAAAACTAGCAAATTAGCTAAGTTTAACGATAAATATGGGGATATTTTCTAGTTTTTCGCTTCTTTTTCAGAGTGAAGCATGCATAAATACAAAAATATAGGCTATATCGCTTCTGAGTCACCAAAATCGCAGGAAGTATCTAAACTATTAAAGAAACTTAATTTTATCAATATAACAGAAGAAAATAAGTCCGAAATCGATCTATTGATAGTTGTTGGCGGTGATGGCTTTATGCTACGCACCTTGCATAATTACGTTATAGAAAACAAAAACACACACGTATACGGAGTAAACACTGGCAATGTTGGGTTTTTGATGAATAAATGCTTTAGCCGCAGTGAAGATTTAATTGATCATATAGAGCACGCAACTTCAACTCAGTTAACTTTACTAAAAATGGAAGCAACAGACACAAGTGGCAAGAAATACCACTATATAGCGGTAAACGAAGTATATGTTTTTAGGAAAGCAAACCAAATAGTAGAGATGAATATTACTATTAATGATAAACTAAAAGTAGAAAAATTTAGAGGGGATGGAGTAATATTATCTACTCCCACAGGCAGCACTGCATATAACTTCTCTGCCGGTGGCCCAATCTTGCCACTAAATTCAAACTTACTTGCACTGACCTCCATCAATAGCTATTACCCAAGGCATTGGAATGGAGCACTAATCTCAAATGATACGATCGTACAAATTGACATTAACGACACAAAAAATCGTCCAGCGCTTGTAGTATCAGATTACAAAGAGTTTCATAATATATCACAGATAAAAATACAAAAAGACCATGAGAACACAATCACTCTGCTTTTTGACAAAGACGACTCACTCAATGAAAGAATCTTTGATAGGCAATTTCTATACTAAATTTTTCATAATTATCCGTAAACTGGTATTTACTACATCTTAATAACTATAGCGTAATCAACACAACATAGTAATTAATTTTGGAGTAAATATGGGACCAGTAACGAATCTACCATCGTCTGAAGAGAATGCACTATTAATATTTGACTTTGATCAAACAATTACAAATAAGTCTATGTGCAATTTCTTTACATCCAAGGGATATGATGATTATGATTCTGGCAAAGAAAAAGCAGTAATTAAAGAAAAAATAGAAGAATTTTTACAAAAGGAAGGCTCGGGAATCAAAAATAAAGAAAAGCTAAGGTCTGTATTAGATTCTGCACTTTCAAGCGGAGTAGAAGTTGCTATTGTATCGTCTGCAAAATACATAAAAGCAGTAGAGTATGTAGTGAAAAATCATTTAGGCTTAACAGAAGAGCAGGCACAAGGTATTAAAGTAGTTGGAGGAACGACTAAGCGTCAAGATCCACTAAATTCAGCAGAAGTAGCTAAAAGAATGAATGAGCCTCAAGATCCACAAATTGGAAAACATCTATGTGTTTTATCTCTTTTAAAAGCATATAAGAAAGACAAAGGTATGTTACCGCAAAAAGTCATGTTAGTTGATGGTAATCAGCGGGGCATTAATCCTGCTGATGACTTTTATAAAAGCATCAAGGAAGGATTATTAGAAAAAGATATGAAGGGTCTCTTAGAAAATATAGATCAAGAAATAGCGGAAGTTGATGTCAGGGAAGAGGAAATAAACAATATTGCATTTAAAGGGATTAATGTATCTAGTGAGCCAACAACAGGAACAGACGGAGCAGCGGATGATGGTTATTTAGGCAAAGTAGAAAAATGGATTGGAGAACCTATACCGAATCCTCAGGATATTAAAAGTCCAGGTACGTTTCCAACTCCTCCACCATCGTATAAAAGCAAAGATGACTCTGAAGAGTCTTTGTCACTAAATTCTGATATAGGTAGCACAACAAATAAAAAAACAAACAGATCCTGGCCAAGAGCAAAATATGCCATGCAGCAGAAGGGCTTTATAATTTTTGGTGCAAGTGCTATTATACTTGGCACATCTGCAGCTTTATTATACTTACAAGATAAAGCAAAATTTATTGCATTTTTTACAAACAGCCCAAAATATATCACTATACCAGTTATCGCACTTGCTGCGTTGCTTGCAATTAGTCCAATACTTTTTGCAATAAGGCAATTTAGAGATACTGCAGAGCATAAAACTCAAGAAAAAAATGCGGATGGAATTTTAGATGAGGTGTTAAAGCATCAGCCAGAAAATAAAGCTATAAAATCTGTAAGATTAGAGTATAACAACAACACTCATTCAAATTTTATATTTAATGCTTGGGAATCTAAAAACGACTTCATTAACATTGATGAAAAAGTAATTAGTAGAACTAATAAAATAGAATCAGTAATTAACAATAGGCCACTATTTACTGCATTACTGACCGGTGTAGTTGCTGCAAATATAGCACTTCCTTTATTGCTGTACGCGGAAGGCGGTGTTAATAACGTACAAAAATTTTACCAAAACCCTTTGACTAATAACATAGGGTTATCATTGCTTATAGGCTCAGGTGTACTTGCATTATTAGTTGTATGTTTTGGCGTGCATTATTATAACAAAACAAATTGCACTAACCTTATATATTCTCAGGAAAAGATTAACACTGAAAGCGTTAACAAGAAATTCATTGAAGAAATAAAACAAGAAAGAACAGAGGTTCTTGGAGAAAACCACAGTAAAGATGCTAAACGCAGCAGCTTAACGCTTGAGCAAGTTGTAGTCCAATCTCATAATTGTAAGGATGTTGTTTATAGTGTCGGTTAATAAAATGCATGATATAGCTAGTGCAACCCTACGTCATACCGCCGCAGAATAATTAACCGTCATACCGCCGCGGTATCTCAGCCGCTAACAAGAGATCCCGCTAACACGTAGCGGGATGACGAATATACCGCCGCGGTATCTCTTAGCCGCTAACAAGTAGCGGGATACTTAACCATCGTCTACACCGTCATACCGCCGCGGTATCTCAGCCGCTAACAAGAGATCCCGCTAACAAGCAGCGGGATGACGAATATACCGCCGCGGTATCTCTTAGCCGCTAACAAGTAGCGGGATGACAGCAGTCCTACATCATATCGTCACGGTATCTCTTGGCCGCTAACAAGCAGCGGGATGACGGTTGTCGTTTAGCTACAAACATTAAGAAATTTACTAAACGAAAAAAAAGGCAAAAGAAGCCCTAGTCATTGTCTATTTTCAGTATTGGCGTTTTTTAAGCCTTAAACACTGCAATTTAGCTGCTTTTAAATGCAACTAACCTTAGTTTAAATGTTTAAGAAATTTACTAAGCAGAAAAAAAGGCAAAAGAAACCCCGTGGTAATTAGTGTTCACTCCCTAATCCTGCAAATTGGCGTACTATACTGTCTTAAACGACTTATAAGCGCGTTTCAGCTTATATAGGTAAAAACCTAGAAATATTGTGAAGACATAAGGTGCACATAGTGCAAAAAATTAAAAATAAGACGCCAACTACGTTGTTTTCTTGCTGTTTAATCTGCACAGATGAAGATAACTGAATACCTTCAGTTTCATGATAAGGGGGCTGGCGAAGGGTGTCAAGTAAGTTTTTCTTTTCCGTGAATTCCCTTTGAAGTCGAGTATTGAAAATTGACTGGAGAGTTGTGGATTACTTTGTATATGTCATAACAAGCCATGGCACTCTCGGCAAAACCACTTAGTATCAACTTGAGTTTGCCTGGATAAGTAGCTATATCTCCGATTGCATATATTCTATCTCTACTGGTTCTAAGTGTAGCTGGGTCGACAATTATGCGGCCATGTTCTAACTCTATACCCCAACTGTTTATTGGACCAAGATTCATTGACAATCCAAAAAATGGCAGCAAAGAATCAGCGGATATTTCTTTTTCTTCCTTAGAGGCAATGTTTTTTACTATCACTGCGCTCAACTGCCCATTACCTCCTGCTAGTTCGTGTAATTGATATGGCACTACCAGTTCTATCTTTCCATCATTTTCAAGTGATTCTAATTTATTTCTAGTTTCAGGAGTGCAGCGAAATTCCTTTCTTCTATGTATCACATAAATTTTCTTTGCAACTTTAGAAAGTTCTACAGTCCAATCAGCTGCAGAATCACCCCCCCCTGCAATGACTATAGTTTTGTCCTGAAAATCAGAAATTTTATTTACACTGTAAAATACAGATTGATTTTCATATTCTAATATACCACTTAAGGGTGGACGGTTAGGTTCAAACATTCCGTTACCTGCAGCAACAATAACAGCCTTACATTTTACCTCTGTACCTGTGTTAGTTATGATAGTAAAGCTTTGATCACAGTTATTCGAAATCTTTTCCACTTTTTGACTTAAATGGTAAACAGGCTCAAATGGTGAAGCTTGCTCCATTAATTGCTCAATTAATTTTTGGGCAGTAATTACAGGATAACCAGGTATATCATATATTGGCTTTTCTGGGTAAAGAGCTGTGCATTGTCCTCCTGCTTGATCCAAAACATCTATTATATGACATCTCATATCAAGCATTCCCGCTTGAAAAGCAGTGAATATTCCAATAGGCCCTGCACCTATTATTACTATATCGGTTTTCATATTCAGATGGTAATCTATTTATAGATATTAGCTTTCTTCGCTAATAAGGTCAATTTACAAAGGGATGTATTTTTAAAAGATGTGGCTAGATTAGATAAGATTTCCAGCGTTATGAACCACATAGTCCAAATAAGCTCTAAAAATCAGCTAACATCGCGGGATGCTGTGCGGACGGAATGGGATTCGAACCCATGGTACGCTCATCACGTACGTCAGTTTTCAAGACTGGTGCCTTAAACCGCTCGGCCATCCGTCCATTTCTTTTCTATCACAACATTTGATTTTAAGCAATCTATAAAAGCTTTACTTGCCCACGCAAAAGTTGCTAAACACACTACTCAATATTTCCTCAACATTAATAATTCCAATCACCGCACCAAGTTCAAATGCAGCAAGCCTCAAATCTTCAGATATCAACTCAATTGGATTATCGATATTAAAACGTTGTAAATGTTCCAGTGCTTTCTGCATGTGACTCCTATGTCTTTGCCGAGTAATCACAGGAGTGTCTCTATCATGCCCAAATTTTTCCTCTGCCTTCTTTTTTATGAGAGAAATCAACTTGTTTGTACCTATTCCCTTTAAAATAGAAATAGGTAGAAAATCTACATCGCCAATCAGTATATTTCTGTCATTAATTGCATCGTCAGCTTTGCTCAATACATAAATAGTATCGCTATTTACAACGTTGCAATTGATATTATAACGTTGTTCAAAAGGAAATAGTTCTATTCTTAGATCAGCTTCAAAAGACCTCTTTTTTGCTCGACTTATGCCTTCTGATTCTATCGGGTCTGAACTCTCACGAATTCCAGCAGTATCAGAGAGAATGATTGGGTATCCGCCAATGTCAATATGAGCTTCAAGCACGTCTCTTGTTGTGCCTGCATATTCAGAAACAATAGCAATATCACGCTTGGCTAAGAAATTAAATAGAGTTGATTTACCGACATTTGGTTCACCAGTTATTACAATATGTAAACCCTCACGCAACCTTTCGCCCCGTCTATTATCATTTAAATGCTCTTGTATCAACTGCACGAGAGATTGCACTTCATTATTAATTTTTTTCAATTCACTTTTTTCTGCCCAAATGTCCTCTGGAAAGTCTATATATGCTTCGATTTTGGATTGTATCGTTATTAATCTTTGCCTCCAATTGCTGTATAGTCTCTCCAATTCTCCCGATATCTGCTTAATCGCTTGTTTAGCTTGCATTTTCGTCTCAGCATCAATTAAGTCTGCAATCCCTTCTATTTGCGTTAAGTCAAATTTACTATTTAGAAAAGCCCTAAGTGAGAATTCTCCAGGCTTGGCCATAACGAAAATTTTTGATAATTCCTCCAAGATGATTTTTATGACTGCCTTGCTTCCATGCACTTGTAACTCTATAACGTTCTCGCCAGTGAAACTGTTTGGAGCAGGGAAATAGATGATTATTCCATTATCTATCAATTGATTGGAATCATCATATAGATCAACTAAAGTAGCAAATCTTGGTTTAATTTCTTTCTTAATATGAAAATGATTTAAAGCTTTAAGCGCGTAGTTGCCTGAAATTCTGATTACTGCAACTCCTGACTTACCCAATACGGTCGATAAAGCGAAAATAGTTTCATTTGTGTTTGTCATTATTTATATAAACTACTTAGCAATATTACACTTAAGAAACCAAAATACCTAATTTGAAAATATTCAAAATTTTTATCTATCTTGCTAGTTTATAGTAATATCATATTAATAAATACATTATATAAAAAACTGCAAAGGTCACTCAGGTGAAAATATTTATTTTGAAAACTGATAATATGATTTATAATTATCAACATAGGTTTTAAATATTTTATGCTCAAGAAATTAGCTTGGTATTGGTCTTTTGTAGAGTTAATTAAAGGGTTTGTTATTACATTAAAATATATGTTTAAGCCAAAGGTTACTTTGAGGTATCCTATGGAGAAGGGCCCTTTAAGTCCAAGGTTTCGTGGTGAGCATGCGTTGCGTAGGTATCCAAACGGTGAAGAACGATGCATAGCTTGTAAATTATGCGAAGTTATCTGCCCTGCTCAAGCAATAGTTATTGAAGCAGAGGAAAGAGAAGACGGTAGTCGTCGCACCACGCGCTATGATATTGATATGACAAAATGCATATACTGCGGACTTTGCCAAGAGGCATGTCCAGTTGATGCAATTGTGGAGGGTCCTAACTTTGAATTTGCTACTGAAACAAGAGAGGAGCTAATGTACAATAAAGAAAAGTTATTGCGTAATGGTGAAGTTTGGGAAGACGCAATTGCACTCAGGTTAAAAAAGAATAGACCGTACTACTGATGTTAAAAATTTATAGCTTTCAAATCATTCCTCTGTTACCCAGGTGCTGTTTTTCTGTCATTTCAGTGTTCCTTTTTTTGTCATCCCAGTGCGTGACACTGGGATCCAGGTATAAAAATATTTGTAAATTGTGCAATGGACAACAGATTTTAGGAGCATACGTTAAACTAATTTCCATTATAAAAATAAGATGGATCCCAGTGTCACGCACTGGGATGACAAAGAGAGGGTTAGACAAAAGGGTCGATAAATGATTAAAATTACTTTTCCAGCTGAAAAAAGAATAGAAGAATATGACGATAAAGTCACTGGCTTTGATATATTACAACTGGATGCTTTGAAAGAAGCAGTTGCATTGAAAGTAAACGGTGAGTTGTATGATCTCTCACGTGAAATTGAATCTGATACAGAGATAGAGGTGATACAACTGAGTGACGAAGTGGGTTTGGACATAATAAGGCACGATGCTGCTCATATAATGGCGCAGGCAGTGAAAGAGCTATTTCCTAATACTCAGATTACTATTGGCCCAACAATTCAGGACGGTTTTTACTATGATTTTGCTACAGATCGTACCTTCACTACGGATGATCTTGCTGCAATAGAAAAGAAAATGAAAGAGATTGTAAAAAGTAATCACAGATTTGTTCGAGAGGTTTGGACTCGCAAGCAGGCAGTTGATTTCTTTAGTGGTATAGGCGAAAAATATAAGGTTGAAATTATATCCTCTATACCAGAGAGTGAAAACCTAACTGTTTATAGACAAGGCGATTTTGTTGACTTATGCCGCGGTCCACATTCTCCTTCAACTGGCAGAGTCAAAGCGTTTAAGCTTATGAAAGTTGCAGGAGCATACTGGCGTGGTGATTCTAAGGGTCCAATGTTACAGCGAATATATGGCACCGCATGGAGAAATAAGGATGAATTAAACGCTTACCTTGAGTGTCTCAAAGAAGCAGAAAAACGTGATCACCGCAAAATTGCTAAGGATATGGATTTATTTCACATCCAAGAGGAAGCTGTCGGGCAGGTTTTTTGGCATGAACAAGGATATACTCTATATAATGTTCTTGAGTCTTATATAAGAAAGAAATTGATAAATAATGGCTATTTTGAAGTAAAAACTCCTATTTTGGTAAGTAAAGAACTGTGGGAAAAGTCGGGACATTGGGATAAATTTCGTGAAAATATGTTCATTGTTGATGAATCTGAAAGCAAAAAGCTAGCAATAAAACCTATGAATTGTCCTTGTCATGTGCAGATTTTTAATTCTCACACGAGAAGCTATCGTGATCTACCAATACGTATGGCAGAGTTTGGTACATGCCATAGAAATGAAAGCTCAGGCTCATTGCACGGACTGATGCGAGTGCGTGGTTTTACGCAAGACGATGCACACATTTTTTGTATGGAAGAACAAGTAAATTCTGAAACTGTAAAGTTTTGTGACCTTTTAAAAGAAGTATATTCAGAGCTTGGATTCAATGAAATTTCTGTGAAATTTTCAGACCGTCCAGATATTAGAGCCGGTAATGATGAAGTGTGGGATAGAGCTGAAAAAGTGCTGCTTGAAGCCGTTAAAGAAGCGGGCTTGAGTTATGAACTGAGCCCTGGTGAAGGTGCATTTTATGGTCCAAAGTTAGAGTTCGTTTTGAAAGACGCAATAGGCAGAAATTGGCAATGTGGAACATTACAAGTTGATTTCATTTTACCAGAACGTCTGGGAGCTTTTTATATAGGGGCAGATGGGCACAAGCATCACCCTGTCATGTTACATAGGGCAATTCTTGGGACTTTTGAGCGTTTTATCGGAATTTTGATAGAAAATTATGCAGGAAAATTTCCAGTTTGGCTTGCTCCAACGCAACTTGCTATTCTGACCATTACAAATGAAGCTGACGGTTACGCCACAGAAATTAGCAATATTTTAAAAGAACAAGGTGTGAGAGTCAAGACTGATTTGACCAATGAAAAAATTAGTTATAAGATACGTTTGCATAGTTCAAACAAGGTTCCTATATTATGGATTATAGGCAAAAATGAAGTTACAAGTAAAACTGTGTCAGTGAGAAATTTAGGATCAGAAAGACAGGAGTCTTTTTCTTTGGAAAAGGCTACTGAATCGCTGTTAAAAAGTGTTAATTTGAATTAAGGGAGTTAAAGTTTGCAAATAAAAAAGAACAATAAAAATAGAATTAATGAAACTCATCACAGCTAAGGAGGTACGCTTAGTTGATCACAGTGGTGAAATGGTCGGAATTGTGCCAATAGAACAAGCTTTGGCATCTGCTCAGAATGTCGGTTTAGACTTGGTGGAAATTGCACCTGATTCAACTCCTCCAGTATGTAAAGTTCTGGATTACAGCAGACAAAAATATGATGCAAAAAAGAAGGCAAGTGAAGCAAAAAAGAAACAAAAAGCATTAACTATAAAAGAAGTTAAACTGGGTCCCAATATTGGTGATCACGACTACGAAACAAAATTGCGTCAAACAATGGATTTTCTTGTGCATGGACATAAAATTAAAGTTACAATGAGATTTAGAGGGAGAGAGCTTATAAACACTGAAGTTGGACTGGAAAAATTAGAACGGCTAATTAGAGACACTGAAGATATTGCAAAGGTAGAATTAGCACCTAAAAGAGAAGGAAATCAATATTTTTTAACTTTGGTTGCTAAGTAGCAAAACGGCTTAAGAAGTATAAGTAGAGTTAAATTATCGCTCTCTCTTTGATAACATGGCGAAAATGTCTTATTAATCCTTGAATCGGCCAAGCTGCAGCATCACCAAGCGCGCAAATTGTATGTCCTTCTATTTGAGTTGTAAGGTCAAGCAGCTTATCTATTTCATCAGGCTTAATATCTCCTGCCACCATCCTCTTCATAATCCTCCACATCCATCCAGTACCTTCACGGCATGGTGTGGCATTGTCCACAGGACTCATGCATGTAAAAGTGTGATAACCTCTCTATTGCAGCTATTATATCAGTTGATTTATCCATCACTATTACAGCAGCAGTACCAAGCCCTGATTGTGCGGTTCTTAATGAATCAAAATCCATTTCAATAGTATCGCATATAGATTTTGGAATTAATGGCACTGAAGACCCACCAGGTATTACAGCAAGTAAATTATCCCAACCCCCCTCGCACTCCACCTGCGTATTTTTCAATCAATTCACGTAGTGGAATTCCGAGCTCTTCTTCAACATTACACGGGTTGTTTACATGTCCTGAAATACAAAAAATCTTAGTACCAGTATTATTTGGTTTACCAAGAGATGCAAACCATTCTCCTCCGCGATTTAGAATATCTGGAACCATGGCTATAGTTTCAACGTTGTTTATTGTGGTTGGACAGCCAAAAAGTCCAACACCTGCGGAAATGGAGGTTTCATGCGAGGAAAGCCCTTTTTTCCTTCAATTGATTCGAGTTGAGCTGTTTCTTCCCAACATATGTAAGCTCCTGCACCCCTATGGATAAACACATCAAGATTACCATTAATACAACCTGATTTGCAGGCATTTTTTCCAATTAAGTTTTCTTTATAGGCTGCTTCCTCAAGTGCTTTTTTTAGAACTAAATATTCATTATAAAATTCACCCCTGATATAAATATACGCAACTGATGCGCTGATCGCTTTGCCGGCTAGGAGAATTCCCTCAAGTAACTTATGTGGCTCATATCGCAATATATCTCTATCTTTACATGTACCAGGTTCTGACTCATCTGCATTGACTACTAAATATGCTTTTGGGAGATTTTTGGGCATAAAGCTCCACTTAAGGCCGGTGGAAAATCCTGCACCCCCTCGACCTCTCAAACCAGATTTCTTTACTTCATCAATGATCTTTTCTGATCCTAAATCTAGTAACTCCTTTGTTTTTTGCCAGCTACCACGTTTTTTCGCACCCTTAAGTAGTGGAGTTTCTTTACCATTTAGGTTGGTGAATATTTTGTCTTGTTCTTTTAGCATGTTTTTCAAATTTGTGAGTGATCCCGACGCGATTCGAACGCGTGACTCACTGATTAAAAGTCAGTTGCTCTACCGGCTGAGCTACGGGATCATTTCATTTTTCAGCTATACTAAACATCAATACAGTTTTTATCCGTTTTAATCAAACTAAAATTTTCATGTGTGGTTAAATAAATTATATAATATACTGCGTTAGTGATAATTTAGTTAAAAAATCTATGGATAATTTAAAAAATTTTAAAGGAAAACTTCTTGTTAATTTTCAGTTCACAGATTTATTTGGATGGTGTGAAGTATAACGCTAAGGAGATAAGAAAAATAGAAAACTGTATATACCCTGCAGAATTTGTGCACTATTATAATGCTTAGCAATAGCCTATAGCTAACACGTCACACTGCTGCAGATAGATTCCGCTAACACGCAGCGGAATGACGGTTTTTCAAATTGTCAGTAAATCTAAGTCAGTTTAGCTATAACAGATAAATATTTCTTGCATTTCAGCCTGAGTGATTTATGCTTTAAGCAAGAATTGGGGCATAGCTCAGCTGGTAGAGCATCTGTTTTGCACGCAGAAGGTCAGCGGTTCGATCCCGCTTGCCTCCACCAATATAGGTTCTAGCATATCATAAAGTCAGCTTATTTTAGCCCATTAGTATTTTATACTAGTTCCCTAAAAAATCCCTCTTTCTGTAACTTTTCTTTATGCAAGTAATGTTTGTTATTATAATTCTAATATATACCAATTTAATAATAAATTAATCAATAAATGTTAGAATACTAACAGTTAATTTATTGGTAATGCCTATGAGTGGAAAAAAGCATGTTTTTAAGATGGTACCTGGAAAGTCTCTTGTGATAAGCGAAGGAATGACATGCTATCCAGGCAAAAATGTTTGTTTAGGAACCTCTTTTTCTGGCAGAGATAATGCTGATGTGAGTAGACCATACAAAATTGCTAAACTTGCTTTTATACCGCTGAATGATAAAAGTGAAGAGGTGCTAACACTAAACGTAAACTTCTGTCAATTTCATAACGGAATGTATACTTGTCTTAATGAATCGGGACAAAGTCTGAACGCTAATAACTGGTATAACCGAGATGCCACTAATAATTCTCTTATATACCTTAATGATCAGCTAGTAAACGTAGTAACTAGTGTAGGAGATAACAGTGAAAGATACAGTAGTGTGGATTTTCTTGCACAAGCTGTATCGTATCAATACGTAACGCGAGACGAAAGTGGTAAATACTATTTCTCAGATAAAAAAGGAAATATTATCGATTCACCTTACAATACAGCGCTGCAAAAAAAACGTAGCACCTTGTAATGCAGGGGAAATAAAGGAAATAGTGAATAATATGTTACTTGATATACCTATTCAACTGCAAAAAATAATTTTTGAACTGAATTCAAATCAACTCCAGATTTTAGCACAGAATTTAACGAATGAGCAGCTGCAAAAAATAATTCCTGAACTAAATTCAAACCAGTTGCAGGTCTTAGCAGAGAACTTAATGGATGAACAACTCCAAGCTTTAGTGGATCATCTAACCAATCACCAGCTAAAAACCCTTGCTCAGGAACTAAATCCAGAAAAGTTACAAATAATTGTTCCTCTTTTAGATAAAAATCAGCTTACAAACCTAGTGAAAGACTTAAATCTAGACCAAGTAAAAGAAATTTTCCCTCACCTTAAAATGAATCAGTTTCTGGAGGCTATCAAGACAATAAGCAATGATCAGTTTGTAGAACTAATAAAAGATGCAGATGAGAAAAGTATAAACACTATTTTGGACGAAACGTTGAAAAATCGACTTCCAGCCCTAGTACACAATTTAGAAGGAGATAGATTACATGATTTAATTAATAAGCTAGACCACAAGAAACTTGCAATAGTAGCTCGAGATTTAACTGATCCTAATAAGATTCAGATTATCATTAAGTCTTTAGTTGATAACCCAGACAAACTTCAAGCTTTTGCTCGCAATATGTCTAATGAGCAGTTTAAAGAACTTTTGGATAACATAGGCGCAGAAGAGCTTAAAGACATCATTCACAAACTGCCTTATGAGAAAGTGACATCTGTGATTGGTGATCTCAGCAATCAAGATCAGTCTAAAGCTATTATTGATGCATTAAAAGAGAAGTTTGATGAACAAAACAAGAAACAAGAGGAAATGAAAGAAAAACTTGAAGAACTTAAGGAATTGCTGGAAGGTGATGATATAGTTAACCCCAATCAATTTAGCTATCAACATTCTTCTGTAGTAAATGAAGAGTATTACCTTAACAGTAATGATGCTTATACTGTTCAGGATTACTCCATATCTGTTTAGCAGATTACAGAAGATAATGAATAACATTATTTTTAATATTATTATTTAAGGAGTTAATAAACATGAATAATTCAACAGAAGATAAAAAATTTAATGTGGAGTTAATTGAGGCACCATTAAAAGAGATAACAGGAACTAAAGGGATGGTAAAAGCTGACACATTTGTAGAATCAGTCAATCCCATAATAAAACATATCAATAATGTAGTAAGCCAAACCACACAGCACTTATCTACAATAAAGAAGGAAATTGGTGATAAAGATTCAGGTTTAATTGGGAAAATCGATAAATTGAGAGATGAAGTAGATTCATTCACGGATTCTGACATAACAAATCCCAACACCTTTTTTTCTCCAGAGTTAAATCCACTAGGATAGAAAATAGCTAATAATTAGCAAAAATAAGAAAAAGTAATAGCCCAGTGGGCTATTACTTTTTTCACATACCATTTCAAGGTAACTAGTTAGTTTTAAATTCTAATTTTTTATAGGAGTTAATATGAGTAATTACAGTGTAAAAGAAAGCGAAAGCAACTTTGGAGTAACAAGCAGAATGAGCGGTACCAATCGTAGAATAATAAATGACATAGAGGTCAAAATTAAGCCTAAATCTTTTGAAGGCAATAAAGAAAAGAATGCGTCGGTCGATTACGTCCACAAAATTCTAGATAAACTAGTCAAAGATTTAAATGACACATTTGTTCCTAAATTGAATGACGTGTTGAAAGGTCATCAAGATTATATGGATGAATTGTATGATAATTCAAATAGGGTTGAAGAGCTAGTTATGGATAATAAGAAGGATCTTAAATTTTTGAAAGAAAACTTTGACAACCTAAACGAAGAGGTTGGAAAATTAAAAACAGGAACAACTGGTGGTGATAACATAGATGAATGGGAAGCGCCAACTCACTCTGATATATTATAGTAGTTAGGAAAGTAACAGCTTGCTAGCAGGCTGTTACTCTCTCTACATATCGTTTCAATACAGCTGAATTAGGGAATCTATTTTAAAACTTTCGGCATATAGTTCTCATCATGTTTTGCAAACACTGTATCTGCAAGAAAAGTACTATTATCAAACATTTTACCTTGCACAACAACACCACTTTTTTCTGAAAACATTGGTGGAAGTATTCCCTGATATTTCACCATAACGCTCTTATTAAAATCTGTCATTTGAAAAATCACTTCGCTTTCGCTCCGTATCACACTATTTTCAACAACCATTCCACCAACACGGATTGGCTTTTGATTATTTGGTAAAACTATTGCCTCACTTACTGTATAGAAAAATGAGATATTTTCTTTGAGCGTTGTTAAAATAAAAAAAACTGCACAACTTAAAAAGCAGAAAATTCCTGAAGTTATAAGTAATCGCTTATGTTTCTTCTTCATTATTACTTTTAAGGCTTTCTAAGATTTTTTTACTTTTAATATAGCAAGAAATGGTAAAAATTAGCTCTCCAGCAATCAGCGTGAAACTAATAAGGTAAGCAAAAATTACATATGTATTCATAATGCATTATCAATAAATAACTCACCTGCATCAAAATAAATTAAGCTTCCATCCTTTTGCTGCAACACCAATTTACCACTTTTATCTATATCAGCAAAAATTCCTTCATACAATTTGTCAGCTAACTTTACACTGATTTGCTCATTCATTTTGAATGCTTTTTTTAACCACATTTCTCTTATAGCATAAAACCCATCAAATAGCCATTGCTTTCTTAGCTTATTAAAATTTATTATTAATTCCTTTAACAGATCCATGTTAGACACAGATTCACCGTAATTGCTAATGCACGTTGTTCCTGGAAGTGGTGCATGATTGACATTAATTCCAATTCCTATAATGAGCCAATTCGAATTGGATCTTTTTTCAAGCAATATTCCACTTATTTTCTTGCCATCGATTAGAATGTCATTTGGCCATTTATGTTGAACGTTACTGTCACTTATAAATGATAGTAACGTGTTGCCAACAGCAAGAGCAGTAACAAAAGTCAATTCTGTCAATTTGCTGACATCCGTTTCTTGGTTAATTATCAAACTCGCATAGAGATTACCCTCTGGAGAAATCCAGCTTTTTCCAGTGCGTCCCCTACCTTCTGTTTGTTTATCAGCAATAATGACAGTTTCATTTGATATTCCTTTATCAATTAAATCTAACGCTTCTTCGTTAGTGCTTGAAACTTCTTTGTAATGATGAATATGAAAGCCCTTAGGGATCACCTTGTCAGCCCTTTAGTTCAATGAGTGAGTAAAACGTATAAGAAAAGAACGAGGTTGATAAGTGAAGCCACTGAAGTGATAATGAATAGACCCTTAGAATAAGCAACCTTATTACCACTAGCTTTATCAAAATACATAACTTTCATGATATTTAAATAATAGTAGCATGATATCACACTCGCTATTACAAGGATCAAAGACAGGCTGATAAAGCCAGAATTTATTAAACTTTTGAATATAAAAAATTTAGCGATAAAACCTGCAAGTGGAGGTATTCCCGACATCGAGAGTAGCAGTACAGAAAGATGAAATGCTACAATTGGGTGTTTCTTCCCTATACCAGATAAATTTGCAATATCACAATCGTCATCGTCAATTTGTACGAGATATGAGAATAGTCCTATGCTTGTGATGATATATATCACCAAATACATTAAGGCACTATCTGTTCCTGCTTGTGTAAAAATAGAAAGTGAAGCAAATATAAAACCAATGTGACCAATTGAACTGTAAGCAAGCAGCCTTTTTAAGTTTTGCTGACGCAAGGCCCCAAAAGCTGAGATAAGCACAGACAATGCTGAAACGTATAAGAAAATAGGCTGAACATAACTTTTTACATTTACTAACTCTTCATTCATCAATCGAATTAAAAATGTTACAAGTGCAGCTTTTGGGGCCGTAGAAAAAAACGCAGTTACTATGGTAGGTGCACCTTGATAGACATCTGGAGCCCACATATGAAAAGGAGCAATAGCAAGCTTGAAACACAAACCAATAAGGATAAAAACTAACCCAAAAACTATTCCATAAGTTATCTGATGGTTTTGCAAGAATGAACATAGCTCAGAGAAATTGACTTGTCCTGTATATCCATAAAGCAGCGACATTCCATATAGCATAATGCAGGAAGATAGTGCACTAAGTGTAAAATATTTCACTCCTGCTTCACATGAATAAGCTGAATCTTTATTAAAGCTCGCAAGAACATATAAAGATATACTCATCAACTCAAAAGCTAAGTAAAAAGAAATCAGACTATTTGCTGAAACCAAAGTTATCATGCCAAATAGCGCAAAAAGAATCAGTATTGAAAATTCATATTTATAGTCATATTTTGATAAATTCAGCATCAAAAGTATTAAAATTCCTGTGCTGAGAATTAACCCTTGGGCTGACCTGATGTATAAATTGAGTTTTAACAACGAATTAAAGAGAAAAATTTCATTGTTTTCTGCCGAAATAATTAAAATAATCAAAGTTACCACTGTGCAGCCAAGTGCTAATAAGTTGATAGTTCGGCGGTTAAATATAATTCCAAGCAGTAGCAACACTAACGAGGAGATAATAGAGAACGTTTCCGGCAATATCTGTATATAATTCATAGCGCATTATATTTGACTAACAAATTTGCCATACATGGCTTCAAATAATTCAGTGCAAGGGTTGGGTAGAATCCAAGCAAAATAACAAACACTGCAAGCAGAATTAAGACAGAAAATTCTATGCTATCCAAGCGATTATTTAATAATTTAGAATAGCTAACCCCCCATATTATTTGCTTACATAAATTCAGCATATAAACTGCGCTTAAAATAGTGCCAAGTGCGATAAATCCTGTAAAAAAACCTATGCTCTTAAACATTCCAACCATAGCCAAAAACTCACCTATGAACCCAGATGTTCCAGGTAGCCCTATTGAAGCCATTGAAAACAAAATGAACATAAAACCAAATTTTGGCATTGTATTTACTATGCCAAAGTACTTTGCAATCTCCAAAGTTCCAGTTCGAGTATATAGCATTCCAACACACAAAAATAAAGCAGCAGAAATAAGGCCATGACTAATCATTTGAAATATGCTACCCAGTACTCCTTCCTCACAAAATGAAAAGAGGCCAGCGGTAACGATTCCCATATGTGCTATTGAAGAATAAGCTATTAACTTCTTTATATCATCTTGAGCAAACGCAACTAGAGAAGCATATATCACCGCAATAATGCTCAGCACAACAACGAAATTTGAAAAATACAAACTTGCCTGAGGAAGCATTGGAATAGAAAACCTTAAAAATCCATATCCCCCCATTTTAATAAGCAAGCCAGCTAAAATCACAGACCCAGAAGTTGGTGATTGCACATGCGCATCAGGAAGCCAAGTGTGAAATGGAAACATAGGTACTTTTATTGCAAAAGAAATAAAAAATGCAATCCACAGCAATGACTGCACTTCAAGATCAAGGCTTGGCACTAATGTAGCTAATTTTTGTATACTAAACGTTCCAAAAACACTATAGATGTATACCAACCCAAGTAGAAATAATAATGAGCCAGTTAATGTATAAAGAAATAACTTAAACGTCGCATATATCCTTTGCTTCCCTCCCCAAATGCCAATAATAAAGAACATTGGTATTAAGACAGCTTCAAAAAACACATAAAAGCTTATAGCATTCAGTGAAACGAAAAAACCGACTACAAAACTCTCAAGCAGTAGAAATAATGCCATATAGGCTTTTAGGGTCGTATAACTCATTTTGCAATTATAGAGCATACAAATAACAAACAAGAAGGTCGTAAGTAGAAGGAAAAGCAACGATATTCCATCCACCCCTATTCCAATATCTCTTACTGGATAGCTGACAAACTGAAAGTCCGCATTGTTATAATCAAATTCTATACAAGCTACAATGCTAAGCAAAAATGGAAGTACAGCAAAAAATAGGGCAAGGAATCTTAAGTGTATAGATTGATGATTAATCCTGATCGAGGATAAAATCAACGCTCCTATCAGTGGAAGCAAGAATATACTAAGTAACAACACCTTCTATTTAATTCCAATAATATATAAAGCACCGATTATTAAAGTAACAAACATAATAAATGCATAATCAAATATATAACCAGTTTGTAACTTTATAGAACTTTTTGAACATTCGTTAACCAACCTTACAACACCATTTGGTCCAAATGAATCAATAGCCTTAACATCAAACTTCCATAGAAGCCTAGATATAAACCTTATCGGTGCAATTATAACAAACTCATACACCTCATCAAAGTACCATTTATTCTGCAAAAACTTAAGTAAAAATTTACTCTTAATTTGCCTAATTACTTGATATTGGTAAATCAGGTACGCAAGAGCTATTCCACTTAGGCTTGCCAAGGTTGGTAGTAGTTTTATAAAGAAATTATGAACTCCATGCTCATCAATCACCATTAAACTTGATTTCCAAAACGCATTACTAGTTATGTTCAAAATATTTGCTCCCCACACTCCAGAAAATACCGATCCAAAAGCAAGTATCAGTAATGGTATAAGCATAATCTTCGGTGCTTCATGTATATTAATTTTACTTTGTTTTTGGCTATGGAACACAAGAAGCAATAACCTCCAAGAGTAAAACGCTGTGAAGAATGCAACAACTAAGCTTATTACAAAAGCAAAGCTATCCGTGCTATAAGCATGTTCAATTATCAAATCCTTTGAGTAAAAACCTGCAAATGGAAATATTCCAGAAAGCGCAAGAGACCCAATCCACATGAGAGTGTAAGTGCAAGGGATTTTCTTCCAGCAATTTCCCATTTTCTGAATGTTTTGCTCATGATGCATTGCATGAATTACATTGCCAGCACCAAGAAATAGTAGAGCTTTAAAAAAAGCGTGTGTCATTAAATGAAAAATAGCAACATTGTAAGCAGAAAGCCCACATGCCATGAACATATAACCAAGTTGGCTGCAGGTTGAATAAGCAATTATTTTTTTTATATCGTTCTGAGTAATCGCAACCGTAGCTGCAAAAAAAGCAGTAAGTGCCCCAACAATAACTATTAATTCTCGTGCCACATTTGATAGCTCAAACAATGGAGAACATTTTGCTACTAAAAATATACCTGCTGTTACCATCGTTGCTGCGTGAATGAGTGCAGAAACAGGGGTTGGCCCTTCCATTGCATCTGGCAACCAAACATGTAAACCAAGCTGTGCAGATTTACCCATACAGCCAATAAAAAGTAATATGCATATTATATGAATTATTTTAAATTCACAGCAGAATGCCCTAATGTTCTGTGCGCCAAGAAGATCAGCTGTGTCAAAACTTCAGTAAATTTCAAAGAGTGAAATGTATAATAAATAAGAAAGATTCCAATTAATAGTGCAAAGTCTCCTACCCTATTTACAACAAATGCTTTAATTGCTGCATTATTTGCAGAATATTTTTGGAACCAAAATCCTATGAGTAAATAAGAACATAGGCCAACCCCTTCCCAGCCAAAAAAAAGCTGCACGAAATTATCGCTTACAACCAGCACAATCATGCAAAACGTAAATAGCGATAGGTAAGAAAAAAACCTCGACTTCCCTTTATCATGCTCCATATAACCGATAGAATAGAGGTGGACTACTAGTGAAACGGTGGTAATAACAATAAGCATTAAGGATGAGAGAGCATCCACACTAATTGCCCAATTTACTTTTAATACACTTAATGAAAACAAAGGAAATAAAACTAAATGATAGTTTTCAGAGAAGGTGAGAAAAACATACCAAGATAAAACTGCAGATATTCCAATCCCTGCCGTTGTAACTAACTGACTTTTTCTAAAAAGTGCTGCAAATAGCGAACCAAAGAGTGGCAAAAATACTATTAATTTCAGTATATCCATCATACTTTCATTCTTTCATTAAGTTCGCTTGTTCAACATCTATATTGCCACGACTTCTATAATATACAACCAATATTGCAAGCCCAACTCCTGACTCTGCTGCCGCAACAGTCAACACAAACATCACAAAAATTTGCCCAACTATATCATTCATAAAGGCAGAAAAAGCAACTAAATTGATGTTAATCGCCAGCAATAATATTTCTATTGATAACAGTATATTGATTATGCTCTTACGGTTAATGAAAATACCGCACACCCCAATAGTGAACAAAATAGCAGCAACTATCAAAAAATGATTTAATCCTATTTCCATTCTACTCCTTTTCCAAATTTAGCCTTAACCAATTTTACAGATGAAGATTGTGTCAATTGCTTTAATACATTCTGTTTTTTAACTCCTTTTTTCTTGTCCTGCAAAGTAAGAGCAATTGCACCGACAATTGCAACAAGCAGCAGAATACCAGAAAGATGAAAAGCGTACATGTAGTCAGTGTAGAGCAAATTACCGATAGCTTTCACGTTATTGGCATTATAGTTTATAACATTACTTATATTCAGCGTTGAGCTGCGGATTACAAAACTGATAATCAGAAAAAACACAACACATAATATAGCACCAGGAGTGAAATGCTTCGCAAAACCCTGGCGCAACCTTATGTAGTCAATATCGAGCATCATAACTACAAAAAGGAATAACACTGCAACCGCACCGATATATACTATCAGCACCATCATAGCAATGAATTCAGCTCCAAGGAGAATAAAAAGAACTGCAGAATTAACGAAGGTGAAAATTAAAAATAATACTGCATGCACAGGATTTCTTACACTAATTACACAAACAGCAGATAAAATGCTAAGAATTGCGAAAAAATAAAAGAAAAAAGGCATCGATACTTTAACTGCAACAACAATTACTAATTTAAAGTGACTATCGTTGTAAAGTCAATACTAAATGCCTACCTTATGGATTAAACACTCAGGGATAAGGACATTCTTAATTGCAGTACACATACTCATATCAGGATCATTTTGCTTCTCTTCACTGACCTTTTCACAAAATTTTCCAATACCATAACCCACCAGTGCACCAACAACAGTGGCTGCAATAAATACTGCAACAGCAACAACAGGAGTTAAAGCAGCAGCTCCTGCAAGATATGCTATGCTCAAACCTAAAAATAAGCCAATTGCTGTACTGTAGCCAGCATAATATTTGCTATTGTTTTCAGGACTGAATGGTAGATTTTGATTATGGTAATGTACAACAACAGTACAATTTGTAAGCTTAGCTTCTAGCTCTTTTCTAACTTCATCACCACACCTTCGGTTAAGATAAGATGTTGAAGCTTTGTAAAGTTACCATTAGCTAAAGCTTTTGCACCTTCATTACGAATGTAGTTGTCTTTTAAACTAAGGTATTCAAGCTTTGTAAGATTGTTATTAGCTAAAGCTTTTGCACCTTCATCACCAATATTGTTGTTTTCTAAGTTAAGCTGCTCGAGATTTTCAAACTTACCATTGGCTAAAACTTTTGCGCCCTTTTTACCAATCTTATTCCGGGTTAAATTAAGTTGAACAAGATTGATAAGATTACCTTCAGCCAACCCTTTTGCACCTTCAGAAGCACCAATATTATTTGCGTTAAATCAAGATATTTAAGATTTTCAAGCTTACCATTAGCTAAAGCTTTTGCACCTTTACCACCAATTTTGTTACATGATAATTTAAGCCATTCAAGACTTGTAAGATTACCGTTAGCTAGAGCTTTTGCACCTTCATCACCAATATTGTTGTTTTTTAAATTAAGCTGCTTGAGATTTTCAAGCTTACCATTGGCTAAAGCTTTTGCACCTTCATCACCATATTGTTGTTTTCTAAGTTAAGCTGCTTGAGATTTTTAAGCTTGCCATTGGCTAAAGCTTTTGCACCTTCAACACTAATATTGTTACTCAATAAGTTAAGTCTAGTCAGACTGGTAAGACTAGCTAAAGCTTTTGCACCTTTATCACTAATGTTGTTCATGATAAATCAAGTGAAGTAAGATGTGTAAGCTTAGCTAACTCTTTTGCATCTTCATCATCAATTTTACACCATTCTAGACCAAGTTCTGTAATGTGTGTTTCATTTTGTAAAAACCTTACTAGCTCTTTAACCACTATATCTACAGCAACACATCCATGTATAAAAAGTGCATTGCCTTTAATATATTTGTCAAAATCCATTTTTCCTCCTCACAAGAATTATCATATAAACATTTTAGCCTGTATCTCAGTGATTGTCAATTATTGACTTGTATCCTTATAATGTAAGGTATTGGAACTGAAATAGATTGTCCCGGCAGGTTATACTAGAATTAGTACAATAAATTGGTATGGTGGGACCATACACCTAGGACATCTTTAACTGTTCTATTCAATAAAACCTTTACAATATTTCGATCATAGGTTTAACTTTACGAAGTTATAATCTATAGAGCTGCAAATGAACGATTATCTCTCACTGCTAAATCCAGAACAACAATTAGCTGTAACTAACATAGATGGACCGTTTTAATATTGGCAGGAGCCGGAACCGGAAAAACAAGAACGATCACTTCAAGAATAGCGCACATAATTAGGAACGGTCACGCTTACTCTGATGAGATATTAGCAGTGACATTCACAAACAAAGCAGCAAATGAGATGGTATCAAGGGTACTTGAGCTAACAGGCACAAACATACCATGGCTTGGCACTTTCCATGCAATTGCAGCAAAATTCTACGTCAT